>CAVQYK010000023.1:0-323589 GCA_963718215.1 uncultured Chloroflexia bacterium
GGGTGGTCGGGGGAGGTGTGGGTTCGGCGGTAGGTGCAGGCTCTTCAGTGGGTTGTTCAACAGCAGGCGCTTCAGTCGGCGCCTGGGGTTCAGGTTCGGTCGTGGCTGTTTCGGCAGGCGCGCACGCGGCGAGCACCATGCTCAAAACAATCAACAGACCCAAAACCGTCATAATTCGATTCTTCATGAGAATCCTCCTCCATAAATATTAGTTTGGAACGTAAGGGTACTTCTTCAACTTGCACGAACAACTTTTCTCTTCTCCCGTCCGGACCTCCTTTCGTAAGTCACTCTTTTGCAACAACATCTGTTTCTGAACATCATTCTCTTCTATGCATGTTGTTCTTCGCCAGGATAGAATTATAACTAATTCCACCCGAGCGTCAACAGCACTACCCTAAAATGGGGCATCTGGACAAATATTTACCTAAAAAACAGTTCTCCAGAACTATATAAAATGATACTTGAGCATGGACGATACACAGGGGGCACTTAGATTCCCTTAATTTTCCCTGTTTCGTTGACATCCCCCTCCCCAAACGGTAGAATGAACTCGTTCGATCATTCTCCACAGGAGGCAGAAATGTTTAAAGAATTCAAGGATTTTGCCATGCGCGGCAACGTCATGGACCTGGCAATTGCCGTGATCATCGGCGGCGCATTCGGGAAGATCATCGCTTCGCTCGTGAACGACGTCTTGATGCCGCTCATCGGGCTTCTACTTGGCGGACTCAGTTTCAGCGGATTGTTCGCTTCCCTCGACGGGAACGCCTATGAAACGCTCGAGGCCGCCCAGGCCGCAGGCGCCGCCACCCTCAACTACGGCCTGTTCATCCAAGCCATCGTGGACTTCGTCATCGTGGCGTTCGTCATCTTCCTGCTGGTGCGGGCGATGAACCGGATGAAGAAACCGGAACCCGTCGCGGCGCCCACCACCAAGGAATGCCCGCACTGCTTCAGCACCATCCCGCTCAAAGCCACGCGCTGCCCGAACTGTACATCTCAACTCTAAGCCCACTATCCCATGCGGCAGGGTCTGATGACCCGCCCTTACTTTTATTTCTCATGGACTTTCTCGACAAACTCAACAAGCAACAACGCGCCGCGGTCACAGCGGAGAAGGGACCCGTTCTGGTCGTGGCAGGACCGGGTCCGGCAAGACGCGGGTGCTGACCCAGCGCATCGCCTACCTCATCGCGGAGGAGGGAGTCCGCCCGTGGCAGATCCTCGCCGTCACCTTCACCAACAAAGCCGCAAAGGAGATGCAGGAACGAGTCCGCAAACTGCTCCCCGACCAGGCCATCGAGGGGATCATGCTCGGCACCTTCCACTCGATCTGCGCGCGGATCCTGCGCCGTGAAGCCGACCACCTCCCCATCCAGTCCAACTTCGTGATCTTCG
Source organism: uncultured Chloroflexia bacterium (assembly GCA_963718215.1). Classification (GTDB taxonomy): domain Bacteria; phylum Chloroflexota; class Anaerolineae; order Anaerolineales; family Villigracilaceae; genus Defluviilinea. Next base: position 1,402 of record CAVQYK010000023.1, read on the forward strand.
ACTCCGACGACCAGGAACGCATTGTCAAAAGCGTCATCCGTGAATTGAACATCAACGAGAAGTTGTACCGCCCTGCCAGCGTGCATGCCGCCATCTCGCGCGCCAAGAATGAACTGATCGGACGCGGACCATTACCCGATCGTCACTTATAAAGACGAAGTGGTGAAGCGCGTGTTTACATCGAATACCAAAAGCGACTCGTCGCCAGCAACGCCGTGGACTTCGACGACATCCTGCTCTACACCGCACGCCTGCTGGAAGGCAACCCGTCGGTGCGCGATAAATATGCCCAGCGTTTCCGCCACGTGCTGGTGGACGAGTTCCAGGATACGAACCTGGCGCAGTACGCGCTGGTGAAGGAACTGGCTTCGCATCACAAAAACATCTTTTGCGTGGGGGATCCGGATCAATCGATTTACGCCTGGCGCGGCGCGGACTGGCGCAACATCCAGCGTTTTGAGCAGGACTTCCCCGACGCGCAGACCATTCTGCTCGAGCAGAATTATCGCTCCAGGCAGACCATCCTCAACGCGGCCATGGGCGTGATCGACCGCGCAAAGAACCGCAAACGCAAACAACTGTTCACAGACCGAGGCGCAGGGCGAGAAGATCTTCTTCTACGAAGCGCCCGACGATTACGCCGAAGCATCCTTCGTTGTGGATACCATCGCGCAACTCGTTGCCTCGCGTCAATTCGAGCCGGGCGATTGTGCGGTGATGTATCGCACCAACGCCATGTCGCGCCTGCTGGAAGAGGCGTTTTTGCAGGCGCGGCTCCCGTATCGTCTCGTCGGCGCGCAACGCTTCTATGGACGCCGCGAAGTCAAGGACATCATCGCCTTCCTGCGCCTCGTCCACAACCCCGCCGACGAAGCCAGCCTCGACCGCATCATCAACGTCCCGCCGCGCGGCATCGGCGACAAGACCCTCACCACGCTTCACATTGTCGCCCGCCAGAACGAACTGCAACCCGGCGAAGTCCTGCTCGACCTCGCCCGCGGCGCGGACTCTCCCTACTGGTCGGCGTTCACAGGCCGTGCCGCCATCTCGCTCTCCGATGTCGGAGGCATGCTGGCGACCTGGCGCGTCGCGGCGGGTTCGCTCACCATCCCCGAACTCTTCGACCGCATCGTCAGCGACATCAACTTCAAGGAATACATCGACGACAACTCGGAAGAAGGCGAAGACCGCTGGGAGAACGTGCTCGAACTCAAACGCCTCGCCGAGGAATATTCCACACGCACGCTCGATGAGTTCCTCGAAAACATCGCGCTCATCTCCGACCAGGACACCATCTCCGAGGGCAACGTCCCCACGCTGCTCACCCTCCACGCCGCCAAGGGACTCGAGTTCGGCGCGGTCTTCATCGTCGGTCTCGATGACGGCATCCTGCCGCACAGCCGTTCGTTCGACGAACCCGAACAAATGGAGGAGGAGCGCCGCCTTTTTTACGTCGGCATCACGCGCGCCAAAGACAAACTCTACCTCGTCCGTTCGATCCAACGCGGCGGGCGCGGCTCGTTCGAAGAGACCTATCCCTCGCGTTTCCTGGATGACGTCCCTGCGGACCTGCTCGCCGGCCGCACGCGCACAGGCCGAAGTCTAAAAGGAAGCGTGCCCGAGTCGAAGTGGTCGCTTCACACCCGGCCCCAGTCTGCCTCCGTCCGAGAAGCCTCGTACCGCGCCGGGACCCGTGTCAAGCACTCGACCTGGGGTGAAGGCATCGTCCTCGACAGCCGCATCCAGGACGACGACGAGATCGTGGACGTGGTTTTCAACTAGTGTTGGCATCAAACGCCTGTCGGCAAGCCTGGCGAATTTGAAGATTATTTAGAGTGCTCCTGCCGCCGTCCTCGGCGGCGGATAACCTCCAAAATCAAGATAACACATGCAAAACTTTTCGCCGATGACGGCGAAAGGAGCTGGTAATTGCTCAAGCCGCCGTCCTCGGCGGCGAAGGGAATATTAGATATGACCTTTTCCTCCTTCCACGACCCTACACACCTCTATTTCATCACTGCTTCGATCATGGATTGGAAACATCTTTTCATCACGCCAGAATACATCAACATCCCTTTGAACTCTCTGGCATGGATGCAGGAGCAAAAACGAATTCTTCTTTTTGCTTTCGTAATAATGCCTTCCCACCTCCATGCAATCCTAAAACCCGAACATGACTCGATTGGAGAAATCGTTCAACAATTTGGTTCTTTCACAGCCCATGAAATCCTGAAAAAACTTCGTGCTGACAAACAAAAGGACATGTTGGATTTATTTCACCAACGGAAACGCGATGATAGACATGAACATAGCATCTGGCAGGACATTCAGGCAAAAAATATTTTCTCCATGGATTTTCTCCAACAGAAAATGGATTATATTCACCAAAACCCCATGGCAAAGGAGTGGAAACTGGCAGAAGATAGAGCGGATTATCCGTATTCGAGCGCAGGTTTCTATGATTATGGAAGAAAGCCTGTTATTGAAATTACAGATATAAACGAATGGCTCATGGTTACTCCTTCGCCGGGGACGGCGAAGGGAGCATAAATGGAAACATGGACTCCCCAATGACCGAATCCCCCACTCCTCCTCCCAAACGGACCGGGCTTCTCATCTGGATGATCCTCTCCCAACTCCTCGCCCTCGGCTCGCTCGTCATCTGGCTGCTCGTGGCGGGACTCTCCGTCATGGCCTTCGACTCGGGCGTGACCGCCGAAGCGTGGACCATCGTCATCGCGGTCTGGTCGTACCCCATCATCCCGTTGATCCTCATCATCATTGCGTGGATCGCCTACGCCAAACGTAAAAATGTCCTGGCAGGCGTGCTTTCGGGCTTATCCTTCGCGCCGCCCTTTCTGCTTTACATTTTCCTTTGGGTCGCCAGCCTGATCGGACCCTGGTAACCACGTGCCCTGCATAAAACCTGAAACCTTGACGGACAGAACATCTGTGCTATACTCTCGGCTACACACAAATCCGACACGTACACTAGTATTTGGAGAAATAACATGGCCCCTCGAAGATCAAAAGCATCCGCCGCGGCGGAAGAACAGATTTCAACCAGCGACGTCAGCGCCAGGCGCGCCGTGCTCGATAAAGCCGTCGGCGACATCCTCAAACGCTACGGCGACGGTTCCATCGTGCGCCTCGGCGAAGCCAAACACATGGAGACCGAAGCCTACCCCACCGGCTCTCTCTCCCTTGATATTGCCCTCGGCATCGGCGGCATCCCGCGCGGGCGCGTCACCGAGATCTACGGACCCGAATCCTCGGGCAAGACCACCATCTGCCAGCACATCATCGCCGAGGTCCAGAAGATGGGCGGCACTGCCGCCTTCATTGACATGGAGCACGCCCTCGACCCGGTCTATGCCGCCCGCGTCGGCGTGGACATCGACAACCTGCTCGTCTCGCAGCCCGATACCGGTGAACAGGCGCTCGAGATCACCGAAACCCTCGTCCGCTCGGGCGGCGTGGATATTGTGGTGGTCAACTCGGTCGCAGCGCTTGTGCCCCGCTCCGAGATCGAAGGCGACATGGGTGACGCCACCATGGGTGTGCAGGCACGGCTCATGTCGCAGGCGCTTCGCAAACTCTCCGGCGCCATCAACCAGACCAAGACCGCCGTCATCTTCACCAACCAGCTCCGCCAGAAGATCGGCGTCATGTTCGGCAACCCCGAAACCACCACCGGCGGCAATGCCCTCAAGTTCTACGCCTCCGTGCGCCTCGATGTGCGCCGCATCCAGGCCATCAAGATGGGTGACGAGGTCATCGGCAACCGCACCCGCGTCAAGGTCGTCAAGAACAAGGTTGCGCCCCCGTTCCGCACCGCCGAATTCGACATCATGTTCAACGAAGGCATCTCCAAGGCTGGCGATGTCCTCGATCTGGCGACCAAGTTCGAGGTCGTTCAGAAGCGCGGCGCCTTCTTCTCCTACGGCGATATCCGTCTGGGTCAGGGACGCGAGAACGCCAAGGACTTCCTCCGTCAGAACCTCGATCTGATGGGCGAGATCGAAGGCGTCATCCGCCAGAAAGCCATGAGCGGCGAGATCGCCCTCCCGCTCGAGATCGGCGGAGGCGACGACGACTCAGGCTCGGACGACGAAGCATAAACCCGTATGGGCGACTCGCAAACGGGTCGCCCTTTTTATTTGTGATATGCTACGCCGCATGCCCCGCCGATACCTGCTCCCGTTTCTTTGGACTCTGGTCCTGGCCTCAGCCTGCGCCCCTGCCCCCGCACCGACGCCGTTCATCCCGCCTACAAGCCAGGCGCCGCTCATCGAACCGACCCTTATCATCATCCCCACCCCCACCACCGACCTGATACGGGTGATCCCCCTTTTACCCACCGCCATCCCGACCCTTGACCAGTCGAACTGCGTCAACGGACTCTCGTTCATCGAAGACCTCACCATCCCCGACAATTCATTTGTCCCATTCGGCTCTTCGGTGGACAAACAATGGCGCGTCGAAAACAGCGGCACCTGCAACTGGACATCCGGGTACCGCTTGCGGCACACCGGCGGAGCCGTGCTGGGCGCACCGGAAGAAGTCGCCCTCTACCCAGCCAGATCCGGCACGCAGGTCACGATCCAGATCAATTTCACCGCGCCTTTCGAGGAAGGGCTTTACGAATCCGCCTGGCAGGCTTTTGACCCGAACGGACTCGCCTTCGGCGACCCGATCTATATCAGAATATTGGTTTCACCTTAGAAAGGAGTTGACATGTCCCCAAAAAACGATTTTGCCCCGGTATTCGAACAACTGAAAAAGATTCTCAAACCCTTCGCCCCCAAACTGACCGTCAAGAGTGACACGGCTGACGTGTACTACCTCGAGGGTCCATACAGCGAAAAATGGAGGAAGGAACTGTACTTCGGCTCGACCCACATCAAGAAGAACTACGTCTCCTTCTACCTCATGCCCGTCTACATGTACCCCGACCTGCTCGATGGCATCAGCCCTGAACTCAAAAAGCGGATGCAGGGCAAGTCCTGTTTCAACTTCAAGCAGGTCGAACCCGCACTGTTCAAGGAACTTGCCTCGTTAACGAAGAAAGGCTACGAACGGTTCAGGAAAGAGGAAGGCTTCAAATAAGCATCCAAAGTTCGGTTTCGTGCAAGTATAATCACCTGCATGAAGCCATCGTCATGCCCATCCAAACGCAGGAGGGCGCATATCAAGAGGTGACAGTTGCCTGACAGGTGATTGTCACCTTATTTTTTGGAGGAACAATGAGTCACATCACCATCGAAACAAAACCAGGAACATGCAGGGGATACGCGTCACGCTTGCCGCCGCGCCCCAAGAGATCAGTCCCAGCACGCCAGGTAAAGAGGTCGGCGAAATCCGCTTCAACCCGGCCGACCAGACCGCCACCCTCTCCGTCGGCGGGAAGGACAAGGTCACGCTCGAGACGTTCCGCCGCGCGGGAGGTTCGCTCGCCAAATGGATCGCTAAAAACAAGGTGACCGAACTCGGCATCGACCCCGCTTCTTTCGGACCCTTCGTGTCCGCTCAGGACAAGCTTGGGCTTGCCCCTGACCAAATTGCCTTTGCCCTCGCCGAAGGGATCCTGCTCGGCTCCTTCCGCTTCGACAAGCACAAATCCAAAAAGGACGAGCCGACTCCCGCGACGGTTTATTTCCTCGACGAGTCGCTCAAATCAACACTGGAACGCGCCGCGGTCATCTGCGAAGCGACCAACCTCGCGCGCGCCTGGGCACATGAACCCGCCAACGTCATCAACCCGGTCACCCTGGCGGAGCGAGTCCAGGAACTGGCAAAGGAAACGGGACTCAAATGCACGGTCCTCGACGACAAGCAACTCGCGGAGATGGGTGCGGGAGCCATCGTCGCAGTGGGACAGGGCTCCGCCAACCCGTCGCGTCTGATCGTTTTGGAGTACCAGCCGTCCGTTAAGAGTGAGGCGAAGCCTGTCGCATTGGTCGGCAAAGCCATCACCTTCGACACGGGCGGATACTCCATCAAGACCACGCTCGGCATGGTCGGCATGAAATATGACAAGTGCGGCGCGATGGCTGTGCTGGGGACGATGGTCGCCGCCGCGAAGTTGAATCTCCAAATTCCGCTGGTGGGCATCCTGGCCGCGTCAGAGAACATGATCTCGGATATCGCCTACCGCCCGAACGACATCCTCAAAACACTCTGGGGCAAGACCGTGGAGATCATCAGCACCGACGCGGAGGGACGGCTGGTGCTGTGCGACGCGCTCGCTTACGCGCAACAGAACTTCGATCCGCGCGCCATGATCGACGTGGCAACCCTGACCGGCGGCATCGTCACTGCGCTCGGTTCGAACCGCGCCGGGTTGTTCTCGAACAACGACGAACTTGCGAATGCCCTGTCTTCCGCGGGCGAGGCGACCCACGAACGTCTGTGGCGCATGCCCCTGGACGAGGAATACTTCGACATGATCAAGAGCGTGGACGCGGACATGAAAAACTCGGCGGGCATCCCCAAGGCTTCCCCGGTCATCGGCGCGACCTTCCTCAGGCAGTTCGTGGACGATAAAACTCCCTGGGCGCACATTGACATCGCCGGCGTCTCCGATTGGGACAGTGAAATGCCCTACTGCCCGAAAGGGGCCAGCGGATTCGGCGTGAGGCTGCTGGTGGGGTATTTGAGCGGGTTGGAATGAAAGTGCGGTAGCGTTTGGAGTCAGCCAGCTTGCTGGCGTATTTGCAGGAGCAAGCTCCTGCATTCCAAAACTCGATTTCCTGTTAGAATAGCAAAGAAGAAGCCCTTCAACGGGCTTCTTCCATGTAACCTAAAGGAAACCGACTTCTACATGCACTACAACTTCCGCCTGTTCTGGCGTACATTCTATCGCTCTGTCTTCAATTCAAGAAACACCCCCGCCCGCCTCGTTCGAAAACGGATCATCTTCCTGGCATTGTTTTACCTGATCTGGATCCCCGGCTCGCTGATTCACTGGTTCTGTTTCTGGCTCGACGACATTTTCTTCCCTGCCTACAAAACACATCCCATCGAAAAACCGCTCTTCATCCTCGGCAACCTGCGCAGCGGTTCCACCTTCCTGCACCGCCTGCTCTCGCGCGATTCGGAAACCTTCACCAGCCTGACCACCTGGGATATCTACCTGACGCCCTCCGTCACGCAGAAGAAGATCACGCAGTTCGTCGCGCGCCTCGACAAAAAATATCTTGGCGGTTTTCTGCACCGCTTCCTCCATGCCTTCGACCGCGCCACGCTGGGCAAGATCAAGATCCACCAGATCTCGTTCTTCCAGCCCGAAGAGGACGAGAACATCCACCTGCACATCTGGGACGGGTACTTCGTCACCTTCCTCTTCCCCTTCATGGACGAGTTCCCGAATTACCAGCATTTCGACGAAGCCCTCAGCCCCGCACACAAACGCCGCATCATGGCGTTCTACAAGTCCATGTTACAGCGGCACATGTATGCCACGGGCAAGAAATATTTCGTGGCGAAGAATCCAGCCTTCAGCGCCAAGATCGAAACGCTCATGGAATTCTTCCCCGAAGCCCGCATCATCTACCTCGTCCGCAACCCGCTGGACATGCTCCCCTCCACCGTCTCGTGGATCAACTACGCCCGCCGCCAATTCACCGACCCCAGGGAGACGTGGCTGTACCTGGACGAGATCGTGGACATGACCCAGCACTGGTACCGCCACCCGCTCCAATACCTGGACTCGCATCCCTCGCCCCGCAACCTGGTCCTGAACTACGACGACCTGATCCAACGCCCGGAGGCGGTCCTGCGCGCGTTCTATGAGCAGTTCGGCTACCCCGACAAACCCGGCCTCGACGTCATCGTGGACGAAGCCGTCAAAGAGACCCTATCCTTCAACAGCGACCACGTCTATTCTTATAAAGAGATGGGCTTCACGCGCGAACAGATCGTTGAGCTATACGCCGACATTTTCGAACGCTTCAAGCTTTGACAAACGCGAAGACGAACCCGCCCGAGCGCAAGGTCGAAAACATCCACGCCACGGATTAGATCCCAGCGCGTTATTCAATTTGCATAACAAAAAATCGCCCGAATTTCTCGGGCGATTTTCATCTACTGGGATTTCCTCCGCGGGGGACTTTTTCGGGGCAACCCTTCTTACGCGAGGCTTCTCTTCCTCTTCAACTTCTTCCTCTTCAGGTTCATTCTCTGGCTTTGACGGGAACTGCCCGGCGATCCGGTATTCATCCGCCCAGTTTTCGGCAAACTGCCGGGTTGAGCGCCTTGTAACGGATCATCAACAGGATGGCACCGGAAACCGCCATCAAAGCCGCGGCGACCATCGAATAACTGATGGGGGTATCTCCGATCTTCGGCTGGTCGGGGCGGAAGTATTCGATCCACACGCGGCCAATGCCAGCCAGCATCAGCCAGCCGGCAAAGATGGTCCCGGGTTTGATCTCCTCCTTGTAGCGGTTCCAAAGCCAGAGCAGGAATCCAGCCGCGGCAAAGTTCCACAGCATCTCGTAGGCAAAGGTCGGGTGGAAGCGGGTCGATTCGGGCAGATTCGCAAATTCACGCAGGCGGTGAACGGAATCGATGGGGATTCCCCACGGGAGCGTGGTCGGCGGACCGTACAACTCCTGGTTGATGAAGTTGGCGATGCGTCCGATCGCCTGCCCAACCAGCACCGCCGGTCCTGCCGCGTCCAGGAACAGCCAGGGATCGAGATTTCGACTGCGCAGGAACAATAGAAGTACCACAGCACCGAGCAGGAGGCCGCCATAGATGTGTAATCCGCCTTCCCAGACCTTGTAGATCTGCGATGGATCGTCCATGTAGCGGGTGTTGCCTCCCAGCATGTCGTTGAGCACGTACCACAACCGGGCGCCGATGATGCCCATCGGCAGGACACCAAGGGGCAAGCCTAATCGAAAATTGCCAATCGGGGTTTTGATGGTCGGTCCGAAGGAAACCCACCATACCAACGCATCCCAGATGCTTTCCGGGTTTTCGCCGTTGCGCTTGAGCGCGCGCTCGACCATCAACGAACCGACAATGACGCCGATCATCACGATCACGCCGTACCAACGGAGTGAAAAATTACCGATCGAAAAAATTACAGGGTCTAATCAATGCACACCTCTACAGGGAATTTTCAGGGATTATAACATCCGCAACAACCGATTGAACAAACGATATAAACGCGGATGAAAATGGGGGGATTTTGCATATTACTTCCATAACATCGCTTTTGTGACAAATTACACATTTCCCGTTAATCATAAATGTTTACAATCGGGGTAAACGTTTACCTTTAATGTAATGGTTTTTTACAGGATAATCCAATGCTCAAGATCAACCGCCAAACCGATTACGCCGTCCGTGTGATCCTTGCACTTGCCCAGCGCGGCGAGGGTGTGCGGCTTTCGAGCGCCGAGATCCAGCAGGAAATGTTGATCCCCAAGGCGTTCATGACCCGCATCGTGGCGCAACTGGCGCGCGAGGGGCTGGTTAACACCTTCCCGGGGCGCGATGGCGGGTTGATGCTCCCCCGCCCCGCCTCGCAGATCAACCTGAAGGAAGTGGTGGAAGCGTTCGAGGGACCGATCCTGCTTTCGGAGTGTATGCAGGTAAAGGGTGAGGATGACTGCCCGTTCCAGTCCAACTGCCCGGTCCGTTCGAAGTGGGGACGCGTCCAGGCGGCGATGATGCGTGAGATGGCGTCCATTTCGTTCGAAGATCTGGTGAAAGAAGTCGCTTGGCATCCCCATGGTAGTGCCAAGTTTTGTTTAGTTGAGATGTAAACGACCCGAAGGTTTTCTTCGATAAGCTTGTTGAGTCGCACGAACCTTCGGGACGTTGTATGAAATATTTTTCAAGGAGAGTCTATGGACCCCGTCACACTTTCTCGATTGCAGTTTGCTCTCACCACCATCTATCACTGGCTGTTCGTCCCATTGACGCTGGGACTGGGCTGGTTCGTGGCGTTCATGCAAACCCGCTATTATCAAACCCGCGACGAAACCTGGCGCAAGATGACAAAGTTCTGGGGCAAGTTGTTCCTGATCAACTTCGCCATCGGCGTGGTGACAGGCATCGTGCAGGAGTTCCAGTTCGGCATGAACTGGAGCGAATACAGCCGCTACGTCGGCGACATCTTCGGCGCTCCGCTGGCGATCGAGGCTTTGCTGGCCTTCTTCATGGAATCGACCTTCCTCGGCGTCTGGATCTTCGGCGAGGGACGCATCCCTGAGAAGGTTCACCTCGCTTCGATCTGGCTCGTCGCCATCGGTTCGAACCTGTCTGCGCTCTGGATCCTGCTTGCGAACGGCTGGATGCAACACCCGGTCGGATACGTCATCAACGAAGCCAACGGCCGCGCCGAACTGGTAGATTTCTTCGCCCTGATCGGCAACACCAAGGGCTGGATATTCTTCTGGCACACCATCTCCGATGGTCTGGCGATGGCGGCCTTCCTGATCCTGGCGGTCAGCGCCTGGCATCTCGTCCGCAAACAGAACGTTGATTTCTTCAAGCGTTCATTCCAGATGGCGGCAGTGGTCGGTTTGGTCGCCAGCGTGCTGGTCTTCCTTGGCGGTCACACCATGGGTCAGTTCATGTTCGAAAACCAGCCGATGAAGTTCTCGGCCATCGAGGCGCACTGGGAAACCTCGGCTCCCGCCGACTTCTCGATCATCACCATCGGCGACCTGACAGGCAAACAGGAGGTCTGGTCGTTCCGCACCAGCCAGATCGGCATCCCGGGCGTGCTCAGCTTCCTGGCCTGTAACAACTTCGATTGCGAAGTGAAGGGCGTCAATGAACTCCAGGCAGAGGCCGCCGCACAATACGGTCCCGGTGACTACATCCCGCTGATGGTTGTCACCTACTGGACCTTCCGCATCATGATGACCTTCGGTTTTGTCATGATGGGCGCATCCGCCTTCTTCCTTTGGGCAACCCGCAAAAAGGATTATGAAAACGCCAAGTGGCTGAAACTGGTGCCGTTCGGAGCGCTCGCCCTCCCGTATCTTGCCAACGCCTCAGGCTGGATCCTGACCGAAATGGGACGCCAACCCTGGATCGTCTTCGGCCTGCTCAAAGTGCAGGATGCCGTCTCCCCGAACCTCACCACCCTTGACCTGCTCATCTCATTGATCGGCTACACAGCCGTTTACGGCTCACTGGCGTTTGCCATGGTCAAACTCATGCTCAAATATGCCAAGGCGGGACCTGAAGCCGCCATGCACGAATCTGTCGATGTTGCCCCCGCCCTCGTCGGCGCGGACGACTGACCCGGAGGCTCAACATGTCATACGAAACTCTTCAAATCCTGTGGTTCATCCTGATCGCCATTCTGTGGATCGGGTTCTTCTTCCTCGAAGGCTTCGACTTCGGCGTGGGCATGCTCCTGCCCTTCCTCGGCAAAAAGGACGAGGAACGCCGCGCCATCATCAACACCATTGGACCCACCTGGGACGGCAACGAAGTCTGGCTGTTGACCGCCGGCGGCGCGACCTTTGCCGCCTTCCCGCACTGGTACGCCACCATGTTCAGCGGCTTCTACATCGCCCTCTTCCTGCTCCTGGTCGGGTTGATCATCCGTGGCATCTCATTCGAATACCGCTCGAAGGACCGGGAACCGCGCTGGCGCAACCGCTTCGACTGGATGATCGCGGTCGGTTCATTCCTGGCGGCGCTCCTGCTGGGCGCGGCGTTTGCCAACCTTGCCAGAGGCGTGCCCATCGACGCGGATATGAACTACGTCAGTACGAGCGGCGTCATGGCGACCATCAATCTGCTCAACCCCTACGGCTTGATCGGCGGCTTGACAACTGTTGTCGTGTTCCTCCTGCACGGAGCGAACTTCCTCGGCTTGAAACTGGAAGGTGAAATGCGCGAACGCGCCATTGCGCTCTCCAAAAAACTGTACATCGCTGCCGTGGTCGTCACCACGCTCCTGCTTATCGCCACCTACTTCTACACCGACATCCGCACCAAACTCGGCATCAACCCGGGCATTACGCCGATCGCATCCTTTGCCGCCCTGCTGGTCACGATCTATTTCATCAACCGCAAGATGGAAGGCTGGGCGTTCATCATGACCTCGCTCCACATCGTGTTGACGCAGGTCACCTTCTTCACGCTGATGTTCCCGCGCGTCATGATCTCCAGCCTCAACCCGGATTGGTCGCTCACCATCTACAACGCCTCCTCCTCGCAATACACGTTGACGGTCATGTCCATCGTCGCCCTGATCTTCGTCCCGATCGTGCTCGCCTACCAGGGCTGGACGTACTACATGTTCCGCAAGCGCGTCAGCACCGATAAGAAGACGCTGGTCTACTAAGTCCCAATCCAGTTCGTGTTTTCAACTCACCCCAGGCTTTTCGGGGTGAGTTTTTTCATTCATTAACGAAATATTTGATTCGTAAAAAAGTTCTAAAGTGAAATTAACCACAAAAAGGGTCTGATTAGGTAAGATACTGCCATAAATTGTGTCTTGTTTCACAAATAGCGTGTCACTCTGAGCAAACTTTAGTAGAGGTTCCCATGGACGTAGTCACCCTTTCCCGCATTCAGTTCGGCGTCACAACCGCCTTCCACTTCCTGTTCGTTCCCCTCACCCTCGGGTTGATCTGGTTCGTTGCGATCTTCCAGACCCTGTACTACCGCACGGGCGAGGAACGCTACCGCCGCATGGCAAAGTTCTGGGGCAAACTGTTCCTGGTCAACTTTGGCATGGGCGATAGTCACAGGCATCGTGCAGGAATTCCAGTTCGGCATGAACTGGTCGGAGTATTCCCGCTTCGTCGGGGACGTGTTCGGCTCCCTGCTGGCGATCGAAGCGATGGTCGCCTTCTTCCTCGAGTCGGTCTTCATCGGCATCTGGATCTTCGGCGAGGGACGCGTCTCCCAGCGCGTCCACCTGTTCTCGATCTGGATGGCGGCGATCGGCAGTCTGCTCTCCTCGGTCTGGATCCTGCTTGCCAACGGCTGGATGCAGCACCCGGTCGGTTACGTCATCAACCCCGAGACGGGCAACGCGCAGTTGGTGGACATCCTCGCCCTCGTCACCAACCCGAAAGGCTGGCTGTTGTTCCAGCACGCCATCGCGGCGGGATTCGCCACCGCGGCGGTCTTCCTGCTCGGCATCAGCGCCTGGTACATCCTCCGCAAGCGCGAACTGGACGTGTTCAAGCCGTCCTTCACGGCTGGAGCCATCGTCGGCTTGATCGCCGCCTTCGCCCTGATCATGACCGGTCACGAGCAGGGACAGGAGATGCGCCTCTACCAGCCGATGAAACTCGCCGCCGTCGAAGCCATCTGGGAGACCGAACAGCCCGCCTCCTTCTCCCTGCTCACCATCGGCGACCTGACAGGCAAGCGGGAGGTTTGGTCAATCCGCATCCCGTATTTGATGAGCTTTTTGGCGTGTAACAACTTCGAGTGTGAGGTCCGAGGCGTGAACGACCTCCAGGCAGAGTACGAGGCGCTGTACGGTCCAGGGGATTACATCCCGCTGATGGTCGCCACCTACTGGTCGTTCCGCATCATGGTCGCCTTCGGGTTCGTCATCCTCGCCGTCTCCGCCTTTGCCCTGCTCGTCATCGCGCGCGACTGGTCGCCGAAACTGGTCAAATGGCTCAAGTGGATGCCGTATGTCATCCCCCTGCCCTTCATCGCGGGCGTGGCGGGCTGGGTCACCACCGAAATGGGACGCCAGCCGTGGGTGGTGCAGGGCTTGTTGACCACCGCGCAAGCCGTCTCGCCCAACCTGACCGTTGCCGACGTGAGCATCAGCCTGGTCGGGTTCACCGCCATCTACGCCGCCCTGACGGTCATCATGATCAAACTCATGTATGCGCTTCGCCCGCGAAGGCACCGAAGCCGCACTCAAAAAGTCGGTGGACGTGGACGACCCCTCCAGCCCGCTCATCCCCGTCTACGTCGGCGCGCAGGACTAAGCGGCAAACCATTCCCTGTATAATTGGAAGGTTGACGAACTCTCCTCAACCTTCCAATTTTTAACCTGCCAACCTGACACCTGACACTTGACACCTGACACTTGACACCTGGAACCTGACACCTCCCATGCACCGCCGCCTTCTGACCCTCACCCGCGACACCCGTCTCCCCCTGCTCCTCACGGTTCTCTCTGGACTTTTGGCTGGTCTGCTGACCATCAGCCAAGCCTACCTCGTCAGCCTCCACCGTGGACGGAGTCTTCCTCAAGGGACAGACCTCTCGCGCAAGTCTCGGACTGGCTCCGCCTCATCCTGCTCATCATCGCGGGGCGCGCCTTCCTCACCTGGGTCACTGAAGTCAGCGCGAATGCCGTCGCCGTCAGAATCAAAACCGACCTGCGCGAGCGGCTCTTCAACCACATCCTCAAACTCGGTCCCGCCTACACGCGCGGACAACGCACAGGCGAACTGACCACCGCCGCGGTCGAGGGTATCGAAGCGCTGGACGCGTATTACAGCCAGTACCTGCCGCAACTGGTCATTTCCACGCTCGTTCCCATCAGCATCCTCATCTTCGTCTTCCCCATGGACTTGCTCTCGGGCATCATCCTGCTCATCACCGCGCCGTTGATCCCCTTCTTCATGATCATGATCGGCAAAGGCGCGGAGATCGTCACCAAACGCCAATACGAGACCCTCTCCCGCCTCTCCGCCCACTTCCTCGACAGCCTGCAGGGACTGACCACCCTCAAACTCTTCGGTCGCTCCAAATCCCACGCCAAGAACATCGAAAAGGTCAGCGACCAATACCGCGACACCACCCTCGGCGTTCTGCGGATCACGTTCCTCTCCGCCCTCGCGCTCGAACTGCTGGCGACCCTCAGCACCGCCATCATCGCCGTCGAGATCGGCTTCCGCCTGCTCTACAAAGTGATGGAGTTCCGCGAAGCCTTCTTCCTGCTCATCCTTGCGCCTGAGTTCTACATGCCGCTGCGTACGCTCGGCGCACGCTTCCACGCAGGGATGTCGGGCACGACCGCGGCGAGGAAGATTTTCGCGATTTTGGATTTGCCTGTTCCTGAGTCAAAAGTCGAAAGTCAAACGTTAGAAACATCCGAACTTGCGACCTTCAACCTTTGACGTTCGACTTGAAAACATCTCCTACACCTACCCCGGCGAATCCACCCCCGCCCTCGAAAATGTCAACTTGACTATACAATCTGGTCAGCACATTGCCCTCGTCGGCAAAACAGGAGCAGGGAAAACCACCCTCGTCAATCTCCTGCTTGGCTTCATCCAGCCAACATCTGGACAAATTTCCACACACACGTCACTTTCCACTTTCCACTTCCCACCACCTACTTCTTCCATCGCCTGGGTCCCCCAACGCCCTCACCTCTTCCACGACACCCTCGCCGCCAACATCCGCCTCGGCAAACCAGATGCCACCGACGAAGAAGTCATCGAAGCCGCCAAAGCCGCACACCTGCACGACTTCATCGAAACGCTCCCCGACCAATACGAGACCGTCATCGGCGAAAGCGGAGCGCGTCTCAGCGGCGGACAGGCACAGCGACTTGCCCTCGCCCGCGCCTTCCTCAAGGACTCCCCCCTCCTGATCCTCGACGAACCCACCTCCAGCCTCGACCCCGAGACCGAATCCCTGCTCGAAGAATCCACCCGCCGCCTGATGCAGGGACGCACGGTCATCACCATCGCCCACCGCCTCAACACCATCTTCCAGGCGGATCACATCATCGTCCTCGAAGGCGGTCACATCATCGAACAAGGCACACACCGCGAACTCCTCGTCCAAAATGGCATGTACGCGAGCATGGTTAAGGCATACAAAGTACAAGAAACAAAAGTCAACAGTGATCAGTCAACAGTAGAAACCAACCAATTACCAATTACCAATTATCGCGAAGCATCCCCATGGGACCAATCACCAACAACCAATCGTCAATCGCAAATCGTAAATCGTAAATCACCATCCATCCTCCCCCGCCTGCTCTCCTTCCTAAAAGGCAGTTGGTCCCTCGTTGCCCTCTCCGTCCTGCTCAGCGCCCTCACCATCGGCTCCAGCGTCGCGCTCATCGGCGTTTCGGCGTGGCTCATCTCCACCGCCGCCATCGCCACCTCCGTCGCCGACCTGGGCGTGTCCGTCGTCGCCACGCGCCTCTTCGGCATCAGCCGCGCCGTCTTCCGCTACCTCGAGCGCCTCGTCTCACACAACGTCACCTTCCGCCTGCTCTCCCGCCTGCGCGTCTGGTTCTACGAACGCCTCGAACCCCTCGCCCCCGCCCGCCTGATGGGCTACAAAAGCGGCGACCTGCTCGCCCGCGTCATCGGCGACGTGGAGACGTTGGAAAATTTCTACGTCCGCGTTGTTTCCCCCTCCCTGACCGCCGTCCTCGTGGGACTCTTCACCGCCCTGTTCTTCGCCTCTTTCCACCCGACGCTTGCATTCGTCCTGCTCGGCTTTTTCCTCACTTTGGGCTTGATCCTGCCATTCCTCGCCCAACTCGTCAGCCGCCGACCTGGAGGACAACTCATCACCCAACGCGCAGACCTCCAATCCCAACTCGTGGACGGCATCCAGGGTCTCGCCGATTTGCTTGCCTTTGGTCGCGGCGAAGACCGAGCCGCGCTTCTTGCTTCGACAGGCAAAGCCTACGGGGACTCGCAAAAACAAATGGCGCGCATCAACGGAGTCCACTCGGCGCTGGGGACGTTGCTCACCAATCTCGGGCTGTGGACGATGCTCGTGCTGGTCATTCCGCAGGTCACGGCGGGGAACATCCAAGGCGTGATGCTGGGAACTTTCGCCCTGATGACATTCGCCGCGTTCGAAGCGGTCAATCCCCTGCCCCTTGCCGCGCAGATGTGGAATGCCTCCCGCGAAGCGGCGAAGCGGCTGTTTGAAGTGGTGGATGCGGAGCCAGTGGTCAGTGACCGAGTAAGCAGTGAACAGTTATCAGTCACGAATTACCAATTACAAATTACCGATTTGACTTTCGCCTACCCCAACACCACCACCCCCGCCCTCGACCATGTGACCTTCGACCTGCAACCTTCGACTTCGATTGCCATCGTCGGTCCCAGCGGCGCGGGGAAGAGCACCATTGCCAATCTGTTGTTTCGATTCTGGGAGTATGAGTCGGGGGAAATCAGCCTGGGCGGAGAGACGCTCAAGTCGCTGGATCAGGATGAGGTCCGAAAAAGACTCGCTCTCGTCTCGCAGAACAGTTACTTCTTCAACACGTCCATCCGTGAGAATTTGCGCCTGGCTCGTCCAAGGGTCACGCAGGAGGAAATGGAGTCCTCCGCACAGTCGGCACAAATCCACGAATTCATCATGAACCTGCCAAAAGGATATGACACGTTCATCGGCGAGCAGGGTTTGCGGCTCTCGGGCGGCGAACGGCAGCGGCTGGCGATCGCGCGGGCGTTGCTTAAGGACGCGCCGATTTTGATACTCGACGAACCCACCGCCAACCTTGACCCGATCACCGAAAAGCAGGTGCTCGATACGCTGTTCGGGATCATGCACGGCAGGACATCCCTGCTGATCACGCATCGCCTGGTCGGGCTGGAGAACGTGGATGAGATCCTCGTGCTGGATCATGGCAGGATCGTGGAGCGCGGCAGGCATGATGACCTGCTAAAAAACGAGGGCATGTATCGCCGCTTGTGGGATTTGCAAAACAGAGTACTGTATAATATACAAAAGTAAAAACTTAAATGCGAACTTTCGAACTCAACATCTTTATTGATTGCCCGCGCAACAAGATATACGATCATCTTTCCGAACCGATCAACATGATCGGGCTTCGACCGTTCCTTACCGAGATCGATGTTCTGAAGGAAAGGAAGGATGCAAACGGCGTCCTCATGCGCCCCTTTTACCTGGTGGAAACATTTCGGTTCCTGGGGCTTCTATTCTACAGGCACAGGACCTACTCGGTGATCCACCTGATAAAGCCAAATGAGGAGCTTGAGTTCCATGAACACGGCAGGCTGGGTATCGAAGTCGTTTTCAACCACAAGCTCCAGCAATCCAATGACGGCAGGACACAGATCACACAGACCGTGCAATGTGTGAAGGCGGGCAGGTTACTGGAGAATTATGTGCTGGAACAGGCAAAGCGGACACAACGCATCCTGTTCTCAAATTTGAAAGCCCGGCTGGAAAAGGATTAACGCGTTCTTGCACCGTCCTCTCGAAGGTGCTATAATACGTGCAATTCCCCCGCTGATTTACAGATTTCCGAATTGCGCAATCCGTTTTCAGGGCGACTTACCCCGCACGGGTGGCGCGTGACACGAACTTGACAGAACACCCAATCCACTCACAAACAAAATAAGGGATTTTCCCAGCCTGCCCGAACGGGCGCTGGTCCATCTTGCATTCATTCCAACATTCCACAAAAGAGACACAACATGAAAATACTCGAACTAGAGAACGAACCCCTCTCCAAACTGCGCGGCATGGCCAAGACGTTGAACATTCCAAATGCCAACCGCCTGAAGAAGGAGACTCTCGCCATGATGATCCGGGAGGCGGAAGCGCAAAAGGAAGGCATCGAACTGCGCGGCGGCATCCTGGAGATCATGAGCGAAGGCATCGGCTTCCTGCGGGCCACGAACTACAGGATCAGCGACCAGGATGTCTACGTCTCGCAGG
Organism: uncultured Chloroflexia bacterium; assembly: GCA_963718215.1. Lineage (GTDB taxonomy): Bacteria > Chloroflexota > Anaerolineae > Anaerolineales > Villigracilaceae > Defluviilinea. The sequence continues at coordinate 20,032 of CAVQYK010000023.1, forward strand.
CGCAGTTGCGGCGGCATGACCTGCGGGCAGGCGACCTGGTCATCGGGCAGGTGCGTCCCCCGCGTGAAAGTGAACGTCACTTTGGATTATTGAAAGTTGAATCGATCAATGGGCTGGACAGTGAAGAAGCATCAAGAAGACCTGTTTTCGAAAACCTCACCCCGATCTTCCCCGACAAACGATTTGATCTTGAAACCGACCACGATACCCTCGCCCCGCGCCTGATCAACCTGATCGCCCCCATCGGGCGCGGCCAGCGCGGACTGATCGTTTCACCTCCCAAAGCGGGGAAAACCACCATCCTCAAGCAGATCGCCAATTCAATTTCGACCAAATATCCAGATGTACATTTGATCGTTGCCTTGATCGGCGAACGCCCCGAGGAAGTGACCGACATGGACCGCTCGGTGGACGCCGAAGTGGTCGCTTCCACGTTCGACGAACCGGTCACATCCCATGTGCGCACAGCGGAACTCGCCTTAGAGCGCGCTAAGAGGCTCGTGGAGATCGGACGCCACGTGGTAATCTTAATGGACTCGATCACCCGCCTCGCGCGCGCCTACAACCTGGTCGTCAACCCGTCCGGGCGTACGCTTTCAGGCGGTATGGACCCCTCAGCGTTGTACCCGCCCAAACGTTTCTTTGGTGCGGCGCGCAATATCGAGGAAGGCGGCTCGTTGACGATCATCGCAACCTGCCTTGTGGACACCGGTTCACGTTTGGATGATGTCGTCTACGAAGAGTTCAAAGGCACCGGCAACATGGAACTGCATCTCTCACGCAAATTACAGGAGAGGCGCATCTACCCTGCCGTGGACATCGAGCGCTCGTCCACACGCCGCGAGGACCTGTTGCTTGGTCCGGACCTGTTACAGCGTGTCTGGTTGATGCGGCGCATGTTCATCCAAATGATCACGCAACAACCCCAGGGCGCCGGCATGGATAATGCTGTCGCGACAGAGGCCATCATCACCCGTCTCGACCGCGCACGTAACAATCAGGAATTTCTCGAAAATCTCGGAAGAGATGCTTAGTTGGTGAGGCGCGTCGCACTTACGGATGGTAAGGTGCGTCAGACCTGGGACATCCTTAATCATTAAATGGCAAAACTCGATTCACTTTTCAAGAACAACGCTTTCAGTATCGTCAGTTGGGCGGTGACGCTCGTACTCGTGGGGGGGATCGTGTTCGGCGCGTTCGCGTGGAAACGATCCACGACGGTTGTGCAGGCCTCCGCGCCCGTGCCGACCGCGGCTCCAGATGAGGAACCGGCTGATGTGCAGATGCCAGCCCTGGGCGGTCCTGAAGCGTTCGTCTCCATTGAACGGGATATCCAACTCAAGACGAGCGCCCCGGCAGATAAGCCGCGCTACAAACCTGTCGAATATCGCGTTTCGAGCGGCGATTCCATCTTTGCCATTTCTGAGTCCTATAAATTGGAACCCGAGACGATCCTGTGGGCGAACTATGATGTATTACAGGACGATCCGCACAGCCTGAAACCCGGCCAGGTGCTGAACATCCCCCCAACCAATGGCATTTTTTATCAATGGAAGGAAAATGATACGCTTGAATTGGTCGCGAACGAATTCAAGGCGAGCGTTGACGGGATTCTGGGGTTTCCGGGCAACGATATTGACCTGACGAACCCCAAGATCGAATCGGGCACGTGGGTCATGATCCCCGACGGTGAGCGCGAGTTCGTGCAGTGGCTTGTCCCGACCGTGGCCAGCGGCGCTTCGGGGACATCCTCCACCAGCCAGAACGCCTGCCCGGGCGGAGCGGTGGGAGGCGGCGGTTTCATATGGCCCGCGGACAGCCGCTTCCTTTCCGGCAACGATTACTGGTCCGGGCATCTGGGTATTGATATTGCCGCAGGCGAAGGCGCCCCGGTCTATGCCGCCGACAGCGGTGTGGTGACCATGGCGCAGGGCGGCTGGAACTACGGTTATGGTAACGTGATCCAAATTGACCACGGCAACGGGTATTCCACGGTCTACGCCCACTTGAGCACCTACTTTGTAGGTGTGTGTCAGAGCGTTTTTGCAGGCGCACAGATCGGTACGGCCGGCAATACCGGCAATTCGCAGGGAGCGCACCTGCACTTTGAGGTCCGCCAGGGCGGCGGGTTCATTAACCCGTGGTTTGTGTTACCATAACCGCAGATAAAAGAGCCAAAATGAACCAGCAGGAACTTGAATCCGTACTAGCGACCCTCAACCTGAGCGCGATCCATTTTTTCGACTCCATCGGCTCCACGAACGACGAGGCGATGGCATGGGCGAAAAAAGGCGCCAGGGATCTTTCGCTGGTCGTTGCAGATGAACAAACAATGGGAAGGGGAAGATTGGACCGCCCGTGGTTCACACCACCCCGCACAGCGCTGGCATTCAGTTTGATCCTGCGACCCACATCGGCGGAAAAACCGCTTCTCTCGCGGACCGTCGGCCTGGCCGCGCTGGCCCTGTCAGATGTCCTGCAGACGCTTAATCTCGATCCCCAGATCAAATGGCCCAATGACATCCTGCTGAACGGGCGCAAACTGGCGGGTATATTGATCGAGGCCACCTGGTTCGAGGATGAGGCACAGAGCATCGTGATCGGCATGGGCGTCAATATTGCAAAAGCCGCGGTCCCCACCACGGATATATTGGGCTTCCCCGCCACCAGCCTGGAAAACATGCTTGGCTATATGCCTGACCGGAATGTCATATTGCACGGCATCATCGCCAATATCATTGCCCTTCGTCCGCACATGGGGACCGATGCGTTCCTGTCGTCGTGGGAAAAGAAACTCGCCTACTACGGCAGGCAGGTGCGGGTCGAGATGGGAGGCGAAAAGTCCGTTTCAGGGAAGGTGGTCGGGCTGGAAACCGATGGCAGTTTGAAGATACGCGACGACAATGGCAAAATCATACCAGTACGATTTGGGGATGTGCGCCTGCGGTTGTTCGCATGATATACTTTGCGCCGAGGTAAACCATGTTTGATAACCTGCGTGAACTTTCCGACGCCCCCCTGTACGAAGACGACCAGAACCAGGACGACCTTTTCAAGGATGCCGAAGATGTTCAGCCTTCTCTTGCGGCACCTGCAAGCAAAAAGAAAAGCGGGACTTTCCTCGGCATGACCGCACCACAGCGCTTCCTGATCTCTGTCATGTTGATGTTCACAGTGTTACTGCTCGGAACACTTGCCATGTTCGTACTGGGCAGGATGTCGATCTTCTAATTCAGTGGTAATCACAAAAAAACAGAGCGGACGTTGTCCGCTCTGTTTTTTTTATATCAATGCAGGCTGGGGTTCAGGTTTATCATCCAGGAGTTCGGCGCCCGCCTTCTTAAGGTCCTCCGCCGATATCCGGGCAACGGATGCGACGCTGTCGCCTGGCTGCGGTTTGATCAGGTGCACGCCCTTCGTGGCGCGTCCCGCCTGTTTGACGGTGTTGTTCTTGATGCGGATCGCGACACCGTTGGCGGTGATGATGGTCAGGTCATCGTCCTTTTGAACCACGCGCGCGGCGATGATCTTCCCGATCTCCTTCAACGCCTTATGGTCTATGGTGGCAATGCCGCTGGTGGCGCGTCCCTTGGGGGAATATTCCGTGAGCGGGGTCTGTTTGCCGTAACCAGTGGATGTGACAACAAGGAGCGAGCCGTCCTTCTCCACCACGTCCATGCTGGTGACCGCGTCATCCTTCTTGAGCTTGATGGCTTGTACGCCTGCCGCCTGCCGTCCCATCGCGCGGACCTTGCTTTCATTGAAGCGCAGCGCCTGTCCGTTCTCGGTCACGAAGATCACTTCGTCCTTGCCGCTGGTGACGCGCGCCCAGCCCAATTGGTCACCCTCCTCCAAATTCATGGCGATCAGGCCCGAGGGTCGGACAGAGGCGAACTCCTCCATGATCACGCGCTTGACCTTGCCGCGCGCCGTCGCAAGCATGCAAAAGCCGTGGGCGGAGAAATCCGAGACGGCAATGGCGGCGGTGATGCGTTCATTGGGTCCCAGCGCGAGGATGTTGACGAGCGGGATGCCTTTGGCGGTTCGATCCGCATCCGGGATCTGATACACCTTCTCGGAATAGACCTTCCCCTTATCCGAGAAGAACAGCATCGAGTCCAGACTGCGGGCTGGGATGAGCGCAACGACCACATCCTCCTCCCTGGTCTCGTGCCCCTTCACGCCGCGCCCGCCGCGCGTCTGTGACCTGAAGGCTGTGGCGGCGACACGTTTGATGTAACCGCGCTCGGTCAGGCTGATCAACACCGCCTCATCCTGAACGAGGTCCGCTTCGCTGAGATTCTCGATCGCATCCACGGCGATGCGTGTGCGGCGGTCATCGCCGTATTTTTCGGCGAGCTCGCGCATGTCATCCTGAATAAGCGCAAGGACCTTTTTGGGATGCGCAAGCAGGTCTTCAAAATAGGCGATCTGTTCAGTGACCTGTTTGTGCTCCTCCTCGATCTTCCAGCGTTCCAGAGCGGCAAGTCGGCGCAGCTGCATGTCAAGGATTGCTTGAGCCTGCAGTTCGCTTAACTTGAAACGCTTGATCAGGTTTGTTTTTGCTTCATCGGCATCCTGCAATTCGCGGATCGTCTTGATGACCGCGTCGAGGTTGTTAAGTGCGATCAGGTATCCGTCGAGGATGTGCTGGCGCGCCCGCGCCTTTGCCAGTTCAAAGTTCGTGCGGCGGACGATGACCGTCTGGCGGTGTTCGATGAAGATCTGCAGGGATCGCTTAAGAGGCAATGTGCGCGGCTCACCATCCACCAGCGCAAGCATCTGTACGCCAAACGTGGTTTGGAGCGTTGTATATTTGTAAAGTTGATTGAGCACCTTTTTGGGCTGGGCGCCGCGTTTGAGCTCGATCACGATGCTCATGCCGCGCCGGTCAAATTCATCGCGCAGATCAGAGATTTGGTCTATTTTGCCGTCGCGGACGAGTTCGGCAATGCGCTCGATCATGGTCGTCTTGTTGACCTGGTAGGGGATCTCGGTAATGACGATGTTGTAGCGTCCGCTCTTCGCCTCCTCGATATGAGCCATTCCGCGCACCACGAGGCGTCCCCTGCCCGTGCCATATGCGGACTCGATGCCCTCGCGCCCGACGATGATGCCGCCGGTCGGGAAGTCCGGTGCAGTGATGTGCTTCATCAACTCGCCTAGCGAGATGTCATCCATCTTTTCGTAATTATCGATCAGGAAGATGATGGCGCTTGTTAATTCGCGCAGGTTGTGCGGTGGAATGTTCGTCGCCATGCCGACCGCGATGCCGGATGCCCCATTGAGAAGCATGTTCGGCACACGTGCAGGCATGACAAGCGGTTCTTCGAGCGACTCGTCGAAGTTGGGACCGAAATCGACCGTGTCCTTATCGAGGTCGCCGAGGATCTCCTCCGCCAGTTTCTGGAGGCGGGCTTCGGTATAGCGCATCGCCGCAGGGGCGTCACCGTCGATCGAGCCGAAGTTCCCCTGCCCGTCCACGAGCATGTAGCGCATGGAAAAGTCCTGCGCCATGCGCGCCATCGCCTCATAGACAGCCGAATCGCCGTGCGGGTGATATTTACCCAGGACCTCACCCACGATACGGGCGGATTTCTTATAGGATGAGTTCGAGCGGATGCCCAACTCGTGCATGGCGAACAAAATACGGCGGTGGACGGGTTTTAACCCGTCGCGGGCGTCGGGCAGGGCACGTGCAACGATCACGCTCATGGCGTAATCGAGATACGCCTCACGCATTTGGCCATCAATGTCCACGTGCTGGATGTTCCCGGCATTATTTCCGGCTTGGATATCGGTTTCTTCTGCCATTATTTCTCTCTACAATGGGATTTTGGCATAAAAAAGACACGAAGGACGAGTTTCTGTGACTCCGCGTCTTAACTAATGAAGAACATGCCTGATTTTCTTCAATTATACCACCTCGCCCGCCCTATTTTCCCCATTTTTTGCCGTAATAACGTCAAAACTGGACCGGGCACCAGAGATAAGGCAAAAAATCGCCGGAAACAAAAAACCCGCCTTTCAGCGAGTCCTGTGTTGTGTGCCGAAGGAGGGACTTGAACCCTCATGAGGTAACCCTCACTACGCCCTGAACGTAGCGCGTCTGCCAATTCCGCCACTTCGGCATTCAGTTTAGCGGACTGAATTTTATCTCAAAGAGTGGTTTTGTCAACCTGAGTGAAATACACAAAAGATGTACGGCCAGCAACAAATTTCAATACCCTGGAAGGTTGTATGAACCTGGACATTATGCAACAATTCCGCTGCAAGATCGTATGTATTTATGGAACAAAATCATGTTTTCTTCGTCATGTATATATCCTGACAGTCGGGAATCCACGTTGTTTTCCATAAAAAACAGTACTGTTAGGGGATACAACTTATCGAGAGAAAAAGTGGTTAATAGTATATATCATATGAGAAAGGAGGCGCCCTATGTTCGTTGTAGCTGTCGTAATCTGTTTGCTCGTGTTCGCCGTCATCGCCGGCGCGGACCTGCTCGTCTCGAACCTAAATTCAGACGAGTTGAGCAACATGGGTGTCGAGAGAGAATTATGATAGATGACACTCATCCCATCCCCTAGCCCGATGCGAAATCTCTCAGCATCGGGCATTTTTTATTTAACGGGGAAAAATGATAAGGGGCGAAAAGGATCTTTGACCGGAATCAACCGTCGGCCGGGAAAGAAGCGGGGCTTCGTCAAGGTATAATGGAGAAAAATTTCACACAGGAAACAACCATGGATTTCTCCCTCTCCCCCGAACATCAAATGTCACAGAAAATGGTGCGCGACTTCGTCCAAAAGGAGATCGCGCCCGTCATCAAGGAATACGACCGCAAACAGGAGCCGATCCCGTTCATGCTCAAGCGCATGGGCGAACTCGGCATCCTTGGCATCCCCTTCCCCGTGCGGTATGGCGGGCAGGGCATGGATTACCTCGCCTGGGGGCTGGCCTGCGAGGAACTCGAAGCCATGGACACGCACCTGCGCGTGGTCATGTCGGTGCACACTGGGCTGTGCGGGATGACGCTCTTCCAGTGGGGCACGGAGGAACAAAAGCAGAAGTTCCTCGTGCCGCTGGCAAAGGGCGAAAAGATCGGATGCGGCGCTTTCACCGAGGCAGGCATGGGCTCGGACGTGGCGGCGATGCGGACCACCGCCAAACGGGACGGGGACACGTACATCCTGAACGGCGAAAAGATGTGGATCTCGCTCGCCTCCAAAGCGGACCTGGCGCTTGTCACCGTCAAAACAGATACATCCTCCCCGAAACCTTCTTCCGCGCTCTCCACGTTCATCGTGGACCTGCACAGCGAGGGAGTCAAAACGGGCGACCTGCACGGCAAACTCGGCGTGCGGGCGGGGTCCACGGGCTGGATCTCGTTCACGGACGTGAAAGTGCCCGCCGCAAACCGACTCGGCGAGGAAGGCGAGGGCTTCAAGATCACGATGTCCGCTTTCGACCACGGACGCTACACCGTGGCATCCGGCGCGACGGGCCTCGTCCGCGCTTCGCTGGAAGCCAGCGTCAAGTACGCAAAAATGCGCACATCGTTCGGGAAACCCATTGCAGAACACCAACTTATCCAGGAAAAGATCGCCAAAATGTCGCAGGATTATGAAATTGCGCGGTTGCTGTACTATCAGGTGGGCTGGCTGAAAAACCAGGGAAAACGCAACACACGCGAGACATCCTTTGCGAAGAAATTTGCCACCGAAGCCTCTTTCAGCGCCGCGAATGAAGCGATCCAGATCCACGGGGCGTACGGCTTCAGCGACGAGTACGATGTGGAGCGCTATCTGCGCAACTCGAAAGGCGCGGTGATCTACGAAGGCAGTTCCGAGATTCAGGTGCTGATCCAGGCTGGCTATGCGCTCGGCGAACGGATAGACAAGCCTCTGCGCTGTGAAGCGCCCGCCTACGACGAGGATTTTTGGCAGAGTTGACACCAAGGTGACTGTCACCGCCAGATGGAGAATACATGTTAATTGCCGCATATTCCCTGAGCATCTTGCTCATGGTTGTTCTGCCCATATTGCTCGTTGTTTATCTCACACGCAAATTCAGCCTTTCCTGGAAACTCGCGCTTGCGGGGGCGCTGACATTCATCGGGTCACAGATTTTGCATATCCCTGTCGTGTACGGTTTAACTGCCTTGTTCCAAAACGGAACACTCTCCATCCCCGCCGCATGGACCGCGGTCTTCAATGCCATTGTCCTGGGCCTATTGGCAGGCATCTTCGAGGAGACCGCCCGTTGGATTTTGTTCACATTCAGCCTCAAGAAAGCCAAAACATGGAATGAGGGTGTGCTTGTCGGAGCGGGACATGGCGGCGTGGAAGCCTTCATTTTGGGCTTGTTGGTATTGACATCTCTCGTCAGCATGATTCTCATGCGCAACGGAGATCTTTCCGCTTTTGGGGTTCCAGCCGACCAGCTCGAATTGGCAAAACAGCAAGTGGACGCATTCTGGAATATCCCTGTCTATATGGCGTTCTTGGGCGCGGTCGAACGCATCTTCGCGATCTGTCTGCATTTGTCACTTTCGGTCATGGTGTTGTACAGTGTGGTTTATAAACGACCGATGTGGTTTTGGATCGCACTATTGTGGCACGCGCTTGTGGACGCTGTTGCCGTTTACTTCCTCCCCATCGTGGGTGCGCTTGCCATTGAAGGGATTATTGGAGTTCTTGCCGCGATCAGTTTGTGGATCCTGTTCACGATGCGACCGTGGTTCGTTGAAGGCGAACCAGCCCTGCCAATAACGGAAACACAATAAACCCACGAGGAGAATTAATGGATATACAACCTCTTCATACGAAAATCGGCAAATCCATCCAGTCATCGTACGGGACGATCGTGCTGGAGGACCCGATGGGGTTCCCGCGCGGCGAATCCAACCTGTATTGCGTCGGCATGGATGGGAAGATCGTCTGGAAGGCGGAAAAACCCGATCCGTATACGCTCTACTCGCGCGTCCGCTTCAACGACGATGGCATGACCCTATCCACGTACACGATCAACGGTCACGCCTGCGATCTGGAACTTGCAAACGGGCAGGATCCTGTCCAAGACGAGCATCCAGTAATCGGCGGGGATGAAGCGGCAGATCCGATCCCAATGAACGCAGAGTCGCTGAAAAAAGTTTCTTTCAGGCATTTATCGCGATCTATCTTGCATTTGGGATATATACCGAACTTGGGCTGATGGATTTCCTGCCCCTGCCGAAATATTTCCTGGCGGACTACTTTATTTACGAGAGAGCCGCCAATGACGCGGTGCTCGGTCAAGACCCGTACCTCGACAAAAATATCGGCACGGCGTTTGTCTACCCGCCGCCATCCATCCTGTTCTTCGAGGCTTTCAGCCAGATCGAGGCGCGGACCGTCAAGATCGCCGTTTTCGCGGCGGTCAACATCGCCATGCTGGTTTACATGGTCTACGGGACGATCAGGCACTACAAATTGACCCAGTCCAGCGCATGGTTTTTGTATCCGCTGGCGCTGGGATTTGCACCCTTTCTTGAGTTATTGCACGTCGGGCAGGTCAATCAGTTCGTCGAGTTTGGCTTGTTCCTGGTATTTGTCTACTCAACCCAACTACCCTGGCTGGCAGGGTTCGGCCTGGGTTGGGCGGCGATGCTCAAGGTCACGCCGCTGGTCTTCACGGTGTACCTTTTCCTCACCAAACGCTGGAAAGCCCTGGCGTTCACGGTCGGGACGATCCTGCTTTTCACTGTCCTGGCCTGGCTGCGCTACGGCTCTGCCCCCTTCTTCAACTACGTGGACGCCTTCCGCTCCATCCTCGGTCAATTCCCCGATTGGATGGAGTCGCACTCCCTGTTCGCCAAAATTGACCAGTATGCGGATATTGACCGCCACGCCTCCGCCTTACAGACGGGTCTGAACCTGTACCTGTTGCTGATCCTCGCCTCGGGCCTCGTCAGCTATTACGCCGGCACCCTTGACCTTTTCTTCGTCGTCACAGGGATGGCTGTGACGCTGACTCCCAACCTGCTGTGGTATCACCATTACGTGTTCCTCCTGCTCCCGTTCTTCATCCTGATGTGCTGGAGCCGCCTGAATCCCCGCGTGACAGCCTGGTGCCTGCTCGGTTTCCTCATCATTCAACTGGACCGCTGGTACCTGACCACCGGCCTGCTCATCCACATCTTTACCCACCTGACCATCCTCGGGCTGGTGATCTACCAGGTCAACCTGGCGTATCGGAAATACCGCCAAAGCCGAAAGCAACCTGCCATCCAAGGACTTACATGACCCAACCCTCCCTCGGATTTGTCATCGTCTTCCTGCTGTTCAGCCTGCTGTTCCTGTCGAACTCGTACAAACTCTGGTTCAAAACGGACGAATATTACCAGTCCATTTATAATAGCCTCAACCGTGAGCCGTCGGTTTACCCTTTTAGGAGTTTCTTTCTCAAACGGGTAGAAAACAAGCAGAGCTGGGTGTTCTCGCAAAAGGTTTTCAGCCTATTCGGGATCGCGGCGGTCCTCGCGGCGGATGTAATGGTGGTAATGGCATATATGAATTAATCCGTCATTGCGAGGGCGATGCTCTTTTGCCCGAATCAATCCCCAACACGGTGGCGGAGATTGCTTCGTCGGGCTACGCCCTCCTCGCAATGACGGAAGATAATACCAAGGAGGCACATTTTGAAAATCATCGCATGTATCAAGCAAGTCCCGGACTCGGAGGCGAAGGTCAAAGCCGAGAATGGGCAGGTCACATGGGGGGAGGCGCCGCTGGTCATCAACCCGTTCGACGAGTACGCGGTCGAAGGCGCGCTCCAGCAGAAGGAAGCCAACGGCGGAAGCACGGTCACTGCCCTGTGCATCGGACCCGAATCCGCCAGGGATGCGCTCAAGCACGCGCTCGCCATGGGCGCGGACGAAGCCATCTTGATCTCAGACCCTGCGCTGACCGAGATCGATTCGGTCGGGGCGGCGCGCGTCCTTGCCGCGGCGATCCAAAAGATCGGCGGCGCGGACATGGTCATATTCGGACGCCAGACGCTCGACAACGGCTCAGGTCTCACCAGCGCGCAGACGGCACGCGTCCTCGGGCTGCCAATGCTCGGGCTGGCGGGGCAGATCAAGGTCCAGGATGGAGCCGTTACTGTTGAACGAGTCATCGAGGAGGGCAGGCAGACCGTCAGCGCAAAGTTGCCCGTCGTGTTGAGCGTCGTCCAAAGCATCGGCGAACCGCGCTACCCGTCGTTCATGGGCATCCGTAAAGCGTCGAAGGCGAACATCCCCGTCTGGTCACTGGGCGACCTTATCATCCCCGAAGGGGGCGGCATGGATACGCCCGCCACGGTCGTGAAGCGCACCGAGTTAATGAACCCGCCCGTGAACGAAACCGCCATCGAGATGATCGCGGGCGAAACGCCCGAAGCCATCGCCGAAGCGCTCGTCGAAAAAATCCTTGCGGAGAAGGTGCTATGAAAACTTTTGTCTACATTGACCACTTCAAAGGCGAGATCCAGCCTGCTTCGTGGGAGGCGATCGGGCTTGGCAAAACGCTGGGCTCGGTGAGCGCGGTCGTATTCGGTTCGGGCGTGGACGCGGTTGCGAAAGCAGCGTTCGAATATGGCGCCGACGAGGTCTTCGTCGCGGACGACCCCGCGCTGGAGGATTTCCGCGCTGAACCGTATGCTTCAACCTTTTCGGCGCTCGCTTCAGCCCAAAGCCCGGACCTGATCCTGTTCCCCATCACTGCCCGAACCCGCGAGCTTGCCGCCATGTCCGCCGTGGATCTGAACACAGGCGTGCTCACCGACATCTCCGCGCTCGAGATCGTGGACGGGACTTTGGTCGCGACCCGCCCCATCTACGAAGGCAAAGTGCTGGAGAAGACCGTTTGTTCAGCCAAACCTGTGATGGCGAGCATCCGTCCGCGCTTCTTCCCCAAACCCCCGCGCGATGAGAGCAAATCGGGCGCACCCATCAAGGTGGATGTCAAAGCCTGAGGCGTTGACAACCGTCGAAGGATACTCGGCATCTGAAAGCGCCGTGAACCTGGGCGACGCGCCCGTCATCGTCTCCGGTGGACGGGGCGTCTCGAACAACCCGTCCCTGCAACCGCCCGCTGGCATGGATGAAAAACAGGCTGAGGTCTGGCGCGCCCAACAAGGCTTTGCCGTGATCGGCGAGCTCGCGGACGTACTCGGCGGCGCGGTCGGCGCTACACGCGCGGCAGTGGACGGCGGATACATCCCCTACGCCCATCAGGTCGGGCAGACAGGCAAAGTCGTCACCCCTGACCTGTACATCGCCTGCGGCGTCTCCGGTGCGATCCAGCACCTGGTCGGGATGAGGAATTCCAAGGTGGTCGTCGCCATCAACAAGGATGCCGATGCCCCCATCTTCACCCAGGCGCGCTACGGCGTGGTCGGCGACCTGTTCAAGATCGTCCCCGCGTTGACAGCGGAGTTCAAGAAGAAGTTGGGGAAGTAGTAAATAGTAAGTGGTAAGTAATGAGAGACCTCCTCGCCATTTCCAGCGAGGAGGTCTTTGTATCTACATCATTATTGTACAAGGTTTCGATGTGATATTCAACTTAAAAAACACACTTTCTTTTGGGGATCAAGGGTACTTTTTTGCGCAAGCCCGGAACTGTAAAATGCTGCAGGATTACATATTTTGCCAACTAAAATTTCGCAAAGGAAAAACAATGGATACTTCCCCGAGTAAAAGTGTTTTTGCAAGCGTAAATGGCATCAAACTACACTATTTGGATTGGGGTGGAGAAGGCGATGTACTATTATTTCTGGCGGGCATGGGATGTAATGCGCATATTTTCGGTCAATTCGCCCCACGCTTCACCGACAAGTTCCATGCCATGGCACTCACCCGCCGTGGACATGGGGACTCAGATCACCCAGATACAGGCTATGACATTGACACGCTGACGGAAGACATTCGTCAATTCCTGGACACGCTTGGGATCGATAAAGTCATTTTGGCAGGTCATTCGATGGCAAGCATTGAGCTTTCCCATTTCGCCGCGTTGTATCCAGAGCGTGTTCTCAAACTAATATATCTGGACGCCGCCTATGACCGCAGTTCGGAAACTTCCAGGAACATGCGAAAAAACAATCCTTGGAAAAATATCCAGCCTCCAGGATTGGATGTTGACTACTACACAGAGGAGGACTATTTCACGGCGATGAAACGAGCCTATCCGTCTTTAATACCGATCTGGAATGATGCAATGGCGGAACAGTCCCTGCAGGAGATCAGCAGGTCGCCCGAGGGTAAAATTGTTGACAGGATGAGCGAAACGATCGGCAAAGCCATTACCGATACGATGACCAGTTATGTACCCGAAGATGTGAAAGTCAAAGCTCCGACATTAGCCTTTTTCGCAATGTCCAAATGTCTCTATACCATTTCCGATGACTGGATGACAGAAGAACAGAAATCTCAAATTATGAACTACTTCAAAACAGTGGAAGATCCCTGGACCAGGGAGAATATCGAGCAATTCCGTCAGAACATTCCTCATGCAAAAATCGTGGAAATCCCTGATGGACATCATTATTGTTTCATCAAACAAGAGGAATTGGTCTACGAGGAAATGAGAGAGTTTTTGCTGGAATAATTCAACATTCGGAGCAAATATGAAAAAATATAATCTCGGCATCATCGGCGCGGGGATGTACGGCAAGGTATTGATGCGCCATTTTCAGACGGACGAACGCGCGGATATCACCTGGGTCAACAGCGCCAGCGAAGGGACGACCAGGTCCGCGGCGGAGGAGTTCGGCGTCGAGAAATGGTCAACGGATTACCGCGATGTACTGGCCGACCCCACCGTGGAGGCGGTGGTCATTGCCACGCCGCCCTACCTCCACGCGGGGCAATTGGAAGCCGCGCTCGCCGCGAACAAGCATGTCCTGCTGGAAAAGCCCATCGCGGAGAGCAGGGAAAGCCTCGGGCGGATACTCAAAGCCGTTGAGGACGCGCCAGACCGAATTGTGCTGGAAGCGTCCGCCCGTCATACGCGGTTGACGCGCAAATTCCAGTTCATCAAATCCATGATCGAGAGCGGAAAACTGGGAGAGGTCTATCACATCCACCATAACCATCTCTCGCGCACCACGTTCATCGAATGGAACCCAAACGGCGCGTGGGCGATGAACAGGAAACTCGCAGGCGGAGGCCCGTTCGCGGACTGGGGCGTGTACGATCTGTCGTTCCACCTGGGATTGTTGAACGACCTGCCGCAGTTGAAGTCCGTGCGGAGTTTCAACCGCAACGACCTGCGCGATATGAGCAAACTCATCGAGTTCAGCGACGTGGAGCAGCACGGCGCGGCATGGCTGGAATTCGATACGGGGCTGACATATTACTACGAGCGCGGCGCGGGCGTCCACGCCGAAACACCCAACGAAACGCGCATCTACGGCACGCAGGGCGGACTGCGCTTCCAATTCCCCACATGGGATTCGAACGAGGTCGAATTCTTCACCACTGAGAACGGCGAACCGCGCAGGGAAACCTTCACCATAGACATGTCCGGCGCGCCTGATGACAGTCTCGCCATCACGACGCATTTCCTCGATTGTCTCGATGGGAAGACCGCGCCGCTCATGACCGTTCAACTGGCGGCGAAACACATGGAGATCCTGTTCAGGATATTGGATGGGTAGATCAACAACGTCCCGAAGGTTTTAGGAACCTTCGGGACGTTACTATTACTCCCCAAACCCTGCAGGCGGGATCCCCAACGCCTGGATCAGCCGCGCCCAGTAATTGACCTGTGCCGCCGTGCTGGCAAGGATGACAAATTCGCGTTCGGTGAACGCCGCCTTCACACGCTCGACCACATCGGGATGGAATTTCAGGGGCGTCTGCGAGATCAGGCGCGTGTACGCGATCGCCAGTTTCTCCCAGTCCGAAAAACTCCCCACCTTCTCGAAATCCCCGCGCAGGGATTCGGCTTCCTCGTCCGTGATGCCCGACTTGCGATACTCATGCGAGTTCATATCCACACAGAACGGACAGGCGACCGCGTACGAAGCCGTCATGCGGACGAGTTTCAACATGCGCTTGTCCATCCGCCCGTCTTCGTGCGCCACCAGCGCCTCCATCACGCCCGAGCCGACCGCGGCTTTCGGGTACCATGCCAGGATCCGCGCGGGGAGCATGGTCTTGCCGGTGATGCGTTCAGAGAACCAGATGCCGAGTCCTGAGCAGAAGCGGGATGCGTTTCGGTCCTTCGATGAATGCCTGCATGATGCCCTCCGCCTTGATTTTAAGTCAAATCAGCCAGAAGCAACCTTCTGGCTGACCCGAAATTTGAGAACAAACTAATGCCTGTGACTTGCCGTTCCAAAGGCATGTTCATACACCAGCATGGCGTAATACTTCCACGCGAAGGGAGCGCGGTACTCCGCCGTAACGCTTGCGCCGTTCGATGACGACCCGCTCTTGAGAGTCTGCTCGAGAAAAACGAGCATCTCATTCCACGCCTCCGCCTGCGCGCCGCCCGCCTGGATGCCCGCTCGGCATCCTGCACGAACGCATGCGGCTGACCGTCATAGACCGTGATCTGGTGCGAGACGCCTGCTTCTTCAAGTCCCGTTTCAAAGGCTGTGACATCCGTCAGCGGAATGGACTGGTCCGCGCCGCCGAAAATCCCCAGCACCGGACCCGGCAAATTGGCAAGGACAGTTGCATCGGTCACAGGGGAGCCGTAAAAGACGACTGTCGCCGCCAGATCGCTGTTGTGCAGGCTGTAGGTCAGCGAGGCGCGTCCTCCGTAGCAGAAGCCTGCCACGCCCACCCGGGCTTTTTCCACCTCCGACTGCGACTCCAGCCACGCGTAGACGGAGTCCAGGTCGGTGTTGATATTCTCAGGCCTGGTGGTGATGACCTGATAGATGGCGCGCGGGATCCAGCTTGTGGTCGAGCCGCGGAACGTATCCGGCGCAACGACCAGGTACCCCTCCTGCGCCAGCAGGTCCGCCTTGCCGACGATCAACTCGTTCAGCCCGAAGAACTCATGGATCATGATCACCGCCGGGAACGGTCCCTCGCCCGCAGGCTTCGCCACATACGCGCGGACGTCCGGTCCGCCGTTCACGCCAGGGATGGTGGTGTTGGTCACCCCTTCGAGGCGCCCGCCGTCAACCAGCATGTCCACGGCGACGGAGCCCGCCAGGAACAAGACCAGCCCGCCGACCAGGATCAAAATACCCAGTAAAACTTTTTTAACGATTTTCATTCTCACCTCCGCCTTCCAGATGCGGGGTTTCCCGCAGGTATTACCGCCAAAACCTATCCAACAGCGGCTTTCACGCCGCCTTCGGCTTGACCAGCCTGGCCCCGATCAGCGCCGCAAGCAAAGCGAACAGGAAAACTGCCAGCCCACCGCAAATCCCCGCCGCAGTGAACGAAGCCGCCAATCCCTTCAAGCCCACCTCTTCGTTCGGGAAGGTTCTCTGCGAGCCGTCCGCGTAGGTGCAGGTCAACTCAGTGTAATGACCCGTCCCGCCGCTCGGACTGGTCGTGGTGGATTGTCCAAACCCGTAGTCGTCGAAGGCGTAATCGGTTGCGTCCGGGCAAAGCACATAGGCTGTCAGGCGGTCGAAGGCAGGCGGCATCCCGGCGATCACCGCGCCGCCGAACGGAACGAAAAAGATCAGCAACGCGCCACCAATCAGCAAAGCGAGAAAGGCGCCAACGCACGAACCCTGCCAGCGTTTCATAAAATTCTCCTTGTAAATAAGGTGACAGTCACATTGAAAATGACTGTCACCTGTTATTATAGCCATCAAAACAAAAACGCGTGGAGCAATTTCCACGCGTTTCACGGTTCAAGAACATCCATCAGGAGACAGCCGCCATCAATTCCCTCTGGTAGAACGCCGGCAGCAGGCTCCGGTACGATTGAAGCGACTTCCGTATCTGCATTCGCGCCCGCGCCAGGCGGCTCTTGACCGTCCCGACCGGCACCCGCGCCACCTGCGCGGCTTCCTCATACGACATGCCTTCCATATCCACAAGGATGACCATGAGACGATAGTCCGGCACCAGGGCTCTGATGCAGCTATGCAACGCCTTCTGTAACTCGGACACTTCGGCTCTTTCCTCCGGACCTATGGCTGGATCCCGCATCCAATCCGGGGACTCCACCTCATCCCCCTCGCTGGTGAACACCTCCCAGGGCAGCCCATTGTGTCGCTTGCCGCGTCGCAGTTCGTCGTAACTGGCATTGACCGTCACACGCGCCAGCCAACTCTTGAAGTTGCCGCCGCGGAACGAATGGATGTGGCGGAAGGCGTGGATCATCGCCTCCTGCAGGGCATCCTCGGCAACACATTCATCGTGGACGATCCGTAAGGCTATGCGATACAGCATGTCCTGGTAGGTCAAAATGAGCGCATTGAACGCATCCCGGTCACCGCGTTGTGCTGAAATGATCAATGAATTCTCTGAGGTTTTCATACCTTAATCGTACTCCCCCGCTGTTACAAGCCTGTCCCGGAGTTGTTACAGTTTTGTAACATCCTTCTTTGGAATCCAACAGCTTGCTGTTGAAAATTCAAGGAGCATACCCTAACGGGCACATGAGCTCCTTGAATCCATAACTACCTCCTCGGCAGCCTGAGCGTAAAAACCGTCCCGCGCGGGTCGGTCTGGCTGGAGCGCACCCCCACGCCGCCGCCGTGCAAGTTGGCTATACGATTTACCAGCGCCAATCCAAGCCCGCTCCCCTCCGTGCCGCGCGCGTTCGAGCCGCGATACAGCTCCTCGAAAATCTTGGACAGGTCCTCGGGCGGGATGCCCGGTCCCGTATCCGCCACTTCGATGACGATCGCCCGCCCATCCTCCAGCGCGCGGACCTCGATCGAATCCTCCGCGGACGTGAACTTGAGCGCGTTCTCGACGAGGTTATATACCGCCAGGAGCAGGAGGTCGGGATCGCCGGTGATGGATGGGAACGGCGAAGGTACCTTGGGGATCAGCAGGTTGATCTCGCGCCCGGAATAAGCCGGGTTGACGCGTGCAGCGGTCACCACGTCTTCCAGAAGTTCGGGCACCTCCACGGCATACCGTTCGATGGTGCGCTCCTCGAGTTCAGACAACTTCCGCAGGTCGGTCAACAGGCGGATGAGACGCTCGACGGCACGGTTCGCGTTCCCCACCGCCCGCTGACGCTCCTCATCCGTTTTCTCCTCCTTGAGATTGACCAGCGCGGCGCGCAGACCCGTGAGCGGGTTCTTGATCTCATGGTCGAGCCTGCGCATGAAGTCCCGCCGGTTGTCCCGCTCCACTTGCAGGTAATCGGCGTACATGGTGCGGGTCTGGGCAATGTGGCGCTGGTCCCAGGCGCGGATGGCAACGACCAGCAGGGTGGCGAAAAAGCCGAACAGGAAGGCGACCAGGCTCGAATTCCGAATACTCATGCCAAAGACAATGCCGAAAAAGCCAAGATCCACTGAGGCAAGGAACGGAAATTCCACCGGCAGGAGCAGGCGGGCGAGCAGGGCGAGGAACAGGCCAATTCCAACAGGCAGACCCCCCCACAGGACCCATGACCGCCAGTTCCTGAATATTTTCATCTCAGCCTTCCCCATGCACGGCGGCGACGAAGCGATAGCCCTCGCCTGAGATCGTTTCAATGAAACGCGGCTCGGCGGGGTCGTCGTTCAGCACTTTGCGGAGTTCCGCCACGCGCGTGTCCACGGTGCGGGTGCCGGCGGGGTATTCCCAGCCCCAGACGACCTCCAGCAGGCGTTCGCGGGTGATGGCCTCATCGGGATGGGTCATCAGGTGTTCCAGCACAGCCAGAGCCTTGGGGGTGAGTTCCAGCGGTTTGCCCGCAAGCGTGGCGCGGCGGGCGCGCCGATCCAGGACGAGGTCTTTGGCGGTCAATAACCAGGCAGTGGAGAGCGACCGTTCGCCGGGGCGGGCGCGCCGTAGCACAGCGCGGACGCGCGCCAGCAGTTCGTGCGGGTCAAAGGGTTTGTTGAGGTAGTCGTCCGCGCCTTCCTCGAGGGCAAGCGCGCGCTCGGATGCCTCGCCGACCTGGGTGAGCAGGATGGTCGGCGTCCAGATGCTGGATTTGCGCAGGCGGCGCAAGGTCTCGCGCCCGTCCATGCGGGGCATGAGCACGTCGAGGATGATCAGGTCGGGGTGGTGCTTCTGGGCTTTGTCGAGCGCGCTCGCACCGTCAGAGACGACCAGCACGTGGAACCCGGCGCGTTCGAGGAACGGCGCGAGGGTGTCCGCGATGGTGGGATCGTCGTCGGCGAGGAGGATGGTGGGGCGGTCGAGGGGCATGGTGTTGGTCACGGCGCTTCGACTGCGAGCGGGACAAGCGCCCGCTCTCCGCTCAGCGCGAGAGGGGTGAGAAAAGCCTGGTCGCGGGGACCAGGCTTTCGGTCGGGAAGGAGGCGGGGCGTTAGCCCGTCCAGTCGAAGGTGTTGATGATCTGGTCGAATACAGCCGATTCAGCCGCCTTGTCGAATACCGGCAGCGGAGGGGTGCTGTTATCGGGGTTGGTGGAGTGCAATATGAAGGTCATGCTGACGCAGTTTTTGTCGGAAGCGGTGGAGTAGGCAACGAATTCGTAGAGGTTGCCCGCACCCGCACCCGCTCCGATCTCCCTGAAGAATTGGATGCCGTTGATGGTGACGGTCTCGGTGGTGGTGGCTTCACCGCCGATATCCGGCGATTTGCACGTGGCGGCTCCTTCAACAACGGTCATATCCACGTACTTTTCAGAGAGGTTCGTTCCAGAAGTGAGGACCGGGATGGTGATACGCGCGTGGGTATCCGATTGGTTCGAAATGACCGAGCCGGTCGGGTATTTGAACACGAAGCCATACTTCTGGCTGAGGAAATTCTCCAAGCCGCTGGAGGGGGCGGGAGTGGCAGTGCATGGTACTGGGGGCGTTGGGGTAAAGACTTGCGGCGCCTCATTGCGTGTATTGTTTTGTTCATTACTTTCCGCAATCACGCCAGCCGAATCAACAGTCACTGTGATCGGGTTGTTGTTCGGATTGCTGTAACTGGCAAAGAAAACCGACTTTGTTTCACCGACCGCCAGAGCATTCACGGTTTGCTGTGCATCATTGAATTTGACAGTGAAACTGCTGGCTGCCGCTTGACCATTGTTGGCGACCCAAACATGCAAACCAAATGCATCACCAGGTTTTACACAGCCGGAATTTGGCAAATCCACCTTTAGCATGCTGATGGCTAAATCGGGCAAGGCAGAACTGCCCCCTGCGCGGAAGATGCGCGGACCGACCCACAGGGCGCGGTCGCCGGTCGGCGAGCCATAGGAAAGCGCGGTGAGGATGAATTTGACATCCTTGCCCGCCAGCGAGGTCAGGTCAACATCCACGTTGTAGACGCCCTTTTCGTAGCGTTCGAGGAAGGGCCCCCAGAAGGTCTTGATGGGGTCGGTGCCGACCTGATAGTCGAGGCGGAAGACGACATAGCAGTTCGTCGCGTCGAAGGCGCAGTTGATGGTGGACTGGAAGCGGTCACCGCTCTGGACCTTGATGGCTGGGTAGATGCCCTGGATGTAGCCATCCTGCTTGTTCTGCGGGAAGGTGATGAGTCCCTGGCGCGGATCGATGTTGCCGTTCTCCAGTTTGGGAGCAACCACTTTCAGGACGAAGCCCTTGGCGTCGCCGTCGGTGCCGGGGCAGGGAAGTGCGCCGGTCTGCGCGCCGCTGTACCAGGAGGCTTTACAGGCGTCCGCCGCGAAATCGAGGACAGTGCCAGCCAGCGGGGTGGGTGTGACCGGAGGCGGTCCAGACTGGGTGGCGGTAGCGGTCGCAGTGACGGGCGTGGCGGTCGCTCCACCGGTGACTTTGATCTCGACCCACCAGGGTTTGTTGGCTTGCGCGCCGATGCCGAAGAGGGCGCCGGTGGCATTTTTGAACATCCAGTAGCCGCGATAGGTGCCGGGCGCGGTGGGGGCGGTCAGGTTGATGGAAATGTCCACGGTCTCGCCGACGGCGACGTCGCTGGTGAAGGCAGCGGAGGAGGCTCCGCCCATCTTCTCGCCGCTGAAGAACACGAGTTGATAGGTATCCTTCTTCCAGGCGCAGGTGCCGACGTTCTTCATGCGCCAGGTCTTGGTGAACTGGGCGCCGGGCTGGACGACCGTGCCGTCGCGGAAGTTGACATCCGCGACGAATTGCACCTTGTCACAGGATGAAGGCGGGATGGTGGGCGTGATGGTTGCCGGGGTCTTGGTGGGGGTGGCGGTGGGAGGCGTGCCGGTCGCCGTGGGCGGCGGAGGCACGATCCCCTTGCGGGTGATGACCGGGTTGCCCCACAGGGCGCGGTCACCGGCTGGGCGAGCCGTACGCGGAAATGTACAGGATGAACTTGACTTCCTGTCCGGCCAGCGGCGCGAGGCTGATGTTGGTGTTATAGGTCAGTCCTTCGAATCGTTCACGGAAGGTCCAGAAGGTCTTGATCGTACTTGCCAACCTTATAATCCAGCCGATACGGACGTAACATGTGGTCGCGCCAAATTCACATCCGACAGTGGTCTGGAAGCGGTCGCCGGTGTCAACCTTGTAGGCAGGATATTCCGCCTGGATAAACCCGTTCGTGATGTTCTGAGGGCCAAAAAGCAGACTCGGCCTTGGTACGAGTTCCACGCCGCTCTCGAATTTCGGCTTGTCTTTTGTCAGCGCAAAGCCTTTGGCATCGCCATCCGTGCCGGGGAAGGTCAGTCCGCCCGCGCCGCTGGACCAGGTGGCTTTACCGGCTTCGGCGGTGAAATCGTAGACGACACCGGTCTGCGTGGAACCGGTCACATTGATGTCAACCCACCAGGGTTTGTTGGCGGTCGTACCCAATACCAAACAGCACGCCGGAAGCGTTCTTGAACTTCCAGTAGCCGCGGTAGTGACCAGCGGCGGTCGGCGCGGTCATATCCACGCTGATGTCAAAGGTTGCGCCGGGCTTCACTTCCGACAGGAACTTGACCGAGGCGGGCGCTCCCATCTGGGCGCCGGAGTCGAACACCAGCGTGTAGGACGTGGTCCACGTGCAGGTGCCGATGTTCTTCAAACGCCAGGTCTTCTTGAAGGCTGTGCCCGGGTCGTATTTCGCGCCGTCTGGCACGGTCACATCGGCGACGAACTGCGACCTGGTCACAGGTTGCCGCAGATGCGCTCGAGGGCAGTGCCAGCGCCGGGACGAGCGAAAACAACAGGGCGATCAACAGCATTACAGATGTCATTCTGGTTCTTGATTTCATGCGATTCTCCTCTTCCATCCAATTCAGAAGGACGTACGGAACGGCTAAAAAGTTCCGTTTAATTGAGTATAACGTTTCTTTAACAAATGTTCAATATCGCAACGATGACTCTTTTTCCTTATAATGGGAAATATGCCGCGCATTATCCTGCACCTCGACCTGGATGCCTTCTTCTGCGCCGTGGAGGAGACCCAAAATCCCACCCTGCGCGGAAAGCCGTTTGCCGTGGGCGGCAAGCCGAACGAACGCGGCGTGGTCGCCTCCTGCTCGTATGCCGCGCGAAAGTTGGGGGTGCGCAGCGCCATGCCGATGAGCCGCGCGCTCAGGCTTTGCCCGGGGCTGGTCATCGTGCCCGGGCGCCACCGCCTCTACAGCGAGGTCTCGAAAAAGGTGATGGACATCCTCCACGACCAGAGCGGATTGGTGGAACAGATCTCGATCGACGAGGCTTTTCTCGATATTTCGGACATTCGGGACGAGCCCGAACGCCTCGCGCGCGGACTTCAAGCCCGCATCCGCGACGAGTTGCATTTGCCCAGCTCGATCGGGATCGCCTCGAACAAACTCGTGGCGAAGATCGCCACCGAAGTCGGCAAAGCCCTCGCCCTAAAGAGGATCAAAGCCCAGGGGTTGGCGGAGCCTCCGAACGCTGTGACAGTTGTCCCGTATGGAGAGGAGGCGGCTTTTCTGTCCCCGTTGCCCGCCGACATGCTGTGGGGCGTCGGTCCGAAAACATCCCAAAGATTATCCGAGTTGGGCATCCATACGATCGGCGACATTGCAAAGTGGCCTGAGAGCGAATTGATCCGCCTGTTCGGCGAGAATGGGCGCGACCTGTCGCGCCACGCGAAGGGAATTGACAACCGCCCCATCGTGACCGAGCATGAGACCAAGTCCATCAGCCAGGAAGTGACGTTTTCGGTGGATGTGGTGAATGACAAGACGCTTGAAAAAACCTTGCGTGAGCAATCGGCGGAGGTGGCGCGGCAACTGCGCAGGGAGAACCTGGCAGGCAGGACGGTTAAGCTGAAACTGCGCTGGCCCGATTTCACCACGCTGACCCGCCAGACGACCTTGACCAACCCGACGGACATGGAAGACGAGATCGCGAAGACTGCGCTGGCGTTGATGCGGTCAGTGCGGAAGCCGAATCAGGCGGTGCGGCTGATCGGTGTCGGCGTGAGCGGATTGGGACTGCCGATCCGCCAGTTGGGGTTGTGGGAAATGGATAGTGAGAAGTCGCGCAAGTTGCAGGAGGTGTTGGATGAGTTGCAGGAGAAGTATGGGAAGGATGCGATCAAACGAGGGAACGTCAGTTAACACTCCGCCACGGAGATCCGTTGTGGGGTTCTTTGTGTCGCCGTGTCTCTGCGGCAAATTCACAAGATGATTTAAGACCCCAAAAGACATGATGAACGGCTCAAAATATAAACCGCATATATGCCATAATTTGACATATATGCGGTTTATATTTGGAAAGGATGTGACACATGACGAACACCGCCACACGCCTGATCACGCTCATCTTCCTCCTGCAAAACCAGCCGAACCAGAAAGCATCCGAACTGGCGGAGAAACTCGGCGTCTCGCTGCGGACCGTTCATCGTTACTTCGAGATGCTGGAAGAGATGGGCATCCCGGTCTACTCCGAGCGCGGGCCGTACGGTGGGTTCTCGCTCGTACGAGGGTACAAAATGCCGCCGCTGGTCTTTACGCTCGAAGAAGCTGTTGCCATCGTTTTGGGGACGGGCATCGTGGAGGAAATATGGGGCGAGTTATACCGCGAGTCTGCGCGCGGGGCGCTGGCAAAACTCGAAAACCTGCTCCCCGAGGAGCAAGTCCGCGAGGTGGCGTGGGCGAGGCAGTCACTGGTCGCCACCGGAATGAACCGCGCCGACCTCAAGGCGCTGACTCCCACGCTGGAGAAACTTCGCCGCGCCATCCGCGAGCATCGTACCGTGGAGATGAACTACCAGAGCAGTCAGGTTCCGCACCCAGTGCAGCGCAGGCTGGACCCGTACGCGCTCGTCCATCGCTGGGGCTGGTGGTACGCGGTCGGATTTTGCCACGTGCACCGGGAAGCCCGCACTTTTCGCGCGGATCGCATCGCGGAGATCACGCTGCTGGAGACGACCTTCGCCTCACCTCCCGACTTCGACCTGCGCGCCCACCTACGAAACGAGTCGCAATCCCAAACTTTGATCTCCGCCCGCCTGCGCTTCGAGCCGGAGTCTGCACACATCGTCGCCGGGAACCACTCCTATTGGGCGTCCATCGAAACAAAATCGGACGGTTCCGTGGAGGTGGCCTTCCCCGCGCCCACGCTCGAATGGGCCGCAAGCACGACACTGGCTTATGGTCCCGCGGTGGAGGTGGTCTCGCCGCCCGAGTTACGCGTCATGGTTGCAGATTGGCTGAAAGCGACTGCGAGGAAATATGAACGATAAAACGATTGACTGGCTTCTGCAGGGCGAACCCTGGGTCGAGTACCGCACGCGCGTGGACCTGCTCGAACAGCCAGAGACTAATCCAAAGGTCAAGGTCGCGCGAAGGGCCATGTTGGCCGACCCAAAGATCAGGTCCCTGCTGAGCGAGTTGGAAGGTTGGCCGGGCGAAGTGTTGAGCAGTCACCGCTCCGCCAGCCAGCCTTTCCACAAACTGGAATTCATCGCAGACCTGGGGCTGAATGTTGGCGACGCGCCTGTGAAGAGAATCGTGAAAAAGGTGATGTCGCATCAGTCCACGCAAGGTCCGCTCCAACTGCCGACGAATGTCCCGGTCCATTTCGGCGGGAGCGGAAAGGATACCTGGGCATGGGCATTGTGCGACGCGCCCGTGATCGTCGCATCCCTGATCCAGATGGGAATGGGCGAGGACGCGCGTGTGCAAACCGCGGTCGAATATTTGAACGGGCTCGTCCGCGATAACGGCTGGCCCTGTGCGGTCTCGCCGGAGTTGGGCAAATTCCGCGGACCCGGTCGCAAGGATGACCCCTGCCCGTACGCGACGCTGGTCATGTTGCAGACATTGGCACAAATTCCTGAATTGCGCGATGGCAAGTCTGCGAAGGCCGGCGTGGACTCCCTGCTCGATCTTTGGGAGAAAAGCAAGGAACAGCATCCCTACATGTTCTTCATGGGCACCGACTTCCGCAAGTTGAAGGCGCCATTGTTCTGGTACGACATCCTGCACGTTCTCGATGTGTTGAGCCGTTTCAAATGGGCGCGGAAAGACAGGCGTTTTACGCAGATGCTGGAGGTCGTCAAATCCAAAGCCGATTCTGACGGGCGATACGTACCCGAATCCGTCTGGACAGCCTGGAAGGACTGGGATTTCGGCCAGAAGAAAGTCCCCTCGCGCGGACTGACGTTCTACGTCCAGCGAATTCTGCAAAGAGTCAATTGAGAGGCAAACATGAAACCAAAATACGAAATCAAAACCATAGATGCAGGCAACGTGGATGAACTCGGCTTCTTCTGCTACATGAGCAAACGCAAGGAGCCGGGCTACAAACAAAAACGCGAGTGGCTCGAGGCGCGCTTTGCCGAGGGGATGAAGATCAAAGTCATCCACGAGATCGGCGGGCGCGACACCGCCTTCATCGAATACATCCCCGGTGAGTACGCGTGGCGCGCCGTCCACGCCAAGGGCTGCATGTTCATCCATTGCCTGTGGGTGGTGGGGAAAGGCAAAGGCAAGGGATACGGGAAAATCCTGATCGAAGAATGCATCAAGGATGCCCGCGCCCAAAAGATGAAAGGCGTTGCGATGCTGACCAGCGACCACACCTGGCTGGCAGGCAAGGAGATCTTCGTCCGCAACGGATTTACAGAAGTGGATTCGGCGCCGCCGTCGTTCCAATTAATGGCGATCCGCTTCGGGTCCGATCCTTCGACTGCGCTCAGGACAACGTCTGAACCGGCTCTGCCCCACGATTGGGATGCCCGCGCCCGGGCGTTCGGTCCCGGCCTGACCGTGATCCGCACGCCGCAATGTCCGTACATCGAGAATGGCACAAACAGCATCCTGTCCCTTGCGGAGGCGCGAGGCATCCGTGCGAGGGTCGTCGAGTTGAAGTCGGCGCAGGAGGTGCGGGAGCGGTCACCGTTCGCATACGGTGTCTTCGGCACCGTTCTGGATGGCGAACCGTTTGCCTACCAGTATTTGGTGGAAAAAGATTTCGAAAAGCTGCTTCAGGAAAGAAGCAAAGGAGAATGACATGAAAGTACTTGACCTTCGCAAGCAATACAAGGATTTGTACATGCCCTCCGCAAAGAAGCCGGCGATCATCGAAGTGCCGCGCCTGCAATTCGCGATGATTGACGGCGCCATTGAAAAGGGGCACGGCCCCGGCAATTCGCCTGGTTTTCAGGAAGCCGTCCAGGCTCTGTATGGGATTTCCTACACGCTCAAGTTCACGTTCAAGAAACGCAAAACAAATGCGATTGACTATCCCGTGATGGCATTGGAGGGGCTGCTATGGCTGACAGCGGGCGATGTGTTCGACATCAACATCAAAGATAACTGGTCCTACACGTTGATGATCATGCAGCCCGAAATCGTCACGCCGGATATCTTCGAAGAGGCGCGTGAGCAAGTCCGCAAGAAGCGCGGGGATTCGGCTGCGCTGTCGAGGGCGCGGCTGGAATATTTCGAAGAAGGTCTGTGCGTTCAGATGATGCATATCGGTCCGTATGCGACCGAACCTGCCACCGTCGAACGGATGCGCGCCTTTGCCACTGAGAACGGTTACGCGACCGCGTCGGCCCGGACGGCAAACACCACGAGATCTATCATCGGCGATCCGCGCAAGTCTGCACCTGAGAAATTGAAGACTGTCTTGCGGCATCCCCTTGAAAAGATTTAGCCACAGAGTCACGGAGACACTGAGAAAAACAAATCTCTGTGGCTCAGTGTCTCCGTGGCAGAGTAAAAGGTGAAGCCATCATGACGGTAAAAACTGGTTCCATCTCAGTGAACACGCATGGAAACGCGGACATTCACGATATTACTGACCAAATTGCGGATGTCCTCTCCAAAAGCGGATTGAAATCCGGCACGGTCACGATCTTCTGTCCATCCTCCACAAGCGCCTTGACGACGATCGAGTACGAAAGCGGCGCATTGAGCGACTTGGAAGACTCTTCGATGAGATCATCCCGCAGAACCGCGAGTATGCGCACAACGCCCGCTGGCACGACGGCAACGGGCACAGCCACATCCGCGCCGCCTTGCTTGGTCCGTCGTTGACAATTCCATTTGTTGAGGGGCAATTGACCCTGGGCACATGGCAGCAGGTCATTTATCTGGATTTCGACAACAAGCCAAGAAGAAGAGAATTGGTCGTTCAGATGATCGGAGAATGACTTGGTCTGCTTCTACCATCCTGATAGACCTGCCGTCGGTCTCTGCAAATACTGCCAGCGCGGACTATGCTCCGATTGCGCCGCGCTGGTGGACGATTCACTTGCCTGCAAGGAGCGGCATGAGGAACAAGTCCGTGCGCTGGAGGAGATGACTAGACAAAACATCCTAAAATCGAGGCGAATGAGGTCAGATTATCTGCGAAACGCGATCTTCTACGGGGTGGTGGGACTGCTGTTCACAGCCTTCGGCGTTTCCCAACTCCAATGGCTGGGGTTGCAGGCAGTCGTCTACGCGGTGATCGGGCTGGCGTTGCTCTACGCAGCGCTGGCGAATTATTTGGAGAGCAGGAAATATCAATAGCCCTACCCGCCCTGTCGGGTACCCTCCCCAAATACGATAGGGAATTCCGATTCCTATTCGGTGTTTAATGTCGTATTTGGGGAGGGCCAGGGTGGGGCGCAACTTCTTTCAAAAGCCTGCGTATGTATTCCTAGAAATCATTGAAAGGAGTGCAACCATGAACACCGAATACAAACAACTGACCCGCAGTACATCCAACCGCATGATCGCTGGCGTGTGCGCAGGCTTGGGCGAGTACCTCGGCATCGACCCGACCATCGTCCGCCTGTTGACCCTGCTGGCGTTCTTCACCGGCTTCGGCGGGATCGCGCTGGTCTACCTGATCATGGCGCTGGTCATCCCTGAGCAGACGACCATACAATCGCAGTAAATATCTGTTAACAAGTAGCAGGTTGGAAGGGTCAGACATTCCAACCTGCTAACGTTTTAACTTTTCAACGAGCTAAAGAAATAAACACATCCTCCAGCGTCGGTTCCCCCACAACAATATCTTTCACATTCACGTTCCTCCCCTTCAACTCTCTCAATATTTCTTCTTTCTTCTTTCCTCTCTTCGTGATCGTCCGCAAATGATCGCCCGCAAGACCCACTCGCAGCACACCTTCTATATCAGGTAACACCTCCAGCCCCGCTTCCAACGGTTCGGCATACACCTCCCACACATCGCCGGGGATGATGTCTCGTTTCAGGTTGGAGGGCGTATCCATCGCCAGCAGTTTGCCGTCGCGCATGATGCCGACGCGTTCGCAGTATTCGGCTTCGTCCATGTAGTGGGTGGTGACGAGGATCGTCACGCCGTTGTCGGCGAGTTCGTAGATCAGGTCCCAGAAGGCGCGGCGCGCGGTCGGGTCCACGCCGGAGGTGGGTTCGTCGAGGAAGAGCAGTTTCGGTTCGTGCACCAAGTGCGATGCCCAACGCCAGCCGCTGACGCCAGCCTGCGGAGAGCGAACGCGTCAGCGTGGACTCATGTCCGTGGAGGCCGACCAGGTCAAGGGTATGGGAGATGCGGGCTTTGTCCGTGATGCCATACACGCCGCCGTAAAACGTCAAATTTTCCTGCACGGTCAGGTCATCATAGATCGCAAACTTCTGCGACATATATCCCGCACGGGCACGCACCTGTTCGCTCTGACGAAAGGCATCGAACCCCAATACGGTCGCCTTGCCTTCACTCGGTTCGAGCAAACCAAGCAGCATGCGGATCGTCGTCGTCTTGCCCGAACCGTTCGGACCGAGATAGCCAACCACTTCGCCCGCTCGTTCACTTCAAAGTTGACGTGATCCACAGCGACAAAATCACCGAAGCGCCGCGTGAGATTTTCGACTTTGATGACTGCTTCGCTCATTTGGACTCCGACAACGCAATAAAGACATCCTCGAGGACGGGAGACACAACGCGGAGTTCATCCACGTGACCGCCCTCGCTTCCTATCCTGGACTTGAGCCTGCTCAACACACCTTGAGCCTTTCCTTCCCCGACGCGGATGTGCAGTCTGTCGCCGAATGCCTGAACATCCTCCACATCTTCATCCTGATGCGCAACATGCCGAAGCAGATTCAACGGCGAGCCTCGCAACTCAAGGACGCGTCCGTTGAGGCGGGCGCGCAGGTTGGACGGTGTGTCCTCGGCGATGAGTTTTCCATCCTTCATAAACCCCACTCGATGACAGCGTGAGGCTTCGTCCATGTAGGGAGTCG
The DNA here is from genome assembly GCA_963718215.1 of uncultured Chloroflexia bacterium. Lineage (GTDB taxonomy): Bacteria > Chloroflexota > Anaerolineae > Anaerolineales > Villigracilaceae > Defluviilinea. The sequence goes on from CAVQYK010000023.1 coordinate 49,728, forward strand.
AAATAATTACACTTACGCCATCACCTTGTGTGGATAATCGAATAACAAGCTGCCAAAAATCCTGACGCGTGACAGGGTCGACACCAGTGGTGGGTTCATCGAGCAGTAACACGCGCGGACGTGTCACAAGCGCGGAGGCAAGCCCGAGTTTCTGTCTCATCCCGCCGGAGAGGTTTCCTGCCCGGCGGTCGGAAAATTTTTCAAGACCGACGAATTCCAGGATCTCCATGCACCGCGGAAGCCACTCGTCTGATTTAAGTCCGCGCACTTCGGCAAAGAAGCGGATATTTTCCAAAACCGTCAAATCTTCATACATGGAAAATCTCTGTGAAATATAACCGAACTGTGAGCGGGCCTGCTCCGTCTGCCTTTTGATATCGTATCCGCAGATACTGACATCCCCCGCATCCGCTTTGAGCGCGCCGACGAGCAGGCGCAGGGTCGTGGTCTTCCCCGCGCCGTCCGCACCGACAAGTCCATAGATCTCGCCTGAGGCTATTTCGAGGGAGACACCATCCACGGCGTGGGTGGAGCCGAAGGATTTTCTGAGGTTGGTTGCGTTGACTAATAATTCCATATTATCTTTCGTAGGGGCGAGGTCCTCTCGCCCCAATTACGACTTATGGTCAGATCAAGGCGGGGAAACCCCGCCCCTACAAGCAATAATTTATTCGAACACCACGTCCGCCGGCATGCCGATCTTTAACTTGCCTTCGGTGTTGGTTACTTTTAATTTGATGGCATACACTGTTGAACTGCGTCCTTCCACGGTTTGGACGTTGCGCGGGGTGAATTCAGCCTGATTGGCAATATGAACGACTACCGCGTCGAAGACAGGACTTTCGCCGGTGGCAACATCAATAGTTACAGAAGCTGGTTGTCCAAGTTTGATTTCGTTCAGACGATTCTCTGGCACATAGACCGTGATGGTCAATTCGTTGAGGTTTGCCAATGCAAATGTGACTGCGCCAGGTTGCACAAATTCACCGGCTTCCACGTTGCGGGTGAGGATGACACCATCCATCGGGGCATAGACGGTGATCTTCTTCAGTTGCGTTTCGATTGTGTTCAACCGTGATTGTGCAGATACCACATTGGTCTTCGCCTGCTCGAGCGCGGCTTGTGCCTGCTCCACCACCTTCGCAGCGGCTTGCACCTGTGGAGAGTCCATGCCTGTTTGCAGGGCGCGAAGGTTGTCCACAGCGTTATCGTAAATCTCCTGCGCGATGATCGCATCCGCGCGGGCTTCCAGGACATCGGTCGCGCCATCGGTGGTGAGGGCGTCGTCATAATCCTTTTGTGCGTCTTCCAGATCGATCTCTGCTTCATCGAGCACGATCTGCGCCGCATCGCGCAATTCCTGGCTGTCGGATGCGCCGCTGGTGCTGTCGAATACAGCCTGCGCATTTTGGAATGCCAGGCGCATTTGCACAAGGTTGGCTTCGACCGCGATGAAATCCGAACTGCCGGCGCGCTGGCTGACATCATCCAAGTCTTCCAATGCTTCATCAAGTGCGGCTTTCTTCGCGTCCACTTCGGCTTGGGCGGCCCGGAGGCGCTCCTCTTTGGAGAAATACCAGACGGGCTGGTCGAACTCTGTAGGTTTTGACTCGTCCCAGATCGCAATGCGGGAATTTGCCTCCTGGGCGAGCGCGTTGGTGAGAGTCAGGTCATATTGCAAATGGGCGGACTCCAGTGCGACCTCAGCGGTTCGGACGGCGGCGTTGGCAGAATCCAGCGCGGCCTGGGCTGTCTGCTTTTCGGACTGGAGCAGGCTGTCGTCCAGACGAAGAAGCGGATCGCCCGTCGCTACGGACTGTCCCTCATCGACAAGGACTTCCACCACTTTGCCGGCAATCTCCGGCGCAACATTCACGGTGGTGGATTCGATGCTTCCTGAGGCGGTCAGCGCTCCGTTCTCATCGACTGTTGTTTGCGTGACGATAAAATATACGCTCACTGCGATCACCAACAGGATGATAACGATCGCGGGGACAGGGGGACGTCTGTGATTCATGGGAATCTCCTTAATATCGCCCTCTCCCTATGGGAGAGGGTTGGGGTGAGGGTTAATCGAGGCGCTTGCGGAAGCGCAACGCGGCGGCGGTCATGATGCCGACCGCGAAGAGGGTCATGGCGAGGACATCGGTCTGGATCATTTCCAGACCAACACCCTTCAGTAACAACGAACGGATGATGACGAGGTAATAGCGCAATGGAATCAGGTATGAGATCCATTGCAGGACACGCGGCATGGCTTCAAGCGGGAAGAAAAAGCCTGAGAGGAAAATGCTCGGCAGGAGGGTCATCCAAACCGTGAGCATGGCCTCCTGTTGTGTGTTGGCGATGGTGGATGCGAACAGACCAATGCCCAAGCCTGTGGCAAGGAAAACCACCGAGAGGAGCAGGATCAATCCGAGGTCGCCGCGGATGGGCATGCCAAACCACCAGTGCCCCACCGCCAGCACCTCAATCGTATTGAAGAAACCCAGGATGACATACGGCATGAGCTTGCCAACGATCAACTCCCATGGGCGGATGGGCGTGACGATGAGCTGTTCGATGGTGCCGCGTTCGCGTTCGCGCACCACCGATGACGCGGTGAGGATCGCGGCGATGGCATACAGGATCATGCCGATCACGCCGGGGATCATGAAGTGGGCGCTGATCAGGTCGGGGTTGAACCAGACCGTCGTGCGGACTTCAACCGGCGGTTTCACGCGCAGGTTCATACCGCTGCGTTCGAACTTTTGCACAAGGATGCCCGTGGAATGCGCCTGCCCGATCAACTGGGAGGCAGACAGGGCAGTGGAGGCACTGGTCGGGTCGGAGCCATCCAGGATGAATGCGATCTGGGCATTCCCTTCATTGAGACGCTGTGCATAATCCGGCGGGATGATGACTGCGGCGCGCGCATCTCCCAGCATGATCAGGTTCTCGATCTCAGCCTCTGAGTTGAACCACATAGGCAATGCGGAAGTAATCGGCAGCCCGGTACGAATCGAGCAACTCACGCGATTCCACGCTTCGGCTGCGGTCCAGCACCGCCAGCGGGATATTGCGCACGTCATTGGTCGCAGAATACCCGAGCAGGAACAGCTGCATGATCGGGATGACCAGTATCATCACCAGCGTGCGCGTGTCGCGGAAGATCTGGATGAATTCCTTGCGGATGATGGACATTAAGCGTGAGTTCATGCGGGCTCCTTGAGAACGCCGTGCAGGTACATGTCAATGTAGACGTCAGCAGCGTCTTTTGGCATGAGTTTGCCGATCACCGAGTTGGCTGTGATCAACTCTGTGATGAAATACGAGATGATCATGCCAAAGAAGGAACGCAGGAACATGGCTGGGTTGGCAATACGCAATCCCTTACGGACTTTCAACATTTGCTCGAACACAGGCAGAACCTTGGGGGCAATCTCTTTCAACATACCTGCGCCGTGTTTGCCGTTGAATTCCACTATCTCGATCAGCATGAGCTTCAGATAGACCGGGTTTTTGCCGATCTCGGTCACCGAGATCTTGAAGGCGTTACGCAGAAACTCCTCCGCAGTTTCACCTTGCGCCGCCATGACCAGCGGCAGGATTTGCTTGTAGGGATGTTTGTCCACGATGATGGCTTCGAAGATCTCATCCTTGCTTTTGAAATGATTGTAGATCCCGCCCAACGCCAGCCCGGTTCGATCCGCAACCTGTCGCATGGAGGTGGCATGATAGCCCTGCTCCAGGAAGAGGCTGATGGCAGCATCTTCGATCGCCAGGCGGGTTGCTTCTCCCTTTTTTAATTTCTCTTTTGGTCATTGGCTCTCCAAAATATGAACGAACGTTCGTTTTTATTTTACTCAAGGACGGATACTTGTCAAGGGGAGAAACAGGACCAGATCAGTTCCCTGCAAGATGCGAAAAAGCCAATGCTAGATTAGAATCACACAATGCTCCCCCTCTCCAAAGTCGAACAATTCACCCGCAAGCATTTGCGCTACAACGTCACCGTCGGTCTGATGGATGGCGGCATGTTCGGCGTTGCCCTCGGTTTTGCATCCTTTGGGACCATCCTGCCGCTCTTCGTCGCCTCGATGACCGATTCAGCGACATTGATCGGACTCGTCCCCGCCATCCACTCGGCAGGATGGCTGCTGCCGCAGTTGTTTACCGCAACCCATACATCCCGCCTGAGACGCTACAAACCTACGGTCCTGATGAACACCATCCATGAGCGCATCCCATTTCTGGGTTTTGCCATCGTTGCACTTCTTCTTCCCAGGATCGGACTGCAGGCCGGGTTGATCGCCACGTTCGTTCTCCTCACCTGGCAGGGACTTGGCGGCGGATTCACCGCCAACCCATGGACGAGCATGATCTCGAAGATCATCCCGCCCGATTACCGCGGCACCTTCTTCGGCACACAAGCCGCCGTGGCAAACCTGTTCATCAGCGGCGCGGCGATCGCGGCCGGTTATCTCCTGAAATGGTATGAAGCGTCCTTTAACTTTGCCGTCTGTTTCTTCCTCGCAGTATTCTTCTTCACCGTCTCATGGATCGCGCTTGCATTCACACGCGAACCGACAGACAACGAAAAGGTAGTCGACGAACATCCAACTCCCTTCTGGCAGGGAGCCAGCCTGATCCTGAAACGCGACAAAAACTTCAACTGGTTCCTGGTTGCGCGCACCCTCTCCCAATTCGCCACCATGGGATTTCGCCTTCTACATCGTCTATGCCCTGCGCCGCTTTCAAATGGACGAAGTCACTGCGGGTTTCCTCACCGCCACGCTCACGATCTCACAAACCGTTGCCAACGCAGGCATGGGCTGGCTCGGGGATAAGATCGGTCACCGCGCCATGCTCATCGTCGGTGCGGGCGCCGCCACATTAAGTTCCTTCCTTGCATGGGCCGCGCCTTCACTCACATGGTTCTTCCCCATCTTCATCCTGTCGGGTTTTGCCAACGTATCCATCTGGATGAACGGCATGACAATGGCAACCACATTCAGCAACGAAAAGGAACGCCCGTTTTACATCGGGCTGGCGCAAACCCTCACCGCGCCTGCCACCATGATCGCCCCTCTCATCGGCGGATGGATCGCAGACACACAGGGCTTTGTCATCACCTTCGCGTTATCCGCGATCCTGTCCATCGTCATGATGGGTATTTTAGTTTTCATCATCAAAGAACCGCAAAATTTCAACAAAACCATACCCCTGCCCATCGAAGAAATAACTTAAGGAGAGACCATGACCCTCATTCAGGAGAAAGTTGATCAAGCCGTTGCCGTCCTCAAGGAAAAAGAGATCGACATGTGGCTCACGTTCGTCCGTGAGACGAGCGGGGTACGCGATCCTGTGCTCGATTTCCTGATCGGACCCAACGACCTCACGTGGCAATCCGCCCTCATCTTCACGCGCCACGGCGACAAAATTGCCGTCATCGGCAACCTTGAAAAGGATGCGCTCCAGCGGCTGGATGTCTTCAACGAGATCCTTGGATACGACACCGCCGTCAGTGGACTCCTGCGCGACACGATCGCACGCCTCAACCCCGACCGAATAGCTGTCAACACCTCCCATAACAACGTCCACGCTGACGGTTTGACCCACGCCATGTACGAGATCCTGCACGGCTATTTGAAAGGCACGCCCTATGCAGATCGACTTGTCAGCGCTGAACCGGTCATCAACTCCCTGCGCGGACGAAAAACCCCGACAGAACTTGCGCGCATTAAGAAGGCTGTCGAAATAACTGACGAGATCTACCGAAAGACTTTCGATTTCATCAAAGTCGGCATGACCGAGATCGAGATCGGCGAATATATGCATAATCTTGTTCGTGAATATGGAGTCACGTTTGCCTGGCCTGCGGAAAGTTGTCCCGCAGTGAACTCAGGTCCGGAACTCCCCCGTCGGGCATAGCGGACCAACGGAAATCAAAGTCGAGCGCGGGCACATCATCCACTTTGATTTCGGCGTGAAATACGAAGACTATTGCTCCGACATTCAGCGCGTTTGTTACGTTCTGCGCGAAGGCGAGACCGAAGCGCCGCCCGAAGTCCAGCGCGGATTCATCACCATACGAACTGCCATCGAGAAGTCTCGCGAGGCAATGAGGGCGGGCGTGACCGGCAATTCGATCGACGTGATCTCACGCGAGATCATCACCGACGCCGGCTATCCCGAATATCCCTATGCTCTCGGTCACCAACTCGGACGCGTGGCGCACGACGGCGGCGCGTTGCTTGGTCCGCTTTGGGAGAAGTACGGGGATTCGCCCAATCAAAGGCTGGAGGTCGGTCAGGTTTTCACCATCGAGCCAGGGCTGGCGGTCCCCGGTTATGGATACATCGGTTTGGAGGAGGACGTGGTCATCACCGATAACGGCGCGGAATATTTCACCGAACCGCAGAGGGAGATCGTACTGATCAATTAATTCGACCACCGACCGTGGACGGTGGACCGCATTGGGGCGGTCAACGGTCTTCCGTCTACAGTCGGTTCATTAACAGGGGAATATCTCAGGGAGAAAAAAGCCCATTAATCCGTAACAAGCGTCAGTTAAGGATGAGGCGGATTATCCCATTTTCCGCATGCCATCCATCACTGGCCAGCCAGTCGTCCAGTGCTATACTTTTATTGTGATTTTATTCACGAAAAAGGAAAATATCAAATGACACAGGAAGATCCAAGAATTCTCGAACTCCGCAAAATGCGTGCAAAGTCAATGGAAGGCGGCGGCGCAGAACGGGTTGCAAAACAAAAAGCCAAAGGCAAGTTCACGGCACGCGAAAGGATCGAGCTATTGCTGGACCCGGAGACATTCAACGAGATCGAGCCGTTCATCACACATCAGGGCGATGAAATGAATTTGCTCAAGGAAAAGTATTACGGCGATGGTGTGGTCACAGGCTACGGTCAGATCAACGGGCGGACAGTTTATCTATATTCACAGGATTTCACAATATACGGCGGTACGTTGAGCGAGATGCAATCGCACAAGATCTGCCGCGTGATGGACCTGGCGGTGCGCAATGGCGCCCCATTCATTGCGTTGATCAACTCGGGCGGCGCCCGCATACAGGAGGGCGTGCGCTCGATGGGCGGTTATGCCGAGATCTTCCGCCGCAACGCGCAATATTCGGGCGTGGTACCGCAGATCAGCGTCATGCTCGGCCCTTGTGCGGGCGGCGCGGCATATTCCCCCGCACTGACCGATCTGGTCATCATGGTGGAGAAACAATCGTTCATGTTCCTCACCGGACCTGATGTGATCAAGGCTGTCACTGGCGAAGTGATCGACGCTGAATCATTGGGCGGGTCGAGCGTGCACATGGGCATCAGCGGCGTGGCACACCTAAGCGTGAAAAGCGAGAAAGCCGCAACCGATATGGTGCGTCACTTTCTCTCGTACCTGCCTTCGAACAATGTGGAAAACCCGCCGTTCGAAAAACCGACCGACGATCCGCTTCGCATGGATGAAAGCCTTAACAGCATCGTGCCGCTTGACCCGACCGAGCCGTACATCATGCACCAGGTCATCGAGAAGATCATTGACAAGGGCACTTTCCTGGAGATCCAGCCCGATTGGGCGCGGAACGCCATCGTGGGGCTGGCGCGCATCGGCGGTCACAGCGTGGGCATTGTGGGGCAGGAACCCGCCATCATGGCAGGCGTGATCGACATCGACGCGGCGGACAAAATGACCCGCTTCGTCCGCATGTGCGACTGTTTCAACATCCCGCTCGTCACCTTCGTCGACTCGCCCGGTTTCCTGCCGGGCATCGCCCAGGAACACAGTGGCATCATCCGCCACGGCGCGAAATTACTCTACGCATATTCCGAGGCGACCGTCCCGAAGATCTGCATCATCACACGCAAAGCATATGGCGGCGCGTATGTGGTCATGTCCAGCAAGTATCTCGGCACCGACGTCACCTATGCCTGGCCCAGCGCGGAGATCGCCGTACTGGGCGCGGAAGGCGCGGCGAACATCCTCTTCAAGAAACAGATCGAGGCGGCGCCGGACCAATCGGCAGAGCGCAAAAAACTGGCGGATGAATATCGCGCCAAGTTCAACAATCCATATTATGCGGCTTCCACGGGCTACGTGGACGACATCATCGAGCCGCGCGAGTCACGCCCGAAGATCATCGCGTCGTTATCGGCACTGCGCGACAAATACACACCCGCGCCGCCGCGCAAGCATGGGAATATCCCCGTATGAGCAACCTGTCTCTTGCACTCCAGATCACGGCCATCGGCATGGGACTTGTCTTCGGCGCGATCCTTGTCCTGTGGCTGATGATGATCCTGCTGACGGCCCTGACAGCGGACAAAGGCGCTTCGGACTCAACCAAGGCTGCTTCCGTCCGAGAGACCGAACTCCTTGCCCGGGCTGCGGCGGTAGGGGTGGCGTTGGCGATCGCCGAACAACAATTGTCCTCAGCGCATCCGCTCAAAGACCCTCCGACCGCCCTTGTCTCAGCCTGGCAGTTGGGCATGCGGACGAGAAATTTAGCCGAAAAAGGCGAAAGACGCAGGTAATATGAAATATCATGTGACAATTCAAGACAAGTCCTACTTGGTCGAAGTGGTAGACATCAATGCGCGGCCTGTCATCGCGTATGTGGAAGGGATCCGCTTTGAGGTCATCCCGGACACGAATCCGCTTGGGGTGGAGGGCAGGCAGGAGGTCCAGAAAGAGGCGAAGGAAGTCCATTCCATTGACCTGCGGCAATCGGCTCCCGACCTTAAAGCAAACGAAATGACCGCTCCCCTGCCGGGGACCGTGATCGATGTCTTCGTCAAGGAAGGCGATGTCATCGAGTCGGGGCAGGTCATCGTCATCATCGAGGCGATGAAAATGAAGAACAGCATCCGCTCGACGCGCGGGGGGAAGGTCGCAGAGGTGCTGGTCAGCCCGATGCAGACGGTGGCGCACAAACAGCCGTTGATGAGATTCGAATGAACTTCGCAGAATTACTCCCTGAGCTATTGAAGGGCTTGGCGAATTTCACTTTAGGCAATGCGGTGATGATCACTGCCGCGCTGATTCTGGTCTATCTGGCGGTGTTCAAGGAGATAGAGCCTGTTTTGCTGCTCCCCATAGGGTTCGGGTGTCTGCTTGCAAACATCCCGCTGGCGGGCATGACCGCCGCTGAAGGCATGATGGGGGTGCTGTACAACGCGGGCATCAAAACAGAATTGTTCCCACTGTTGATCTTCATCGGCGTGGGTGCGATGATCGATTTCAGCCCGCTGCTGGCACAGCCGCGTCTGGTCCTGCTCGGCGCGGCGGGGCAGTTCGGCATCTTCGGAACATTGATACTGGCAATTGCGCTGGGTTTCCCGCTCAATCAAGCCGCGTCCATCGGGGTGATCGGCGCAATCGATGGACCCACGTCCATTTTCGTGGCGACCAAACTCGCACCCGAACTGCTGGCGCCCATCGCTGTGGCGGCATACTCGTACATGAGTCTGATCCCCATCATCCAGCCGCCGCTGATGAAACTGCTCACCACAAAAAGAGAGCGCCGCGTCCAGATGGAATATGCCCCCAGACCCATCTCGAAAAAGACGCTCACGATCTTCCCGATCATTCTCACACTTGTGGTTGGACTGCTCGTCCCCGAAGCGACGCCGCTCATCTCCATGCTCATGCTCGGCAACCTGCTGAAAGTCTCAGGCGTTGTTGACCGGTTGAACAAAGCCGCGCAGAATGAGATCATCAACATCTCGACCTTGTTTCTCGGTCTTGCCATCGGCGCGACGATGAATGCGACCGCATTCCTGAATTTGGACACGGGCAAGATCATGTTACTTGGCTTGATCGCGTTCGTGCTCGATACGGTTGCCGGCCTGCTCTTTGGAAAACTGATGTGTGTGGCAAGCGGCTACAAGATCAATCCGCTCATCGGCGCGGCGGGCATTTCCGCCTTCCCCATGGCGGGACGTCTCGCGGCAAAGACCGCCAACGACGAAGACCCGAACAACTTCATTCTCATGCACGCCATGGGCGCGAACACGGCCGGTCAGCTGGGGTCGGTCATTGCGGGCGGAATATTGCTGGCGATCGTAAGCAAGTTGATTTAGTATTCCCAAAATTTCTAGCCACAGAGTCACAGAGACGCTGAGAATACTTGAAAAACTCCGCGATGATGTCTCTGTGGCTTGTATCTTACACTTCCGAAAAATAACCTTCTTCGACACCCTGCCACGTTTCGTCAGGCAACTTCATATACTTCGTCAACATTGGATGGACGCGCGCCATCTCCTCGTACATTCTCTGTGCAACGCGCCGTATCGAGAAATGCGCGTTCGCCGCGGACCGCAATTGACAGAACGCATATGCCTCCCGCAGATTGAACTGCGCCAGCACACGGCGGTTGAATCCATTGGGGACAACATACTGCGCGACAGCGGGATTGAACTCGTACAACTTCTCGAACATCTGACCTGCAGCACTCCATCGCCGCCTCATACTGGGACCCGAAGCCTGCCTCCGTCATCAAGAGCGGAGTCGCGTACCCGAGCCGTGTCGTCAGTCTTTGCGGCGTCTGCGTCATCATGCGGTGACGTTTGAACTCGGCATACGCACCCTGATCCATGACCAGGTCGAATGTATAGGTGCTGTATTCCAGTTCGCGCAGCGGGACGTCGTATCGTCCCAGCCGCCCCAGCAGGGATTCGGCGAGTTTGGCTTTTTCCTCCTCGTTCAACGATTCGACATAAGCCAGGGCATCCGCATAAGCCATTTCGCCAAAGCGATATAACGCCGCGGCAAGGACCTTGTTTTCGCCGTTTCTGTCGTAATCGATCAACGTACACCAATCATTTCCCGTGAGGCAGGATCTCCCCGCCCAATGGGCGGCAGGATGCTGCCGCTACCGTCCAATTCTTTTGTTGTTTCCACCAAATACGGGACCAGCATCCGCATATTTTACCAACGTGGGCGTTTCGGCTTTTGAGACTTCCTTCATCTTTTCGCCGATCTCGCGGACCTCGGCCAGTTCATGCGACAGCATTTTGCGGATCGTGTTCTCGATGACGCGCGCATTGGCGGTCATGCCCACATTTGCCAGCGCGGCGGCGGGAAGAATGAAGCGGCACACGTCCACGTATTTGGAACGGATGCGGCGGTCCCAGGCTTCGTCGCTTTCCTTTTCGCGGCGCGGGAAACGCTCGAAGATGAGAGCCTGCATGGGGGTCAATGAGTCAGCATAGGTTTTGAAAAGGAGGCGGACGGTGTCCACGTATTCGTCGCGCAGGGGATGGCCGTCCAGTTCCGAGGGAATCGAAAAGTCATCCAATCCCCATCTCTGGTAGCGCGTGGATTTTTCGGTGTAGGAGGCGAGGCGGTTCAATTCGATGCTCTCTATGGCGATGCGTGAGACGTTCTCAAAGGCGAGATGCAGGACCGCATGCTCCGCCACCGACGCGTGACCGTATCCCACCACCCACTTCTCATGGAATTTTGCAGAGGACTCGTCACTCAATTCGGCGGCAATATCTCGGAAGGATTCGGGCGAGCGGGATGTTTTGGCAAAGGCAACCGCAATGGTCTCAGGGCTGAGCGCGCGCGGCGAGAGCAGGTAAATTTCACGTTCGGGCATGGGGTCTCCTCCACCTTTGCCATCGCAAAGGCACTATGTAAAAAGTCTGGCAGATTATACCCGTCGCGGGCAGTCCATAACAATAAAAAGGGAACGGTTCATGCCGTTCCCAGGATCTCTCGGGTCTGCTTCACATCAAGTTCTATCTGCCTGATGAGCGCCTCCACGGAGTCATATTTCAGTTCGTCGCGCAGGCGCGCAGCAAATTCCAATTGTATGACCTCGCCATAGATTTCACGGTCAAAATCCAAGAGATACGCCTCCACATTCAACGTCTGTTTATCAGGCGTAAAGGTCGGGTTGGTTCCAAGGTTGACCGCCGCCATGTGCTTTTCATCACCAAGATACGCCCAACAGGCATAGACGCCGCCTGTGGGCATCACTTTCTCTCGCGCGTAATCCAGATTTGCGGTCGGGAACCCGATGCCGCGCCCGCGCCGGTCGCCGTGAGTCACAAGTCCCTGCAGGCGGTAGGGATGCCCCATCAGGCGGGCGGCTTCCTCGACCTTGCCGACCGTCACCAATTTGCGGATCTCCGTGGATGAGATCACGCCGCTTTCGTCGCCCAAGGCTGTCACTGTTTCGACGCTGTATCCCAACTCCGAGCCGATCTCGGTCAGGCGCGCCGCGTTGCCTTCGCGGTCCTTTCCCAGCGTGGAATCATATCCCAGCAAAAGGTGAGTCAGCCCCAGTTGAGTCTTGAGGCGTTTCATAAAGTCGAAGGCTGTGGTGTTCGCCACATTCATGTCGAACGGATGCGTGATGACCACATCCACGCCGTATTCGCCGAACAGTCTGGCTCGTTCGCCGGGCAGTGTCAACAGTTTGATATCGCCGCGCCCAAACGCCTTTGCCGGGTGCGGGTCAAAGGTTAAAACAACGGCAGGCAACTCATTTGCATGAGCGCCTGCCACAAGCTTGTTGATGATCTGCTGATGCCCGCGGTGAACCCCGTCAAAAACTCCGACCGTCAGCCATGAAACGGGCAATGTCACTTCTTCGAGAGAGCGATAGTGCAACATGTATCTTCGTTCGCTCTCAGCGTTTCGATGACAGCTGGAGCAGAGAATATTCGATTAATCGCTGGTGAAGAAGACCTTCTTGGGCTGCCAGGCGGGAGCGCCATCTTCGCCGATCACACACTCCATCAAAGCAACCAGTTCTCCCTGCGTGCTGACGCCGCGCACACGGTCTCCCACTACAACGCTCTCAACGGCTTTCACGCGGTGACCATGACGCACACCTTCCACATCGTCGGGACTGAGTTCGAGGGCGGGCCAGTCACCCAGCGCTTCCGCGGCAGGGATCAAATATTGATACCAATTCCCGGCATTGAAGGCTTCCTGCAATTTGCGCAGGGGTACCGCATCCCGCAGGGAGAAACGTCCGCTCTTGGTGCGCCGCAGACCGACGAGGTACGCGCCGCAACCGAGTTTTTCACCGAGGTCATTTGCCAGCGAACGGACGTAGGTACCGGAAGAACAATGCACGTCAATGACGACTTCCGGCGGCGCCCATTCGAGCACCTCAAGGTGGTGCACCGTGATCTTGCGCGGCTCCAATTCGACCTCTTCGCCCTTGCGCGCCATTTCATAGGCTTTGCGTCCCTGCACTTTGACGGCAGAGTACGGGGGCGGGGTCTGTTCGATCTCACCGACAAATGTCTTTAGAACATCTTCGAACTGCTGTTCGGTCACATTGATCGGCTGGTTGTCCTGTGTAAATTTTCCGTCCGCGTCGAAGGTATCGGTCTTGCCGCCCATGCGGATGATGGCTTGATAGCGTTTATCCGAGGCGGAAACATATTCGCTCAAGCGGACTGCCGGTCCCACCAAAATGACAAGCACGCCTGAAGCGCGCGGATCCAACGTGCCGGTATGACCCGCACGGCGCAAGCCGGTTCCATTACGAATTGCCTGGACTACATCATGGGAGGTCATTCCGACGGGTTTATCCACGACCAACACCCCTGATATGGCATTCTTTACATCCTGACTGTTCACTTTTTCCTCCTTAGAGTTTCTTACCCTAATTATGACACAATTAATCCGATTTTATGACTAAAGTCCCAACATGTCACGGGTTGTTTTTAGTACCATCGGTTGAATTTCTGCAAGCGTCCCTGGGATGTCTGCCCCTGCCGCCGCGGCATGACCTCCACCTTTGAAGTGTTTTGCCACCTGTGAAACGTCAACTCCCGACTCCAAAGCACGCCACGAGATCTTAACATGATTGTCGCTTTGTTCGACGAAAATCATACCAACTTTGTTCCCGTCTATGGCTGAGATCATGTTGATGAGGTCGGCATCATCGTTGCCGCTGTATCCACTGCGTTTACGGTCTTCGAGCGTCAACGTCCCCCACACAATGCCATTCTCCTGTTCCATGCTGGAAAGACCGGCACCCCAATACTTTGCCGCCGGAAAGGATTTCTTCACAAGCGAACGCATGTACAGGTCCGGCATGTCCACACCGGTTTCCATCAGCGTTGCACACTGACGTAATGACTTCGGGTGTCGTGTTCGATGTGCGGAATCCGAGCGTATCGGTGATGATGCCGGTCAACAAAGCCGCTGCAATGGGTTTGGTGATCCGACAGCCCCATTCCGGCAGATGATTGGTGAGAATGGCGGCGGTTGCGACCTCTTCCGCTTCGATCAGGTTCAATCTCCCGAATTTTTCGTTGGTTTTATGGTGGTCAATATTGATATCCGGTTGCCCGAAATTCTCAAAAACCTTCCCCACTCGTTTGAAGTCTGCACAATCCACGGTGATGAATGTATCGTGTTCCCCATCCGGGCTTTTGAGGATCGAGTTCACTTCCCTCCAAATGTCTGAAGGAGGAGGATACTCCGTCCACAAGCACCATCTGCACGGATTTACCGGCATCACGTAAGGCCAATCCAAGTCCGAGTAGAGAACCGATTGCATCGCCATCCGGGCGTACATGTGAAGCAATGACTATCTTGTTTGCCGCGCCAATGCGGTCTTTTATGGCCCCTGATATTTCTTTATCCATTCCTGTTGTCTCTCCGTCAGTTGTATCACAGAAACAAAATCTTTTGTGGAGATTAGTATTAAAAACAAATGATTATTTTTTGTTTCGCAATTCCGCAAGTTTCTTTTCGATGCGGTCGGCATTTTCGGGCGTCATGTCCCAATGGAAGCGCAGGCGCGGGAAGGCGCGCAGTTCGATGCGCAAGGCGAGTGTCCGCCTGATGAAACCGGATGCAAATTCAAGTCCCGCGAGAACGTCTTTGGAGCGTGAGACGCCCTCAACGGCAGAGACATAGACATCCGCATATGCCAGTTCCTTATCTATCTTTACGTCCGTGATGTAGATAAGTTTCAGGCGCGGATCGCTGATCTCGCGGATGAGCATCTCCGAAAGTTCCTGACGGATGCGGTCTGCAATGCGTTGAAGACGGATACCGGATGGCATTTCTAATCCTTCACCTATTCCAGCACGTAACAGACCAACTGGTCGCCGACCTGGATATCCTTGAAATTCTTGAAGCCGACACCGCACTCAAAGCCCTGGCGGACCTCCCGGACGTCGTCCTTCTCATGGCGGAGCGATCCCATGTCGCCTTCGTAGACAATATCGGTGCCGCGGTAAAGACGGGCTTTCGCGTTGCGGCGCAGTTCGCCTTCGGTCACCCTGCAACCTGCAACCTTGCCAAACTTGGATGCGGTGAAAACAGCCAGCACCTGCGCGCGCCCAACGACTTTTTCCTCGACAACGGGTTCGAGCATACCCTTGAGCGCTTTTTCGATATCCTCTGTCAGGCGGTAGATGATCTCATAGAGACGGATGTCCACGCCTTCCTTTTCCGCGAGACGGCGTGCAGAGACATCCGCCTGCACATTGAAACCCAGGACGATGGCATGGGAGGCGGAGGCAAGCATGACGTCGTTTTCACCGATATTGCCTGTTTCGGTATACAGGACTTTGACGCCGATCTCACCTTCCCCAAGTTTCTTCAATTCAGAGACGATGGGATCGAGCGAACCCTGCACATCCGCCTTGACGATCAGGTTGAGTTCCTTCGCCTCACCCGCCTGCACATTTGCGAACAGGTCTTCAAGTGAAACCTTCTTTTTGGATTGTGCCTGTTCCTTGGCGGTATTCATGCGCTCGGTTACGATTACGCGCGCTTCTTTATCCGAACCGACCACCTGGAAAATGTCACCAGCGGACGGGACTTCGTTCAGTCCCATCACGAGAACAGGCATGGAGGGCCCCGCCTTCTTGACAGGCTTGCCCCTGTAATCGGACAAGGCGCGCAGTTTGCCGTGGGCTGTTCCCGCCACGACCACATCACTCGAGGAAAGTGTCCCGTTTTGAACAAGGAGCGTGGCGATCACGCCCTTGGATTTATCCAATTCCGCCTCGATAACCGTCCCGATCACCTTTCCGGACGGGTTCGCGTTGATCTGCATGTTATCCGCCACAAGCAAGGCGCCCTCCAGCAGGTCGTCAATGCCTTGTTTCAACTTGGCAGAGACAGGGATGACCATGGTGTTGCCGCCCCACTCATCCGGCACAAGTTCCTGTTCGGCAAGTTGTTTCTTTACCAGTTCGGGATTTGCGTTGGCTTTGTCCACCTTGTTCAACGCAACAATGATCGGCACCCGCGCCGCCTTGGCATGGGCGATCGCCTCCTTGGTCTGGGGCATCACGCCATCATCCGCCGCCACCACCAGGATGACGATATCCGCGCCCTGCGCACCGCGCGCGCGCATCTGTGTGAACGCGGCATGACCGGGCGTGTCGAGAAACGTAATGGTACGCCCCTTCATTTCGATCTGGTAGGCGCCGATGTGTTGCGTGATCCCGCCGGCTTCGCCCGCGGCCACATCCGTTTGGCGGATGGCGTCCAGAAGGCTGGTCTTGCCATGGTCCACGTGACCAAGAATGGTCACGACCGGCGGACGGGGTTTTAACTTGGATTTATCCTCATCAGCGATCATCTGACGCCAGAGCGGCACCTCGCCCGTCTCGACGGCCGTATCTTCCACGACTTCCGGTACGGCTTCAAAGCCGTATTCGCCCACCACGATCGCGGCTGTATCAAAGTCAACGGACTGGTTGATGGTAGCCATCACACCGTTCGACATCAATTTTTTTATCAGGTCAATGGGACTCTTGCCGATCTTCTGCGCCAGGTCGCGGACAACGATGCTGCCCGGTAATTCGATCTTGTTTCCATTACTACTCATGGGACCACCTCCACAATTCAAAACTCAAAACAAGTGTAAACAGGCGAAAGCCTGCATCAGAGGCGAGTCCCAATAACACTCAAACGGTCACATGGTCACTCGCCTGCCCCCGCCGCCTCTGCCTCTTGCGGCAGAGTGTTCATAAATTCTTCCAAATTTGCGCGCTCTTCTGCAGAGATCGTCGCTTTCAAGGCGTGAGCGAGCGCACCTCTCAAACCTCGTTCCCAACATTCGCGGCGGTCATGCAGGTAGGCCCCACGCCCGGCAAGTTTACCGGTCGGGTCGATCTGCACACCCTCGGCTGTACGCACAATACGGATCATCGTCCGCTTGGACAGCACTTCCCGACAGCCCACACACGTCCGCTGGGGCACATGTTTCACACGCTGGACAGGTTTCTTTTTTGACACCTTCAGTCTCAGTGCGCTGTTCTACCAGTCTTCGCCAAAAACATCGCCGTCGCCGCGTTTGTGTTTCTTGCGACTGACCACTTCACCGCGCTCCTCATCGAACTCGAGCGCCACGCTCTTCTTCTTGCCCTTCTTGCCCTTCTTCTTATCTGCCGCATCCTCTTCGGTCTCAGTACTGGCGGCCTGGAAGATCTCAGGCTTGATCGAGAAGAGCTCGTCAAGGGAGACGCCGTCCTTGTGACCTTCGTCCTCCTGCGCTTCCTCGGCGTGTTTTCTCGCATCTTTCCTGGCTGGAGACTGCTTCTCGCCAACCGGCAATTCTCCCGCCGGGACATCGACAGGCTCAACGACCGCCGCCTCAGGCAATGACTCAGCCCCAGCCGCGGCAACAGCCTCGGGTTCAGGTTCAACTGTCGGCTCGGCAGGAACCGGTTCTGGGAAAGTCAGCAAAGCAAGGGCTTCTTCGATGTTCTGGATGGCTTTCGGCCCAACACCGGGCAATCCAAGTACACTGTTCGGGTCGAGTTTCATCTTGACCATCAAACTGCCGACCGTTTCGATGCCGGCCTCGGTCAAAATATTGAAGACGTGTTCCTTGATGCCCGCCTGTTCGAGAGGCATGTTGAACGCTCCGGCAGGGACGCCAGCCTGCTCGGCAAGGGACACATCGCCCTCCGCCACGCGCACCGCTTCGGCCTTCATTTCGCTCGTGCGGCGTTCCACACGGTCCACAAACTTGGCGATTATGTCGTACTCTTCCGGCGTGATCGGGCGGTTCTCGGCCTTCTTGGCAAGCACCTCTTCGATGGCAGGGATCGTCTCGACCGCGCTGGGCATCAACGCGGCAAGTTCGGGGTCGTTCTGCAATTTGACGATGGTATCCGCCACGGCTTCCACCGTGGACTTGATGTCGATGCGCCAGCCGGTTAGTTTGGCGGCGAGACGCGCGTTCTGTCCATCGCGCCCAATCGCCAGGCTCAACTGGTCCTCGCCCACGACCACGGTTGCGGTGCGGGCGCCTTCCACTTCCTGCAGATACACACCAGCCACGCGCGCCGGGCTGATCGCCTTGGTAATGTACACCATGGGATCCGGGTCCCATTGGATGATATCTATTTTCTCGTCGTGCAGTTCCTTCACGATGGCCTGGATGCGCACGCCCTTGATGCCCACGCACGCGCCGACCGGGTCGATGCCGGGCTGGGTCGCAGAGACAGCCACCTTGGCGCGCGCACCGGGTTCGCGCGAGATCGCGCGGATCTCGACCACACCGTGATAAATTTCAGGGACTTCGTTCTCGAGCAGGCGGCGCAGGAAGTTGCGATGCGCACGCGAGAGTATGATCTGCGGGCCGCGCGGACCGTCCTTCACTTCCATCACCACCGCGCGGATGCGGTCATGCAATTTGAAACGCTCACCGGGGATCCTCTGGCTGGCGGGTAACGTTCCTTCCGCCTTCATATCCAGACCGATGGTTGTGCTTTGCGCGTTCGTCGTCTGCACAACGCCGCTGATGATCTCGCCCACCTGGCGCTCGAAATACTGCATCTGGTTGGAGCGTTCCGCTTCACGGATGCGCTGTTGAATGACCTGGCGCGCGGTCTGCGCCGCAACGCGTCCAAAATTCTCGGGAGTGGACTCAACGATGACCATATCGCCAAGCTGCGCTTCCGGGTTGACCTTGCGCGCTTCCTCAAGCAGGACTTCGGTCTTGGGCTCAAAGATGTCCTCGACCACTTCTTTCTCGGCAAAAACCATGATCTTACCCGAGTCGGAATCGATCTTGGCTTCCACGTGCTGGGCAGCAGACGCGCCGACAGCCCGCCGATAGGCAGAGACCATCGCGGATTCGATCGCGGAAATGATCACTTCCTTGGAAAGCTGTTTGTCTTCCAATACATCGTTGAAAGCCAGGGAAAATTCGTTCTTAGCCATGCCGGTTGCTCCGTATACTCCTTATTACAAGCAGAAAAGTGGGGGGCACCCACTTCTCGGTGTGTTCGCTAATCAGTTCGCCGTGCGCTAGTATTCTAGCACGGGGGGATAAAAGATGCAAGATATAATTACCGCCATGAATCAGCGCAATCTAGACAAAGCCGCCCTGCGCGGGGAGCCATCCTATGTCTGGCGGGCAGGGCAACAGCGGCGGCTCGACATGATCGTCCACGCTGCGGGGGAACGCATCAAAGGGCAAATCCTCGAAAACGGATGCGGCGTCGGCATGTACGTCGAACACCTCTCCCTTTTTGGCGGAACTGTCATCGGATTGGAATACGACTTCGAGCGCTCCGCCGAGGCGCGGACACACTCGCCGCATATCTTCAACGCCGCCGGGGAATTCATCCCGCTTCCTGCCGGGACATTCGACCTGATCCTCAGCCACGAAGTGATCGAACACGTTCAGGATGATCGCGCCGCCATCCGCGAAATGATCCGTGTGCTGCAAAGTCCCGACCCCGCGTCGGAAACCCGGCGGGCGCGCCGTCATCTTCTGCCCGAACCGCGGTTATCCCTTTGAGACGCATGGCATCTACTGGAAGGGGAAATATCACTTCGGCAATAAACTGTTTGTCAATTACCTCCCGCGCACCTTAAGGGACAAACTCGCACCGCACGTGCGAGTCTACTCGACAAGCGATCTGGAAAAATTATTTGACGGTCTGCCCGGTCAAATTCATCGAACAGACGATCATCTTCGGCGCGTACGACAACATCATTGCACGCTTTGGCGCTTTCGGCAAAATCCTGCGCGGAATCCTGCAATTTCTGGAAAAAACACCCCTGAAGATCCTCGGCTTGTCCCATTTCTGGGTTGTGGAAAAAACATAAAGGCGCAAAATGCTTGATAAAAACCAGTTCGAACGAATTTCCCTTGCCATGCCTTTATTACAGAAGGCTGACGCTTTGCTCATCAATGAATTGAAGCAACATGCCCAGTTTGCAAAAATCCCTGCGGGGCACGACGTCTTCGTGGACGGCGATCGCGTGGACGGCATCGCGCTTCTACTTTCCGGCGTGGTGCGCGTGTACAAGATCGGAGAGACGGGACGTGAGATCACGCTGTATCGTTTTGGCTTGGGAGAGAGTTGCATTCTCAGCGCCAATGCCATTATGAGCCAGAAATCCTTCCCAGCTATTGCCACCGTCGAGGAGGATGCCGAGGCAGTGATGATCCCTGCGGACGTGTTCCGCAGTTGGGTGAACAAATATGAATTATGGCGTGAGTTCGTGTTCGACCTTTTATCCGAAAGGCTATCCACGGTGATGACGGTGGTGGATGAGGTGGTCTTCAAACGCATGGACCGCCGCGTCGCTGCGTTATTGTTGAATCAGGCCCGGGTCCAGAACCCGATGCGTGTCACTCATCAGGAGATCGCCGCAGAGTTGGGAAGTTCGCGTGAGGTGATCAGCCGCATCCTGGAGGACTTCTCCAGAGAGGGATTGATCGAATCTGGGCGGGGAGCCATCGAGGTGTTGGATTTCCGGGGGTTGGAATCCCGTTCCGTTATGTGACTTTGTCACAGACAGCAGGCGGATAATCTCCTACAATACAGGCATCAAAACCAATCAAACCAAAGGAGATTTACCATGAAACGCAATATGTCCAATACCGACCGCATCGTCCGTGTGATCGTCGCCGCCCTGTTTGCCTACCTGTACTTCGCCGGCATCGTGCCCGGCACACTGGGGATCATTCTTGTTGTGCTCGGCGCGGTGTTCGTGTTCACGTCGATTGTGGCGTTCTGCCCGCTCTACACGCCGTTCAAGTTCAGCACCTACAAGGGATGATTTAATCCTGCAAACGATGGAGCGGATGAGCGATCATCCGCTTCTCTCACTTAACCATGAACCTGACACAATTTCAACAAAAAGTTTCCTCCGCCGACAAACCCATCGTCGTGGACTTCTGGGCGCCCTGGTGCATGCCGTGCAAAGTGACCAAGCCCATCCTGGAAAAACTCGCCAGGGAATACGGCGAAAAGGTCGAATTCCTGCCCGTCGACGCGGATGTTTCGCGCGATGTGCTCGAACACTTCAAGGTCATCGGCATTCCCACCGTATTGACCCTCCGGGACGGGGAAGTCGTCGGGCGCGTCACTGGCGCGCAGAACGAAGCTGGTTACCGCGCCATGTTCGAGGCGCTGGCAGAGGGGAGGGAAGTCAAAATCCCAGTGTCCGCGTTCGACCGCATGTTGCGGCTGGGGGCAGGCGCCCTGTTCGTGATGGTCGGAATTTCCACGAGCAACTGGCTGTTGCTGGGAATCGGCGGGATCGTCGCCTTTTTGGGCGTCTATGACCGCTGTCCGATCTGGCGGGCGCTGACAGGAATGCTCAAGCGTTCCTAAAATCTAAATCACATTATTGTGTTAAAGCACCCTGCGGTCTGACCTTCGCAGGGTGTTTTTTATTCCCCATCCTGATAGAATAATGCCGTACCGGCAAATGAAGACCATCAAATTCGTCCTCCAGTTATTCTCCGAAGCCTACAAGGAATGGTCGCACGACCGCGCGGCAAGGATCGGCGCGGCGTTGGCGTATTACGCGCTCTTTTCCATAACGCCGCTGCTCGTCATCATGATCACCATCGCAGGGACGGTCTACGGGGAGGCTGCGGCGGAGGGAAGGGTCGTGGAGGCGATCACAGACCAGGTCGGTCCCGAAGCGGCGGTCGCTGTCGAACGCCTGCTGACGGACGTGCATTCCGCCGGGTCGCGTCTCTTCTCGGCAGTGGTCAGCGGCGTGATCCTGGTCATCGGCGCGACTAGCTTCTTCAGCCAGCTGCGCGACGCCCTCAACACGATGTGGAACGTGCGCCGCAGACCTCGCAATCACTTCCTGGGCGGCGTGCTCGAGATTGCCCTCGACAGACTGCTCGCCACCATCATGGTGCTCAGCCTCGGCATCCTTCTGCTTGCGGCATTGGCAATGAGCACCGGCTTGACCGTGTTGAATGGCTGGCTGAGAACGCTCATCACGCCCAACACATCCTTCCTGCTGGAGGGCGGCAACCTGTTGACAGGCTTCGGGCTGATCACGCTCCTCTTCGCGCTCACCTTCAAACTCCTGCCTGACGTGAAAATTTCGTGGCGCGTCGTCTGGGTGGGCGCGCTGGTGACCTCCGCCCTGTTCAACGTCGGCGCGTTCCTGATCGGTCTCTACCTGGGTTATGGCGGTCCGCGCACGCTCCTGGGCGCGGCAGGCTCGCTCGTGGTGCTGATGGTCTGGATGGCTTATTCCGCGCAGATCATTTTCTTCGGGGCAAAGTTCGCGCGCGTGTACGCATCCGCCATCGGCAAGCCAATCCTGCCCGCCTCGAACGCGGTCAGCATGAAACTCTCTGTCTCCGATGATCTGCTCGATGAATAAAAAGTCACGCTTCAAGCGTGACTTACGGGTTCCCTGAAATCGTAGATCCCGTCCTTGACCTCCCACCTTTTTTTACAGCCTGGACATTCGAGATAAGCGGACTTGTCCGCCAGAGGGGACGTTCCGCAATCCGGGCATTTGAAAAACTCCAAAGTGGACAGTTCCCGCTTCGGACTCCCTTTAGCTTGCCTCCCCCCAACCGCCTTCACAAACACGGACGGCGTCAACTGCCACCATGCGCCCGTCCACTGGAAGAGTGAATCGAAGAAGACCAAAATCCCCGTCGGGATGAGCCGCTTCAGGATACCTACGCGAAAATGCGAGAGCGTCAGCATCCGCTCGACGGTAAATCCCAGTTCCTCCAGCCACTTGCGGACAGCCTTCGGGTGGAAATCAAAATTCAACTCCACAAACTCCACCGGCTCCAGAGTGAACGGACTCCACTTCTGCCTGCCAAGCAGGTAGCGGAAGATCGCTTTGAGATTCAGTTTATTGGCGAATTCGAGGATGAAGGTCCCGCCTGAAGCGAGGACATTTCGAACCTGTCCCAACGCCCTGGGCGCGTCCGCCATGTGATGCAGCACGCGGATCATGGTCGCGCCGTCGAACAGACCGTCCACGAACGGCAGGCGGTAGGCATCTGCCGCGACGTAGATGTATCTTTCCGAGGTGCCGAGCCGCGCCTGCGCCTGCTCGAGTTGGGTGCGCGAGTAATCGAGCAGGACAACGCGATCAAAGCCGAGGTAGCGGGGGGTATTTCGTCCGGCACCAGCCCCCAGTTCCAGCATGAGGCGTCCGCGCGGGGGGAGGAGTCGCTTGAGTGCAATGGCTTCGGTGCGGTCTTCGTACTCGCGTCCGCCCTTGTCCCAAAAGGAGGTCTGGTAGTCGGAGCCTTCGTAATTGCAAACGGGAGGATGAGTCATAGATTCAGATAGTCAAATGGTCGAATAGTCAGGAAGTTGAAAGGAAAAGTCGGATAGCGGGGCAATTGTACCCGACTACCCGACTCGTAGATTGCTTCCCGAAGGTCGCAACGACAATATTAATGCCCGTTGAAGCCGCGTCCGATGGCGCGATAGTTGAAGCCCATGGCTTTCATGCGGTCGGGATCGTAGATGTTGCGCCCGTCGAAGATGACCGGGGATTTGAGGAGTCCCTTGACCTTCTCGAGGTCGAGCTGCTTGAACTCGTTCCATTCCGTCACCACGATCAGGGCGTCGCAGCCTTCCGCCATTTTGTACACATCGTCAAAGATCTCGACGGCAGGCATCAGCGGAGCGGCTACTTCGCGCGCCACAGGGTCATAGCCGCGCACCTTGGCGCCGCCGGCGATGAGCGCATTGGAAATATCCACGGAGGGCGCGTCGCGCATGTCGTCGGTGTTGGGCTTGAATGCCAGTCCGAGCATGCCGACGGTCCTGCCTTTCAAGCCGCCGAGCATGGATTCGACGTGCTGGGTGACTTCCTTGCGGCGGTCATAGTTGACGTTCATGACCTCGTTCAAAATGCGGGGATTGAGTCCCTTTTCCTTTGCCATGTAGGCGAGCGCCTGCACATCCTTGGGGAAGCACGATCCGCCCCAGCCCAGACCTGCATCCAGGAAGTGACGCCCGATGCGCGCATCGTAGCCCATGCCCGCCGCCACTTCCTTCACATCCGCGCCGACAAGTTCGCACAGGTCGGCAAGTTCGTTGATGAAGGAGATCTTGGTGGCAAGGAAGGCATTGCTGGCATATTTGATCATTTCCGCCGTGCGCAGGTCGGTGATGACGATGGGCGCGCGCAAGGGCAGGTGCAGTTGGGCGACCTTGTTGGCGGCGTCCTTGTCCAGCGACCCGATCACGTTGCGGTGCGGGCTCATGAAATCGCCGATGGCGGAGCCTTCGCGCAGGAACTCGGGACAGGAGACAACCGCAAAGTCAATGGGCTTGGGCTGGGCATTCTTCACAATGTCCGCGACCCAGTCGCCGGTACCGATCGGAACCGTGGACTTGTTGATGATGATGAGCGGCGCGGTCATGGACCTGGCGATGGAGCGCGCAGCGACTTCCACGTATTGCAGGTCGGCGTTGCCCTCCACGCCGGAGGGGGTCCCCACGGCGATGAAGGCAAATTCCGCCCCCTTCAAGGCGTCTTCATAGGATGTGGTGAAGGTCAACCTGCCGCCCTTCACATTGCGCATCACCAGTTCTTCAAGCCCGGGCTCATAAATGGGCATGATACCCTTTTTGAGGTTTTCCACGCGCTTCTCATCCACGTCGAGAGCAACCACGCGGTTTCCCAGATCGGCAAAACAGGCGGCGGTCACCAGACCGACATACCCAACGCCGACGACACAAATTTGTTTCATATTGATTTTCCTCTTTATTTCATATGATTTTTGGTTGTTTGATTAATCCATTACGAGACGATAAACATCCCCAAATGGCTACACCAATTCTTAAACGTCCTGGGAAGAACCAGGGTTCCCTTTTTTTATCCTCTCGACAAGCAGGGCTTCCTCCACGACGTCCAAAAAACCCTTCATGTGGATGGGCTTGGCAACATACCCGTCACAACCCGCCAGGATGGCGCGTTTACGTTCATGAGGCAGGGTATGTGCGGTCAACGCGTATAAAGGAATCGACCTGGTCTCCGTATTGGATTTCAACTTCCTGGTCGCATTCCACCCATCCATTTCGGGCAGTCCCAGATCCATCAGGATCAGGTCTGGTTTTTGGGCACGCGCCGCATCCACACCATCGCGCCCGTTGACCGCCAGGAAAACATCATACCCTGCGCGCTCCAGCACAATGCGCACAAGTTCATAATTATCCATGTTATCCTCAACGATCAGGATGCGTCCCTTGCTCATTGGGGTTTAATATACCGCGTCTCACCCATACGGGCAATGACTTATACAATGCCCGTATGGGTATAATATCTGCACCATGCGCCTGTTATTTGTCGTGGATGCCCGCTCCCCCATCGCCATGAACTGGATCCGCCATTTCGTGGAACGCGGCGACGAGGTGTACATTGCCTCCACATTTCCCGTCCAATTGGATGTCTCCATTAAGCGGCTGGAAGTCATCCCCGTTGCCTTTTCCTCGGTTAAAAAGCCGGGACAACGCCCGGGCGGCGCTTCACGCACCCTGAACCTGCGTACCAAACTCCGACAGTGGCTCGGTCCGCTGACGATTCGCCGCGCCGCCCCAGGATTGCGTACGTTCATCGAGGAGGTCAAGCCTGACCTCGTCCACGCCATGCGGATTCCCTACGAAGGCATGCTCGCCGCGGACGCATACACCGGCTTTCCGCTGATCGTGTCCATCTGGGGCAACGACTTCACCCTGCACGCGCCGTCCACGCCGTTGATGAGCCATTACACGCGCTGGACGATGCAGGTGGCGGATGCGCTCCACGCGGACTGTCACCGCGACGTCCGTCTCGCGCGTGAATGGGGATTAGGGTCGATGAGGCCCAGTCTGGTCGCGCCAGGCAACGGCGGGATCCGAACCGATGTCTTTTATCCGCCTGAAAAAGCGGTGCAGGGACCGGTCATCCTGAATCCGCGCGGAGTCCGTCAATACGTCCGCAACGATTGTTTTTTCCAGGCAATCCCGCTCGTGTTGAAAAAGCACCCGAACGCAAAGTTCCTTTGCGCCTCGATGGCAGGTGAAGGGCAGATCATGCAATGGGTGCGGGAGTTGGGGATCGAGCACGCGGTGGAATTGCTCGCTCCCATGCCGAACAGGGAAATGGCGAATGTGTATCGCCGTGCGCAGATCCTTGTCTCGCCGAGCATCCACGACGGCACACCAAACACCCTGCTCGAAGGCATGGCTTGCGGATGTTTCCCCGCAGCAGGCAACCTGGAATCGATCCGCGAGTGGATCACGCCAGGCGAAAACGGATTGCTGTTCGATTCGAATGCCCCGCAATCCATTGCGGATGCGATCATCTCTGCCATCGAAAACAAAAACCTGCGGGACAAAGCCGCAGGCTTGAATCAAGAGATCATCTCCGCACGGGCGGAATATAAAATGAACATGCAGAGGGCGGAGGAGTTCTACAAGTTGGTAATTGGGAAAAGGTAATTACCAATTACCCTTCGCGCGGTGCGCGCATTTCATCCAGTCTCTGGCGCAGTTCGATCTTGCGCTCGTCCGCCGCATGACGGACCTCGTCGAAGAAACTCTGTCCGCGTTCGCGGATCTGGGCGCGCAGTTCCTCGCCGGGTTCAGGGGTCAATAACAGGGCTATCGTCCCACCGACCAGCCCGCCGACAACAATTCCGATCAAAAAGCCGAACATTCTTTTCATGATGATTCTCCTTGTTAGTGTCATTGCAAAACAATCTCACATTTTACAGAGAGATTGCTTCCCCGCTCCGCGGGTCGCAATGACATGATTCTACTAAAATTATTATAGATGAAAATCGGGTTTTGTGGAATAATCAGTATACCGGGTGTATCTGCCTTGCATGAACGCCACGGTACAAATCCATAAGCTGTCCACGTGCGGCAACCAGGGGACGACCGCAACAATAAAACGGCTCCTACCATTTATCGGAGGATACCATGTCTACATCTGCTCCTGTTTCCACCAGTGCGCCTGCGGCGCGCAAAAAAGTAACCACGCTTACCTATCGCCGGAAGAAGGAACGCGGCGAGATCATTACCATGCTCACCGCCTACGACTATCCCACCGCCATGGCGATGGACAAGGCTGGCGTCGATTCCATCCTGGTCGGCGATTCGCTGGGGATGGTCGTGCTCGGATACGAGAATACGCTTCCCGTCACGATGGAGGAGATGCTCCATCACTGCCGGGCGGTCGCACGCGGCGCAAAGACCGCGCTGCTCGTCGGCGACATGCCGTTCATGTCGTATCAGGTCTCGGTTGAGGAGGCCGTCCGCAATGCGGGGAGATTCCTGCAACAGGGCGGCATGGACGCGGTCAAACTCGAGGGCGGGCGCGAACGTGCAGACGCCATCCGTGCGATCACCGGCGCGGGCATCCCCGTCATGGGACACATCGGGCTGACGCCGCAATCCGTCCACCAACAGGGCGGGTTCCGCGCACAGGGCAAGACCGCCGCGGCGGCGAAACGCCTCGTGGAGGACGCTTTGATCCTCGAAGAAGCGGGATGTTTCAGCATCGTGCTCGAATCGGTCCCTGCGCGGCTGGCGGAACTCATCTCGAAGAAACTGTCCATTCCCACGATCGGCATCGGTGCAGGCATGGGTTGTGACGGTCAGGTTTTGGTGACGCACGACCTGCTCGGCCTGTTCGACCGCTTTACGCCGAAGTTCGTCAAGAAGTATGCGAACTTCCACGCCGAAATGCAGAGGGCATTTGCCGATTACATGGAGGACGTGGAGACCAGGCGCTTCCCCGCGACAGAACACACGGTTGAGATGGACGACTCGGAGTGGGAAGGTCTGTTGAAGGAAATCTGAGTAGGGGCAGGGTGACCCCGCCCCTGCAATAAAAATATGAACAAAATTCTCATTGTCGGAACAGGCGCACTCGCCACGCTCTTCGCCGCGCGGTTGACGCAGGCGGAGTATCAAGTCACGATGCTGGGTACATGGAGGGAGGGCATCCACGCGTTGCAGAAGGATGGCGCCCGCCTCGTCGATGCCAAAGGTCGTGAAAGGCGGTTCTCCGTCCGTGCGACGGGCGATCCGCGCGAGTGTGCCGGGGCAAAACAGGTCATTGTGCTGGTCAAAGCCTGGCAGACGGAACGCGTCGCGCGCCAACTCAGGGAATGTCTTGCAGATGACGGACTCGTCCTCACCCTCCAAAACGGACTCGGCAACCGCGAAACGCTCACTCGGGACCTGGGGCAGGGTCGCGTTGCCCTGGGCAGTACCACCACCGGAGCCACCCTGCTCGGCCCGGGACTGGTCAAAGCCGGGGGCGAGGGAATCGTTTCATTGGAACAGAATCCGGCTCTCGGTCCAATGGAGGAAGCGCTGCGGTTGGCTGGTTTCAACGTCCAGAGAGTGGACGATCCCGAATCGCTGATCTGGGGAAAACTGGTCATCAACGCGGCGATCAATCCGTTGACAGCGTTGTTGCGGGTGAAGAACGGCGAGTTGTTGAGGCGTCCATTTGCGCGCGAGGTGATGAAGGCACTGGCACGCGAGACTGCCCAGATCGCCCGCGCCGAGAATATTGCCCTGCCCTTTGACGACCCGGTCGCGCGGGCTGAGGATGTGGCGCATAGGACCGCCGCGAACACCTCGTCCATGTTGCAGGATGTGTTGCGCGGCGCGCCGACGGAGATCGACGCGATCTGCGGGGCGGTGGTGCGGGCGGCGGAAAAGCACAAGCTCGGCGCGCCGGTCAACTGGACGTGCTGGCAGTTGGTGAAGGCGCTTTAGCGCGGCAAGGTGAGGCGTATTCATCCAAACAGACACATGGTAAGATATTGGGCTGATAGCGTTAAAGTCACCTTTTGGAGGCGTTTCATGCGCAAATTGTTCGTCTTTTTGACCCTGCTGGTCCTGCTCTTCCCGTCCGCCGCGCTGGCGCAGGAAGCCGGGACTGTGAAAATCGAGACATTGAATGTCATGTTATGGTCGGAGCACGACCAGCCCAGCATGCTGGTCATCTACAATTTCACGTTGACGGATGATACGCAGGTCCCGACGAGCATGGACCTGCGCTTCCCAAAAGATGCCAACATCACTGCGGTGGCGTATCAAAGCACGGAGGGATTGCTTCTGGCAAATTATCAACCCCTGCCGTCGGAGGATCCCAACTGGCAGGCCATTACCCTGTTCCTCACAGAACGCACGACCTATCACATCGAGTATTACCAGCCGCTGGACCGCGACGGGGAAAAAAGGTCATTCACCTACCAATGGCCAGGCGATTATTCAGTCGGCGAGTTCGATATCGAGGTTCAGGTACCGGATGACAGCAGGGGCATCAAAACCGACCCCGCCATTCCGCTGATGCAGAACCAGAACTTCCTGAGCGGCGGCGCACGCATGAGCGGACTCGGGCAGGGACAGACCTATCAATTGCAATTGGAATACTCGCGCTCCAGCGATACGCCGGTAACAACGCCCTCCTCCTCGCAGATCGAGCCCATCGCGGCTGTGGATGAAAACACCGACGGTCGCTCGACGCTTGACAACCTGCCTCTGTTCCTGGGAGGCTTTGGCGTCGCCCTGATCCTTGCCGCGTTGTTCTACTTCTTCCGCAGTGGACAGTCGTCCTCCCTGCGAACGTCCAAGCCGCGCCGGCGGTCACAAGGTCCACAGGAGCCGAGCATGCCCAGTTATTGCCCGGAGTGCGGCACACGTACAAATGCGGGCGACCGCTTCTGCCGTACGTGCGGGAGCAAGCTGCGCGGGAATTAGCAGGGAATTATTGCCGACAAGGAGATTGCTTCCCGCAGGTCGCAATGACATAACAAAAAGAAGACGGGCGCTGGGCGGCGCCCGTCTTCCTGTTTTCCCCATTGCTTCGATGTCAGTCCTTGCGGACGATATTACTCGGCCAAAGCCGCGAGCGCTGCGTCAACCAGAGCGTTGTAGTAGTTCGGGTTGTGTGTTCCTTCGCTGCCGTCTTCTTCGATCAGGTGATAGACGAAGAGAGCTGCGGCGGGTTTGGGATCCAACACGACTGCGGAATCATCAGCGTTCTTGAGGACATTGGTGCCGTCCTCGTTCATCAGGCCCTTCGCAACCAAGGCGGCTTTCAACTCGGCAACTTTCTCTTCGAAAGCGGTCACAGCGCCGTTGACGTCGAGGGACTCAGCGTCGGCATGACAGGCAACACAAGAGGCCAAATTGGGCTCGAAGCCGTGAGCGGCGCTCTCACCCATGTGACAGCCTACGCAGGTGTTCTCCACCATGCTGTAGTGCGCACCAGGTTTGCCATCCACACCGAGGGGTGCGTTGACATCCACGGTACCCATCAGGGAGTCGGCCTGGACGCTGTAGTGGGTGTTGAAGCGGGCGGTAGGAGCGAACTTATCAGGGATGACTACGCCAGCAGAATCCTTGGCGGCAAAGCCAGCCAGATAGCGGCGAGCCTGATGGCAGTTGGCGCACAGGTTACCGGAGCCGCCATCGAAGGTCGCGCCACTCGTGACCATGGCCACGGCGGTATCGGTCTCGAGAGCCCAGTCCGCGCTGGTGTAGGTGACGTGGATCTGATGGCAGGTGCGGCAGTCCTGGTGGGTCGGGTTGGAATCACCGGTTTCAACCTGGGTGAAGTTCTTGCCTTCAGCAATGGCCTTGCTGAATGAGGCGCCAGAGTGGCAGAACACACAGGTATTGCGGTCAGCCTCTTCGATAAAGGCGGTACCAGAACCATGACCAGAAGTTTCCCAAGGGGCCTTCTTGCCACTGATGAGGGCGGTGTCGTTGTGGCACTCGGTGCAGGTCAGGCTGGCAACATCCAACGCGGCGGATTCACCGGCAGCGCCGGCAGGACCGGCAGGGCCGGCAGGACCCGCGGGGCCGGCGGGACCAGCTTCACCGGCGGGGCCGGCGCAGGCTGTGAACAATACGGCGGAAACGAGCATCACGCCAAGCAAAACGAGCATTTTATTTTTGGACATTTTTTGCATTTCTCCTTTCAGGGTTTGTCGTACAGGTGATTTCTTGAATTATTGACTTGTGGGCTCGATTGACACCTCCTTACGAATATTAAGACTATATGAGGCTTTAATCTCCGGCTTATTTTAATCTCAAGGTTCTTATACCATAAGAACGGATGTCATACACTAATCTGATGAAAGTAACCGATTTCATCCAAGAGATATGATTAGGAGAATTATACGCCGAAAATGGACACCTCACATTAAAAACGAGCATCCTGCGGCTCTCGACCACTGCAAGATGCTCGTTTTATGACGGTTTTGACTACTTTTCAGGCGCGCCGGCATCGATCCATTGCTTGATGATCTCCAGTTCCTCGGATGCAAGGTTGGCAAAATGCTTGCCGGCGCTCTGTATCTGAAACAACAGGCTGTTCGCCGAATCACCTGGCACGATCACCGTCCCATCCGCCCCGCCCTTCATCAGGTCGGCGTAGGTGGACAGGTTGAGACCTCCGCTCGCCAGGTCGCCATGACAGGCTGCACATTTCGTGGAGAACAATGGACCCGCGTAATTTTCATAGGTGGGTGTGTCCACTTGGGCGGGCGGTTCCGGGGTCGGCTCGGGGGGCGGGAGTTGAGCCCTCAGGATCTCGCGCAGGGCGGGCGCATCGAACCCGGCAAACGAATACACACTGCCGTGACAGGCTGAATTCGAACAGAAGGACGTGTTGCTGGTCCCGCCCGGGTCGTCCATGGTGTGGCAGGCAGAGCATGAGGCGCCGAAAGCCTGATTGTGGAGGCTGATCCAGTTCGGGTTCAGGTGCGATTCGGGCTCCGGTCCGCGGCTGATCTCGATGTTCGTGAGGAAGTCGTCGGGTCCCGCGACGACCGGTATCGAATGGCAGACATTGCACTCCAGACGGACCGCTTCATTCTCATCGTTGAGATGCTTGCCATCATGACAGCGGAAACATCCCGGAGCATTGACGTGCCCCAGATTGTTCGGGTGGGTTGCCCAGTCCACTTCCTGGTCGTGGAAAACGGTGCGGTCGTAGATATCCTTCAAAGCCTGCACCGCCGAAGCGACCCTTGCCTCGTTGCCGGGATAGTAATCGGTCACCTTGTAGGATTCGCCCAGTCCATCGAATGCGGCGAAAGCCTGCTCGCGCGTTTCATATTTCTTGTAGAGCACATCCACCGCCTTCTGATGGATCAACGGGATCTCGGGGCTGATGATCCCTCTCGTCATGGCGGTATCGATGGAGTCGCCCGGGATGGTGAATTCATGCGTGATGCGGTTATGACATGTCACACAATCCATGGTCTTGAGGCGGCTTTCATCCATTGTGGACGGGTCGAAGCCAGCCTCCACATCCACATACTCGGTTACGCTCCCGTCATCGTTGTACACGCGGACATAAGGGATATCCTGGTCCAAAAAATCGGTCGCGTAGTATTCCACGGTGTTCGCGATATGCCAGTGGATGCCGCGTCCCAGACCTTCGCGTTTGGCGCCGCCGCCAGTCTTCAGGAGAAGATAAATGTCCTTTTGTGTATTGTTCGCGTCGTTCTCAAAACGAGACAACACGCGCAGGCTGTCACCGGAAAAGGTCTCAGGCTGGTGGCACTTCTCACACGTATCGCGCGCCGGGCGCAACGCCCTGGCACGGATCGGATATTCGTAGAGGTTAAAGGTCATGTAGTACAACTCATGCAGACCCTGCGATTTGCGCGTCAATTGATTAAGAAGGAGGCGCGCCCGATATGGCACTCCTCGCAGGTCACATTCGCATGAGGCGACTCTTTGTAAACAACATCCTGCGGGGGCATGGTATGACAGGATGTACCGCAGAACTCAGGAGAGTTCGTGTACTCCCAACTGGCGATGCCACCGGTGAGCAGGACCAGGGCGAGGACTCCCAGGGTGGCATACGGCAGGATCAACCACTTTAACGGGGCATTGGGTCCTGGGAAAAGGAACTTCTTGAGACCTTCACCCAATTGTTTGAACTTCGTCTTCATTGCGCCTCCAGGTGGAAATTGCCCGATTGTCTTTGAACGAAATACTGGGACAAACTGCTCCAGCCCAACACCAATCTTAATCGAATTCTAATCCTCCGTAAACAAGTAAATGTCACCCCGATATTACGATGAATGTAATCCGCTTTGTGGAATATGTTGCTGGACGGGAATTCAAGCAGCAATCAAAACGCCCGGTCACTTTTATGCAGGACCGGGCGTTTCTTCGGTTGTGATTTCCTTGAGCAGATCGAGCACGATATTCACAACGAACGGCACCACCTGCGCCACAGGCGGTGATAGATCGTCGCTGAATTCATGGATGCTTTCCACCGCGATCCCCACCACCAGCACATCCTCTGGCAGGTGCGCGCCGATCCCCCTGCCCAATTCCATCGCATCCCGCAGGGATGTATCATGTGCGCTGGCGATGTGGAAGGCAGAATAATTGGGCAGTTCACTCAACTTCAAGACCGAGACGGAACCGGCCGGCGCGTCCATTTTGAAGGCGTCCACAAGGATGACGCGGTCGTAGCCAATGAGTTGTTCCATCAGGCCGATCCCGCCCAGCGACAGGCAATTCGCATCCACGCGCGCATCAGGCAGTGTTGCGCACACATCCTTTACCACCCTCCACCCAACACCGTCATCGCCAAGGGCAGGATTGCCAAGTCCAACTACCAGGGTTTTCATGGGATGAAGATCCGCTTCACTTTCAACGCCTGAACGTCCATCGTTCGCCGCGCAGGTTGATGAAATTCTGCTGAGAGAAGAACAGGATCGGTTCGCGCTTCTCCGCCGGGACGTTCTCGTGCGCGGCGACCACCTCCAGCACGAACTGGGCATGGTCGGCAGAGATGCCCTTTAGTTCGGTCAGCACCCTGCACTCGTAGGCATTATCGTATCCTTCGACAAGCCGTGTCGTTTTGAGTTTTTCCGCCGCCAGCAGGTTGACCTTCAGCCGCTGGGCTTTGTTCACGTCCCGTCCGCTGATGTAGCCAGCGCGCACCACCCATTCACGCGCATGCCACGGGAAGAAGTGCAGGGCGGCTTCGTTATGTTCGCGCAGCAGCTTGAGGGTGTGGTTCCCCAACCCAACCGAGATCAGGAAGCGGAACGGCTCCTTCCCGACCACGGTCCAGTAGCCGAGCGGGTGGAAATTCGCCCCGCACGAGAGCAATGCCAGGTGCAGGGGAAAACAACCGCTGGAGTAAGGGACGTTTGACATGCTAAAAACTCACACATCTGCCGTCAGATTTTCGATCAGGTCCAGCACTTTGCGGGCTGCCACAGGGACTGCCGCGGCAACCTGCGGTGTGAGTTCCTCCTTGAAATCGTAGACATGTTGCGCTTCGATGGCGATGATGTGGACATGCTCATCGTCGGGCAGCGCCTCGCCCATGTCCCGTCCCATTTTGAGGGCGTTCTTGAGCGAGACGTCATGCGCCGAGGCGCTGTGACCGTGGGTCAGGTCGTCCATGTCGGCGAGGGTGAAGCGGATGACCTCGCCCTGGGCATATTGTCCCGTGTTGAGCGAGTTGATGATGATGACGCGGTCGAAGCCGGTCAGGCGTTCCATCAGGCTGAGTCCTGCCAGCGAGTAGCGTTCTATCGTGACTGGATCAGGTTTCCGCGGGGAAAGACCCGGGCAGCGGCGCGTCGCCCAGCGGGATCCCGCTTGGGGCGGCTGACTTCCTCCGCCACGCGCCAGCCGACCCCGTCATCCCCCAAAATAGGATTGCCCAACCCGACGACCAATACAAACAGAGGACGTGGAATTTCTGAAGTTGTGTTGTTCGGTGCGGCAGGCATCATTGCAAACCTCTTCGGTCCAGCGTCCTCTGTCATTGTGCGGAACGTCCCGAAGGTTTTCTCGAAGGATATGTGAAGCGGGCCAAACCTTCGGGACGGTTCGTAACATCAGTAACTAATCCACGTACTGCTTGATGACGTCGATCACTTCGCCATCTTCGTTGTGCAAGCGCACCTCCAGCGGCATGCGGCCGGGCATCGAGTGTGTGGCACAGCCAAAGCATGGATCGTAGGCGCGGAACGCCATCTCGACCATGTTGAGCAGTCCTTCGTTGACCTTGCCGCCCTTGATCAGACTCTGCGCGGCTTTCTTGGTGGACATCTGGATCGGCGCGTAGTTGTTGGTGGTGCCCACGATCAGGTTGACCTTGGTGAGCAGGCCCTTTTCGTCGGTCCAGTAGTGATGGGTGAGGGTGCCGCGCGGGGCTTCGACGATGCCGACGCCTTCGGTGGGGATCTCGGTGGGTTTCTTGTGGACGTTCGGCGAGGTGATCTCCGGGTCGGTGGCGAGTTCCACCCAGTGTTCGGCGGCGTAGAGCAGTTCGACGAGGCGCGCCCAGTGGATGGCAAGGCGCTGATGCACAGGCTTGCCGCCCAGGGTGGCGTACATCTTCTCGTATTGCTCCTGCGCCAGCGGGGTCGCCATGCCGTCGGCAGCATTGAGGCGCGAGAGCGGGGTTGCCATATAGACGCCGCTGTCCTTGCCATCCACGAAGCCCTTCCAGCCCACGTTCTTTAGATACGGGAACTTGAGGTAGGTCCACGGTTCGACGTGCTCGGCGATGTGGTTCATGTACTCGTTGGGGGCGTACTTGCAGAACTCCTTGCCCTCGGGGTCCACCACACGCACCTTGCCGTCGTAGAAGTTGACCTTGTTGTTCGCGTCCACCAGCCCCATGTAGTAGGTCTGGTGATAGTACACGTCGCCCAGGATCAGGTCGAGGTAGGTCTTGTTGGCGAGGACGATGTCGTTGAAGGCTTGCAGGCTGAACAGGGCGAAGTCGATCGCCCAGCGCCCCATTTCCTCGATCTCTTTGCGCTCCTCCTCGCTCAGGATCTTGGTCACACCGCCGGGGATGGCGGAGGCGGGATGTACTTTACGCCCGCCGATCATTTCGACCGTGCGGTGACCGAACTTGCGCATCTGGATGACCTTGCCGCCGATCTCCAACCCGACCTTGTGGATGACCCCCAGAATGTTCCGCTCCGCCACCGGTGCATCAGGACCGACGATGAAGTCCGGTCCAGCCAGGGCGTAGAAGTGGGTGGTGTGGTCGGTGGCGTAGAAAGCCATGTAAAGCAGTTCGCGCAGCATCTTGGCGGTGCGCGGCGGGTCCACGTGATAGACGGCGTCTGCCGCCTTGGCCGCCGCCATGTGGTGCGCTTCGGGGCACACGCCGCAGATACGGTTGGTCAGCAGGGGCATTTCCTCGACCGGGCGTCCGACGCAGAAGCGTTCGAAGCCGCGCAGTTCGGGGATCTGGAAGTAGGAGTTGGCGACATCGCCGTTCGCGTCCAGAAAGATGTCGATCTTGCCGTGTCCTTCCAGGCGTGTGATGGGATCAATTGTGATGCGTTCCATGCCTGCCTCCTAGTGACCGTTTTTCTTGAATGCCGGCGAACCCGCGCGGAAGAGCGAATCGGCCAGGTTGAAGCGGTAGAACTGTCCGGCCGGGTCCGGGATGCCGTCGAGGATGCGTTCGATCTCCTCCGGTTCGTTGGCGTCTATGACCGAGGCGAAGGCTGTCATCAGCCGCGCACCGTAATCAATGACGCCCTCGGCAGGTCCGTAACAGCCAATGCACTGCGCGCCCACAGCCGGGCAGCGCGCGTCACAGCCGCTGCGGGTGGCGGGTCCGTTGCACGGGATGCCCTGCTCCAACAGGCACAACTCAGGGTCGGCCGGCGCAATTTCCTGTATACGATGGAAGGCTTTGATCATCTTGACGTTGCGTTTGCGCGTGCATTCCTCACAGACCGTGGAATTGCCGGCACCGATGACCGATCCCTTGGGCGGCAGTTCGGCTTTGCCTTCCAGCACCTGGATCACGAGGTCAATGACCGCCGCGATCTGGTGACTCTCCGGCGGACAGCCAGGCATGTAGTAGTCCACATCCTCGACCTGCGCCAGCGTATAGACCCGGTCTTTCAGCGCCGGGATGCTGATCTCGCCTTCGGGGACCCTGGTCATCGTCTGCGGGTGGATGTTGTTCGGATTATCGGTCGTGAGGGTGTGGAACGCCACATCAAAAATCTCATGCATCGGGGACAGGTTTGCCAGTCCGGGGATACAGCCTTCAGTGGCGCATGAACCGAACGCGACCAGGATCTTGGATTTTTTGCGCAACAGGTGCGCCATGTGCTCATTTTCCTCGTTGCGGATGGAACCGTTCCAAAGGGTGAGCAGGATCGCACCATCCTCGAGCGCTTCGACATCCTTGACCTTGGCGTCCATCGCCACGGGCCAGAACGCAATATCGAAGTTGGCGTCCACATCCAGGATCTTTTCGTGGATGTTGATGACGGCGATCTCGCATCCGCCGCACGAGCCGGACCAGTACATCGCGAATTTTGGCTTGCTCATGCTGTCACCTCCTCCAGTGCGGGCTCTTCGACCGCGTGACCGTTGCCTTTGAGGTTTTTATGCCAGCCCAGCGGACCGAGCGCGCGGACTTCTTCGACGAAGGTGTTGATCTCATGGGTCAGTTTCACGCCTTCAGCGGCGCTCGCCCAAACGAGCTTGACGCGTTCCGGGGCAATTCCCATGCCCTTCAGAACGCGCCGCAGGAGCAGGTAGCGCCGCAGGGCTTTATAGTTCTGTTCGACGTAGTGACATTCGCCGGGATGACAGCCGGTGATCAGCACGCCGTCCGCGCCGGTCGCCAGGGCTTTCATGACGAAGGTCGGGTCGAGGCGGCCCGAGCACATCAGGCGGATGAGGCGCACGTTGGGGGCGTACTTCATACGGGCTGTCCCAGCCAGGTCGGCGGCGCGGTAGGAGCACCAGTTGCAGGTGAAGCCGATGATGACGGGTTCGAATTGTTCGCTCATGTCTGCCTCCTTATGAAGCCGCCAGGTTGACGTCCATCAGCAAACCGTCAATCTGTGCAAGGATCTGTTCGTTGCTGAAGCCGGTCCCGCTGATGGCGCCTGCCGGGCAGGCTGCCACACACGTACCGCATCCCTGGCACAGGGCCGGGTTGATCTCGCTCACCATGCGGTCTTCGTGGAAGAGGATGGCATTGAACGGGCACAGGTTGTTGCAGATGCGGCAACCGGAGCACTGCTCCTGGTTGATGCTGGCTTTGATCGGCTCGAGCACCACTTCCTTCTGCAGGATCTTATCGAGCACGCGTGCCGAAGCCGCCGCCCCCTGGGCTACACTGGATGGAATATCCTTGGGCCCCTGGGCGCAGCCTGCAATGTAAATGCCTTCAGTCATTGTGGCGACAGGATCGAGCTTCGGATGCTTCTCCGTGAACCAGCCGTCCATCGAGCAGGAGATCCCAAAGAGTTTCCCAACATCCCTCGCGTCGTGACGCGGTTGTAATCCACTGGAGAGGATCACCATATCGACAGGGATGCGCCTCTGCTTGCCTATCAGTGTATCTTCCGTCTGGATGATGAGTTTGCCCTCTTTCGTTTTCGGTGCGCGCCGCATCCG
Organism: uncultured Chloroflexia bacterium; assembly: GCA_963718215.1. Taxonomy (GTDB): domain Bacteria; phylum Chloroflexota; class Anaerolineae; order Anaerolineales; family Villigracilaceae; genus Defluviilinea. The sequence continues at coordinate 88,380 of CAVQYK010000023.1, forward strand.
TGACCTCGGCCACTTTGCCGCGCACGAACAAGGTCCCTTCTTCGAGCACACGCTGGTAGAACTCATCATACGCCTTGTATGCCGTACGCATGTCGATGTAGAAGTTATAGACCGTCGCGCCCGTCCGTTCGTGGACGAGATGTGCGAACTTCAGACCCTGCATACAACAGATGACCGAGCAGTAATTATTGAAATTCTTGTCGCGCGAGCCCACACAGTGGATGATGCCCACCGATTTTGGCGTGGTCTTCCCATCGCGCAGGACAATATCGCCGTTGGTCGGTCCCGCTGCATTGCTCAAACGCTCGAACTCCAGGCTCGTGAACACGTTCGGCAGGCGTCCGTAGCCGTAGTTGCTCACGCGCCGCGCATCGAACAGGTCGTAGCCTGTGGCAAGGATGATATTACCGACATCCACGTTGATGAATTCATCCTGCTGGTTAAAGTCGATGGCGCCCGTCGGGCAGAATTTCTCACAGGCTTTACACGTGCCCTTGAGGAAGTACGTGCAATTCTCCTTGTCCATCACAGGATATTTCGGCACGGCCTGGGCGAACGGCGTATACACCGCCTTGCGATACCCCAACCCCGCCTCGTAAACATCATCGATCACCTTCTTCGGGCATTTCTCCTGGCAGATGCCGCAGCCAGTGCATAACGGCTCATTGATAAAACGAGCCTTCTTCTTGATGGTCACATTGAAGTTGCCGACATAACCCGCAACGCTCGTTACTTCACTCCACGTCAGCAGTGTGATGTTCGGATGCGTCCCCGCCTCCACCATACGCGGTGTGAGGATACAAGCCGAACAATCCAGCGTCGGGAAGGTCTTGTCGAACTGTGCCATGTGCCCGCCGATGGACGGTTCACGCTCGACGAGATAGACATGGAAGCCCGCGTTCGCAATCTCCAACGCCGCCTGGATCCCCGCGATCCCGCCGCCCACCACCAGGGTGTTCGGATTGATCGGGACTTTCAACTCCTCGAGGGGTGCATTTTCGATCACGCGTGCCACCGTGCCTGATATCACCGCCTTTGATTTTTCCGTGGCGACAGCCTTGTCCGTGTGCACCCACGAGACCTGCTCGCGGATCGAAGCCATCTCAACCAGATAAGGGTTCAATCCCGCGTTCTTTGCCGCCGTGCGGAAGGTCTTTTCATGCAGGTGCGGGGAACAGGCCGCGACCACCACCCGGGTCAATCCAAGTTCCTTGATATCCTTCTCGATCAACTCCTGCCCAAGGCTGGAGCACATGAACTTGTAATCGCGCGCGATGACGACGCCCTGGTGCCCGAGCTTTTCCGCCGCCCAGTTGGCGACATCCACCACATCCACCACACCGGCAATGTTCGAGCCGCAGTGACAGACATAGACGCCGATTTTTTCCAGTTTCTTCTCGCTCATTTCACCGCCTCCTTCCCCTCGTGCTTCGTCCAGCGGCGCGGCATGGGCAACCCCTCATCCTTTTTGCGCGGCGCGGCCGGCTCCTGTGTGACAGGCACTTCCACACCGATATTTGCCAGGGCATTCCGTGAGCTGACCAGTTCCGTGCCAATGCCCAACTCCTCCGGCTTTCTGCCAAATGCCAGTCCCATCAACTGCGTAAAGAACAGGATCGGCATGTGATAGTCCGTGCCGAAGTGACGGTTCATCTCGTTCTGATAGGCGTCGATGTTCATCTGGCACATCGGGCAGACCGTCACCATCAGGTCGGCGTGGCGTTCGTCCGCGTCCGCCACGAGACGGCGGATCAACTCGAAGGCGGTTTCCGGCCCGATCTGGGTCATGTGTCCGCCGCAACATTCGGTGGTGAGCGGGTAATCGATCACGTCGGCTCCCAACGCACGCAGCAGGTCGTCCAATTCGGTCGGATGTTCGTGGTCGGTCCAGCGATGCTGGTAATCGGGACGTGGCAACATGCACCCCATGTACGGGGCGATCTTGAGTCCTTTTAGGGGACGGACAACCGCGTTTCGGATGGCATCCAGCCCCACGTCATGGACGAGAACGTCGATCAGGTGACGTACATCAAGAGTACCCGGCACATAGCTCAATCCGCCTGCTTCAAGCGCTTCATTGACCTTTTCACCAAAGGAGGGACGTTCCTGCATGTAGTAGTCCGCCTTGGCAAGGTTGAGGTAACAAGCCGAGCACGGCGCGACCACAGTACGCGTGCCGTTCATCTGCTTCGACGCCAGGGCAAGGTTGCGGGCGATCAACGCATAGGCTGGGATCAGGTTGATGCCGAGGTATTCCGTCGCGCCACAACAATTCCAGTCGTCGATCTCTTCAAAACGCAGGTCCAACGGTTCGAGGATCGTATTCATGGATTCCATATACGCCTTCGCGCTGGATTCCATCGAACAACCGGGATAGAGGATGTATTTGTTCATGAGGTCATCTCCAACTGGCCGGCGCGTTCAAGGATCGCTTTCAACTGGTCCATGTGCTTGATCCGCTTGGGCGTCATGGACATGCGCCCCTTTGTGATCATGCCCAGACCCATCGGCGCCATGCCGGGCAGTCGCAATGGGAAGTGCTTGAGGTAATGGCGGGAGGCCAGACCAAACTCAAAGCTGCGCCCATAGGTTTCCACCATGTCCACAAAGGTCTGGGAGAAATCCGGGGCGGTCGAGTCGCTGTAGAGTTTGGCTTCGATCGCCATGCCTTTGAGCGTGTACATCACATCCGCGATGTGCACCTCCTGCGGGCATCGCACCACGCAGTGGTAACAGGATACGCAGAGCCAAGGTGTGTTGCTCCGCAGGACCTCATCACGCATGCCTGCCCGTAACATCGCGAACAACATGCGCGGCGTGTGTTCCATGTCCATGGCGGACGGACAGGAACCGCCGCACGTCCCGCATTGGATGCACATCTCCAAATGCGAAACGCCGGCTGTCTTTATACTGACCTCGTTCAAAAGGGAAAGGTCTTCTTCGCGGGTTAACCGCGCTCGCACTCGCTCATCGGTCATGTGGGGCATAAGCGCCTCCGTATTCAGTCCTAAATCTGTCAATTCCCTCAAAATGACAGTTCACCGATTATCTGCTCGGCACGACAGAGTCGTCCATTCGCAGGTGCAATAAAATGCCCCCATATTCATTGTTGTGATTTTATTCACATTTTCTAGTGTTGAATGTCATCACCCGTGATGTAAATCGTCATGACAATAAAATTCAGGGGGAAAGAACCAGTTTCAAGGTCCAAAAAGGAACGAAACGCATCCTGTAATTCAGGATGCGTCCCGTCAATTCGTATTGTTATTTTGACATCATCCCCGCATCATCAACGGCTTTTTGACATTACTTGCGGTTCTTGTTGAAGGACTCGGCGGGCTGGCGCACGAACGCAAAGATGGTCAGCATCACGATCAACCCAATGAGCATGCCCAAAACTTCGGGGAACCGCTGTGCAGTCTCGGCAATCACCCCGCGTCCGCCGGCTGTGATGCTCTGCCCGAATTCCCCAAGGGATCGTACGATCTGGCTAAAGTGGAGGTCCACATAAGCCACTCCGGCGAGGGCGATGATCGTAAACGGCAGGGCAAGGGCGAAAACCCAGAACACACCTACGAATGGTACTTTACGCATGGCAACCTCCTTTCTGAAATATATCCATGAGCATTTGTATTTATCTGATTACAGGATACGACAAAAATACCGCCCTTTCAATAGGCGGTATAAGTCATTTTTATAGTAGGGCATTAACCCTACTTATTACTGCGGCGAGAAGTTGCTCTTTGCGACGTCCCGGCGCGGGGATTTCCCCGGCAAAACGCCGCCGAGGACGGCGGCTTGAGCCTGGCCTTGCGCTGTACCATCTATGGCTTGATCAATCCCTTGCGAATGGCATATTTCACCAGTTCACTGCGGCTGTGCAAGCCCAATTTGCCCATCAGGTTCTCGCGGTGACGCGCCACCGTATGCACACTGATGCTCAGAAGGTCTGCAATTTCATCGTTGGTCTTTCCGTCAGCCAGCAGGGACAGGACCTCGCCCTCACGCGGAGTCAATTCGTCCATGGCCTCTTTTGCGCCGTCCTCCCCGCTGCGGGAGAGGAAATCACCCACCAGGAGTTTTGCCAGTGACGGGTAAATATACATCTCCCCGCGGTGCGCCGCGTGGATCGCTGTGATCAGGTCGTCCGGCGCGGCGCGCTTGGGCACATACCCCGAGGCACCAGCCTGGAGCATCTCGAAGAAATACTGCTGGTCTTCGTGGATGGTCAGCGCCACGACCGCCACACCGGGATGCGCTTCCTTGATACGGCGCGTGGCTTCGATGCCGGAAATATCAGGCAGGGTGATATCCATGATCACAACATCCGGATTGAGCGTCTCGACCATTTCCAATGCCTGTTTGCCGGTGTCGGCCTCCCCCAGGATCTTCAAGTCTGCCTGGTTCTCCAGCAACATCCGCAAACCACTGCGGACCACTTCATGGTCATCCACCAGTAAAAGACGAATTCTCGCCATTTTTCCTCTCCTTAAGAGGCGCCAACACTTCCACGATTGTTCCCAAACCTGGCTGGGACGCGAAATGACATTCCCCGCCGATCAACGTGGCGCGTTCGATCATCCCCAGCAGACCCCAGCATGGGTGCCCGGTCTTGCGCAATGTGTCATCCACATTGAACCCGCGTCCGGAATCCTCCACGCGGATGCGCACCTCGTCCTCATCAAAAACCACCAGCACATCCGCCTTGTCCGTCTGCGCGTGACGGATGACATTCGTCAGACTCTCCTGTACCACGCGGAACAGAACCGTGCGGACATCGATCGGAAGTTCCGCCTCATCCCCCCGACTTGAAACTGTCACGGCCAGCCCAAACCTTTCCTTCACCTCATCTGCATACCAGCGCAGGGTCGGCAGCAGGCCAAAATCATCCAGTTGCGGCGGATGAAGACCGCTTACAAGGTTTTGCAGACCCGAGATCCCATCCCTGACAACGCCCTGTAGTTGCCGCGCCTGGGTCCCCACCTTCTCAGGCTTCGAGGCGTTGCTTGAAATGGCGCTCAAGCCCATGCCAAGCGCGGTGAGGGTCTGACCCAGTTCGTCATGCAGTTCCTGGGCAATGCGTTGACGCTCCAACTCCTGCGCACGGACGGTGCGGTGCAGTAATTCCGCGCGTAATTCCTCCAGCCGCTCGCGTTCCGCCTGTTGGGCGCTGTTCAAGGCATCGATCCGCCGCCGCGTCTCCTCCTCGAACGCCCGCAGGGAACTGATGATCCCGATCGCCGCGATACAAGCCATGACCGAGCGGAACAACTGGATCGGGAACCCGAACCAATCCAGGAAGGAGGCTGTATTCAGGAAGGAGGATGGGAAGACGTTGCTGGGGGAGGCAAACAACTGTCCGACGCCGCCATACAATCCGAAAGCGATCGCCGCCGCAAGCACGTCCCTGCCGTAGCCGCGCATGCCTGCCAGCAGGAACTTTTGCCGCTGCAACACCAGCCCCCATGCAGTGAGCGCCGCGCCGGGGATCGCCAGCGAGTAACGCGTGTATACATCCAATGCAACCAATCGCGCGTCCGCAGGTTCGTTCAGGGCAAGCCAGACCAGCCCGATGATCCATATTCCCGTAATGACGCCAAGCAAATGCCAGGATAACCTCATGCGGTTCGGTCCCGCGATGAGCCGCGCGCCAAAAGAGATCAGGAACAGGAAGGACATAGCCAGGAGCATGACCCGCCCGATGCCAATATATTGGTAGATGAATGTGCCCTCGATATCAGGGTGGATGAGAAGGAACATCTCGATCCATTCATGCCCCCCGTGGATCAACCCAAAGCCCGCCAGCGAACGCAGGGCGCGCGCAAAGTCCATTTCAGACGAACGGCCTACTTCCAATAGTACGGCCAGCCCCATGCTGAAAAAGGACAGACCGTAGAAGAAGTAGACCGTTATGATATCCACGCGCAACCTGTGATTTCAGTATACCCCTTTGACAGGCTGGAGATTAGTTATTTATTTCTCCAAAATACCTGTTATTTTTCCAGTCCTCCGGCATTGATCCATTCGGCGACTGGGTCAAGTTCCTCAGAGGTCAGTTCCGCGTAGGGATGTCCGCCGCTCTCGAATTTGGTGATGATCAGGCTGTTCGCCGCGTCACCCGCCACGAACAACGGACCATCCGCGCCGCCGTTCAGGGCATCCGCATACGAGGAAAGGATCAGTCCGCCGGAAGCCAGCGACCCGTGACAGGTCAGGCATTTGGCGGCGAAAAGCGGACCGATCTGCCCGTCCCAGGTGAGGACTCCGCCGGGGAGGGCGGCTTCGGGAGTGGCACTCGGCTGCATCGGAGGCGGAAGCAGTTTCCGTGGCGGTGGGAAGCGGAGTGCGGGTGGGCGGGACGGTCGGGGTGGGGGTCAACGTCGGGGTGGGAGTCAGGGTCGGCGTCGCAGTCTGTCGCACAAACGCCTCGGCAGTCTCACCTAAAATGGGATCGGTCACGGCGGTCGTTTCGTAACCGACGAAGTAATAGAATCCCAGGCTGAACACAGCCAGGATGGCGATGGCGATGGGCGTGTAGATCCGTTGCCGCTTTTTGATGACTTCCGCGGGAATCGGTTCGTGGTGTTTGCCCAATTCGATCATCGCCAGTTCAGCCGGGTGCTCGTGTTCCATCTCTTCGCGGGTGAGCGTGCCGGTGAACATGCTCTTGTTGAACATCTTGATGTGCACGTGATAGAAATGCCAGACAATGATCGCCAGAACCGCCAGCACCGCCTCCCCACCGTGCGCGGCTTTGGCGGCAGGGACCGCCTCGCCCGGCAGGATTTGGAGCGTGGAGATCGGGTTCCACATCATGAATCCGGTCAGACCCATGACGATGGTGCCCCAGATGAGGGCGAGATATTCCGCCTTTTCGGCATACGAGTAGCGCCCGTAGTACGCCTTGTGTTTTTTACGCCCAAGGTAGTACTGGATGTCGTGGATGACATGCTGGAGGTCGTCGATCCAGGGAATCATGTTGATGGGGTTGCGCAGAACGAGCACGCGGTACAGCACGTCCAGCACGTGCACCACGCTGACGATCATCATCACAATCGCCGAGGTGCGATGGATGAGCCGCGAGATTTCGACGCCGCCGACCAGGTCGAAATACCAAATGCTGAACGGAGAAAGCGCGTATTTCTGCGTCAGACCCGTCAGTCCCAGCACGGTGAACGAGACCAAAAAGACGATATGCTGTACCCGCTGGAGCGGGTCGAAGCGGGTGTATTTCCGCGGTTCGGATGTTTGAGGCTTATCGGTCATTGGATTTCTCCTCGTCATCCGATGGTTTCGACCCTGCGGGCGGTTCAGACTCCGCCTCGGGCTGGTCCGGCTCTTCCGCCGCTTCAGGTTGTGCTTCTGCCTCCGCAACAGACGCTTCTTCCGCCTGTTCAGGCTGTGGTTCCACTTCCGGTTCGGCGGCGGACACTTCTTCCTTTTGTTCGGACTTCGCCTCAAGGTCCGGTTCGACCGCCGGTTCCGTCTTCTGCTCAGATTCGACCGCAGTTTCGGCTGGTACTTCCGCCGCCGCGACAGGTTTCGGCTTCCTGGAACGGTTGATCATCGCGCGCCCGAAATCCATCACCACGAGCAGGACCATCGGTCCCAGCACGGCGGGGATGAAGAACTTGTAGAACAGGTTGACGTAATAGACGATCGGGTACTTCTCCGGCGAGGGGATGTAATGCGACATCCACAGAATCAGGGAAGTTCGCCGTGGCGCCCGGGTGGCATTGCTGGCAGCGTGCCAGCAGGTTTTCGCGGGTCTGCAAGCCTTTATTCGGGTCATCCGCGCGGGCAATATCGTGCACGCCGTGACAATCCGTGCAGACCGGCTTGTTCGTCGGCTGGTCGGGGAAGGATTTGTCGAACAAGACAACCGTCGTCCCGTGGAAGTCCGACACGTAGGTATTCAACACTTCCGTGGAAAGCCCATACGTTTGCATCAGCGCGTTATTGGTATGGCACTCGGCGCACAGAAACGGCGTGCTGTTGCGGAAAGAGGCGGTGGTGGCGCTCTGGATGTTGTGCACGCCGTGGCAGTCAATGCACGTCGGCACGTCCAGGTTGCCCTGCTGGGTCAGCGCGCTGCCGTGGACGCTTTCCCTGTACTCGTCGTAGATGGCGCTGTGACACTGGGCACACGTCTCCGGGATGTGCAGGCGGGCGTAATCCAGCAGTTCGCCCGTATCCTCGTTCGTGAGTTTTTGCTGCGTGTGCGGGTTATGACAGTCCGTGCACACCGCGGCATTGTTGTTCCCCCCGGCAAGCGCCTTTTGGTGCACGCTGTCCAGCGTCAGCTTGAACTGCTCTTCATGACAATCCTGACAGATGGTGTAGTATTCCAGCTTAAACTCACGGGTCGACTCGGCAGTCCGCTCGGGGTGCGGGAAAGTCTGAATGTCCGTGTGACAGGTCACACAGGTCAAGCCGTTGGAGCCGTGCGTGCTGGTGTCATACGCGTCGGGGTCGATCGTCAGGGGCAGGATCTCGCCGCTGTCCAATTCGACATTGAGATCCGCGTCGGAATGGCAGAACAGGCAGGAACTGTTGTCGACCTGGACAGGCGGGGACGACAACCCCGCCGCCTCGCTCCTCGGACCTGGACCTGCATCAGCCTCCGAAAAAGCGAATCCAAAACTGACGAGGAGCACCGCCGCTCCTGCAAGGATGAGATAGGCGCGTAGTCGCATCACTTCTTCGCTCCCGGCCCGGCTTTCGAGGCGGATTTCCCTGTCAGCCGCTCATATTCCTTCTCGTGGAACGTGCGCATTTCCTCCTCGCTGACCCGCCCGGTGAACATGCTCAAATTCGTCCGCTCGATGTGGACGTGATAGACATGCCAGACAATGACAAAGATGGCGATGACGACCGCCTCCGTACTGTGCGCCAGTTTGGCGGCGGGCACCACCCCGCCCGGCAGGAATCGCGTGAAGAAGACCGGGAACCAGATGATGAATCCGCTGACGCCCATGATCAACAGGCTGAAAAAGACGACCCAGTAAGTCACTTTCTGCTCGAAGTTATAGCGCCCGAACTTCGGCTTGTCGCTGCGCAGGAACAGGAGGTACTGGAGCATGTGCCCCGCATCGCGCACGTCCTGCCAGGTGGGCAGGAGGTCGCCGGGCAGGCGGCGTTTCGCCATCATGTAGATGATGCGTCCGAGATGGTAGACAGCCAACAGGGCGAGGACGATCGCGGCGATGTGGTGGATCTGGCGGATCAACTCGACGCGTTCGGGCGTCGAGAGCAGGTCCTGGCTGATCTCAAAGTCGCGGTACTTCTGCGGCAGGCCGGTCAGGAGCAGGACCAATCCGCTCAGGAGCAAAACAGCGTGCTCCCAGCGTTGGGCGGCGGTAAAGCGCGGGAAGGTCCGTTCATGGTGGACGGGCTGGAGGGGTCTTTTCGTTTTTGCGCTCATGACAAATTCCTCCTCACGCGGTCAACCGTGGCGCGGATGATCTGCAGGGCAACATAGATGATGCACACCCACAGCACGAACGGCGTGAACGAACTGTAGAACCTGTCCACGTAGAAGAGGAAGGGCGTCCGTTCGAAGCTGATCTCGTTGTGACCGGTCCAGGCGTCGGTCCAGTTGGGACCCGCATCCGCGTGGCATTGCTGGCAGGTGGCTAGCAGGTTGTTTGGGTTCACCCGCGACTGCGTGTCGTCGGTCGAGCGGATGTCGTGTATGCCGTGGCAATCGGAACACACCGCGCTGTCGTGCCAGATGGTGGGCCACTTCGCCTTGTAGACGGACACGTCCACACCATGCCAGGAGCGTTTGTAGATGCTGTACACGTCAGCAGACAAGCCATACTTGCCCATCAGTTCGGCGTCGGCGTGACAGCCGGCGCACAACTCCGGCTCCGCCACGCGGAACTGGACCGTGCGCGGGTCCTGGATGTTGTGCACCCCGTGACAGTCCGTGCAGACCGGCACATCCGGGTTCTCATCCGACATCAACGCCGCGCCATGCACGCTCTGGCGGTAGGTGTCAACGATCTCGGTGTGGCACTGGCGGCAGGTCTCGGAAATGAGCGAGCGCGGCTGGTCCGGCGGGCGGACGTCGTGCGCGCCGTGGCAGTCCGTGCAGATCGGCGCGTCGAGGTTGCCGGCTTCCGCCGCCTGCGCGTGCATGCTGTCCTGCGCCTTTTCGTAGTTCACAGAGTGACATTTTTCGCAGGTCTGGTAGTAGGCGCGGGAGAGTTCACGCGCGCTTTGATAATTCAATTCCGGGTGGGGATATTCCGTTATGTCGTTATGGCAGGCTTCACACTCAATGCCCACGGAACTATGCACGGAATGGTCGAGGGCATCCTGCGAGATATACAGGGAAAGGACATCCCCGTTGGGCAGGGTCAGGCTCAGGTCCTGGTTCCCGTGACAGGACAGGCAGTATTTCTCGGTCTCCTGGGCAGGAGGTTCGGCACCGGCGGGGGAAGCCGCAAAGAGGCTTAACAGCAGGATAAATACGCCCGCCGCGATCAACCAAAATGTCTGACGATGCAGTTTGTGCGCTGTCATGTGTCAGATCTCCTTTTTCTCTTCACGAATGTCAACAGGCTCCGAGTGAGCATCGCCGTTATCCTCATAATCTCCGGGCGGCTCAGGGCTCTGGGCAACCAGCCCCAGCCTGCGAAGCAGATAGGAGATGCCGAACAGGACCGCCAGCGGCACCAGACAACGCAATATGAACAGCAAAGCCACAAATACTGGACTGGCAGGGGTTTCGCTCATTGCTTCTCCCTCCACGGCGGGTTTTTCCAACCGTTCGCAACGCATGGATTGGTCATTGCATCTCCGCAGATAAGATTGATATTAACCAAGGTAAGTATAACTTAAACCGTATATATAACAATGTGGATGATTCCCCCGATTTAATGAAAACGGCGGAACCTGACAGGCTCCGCCGTTCGCTTCTTTCTTGACTGAATGCTGGTTCTACCTAATGTTCCTGTTTCTCAAAAAGAGGCAGGAAGCGCACCGCCAGGGTAAGGACGGTCAACGCATAACCGATCACCAATATGCCCACCCCCCATTCGATCAGTGCCGGTGTATAACTGCCGATCGGGAGTTCATACGTCGTGCCGGGCGAATACGAGAGCGGGACGAACAAGCCTCCGACCGTCACATTCCAGCGATGGACGATGATTCCCACCATTGCCGAAGCGGCGCCCACCACAGCCAGGGCGGGATTCTTGCTGAAGCGCGGCACGAGGAACAGGGTGGCCGGCACCAGGATGCCCAGGATCACCTCCCCGACCCAGAAACTGAACGTGTAGGGGGTCTGCTGTTGCAGGAGCGAGAATGCCAGGCTGACGCCGGGCGTGCTTCCGTAATAGGTCACCGCCGCCATGTCCCAGAACTTGATGTACCCGTATGCCAGCAATCCCACGCCGCTGAAGCGGGTGATGATCCGCAGGACATCGTGCGGGACCGTGCGCTTGCCCTGTATCCATTCCACCACGTACGCCACAGCGACGGTCACAGCCGGACCTGCCGCAATCGCAGACAAAACGAACATGATCGGCATGCTCGGCTTAAACCAGATCGGGCGGGATTTGAGGACTCCGTATGTGGCTCCCAGCGAGGATTGGTGCAGGAGCGAGATCAGGAGTCCCAGCACCGCCAGGAACGGCGTGAACTTGTGGATTTGATGTCCCAATGCACGGAGCTTCGGCCATTTGTCGAAGAACTTGGCTTCAACAATGACAGGGGCGAACTCGGTGACCAGGATCGTCAGGTAGATCGTGATGCACATGGTGACTTCCCACAACACCGAGTGGACATTCCAAAACACCCAGGGATGCCAGAAGCGGTCGGGGCGACCAATGTCCATCAGCAAGGTCAGCATGGCGGATGTGTAACCGGCAAAGCCCACCAGCACAGCCAGGCGGATGATCGGTTGCAGTCTCTTGATGCCGAAGATGTACACAATGGCGGACAGGGTGAACGCGCCTGCGCCCAATGCGATGGCGGAGAGGTCAATGGTGATCCACAAGCCCCACGGGACCGAGTCGCTCAGGTTCGTGATGACCAGTCCTTCGACCAGGACGCGAATCGCCGAGTACAGGCCAACCGCCAGCAAAACAGCCAGGAGCCCCATCCAGAGCAGGAAGGTCCTGCTGAAGGGAAGTTGAAAGGGTTTGCGAGGAAGTGTTGAAGTCGTCATCTCTAGATCCCTTCCTTTGGCGGGATGTAGTACACGCTGGTTTCCGTTCCAAGTTCATCGCGCAGTCTCAAGGTCGGGTTCGAAGCGATGAGTTGGGAAACCCTGCTGTCCGGTTCCTTCAGGTTCCCAAACGTGCGCGCTCCCACCGGGCAAATGTTGACACAGGCAGGCGTCGCCTCACGGTCAACGCCGGGGGTGAGTCCCTTCTCAAGTCCCGCGTCGATGCGATGGATGCAGAACGTGCATTTCTCGACCACGCCGCGCGGACGGCGCTCCACCTCGGGCGTTCCCCAGGCCGGCACATACGAATTGTCACCCTCGTCGCGCGCATCCCAGTTGAAGCGGCGCGCATCGTACGGACAGGCGATCTGGCAGTACCGGCAGCCGATGCAACGGTCATAATCCATGACCACCAGCCCGTCTTCGCGATGATACGTGGCTTTGACCGGGCAGACTTCCACACAGGGGGCATTCTGGCAGTGCAGGCACGGCCGGGTAAGGAAGAACGTATGCCCGCCGGATGTCTTCTCCGGCACGACAATATTCCACGGCTCCTCGGGTTGGACATCATTGGTGGCGGAGCAGGCGCGCATGGCAATACTCGCATCCGATACACTGGTCAAGGTTGATCACCATGCCCCAGTGATATTGCCCGGTCTGGGCGCCGTGACTCCCGACAAACTCCTCGCCTTCCAATTGTTCCTGCTTGAACTGCCCAAAAGGTGAAAGCGGACCCGTGGTCAGCAGGGGCGCGGCTACGATCGAACCGACGGCGGCGGCAGCCATCTTGATGACATCGCCGCGCGTCAGTTTGACAACAGCTTTCTTATTAGTCTTCTTTTTCGGCGTCGTCATTTTCCTCGACCTCCACAAAACGAATGCGCTGGCTGACCACCCACGCCGCAACTCCGCCAATGATCAGACCGACGATCGAACCCTGGATCAAGCCCGTGTAAAGACGGACACTGCTCTGCGCCTCCAGGTTCTGGATCGTTTCTTCCTTTTCGCTGACCATTTTTTCCAATTCTTCCGTTGTGCGCGCCTCGCCGGTCTGTTGACCCGACAATGCGACGATGGTATCGCGCGTATGGACGGTGTCCTTATGGCAGTTGATGCAGGCTTCGGACCCCACTACAAAAGTATGCCCGGTGGCGAACAATCCGCCTGTCGAAGTGGTGTGCGACGTGGCAGACATGTGACAGTCGCTACAGGACAAACCGGAGTTGGCATGCGTGCCGTGCGTGAAGGACGAACCGGTATCCTTGTGGCAGTTGGTGCACAATTCATTGACGGTCGCCGCGCGCGGTTCCTGTGAGTGCGGGTTATGGCAGGATTCGCAATCCAGGCCGATCCGCCCATGCGCGCTCGCCTGCCACTCATCCGTGGTGGTCTTGTGGCATCCGGCGCAGACCGTGTAATCTGCAGTGACCGGCATGGGGTTGTCGGGATGTCCCTGTTGCATGGGTCCATGACATGCCTCGCAGGCAACACCCTGTTCGGAATATCCGCCCGTGTTTGGGTCAAAACCGGTGGTATGGCACTCCAGACAGGAAGGCGATGAACCCTGCTTCACCCAATCCTGCTGGAAAACCGGTGAGGTAAATGCCTGGGAATGCAGCGTGCCGGACCAGGTATCGTGGATCTCTTTGTGGCAGGTCGAACAGGTCTCCGAAGTGGCATACCCGGTTTCCCCAGGCCAGCCTTGGGGAACGGGGGCGGCAGACGCGGGTTGCGTGAGGCTGACCGCCACCCCAACAGCAACACAAACCGCAAATATCAGGGAAAAGGTCACCCAAACAGGTTTTCCGAGATGTGGTGCGAATTTCTTCATTGTTTCATTCTCCTATCAGTGATTTCAGGCACATCAGATTAAACAAAGTGGACAAACATGGTAATATTTGTGAATTTTATCACAATGAATTTAAGCCTATTCTAACCAAGAACGTGGATTTATATAGTGTTGAATATCACAAAATTTATATGATTTACAAGAACGTTATCACCCCCGCTAATAGTATGATTAGTCACCTGCCTAATGAACAAAGTAATAACCCCCATCACGTAGAAACTCACTTCCGCAGGAACCAATATCGAATTTCCCTCCCCCACGGATACAACGGCAGGAGGTCTGACCGGTACCCTTTCCCAGCATAATCCTGCATCAATTTCGCGGCTTTTCTCAGAACATCCCTGTCGAAAGACAGCGGCAGGGTCATCAACTCCGCAACGGCGGGATGCGGGTAACGCCCCCGCACGCGGTGATAAATGCCAAATTCCAACTGCCAGGCGTCCAATTCCCCGTACACAGACAATGCCGTAAAGAGACCCTGCTGGAGGTGGCGCACCTCATGAACGATCAACGTCTTGATGCGCAGGTCATCCAACGGCGTGTTGTAACTGTAATAATGCGAATTCAGGCGGATGTTCCCAAACACGGTCCAGAACGCGCCGACGTTCGGTCTCACCTTCTTGAACCCGACCTTCGTCCCGCGTGACCGCAGGAAATCGACCGCCGCGCGTCCCTCCTCGCCCAAGCCTGCCATGGCATCAAAAAGCTTTTCCAACCAGACGACGTGTTCCATTCTCAACTCCTACGGATAAAAGAACAGCAACCTGTCAAACGATCATGAAGTGACCTACACTCATCTTAATGGCGCAATCCTATAAATTCCGCCATCTGCGCTCTCGTACACAGTCTCGACCTCCGCAATTTCCCGCAAATTCCCAACAGAATAGACATGAGTATACTCATTCGGCTCGATCCAGACAATATAGGACACCTTCCCCGCCTCGAACAGTGACGGCAGGTACGTCTCCAGCGGAATGACCGCCTCCCCCGCGTTGGGATGGTTGGTCCGCCGCGGAGAGGACAGCGCCACATGCCAGGTATGGACAGCCACCCCGGCAGGATAATTGCTGAACACCAGATATTCCCCCCCAGGCTTGTGCGCCAGCCAAAATGCGATCACATCATTGTCATGCCATTCCCTTGACGTGTACCCGGCGCCATTCTCACGCTGGAATTGGATCGCTGTCACCGACCGCATCTCCGACAAGCCTAAGAACAGCCAGAAGCGGAAGGTAGACAAGGATATACGTCAGTGACGGCGGCAGTTTGGTATGGATAAATTCCGAAAAGAGGGGTTTTTCAATGGCTGTCAACACCAGCGCCACCAGCGGAATAAAGACCGGCGACGCAAAACGGCTGTCGAGCGAGTTGAAAGAGGTCAAACTGGCAATTATGAGCAATAAAACCGTGTAAATGCCCCCAAACAGGAACAACGGAACATGCACCGGGACTTCCTCCCGGCGGCTCCTGCCGTACTTCCAGACAACCAACCCGCAGGCAATGACACCCACCCACAGCCCCCACAGCCCAACCTGCGTACGGAAAGGATGGTCGTACAACTCACTTTCAGGGACGAACCACGACAGGATCGAAAAGGTGAACCAGTGGAAATTCTCGAACAAATTCGAAGGGTCGTTGCGGACGACCGCCTCCACTGGCAGGCTCAACGCCCAGATCCCCACCGGGAGGAGGGACAAGCCGAGCAGGGCTGTCCGTTTCAACCGGTCAGCGAGGGTTGCGCGCGAATACCGGAAAACGACCCAGGCGGCGGTGAGGAGCAGGGCAACCGCGATATACCGCTGGAGCATGGCAAGCGCGCTGACAACGATCATCCAGCCAATTGTCCGCAGGCGGTTTTCGGTGATGTAGGCATCGCACAGATACACCATGCTCAAGGTCAGGGCGATGAACAGGTAATCTGAACCGACCGACTGGAACAGCATGGTCAAGCCGACGCCAGTCAGGGCGAGGGCATTGCCGAGGAAAGCCAGGGCAAACGTCCGCGGGAAGAGACGCGTGAACAACCAGGCTGTCAGGGCGGCGATCCAGACGAAGGTCAAGAGTTGAAGCGCGAGGGCGGCGTCGAGCGGATCCATCCCGCCGATGCGCTGAAAAAGGGACAGAAGAGCCGGGTACAGCGGGGGCCACAGGACGTAGCGCTGTCCGAGAAAGGAGACCAGCCCGTCGCCGCGTGTCAGGCTCAGGCTGGTGAACAGGTATTCGACCGAGTCGCGCGAGGTGCCCAAACCGAACGACGAAACGCTCCACCACAGGACAAAGCCCCACACAAGGCTGACGCCAAACAAGGCGAAAAATCTCGAACGGGGAATCGGGGTTATCACAATGGCAGGATTATAAAGTACGAAGGACAAAACGGGTTTGAAGACGGGGATTTGATAGAAGATGACAGTACATTCGGTTAAAATACCAGCGGAGATCAAATGCGAAAAATTGCAATCCTAGGAATCGGCCAGACAAAAATTGACGAACATTGGGACCTTTCCCTGCGTGAGATCGGAGGCAATGCCGCCTTCGCCGCCATGCAGGATGCCGGCATGGACAAGGTGGACGCGCTCTTCGTCGGCAACATGCTTTCGCCCATGGTCAGCGGGCAGAACCAGCTCGGGACCTTCTTTTCAGATTGGATCGGACTCTGGGGACAGGAAGCCGTCAAAGTGGAGGCCGCCTGCGCCTCGGGCGCGGCGGCGCTTCGTTCTGCGCTGATGGCTGTTGCCTCCGGCGACATCGATTCGGCGCTGGTGGTGGGCGTCGAGAAGATGACCGACAAAGCCGGGCGTGAGGTCACCTCCGCCCTCGCCACCGCGGCAGACGCGGACTATGAAGTGGAGCAGGGTATTTCATTCGTCGGTTTGAACGCGCTGATCATGCGCCGCTACATGCACGAATTCGGCTGGAAGCATGAGGATTTCGCCCCATTTTCGATCAATTCCCACGCCAATGCCATGCACAATCCGTTTGCGAGGTTGCATGAAAGAATTACCGTGGAAAAATTCGAAAGATCGAGCATGGTCGCCACGCCGATCAATTTGCTGGACGCCTCCCCCACCGGCGACGGTGCGGCCGCCGCGATCATTGTCCCTGCGGAGAAAGTCGCATCGGTGAAGGGAAGGTCCAGGGTAATCGTGGCAGGTTCGGCGTCCGCGACGGATACGATCGGCGTCCACTCGCGAAAAGACCCGATGTTCCTCTCCGCGGCGTACGAGTCGGCCAAAAGAGCGTACGCGATGGCGGGTGTCACAAAGGACGATATTGACGTGTTCGAATTGCACGACGCCTTCTCGATCATGGCAGCATTGTCGCTGGAAGCCTGCGGGTTTGCGGAAAGAGGCCAGGGCGTGAGGCTCGGTCTCGATGGCGAGATCAGCCCCAAGGGACGCGTGCCCGTCTGCACACGGGGCGGGTTGAAAGCGCGGGGGCACCCGGTCGGCGCGACAGGAATGTACCAGGTTGTGGAAGTTGTCCAGCAATTGCGCGGCGAGTGCGGTGAAACGCAGGTGGATGGGGCAGGGATCGGCATGGCCCAGAATATCGGCGGTTCGGGCGCAACCATTCTCACACACATTTTGAAAGCGGAGTAAAATCATCGGCAGTACCCCGGCAGGCTGGAAAAATTGCAAAGACATTTTTATTGCCATAATTCAACCAAATGAGAACCTTAAATCTTTTATACTAGCCGGGATCGAAAGGAGTTTTTTCCATGGCTGACAAGCGAAAAAAGGACCGTCGGGACTTTACCTACTATATGCAGGTAAAGGACGAGGCGACCAGGAAAGTCATTGGTTATCTTTCAGACATCAGCACCGGCGGATTCAAGCTGGATTGTCCTCAACAGATCCCAGCGGGGCAGGATTTCCGCCTGCAAATAGACCTTACTTCTGAGGTGGCTGACAAAACGGCAATGGTATTCGTTGCACGCAGCAGGTGGTGCCGCCCGGACCATATTGACCCAACCTCTTTCAATGTCGGCTTCGAGATCGTCAATATGGCTCCCAGCGATATGATGATCTTCCAGCGTATGTTCGAGAAATATGGCAAGGAGCAGGCAAACAGGAAAAAAGGCTCTGATTATTTGTGGAAATAGACACCGATAATATCCCTGTAAAACGGGCGGCATGCAGCCGCCCGTTTTCCATCCACAGGACCGCTGCGCTTGTTGTAAAATTGGCAGAATGAGATATAGAACATTACGTTCCATCGTCCGCTTTGTCATGAAGCTGATCACCCGCATCGAAGTTCACGGCATGGAGAAAATTCCGGCGGGAAATGTGATCATGGCGGCGAACCATTTGGGCAGGCTGGATACCGCCGTGCTGTTGTACGTGCTCGACCGTGAGGACATCATCATGCCCATCGCAGAGAAATACAAGAACCATCCCATCTTTGGGGCAATCGGGCGCGCCGCCAACGGCATCTGGCTCAACCGCTTCGAAGCGGACTATTCCGCCTTGCGCAGGATACTCGAGAGAATGGAGCAGGGAGGTCTGCTCATCATCGCGCCGGAAGGGACCAGGTCCAGGACAGAGGCGATGCAGGAGGGCAAGATGGGTGTCGCTTTTCTGGCAGGGAAAAGCGGGTACCCGGTCCTGCCGGTGGCTGTCACCGGGACGGAAGATCGCGGTGTGGTTGAAAATCTAAAGCACTTTCGCCGAACAAAGATCGTGGTGAAGGCAGGCGACTTGTTCAACATTGAGATCCCAAAAGGCAAGGGACGCGAGGAAGCGATGCGCAGGGCAACTGACGAGATCATGTGCCGCATCGGTGCATTGCTCCCTGAAAAGTATCGCGGCGTGTATGCAGAGCATCCGCGCTTGAAAGAACTCCTGTCATCATGAAATATGTTCTCCGCTGGCTGGTACGAGCCCTGTTCAACCTGGTCGCGCGCGTGGAGGTGACGGGATACGAACACCTTCCAAAGGAAGGAAGTTTCGTCATTGCCACAAATCATCTTGGCATCATCGATGCGCCCTTTGCATTCTATGCTCTCGACCGTTGGGATATGTTCGTAATGATCGCGGAGAAGTGGGAAAAGGTGGCAATCTTCCGTTGGCTTGGAAGGTATTTCAACTTTATTTTCATTGACCGTTTCAACCCGGACATCAAGACCCTGCGCAAGGTCATCAAGTTGATGGAGGAAAATAACATCCTTGTGATCGCCCCCGAGGGCACACGTTCAAGGGTCGGCTCGTTGATCGAAGCAAAGCCGGGGGTCAGTTATCTGGCAACAAAATTGAACCGCCCGATCGTTCCCGTCGCGCTGGCAGGCACGGAAGATGAAGTGTTGTTCAGAAATCTAAAACGCTTGAAGCGGACTCATATTACAATTACCGCCGGTCCCGCCTTTACCCTCCCCCCGCTTCCCAAAGAGAACCGTGACGAAGCCTTGAAACAATACACAGACGAGATCATGTGTCACATTGCGGCGTTGTTACCGGAGAAATATCGAGGCTTTTATGCGGAGCATCCGAGGTTGAAGGAATTGCTCAAACAGGAAAAGAGGCTCAAATGTCAAAGATAAAGTCCCCAACACTTGAAGAGTGGAAAAGATTGTATGACCTGATGGCACAGGTCAAGAAGGCTGCGCCGTGGGATTGGATGGAAGAGGGAGACATCTTCGGCATCCAAATGCCCGAGACAGGGGAATTAGGTTTTATCAGCGTAATGGGAGCATTGGGCGAACATTTTGCAGTCGCCGTCTATCAGGGAGCAAAAGGACTGGGCGGATTTTGGAATATGCAATCAAAAGGTCCCCAACTCTCACCCGAAATTGTCTTGCAAGTGCCGCAGTTACAGGCATCCTTCGAGGATCGGGATTTGATTGAAAAAGAAGACCGTGATGTGATGAAAACACTGGGACTCAAATATCGCGGTGCAAACGCCTGGCCACAATTCCGTAGTTATCGCCCCGGTTGCTTTCCCTGGTTTATTGAAAAAAATGAAGCAGAAATGCTCATTTGCGCGCTTGAACAACTATTGCAGGTCGCGCCGCGCTTCAAAGAAGACCCATCCATTCTCATGCCGACCGATAACGAGCATGATTACCTCATGCGGGTGAACAATCATGGCAAATGGGAGGACAGTGTAAACCACATCACCCTCCGGGAGGAAATGACTTTCGATCTACTCATGGACGAAGAAGCGCTGGAACACCTTCGCACACTGATGCCGGGAAAATTTACGCTTGAAATCGACCTGTCCATGATGGATCAACCCGTTCAGGAAAAGCGAAAGGAAAGACCGTTCTTCCCATTTATGCTCATGCTGGCAGATCACGAAAGCGGCATGATATTGGGTGTTGATTTGCTTACACCCCTGCCCACTATGGAAGCCATGTGGTCGGACGTTCCCGCGACAATCGTCGATAAACTGGCAGAAGGTTTTCCTCCCAAAGAGATTTATGTGAAGGATGATATGCTCTATCTTCTCCTGCAACCTGTCGCTCAGGAATTGGGGTTCAGCCTCAAGAAGCAATCCCGCCTGAAGGAGATTGATCGCGCAAAGAGGGAACTACAAAAGTTCACAAACTCAATGCGTTTTTGAAATCAACCCTGCGCGAGCCATGATGGAAACTGTGGTTCAACACCCAATAACAAAGGGCCCGGAAGTCCTATGGACTTCGGCCCTTTGTTAGATAACCTCGCCCTCCCCTCTCCTCAAAAACTGACCCATCCCCCGCCTGCCCTTCCACTCATCGCCGTCCACGATCATCTGTCCGCGCAGGAAGACCTTTTCGGGGTAGCCGGTCAACTCCCAGCCTTCGTACAGGTTATAGTCCGTGCGCTGGTGTGACATCGCCACGCCGTATTTCACACGCTTCTTCGGGGTCCCAGATCACAATATCCGCATCGGAGCCTTCCATCAACGCACCTTTGCGCGGATACAAGCCGAAGATCTTCGCAGGGTTCGTGCTCATATACGCGACGAATTGATTCGCGGTGATCCTCCCCGCGAGCACACCGGTCGTCCATAACACCGGCATACGATCCTGGATGCCCGGCAGGCCGTTGGGGATTTTCGTGAAGTCATCCTTCCCCAACTCCTTGCCGGGGATGGCGATCCCGCTTCCTTCGTAGACGATGGGCTGGGTCCCGTCAAAATAGAACGGGCAATGATCCGTGCCGACGGTCTGCAAGATCCCCTCCGACAGCCCTTCCCACAGACGCGCGTTATCATCCTTCGTCCGCATCGGCGGGGAGCAGATCCACTTCGCGCCGTCAGACCTCCGCAGGTCATCGATCGTGAAGAACAGATACTGCGGACACGTCTCGCCCATCACTTTGACTCCGCGCTCGCGCGCATACTTGAGCATGTCCACCTCGCCGCCCGCGTTCATGTGGACGATATAAACCGCCGCATCCGCCGCGGACGCCATGCCTGCCACCCGCAAGGTAGCTTCGACCGCGCCCCAGGCTGGACGCGTCAACGCGTGCCATTCGGGTGTGACATGTCCGGCCGCGAGCGCCTGTGCGACAAGCGTGTCAATGACATCGCCATTCTCGCAGTGCGCCATGACCAGCATGCCATTGTCGCGCGCGATCTGCAATGCCTTGAAGATACTGCCGTCATCGATGCGCAGGCGGCCGTTGTAGGCGGTGAACACTTTGAGCGTTTGAATCCCCATCTTCATCAGGGATGGAATCTCCCTGGCGATCTGTTCATCGAACTTCGTCAAATTCATGTGGAAGGAGTAATCGATCGCCGCCTTCTCCGCCATCTTCATCCAGATATCCACTGAATATTGAAAGCCCTTATCTTCCAGAACGACAAAGTCCATGACGGTCGTCGTCCCGCCGAATGCCGCAGCCTTGTGACCGGTGTAGTGGTCGTCCGAAGAGACCGTCCCAAACATGGGCAGATCGAGGTGCACGTGTGGGTCCACGCCGCCAGGCAGGATGAGTTTGCCGGTCGCGTCTACGATGTCCGCACTGGGGTGCTGGAGATTCTGCTCCAATTTGGGAGATGGTTTCGCCTTCGATGAGGATATCTGCCTGGAAGGTGTCAGTTGCAGTGATGATAGTGCCGTTTTTGATGAGGGTGGCCATAAGATGCTCCAAAAGTGTCAGATGTGCCAAAGGGTCAAAGGTTTTATTTTCGGTCAAGAGACTCGATCAACCGGTGAAGTAGAAAGCCTGTTTCCGCGCGGAGGGATTCCGCCTGTTCATATTGGGATGACGTAATATAGGTCAGGTCTTGTGCGAGTATCAAATAATATTCCACCTCTGCCAGCGAACCTTGCGCAATGTCGAGATAACGTTTGAACTGCCCCTTCCCGCCAGCCGCATATCCTTCAGCTGCATTTGCAGGGACAGAAACGATTGCCCGCCGCAATTGACTTGTCAATCCGAACATTTCATTCTTGGGAAATTTCTCGGTGAATCCGTAGATCAGCAAAACCAACTGATGCGCCCTCTGCCATACCAGCAACTTACGAAAGCCTTTTCCACTTCTATCAGTTTTCTCGGTCATGTGTTCCTCCTTGCCATGTCTAAAACCTTTGGTTCTTCTGAACTTATGTTTCCTCTGAGCCGTACGGCTCCTGCACTTCCTTTATACCCAGCAACGCAATGAGAACCTCAGGCGGAATGTCTGCTTCGGGGAGGTCGGTCTTGTAGAGTTGACTGTTCTCCGCCCGTTCGCGCAGGGAGCGCCAGAGGAGTTGACGTTCGTCGCCGTCCACGACCAGGTCGTTGAGGGATCTGGCTTTCAGCAGGTATTCCCCCGTTGTGTAGAGAAAGGTCAGGCGTTTCCATTTCTCAGATTTAACCGGTTCTTTTAGTTTCTCCAACGCCCCGATCTGGAGTTTGTAGTATTCCTCCCGCGCGCGTGGATGATCCGCCTCGTCTTTCAGCAGTTCGCCGCGCGTGGTTAGTTCATGCCCGCGGACCTGGGCGACGAATTCGATCTGTCCGCCGCGTTCGGCGAATGCCGAGGGCTGGTAAAAAGCCAGGTAGTCCACGGCAACAACTTTGGGCGCGGCGCGAAGCGGAATGCGATACCAGCCCAGGAGTTGTGCAATTTCCAAATCCCGCGGGGTGGGCATAATACAAACGAGAATCAAATCCGTTGAGCGAAACATGTTTCAATTATAAACTCATCTTACCTGGAACATCCCGATGGTCTTGAAAAAACTTTGTTATGTCACCCAAACCTTCGGGACGGTGTTTATCAGTGATAAATACAACGGGCGAGGAGTTACTCGCCCGTTTTGGCTATTGTTGTATACAGTGTTTACCGCAACGGTTACAGTAGAACTCGAACCTAAAACCCGCGTCTGCGCTGAGGCCGTGACAGTTACGGGTGAATTGTAAAGGCCTCAAAGTCCCTCCTGCAAATCTATAAGCGCAACCTCTTAACGAAATCACCCCCTGCTCATCAATTTCCATACCTATCTTTGCACTCCAACTTACCACGAATCTTAAATGCCGCTTTGTCAACATCTTCATTTGATCGAGTGTAATTTTTTACGGGGAGAAATGGTTTTTTTGATTATCCGTATTGATTACTTGATATTGCAAGACCATTACCTTACCAAGCTGATAACTTCATTGAATGGATATCCTTATATACTTTTGTTTGCGACAAATACCTAACAAAAATGAAAGCAAAATTCCCTAAAAACCATAACATTCTGACAAGGAAATCGTCATGAAATTGTGAAAGCTATGGCTGATAAACTGGCAACTTCCCCCAAACAAAATACGGTTCCGCGCGTACGCATTCCAATACGGACAAAGATCACAATTCCCTATTTGTTTCTCTCCGTGATCCTCGCGGTTGCGGCTGCCTTTCTAATTACCCAACTGGTTACAGAAAATGTAAAAGAACGTTTTGACAAACAGTTGTTTGAAGCGGGAAAAATATCCTCTGAATTGGTTGTAAGTTACGAAAAGCAGTTGTTGGAAACTCAGCGGTTGTTGGCGAACGTCGAAGGCATTCCCTCAGCCATTCTCTTAAATGACGCGAACACTTTGAGGTCGCTTACCCTGGGCATCATCGCCAACGACCAGCAGGAAGCGGCAGAAATCATCGACTTGCATGGCAACCATATACTATCCATCCATCATATTCCCGGGGGAAACCCCGAGGATTATAAATTTTCCACAGGCGGGCAAACGATTTTTACAAATCTGGATATCGTTCAGAATATCTTGAAACGGCAAGTCGATGACAGAGGCGATAAATTCGCCGGTTTTGTTGAAACCGATTTTGGGAAATTCCTGTATGTTTCAGGACCGGTTCTCGATGCTCAAGGCAATCTAGCAGGCGTTGTTCTCGTAGGCAGATCCCTGCCCACCCTGGCGGCGGACATGCGCTTCAAGACGTTCGCTCAGATCAGTTTTTACAATCAATCAGGGCAGGTTATTTACAGTACGCTTCCATATCCCCAAAATCTGACCCCTGAATTCGCAACGCATACCATTTCTTTTAAAGACATCAGCAGCACAACACGTGACCTTTCAAGTCAGCGAGACCTGGACGTGGCAAACATTCCGTATGCCGAAGTTCTTGGTTCCTGGGAGGTTCGCGGAGACAATCAAATCGGTGTTTTGGGAGCTGCGTTAAGCCAAAATGCCGTTGTGGAGGCTTCCTCATCTTCGCGCTGGCGTATTTTTTTATTGGTTTTTTCTGCAAATTTCTTAATCATTCTCGTGGGTATCAATCTGGCGAATACAATCACCCGTCCTTTGCTGCGGCTGGTGCAGGCCTCCAAAAAAGTAGCCGAAGGCGATTTGAATATTAAGGTTGACTCGCAATCGAACGATGAGGTAGCCATCCTTACTGAATCCTTCAACACCATGGTTGCCAGTCTGAATCACTCGAAGCAGGAATTAATTCAATCCTACGATGAAACACTGGAGGGCTGGGCAAAGGCACTTGAACTTAGGGATAAAGAAACAGAAGGTCACTCGGAACGGGTCACCAGTCTTACGGTCCGATTGGCTCATTCACTTGGATTTCAAGGGGACGCGCTCCTAAACATACGCCGTGGAGCATTGCTTCATGATATTGGCAAGATGGGCACACCTGATGCCATATTGCATAAGGATGGTCCCTTAAGTGAAGAAGAGCGGAAAATCATCCAGAAACACCCACTGGACGCCTACAAGATGTTGAGTCAGATCGAATATTTACAGTCGGCACTGGAGATTCCCTACTGCCATCATGAGAAGTGGGATGGGACAGGCTATCCGCGCGGTCTGAAAGGGGATGCGATCCCGATTTCCGCAAGAATGTTTGCGATCGTAGATGTTTTCGATGCGCTGATAAACGACCGGCCATATCGAAAGGCTTGGCCGCTCGAGAAAGTCATCACCTATCTAAAGGAACAAAATGGGACCCATTTTGACCCCCTCGTATTGGATGCCTTTATTCAGCTGTTGAATTCCACTTGATAAAATGATATGACTGCAATAAATACCGGAACTTCGTCAAACGTACAGCCAGCGGGCAAAGACAGCCCGCGGCGTTTGATTAATATTGCGGTTATTCTTTTAATACTTTCGTTGCTATTATTTCTTTGTCAACTCATTAATCTAAACGTATTGAACGTAAAAGCCGTCGGTTTTGATAGTCTTCCTATCTCGATCCGAGCCGACTCAAAAGCTGATTACAGCCAGGACCCGATTAACCGAATTCCTCCCATCAGTGAAAATATACTCAAACAGATTATCACGGATATACCCGCCACAGGCAGTGCAAAAGACCGGATGAGCACCCTACAGGCAGTCTTATTATCACCTGTGCCCACCATGACATTGGATCCACGCCTGCCAGCTTCTTTCACACCCGCCTCACCCCCTCCAACAATCACACCGACACCCGCTTTACCCACTTCAACATTGTATGCAACGGCACTGCCGACCATAACTCGCTACGTCCCGCCCACATCAACCATCGCCTATATTTATCCGACATATGTATCTCCTCTTTCCACTTCAACCAAGACACCGAAGCCTGCAGTCAAAACTTCCACACCTCTCCCAACGGCAACCTACGCTCCCACACAAACACCGTCTGTGACATTAACAATATCCCCTTCCTCGACAGCAACGATGACCGCATCCTCAACAGCCACCCCAACAAAAACTCCGACTCACACGCCATCGGTAACTGTTACTGCTACCTATACCTTTACTCCAACCGACACCCCGTCACCGACGCTGACTTTCACGCCGACTTATACTCCGACCGACACGCCAACACTGACCCCGTCACCAACGCTTGACCTTCACGCCCACATATACTCCGACTGACACCCCAACACTTCACTCCGTCACCAACGCTGACCTTCACGCCAACCTACACTCCCACCGACACCCCGACCTTCACCCCGTCACCGACGTTGACTTTCACGCCGACCTACACTCCCACCGACACCCCAACCTTCACCCCGTCACCGACGCTGACCTTCACGCCAACCTACACTCCCACCGACACCCCAACACTTCACCCCGTCACCGACGCTGACCTTCACGCCGACCTACACTCCCACCGACACCCCGACCACTGACTTCACCGACACCCCGACACCCCGTCACCGACGCTGACCTTCACGCCGACCTACACTCCCACCGACACCCCGACCTTCACCCCGTCACCGACGTTGACTTACACGCCGACCTACACTCCCACCGACACCCCAACGTTCACTCCGTCACCGACGTTGACATTCACGCCGACCTACACTCCCACCGACACCCCGACCTTCACCCCGTCACCGACGTTGACTTTCACGCCGACCTACACTCCCACCGACACCCCAACCTTCACCCCGTCACCGACGTTGACCTTCACGCCGACTTACACTCCCACCGACACCCCGACCTTCACCCCGTCACCGACGCTGACCTTCACGCCGACCTACACTCCCACCGACACCCCAACATTCACCCCGTCACCGACGTTGACCTACACTCCCACCGACACCCCGACCTTCACCCCGTCACCGACCTTTACTTTCACCCCAACCTATACTCCCACTGACACACCGACATTCACTCCGTCGCCGACGTTGCTACCCGATTCACCTCGCCACGACCTACCTACTCACCCCGACCGACACCCCGACCTTCACTCCCTCACCGACGAGTACCTTCACGCCTACACCTATCAATCCAATGCACGTTGGAGATATGGATGGTTCTTCATATACAGTATCATCTAAATGGGTTGCAACTGTAATTATTACGGTGCACGATCAATTCCACAATCCACTTAGTGGAGTAAGTGTAAAGGGAAAATGGTCAGAAGCAGGTACGGGCGGGGGCGGACCACTTGACACTTGTATAACTGATGTTGTTGGTCAATGCATGGTTAACACGGCTGAAATCCCCAATTCAAAAGATGTAACATCTTTTAATTAATGAATAGTGGACTAAGTCACTCAAATTATTACTATGACAGCGGCAGTAATCATGATCCTGAATTAGATAGCGATGGAACTGCAATTACGGTGTATCGTCCAGGTGTGATTACTCCTACACCCACACCATCCCTTACCACTAGCCCTACGCCAATGAATACATTCACGCCTACACCGACGTTGACTGCTACGGCTACGACTTCGCAAACGCCAACCTACACTCCAACTGACACGCCAACGTTCACTCCATTGCCGACTTCAACCTTCACTCCAACTGATACACCGACGTTCACGCCTTCACCAACCTCTACCTTTACACCTACCTACACTCCAACTGATACACCTACCTTCACCCCGTCGCCGACGTTGACTTTCACGCCTACCCCGACACTCTCAAATTTTGTCTCTGGTCAAGTTCGGGATGACACGGATGGCGATGGTAATTTCGGCGATGCCGATGCAGGTCTGGCAAATGTGCAGATTGATTTATTTGACGGAAACTGTGCTGTCGGAGTGAATTGTCGTAATGTGTTCACAGATTTTAACGGCAGTTTTAGTTTCGCTGGTGTTCCAAATGGCAATTATGTTATTGTTGAAACTGATCTGGTTGACTATAACTCCACTTCAGATACTAATTTACCAAACGATAACCAGATTTTCCTCACCATAACGAATCTTGCCAGTTCGTCAGGAAATAATTTCCTTGACACGATTGACGCTTCGTTCTGTGTTGCCCCCAATCCATCCACTGGATTTGTGATCAATACCAACCCTGCTGACGGCGCCAGTGGGATCACGCTCAATACCAACACCTTGACCGTTACGTTTCGCGGTCCGATGATCACCTCTGGTGGTGGCAGCGTGATCGACGCAGGAAATTATGAACTTAAAAATCAACAAAATGGAAATGATGTTACGATATTGGGTGTTACATACGATGCTCGAAATCACATTAGCCACCCTGACCATCAACACAGCCGATGCGGATTGGAAAGCCGGTTCGCAATACCGCCTCCGCAGGTAAAGAGTGGCATCAAGAGCGCCTGCGATGTCGGGCAGGGCGTCGATGTGGATCACTTCTTCACAACGGAGATGCAGATAACGGGTCAGGTACGCAATGACTTGGATGGGGACGGGAATCCTGCGGATGGCGACGATGGCATCTATGGAGCGACGGTCCAGTTGAGTGACGGAGCCTGCACCCTGGGCGTAAACTGCCGGTCGACAGCGACGGATTTGAACGGCAACTTCAGCTTTATCGGGCTGACACCGGGCAACTATTCGCTGGTGGAGACCGATCTGCCGGGCTATGTCTCGACAAGCGACAGCGACGGAGGCACGGACAACCAGATTGCGATCGTGCTGGCAGGGGGGACCAACTCCCTGGGGAACTACTTCCTGGATAGGTCGAGTTGTGTGGCGTCAGACCCGGTGACGGGCTATGTGCTGAGCAGTACTCCTGCGAATGGCGCGATGGGCGTATCCCTGGGGATAACGACCCTGCAGGTGACATTCAATCAGCCCATGAGTACAACCGGAGGCGGGAGTGTCCTGGATATTGGCAATTTCGATAACAAGATTGTGAATGTGTCGTTGGGTGGGGATGTGCCGATCACGAACGTGAGCTATAACTCCAACACCAAGACGGTCACCCTGACGATCAACACGAGCGACGCGGATTGGAAAGCCGGTTCACAATACCGTCTGCGGGTGAAGGGTGGTATCAAGAGTGCCTGTGATACCGGGCAGGGTATCAACGTGGACCACTTCTTCACAACAGAGATGCAGATAACGGGTCAGGTACGCAATGACTTGGATGGGGACGGGAATCCGGCGGATGGCGACGATGGCATCTATGGAGCGACGGTCCAGTTGAGTGACGGAGCCTGCACCCTGGGCGTAAACTGCCGGTCGACAGCGACGGATTTGAACGGCAACTTCAGCTTTATCGGGCTGACACCGGGCAACTATTCGCTGGTGGAGACCGATCTGCCGGGCTATGTCTCGACAAGCGACAGCGACGGAGGCACGGACAACCAGATTGCGATCGTGCTGGCAGGGGGTACCAACTCCCTGGGGAACTACTTCCTGGATAGGTCGAGTTGTGTGGCATCAGACCCGGTGACGGGCTATGTGCTGAGCAGTACTCCTGCGAATGGCACGACGGGCGTATCCCTGGGGACAACGACCCTGCAGGTGACATTCAATCAGCCCATGAGTACAACCGGAGGCGGGAGTGTGCTGGATATTGGCAATTTCGATAACAAGATTGTGAATATGTCGTTGGGTGGGGATGTGCCGATCACGAACGTGAGCTATAACTCCAACACCAAGACGGTCACCCTGACGATCAACACGAGCGACGCGGATTGGAAAGCCGGTTCACAATATCGTCTGCGGGTGAAGGATGGCATCAAGAGTGCCTGTGATACCGGGCAGGGTATCAATGTGGATCACTTCTTCACAACAGAGATGCAGATAACGGGTCAGGTACGCAATGACTTGGATGGGGATGGGAATCCGGCGGATGGCGACGATGGCATCTATGGAGCGACGGTCCAGTTGAGTGACGGAGCCTGCACCCTGGGCGTAAACTGCCGGTCGACAGCGACGGATTTGAACGGCAACTTCAGCTTTATCGGGCTGACACCGGGCAACTATTCGCTGGTGGAGACCGATCTGCCGGGCTATGTCTCGACAAGCGACAGCGACGGAGGCACGGACAACCAGATTGCGATCGTGCTGGCAGGGGGTACCAACTCCCTGGGGAACTACTTCCTGGATAGGTCGAGTTGTGTGGCGTCAGACCCGGTGACGGGCTATGTGCTGAGCAGTACTCCTGCGAATGGCACGACGGGCGTATCCCTGGGGATAACGACCCTGCAGGTGACATTCAATCAGCCCATGAGTACAACCGGAGGCGGAAGTGTGCTGGATATTGGCAATTTCGATAACAAGATTGTGAATATGTCGTTGGGTGGGGATGTGCCGATCACGAACGTGAGCTATAACTCCAACACCAAGACGGTCACGTTGACGATCAACACGAGCGACGCGGATTGGAAAGCCGGTTCACAATACCGTCTGCGGGTGAAGGGTGGCATCAAGAGTGCCTGTGATACCGGGCAGGGTATCAATGTGGACATCCTGTTTTACACGGACACTCAGATCAGTGGTCAGGTGAGGCATGATATTAATGCAAATGGCAGCCTCCTTGATCCAGACCCTGGCATAGTGGGAGTTCATATAGAACTGTATAACGGTGTCTGTACTTTGGGTGTGAACTGCCCAATCACAAATACAAATGCAGGCGGATTCTTTACCTTCAGTGCGCTTGTTCCAGGTACATATGTAATATATGAGACCGACTTGAATGGGTATGTATCAACTGCAGATTCCCATGGAGCCAATGATGGTCAAATTGCTGTCAATCTTGTGGCAGGGACTACATCGACAAGTAATATTTTCCTGGATACGCTTGTGGCAACAGCAACGCCAACGAACACCCCCATACTCACGTACACCCCGTCTGCCACACTCACGTCCATCCCAACACTCACTCAAACACCAACGAGTACCCCATCTTATACTCCCACATTTACACCTGCTGCGACCTGGACCCCGACGTCAACTCAGACGCCAATGCCAACGTCTACATATACATTAGTTCCAACTTACACACCAACCTTCACACCGACTCCCTGATAAACGCATACAGGTTCAACAGAAACTCAATCATGCCTGAAAGGTATTGACCTCATGGATGAACCTCGATTTTGATTGAGTTTGTTCTCGGTTGGGTACATTTCAATCAAGAAGGTAAACTTGCCGAACAGGGACATTTCTCCTGTATATATGAACCATTTGGGGCGGGTCTGGGACCCGCCCCAATCCTTTTTTACACCAACCCAACTTCCTTGTTGAATTCGACGATCAACTCGTCAATTTCATCCGCCTGCTTCTGGACATCGGTCCAGTAGTTCGGTTCGTACCATTGCTGCTGGATCTCTTCGTAGGTTTTGCCCTGCTGTTCGACCCAGGTATAGTATTTGAGGTTATGCACGCGGCGGCGGTCGGTATAGCGCAGTTCGAGCATGTTGTCGGTGGACTGTCCATGCAGATAACGGGCAAAGTCTGCGGCGGCATCCATTTCAGTGTATTGACCGAATTCCTCGTGCATCTCATGCAGGCGCGAGCGATAGAGTTCCATTGAGTTGGTCAGGACGGTGATCATCACGTCGTTCTCGTCCATCTCATAGTATTTGGCGGCTTTGATACAGGAGAGCACGTTTGAGATGCAAGAGAAGCCGAGCAGGTCAAGTTGATTGACGACCGCCTCAGGAACGCCTTTTTCAACCAGGTATTGGCGCCCGTTCTCCTCGTTGAACAGGCGCGAGATGTTCACCACCGCTTGATCGTCGATCGCCACGACCACATCCGTGTTTTTCGAATTGTGGATCCACGGTACGTGTTTATCACCGATGCCTTCGATGCGATGTGAGCCGAACCCGTTTTCGAGCAGGGTTGGGCACTGCAATGCTTCACTCGCGACGATCTTCGAGTTGGGGAATAACTTCTTCAGGTAGTCGCCGCTGGCGATCGTCCCTGCCGAACCGGTGGCGGACGCCATGCCGCGATAGCGGTCGTTCGGACCCATGACCTGCTTCAACACCTCTTCCATCGCGTGCCCCGTCACTTCGAAGTGCCACAGGTAGTTGCCGAATTCGTCGAACTGGTTGAAGATCATCAAATCCTGCCCGGAGTTGCGGAGTTCCCAGCACTTGTCAAAGATCTCCTTGACGTTCGATTCGGAGCCGGGCGTTTTGATCGTCTCGCCCGCAACCTTGGATAGCCACTCGAACCTTTCCTTGGACATCCCCTCCGGCAGGATGGCAATGGACTCACACGCCAGCAAAGCGGAGTTGTACGCGCCGCCGCGGCAGTAGTTGCCTGTGGAGGGCCAGACCGCCTTCTGGGTCGTCGGGTCGAACTGACCTGTGACCAGCCTCGGAACAAGACAACTGAACGCCGCCCCAACCTTGTGTGCCCCGGTCGGGAACCATTTACCCACGATGGCAATGATGCGGGCCGGGACTCCCGTCAGCGAGGAGGGAAGCTCGAGGAAGTTGACCCCGCCATAAGTCCCGCCGGAAGCGGTAGGCTGGTTATGCCAGTTGATGCGGAAGAGATTGCGGGGATGGATGTCCCACAGCCCGATGCCCTTCAATTCATCCTTGACTTTGGCAGGGATCTTCGCAGGGTCCTTCATCTGGGCGTAGGTGGGAATGATGATGTTCCGTTCGCGGGCGCGCTGAATGGCGCGTGCACGGCGGTCGTTGTGGATGGTCAGGTCAATGGTGGTCATGGTTCCTCCTGGGAAATTGTCTACCAATTGAATTATACTCTCGCAATATCTTACAATATTCATCTTAATCGCAGATAATTGTCACATAAGGAAAAATTATGAAATCCGCAAAAACAGGTGCACTATCGGGTTGTATCATCTGGGTTATCGTTTTTGCCCTGCTGAGTGCATGCCTGCTTCCCGTTGGGATGATGGTCGGCGGATTTACGTCCGTCACGGACTTTGCCATGCAGACGCTGGAGCCGCTAATTTGTCCAGACGGGACGACCGCCAAATCCCGTTCGTATGCCACCACCACGAATGACGAGTTCGGCAATCCCCAGCCCAGCACCGCCTATGTGATGCAGTGTGTGGACGCAAATGGTGAAGTCATCAAGGAGGATCCTGTTGGCTATGCGTTCATTTGGATCGGGATCATGGCAGGCATCGGTTTGGTCCTGGCTGGCGTGCTTGCCTTTGTATTTGCCGCCCCTGCCGGCTTATTGATCACAAGGCTGATAAACCGCAATAAAAAACCGGATTTTGCAGAGAATATCGAACCAAAATGATCGAAAAAACAGGATTCCCAATCAAATTACAAAGAAGATAGAATTTTTTAACAAAATCGTATACTTGTTTTAATGTAACTCATCGAAATGGGTGTATGATGTGTTCAAGAGAAAGGAGGTACCCATAGAAACACCGCCTGAAATGTTTACCCCCGAAAGGACAGGGAAGCCTTAACCTGGTCAACAAGCAAAAGTACAGCTTTAGTACCAGACGTTCTCCTAACGAAAGGAAGGCCGCAATCCAGTTCCTTTCCAGCCAAATCAATAGTAATATGAATACGACGGATGGGTGATCCCCATCCGTCCTTTTTAAACCGAGCGCCCTGCGCATGCGGTCCAGGCCCTGTTTGAGGATTTTGCGTGAGGTCCCAAAATTGATTCGTACATGTCCCGCCCCGCCTTGTCCAAAAATTTTTCCGTCACTAAGGGCAACCCTGGCTTCCTTCATGAAAAAATCAAAGGGTAAATCGTTGATGGATGTTTGTGTGAAGTCCAGCCAGCCGAGATAGGTCGCATCAGGGATGGTCGTCCTGACCTCCGGCATATATTTCGTAACATACTCCACCAGAAAATCCCGGTTTGCTGTCAGATATCGGCGCAATTCCCCCAACCAGCCGTCACACTGACCGGAGAACGCGACCTGCGCGGCATGAAGTCCCACACTGCTCACATGCAGGCGTAAATGTTCCACTTCCCGGTTGTAACGCTCCCGCAGTTCATTGTTCGGGATGATCGCAAAGCCACAGAAAAGCCCGGGCACATTGAATGTCTTGGATGGGGCGACCAGGGTAATGGTATGGTTGGCAATATCGGATGATAACTTCGCCATCGGAGTGAATGAATTGCCGCCCAACAATAATTCCGAATGGATCTCGTCGGAAACGATCAGGACATCGTGTTCGATGCAAATTTCCGCCATCTGCCGCAGGTCCTCCCGTGAAAAAATGATGCCGAGGGGGTTGTGCGGATTGCACAACAGGAAGATGCCCGCCTTCCTTGCCTGCTTCCTGAAAGCATCCCAATCGATCTCGTAACTCAAAATATTGCCTTTGACACGTTTAATTAATGGCGCGTCAAGCTGGGGAATGCCCACGTTGTTTTTTACTTCGTGGAATTCGTTATAAACGGGCGGCTGCACCAGAACGCCTTTCTTCGGCGAACAAAAGGCACGCGCGGCCACGCTAAATCCACTGACAATGCCGGTGACCGCGATCACCGCATCGGGGTCGACCTTCCAGCGATACAGGTCATACATGCGTTCGGCAACCGCCGCCTTCAACGCGAGCGATGGGAGTTCATATCCAAGCACGCCCTGAGCAATGACTTTACGAAGTTCACCCAGAATGGGTTTGGGTGCGGGAAAATCCATGTCCGCCACCCACATGGGAAGCACATCCTTTGGATAATACGTCCATTTGTTCAACACATTTGGATTGCGTCGGTTTGGGGTGCGGTCGAAGTTATACGCCATGATCTCCTCTACTTTTTATAGGCTACGATCATCCCGTCGCGAATCGGGGCGAGGGAAACGATCCAACCGGGATCAGTTGTAATGTCACGCGTGAAGCGGCGGATGGCTTCCGTGGAGTCCTCGTGGTCGTTCGGGTCGAGCGTCTGCCCGTGCCAGAGCATGTTGTCAATGATGAGCAGTCCGCCGGGGCGCAGTTTTTCCGTGATGAGCCGCAGGGAGTCGGGATAGGCCTCCTTGTCGATGTCGTTGAAAATGATGTCGAACGGACCTTCTGTCTGACGAAGGGCCTCGACCGCCTCCGAGATGTGGAACTGGACGACATCTGCGCTTCCCAACTCGGACAAATGGCCTGCCGCGCGTTTCGACAGCTCCTCCTCCCAGACGGTGTGATGCACGACTCCGCCGCCATTTTCCTTGACAGCCTTCGCAAACCAGGCGGTGGAATAGCCATATCCCGAGCCAAGTTCAAAGATCGACCTCGCTCCGATCATGCGCGCCAGTTGATAACAGTAATATCCGCACACAGGACCGATGATGGGAAAATCATTTTCCTCTGCAAACCTTTCCATTTTCAACACTTCGGGTTCGCGCGGCGGGACGAGGGATGTGATGTATTCCTGTGTTCGATCGTAATCGATCCTTGACATGTCATTCTCCTTTTTCTGCCAGCAAGATCTCCAGCGCAACCGGTAACGTTTTTTCCGCCCACAGTGCATACATTTTACCCGACGGGTGCAGACGGTCCGAGGCGATCAACCCGATATCGTCTCTTGCCGTGCGCGAAATGTCTGTCACATCCACGTAGTGTGCGCCCATCCCTTCGGTTTCCTCGAGGTTCACGGCGTTGAACTCGTCGATCTGTTGGCTGATCGGCTCGGTATCGCGGTCGGCGGCGAAGGGGGTAAATCCCCAATCCGGTATGGACAACACGACTACACGCTTTGAGTCGCCGCCCGCATATTCGATGGCCTTCCCAAGCATAAAGCGGAAGTCTTCGCGGTAGCCGTCCACGGGGAGACCGCGGTACTGGTCGTTGACGCCGATCAACAGCGAGACGATATCATACTTGCCGGAGGGCGGGTTGACCTGCATCCCCTGCCAGAGTTCGTTCACAGTCCAGCCGGTACGGGCGATGATGCGGACGTGGATGTTCTCGTCCAGTCCTGCCGCCTCCTGAAATTGCGGGGAGGTTTCGATGAGCGCGGCAAGTTGAAGGGGCCAGCGTTCCTGTTCAGCGACCGATTCACCGATGGTATAGGAATCACCCAGGGCAAGATAGCGGATTGTCGGCATGGATGTGGTCTCCTGTGCGGGCATGGGGCTTCGAATTCGCCGGGGATCGGCGTGACAGTTGTACAGGCAGTCAATGAAGCGAGGAAAACGAGTTGGACGAGCCTTTTGATCACGGGATTATATTCCTTAACCCGACAAGGGCACAGTCAACGCGACCATGCCCTTGTCTGAAGGCTACCAATAAAAAAGAGTTGTTATGCTGTCCGGCGGCGGGACAGGCTGTAGATCGCCATCGCCAGCATCACCCCTGCGCCAACCCACGCGGAGGCGGCGACGCTGGCGGTATCCGCCTGTTTGACCGCGATACCGATAAAGGACCAGACCAGCACGAACAGATACGCCGCGTCCCGCCGCGTAACCGCCATCAAAATGCCAACCACGGACGCCACGGCGATCATGACGACCGCCCAGGCTGGGGCTGAAATCCCAAACCCGTTCCACCCGATGGAATACAACCAGGAAGTGATGTTTGCAACAGTGGCGACGGTGATCCAGCCGAGATAGACGCTGAAGGGAAGGTCCACCGACCACCATTCCGCGCCTTTGGCGTGGGCACGGTTCACGTTCAGGCGCAGGTAACTGGCAATGAGCAGTCCGAGAAGGGCGAGCATGATAAGCACGCTCAAGCCGAAGAGATTGTAGTGCCAGGCAAACAGCCAGGCGGCATTGACGAGGTTGCTGACCGCAAAGAGATAGCCGAGTTTGCGCAGACGGGGATTCTCCTTTTGAGCAGGGAGGAATTGGTAAACGGCAAAGGCGATCCAGCCGACAAAGATGAAGAACCAGATGGCAAAGACGTACCCGGCGGGCACAAAATAGACCGCGAAACGGTCCGAGATCTCGCCTGTGTTCTGTCCGTTGAGAGGCAGGGCGGAGGCGAGTGTGTTCACCGTCAGGGCGATCAGGACGGTGACGAGGTTGGCGGTTTGGCGTAAGGTGTCTTTCAATGCGTTTCTCCTATTTGATTATCGTAGGGGCGACCCGTCCTGCTTGGTCAGGGTAATTCCTCCCAATGGGCGGGTCGCCCCTACGGAATGATTTACAAGGTCTTGATCTTCACCCACAAGGCGGGGATCTTGCTCACCTTGCCCAGCGCGGACAGGTTCGCGCGGCGGGTGAAGACGTCGTAATCGTGTTTTTCGATGTCGTCGAGGATGCCCCGATAGAACACGGACGCTGCGCCGATGGCAAGTTGACCTTCGCGCTCAAGCATTTTCACGCCCGCCCACAACTCGGCGTAGATCTGGCGCGTGCGCTCGATCTGGAACTTCATGAACTGGCGCCAACTATCGGTGATTCGCCCGTCAGCAATATCCTGCTCGTGGATGCCGTAGAAGACGAATTCCTCGCGCGGCAGGTACAGGCGTCCGTTGCGGAAGTCTTCGCCGATGTCGCGCAGGATGTTGGTCATCTGGAGGGCGACGCCGAGCTTGATGGCGTAAGGGACCGCGTCGCCGCTCTTGAAGCCGACAATGTACATGCTCATCAGTCCCACCGTGGAGGCGACGCCGTAACAGTATGTGGCAAGTTCCTCGAAGGTCTGGTAACGGGACTGGGTCAGGTCGCGGTTGACGCCGTCGATCAGTTGCAGGGCGTAGTGGCGGGGGATATGGTAGCGGGTTAAGGTATCGGCCCATGCGGCGGCGACCAGGTCGTCGTCCAGGAAGGAGCCGTGCTCGATCATCCCGCGCCAGTAATCGAGTTTCGACTCGCGCTCTTCGTCCACAAACTCGTCCACGATGTCATCCACGGTGCGGCAGAAGGCGTACAGGGCGCGGACGGCGGAGCGTTTCTCCTCGGGGAGAAGCCCTGAAGCAAAGTGAAAGGACTTGGAGTGGTCGGCGGTGATGCGTTCCGCATGCTTGTACGCCGCTTGAAGCGAAGCGTCGCCTGCCCAGTAGGAAAAGAAGGGGCGCTTGTGCGGATGGGGGGTGTTGCCCGCCAGGGCAAGGAGTTGGTTTTCCCAATTGGCTTGTACTTGCATGATGGTGCACCTCCAAGGTTAGGATGGAGTAATTGTATGGATTAAGTCACATTTGTCAAGGTTTTGTATAATTCAATTTGTGATTAAATCTTGACAAATTCTGTGCAGTGTGTATAATGCAGTTATATTTGGTGGTTGAGTAGGGCGAGTGAAGTTCTCGCCCGTATCGAAACCACCTGTAAGCAAAATCGTTTTGGTTAGTGGTGGTTTCGATACGCCCCTCTACAAGCATTCGGGGCTACTCAACCACCAGAGAGAATAGGAACTTATGAACAAACCAACTGCAATTGTGATCGGCGCGGGAATCGGCGGAATCGCCACCGCCGCCCGACTTGCCAAAAACGGATATGACGTGACCGTGATCGAGAAGGAAGCGACCCCGGGCGGGCGCGCCAACCAGATCATCCGCGACGGGCACCGCTTCGACATCGGCCCGACCCTGTTCCTCATGCCCGAGGTCTGGGAGGAAACCTTTGCCGCGCTCGGCGAAAAGATGAGCGACCACCTCGACCTGCGCCGCATCGACCCGACCTACAAGGTCCACTTCGATGACGGTTTGCGCCTCGAACTGACCTCCAATATCGGCGACATGCAGACCCAGCTCGAGAAGGTCGAGAAGACTGCCTTTACCGGTTTCCTGAACTACATCGCCGAGGGAAGCAAACACTACAAGATCTCGCTCGAGAAGTTCGTCGGGCGCAATTTCTACAACATCTTCGAATATTTCAGTTTGAAGAACCTGCCCATGATCGTGCAACTCAAGGCGCTGGACAAGCACTATCGCAACACGGGGCGCTTCTTCAAGGATGAGCGCCTGAAAGCCGCCTTCACCTTCCAGAACATGTACCTCGGGCTCAGCCCCTACGACGCGCCCGCCACCTATTCCCTGCTCCAGTACACGGAACTCGCCGAGGGAGTGTGGTACCCCATGGGCGGGATGTACGCCGGCATCCAGGCATTGGTGAAAGTTGCCGAGAAACTGGGCGTCACGTTCATCTACAACGCCCCCGTCAAGCGGCTCGAGACCAACGGCACGAAGATCCTCGGCGTCATGCTCGAGGATGGCCGCACCTTCACCTCCGACATCTTCGTCGGCAACGCGGACCTGCCGTACATCTACAAGGAGCTCCTGCCCGACGCGAAGGAAGCCAAAAAACTCGACGAAAAACTCTACACCTGCTCCACCATCATGTTCTACTGGGGCGTGGACAAGCAGTATGCGAACATCGCGCACCACAACGTCTTCCTCGGCGGCGACTACAAAGCCTCCTTCGACCAGATCTTCGAAGACCACACTCTGCCTGATGTGCCCTCGTTCTACGTCCACGCGCCCGCCCGCACCGACCCAGCCGCCGCGCCCGAAGGTCAGGAAACGCTCTACGTCCTCGTCCCCGTCGGTCACCTCGACGCGCGCACCGGGCAGGATTGGGATGCGCTCGTGAACCGCGCCCGCGAGACCGTCTTCGCCCGCCTCGCCAAAGAGATGGGCATCACAGACCTCAGGCAGCACATCAAGTTCGAGATCGTGTACCAGCCCAAAGTCTGGAAGGAACGCTTCAACCTCGAGAAGGGCGCGGCATTCGGGCTCAGTCACAACTTCTGGCAGGTCGGTTACCTCCGCCCGCACAACCGTCACAAGAAATACAAGAACCTCTACTTCGCAGGCGCGTCCACCCACCCAGGCACGGGTCTGCCCATCGTCCTGCTTTCCGCACGCTTAACAACCGAGCGAATTCTCAAAGAAAGGGGTACAATACCTGTGCAAAACATGGTCAGCGCAGTTTCTTCCGCGCGCGCCTAATCTGCAGGTTTCAGGAGAGCAGAATGACGATCAGCCAGACCCCCACCTACAACATCAAGGTTGTGCTCAACAAGACGGGCATCGCCGCCGATACCCTGCGCGCCTGGGAACGCCGCTATGGGCTTCCCGTCCCGCAGCGCACGGCAGGCGGGCACCGCCTGTATTCCGAGTACGACATCGAGACCATCAGATGGCTCCTCGCGCGGCAGGATGAGGGACTCTCCATCTCGCGCGCGGTGGATCTGTGGAACGAACAGATCGCCTCAGGTTCGGACCCTCTGGCTGGCGTTGCGTCATCGGCTTCCTCCTCCCCTCTGGCGATTCGCCCCGCCGCCCCCGATTCGACCCTCTCCACCCTGCGCGCGGACTGGATCCAGGCCTGCCAGGATTTTGACGAAATCGCCGCCGAGCAGATCCTCAACCAGGCGTTCTCGCTCTTCCCTGTCGAAGCCGTGTGCATGGACTTGATCCAGAAGGGCATGGCGGACATCGGCACCCTCTGGTACGAGAACAAACTGAGCGTGCAACAGGAGCATTTTGCCTCCGCCCTTGCCATGCGCCGCATTGACGCCCTGCTCAGCGCTGCGCCCGCCCCCACCCGCAAGGAGACCATCCTCGTGGGCTGTCCCGCTGGCGAGTGGCACACCTTCACGCCGCTCCTCCTCTCGCTCCTCCTGCGCCGCCGCGGCTACAAGGTCATCTACCTCGGCGCCAACGTCCCCGCCTCGCGCTTCACCGAGACCGTCAAACACACCAAAGCGGACCTGGTCCTGCTGGTGGCTCAGCAACTCGTCAGCGCCGCGACACTGCAAGGCACCGTGCATGCCCTCGCCAGCAAGAATATCCCCGTCGCCTTCGGCGGGCGCATCTTCAACCTGCGCCCCAGCCTGATGGAGTACATCCCAGGCTTCTTCCTCGGCAACGAGATCGGCGCCGCCATCGGCGAGGTCGAGAAGATCCTGAAAGCAAAGAGCCTGCCCAAGGCGGCGAAGATCGCCTCGCAGGCGCACATCACTGCGCATCAGTCCTTCACGTCCAAACGGACGAAGATCGAAGCCACGCTCAAGGAAATGCTCCAGCCGCTTGCCATTTCCCCGAACGACATCAACACCGGCATCCACTTCCTCGGCGACCACATCGCCGCCGCCCTGCAACTGGGCGACATGGCGCACGTCTCGGCCGAGATCGACTGGCTGAGGATGCTGCTCCAGTCCCATGCCACGCACCCCGAGCAACTTGTCCGGTTCTTTGAAGCCTACGCCAAAGCCGTGGACAAGAGCATCAACGGGGAGGGCAAACCCATCTACGAATGGTTCAAAGAACAGAGCCAGAAACTACTGGCATAAAGGTAAAAACAGTACATGAGCAAACGCGTCGAACTCAACCAACCCGCCCCAGGCTTCACCCTGACGGATTTCAAGGGAAACGAGGTCAGCCTCTCGGATTTTCGCGGCAAAAAGAACGTCCTGCTGGTCTTCAACCGTGGTTTTTTCTGACCATTCTGCCGCCGGCACATGGCGCAGTTGCGCCAGGACTATGACAAATTCACAGCGCAGGATACCGAAGTGATCGTGGTCGGACCCGAAGGCGCCAGCGCCTTTGCCGACTACTGGCAGAAGAACGACCTGCCTTTCGTCGGTCTGCCCGACCCAAGCCACAGCGTCCTGAAACTGTACGGGCAGGAAGTCAGCCTGTTCAAACTTGGACGCCAGCCCGCGCAGGTCAGCATGGACAAAAACGGACAGGTGCGTTTCGTCCACTACGGGCACGATCCCAGCGACATCCCCGCGAACGAGGAAATTCTTGAGTTGTTGAAAATAATGAACGAAGAACTGTATGCTAACGATTAAAGACAAAATTGTTGTTGTGACAGGCTCCACGCGCGGATATGGTTATGCCATTGCCGAGTCCCTGCTTGAAGCGGGAGCCGCTGTTGCCGTAACAGGTAGAAGCCAGCAGGCAGTGGACCGCGCATTAGCCAGTCTCCAGCCCAAAGGTCGCGTGAGCGGATTCGTGCTCGACGTCCGCGAGGAAGATCAAGTCTACAAATTGGTCGAGGATGTTCTCAAGGAATTTGGCCACATCGACATCTGGGTTAACAATGCCGGCTACTCGAACGCGGCAGGCATGATGTTGGACATGAATCCGCAGGACGCGTTGGATATGTTCATGACAAACGATCTCGGCGTCCTGCAATGCACGCAAGCGATTATGCATTATATGCTGCCGCGCAAGCAGGGAATGCTCATCAATATTTATGGCAACGGAAGTTTCCTGCGCCCCGCTTCGCCTACCGGACTCTACGGCGCAACCAAGGCATGGATGACATCTTTCACGCGCAGTCTCGCAAAGGAACTCAAAGGCAGCGGCGTGCAAATTCTGGGTTTCAGCCCCGGCATGCTAACCACCGACATGCTGACCAATCCAAACGTGGTCGGCGAGCGCGGCAGGGAAATGTTGAAGAACTTTGGTTTCGTTCTACGTTTCCTGGGTCAGCCCGCAAAATACGCCTCAGACAAATTAGTGAAAACCATTGCCAGCAATCGCAGGGAATTTACCGAGGTCAAATTGTTCAAGCCCTGGACACCCTTGCTTGGCCTGTTGCGTGTCGGATGGGAGAACCTGACCAGGACAGGCAAAACGCCTGAGTTCGAACTGCACTATCAGGAAGCGTATAAACCAAAATATTTGCAGGAAAACCATGGATAACAAACGTCTCTTCTCAATTCTTCTGGTTGTCTTCATTGACCTGCTGGGCTTCAGCCTGATCCTGCCCCTGCTTCCCTATTACGCGGAAACGTTCAATGCCAGCCAGTTCACCACGGGTCTGCTGATCGCCGTGTATGCCCTCATGCAGTTGATCGGCGCGCCCATCCTCGGCCGCCTCTCGGACCGCTACGGGCGCCGCCCCATCCTGCTGGTCAGCGTGTTCGGCACGTTCATCGGCTTCCTGCTCCTCGGTTTCGCCACCACCCTGTGGATGTTATTCGCCGCCCGCATCCTGGACGGC
The DNA here is from genome assembly GCA_963718215.1 of uncultured Chloroflexia bacterium. Taxonomy (GTDB): domain Bacteria; phylum Chloroflexota; class Anaerolineae; order Anaerolineales; family Villigracilaceae; genus Defluviilinea. Next base: position 131,260 of record CAVQYK010000023.1, read on the forward strand.
ATCACGGGCGGCAACCTGAGCGTGGCGCAGGCGTACATCTCCGATGTGACCGACGCGAAGAACCGCGCCAAAGGATTGGGTCTCATCGGCGCCGCCTTCGGTCTCGGCTTCATCATCGGACCCGTCACCGGCGGGATCCTGAGCCAGTACGGTTACAACGTCCCTGCATTCGTCGCGGCGGGACTTTCGCTCATCAACCTCGTCCTGATCTACGCCTGGCTCCCCGAGTCGCTGACAAAAGAGAGGCTGGCGCAGGCTGGGGAGCAGAAACAGCCGAAAGTCACGTTTGAGGCGCTGTTTGCCGCCTTGAAGCGCCCGTTCACGGGATCCATCCTCATCACCCGCTTCTTCTTCGGACTGGCGTTTGCCATCTTCCAGACCATTTTCTCGCTGTATGCGTTGGCGAAGTTCAATCTCAGCGCCCGCGATACGGGTTTCGTCCTCACCTACGTTGGAATTCTCTCGGTTTTCGTTCAGGCATTCCTGGTCGGCAGGCTGACCGCGCGCTTCCGTGATGACGTGCTCATCACGTTCTCGGTTGCGCTGATGGCGGTCTCCCTGCTCGGCTGGGCGCTGGCGCCCTCCGTGTTCTGGCTGTTGGTGGTGCTGACGCCGACCGCCATCTCGGGCGGGACGCTGAACACCCTGCTCTCCAGCACGCTGACCAAAGCCGTCGCGCCGCAGGAAGTGGGCGGCATTCTGGGGCTGTCCGCTTCGGTGGAGAGTTCCACGCGCATCATCGCCCCGATCCTGGGCGGCGCGCTGCTCGAACGTGTCGGCGCGTGGTCGCCCGGGGCGTTCGGGGCGATCGTCATGGTCGGCGTGACCGTGTACGTCGCCGTGAAAATTTACAACCACCCCAGCGTCGTCAACCTCAAACAGGAGCCTGCACTCGTACCCATCCCTGTGAACGACTAGACAGGTCTCCGCTTACTTTAGTAAAGGAGCAAACCATGTTGATCGAAACCGCCCGTTACGAACTGCCGCCCGAAGGCATCACCCTGCTCGGCTACATCGTCCGCCGCATGCACAAAACGGAATGGCTTGCCAAAGCCTCCGCCGCGCTCGCCGAGGGGAAGACCGAACAGGCGCTCGAATACGCGGCGGTCTACGCGGCGACCTCCTCCACCTCCTTCGGGCGGGCATACTACCAGCCGCGCTTCAACCGCGTCGGCGACCAGGTCCGCGAAGCCGACCCGACCACCGGCGCAACGGTAACGGCCAAACTCGAAAGCAACTCGCCGCACTACCACATCACCTACGAAGCCGTCCTGCCGGACGGCGGCGCCTTCCGCGGCTCCGAAAGGATCACCGGCACCACCGTCGGCTTGCGCGGACTGGGCATGCCCGCCCCCTCGAAGTTCACCTTCACCTCGGGCGGCTACACCGCCGAATTCGAAGGCGTCCTCACCAGCGAACTGGCGCTCTCCCTCTTCGGCAACACCCGCATCCGCGCCTACGGCTTCCTGAACATCAAGGACAACCGCGGCAACTCCGGGCGTCTCGAACTGAACCGCGCGGGCGACATCGCCATCCGCATCAACGAACAGCCCGAAGCCAGCCACTCCATCGCCAAGATCACGTGGATGAACATCCAACTCCCCGTGCCGAACCCTGCCTGAAGATTCTCCGCATCGCCCGCCAGAACCTGGGGAGCCTGATGCCGAAAGCCAGGCGCTCGAACTGGAAAACAACCTATGAAAAACGCAATCATCTGGGGCGCCGCGGGCGGGATCGGCAAAGCCCTCACACAAAAACTTGTGGACGAAGACTTCACCGTGGTCGCGGTCTCCCGCCACCCGACCGAGATGAAACTCATCACGCCGCACGTCATCGCCACCGACGTGACCCAGCCCTCGCAGGTCACCGCCGCGGCGCGCATGGCGGGCGAGATGGTCCCCGCCTTCGACCTCTTCCTCTACACCGCGGGCGACATCGCCTCCATCAAAGTCGGCGAGATGACCCCGGGCGACTGGAACCGCATCCTCGCCGCCAACCTGACGGGCGCCTTCCTCACCGCGCAAGCCAGCCTGCCCTTCCTCGCCCCCGAGGCGCGCATGGTCTTCATCGGCGCGGTCCACGAGCGGCTGCGCCTGCCCGGTCTCAGCGCCTACGCCGCCGCCAAGGCAGGTCTCGAAGCCTACGCCGAAGCCCTCCGCAAGGAGACCCGCCGCAAAACCCTCATCGTCCGCCCGGGCGCGGTGGACACCGCCTTCTGGTCGAAGGTCCCCTTCTCGATGCCCAAGAACGCCCTCCAGCCTGAGACGCTTGCAGGGCTGATCCACGCCGCCATCCTGGACGGAAAAGAAGGACTGCTTGACCTATGACCTCGATCTGGTGGATTCGGCGCGACTTAAGGCTGACGGACAACCCGGCGCTTCATTCTGCGCTCAAGGCTGGTTCCGTCCTCCCGGTCTTCATCCTCGACCCAGCCTTTTCCTCCTCATCCCCCCGCCGACAGAATTTCCTCCACGAAGGACTTGCACGCCCTCGACCGTGACCTCCGCGCGCGCAACTCGTATCTCATAACCCGCAGCGGACAACCCGTCTCGAAATTCTGCATCAACTCCTCTCGGAAACGAACGCCACCGCCATCTTCGCCGAAGAGGATTTCACCCCCTACGCCCGCCAGCGCGACGCGGAGATCGCCCGCCACACTCCCCCTCCAACTCATCCACGGACAAACCGTCCATCACCCCGAATTCGTCAAAAAAGCGGACGGCAAGCCCTACACCGTGTACACGCCCTACTCCAAAGCGTGGAAATCCCTGCTGGCGGAGATTCACCTGCTCCCCGCGCCCGCGACCATCCCCACCCCCGCAGGGATCCGCACCGAACCGCTCCCGCCGTTCACGGTCAGCCCTGGATTCCCCGCCGGCGAAGCCGAAGCCCTCCGCCGCCTCGACCAATTTACCCAATTACCAATTACCAATTACTCCGAAGACCGCAACCGCATGGATTTGGACGGCACATCCTCCCTCTCGCCTTATTTTCGATTTGGCATGCTCTCCCTGCGCCAAGCCGTCCACGCGACGTTTGACGTTAAACGTTCAACGTCAAACGTCAAGGGCGCGGAAACCTGGCTCAACGAACTCATCTGGCGCGAGTTCTACATCCAGATCCTGTATCACTTCCCGCATGTGGCAAAGACCGCCTTCAACCCCGCGCTGGCGAACATCCCGTGGCGGAACGAGGCGTCAGAGTTCGAGGCGTGGAAGAGGGGCGAGACAGGCGTCCCTGTGGTGGATGCGGCGATGCGTCAGCTGCTGTCCACAGGCTGGATGCACAACCGCGCGCGCATGATCGTCGCGTCGTACCTCGTCAAGGACCTGCTGATCGACTGGCGCTGGGGCGAAGCGTGGTTCATGGAGAACCTGCTCGACGGCGACATCGCCGCCAACAACGGCGGCTGGCAATGGACGGCTGGCACAGGCACCGACGCCGCGCCGTACTTCCGCATTTTCAACCCCGTCCTGCAGACGCAGAAATTCGACCCGAACGGCGATTACATCCGCAAGTGGGTGCCGGAACTGCGCGAGCTGGATGCGAAGGACATCCATGCGCCGTGGGAGAAGGGTATCAAGGTCAAGGGCTATCCTGCGCGCCCGATCATCGAACGCGACAAGGAACGGACGTTGCGGGCATATAAACTATCGAAAGAGGAGAGTCGGGCGATAATGGAAAACAAACGCGACCTGTCCGTCTCGATGGAACGCGCCAATATTTTTGTGTTGATTCGTCTCGATCCCTGTGGTGATTTTGCAGTTCATCCTGTTCAACGTGATCCACGGCGCAGAAAAAACGGAAAGCACCTGGGGGCTTGGGTGGCTGTTCCTGGCTGTCGTCCTGGGGATCGTCGTCCACGAATTGATCCACGGTCTTGCATGGGCGGTTGCCGGGCGGAAATCATTCTCTGCGATCAAGTTCGGTTTTCAATGGAAGACTTTGACGCCCTACGCCCACCTGAAGGAACCTGTGGAGGTGAACGCCTATCGGATCGGCGCCTTCATGCCGGGTTTCATTCTGGGGATCCTCGCATACTTTCTCAGCCTCGCGCTGGGTGACGGGAACCTGCTGTGGTTCAGCCTGATCCACACCGCCGCCGCAGGCGGGGACTGGCTCATCCTGTGGCTGATCCGCAAGGAGAAGGCTGGCTCGCTGGTGGAGGACCATCCGACAAATGCGGGATGCTACGTACTGGAAGGGTAATTGATGAAGAAAAATCGTTTTTTGCGTATCACGGGCATCGTTTTGGGTGTCCTTCTCCTCCTCATCCTGGTCGGGACCGTTCCTCGTCCCCGTGCCGCCGCTGGAGGACACCGTCCCCGTCGAATCGCTCGTGGACCCGGACAGCCGCTTCATCGAGGTGAACGGCATCAACGTCCATTACAAAACCTACGGGCAGGGCGAGCCGACCTTCATCCTCCTGCACGGATTCGGCGCCAGCCTGTTCTCGTGGCGCGAGGTGACCGCTCCGCTCGCGGAGTTCGGGACGGTCATCGCCTATGACCGTCCCGCCTTCGGTCTCACAGAGCGCCCATTGACCTGGGAGGGCGAAAATCCCTACAGCCAGGAGGCGCAGGTCGAACTGGTCGTCGGCTTGATGGACGCGCTCGGCGTCGAACGGGCGATCCTCGTCGGCAATTCGGCAGGCGGGACCATCGCCATGCTGACCGCGCTGAAATATCCTCAGCGTGTACAAAGCCTCATTCTGGCAGACCCAGCCGTCTATGCGGGAGGAGGCGCACCCGCGTGGATCCGTCCCCTGCTCCGCACGCCGCAGATGCGTCATCTCGGTCCGCTGGTGTCGCGTCAGATCCAAACGCGCGGACCCGAACTGATCGAACTCTCCTGGCATGACCCGTCCAAGGTCACGCCTGAAATTTTGGAGGGATACCAAAAGCCGCTTCGCATCGCGGACTGGGACAAGGCGCTTTGGGAACTGACCCTCGCCAGCCGCGAAAGCGGACTCGCCGAACGCCTCGGCGAATTTGACCTGCCCGTGCTCGTCATCACAGGCGACGACGACCGCATCGTCCCGACCGAGCAATCGGTGCGGCTTGCGGACGAATTGCCGGACGCCGAACTCGTCGTCATCCCGCAATGCGGACACGTGCCGCACGAGGAATGCCCCGCCGAGTTCATGCAAGCCGTTGCCAATTTTCTTACACCGTAAGGGCGACCCTTCAATGCTCACCCTCTCACTTAATTTCCACTGGGCGGGTCGCCCCTACGTACACAAGACTGGTTATTACTCATGAAACCCATCACCCCCGAAGCAGGACGCGCCGCCCTGCGCGCGCTCATCAAGGAAGGCTCCCCGCTCGGACCGCTCAAGGTCATGGCGAAGTACGTCGGTCGCTTCTTTCAAATTCCCCTGCCCGGCTTCCGCCCGTACGTGGTCTTCGGTCCCGAAGCGAACCGCAAGGTTCTGGTCACCGAACGCGACAAAGTCCTGTGGCGCAACACCGACCCCGTCACCGACCTGCTCCGCCGCGGCGTCCTCATCGTGGACGGCGAGGAACACGACCGCTACCGCAAACTGATGGAGCCGCCGCTTCACCCGTCGCAACTTCCCGCCTACACCGACATGATGATCCGCCAGACCGAGCGCGTCGCATCCCAATGGAAGGACGGCGACACCGTTGACATGCTGGTCGAAAACCGCAAGATCGCCCTGCTCATCATCATGCAAACCCTCTTCAGCAAGGACGTCTGGGACGACCTGCCCCTCATCTGGACGCCCATCCTGAAAGCCATCGAATACATCTCGCCGGGGATGTGGATCGTCTGGCGGAAGATGCCGCGCCCCGGATTCAAGAAACATCTCAAAACGCTGGATGACTACCTCTACCGCCTCATCGCGGACCGTCGAATCGGCGCCTTCGAACCGGACCTTCTCCAACACCTGATCGACGCGGGTCTCACGGACGACGTCATCCGCGACCAGATGCTGACGATGATGATCGCCGGTCACGACACCTCCACCGCCCTGCTGGCATGGACGTTCGCCTTGCTCGGTCAGCATCCCGATGTCCACGCGCGCGTTGTCGAAGAAGTGGACACAATGGACAAATCGCCCCTGCTCGACCAGGTCATCAAGGAAAGCCTGCGGCTGTATCCGCCCATTCACATCGGCAACCGCCGCATCGCCAAAGAGATGGAATTCGGCGAGGGAAAAGTCCCTGCGGGCGAGCGGATGTTCTACTCCATCTACCTCACCCACCGCGACCCCGAGATCTGGGAGAACGCCGAGGATTTCTGCCCCGAGCGCTTCGCCCACGGACGGAAGACCCCGCCCATGAGCTACGTCCCGTTCGGCGGCGGTCCGCGGGCGTGCATCGGTGCGGCGTTCGGTCAGGCGGAGGCGCGGATTGTCATGTCGCATTTACTGCGCACATACAAGTTCGAGTTCACAAATCACAAGATCCATCCCCACATGGGCGCGACGCTCGAGCCGCGGCCGGGGGTGTTTATGAAAGTTACCAAGAGGGCTCTCGCCGCCGTCCCCGGCGGCGAGGACGCCGCCTAGAGCATAACCCTATGACCTACTTCGGATTTCTACTTCGCTTCCTATTCATCCCCATCCTTGTCTTCCTCGCCATCACGCTCTGGGACAACAGGCGGGGCAGACAGATCAACGGCTTCCGCAACGGGCGCGCGGTGTGGATTGCCATTGCTGTTCATGTCTTCCTCGCGGTAGCCTACACCACTCCCTGGGACAACTACCTCGTCGCCACGGGCGTCTGGTATTACAACCCTGACCTCGTGACGGGCATCGTCATCGGCTACGTGCCCATCGAGGAGTACACCTTCTTCGTCGTGGAGACGATCCTTGCAGGGTTGTGGTGGTGGTTCCTGGCGCGCAGGCTGTCGCCGCCCAAAACAGAGTACAAGCCGAACAAGCCGCTGATCCGCGCATCGGCGGGCGTCCTCGTCCTCGTCTGGGTCATTTTCACGTACCTGTTCTTCTTCGGCGACGTCAAATGGACGTACCTCGCCATCACCCTCTTCTGGGCATTGCCCGCGATTCTTCCCCAACTGTTGTTTGGCGCCGACATCCTCTGGCATTATCGCAAGCTGGTGTTTTGGGCGATCATGGTCCCGGGGACGTACCTGTCGCTGATGGACATCGTCGCGCTGACGGATACCACCTGGTCCATTTCGAAGGAGCAGACGACGGGCATTCTGTTCTTCGGCATCCTGCCGCTGGAAGAGGTGGTGTTCTTCTTCATCACGAACGTCCTGATCACCTTCGGCCTGACGCTCCTGCTGGCAACCGTCAGCCAGGGGAGGGTCGAAGAGTTGAAGCAGTTGATCGGCAGATGGAGGCGCAATGGACAGCCGTCTGAGTCAATTTGAGGGAAAACCTTTCCTGAATCTCGAAACCTTCCGCAGGAACGGGCAGGGAGTGAAGACTCCTGTCTGGTTTACGCAGGATGGGCAGACATTCTACGTCCGCACGGTGGCGGGTTCAGGGAAGGTAAAACGCGTCAGGAACAACGGGACAGTCCGAATTGTCCCGTGTGAGGCGAACGGGACATCCAACCGGGGAGTGGGTGGCGGCGCACGCGGTCGAGGTCACGGATGAGGCGACGGCGAAACTTGTCGCCGGTCTGCTGGAGAAGAAGTATGGGGCGGTTCAGGTCAGGTCGTTTGCCGCGCTGACCGCTGTACGCAGGGAAAAATATACGGTGCTGAAGATCGAGTTGGAGCAACCCTAGGCTTCCACGTTGACGAGGTCGTGGATCCACCTGCGGGAAAGGTAACGCCTGAAGATGATGATGGCTTTGGCGGCTTCCTCGAGCAGGACCAGGGCATAGACGTAATACACGGGGAGGTGCAGGACAAATCCGCCGATCAGCGCAGCAGGGACACCGATGGCCCAGATGGAGAAGAGTTCGGTGAACATGGCATAGCGCGTGTCGCCGCCCGCGCGCAGGGCGCCGATGAAAAGCATGAAGTTGAATACGCGCAGCCATGCCGATAACGCGTAGACCAGCATGATGTTCATGAGGTTGGACGTCGCAACGGGGGAAAGTTGATACAGACCAGCCACCGTGCCGCGGATGAAATAGACGAGCACGCCTCCCAAAATGGAAAATGAAACCGCCAGCAGGGTGATGCGGCGGCTGTATTCGAAGGCTGTATCCCTGTCTCCCTCGCCGATCTTGTTGCCGACCATCACCGAACAGGCGTTGCCCAGCCCGATGAACAGGACGAACACCAAGTTCCTCGATGGTGGCGTTGATGTTGATCGCGGCAATGGCGTTCGTGCCGATGCGGGCGTAGACCGCGTTGTAGGTGGTGATGCCGAACGACCAGAGCACCTCGTTCAGCGCGGCGGGCATGGAGGTGCGCAGGACCTTTGCTACAAAGGGGCGGGTGAAGCGGAAGAAGGTCAGCGGGTTTGCGGCAAGGGGTGTTTTCGTGGCGTAGACAAGGATGATCAGCAGAATACACTCAAACGTCCAGCCGATGGCGGTGCCGATCGCCGCGCCGCGTACGCCGAGGGCGGGAAACCCGAAATGACCGAAGATCAGGGTGTAGCCGATGGCGGTCTTCAGGGCAAGCGAAATGACCGCCACGATCACGGTCATGGTGACCTGCCGGATGCTGCGCAGGATGGAAATGAACGTGACCGAGACCGCCATCAACACATAGCTCAAACCGACAATGCGCAGGTACTCGCTTCCCAGGCGGATGACCTCGGGATCCTCGGTGTAAAAACTCATCAACGTTTCGGGGATCAGGGTCGCCGCGAGGGTGAACAGCGCGGCGACGAAACTGGTGAGCATGAGACACAGTCCCAGCACCTTGCGGATGCTTTCCGCGTCGCCCTTCCCCCAATACTGCGCGGTGAAAATGGACATTCCGCTCGTCGTCCCGAAGATGAACAGGATGAGCAGGAAGAAGATCTGGTTTGCCAGTCCCAGCGCGGCAACGGACGCCTCCCCCAACTGACCGACCATCAACACGTCGATCATGTTGAGCCCGGCCGTGATCAACTGCTGGAAGGCAACCGGCACGGCCAGCGCCAGCAGGGCACGCAGGAAGTGCTTATCTTTGAGGAAGGAGAAGGACATGGGGAATAATTACGTAATGCGCACCACGTAATATTTACTCATCTTCCGGTGCTTCGCGGACGATATACAACGGTCTGCCCTTGGCTTCATCGTAGAGACGCCCGATGTATTCGCCGAGGATGCCCAGCGAGATCAACTGCACCCCGCCCAGAAACAACACCGCGATCAACGTGGTCGCCTGACCAAAGAACGCCTGCGAACCGCTGGCGCGCAAATAAATGACCACTGGGATCGCAAGAATGGCAAGTCCTGCCGAGAAAAAACCGACAAATGTCGCAACCTGCAAGGGGAAATAGGAAAATCCCGTGATGGCATTGAGCGCCAGGCGGAACATCTTGCGGAAGGGATATTTCGTTTCGCCAGCCACGCGCGCGGCGCGTTTGTATTCCACGCCGACCTGTTTGAAGCCCACCCAGGCGGACATGCCGCGCGGGAAGCGATGCCGTTCGCGCATGGACTTGAGCACGTTCACCACCTTGCGGTCCATCAGGCGGAAATCGCCGGTATCGAGGGGGATCTTCACATCCGTGATGCGGTAGATGATGCGGTAGAACAGGGATGCGGTCCACAACTTGAACCAGGATTCGCCCTCGCGCTCGGCGCGGACGGCGTAGACCACTTCATAGCCTTCCTGCCATTTCTTTGCCATCTCAAGAATTAGCTCGGGCGGGTCCTGCAGGTCTGCGTCTATGACCACGACCGCATCGCCGCGGGCATAGTCCCAGCCTGCGGTGATGGCGATCTGATGCCCAAAGTTACGAGCAAAAATGACCGGGCGGATGTGTTTATCCTGCTTTGCGAGTTCAAGGATCATGTCGGTGGAACCGTCGGTGGAGCCGTCGTCCACGAGGACCAGCTCCCAGGGTTCGCCGGTGGAATTCATCACTTCGCTGACGCGGCGGTGCAGTTCGGGGAGGTTGTCTTTTTCGTTGTAGATGGGAGCGACAATCGAGTAGGTGATTTTCATTTTGTGGCTGTCTTTTTATCAGGTATCAGGTCCAGGCGGGTGAGTCGGCCAGTGAGGAGGATGCAGGTTCGAGCGGGTCGGAAGCGGGCTTCTATCCCTTTGATTTCCTGAGTTTGAGGCGTCCGCGTTTGGGCGGGTTGATCTTCTCCGGCGGCGCCATGAATTGCTGACTGCCGTCATCCTCGAAGGGAGGCAGACCGAGTATTCTACGCCGCAGGTATCCTATGATCACGGTCAGCGAGGCAATGAGCGGTACGACAAGCAGTGCGCCGAGGATGCCTTCGAGAATGGTCGCGACGATGATCACGATGAAGACCAGTCCCTCGTTCATATGGACACTGCGCCCCATGATGATCGGGCGCAGGAAGAAGTTCTTGGCGTTGATCAAAACCAGGTAGACCGCGATCACAATCCCCGCAACCCAAAAATTGGAAAGCGGTATCCAGGTGGAGCCTTCGAGCAGTGCCACGCCGGCCGCAAGCAGCACCGCCAGGAAGGGTCCGACATCCGGCACAAGCGTGAACAATCCTGCGATGACGCCCAGCACGAGCGCGCCGGGAATGCCCATGATGAGCCACACAATGGTGAATACCACCCCCACAATGATCATCAATACGATCTGCCCACGCAGGTATGCCATCCAGATATTTTTGATGCGCTTGTAGAGCTCCTCCACTTCGGCGCGGTATGGAGGCAGGGTAAACGAGAACAGACTCGTCCGCATGTCATGCCAGTGCGATAAGAGCAGATAAACACTGACAAGGATCACAAGGAACCATAACACACCGACCGAGGTGGTCTCCAGCAGGGGCAGGATCTCCTCCGGCAGGGGCGCCAGAAATGCGCCCTCCAATTCGGAAAGGCTGTTCGCCCAGCCCTCCAGGTGAAACACGATGTTGCCGAATTGCACGGGTCGTGAAAGCGTATCCCCAAGCTGTTTCGAAAGGTTGAGCAGGTCTTCCACGACAATGCGCGCTTCATCGTAGAAGATCGGGGCGAGTGCGGCGGGCACTCCCACCAGGAGGATCACGGATGAAAAGAACACAATGTTTACGGATGTTCCGCGCTTCATCCTCGAACGGGATGCCAGAAACTCCACCACCGGGTTTAGAAGATATGCCACAAACCCGGCAAGCACAAAATTCCTTACGGCATCATGTGCATAGAAAACAAACGCCACAAAGGCGGCAAACAGCATGACACCGGCGACATAGCGGAACGTAAGCGACCATTGATTGTTTTCGCTCATAACACCTTTTTGACTGCCTCTAAAGTCGGCTCGATGATTGGAGCCTCGACGACCGCCTGCATCGCGGCGCGGACGTCCTTGAGACCGCTGCCGGTATTCAACACCAGGATGGGGTCTTCGGCTCCCACCACGCCGGAGCCTGCTGCTTTGACCAGACCGGCATACGCCGTCGCCCCGGCCGGTTCGGCAAAGATCCCGACCCGCCCGAGTTCCGCGATCGCCTTCAAAATCTCATCGTCCGACACCAGGATATACGTGCCGTTCGTCTCCTTCGCCGCACGCACGGCGCGGACCCCGTCACGCGGCAGGTCAACGGAGATCGAGTCGGCAAGCGTCTTTGCAGAGACGGGTGTGATCGTCTCGGTGTTCCCGTGGAAGGCGTTCGCGATGGCGGCGGAACCTTCCGCCTGCACGCCGATGATGCGCGGCATGCGCGTCATCCAGCCGAGTTTGACCAGGTCCTTGAAGCCTTTGTGGATGCCGGAGATGATATTGCCGTCGCCCACCGAGACGAAGACCGTCAGCGGCGGGTGGTCGAGGTCTTCACCGAATTCATCGTGCCAATTGGCATGCGTAACCTGCCACCATTCCCAAATTTCGAAGGCGGCGGTCTTCTTTCCCTCCGCGGTGAACGGGTTGTAGCCCGTGTTGCGGCAATACCAGCCGAACTCGTCCGCGCATTGGATGGTCAGGTCGAAGGCGTCGTCGTAGGTGCCGTCCACGAGGATGACCTTTGCGCCAAAGATGAGCAGCTGCGCCACCTTCGCCTGCGGCGCGGACTTGGGCGCAAAGATGACCGCCTTCTGTCCCACCGCAGCTGACATGCCCGCCAGCGCCGCGCCCGCATTGCCCGTGGAGGCGGTCACGATGATCTTGGATCTTAATTCCTGCGCGCGCGCCACAACAATGGCAGAGGCGCGGTCTTTGAACGAAGCCGTCGGATTCCTCGATTCATCCTTCAGCCACAGGTTTTGCAAACCCAATTTTTCGGCGAGGGAAGTCAACTTGAAGACCGGGGTCCCGCCCGCGGCGTGGAGCGGAGTCGCTTCGCCCTGAGGGACGGGGACAGGCACCAGCGGCGAATACCGCCAAAGGGACGGATCGTGCCGGGAGAGGATGTCATCCGGCTTGTATTTATTTTTGATGGCGTCGTAATCCAACACCACATCCAAATTCCCGCCGTCTTTCGGGCAGGTGTAGGTGATCTCATTGGGAGCGTACTCCGTCCCACACAACGAACAGCGATAGCCGATGAATTTGCCCATGTTTTTTCCTTTGATTTTCCCAATTGTACCCTGCCCGAAGAGACCTGACACGAGGGACTTCCCGTGGTCTCAGCGCCTGCCTAAGGTAAAATACCCCAACCATGTCACATGGATCCTCCGTCATCCATTCCACGGAAAACATCGGCGCAATTTTCGGGCGACATCCCTTTAGTGTGAGGAAACCTTATGAACGAACAGACAAAACAATTCCTGGCAGGCGTGCGCGCCGAAGCCCCGCTGCTGATCGCCGTCTTCCCCTTTGGCATGATCTACGGGGCGCTGGCATTGAACGCCGGGCTTTCACAGCCCCGCTTCACAGATGATGTCCTCCATCGTGTTCGCGGGATCGTCGCAGTTCGTTGCCGCACAACTCATCCATGACGCGGCGCCGGGCTTTGTGATCGTGTTGACGATCGCGGTCGTCAACCTGCGGCATATGCTGTACTCCGCTTCACTCGCCCCGTATCTTGCCTCCCTTTCGATGCGTTGGAAAACGCTGTTATCCTATCTCCTGACCGATGAAGCCTACGCCCCGACGATTCTCAAATATGAACGTGACGGCATCCAGCCGTTCAGCCACTGGTTTCTGTTCGGCGCGGGACTGGCGCTGTGGTCCACGTGGCAGGCGAGCACGGCGTTGGGGATCTTCCTTGGCACTGCCATTCCTGATTCCTGGTCGCTGGATTTCGCCCTGCCGTTGACGTTCATTGCGATGGTCGTGCCGGTCCTTAAGGGACGCCCGTATATTGCGGCGGCTTTATCTGCTGGAGTGGTGGCGCTGGTTGCCCACCCATTGCCGTTCAAACTCGGCTTGATCCTTGCGGCCCTGGTGGGAATTGCCGTGGGCACATATCTGGAGGAGAAGCAATCCCCAGGGGGGACGATATGAACATCTGGCTGGTGATGATCCTGGGCGGGCTGGTCACGTTCGGGATGAGGTTCTCGCTCATTTATTTATTCGGCAGGTTCCAGGTCCCGGAGACGATGCGCCGGGCGCTGCATTACGTCCCGCCGGCAGTGCTGTCCGCGATCATTTTCCCCGAACTATTCCTGCGCGACGGGTCGCTCGATCTATCCCTGGGGAATACGCGCCTGCTTGCCGGTCTTGTGGCTGTATTGACAGCATGGTTCAGCAGGAACACGCTGATCACGATCATCGCGGGGATGGCCGCGTTGTTCCTGTTGCAGTATTTCCTGTGAAACCCTAGAGAAAAATGGTGTGGACCTGGTTATCCCCATCCTGACGCGAACCTGCCAGCGCTTCCCCTGCCTTCTCGATCAACATCTCGATCTCGGTTGCCGCTGTGATGCGCATGGATGATACGACCCCCGCACCAAGCTTTACATCGAGGGCAGTGCCGTCCAACAGGGAGATGTCCGTGTTCATGATGCCCTTGGCGATGCGCATTGCGATCTTTTCGGCATCCTGACCGATCACGCCCGGCAGGGGGATGAGAAAGATGTTTTCCCCATACCGTCCCACACCGTCATACGGGCGGCTTTTCTCACGGATCGCCCGCGCGATCAGCATAAGCATATCGTTGGCAATGTCCTTGCCGTGTTTTTCGGAGACCTCCCTGATGTTTTCGACCTCGATGGCGATCAAACTCAGGGGAGCCTGAGCGCGGCGGGCGCGTTCGAGTTCCCCACGGGACAATGTCAGGAAGGCTTTTTCGTTCAGGGTTTTGGTCAGCGGGTCGAACATGGCTGTCTGTTCCAGTGTCCCCCTGGCATCGGCAAGGTTATCCCTCAACCCGAGCAGGCGCTGACCGATATGCACGCGCGATTTCAACTCAAGCGGCACGATGGGCCTATGCAGGTAATCGTCCGCCCCGCCGCGCGGTGTGGTGACGTCCATATCCTGGGGTTTTGAGGCGATCAACAGGATGTAAATGTAGTGAGGCGGCTGGGCGTCGCGCAGGCGCTTGATGAATTGCTTTTCCTCCACGTCAGTCGTGTTTCGGTCCACGATCACAAAGCGGACCTCGCCCTCCTGCAGGATCAGCATGGCGTCTTCGCTGTTCTCCGCCGCGACGATCTCATGACCGTTTTGCTCCAACTCCTGCTGGATCACGGAGCGTTCCATTTCGTCGTTGTCGAGGACAAGTATCTTCATACGCGCGTCTCCATAAAAACTCATATACATTCTTGCAGCAATAAAATGGGCGGGATGACTCCCGCCCGATCCATTATGGTTTCTGAATGTTGCCTTCCAAGCCCAGTTCCGGGGCGATCTTTCTCATTGCCGCGATCACGTTCCCCACATGCTCCCACAACTCGACGCCGAATTCCTGCGCGGCATGTTCCATTTCCGTACGGGAGGTGCCGGCGGCAAAGGCTTTGTCCTTCCATTTCTTTTTGACGGAGGCAGGCTCAAGGTCATAGAGCGAGCGGGAGGGGCGCACCAATGCGACCGCTGTGATCAGCCCCGTGATCTCGTCACAGGCGCAGATGGCTTTGCGGACCAGCGTGTCGCGCGGCATTTGCAGGTGGTCGGCGTGACTCAAAATATCCTGGACGACGTCCTCAGGGACGCCGCGCTCGCGCAGGATCGGCGCGCCTGCCTGCGGATGTTGTTCAAGCGTCGGGTGGATCTCCCAATCGAAGTCATGGAGCAGACCGATCAATCCCCAGCGTTCCACATCCTCGACCAGAACTTTTCGGCGTAGAAGCGCATGGCGGCTTCCACACAAAGCATGTGGCGGACAAGTCCTTCGTTCTTTACGTATTCGCGTACAAGGGCTAAAGCTTCATCGCGGGTCATCAAGTCTCCAAAGATTCACCGCGAAGGCGCCAAGGACGCAAAGTTTTCTTAATTCTTCGCGAAGATAAATTAACCCTTCGCGCTCTTCGCGTCTTCGCGGTTAAGTTCATATCGTTGTCGAAGTCTCCAGTCCGTACTGCGCGGCAAGGTCGTCGAGCAGGGCTTCCACTTCATCGAGGAAGGTATCGAGCGCATCCACGCGCTCCCCCATGTCTCCGCCCGCCAGCCCCAATTGATCGCACGCCGCACGCCAGGGACCCACCGCATCCGGAAGGATGTCCACGGCAAGCGTCCAGGTATGCATAAGGGGCCATAAAGCGGCGCGCGGTTTTTCACCCTCAAGCATCGCCAGGATCGCCTTCTCATAATAGTTCAGGCGCACAGGGTGAATCCTTGGGTCGGCGCGGCTGTTCTCCATTGCCGTCTCAAAGGCAAGTTTCCAGTAAGGGACCCAGGACTGGATCGCGGACGGGTCCAACGCGGACGCGCCCATCAGACCGACGAGCGCCGCGTCCATGCCGGGACGTTGGGCTGTCTCCGCCCGAGAGGCAAACTCCAGCATCAGACGCCTCTCCTGCAAGGGCGGCCCCGACAACTCCGCCACCGCATTGACCGCGTGGAACAGCGATTTCATGTACTTCGCCACATCCCTCGGGGCGACCGCGTCACTGATCTCGAGCAGGTCGCGCCAGATCTGGCGTCCGTGTGAGAGCAATTCGCGCGAACGCTGTAAAGCGGGGGCAGGTGCATTGAATTCGGAACCCGCCCGCAGACCCGCCTGCACGAACTCGAAGAACTTCTCGCGTTCGTAGAGCAGCATCGGGTCGTACATCTCCCAGCCCAGCCACGGGTCGAGCCGCAACTCGCGCGGACGCTTGAACTCCGACCTGGCGCGATGACTGATGTCCGCGTGGAAGTCAGGGGTCAATTTGACATACTCGCGGCGGTGTTTAGGCTCTTCCTTGTGGACAAAGATGATATCGATGTCCGCGGTGCCGCCGAGCATGGGGTCGAGTTCCTCGTTGGCGAGCGAACCCGTCAGGTACGCGGCGATGATATCCTGGTCGTTGTAGGCGCGTTCCTGGGCGGTCTCTTTGGCTATACGGATCAGTGATTCGCGTGTGACTCGCATAATTCTCCTCGCTCACAGCGCCGTCCTCGGCGCTGAGTCCAGCCGCCGTTCCCGGCGGCCGGAGCGGTCAGGTTAAGGGCAAAGTCTGTTGGAACGGGGGCAGGTTCAGGCTTTGCCGGATGCGGTTCTCGATCAGTTTCAAATGTTCAGGGTTCTGGATAATGTTCAGGTTGTTCGTGTCGATGGTCAGGACAGGCGTATGGTCAAAAGGTCTTGAGAAGTATTCCTCGTACGCGATATTGAGTTCATGGATATAAGAGCGTTCCATCTGGCGCTCATACGGACGGTCGCGCAGGGCGATGCGCTGCATGAGGGTGTCGGTGGTGGCTTGCAGGTACACAAGCAGGTCGGGCTTTTGGATCTTCTCGGCAAGCGCCTCATGCACCTTGTAATACATGTCGAGTTCGTCGCCCCTGAGGTTGATCTGCGCGAAGAGCGCGTCCTTGGCGAAGGTGTAATCGGCGAAAAGGTTTTTGCCCGTGCTCACTAGTTCATGCACCGTGCGGCGCTGCTGATGATAACGGCTCAGCAAAAAGAAGATCTGTGTTTGAAAGGCGTAGCGTTCACGGTCGCTGTAGAAATCGGACAGGAACGGGTTCTCCTCGAAAACCTCCAGAAGGATCTCGGCATCAAACGCTGGTTGAAGAAGGCGGGCGAGGGTGGTCTTACCTACTCCGATCACCCCTTCGATGGCTATATACATGGATTGCGCTCCACAGGGTAAGTTGATGCAAGGATACCATAATCCCCCATTAACAAGTAGGGGCGACTCGCCGAGTCGCCCCTACTGCAAATTACACCGCCGCCATCTCTTCCTGTTTCTTGAACTGGCTCATGTACAGGTCGTAATAGAAGCCCTGCTTCGACAGCAGCTCGTCATGTTTGCCGCGTTCGATGATCTGACCGTCCTGCAGTACCAGGATCATATCGGCATTGCGGATGGTGGACAGGCGGTGGGCGATGACGAACGCCGTGCGCCCCTCGAGCAGTTGGTCGAACGCTTTTTGGATGAGACGCTCGGTTCGCGTGTCCACGCTGGAGGTTGCCTCGTCCAGAATCAATATTTTCGGGTCTGACAGCGCCGCGCGCGCGATCGAAAGCAGTTGCCGCTGCCCCTGCGAGAGACCCGAGCCGCGTTCGCCGAGGACGGTGGCATATTTTTCGGGGAGTCGCTCGATGAACGAATCGGCGTTTGCCAATTTGATCGCCGCCATCACTTCTTCATCGGTGGCGTCAGGCCGCCCGAAGCGGACATTTTCCATCACGCTCTGGCTAAAGAGGAAGGTATCCTGCAGCACGATGCCGATCTGCTCGCGCAGTGACTTCATGCTCACGTCGCGGACGTCGATGCCGTCGATCCTGACCGCGCCGCTGGTCACGTCGTAGAAGCGCGGCAGAAGGTTGATGATGGTGGTCTTGCCCGCGCCGGTCGGACCGACGATGGCGATGGTCTGCCCAGGCTGTGCCTCAAAAGAGACGTCTTTCAGCACCGGCACGCCGTCTTCGTAGGAGTGGGTGGCGTTCTTGAATTCCACATGGCCCTTGATGGGGGGCATGGCATTGGCATTGGGCTTGTCGCTCACGACGATCTCTTCGTCGAGGATGCCGAAGATGCGCTCGGCGCCCGCGATGGCGTTCTGAATGTTGGTCCACAAGACCGCGATCTGCTGGATCGGCTGGTTGAAGCGCTGGACGTAGGCGAGGAAGGTGATGACCAGGCCGAAGGTCACGGTCGCGCCGAAGAGGGACTGTCCCTTGAGCAGAGCCCAGCCGCCCGCGCCGACGACGATCGCCAGCGCCACATACGATAACGCTTCCAGCACCGGGGCCAGCGCCGACGTGTACGACACGGCGCGCACGTTGGCGTCGCGGTTGGCGGCGTTGACTTCCTTGAACTGTTCGATGTTCTCATCGGCGCGGTTGAAGGCCTGCACTTCGCGCACGGCGGCGATGGATTCCTGCAACTCCGCGTTGACATTGCCGATCTCCTTGCGGCTGGTGCGAAAGGCTTTGCGCGCCTGCCCCGAGAAGTACAGCGTGGCGATGAACATGACCGGCGCGATGGAGAGCGAGAGCAGGGCGAACGGCAGGCTGGCGTTGAGCATGTTATACGCCACCCACACCAGCAGGAGGATGCCGCTCAACACGTTGATAAGCGCGAACGAGATCGCCTGCTCGATGGCGGAGGTGTCGTTGGTGATGCGGCTCATCAGGTCACCGGCTTCATGCTCGGAATAGTAACTGAGCGAGAGGTTGTGCATCTTTTGGAAGACCGCCAGGCGCAGTTCACGGAGCACGTGCTGGCCGGTCCACGACATGAAGAAGAAGGTCATACCGGTCAGGATGGCGCCCAATACAAACAAGGCCACCACGATCAGGATCAGGCGGAACAGCCCTTCGATGCGCTGATCGTTCGACATCGAGGCCATGTTCACAGGCGCGGGGTAATCGTTCATGGTGTAGGCGTTGTAGATCAACTGCCGGGTCCAGGTCAACGAGGCGGGGTCGGTTGTCCCCAGCCAGCAGGCGGAAGCGGAGTTTTCGGACTGTGCCTCCGCCACGGGTCCGAACGAGGCGAATTGATTTCCCAACGGAACGAGGAAGCAGTCGGTGGCTTGCCCGGTCAATTCGGGGGTGATGACCTGCGTCCAGGTCGAGACAATGATGAGCACCAGTACGATCGCAAGCGTGTACCAGAACTTGCCGAAGTAGCCGCCCAGCCGCCCAAGCGTGTTGCCCAGGTTCTTGGGTTTGAGCGTTTCCTGGCGAAAGAGTTCACCGCGGTTCCCCATCATAGAGCACCTTCCTTTTCGTGAGTCCAGAATCTGGGAGTTGTAAATTTCCGCGTAGATCGGGCTGTCTTCCATTAAGTCCTGATGTTTGCCTTCTGCGACGATCTCGCCCTTGTCGAGCACGAGGATGTGGTCGGCGTTCATGACGGTGCCGATGCGCTGCGCAATGACGAAGGACGTGCGTCCCTTCATGAGGATCTCGAGCGCCTTTTGAAGTTGTGCCTCGGTGTTGAGATCCACGCTGGAGGTGGAGTTGTCGAGGATGAGGATGCGCGGGTTGAGGAGCAGGGCGCGGGCAATGGCGACGCGTTGTTTTTGTCCGCCCGAGAGGGTGGTACCGCGTTCGCCGACGTGCGCGTTATAGCCATCAGGGAAGGACAGGATGAAATCGTGTGCCTGCGCGGCTTTGGCGGCGGCTTCGATCTCCTCCTGCGAGGCGTCGGGTTTGCCAAAGGCGATGTTCTCGCGGATCGTGCCGCTGAAGAGCGTGGTCTCCTGCAGAACGATGCCGATCTTCGAGCGCAGGGATTCGAGCTTGACGTCGCGCAGGTCGTGACCGTCGATGGTGATCCTGCCTTCGCTGGGGTCGTAGAAGCGCGGCAGCAGGTTGATGATGGTGGTCTTGCCCGAGCCGGTTGCGCCGAGCAGGGCGATGGTCTCGCCGGGTTTGGCCTGGAACGTGACGTTCTTCAGCACCGGGTCGCCGCCGCCGAAGTAGCGGAAGGTGACGTCTTCAAACTTGACAATGCCGGTCACAGCGGGCAGGTTGATCGCGTCGGCTTTGTCGATGATGTCGTTGCGGGCATCGAGGATCTCGAAGATGCGGTCGGCGGAGGCGGAAGCCTGCCCAAGCTGCGTGATGATGAAGCCGAACTGCGCGATGGGGAAGAACAGGTAGATCAGGTAGAGTGAGAATTCCTGCCATTCGCCGAGCGAGAGCAGACCACTGATGATCTGTTTGCCGCCCACATACAGGATGGCCGCCTGCCCAAGGTTTGCGATCATGAACACCAGCGGGAAGAGGAACGTGAACAGGCGCGAGACGGTGATCGCCTGGTTCATCGTATCGTCTGCCGCGGCGCGGAACTTGCCCTGCTGTTCCTTTTCGCGTGTGAAGGCTTTGATGACCTTCACGCCCGCCAGGTTTTCCTGCAGGATGGTGTTGAGCGTGGAGAGTTTCTCCTGCACCTTGGCGAACAGCGGCTGGCTGATGATACCGAAGAACATGAATAGCACGAGCGCCACCGGCAGGATCGGCATCGCCGTCCACGCGAGGGTGGTGTTGGTGCTGAACAGGATGATGATGGTGCCAGTCAACAGGATGACCGCGCCGACCAGTTGCAGGAGTCCCTGCCCGATGAACAGACGCACCTTTTCCACATCGTCCGTCGCGCGGATCATCAATTGCCCGGTCTGGTTCCTGTCGTGGTATGAGAACGAGAGCGTCTGGATCTTGGCATACAACTCATTGCGGATGTCGTAGGCCACGGCCTGCGAATTTTTCTCCGCCCAGAAAGCCTGCAGGAATGCGAAGAGACCGCGCAACGCGGCGAAAACGATGATCAAGATCAGCGCGTTGATGAGCGTCTGCGGTGCGTTGGTGATATCCGCCTCCAACTGGACCTTGAGCTGGTCCAGCGTTATGGACGCGTCCCTGCCTGTGGCTTCGAGAATCTTCGGCAGTGCCGCGCCGAGGAAGTTGGCGGGGATATTCTCCAGCGCGCTCGTGATCTGGCTGGCAATGTAGCCGCTGGTCACCGCGTCGATCACATTGCGGATCATGCGCGGCACCGCCAGCTGCGAGAGAGTGGCGATGATCAGGAAGACGTACGGTAACGCCGCCTGGCGTCCATAGAGGGTAAGGTAACGGACGGCGCGCCCGATGCCCTTGAAGGAGGGGCGGGCTCCGCGCTGGCGTCCGCGGGACGTGGGTTGTGATACGGTTGCTTGCATGAAGTTCCTTTCGAATGAGGATGACGATTAAGGTGTATGACTTCTTTATGAACAGGCTGTGAACATGCCACGGGAGATCAGACGGGTTGATGAATTGATTCCTCTTCAAGTTCCTCCGCGGCGCGGGTCATGAGGTCCAATGCCTCGCTGACACGGTCGCGTTCCTCGGGGGTCAGTTTTCCGCCCAATTCATCCACCCAGCGGTAGCGTTCGACGTGTCCATGCTGGATCAGTTCCTGTCCTTTTTCGGTCAGGTTCAGCAGTTTGGCGCGGCGGTCAGACGGATCTTCCTCGCGCTGGACAAATCCGCTTTGCACGAGTTTATCCACCAACTGGCTCGCCGCGGCAGGCGAAATTTCAAAGCGTTCACTGATCTCGGACATGCCGCAGGCTCCTTTGTGGTGCAACTGCATCAGCACGCTGAACTGCGGCATGGAGAGCCCTGTGGATTTGGCGAACAGGTGCCAGCTCCGCATGGAACGGTTCATGAACACATCCATCCAGGCGCGAATGGATTGGGGAAATCGGGGGAAATTCGTCATAGTTAAGCCTTCTTTTTAGTTTAGCGGGCTTAACTTTAAAACATAACCGTCTTATGCGCGAGATGGGTTTTGGTCAAGAGGCGTGAGATAAGAGAAGGTTGTAAGCAAACCTTCAAAACACCCGAGTCAACAAAGCGAACCGCCCCCAAAATTCTGCATGGGGATGCGATTGTGTTACTCACCGTCAACTCGTCCCAAAAAACGCAGGGATGGTAATATCCTCATCGGTCGGCTTCCAGTTCCGGAACACAATCAAGATTCACAACGTTGGGATATTATGGAAAAGATCTTCATCAGTTACTCGCGCAAGGATACGGATTTCGTCCGCAAACTGGCAGGCGACCTCGAAACTGCGGGCTACGACGTCTGGTGGGACATCACCGACCTGCGCGGCGGCGATGACTGGGTGCGCGTCATTCCCGAAGCCATCAAGTCCAGTCAGTATTTCATCGTCGTCCTCACACCAAACTCCATCGAATCGGACTGGGTGCGCAAGGAATACACCCAGGCGCTTACCCTGCGCAAGAAGATCATCCCGATCATGCTGGTTCAATGCAGCGTACCCTTTGCGTTGAACACCATCAATTTCGTCAACTTCTCCGATGGGGAATACGTGGACAATTTCGCCAAACTCCTCTCCCCGCTAGGCTACACCGGGGAACCGCCCGTCGTGACGCCCTATAAAAAGGCGCTGCGTGCCCTGCCGCCCGCCCTTCTCAAATACGGAATTCCCGCCGCTCTTGGACTTATCATCCTGCTCATCTTCATCCTGAACCCCGGCGGAAATCCGCCGCCGCAAACCCCAACGGTCACCACCACGCCGACACTTGCCGCGTCGCCAACATCCACTGCCACCCTCGAGCCTCCCACCGCCACAGCCACCGACACCTCCACAGCCACAGCCACACAGACCCGCACCTTCACACCCACGGTCACTCAGACCGCCTCGCCCACCAACACACCGCGCGGCATCCGCCTGCAAATATGCATAACCGCAGACACAAATAACATTTATGTCCGTTCCGGTCCTGGCCAGAGATACTCCGCAAAAATTTTGGATGTGCGCAATGCACCCGGCGACATCGTATGTCCCTGGTTCTCAGCACGCATCGAAAGCGAGGGGGATCTCTGGCTCCTGCTGGCGCCCGGTCAAATCGACTCCTTGAGGGAATATGAAGGCGGATGGATTCGCCGCGACCTGCTCGACCGCGACAGTTCCCCGGAAGCGTTGCCCGTTGTCACCTTGACCCCCACATCCACGCCCAGCAACACCCCCACGGTTACGCCTTCCTTTACGCCAACTGTCACACCATCGCCAACCAGCACCTTCACACCCACCCCCACCGATACATCCACGCCGACAGCAACCGTCACAGACACCCCCACCGAAACTCCCACGCCATAGGTTTTGGATTCAGGGAGCGTCGCGTGGCGCCGTGGCGACACTTGCTCCCGTTCTACGCCAGCGAGCTGGCTGATTCCAAACTTAACCACGCGTCGTCACATTCCTCATCCACTCCCTTTGGATGCAGGAATGTGGTCTCGTTCTGCCTGAGACGCTCGGTCACAACTTCCACAATATCCTGCGAGCGGATGAGGCGCGCATCCGCATTCCCAACTTTTCCGCGCTTTTGCAGTCCGCGCTCATCAAGCCAGCCGTCCACAAGGGAGAAATTCTGGCAGCAATGGTCAATTTCGCGGTACTCAAATCTGGTTGGCTTTCCATCCCTGAGAATTGTGAGATACTTATCGCGCCGGTAGCGGACTCCCGCCATGTTCTCGCACAAGATGGATGGTCGTGTTCGAGCCGTGATCCACGCCCAATAAGAGCACCTGCCCGTCCAGTTCGTAGACCCTGCCGACCGGGCTGTCGGGTCCATGCGGGAGGTCGAGCGGATGCGGGGCGAGGATCTTCTCCGCAAGAGGTCCGACCGCCGCGAAGGCGTGATTATTGTCACTGCGCAGGACGCCGGGCAGGCGCCAGAAGGTATCCGCCACAACGCCCATTTCGGCGCAATGACTTTTTGTTTTGTCGAAGGGATGGTCGTCGTCGTAACTCATGCTGGGCATGACCAGCGTTCCGTTAGGTCCCAGCGCGGCGTGTAACGCCGAAATCAAGCCAACCGGTCCGCCTTCGACCGGTCTCACCTTCGAAAAGGCGGTGTGGACGAGCAGAACTCCGCCCGGTTGTATGCCGAGGTCGAGGAGTTGGCGGGTGATGGTTTCAGCGGGGAGCATGTCCATTTGGCGAATGCAGGCTTGGGTCAAGAAATGAGGCGGAGCGGTCGAGCTGTCCTTAAACGACAACGGAGCCGCTTCCGTGACTCCGTCGCATCCATTTCCAATTAAGTTGTAATGTATTCGCGCAGGTTGTGTTCCACCGCGTAGGCGGCGGCTTCGGCGCGGTTGTTCACGCCCAGTTTCGAGAGAATGCTCGATACATAATTACGAACCGTGCCCTCGCCCAAAAACAACTGCTTGGCGATCTCACGGTTCGTCTTGCCTTCCGAAACCAATAACAATACGTGCTTTTCCTGCTGGCTCAAATGGGCGAACGCCGAAGCCTCCTCCTCTTTCACCGCGCGGCGCACCTGCTGGAAGACGCGCTGGGTGACCGCCGGGTCGAGCAGTGCCTCGCCGCGTGAGACGGCTTCGAGCGCCTTGATCAGGTCGTCGCTCCCGATCTGCTTGAGGATGTAGCCCGAAGCGCCCGCACGGATGGCGGAAAACAGCATCTCGTCCTCGGCATACGAGGTCAACATGATGACTTTGACGTTCGGGTGCTTCTCAACGATCTGTTCGCAGGCTTCGATCCCCGAGGTGCCCGGCAGGCGGATGTCCATCACAACCACGTCGGGTTTGAGTGTTTCGGTTTTTTCGAGCGCTTCGCGCGCCGACGACGCCTCACCGACCACATCGAACTGTGAATGACGCTCCAGTAAAGACTTCAAACCCAGGCGGACAACCTCGTGATCGTCCACCAAAATGATACGTTGTTTGGCAGGTTGCTTTGGCATGGGTTGGATTTTACCCCAAATTACTCCGTTTTCGACAAAAAACGCATTTGCCTGACAAATTTGTGCGTTTCTTTCCCCGCCGCAGGCTGATTCCGGGTAAAAGGCTTTCTCTCCCCCATGGCTTTTCGCATTAAAAACCGTAGGGGCGGGGTTCCTTCGACTTCGCTCAGGATGTTCCCCGCCCCTACATGGAATGGTTATTTCGCCTTGACGGTGATCGTGCGGGGCTTGACTTCGTCCGCTTTGGGCAGGGTGATGGTCAGGATGCCGTTCTCGAACTCAGCCTTCGCCTTGTCTGCCACCACGTCGGTCGGCAGGGCGATGGATCGTTCGAACGACCCATAACGCTGCTCGCGGATGTGCCAGGCCTTTTCCTTCCCCTGCGGGGACGATGTCTTCTCTTCCTCGTGCCTGACCTCGCCTTTGAGGGTGAGCACTTCGCCTGTAATGTTGATCTGCACCTCATCGGTCTTGAAGCCGGGCAATGCAGCCTTCACGACGATCTCGTCGTCGGTCTGGTACATGTCGATCGCAGGCACAGACCAGGCGTCCCTGAGGGAGAGCGGGCGTGTGAACGCGTCATCAAAAAGACGGTCCATTGCCTCCCGCAGGGTCATCATTTCACGAGCAGGTTCCCAACGGATTATGTTAGACATAGGTACCTCCTTTTGGTAATTGGTTTATGCCCTTAATATAAAAAGCCTGCGTTAGAAAAACGCAGACTCTGTATAAAAAAATTCGTATGAGGTTTTTTGGAAATCCATCAGCTTGCTGATGGAAAACGCCAGCAAACTGGCTGAGTACAAATTATTCTTTCGGCCTCTTGAAATCCACAAAACGATAGCCGACGCCGCGCTCGGTAAGGATATATTTGGGGTTGGCGGGGTCCTTCTCGAGTTTCTGGCGCAGGTAGTTGATATACAGGCGGACGTAGTGCGGTTCGTCGCGGTATTCGTAGCCCCAGACCTTGATGAGGATCTGGTCGTGGGTGAGAACCCAGCCGGCATTCTGTACGAGGTGATAGAGCAGGCGGTATTCGGTCGGGCGCAGTTTGACGAGTTTGCCTTCGAGCCAGACCTCGCGGCGGTCGAAATCGATCTTGAGGCGCTCGTCCACTTCGATGATGTCGTGCATCGAGCCGCCCGCGCCCTCCGTGCGGCGGATGACTGCCTTGACGCGGCTGACCATCTCGCGCGGGCTGAACGGCTTGGTGATGTAGTCGTCTGCGCCGAGTTCGAGTCCGCGCACACGGTCGTCCTCCTCGCCCTTGGCGGTGAGCATGATGACCGGCACACTGCTCCCTTCACGGATGGTCTCGAGCACTTCGAAACCGTCAATGTCGGGCATCATCACGTCGAGCAGGATCAGGTCGGGGGTCACATCGCGCAGTTTCTGGATCGCCTGCCTGCCATTAAATGCCTCAGACACCTGGAAACCGTCATGTTCCAGGTTCATGCGGATGAAGCGCACCATGCGCTCTTCGTCATCCACGACAAGAATACGGCGTCTGTCGAACTCTTCGGGCATTTACTATTATTCCCTCACAAAACCGATCAGGTTTTCTTCCTCTTCGTTTTCAAGGACCTCGATCAAGGCCACCTTGATTAAGGGCCAGATCACCTTGGTCACATTAGGCTCAATGTAGTGGACATCCTTGCCGTCGCGCAGGCGCGGGTTGCTGACAGTGATGATCGTATCTGAGTTCTTGGGAAGTTCCTCGACCTCACCCACCACTGATGGCTCGCCTGCGATATGGAGAATGATCGAATATGCCATACTACCGCCTTTCGAATGACCTACAGATTGCGGAGCAATACCTGGATCTTCAATTTTCCCAACGCAACAACGTCACCATGCTTGAGGATCTCCTCCGTGTGGGGGTTGAGGCGGCGCCCGTTCAGGTAGGTGCCGTTGGAGGATCCCAGGTCCATGATGACCACCCGTTCCATATCCCGTTTTACCACGGCATGCAGGCGGGACACACCGGATGCATACGCCTGATAAGGCGTCAGGTCGATATCCGGCATGATGGGCTGGCCTTCGCTGAGACGCCCCATGGTGAACTCATTCCGCGTGGCGAGCGGGAGGATCTTGCCGCTGTCCATCAGGTGCAGGGACAACCAGCTGTTGACCGGGGATGAGGGAGGCTCGGCGGCCGCGGATGTCTTTTTGAGATCATCCACAATCTGGTCCTGGGTGATCGCCTGGGTGGTGAGCGTTTCGGTCCCATTCAACTGCGCCCCGCACTCAACACAAAACAATGTGCCCGATACATTTTCGTGCTGACAATTCGAACAAATAATCATGGTATTAACTCCTTTTTTGGCGGCGCAAGGAACAAGGCGCGCGTGCCATATTTTATCTTCTTTCCGCCTTCCGCAGAAATGCCCTTTTCCTTTTGTATACGGTCCACTTCCAGGGCGATCGTCCGGGCAAGACTGCGCTCACCCTGCGTCATCAAGTTCGCGGCAAGCGTCTGTAGTTGACGGGTTCCGGCCTCTATGTTTCCTTTTTCGATCTCGTTTCGCGCACGTTCCTGCATGCGGTACAACATCAGGCGGGAAAGGGCCTGGACAATCTCCGGTGGGGGTGAATCGGCATCGGCCGCGTCCAGAACGGGACGCTGGAGGCGCATCCGAAAACCCGGTATGAGGAACTCACTGGAGGCGATCGAGACATTGAGTATGCCTTCCAGGATGGTAGCTAGGTCTGATTTTACCGCTGTTGGGTGAATTATGTACTCGAAAATGACCCGAGTGGAAGTATCTTGCAATATTGGACCCAGCCTCAGGGTGGTTTCATCCACCATGATAAGCCCCGGATCAGGCTGGAGGCGGAATGCGTAGGAAAGCTGGGCGCCGTCCACCGGCTCCGTGACGAGGTTCATCTCTTCCGCATAGACCTGCGCAAGGGAGTTGAATTTTTCAAGCAGGAGTTTTTTTATGTCCTGCGGCTCGGCGATAAAGGCGCTGCTCCCGCCGGTGCGGGTTGCAAGCACGTCCAGAAAGATGTCATTCCATTCCATGCCGATGCCCATGGCGCTGATACCCACCCCGCGTTCCCCCAATTTCGACGCCAGTTCAAGGCATTGCTGTTCATCACCATAGGTCTGCCCGTCCGTAAGCAGGATGATATGGTTCAGGCGTTTGGCAGCGATGTTCCGCATGATCTCCCTGGCGCCCGCTTCGAGCCCCTGAAAGATCTCAGTTCCACCGGAAGGCTGGATCATTTGAATTCGCGCCTCCAGCCGGGCACGGTCCAGATGGTTGGCGGCAGGGATGATCACCTCTGCGCGGTCACTGAAAGCGACAACGCTCAGGATGTCCTGTTGCCTGAGATTGCGCAGGACCTGGATGGCTGTGGCTTTGACCACATCCATCTTTTCGCCTTTCATGGAGGTGGAACGGTCGATGATGATACAGGCATTCAACGGGGGGGATGGAGCGCGGCGCAATTCAACCGGTGCCTGTATCTCCAAAAGGAGGTACACCATCTGCGGCTCCGTCATGCGGACCAAATTGGAACGGCTGTAAAGGATGTTGTGTGTGTAGGGAAGGTCTATCTTGATCTCAGGAGGAAGGGTGGCATCGTATAGTGCGCGGCGTTTGGGATTGGACAGCACTTCATACGCCTGCTGCACATCCAGGAACACCTCGGTATCACCGACGGCTGTATTGCGGTCAGGATGCAGTCTCTGGGCGGCGCCGAGATACGCCCGCTTGATCTCCTCCTGCGAAGCATCCCGCAGGACGCCCAGAATGGAATAGTAATCCTGTTTTCGATGCGACATCACTACCCAATAAGCTGAGCAAGTACAACACTAATGTTGTCCGGTCCTCCTGCCGTGTTCGCGGCAGTCACAAGGTTCTGGCAGGCGCGTTGCAGGCTGGGCGCTTCGTTGACCGAGCGGATGATATCCTGCTCGGCCACGACCCCCCACAGTCCGTCACTGCAGATCATCAATGTCCCCGGTTGGGGGAAGGCCAACGTGAAAATTTCCGGGTCGAGAACGTCTCCCTGACCGAGCGCCTTGTAGAGCACATTACGATGAGGATAACTCTCGGCCTCTTCCGGGGTGATATGACCAAGTTCCTGCAGACGCTGGACCAGTGAATGGTCACGCGTGATCGTTTCGATCCTGCCATCCGGGTAGACGAAGTATGCGCGGCTGTCACCCACATGCGCAATGGTGATCTGTTGTCCCAGCACGAGTGCGGCAGTGAGGGTGGTTCCGCTGCCCGGCGCTTCGCGCTGGATGATGCGCTGGGCCTCGTTGACCGCCGCCGACATGATCTCCTGGAAGGATTCGTCCATCGTATCCACCTTGACCTGGAACAGGTAGGGCTGGAATTTCTTCAACACATATCCCGCAACGGTGCGGATGGCGGCATTGCTCGCAACTTCGCCGAACTGATGCCCGCCCATGCCGTCTGCCACAACATACAATCCAAAGGGCAGGTTGCCCGAATTGCCGGCCATGGTGGTCGTGATGGCGAGCAGGCTGTCCTCGTTCAATTCGCGCTGTTTTCCAACAGATTGACCCGCCGCAGAGATCAATTGCTGAAGTTCGAACTGTGGGTTCTGGTTATTGACAATGGATTTTAATTGCTCTTCCGTGAGAGGCGCGGTGTTGGCAATATCCACCGCCTTCTCGGATGTCGATTGGTTCCCAAATAACCAGCGGAAAAATTTATCCACAAAAACTCCTTCTCACGCGAGCAACGCGTATACATGATGGTCTGTGGAGCCAAAGTAGACAACGTCATCGTTCACCAGCGGGGTGCCGGTGATGGCTCCTTCAGTGCCGAACTTCCATCGCAGCCGGCCCGTGCGATATTCAAGACAATAGAGACTTCCGTCCACCGAACCGCAATAGATCGAATCCTTGTAAAGGATCGGCGAACCGTTCACCTGGTGCTCCGTGCGAAAACGCCAGGCTTCCTTTGAATTCCTGGCTTCCACGGCATAGATAAAACCATCCGCCGAGCCGACAACGATGAGATCGTCTGCTATGCAAGGGGTGCTGATGGACGATTTACCCAGGCGGAACCGCCAGATCACCCACCCGTTGCGCGGGTCGAGCGCATAGAGCGTGCCGTCCACCGACGTGAAATAGACCGCCTGCCCGGTCCCGGTCGTGGAGGCTGTGACGGCCCGCTTCGAGCGGAAGCGCCATTTCATCTCGCCCCGGAAATTCACCGCATAGTAATCCCCGCTCTCAACCCCAAAATATACCATTTCACTCATTACGAAAGGTGTGGAGCGTATGGCGTCCGCGGATTCAAAACGCCAGGACATCCGCCCGGTATTAATGTTGACCGCGTGCAGGTAACTATCATCCGAACCAAAAAAGACATGCCCCTCGGCGACCGATGGCGAGGAACGGATGGGGCCATCCGTATAGTACGTCCACACCACCTTGCCGGAACGCGAAGAGACCACATGCAGTCGCTTATCTTCGGAACCTATGAAAATGTTCCCATCCACAATGATGGGGCGGGAAACGATGCCGCCATCGGTCGGGTATTTCCACTGGAACTTTCCCTCCGCCGCATCGAGCGCATACAGGTTGTGGTCGTAGGAACCGATAAGCAGCGACCCCTGATGGATCGCCGGCGTGCCGCGGATCTCGTCTTCACATTTGAATTTCCACAGCGGCTTGATCCCGTCGCTCTTCACAGGGCTGCTTTTCGGACCCATGCGCACCAGCAAACCGGTCTTGCGGGCGACGGAAGCCAGCGCATCCCTCATTTCCGCAGTGCTCTTGAAACGGTCCGAAGGATCGTACTCCAGCGCCCGGTTCACGATCACTTCCATCTCGGCAGAGATCGCAGGATTGATGCGGCGAACGGGACGTTCGGCAAATGAGAAGGGCGGTTCAAGGCGCGGATCGCGGCGCGTCAACGCGTGATGCAGGGTGGCGCCCAGCGAATAGATATCCGCCGCCTGTGTGGCCTCGCCGCGGTACTGCTCAGGCGGGGAATACCCCTCGGTACCGATCATCGTGCCCTTGATACCGGACTGGAATGCCTTCGCGATCCCAAAATCCACCAGTATGATGTCGCCGCTGGAATTGATCATCACGTTCGACGGCTTCATATCACGGAAAATGATCGGGTCCGGTTTATGCTGGTGCAGGTAATCCAGCACATCGCACAGGTCGATCGCCCAGGTCAGGATCTGATCCTCCGGCAGGAATCCGTTGGTATCATTGATGACAGCTTCCATATCCTTGCCGTGGATGAATTCCAGGACAAGATAGGAGCGGCTTTCCAGTGAGAAATAATCGTAGATCTTCGGGATGGAGGGATGATGGAGGGTGGCAAGCAGGTTCGCTTCACGCTCGAAGTTCTGCACAATGGTCTCCCGCACCAGCGGATCGGGTGCGCTGTTGATCATTTCCTTGACCGCCACCAGCTTGTTCACGCTCGGGAAGTGCATATCGCGGGCGCGGTAAACCGAACCCATTCCACCGAGCCCCACAACCTCCTGAATCAAATAACGCTTGGCAAGCGTAACACCCGCCTGGAGCTGACTCTTGCCAGTGGCGTTCTCTTCACCCTTTTCATCATCTGAAAGTTCGGGGAATAATCTTGTTTCCAGAGCTTTTCTCCTATCTGATGGATTATAGTTTGCCCTGCATTGTTTGACAACTGCAATCAAGGCCGTTTCCCATGATTTAGTCCCTTTTACCCCCGTTTTCATGATCAAAACCTTGCAGGGAACATCTTTCTACGGCAAAATACCTGCATCGTGAAAATCCTTGCACTCAGCGATGAGGTCATCGAACGGTTATACAGTCTCTGCGACAACGGTCATTTCAAAGATGTTGAACTGATCATCGGGTGCGGCGACCTCCCCTACCCATACCTTGAAAACATCATCTCCTTGCTTAACGTCCCGCTCCTGTACGTGCCCGGCAACCATGACCCCGACTATTCCGCGGAGGACGCCAAGGCCCATGTCGAAGGCGGCTCAAACCTGGACCGAAAACTGATCCGCCTCAAAACATTCCTGATCGGCGGCCTGGGCGGATGCATCCAATACCGCCCCGACGGGACAAATCAATACACCCAGACGGATGCCTACTTCCGCGCGTTCAGCATGTTGCCCCGTCTGCTCCTGAACCGCGTCCACTACGGGCGCTATATGGACATCCTCATCACGCACTCGCCCCCTTTCGGCGTTCACGACGATGACACCCAGGCGCACCGTGGGCTCAAAGCCATCAACTGGCTTATCCAGGTTGCCAAACCTCGTTACCACCTGCACGGACACACCCACTTCTACCGCCGCAACCTTGACGAGTCCGAATCGATATTTCGAGGCACAAAGGTCATCAACGTCCATCCTTACAAGCTTCTGGACGTTTACCACTAATCACAACCATGAGCGACGAATCCTTTTCCGAACAATCACGCGCCGACTTCCAACGCGCCCTCTTCAAATCTTTCATGAACCGCGTCTGGGACTCGCTCTCAGGCCAGCGTACCACCCTGCTCTCCTACGACGACATCAAGGAGAAACTGCATATCGGCGGTCCCATTTATCGGGGAGTGCAGACCGTTCGCGTGGACCAGATCGCGGGGAGTCTGAACCGCTATCACGAATTCGACCGGGTCTTCCTGCCCGCCTCCGACAAACTCGCCACACGCTGGCAAAACGTCAACCGGGCTTTCTACCAGGATATCAGCCTCCCGCCGGTCGTCCTCTACAAAGTGGGACAGGTCTATTTCGTGGTGGACGGGCATCACCGCGTTTCGGTCGCGCGCGAGCAGGGACAGATCTATATTGAAGCCGAAGTGCGCGAATGCTCCACGCGCGTGGACATCACAGCGGATATCAAGCCCGAGGACCTGGAGATCCTTGAAGACAAGGTGCATTTCCTCGAGCGCACCTCCCTCGATTCATTGAGACCCGACGCGGATATAAGACTGACCATCCCGGATGGCTTCGAGCGCATGTTGGAACACATCGCCGTGCATCGCTACTTCATGGGGCTCGACCTGAAACGCGACATCTCCGAGCAGGAGGCCATCGCTGACTGGTACGACCATGTCTACATGCCCGTCGTCAACGTCATCCGCGAAACCGGCATTCTCAAGGAATTCCCGCAAAAGACCGAAGGCGACCTGTACCTGTGGGTGTTGGACCACCAGCATTATCTCGTCATGGAAGAGGGGCAGACCCTGCAACCGCCGGTCGAGGCGGCGCGCAACTTTGTGGAAGTGAAGGATAAAAAAGCGCCGCGCAAAAAACGTGCGACTAAAAAATCGGAGAAGAAATGACATCAACCCATCCCCTTGCAGGAGTTTACGCCGCGGCGGTAACGCCCCTAAAGCACGATTCATCACAGGACCTTGAGTCTATCCCCGCCTTGATCGCTTTTCTCGCCTCCCGAGGCTGTCACGGCGCGCTCTTCTTCGGCACGACCGGCGAAGGGCCTTCCTTTTCCCCATCCGAACGGGAGACCATGCTTCGCACCGTGCGCGCCTATCGCAACCTCGTGCCCGGTTTCCGCCTGCTCGCCGGCACAGGGACGCCCAGCCTCTCCGAAACCATCGACCTGACCAAACTCGCCTTCGAACTCGGCTACGACGGGGTCGTTGTCCTGCCGCCCTACTACTTCCGCAAAGCCACCGACGAAGGCTTGTTCCAGTGGTTCAGCGAACTTATCAACAAAGCCGTCCCGCGTGACCGCTATCTGCTCGGCTATCACTTCCCCAACGTGGCAGGGATCGGATTCTCCGTCGAACTACTGGCGCGGTTGAAGGATGCCTTCCCTGTGCAATTCGCAGGCATCAAGGACTCCTCCCACGACGCCGACCTGGCGCGTGCATCTCGGCGAAAAATTCGGCGAGGACCTTGTCGTCCTGACCGGTACCGATTCCTACCTGCAACTGGCGATGGAAAATAAAGCCGCCGGTTGCATCACCGCCCCCGCCAACTTGATCTCGCCCGACCTGCGCAAAGTGTGGGACTTGATGCGGGAAGGCAAAGACGCTTCCGAAGCGCAGGAGCGCGTCACCGAACAGCGGCACATCCTCGAGAAATACCCGCCCTTCCCGCCCACGCTGAAAGCCCTGCTCCACCGCCTGCACGGACTGCCGCGCTGGTCGGTCAAGCCGCCGTTGGAGAAATCTGCCCGAAGACGAATTGGAAACTGGCTCTTCAAGAGTTGGAAGGCATTTGCAAGTTTAAACAACCAGAATGACCCTCTGGCGACTTCTCATCACCCCTCCCGCCCGCGGCGCATGGAATATGGCCCTGGACGAGGCGATCCTTGAGCACATCGGACACGGCACTTCGCTCCCGACCCTGCGCCTGTACGCGTGGACCCCGCCCTGTCTCTCGCTGGGACATGCCCAACCCTTCGCGGACGTGGACATGTACAGCGCCTCAAGCAACGCGGCTGGGAGGTCGTCCGGCGCGCCACGGGCGGACGCGCCATCCTGCACACTGACGAATTGACCTACTCCGTCATCGCCCCGCTGACCGAACCGAGCGTGGAGGGAAGCGTACTGGAAAGCTACAACCGCCTTGCGGGGGCATTGTTGTTGGCAGTACAAAGTCTGGAAATCCCTGTGGAAATGAAGGAAGGGAAGGCAAACGACAGCGTGGCACAACCAAACCCCGTCTGTTTCGAAGTCCCTTCCACGTATGAGATCACGGTGGACGGAAAGAAACTGATCGGCTCGGCGCAGGCGCGTAAAAAGGAAGGCGTGCTTCAACACGGCTCGCTTCCCTTAACCGGCGATTTGACCCGAATCTGTCAGGCGCTGGTGTTTGAAAACGAATCGGCGAGGGAGACTGCCGCGAAGCGACTGCTCGAACGGGCTACGACCGTCGAATCCGCTTTGGGACGGGAGATAGGCTGGGAGACCGCCGCGCAGGCTTTCGTCGGCGCGTTCGAAGCGCAATTGGGATTAAGTTTCGAGCGGGGGGAGTTGTCCGAGTCCGAATCCAGAAGGGCGGACGAATTGGTCAGGGAGAAATACGATCACCCGTCATGGACGGAACGCTCGTAGGGGCGATGTTGTCTCGCCCCGGTCTTGGGCGGGAAGACCCCGCGCCCTGACATATCACCCCTGGTCATCCACAAAGATCGTGTTCGGGAAACCGAGCGCCGTGAAGAACTTGATGAGATATGCCTCGGCGTTGATCTGCGCCTGTTCGAGGATGCCGTCTTCGAGCGCGGCTTTGAGGATCTCCTCCTCGGCGCGCTGGCGCACGAGCGTTTCAAGGTTGGGGTCGGGTTTGGTCAACAGACCGGTATCACGGTTGTAGACGTAGGATTTTTCGTTGTCAAGCGTGGCAATGAAGATCTCGGCGGGCGGCAGGTTCACGGTCAACACACCGTTCTCGTAGCGCATATGCTCGGGGCGGAGTTTGTCCATGTCGATGCCCGCGATGACCGTGCCATGCCCGACGAACAGGATCTTGTCGCCGAAAAGGGTCTCGAAACTGCCACCGCCCGTTTGACCTGTGATGACCTTCTCGACGCTGTATTGGATCGTCTCCAGCCGTGCCAGCGCGCGGATCTCATTGATATACGTCACCGGGTCGGGGATGATCGTGGGCGTGGGGTTGAGCAGGTTCGACACCTGGGTCTGCAAAGCCTGGTTTGCCTCGTTTACCTGCTGGAACGGCGCTATCGCAGT
The DNA here is from genome assembly GCA_963718215.1 of uncultured Chloroflexia bacterium. Lineage (GTDB taxonomy): Bacteria > Chloroflexota > Anaerolineae > Anaerolineales > Villigracilaceae > Defluviilinea. The sequence continues at coordinate 166,688 of CAVQYK010000023.1, forward strand.
CTGCGAGGTTTCGCGCACGGTCTGCACGATCATGTAGACACCGGCCACGATCACGACCAGGATCAAAAGGGGGAGCAGGTTATTATTTTTCATGAGCGTATTATAATCTCAAGGAATGAACGTAAACCGCAATCTTCTGGTTCCAGCCCTTTTCATCCTGACCGCATTTGCATTGGGGAGTTGCAACCTGCCGCCTATGAACCTGGCCCCGTCCACTGAGACACCCATCCCTGTGATCACCCCCACAGAGGGTGCAACCCCGCTTCCGCCGACGGGAGAGCTGGGTCTGGCGGAAAATCCCTTGATCCTCGCCCTGCCCCCCTCCGCCGACACGCCCGAGCAGATCAACGCCGCGCGCGAGATCGCACGCCCAGTTCACCGAACGGACGGGCTATGTCGTGGTCGTGGTCATCCCTGATTCATATGCCGCGCTCGTGGAGGCGTTCGAACAAGGGAATGCCCACATCGCCCTGCTCGATCCGCTGGCGTACGCGCTCGCCTATCAAAAGGACCTGGTGCGCGCCCAATATGCGCTCGTCAATGAAGGGGAGATCAAGTACGGGATGCAGTTCCTCGCCGCGCGCAGGGGCGGATTCAAGTCCCATTTCAACGCCGAGATCGGGGATGAATACCGCCAGATGCAGTCCGTGGCGCTGGCGCAGTTCGCGGACAAAAAGCCGTGCTGGAGCGAGGAGACGTCGCCGTCAGGGTATGTGGTTCCGCTCGGTGCCTTGAACCAGTCCCTGGTCCAGACCCGACCCGCCGCATTCGTGGGAGGCCAGACCACGGTGGTGCGGTCGCTGTATGTGGGCGGAATCTGCGACTTCGGCGCCACGTACGTCGACGCCCGCAAATTCCCCTCGCTCGAGGACGAGATGCCGGACCTGGTCGAGCAGGTGCTGGTCATCTGGCAGACTCCCGCGATCATCCCGTATAAAGTGCTGGCGTTCTCGACGAAGATGCCCCAGCCGATGCGCGACCTGTTCTCAGGGCTTATCCCTGCCATCCTGCAGACGGATGCGGGCAAAGCCGCCTTCCTGACGGCATACGAGATCGAGGAGATCCAGCCGGTCAATGACGGGGATTTCAACGAGTTCCACACCTATGTTCGCGAATCCAAGGTGGATCTGGTTACGGTGTTGGAAGCGAAGTAGAAGATCAGACAGGTTTTGCCGGTTGTAATCCCGCATGTTTTTTCTGGGATGTCTCGAAACCAGTGGTAAACAGAAGTATGGTGGTTTCGATACGCTCTCGGCTGTCGCCTCGGGCTGCTCAACCGCCGAATTGCTCTTAAATCTCGGTTATACTTTCCCCCGCATACAAGGTACTGCGCTACACTTTTAACCCAATGTAAAATGCCTTGAATGTAAATATTTCAAAAACGAAGAGATATCCTCCGAAAAGCAAGTATGACCGACCATATCCGTAACTTCTGCATCATTGCCCATGTTGACCATGGCAAATCCACGCTCGCCGACCGCCTGTTGCAATTGACAGGCGCCATCTCCGAACGCGACATGACCGCGCAGGTGCTCGACACAATGGACCTCGAACGCGAAAAAGGTGTCACGATCAAGGCATCGGCGGTGCGCATGTATTACACCGCCAAGGATAATCAAAAATACGAGATCAACCTGATCGATACACCCGGTCACGTGGACTTCGGCTACGAGGTCAGCCGCGCGCTCAAGGCGTGTGAAGGCGCGGTGCTCGTCGTGGACGCCACGCAGGGCATCGAAGCGCAGACGCTTGCCAACCTCTATCAGGCGCTCGACGCCGACCTGACCATCATCCCCGTCATCAACAAGATCGACCTGCCCTCCGCGAAGCCCGATGAAGTGGCGGAGGATATCGGCGCGTTGCTGGGCGTCGACCCCGTTGACGTGCTTCAGGTCTCTGCCAAGGCGGGCATCAACATCGAGCAGATCCTCGAAGCCATCGTCACGCGCGTCCCGCCGCCGAAGGATGCGGACAACATCCCCCTGCGCGCCCTCATCTTCGACTCGCATTACGATTCCTACAAGGGCGTCATCGCCTACGTCCGCATCGTCGAAGGCTCGCTCAAACACAATGACATCCTGCGCATGTTCGCCACCAAAGTGGACATGCGTCCCGTCGAGATCGGCATCTTCGCCCCCGGCATGAAACCCGTCCAGGCGTTGGGATCGGGGGAAGTGGGCTACATCGCCACCGGGTTCAAGACCGTGCACGAGTGCCGCGTGGGCGATACGATCACGAGCGCTTCGGCTCCCGCCTCGGAGCCTCTGCCTGGGTACTTCACCCCCAAGCCGATGGTCTTCGCTGGCATCTATCCCGTCGAAGCGGACGACTATTCCCAACTGCGTGAGGCGCTCGATAAACTGCAACTCAACGACGCCTCGCTGACCTTCCAACCCGAAACCTCGCAGGCGCTGGGATTCGGCTTCCGCGCCGGTTTCCTCGGTCTCTTTCACATGGAGATCATCCAGGAGCGCATCGAACGCGAGTACAACCTTGATGTGTTGTTCACGGCTCCCTCGGTGGAATACCAGGTCTTGATGATCGGTGACGAAGTGATCCCCGTTGACTCGCCCGCCGAACTGCCCGACGAATCAAAAGTCGTCGAGATCCGCGAACCGTGGATGACCATCGAGATCATCACGCCGACGGAATATTACGGTCCCATCATGGAACTGGTCACCAAGCGGCGCGGCATCTTCAAACAACAGGGACATCCCGCCCCCCATCGCGTGCAGTTGGATTTTGAGATCCCGCTTTCCGAGATCATCGTGGATTTCTTCGACCAGTTGAAATCGCGCACCAAAGGCTACGCCTCGCTCGATTATCAATTCCTCGAATACCGCGTGGATGAATTGCAGAAACTCGAGATCCTCGTCAATGGCGAACCGGTCGATGCGCTGGCGACAATCGTCCACAAGAAGGACGCGTTCCACAAGGGACAGCGTCTCATCACGAAACTGAAAGAGCTGATCCCCCGTCAATTGTTCGATGTGGCTGTCCAGGCCGCGGCGGGCGGGCGCGTCATCTCGCGTGCCAATGTCAAAGCCACGCGCAAGGATGTGCTGGCGAAATGTTACGGCGGCGACATCACGCGCAAGAAGAAACTGCTCGAGAAACAAAAGAAGGGCAAGAAACGTTTGAAGATGGTCGGCAACGTGGAGATCCCGCAGGACGCGTTCATGGCTGTCTTGAAACTGGACGAGGAATAAATGAATTTACCACGACGGGTCACAAAGGCTCACGAAGGAAAAGATTTTTACCTTTGTGTAACTTGGTGACCCTCTGCCCTTAAAAGGGAGAACTTATTATGAAAGATTGGAAACGCTGGCTCCCCGGAGCGGTTATCAGCATCGGCTTGATCGTTGTCATTTTATATTTCGTGGACCTCGGCGCAATGGTCGAAGCCATCCGAAATGCGAATTACGCGCATGCTCGGCATCGGCCTTCGTGATCGGTTTCATCTGGATGGCGATCCGCGCGCAGGTCTGGTGGACCTTCCTGCGCAACCGCGGCACCTTCAAGGATGTGTTCTGGTCGTTGAGCGAGGGCTACCTGCTGAACAACGTCCTGCCCTTCCGCCTCGGCGAATTGGGACGCGCCTTCCTGCTCAGCCGCAAGATCGGACATGAAGTTCATGGAGATCCTGCCGACCATTGTCATCGAACGCGTGGTGGACCTGGGCTTCTCGGCGGCGCTCCTGCTGTGGCATTGCCCTTTGTGGTGGATGTGGAAGGCGCGGACCGTGTCGGCGTACATCGTCGGTGTTGTGGTTATTGTCGGGCTGGTCGCTCATGTACATCCTGGCGCGCAGTAACAAGTGGGCGCTGGATCTCTTCCACAAACTCAGCGCGCGCTGGCCCTCCTTGCAGCGCGTTCGGCGGCAGTTTCCTCGAATCGTTCTTTGCCGGGCTGAGCGTCCTCACCGACGGCTGGCTCTTCCTGCGCTTCCTCTTCTGGATGGCGCTCAACTGGGGCATTGCCGTCGTCTCGTACTATTTCATCATCACCTGCCTTCTTCCCCGAAGCGACCGTTGTGTGGGCGATGTTCGGGCTGGGCGTGGCGGCGTTTGGCGGCGCGATCCCCTCCTTGCCGGGCGCGGTCGGCACCTTCGAAGGCGTCTTCGCCTGCGCCATGACCGTCCTCTCCGGCGACGAGTTCGACGTCCTTCGCCGTGGCGTTGACCGCGCGCTTCTACAACTACATCAACAGCATGGTGCTGGGCGCCATCGGCCTCTCCATGCAGGGACAGACCCTCTCCGGCGTGTACCAGCAGTTGATGAACTTGAGGAACAAACCGAGTAATGACTAGGAACTACCTTGTGACCGGGGGAGCGGGATTTATCGGTTCGAACTACGTCCACAGGCTGATTCAGCGGAATGAGCATGTGACCATCTTTGACAACTTGTCCCGCGCGGGCGCGCCGCGCAACGTGGACTGGTTGAAGAAAACGTTCGGGGACGACGCGTTCAGGCTCATCGTCGGGGATGTGCGAAGCGCTGACCAGATCGCAGAAGCGGCCAAGGACGCCGATATCATCGTCCATTTGGCGGGGCAGGTCGCAGTGACGACATCCGTCACAAATCCCAGGGACGATTTCGAAGCGAACGCCTTGGGCACGTTCAACACGCTCGAAGCCGCGCGGCTTTCGGGGCGCGACCCGATCTTCATTTACGCATCCACCAACAAGGTGTACGGCGGCATGGACGATGTGAAGCTGACCGAGGAAGCCACACGCTGGCTGTACGCGGATCTGGAACACGGCTGCCCCGAGACCCAGCCGCTCGATTTCCATTCGCCGTATGGCGTGAGCAAGGGCGCGGGCGACCAGTACGTGCGCGATTACGCTCGGATTTACGGTCTGCGGTCTGTGGTCTTCCGTCAATCCTGCATTTACGGACCGCGTCAATTCGGCATCGAAGACCAGGGCTGGCTGGCGTGGATGACCATCGCGGCGGTGACGGGACGCAAGATCACGATCTACGGCGACGGCAAACAGGTGCGCGACGTGCTGCACGTGGATGACCTGTTGAACGCCTACGATGCCGCGGTCGAAAAGATCGACGTGGCAAAAGGACAGATCTACAACATGGGCGGCGGCACGCGCAACGTGATGGCGATCTGGGCGGAGTTCGGTCCCATCCTTGAGCGATTGCTTGGGAAAAAGATCGAAGTCGCCCGCGCGGACTGGCGTCCCGGCGACCAGAAGGTCTTCTACGCCGACTTCCGCAAAGCCCAGCGCGAACTCGGCTGGGAACCGAAGATCGACCTGGAAGAGGGCATCGAGATGTTGTTCAATTGGGTGAAGGAGAATCAGGAGTTGTTCTGAGTTTGATTGTGGTTTCGGGAGATTACATAACCGGTTGTATAATGACTTATATAAGGGTGTTATGCAGCACACTGTTACACCATAGTTGGGCGCTATGGCTCTCGAATAATATGAAAGTATCGATACAAGAAAGGAGAGTGTCTTGATGATGTGAAAACTTCCAAGAGAATGATTTCTCCAAAACTGGTGGAAGATATTGACAAACATTTGCAAATATAATCTTCATTACGAAGGGGAGTATGTTGATTGACTACGCTAAACTCGCATCAGGACTTCAGAATATTGATGGATATTGTGGAGTGATATGTTCAAGTCACAATCTGAAGAATTTTCTGCTGTGAAAGCTATGGTCAGAGGCAGTAAACGAGTGCAGGCGATTGATGTTTACCATGTTGGTTCTTCAGAAGAGCCAAATGAAATATTCGCGCCTTTTCGTAATATATTCTTGTGCTAAAGAAAGATGTGAATGTCAATCGGAAGTCTTAAGGTGATAGTTGTTTCACATTTAATTTAGAAATCAACTATAGAATGATTAGGAAGCAAGAATTGTAAAGTTGAGAGAGGTATATATGATCATCATTTTGAAATTACGAAGTTTAAAAAGTGAGTTTCCAAAAACCGAAGAAGGAGTCAACTTGCGAAAAAGAGGTATTTCTCAAAACTAACTGGACAATGAGATGAATTAGAAATAACCCTCTGCAAATGAGTGCGAAATATATAACTCTTTTTCCCAAGCCAAATCTACACACTGCCCATCTTCCATTACCGCATACCATTGAACATTACCTCTTTCGATACAACAAACTCAAAACCAGCGCCCCCGAAACCCCCAAAATCAAATCCACGACCGTGTCTTCCAGTCCGCGCACCATGCGGGTGCCGAGGAAACGGTCCGCGAAGTTCTCGTAGAACTCCCAGAAGACGGTCGTGGTCCCTGTGCAGGTGAAGGCAAAGATGACCTGAACGGGAAGCGGAATATCCCCAACAAGCTTCTGTGCATTGCGAATGGCAACGCGATAGAAATAGGTGATGACCACGCCGCCCATGAAGTGCGTGGGAATGTCCATGTAGGGGAAGTTGTCGAACAAGTGGATCAACAGCCCGAATACATAAAAACCAAACACCGCCAGCGGCGCCCAGGCGGCTTCTTTTAGTGTTGTGACGATCCAGTTGAAGAATTTGTTTTGCATTGATGACCTCGGTGGTCTGATTGTATTCGAAATGTCAGTCACTGCTGAGAAGCGGTTCTCAACGAGCAGACATTCTCGCACCGCGCGCAATGCGTGGATTGCTCTTCGCTTCGCAGATCGACAATGACGGGAATATTCGTTCAATTCTATCGAGTTAATCCTCTGCGTTACGAGGTGCCCGTAAGGGTATAATCCCCCCGCCTTATGAAAATCCTGACCGTACTCACCTACTACCGCCCGCACACATCGGGACTCACCATCTACGCCGAGCGCCTCGCGCGCGCCTTCGCCAAACGCGGACACCAGGTCACCGTGATGACCACACAATACGACCCGTCGCTTCCGCGCGAAGAGACGATGGACGGCGTCAAGGTCATCCGCGTGCCGGTGGCGGCGCGCATCAGCAAGGGCGTCATTGCCCCCACGTTCGGGTTTGTCGCGACCAAACTTGTCGCACAGCATGATGTCGTCCAAATGCACCTGCCTCAATTCGACGCGCCCGGCGTCGCCCTGCGCGGACGTCTCTTCGGCAAGCCTGCCGTCCTCACCTATCACTGCGACCTGTTCCTGCCGCCCGGTCTCTTCAACCGCCTCGTCAACACCGTTGTGGATTTCCAGAACAACATGGCGGGGATTCTGTCGAATCACATCGTGACGTACACACAGGACTACGCCGACAACTCCCCCTACCTCTCGCGCTACGCCTCAAAACTGACCCCGATCCTGCCTCCCGTCGAACTGCCGAGTCCACTCCCCGGCGCGGTCGAGGCGTTCGCCAAGGAACATCATGTCAAAGAACGGCGTCCTGTCATTGGCATGGTCACGCGCTTTGCCTCCGAAAAAGGCGTGGAAGTCCTGCTGGATGCCCTGCCGACGATCCTGAAGAAATATCCCAACGCGCAGGTCTTGTATGCCGGTCAACACCAGAATGTGATGGGCGAACAGGCTTATTTTGACCGCCTGAGCCCGAGATCCGCGAATACGAAGATCTCCGGTCATTGGAAATTCCTCGGCAACCTCGACCCCGTCCAGCTTGCGGCGCTGTACCCCAACCTCGACGTGTTGACCGTCCCCTCGCTCAACTCGACCGAGGCGTTCGGTCTCGTGCAGATCGAAGCGATGATGAACGGCGTGCCGTGCGTCCCGTCCGCGTTGCCGGGGGTGCGGCAGCCCGTGTCCATGCACGGGATGGGACGCGTCGCCAGGATCGGGGATTCGGCCAGTTTGGCGGAGTCCATTCTCGAGGTCCTGGACGAACCGCAAAAATTCCAGGGCGATATCGAGTTGATCAGGAAATCCTACAATCCTGATTCCGTCGCGCAGGAATATGAAAAGTTGTTTGAACGTTTGATGAAGGTAAATCTGCTGGTTCAATAGGGCGAAGCTCGTCATCGAAATCAGAAATCACATACATGCTTGCATATGGGTGCGTTTCGATACGCCATTCGCTTCGCGCATGGCTACTGCTATCACCGATGCATAATTATTGAAAAAAGATTTTATTTCTCCAACTGCGTGACCTGCCCTACTTCCGCGCCTTTCTGCGCGCGGTGGAGAGTTCGTATTACCAGGATCTGCCCCTGCCCGCGCCCGTCTATGACGTGGGATGCGGCGACGGTCATTTCGCCTCGTTGACCTTCGACCAGAAAATAGACGTGGGACTCGACCCCTGGCATGGACCGATCCACGAGGCGGGGAAGTTCGGCGCGTACAAATCCCTGGTCGAAGCGGACGGTGCACACGTCCCGTTTCCTGATTCCACTTCTCCAGCGGATTCAGCAACTCGGTCCTGGAACACATCCCGCACATCGACGATGTCCTGAAGGAGACCGCCCGCGTGCTGAAAAAGGATGCGCCGTTCTACTTCTGCGTGCCGAACACGCGCTATTTGACGAACTTTCGATCTCGCGCGTGCTGGGCAAAGGTTACACCGAATGGTTCCGCAAGATCTCGCGCGTCCACCACGCGGACGAACCCGACGTCTGGCAGGAACGCCTGGAGCGCGCAGGTTTTGAACTGGTACGTTGGTGGCATTACTTTTCGCCCGCCTGCGATGCGCGTGTTAGAATGGGGACACTATTTCGGCGTTCCATCGGTGTTCGCGCGCGTCCTGACAGGCAAATGGATCATTTCGCGGACAAGGTGGAATTTGTTTTTTACGAGGAAATTTGTGGAACGATACGCCTCACCCGAGCCGATAGAGAACGGAACGTTTACTTTCTATATTGCAAAAAAAAGGTAGGGGCACAGCAGGACGATTAATCATCCAGGTCGTCCTAGATCTCGCTGTGCCCCTACGGTGTTTCCATGTCCTTCGACGAAAAATATTTCTCCTCCCACACCTACGCAAACATCACCTTCGCCAAATACAGCATGTATTGGTGGTCGAACCGATTCTATGCCATGCTGGCGCGCCGATATGGGGTACGCAGATCGCGCTTTCTGGAGGTGGGATCCGGCATGGGGCATCTGACGGGACAGCTTGAGGACACGTTCGAGACGTTCGGCTGTGACATCAATCATTGGGCGGTGAAGCAGTCCAAGGCGGTTGTGGATAAATCGTCTCTGCAGACAGCCAGCGCGCAGGAACTTCCATTTAGGAACGACTCATTTAACGTCGTTATCATTAAACATATCGTGGAGCATCTGCCTGACCCGCAAAAAGCGATCCAGGAGATCGGCCGCGTCACCGAACCGGGCGGCACGCTCATCCTTGCCACGCCGAACCTCGACTCCCTGCTCAAGCCGTGGAAAGGCGACAAATGGATCGGCTACCAGGACCCGACGCACATTTCCCTGAAACGCCCTGCCGAATGGATTTCCTACATCGAAGGCGCAGGCTTTACAATTAAACGAACCTTTGCCGATGGCTTTTGGGACGTGCCCTACATCCGCTTTGTGCCGAACATGATCCAGAAACTGTTCTTCGGCTCGCTCGGCGGATTTCAAGCCATCACGGGTCTGGTCTTCCTTCCCATGACATGGGGGGAGAGCATAATCGTCATAGCGCGAAAAGACTGAAACATCAATACGCAATACAGATTGTATGACCGACACATCACAACAACCCCAACCTCCCTTTCAGGAACCCAGCGTCCTTGATTATTTCAAGTCGTTGTTTCGATTCAGAGGGGAAAGATCAGCTTTTAGCGATCAGCAGTCAGCGGTCAGCGATGAGCAGGTAACGGTTGGCAGTCAGTCCGAAGTGCCTCAATTCCTCGATCAGACACAAGGTGGACCTTCGACCTTCGACCTTCGACCTTCGACCGAATTTCCGTGGCGCTCGCTTCTCGCCCTGCTCTTCGCCCTGATCGGACAGAACACATTCGAGCCGCCTCCGACAACCTCCTCGCTGGGGATCGCGTTTTACCTTGCGGCATTCGCCCTGCTCGGCTGGGCGATCTAGCGCGGGGAATGGAACCTGGCCGCCCTCAAGCCGACATCCGATACAACCGATCCGCTTTCGTACCGCCGCATCGCCCTGCTCCTTGGCATTCCGCTGGCGTTCGCAGCGTTCGCGCTCTTCAGGGACAATCTCTTCACGGCGACCAATGTTATTTTGTGGGTCTTGGCGGTCATTTCGTTCATTTTCGCCTTCTGGCTGAAGGACCCAAACCGCCGTCTCTCGGGGCTTGCGGGTTTCTTCCGCTTCAATTCGTGGACCCTGCTCCTCATCGCCGCCACCACGCTCGTGTTCTTCTTCCGCTTCTACCAGACGGCCAGCGTCCCGTCGGAGCCGTTCAGCGACCACGCCGAAAAGATCTTCGACGTGTACGACGTATCCATCGGCGAGACGCGCATCTTCTTCCCGCGCAACACGGGGCGCGAAGCCTTCCAAATGTACTGGACGCTGCTCGTCGCCAAACTCTTCGGCACCGGGCTTTCGTTCCTCAGCCTCAAACTCGGCACTGCCATCCTCGGCTTTTTGACGCTCCCCTTCGTTTACCTGCTCGGCAAGGAGATCGGCGGACGACGCGTCGGACTCATCGCTTTCGTTTTGACAGGGATCGCATACTGGCCCAACGTCATCAGCCGCGTGGGACTGCGCTTCCCGCTCTATCCCCTCTTCGCCGCGCCGACGCTCTTTTTCCTGATCCGAGGCCTGCGGACGCGGAACCGAAACGACTTTCTCCTCTCCGGTCTCTTTCTGGGACTCGGCTTGCACGGCTACAGTCCCATGCGGATCGTGCCGTTCGTCGTCGTTGCCGCGTTCGTGTTGTACTGGCTTCATTCGCAGTCGAAAGGCGCGCGCAGGGACATCCCCGTCTGGCTGACGATGCTCGGGCTGACGTCCCTGTTCGTCTTCCTGCCTTTGCTGCGCTACTGGGTGGACCACCCCGCCGAGTTCGGTTTCCGCGCCATTTCGCGCCTGAGCGGAACGGAACAGGCGTTGCCAGGTCCCGCCTACGAGATATTCCTCTCGAATGTTTGGAACGCGCTCCGCATGTTCAACCTCGACGACGGGGAGATCTGGGTACATTCCGTGCCGCACCGCCCCGCCCTGGACGTGATCACGGCGGCGTTGTTCGCGCTGGGTGTGATCCTCGTCCTCGTCCGTTACGCCCGCCACCGCCACTGGCTGGACCTGTTCCTGCTGGTGTCCATCCCTTTGTTGCAGTTGCCATCGTCGCTTTCGCTGGCGTTCCCGGGCGAGAATCCAGCCTTGAACCGCGCGGGAGCGGCGTACATCCCGGCGTTCATTATCGGGGCGATGGCGCTCGATGGTCTCCTCACCAGCTTTCGGGCGGGGAAGGATGCGAAGCGTCCTCATGTGGGGCGTGGCGGGACTCCTGTTGGTCGTCTCCGCATCCCAGAACTATGACCTGGTCTTCGATCAATATGCCGGTTCGTTCAAGCAGGGCTCGTGGAACACGTCGGATATGGGGCAGGTCATCAAGGATTTCGAGCGGGATTACGGGCGGACGGACACGGTCTGGATCGTGCCGTACCCGCACTGGGTGGATACGCGCCTGCCGGCGGTCTGGGCGGGCATCCCGAACCGCGATATGGCGATGTGGCGGGACAGCCTGCCGACTACGTTAGAATTGGCGGGACCCAAGCTGTTCATGGTGCGGGCGAACCTGGAAGCGCCGGAGTTCAACGACACGGAAACATTGGATGTGTTGAAAGCGTTGTACCCGAACGGTCAATTGCGCATGTTCGACTCGGATGTGCCGGGTCACGATTTTTGGATTTATTTGGTGCCGTAACAGTGATGTCGTTGCGAGGAAGCCCGAAGGGCTGACGAAGCAATCCCCTCATTTGCAAGGAGATTGCTTCGGGCTATCGCCCTCGCAACGACAGATGGATCTATGACTCGCGAAAAACATTCCTGGATCTACGATCTTCTCTTCCTGCTGGTCTTCCTGCTGGCAGGTTATTTGCGTTTGACCGGTGTCAACTGGGGCGAGGGACAGCACCAGCACCCGGACGAGAACTTCTTGACCGGCGTGCTTGGAAGCCTGCGCGCGCAAGCCTGCGAGGACGCATCCATCCCCGCCGACGCCTGCCCCGAGGACCAGAAACGCTGGCTGACCCCCGGCGAATACTTCGACAGCAAGACCTCCCCCCTCAACCCCTACAACCGCGGATACAGTTTCTTCGTCTACGGCAACCTGCCGATGACGCTGGTGCGCGTCGCGGCGGATGCGACCGGTCAATTCGACGTCAAAACGCTTGGACGCCAGTTCTCCGCGCTGGCAGACCTGTTCACCATCTTCTTCCTCTACCTGCTTGTCTCGCGCATGTACGGCCGCAAGGTCGGCTTGCTCGCCTCGCTTTTCTCCGCGTTGACCGTCATGCAGATCCAGCAGTCGCATTTCTTCACCACCGACCTGTTCGTCAACACCTTCGCATTCCTCGCCATCTACTTCGCGGTCGAGATCGTCAATCGTCAACCTGAAATCGAAAATCGTAAATCGCAAATCGTAAATATCAATCACTACTCTCTAATCCTCTTTTCCTCTTCAGCCTCGGTTTCGGCTTTGCCTTCGGCATGGCGATGGCATCCAAGGTCAATATCTATCCGCTGGCGGTTTTGCTCCCCGGCGCGTTCGCGATCCGCTATCTGACCGTGGACCCAGGACGGAAGACCGAAGAGTTGGGTGAAGACACTGTCAACGGTCCACTGTCCACCGTCCACCGTCCGCTGTCCACTGATTACTGGCTACTGATCGTCCTCTCCCTCCTCGCCGGTGGACTTGCCGCCTTCATCTCCTTCCGCATCTTCCAACCCTATGCCTTCGACGGCATCCTTCCCAGCGAACAGTGGATCGCCAACATCCAGGAACAGCGCGTCCAGGCCAAAGGCGACGCCGACCTGCCGTGGAACCTGCAATGGGCGCGGCGCTCGAACCTGTATTCCTTCGTCAACCTGACCACCTGGGGACTCGGTCTCCCGCTCGGCATCCTCGCCTGGATCGGCTTCCTCTACATGGGCTGGCGCATCCTCAAAGGCGAATGGCGTCACGCCCTGCTCTGGGGCTGGACCGCGGCCTACTTCATCTGGCAGTCGCTCCAATTCAACCCGACCATGCGCTACCAACTTCCCATCTATCCGCTCCTCGCGATGATGGCGGCATGGTTCGTCTTCGAACAATTACCAATTACCAATAACAAATTACGCAATACCGCGAATATCACCCGCTCAATCCTCGCCATCGTCGTCATCGCCCTCACCGCCGCCTGGGCATTCGCCTTCCAAAGCATCTACCTGCGCGACGAACCGCGCATCGCCGCCTCGCGCTGGATCTTCCAGAACGTGCCCGGCCCCATCAACATCGGATACCAGACCGCCGACGGCGCCTACAACCAGCCCCTGCCCTTCCCCACCGGCGGATTCATCCAGGCAGGGATCCCCTACGACACGACCTTCATCGCGAACACCGACGGACTGATCGAATCGGTCAAACTGGGATTCGCGGCGAACGCGTCCGCTTCTTCCTCCACCGTCAGCCTGCTTCTGTCCGATACGCCCAGTCCAACGCCCGAACAGGCTCTCGCCACCGCCACGCTGACAGCGGATTTCCCCGCCGGCGACGACTCGCGCGGACAGGAAGTCATCCTCAAACTCGACGAACCGCTCCCCGTCACGCAGGGACAGACAATTCTTCCTGCGCTTCGAACTCGACGCCGGGCAGGCTGGACATCCGCGGCGCGGCTGTCGTCAACGAAACGGACTATGACTACGGCCTGCCCTTCCGCATCGACGGCTACGACGCCTTCGGCGGCATCTACCGCGGCGACCTGAACCTGCAAGTCTATTGGGATGATGACGAGACGAAGCGCGAACGCTTTGTCATCCACGCTCGACCGAAGCCGATTACATCTTCATCCCCACCAATCACCAGTACGCCCAGATCACGCGCCTGCCGGAACGCTATCCGCTCACCACGCTGTACTACCGCGAGTTGATGGGCTGTCCCATCGGCGCGGACATCATCTCCTGCTATCACGAAGCCCAGCCGGGCGATCATCAGGGCAGGCTCGGCTTCGACCTCGTCGCCGTCTTCGAGACCTTCCCCAAACTCGACCTTCCCCTGCTCGGCGAGATCGAGATCAACGACCAGTACGCCGAGGAAGCCTTCACCTTCTACGACCATCCCAAGGTCCTCATCTTCAAAAAGAGCGCGGACTTCAACGCCGAACAGGTCCGTGCCACGCTCAGCACCGTTGACCTGGCCAAGGTCGTCCGCCTCACGCCGCGCCAGTTCGACGAGTACGCCAGCCTGCTCCTCCCCGCGGACAGACTCGCCAGTCAACGCGCCGGCGGAACATGGTCTGAACTCTTCGATTACGACTGGCTCCAGAACAAATACCCGGTCCTCGGGCTGCTCATCTGGTACATCTTCATCTTCATCCTCGGCCTGGCTGTCTACCCGATCATCCGCCTCGCCATGCCCGGGCTGGCGGACAAGGGCTATCCCCTCAGCCGCGCGCTGGGACTGGTCATTTTCGCCTATCTCTCATGGCTGGCTGGTTCGGTCGGGATTCCGTACACGCGCACGACCATCGCGGTCGTATTCGGCGCCATCCTCGTCACAGGGGCGGTGCTCGGTCGCCTTCAGCGCGACGAATTGATCGCGGAATTCAAGACAAAACGCAAATACTTCCTGATCCATCGAAGGTCTATTCCTCGCCTTCTTCGTCATCGACCTGCTCATCCGCCTCGGCAACCCGGACCTGTGGCATCCCGCCAAAGGCGGCGAGCGCCCCATGGACTTCTCCTACTTCAACGCCGTCATCAAAAGCACCTCCTTCCCGCCCTACGACCCGTGGTTCGCGGGCGGCTACATCAACTACTACTATTACGGCTTCGTCATCGTCGGCACGCCGGTCAAACTGCTCGGCATCGTCCCGTCCATTGCCTACAACTTCATCCTGCCCACCCTGTTCGCGATTGTCGGAATTTCCGCCTTCTCGATTGGCTGGAACCTGCTGTCAGACCGCAGACCGAAGACCGAAGACGGTCAACCGTCCACGGTCCACGGTCCAATTATCGCCGGTCTTGCCGCCTCCGCCCTCGCCATCCTGCTCGGCAACCTCGGCACCCTCCAGCTCATCTACCAGAAGATGCAGCAACTCGGCGCGGCAGGGATGTTCAGCTGGGACTCCTCCTTCTTCCAGCGGCTGACGTGGGCGATTCAGGGACTTCATGCTGACCTTCCAGGGCATCCCGCTTCCCATCGGACCCGGAGACTGGTACTGGAACCCAAGCCGCGTCGTCCCGCCCGGGCCGGACAACTCGATCACCGAGTTCCCGCTCTTCACCTTCCTCTACAGCGACCTGCACGCGCACATGATCGTCATGCCGCTGGCGTTGCTGGCGATCAGTTGGGCGCTGTCAGTGGTGATGGCGCGCGCGAGATGGAAGAATCAGGCCTCGGCGGGGTTGGGAATCGCCGTCGGCGGTCTGATCGTCGGCGCGGCGTATCCCACCAATCTGTCCGACTCGTACACCTATCTGCTCATCTGCATCATCGCGCTGGGATACTCCATCCTGCGCTATTCCGAAGTGGAGAACATCTACAAACGCATCGGGCTGGCGGTTGGGGCGGTTGCCGCGTTCTACCTGCTCTCGCGTTTCATGTACGAGCCGTACCGCATCTGGTACAGCCAGGCATACAGCGCGCTCGAACCGTGGCGCGGACCGTTCACGCCGTTCGCTTCGTACCTCACGATGTGGGGCGTGTTCCTGTTCATCGTGGCGGCGTGGATGGCGTGGGAAACGCGCGAGTGGATGCGCCTGACGCCGCTCTCCGCCCTGCAAAAACTCAAACCGTATCAACTGCTGATCGAAGGCGCGCTGGTGGCGCTCGTGATCATCATCCTCGCGCTGCAATTCCACGGCACGAGCGTCGGGTGGATCGCCGTCCCGCTTGCGGCGTGGGCGGGCGTCCTGCTGTTGAACCCGCGCCTGAGCGACGAGAAGCGCTTCGTCCTGTTCCTGATCGGGACGGCGTTGTTCATCACGATCCTCGTCGAGGTGGTTGTGGTGCGCGGCGACATCGGGCGGCAGAACACCATCTTCAAGTTTTACCTGCAAGCCTGGTTCATGCTCGCCGCCAGCGCCGGCGCCGCACTCGCGTGGACTCTGCCCGCCTTCTTCCAGTGGCTGCCGGGCTGGCGCGTCTTCTGGCAAAGCATGATGATCTTTCTCATCTCCGGCGCGCATGCTGTTCACCATCACCGGCACCTCCGGCAAGATCCGCGACCGCTGGATCATCGAAGCGCCGCGCACGCTCGACGCCATGACCTTCATGAACTACGCCCACTACGACGACTTCGGTCAGCGCCTCGACCTGAGCGAGGACTACCGCGCCATCCGCTGGATGCAGGACAACGTGCAGGGCTCGCCCGTCATCGTCGAGGCGAACTGCCCCGAGTATCGCTGGTGCACACGCTTCACCATTTACACCGGCCTGCCTGGCGTCGTCGGCTGGAACTGGCACCAGCGTCAGCAGCGCGTCTTCACCTCGGTGCAGGTGCAGAGCCGCGTGGACGAGGTCGGCGGGTTCTACAACAGCCTGACCGCCGAATACGCCCGCGATTTCCTCAAAAAACATAGTGTAAGGTATATTATCCTCGGCCAGCTTGAACGCGCCGCCTACACACCCGAGGGCATCGCCAAGTTCGAGCAGTTCGACGGTACTCTCTGGCGTTCCGTCTACCGTGACGGAAGCACAGCCATTTACGAGGTTCTGCCATGATCTTCCACATCACCTCCCGCAAAGATTGGGAATCCGCGCAGGCAAAAGGCGAGTACACCGCCGACAGCCTCTACACCGAGGGCTTCATCCACTGTTCGACGCTTGCCCAGGTTTTGCCGGTCGCCGAAAAGTTCTACAAGGGACAGTCCGGCCTCGTCCTGCTCATGATCGAACCCACGCTTCTCACCTCGACTTTGAGCTGGGAGGCCCCCTCCGGCGGGACTCCCCCTCCGGGCGTCCCCGCAGGGGATAAATTCCCGCACATCTACGGTCCCATCAACCTGGACGCGGTCACGAACGTGTTCGACTTCATCTACGACTCGAACGGTGATTGGACTTTACCCTCGGTATGAATCCGACCCTGCGAATCCGGGCGGCGCAGCCCGCTGACGCATCCTTTGCCGCGTCCATGATCTATCTTTCCATGGAACACCTCGCGGACCATCTTTTCCAGCAGAACAAGGATGTCATTCAAGCGACGATCGCGCAATTGTTCGCCCGCAATGCAGGCAGGTTCGGCTACAGGATCGCTTATATTGCTGAATTTGAGAATCGACCGGTCGGGTTGCTGATCGCCTCGCGCGGTGACAGGCTGGATCGCCTCAACCTTGCAACGGCGCCGCATCTGTTTTCCGTCCTGGGTCTTACGAAAGCCATCGGGTTCATCCGCCGCGGCGTCAGGTTGCCGGGTGGAAGGGAGGCCTGGGACGATGAGTTCTTCATCAGCAACCTTGGCGTCTTGCCTTCCATGCAGGGACGTTCTTTCGGCTCGCAACTCCTTGCATACGCAGAAGAACGTGCCCGCGAGGACAACTTGAAAAAATGTTCCCTGATCGTGGGCGGATACAACACGAACGCCCGCCGCTTGTATGAACGGACCGGCTATCAGGTCGTCGAGACCGTGGAGGCTGAAAAGGCAGATCTTGGGTATCATCGAATGGTCAAGGTACTATAACGAATGACGGCATTTATCTCCTGGTATATCCTTATCACTCTCCTGGGTTGGATCACCTTCCCGCTGGCGTATCGCCTCTTCCCTGCGCTGGCGGACCGCGGCTATACGCTGTCGCGCGCCTTCGGCCTGATGCTCTGGGGATTCATCTTCTGGCTGTCCGCCAATTTCGGCATTGCCCAAAATGACCTGGGCGGGCTGTTGCTGGGATTGGTTGTTCTGGCTGGTCTGAGCGTATGGTCACTTGTCAATCATCAATCTGAAATCGTAAATCGTAAATCCGAAATCACCGGCTGGCTCAAAGAAAACATCAGACTCATCCTCACCACCGAACTCCTCTTCCTGCTCGCCTTCGGTTTCCTGGCGTTCTTCCGTTCGGCAAACCCGGAGATCCTCGGCACCGAAAAGCCGATGGAGTTGATGTTCATCAACGGCATCATGAACTCGCCGGACTTTCCCGCCGCGCGACCTGTGGCTTTCGGGATACGCCATCTCCTACTACTACTTTGGCTACGTGATGACCGCCATGCTGGCGACCTTTACCGGCGTCCCTGCCACGATGGCATTCAACCTCATGCTGGCGCTGGTCTTCGGTCTCGCCGCCCTCGGCGCGTATGGGGTTTTGTATAACCTGTTACAGATCGTAGACCGTGGACGGGAGACCGAGGGAAGCAACCACCGTCCACCATCTACCGTCCTCAGTCTATCCCTCCTGGGTCCTCTCTTCCTCCTGCTCGTCTCCAACGTCGAAGGCTTCCTCGAAGTCCTCCACGCGCGCGGACTGTTCTGGCAGGACGGCTCCAACTTCTGGACATGGCTCGACATCCCCGAACTGCGCAATGCCCCGTCGACAGATTCCGACATGGACTCCCGACCGCTTCTGGTGGTGGTGGCGCGCCTCCCGCGTGGTGCAGGATTACGACCTGAACGGCGCCTTCCGCGAAGCCATTGACGAGTTCCCCGCCTTCTCCTTCCTGCTCGGCGACCTGCACCCGCACGTGCTGTCCATCCCCTTCTTCCTGCTGGCGATCGCCTTCGCGTTGAACCTGTTCCTCGGCGGCTTCCGCGGGCGGATCAACCTGTACATCGGTGAATTGCACCTCAGCAAAACAGGCTTCCTCCTGGCGGCGTTCCTGCTCGGCGGCATGGCGTTCCTCAACACCTGGGACATCCTGCCCGTTGCGGCGGTGATCGTTTTCAGCTATGCGCTGGCCCGGGTCCACGAGACAGGCTGGGGCTGGGGAAGAACTCGAGGACGTCCTGCTGTTCGGCATCCCGGTCCTCGTCACAGCCTACGTCCTGTATCTGCCCTTTTTCATCGGTTTCGACTCACAGGCGGGCGGCATCGTGCCGAACTTCATGTACATCACGCGCGGCGCGCACCTGTGGGTGATGTGGGGCACGTTGTTCGTGCCGATTTTTGCGCTCCTGATCCATTTTGCGCGGACGAAACTGCCCGCGGACTGGGGCAGGGGGATCGCCGCCTCATTGGGCATCGTCATCCTGCTCCTTGCCACGATGCTGGCGATGGGATTCCTCGCCTACCGACTGCGCCCGGAATTGGTCCTGCCCATTCTGCAGGGACAGGGGCGCGACGCTGCGCACATTCCTTGCCGACAGTTTCACGCGCCGCTTCAACCACATCGGAAGCCTGCTCACCCTGCTGGCGCTTTTGATCCCCGCCCTGGCATTTTTGTTTGCCAACCGGGGCTCCCAGTCCACAAACGAATCCGCTCCCAACTCTCCACTTTCCACTTTCGTTCTTCTACTCATCGTCCTCGGCGTCCTCCTCATCATCGGTCCCGATTTCCTCTACCTTCAGGACAACTTCGGCTACCGCATCAACACCGTCTTCAAGTTCTACTACCAGGCCTGGATATTGCTCAGTCTCGCCTCCGCCTACGGGACGGCTGTCCTGCTCCGCCCCTTCGACTTCGGGTCTCAAAAATCATTCGACCTCCGCTCAGGACGCGCGGCGCTTCGAACGTCCTTTTCAGCGTCATCTTCGTCCTGGTCCTGGTCGTCGGGCTGACCTACCCCGTGCTCGGATTCCCGAACAAGGCGAACAACTTCCAGCCGCCCTTCGGCTTCACCCTCGACGACTTCGACCGGGTCCAGCGCGAAAACCCCGACGAAGCCGCCGCCATCCTCTGGCTGAGAGCCGCCCCGGATGGTGTCATTGCCGAGGCGACGGGCAACCCATACTCCAGCATCGGGCGCATCTCCATCTACAGCGGGCTCCCCACCATCCTCGGCTGGGGCAACCACGAAGGTCAATGGCGCGGCTCGGACTTCCAGGGCATACTCCTCCAGCGCAAAGATGATGTCGAAACGCTGTATACCACGCCCGATTGGCAGACCATGCAAACCATCCTTGAGAGTTACGATGTCCGTTATGTCATCGTGGGAAACCTGGAACGCAGCTCCTATCGAGTGAACGAGGAGAAGTTCAACAACTACCTCAGGCCGGTCTTCCAGCAGGGAAGCGTTACCATTTATGAAGTGCCGTAGTCAGCCCGTCATTGTGCGAGCCTTGTCCTGAGCACAGCGAAGGAGCAGGCGAAGCAATCTCACTGTTTCCCCTCTGAGATTGCTTCCCGTCGGTCGCAATGACAGAGTAATTACAGGTAAAATACCCTTATGAATTCCCCCCGACCCAAATACGAAGGCTGGCTGTACTGGCTGGCTTTTCTTATCGCCCTCGGTTTCCGCCTCATCCAACTTGGGGCAAAACCACTCACCGATTCAGAAGCCCAGTTCGCCTTGCAGGCTTTGCACATTGCACAGGGCGAAAATCCCCTGCTCGGACCGCAACCCGCCTACATCCTTTTCACCAGCGTCCTCTTTCTTGTCACTGAAAGCACGAACTTCATGGCGCGTTTTATCCCCGCCATCGCGGGGAGCGCCCTCGTCTTTGCCCCCTACTACTTCCGCGAAAAGCTCAAACCGCTCCCGGCCCTGATCCTTGCCTTCCTCTTCGCCTTCGACCCCGGCCTGGTCGCCCTCTCACGTCAGGCCAGCGGGACGATCCTCGCCGTGACCTTCCTCCTGTTCGCCTGGGGGATGTGGCGGAACGGACGTGCCATCCCGGCCGGCATCTTCGCCGGTCTTGCGCTTCTCTCCGGACCTTCGGTCTGGTCCGGCCTCCTGATGCTGGGACTCACCTCCCTTCTTTGGCGGGGGACCGGAAACACACCAGGACAAAATGCGCAGAATGATCTGCGTGGCACACTGATCGCCCTCGTTACGACCATCCTCCTCGGCGGAACACTCCTCCTCACCACCCCAAATGGACTGAGCGCGCTGTTCAACTCGATCCCTGCCTATCTGCAAGGCTGGACCTCGCCTTCCGTGCTCAACCCGGGGCGCGTGTTGTTCACCTTCCTCGTCTATGAACCGCTGGGAATTTTCCTGGCGATCTTTGCCCTCATCCGCGGCTTCCGTCTGGGAAGCCGGCGCGTGACTCGACTTGCGGTCTGGCTGGGCGTGTCCCTGCTGATCGCCATCTTCTATCGCCAGACAACCGAACTTGTCTGGGTCATCATCCCGCTGCTCATCCTTGCCGCGCAGGAACTCTCGCGCAGTTTCGACATTTATCGTGAGGAGCGCGTCGAGATCGGCGTGGTCGCCGGCGCGGTCATGATCCTGCTCATCTACATCTGGTTCAATGTTGCCAGCATTGGGCTCAACCCATACGAACAATTCACCACGACACCCCTGCCGCTCTTTGGCAGGCTGGTTGACCTGCCGTTTGGGGCGCGGTATGTGGTCCTGTTCGGGGCGTCGCTGATCCTTGTCGTTTGTATCAGCCTGGTTGCGTTCGGGTGGTCGCCGCGCACGGCAAGACTTGGAATGACCTGGTCCTTTTCGCTGTTCCTCGGCGTCTATGCGCTTGCTGCGGCCTGGGGCGCCAGCGGGACACGCACCCCGAACGGCGTGGAACTATGGACTCCGGACCAGCCGCCCGTTCAAGCCGACCTGCTCCTGTCGTCCATCAGGGACGTGTCCCTGTTCAGCCGCGGCGACATCGAGTCCCAGCCTGTGACCGTGATGGGCGTCAATTCCCCCGCGCTCGAATGGGCGCTTCGTAACCATGACGTGGAAGTTGTTTCGGTTCTCGACCCGTTGAACGCGCCGCCCATCGTTATCACGCCGTTGATGAGCGAACTGGGATTGCCCTCCGCCTATCGCGGGCAGGATTTCACCTGGCGGCAGCCTCTCGTGTGGGAGAATGTCCAGGGACCCGATTGGTTCCGCTGGCTGGTCTATCGTCAGTTGCCGCGCGAGACCGAGACCATCATCCTTTGGGCGCGTGATGACCTGTTCCCCGATGCGCGCGAGGATGTACAACCGTAATGGTAGGGGCGAGGTCGTCTCGCCCCGTTTCTTTACCGATAATGATATTGGGCGGGGTTCCCCCGCCCCTGCGAGATAAAAACACAAATGACAAACAAAACCCCTCCCTCCATCATCGCCATTGACGGCCCCGCCGCGTCGGGAAAATCCACGCTTGGGTTGAAGATCGCCGAAGCGCTTGGCTACCTGTTCTTCGATACGGGCGTGATGTACCGCGCCGTCACGTGGATCGCGCTGGACCACGACATTGACGTGAACGATGAGGCCAGGATCACGGCTTTGGCGGAGGCAACGCCGATTGATGTCGCGCCAGCCTCCAGGTCCGATGGACGCGCCTGTGATGTCCTGGTGGCGGGAAAAGATATCACCTGGGAGACGCGTCTGCCGGCAGTGGACGCGAACGTGTCGGTCGTCTCTGCCTATCACGGCGTGCGTACGGCGTTGAGCAGACAGCAAAGGCGCATCGGCCAGCGCGGGAAGGTCGTCATGGTCGGGCGCGATATCGGGACGGTTGTCCTGCCCGAAGCGGACCTGAAGATCTACCTGGATGCATCTGCCGAGGTGCGCGCCAAGAGACGGTTCGAGGAAATGACCGCGCGCGGTGCGAATGCGAATTACGAGGATGTCCTTGCGAAGGTGATCGAACGCGACCGCATCGATTCGACCCGTGACCTGGCTCCGCTCAAGGCTGCGGCGGACGCGGTGGTGATCGACTCGGACAGGATGAACGTGGACGAGGTCTTTGAAAAGGTTTTGGCGTTGTGCAACAAATGAGCGGTGTGTATCGCGTCCCGTTCAAGTTCAGGTTAAGCCGCCCGCTGTTGCGTGCAGGGTTTCGGGGGATCTTTCATGTGCTGGCAAATGTAACAGTGACAGGAAAAGAGAACGTCCCGTACGGCAAGCCTTATGTGGTCGCCATGAACCACGTATCGATCTACGACCCGCCGTTCGCGGCCTCGTTCTGGCCCGAGTCATTGGAGATCATCGGCGCCTCGGACGTGTTCGAGAAGCCCGGTCAGGGACAGCTGCTCAAAGCCTACGGCGTGATCCCCGTGCATCGCGGCGACTATGACCGCACGCTGTTCGCGCGGATCATTGCCGTCATCAGCGCCGGGTACCCGTTGTTGATCGCACCCGAGGGCGGGCGTTCGCACGTTACCGCCATGCGGCGCGCCATGCCCGGCGTGGCGTACATCGTCGAGCAGACGAAGGTGCCGGTCCTCCCGGCCGCCATCGTGGGCACCACCGAGGATTTCTGGCACAGAACCACCCACGGCGACAGACCCACGCTCGAAATGCGCATCGGAAAACCCATTACACTTCCCGAAAATACAGCCAAAGGCAGGGAGAGGCACGCGATCCGCCAGGCGAATGCCGACCTGGTGATGCGTCATCTTGCCGGGCTGTTGCCCGAGGAATATCGCGGCGCCTATGCAGACTCAGCCATCCTCCCCTGAACCCAAACCGGTCACCGACTGGTGGCGGCCGGACCTGGTCGCCCTGCCGAAACTGACCCTGTCCCGCAGGGTTTTTCGCATCTTCGCGCGCGGACTGGCGAAATTGATCACGCTATGTACGATGAATGCGACCGTACGCGGGATGGAAAATTTCCCGAGACGTGGACCGGCGCTGGTCGTCATCAACCACCTGGGCGACGCGGATGCCGTCCTGCTCGCCGCTTCGATCCCCGCGACGGTCGACGGGATGGGCAAGATCGAGTTGTACGAACACTGGCTTGTGGGACCGCTCTTCCGCGCCTACGGCGTCATCTGGGTGCACCGCGGCAGGCCGGACCGTAAGGCGATCCGCGCCGCGTTGGACGGTTTGTCTCAGGGACGTCTGGTCGCGCTCGCCCCGGAGGGACGGCAGTCTGTGGACGGCGGCTTGGAGGAGGGGACAGAAGGCGCGGCATTCCTCGCCATGAAGTCCGGCGCGCCGATCATCCCGGTGGCGATGACCGGCACCGAGAATGACAATATCTATGAACGCAAATGGTGGAAGCGCGCACGCGTCACGCTGGCCGTGGGGAAACCGTTCCACTTGAAGGAGCAGGCAGACCGCCAGAAGATGCTCCACGAGGGAACCAAACAGATCATGGTGTCACTGGCGGAATTACTGCCTGAGACGTATCGGGGGAAGTATAGGGGAGGGTAATTATGCGTATTAACTGGCAGGCATTTATCTCTGTTGACCCTGAAATTCCACAGCGAACCGTGCATCAAGGGCACACGCATCCCCGTTTCGATGATCGTGGGAAGCGTTGCCGATGGCATGTCCTTTGATGAGGTCATTGACTCATACCAGCAATTGAAAAGGGAATCTGTACAGGCCGCGCTGGCATATGCGGCGGATATTGTCCACCATGAAGTTTTCCTGCCGCAGCCGCTCCTCCACGTCCTTCGGCAGGCTGGACGACATGCGGCGGATCAGTTCGAGGATCTCGTTGGTGAAATCTTTTTGCATGGTGCCTCCGATGTTTGAATGACACTCCGAAATCGTAAGAATGCCATTAAAACTGTTGAATTCTAGCATGTTAGAATGCAAGATCAAGAGAGTTCCTTGTATCCCCAAGGTATAATGCCAAAAATCTTGGGTTGCCGCTGACCTGTCACTTGTTCTCTCCGGAGTCGGGACTACGATGAAAATTCGATACAAATTTCTGTTCTTCTTCTTTTTCGGCATTCTTCTGTTGTTCCCCAGTTATTATGAAAACGCTTGGAATGCTGTTCCAGACGAGGATTTTCACGGCTGGCGGATAGCTTTTGATCGTTCAGTGATTGCACGCCTCGTACAATCAAGGCAGGATGGCATTTTTTCTGCAAGCGGGCTGTTAGGTCTTGGCGATTCAGGAGAGAAATGGGCTTTTGGTCCAGAATCCGATGCTCATCAACTTAACACATACCTGAACTATGGAGAGTTTAACGAATATCTGGTTTATAAATCCCATCCAGGATTCCAAGGCATAACTCTCAGCTTTCTAGATCTGATAACCAGCACATCTCCGGCGTCTAACCTGAACATCTATCACGCCTTGATAGCGCTCTTGTCTGCTGGCATAGTTGCTCTTTTCTCAGCCATGATAGCCATTGAATTCGGCTGGTTATCCGGGATATTCATACTCCTATTTTCAGCTTTTGCTGAGTGGATGATATTACCTTCAGGAAGCCTGTATTGGAATCTCTGGAGTTTTTATGTGCCGTTCATAACATGTCTATTCATGCTTACACGCAGTAAAAGGATAAGTAGGTACGAGGACAGAAGAATACATTGGGCAATTTTTATTGCAATTCTGATAAAAATTCTTTACACGGGTTTTGAATTGATTACGACAGTGCTAATCATGACCACCGTTCCCCTTGTGTTCTATGCGATTTACAACAGATGGGATTTGAAGACCTTTGCAAGCCGCATCATAAAAGTCGGAGTAGTTTCATTGATTGCAACCCTTGTTGGGTTAACCATCCTATCAGTACAAATTGCTTTGAATGACGGCAATTTTTCGAGTGCCTACGAGTATATTTCCCAAACCTTAGACAGACGCGCTACAGGCAACCCGGAGGACTATACGGCTGAATATGCCGACAGCATGAGTGTAAGCGTCCTTGTTGTCATCAAACAATATCTTATCGCAAGAAGTTTCACAGTAAATTTCGTAAAATCAAGTTTTTCGGTGGCTTATGGGCAGATATTTTTGGTGTTTTCCCTGTTTACAGGGATCATAATAGCAAAGTATCGCTTAAAGCTATTTTCCATCACACATAATAAGGAATTGGCAATAATAGTTACAACTTGGTATTCAATCCTGGCGCCCTTATCTTGGTATACCATTTTCAAGCCAACTTCCTACATTCACACCTTTATTTTCCCAATGGCGTGGCAAATGCCCTTCACCCTGCTCGGATTTGCCCTATGTGGCTATGTGATCACTGATTTGTTTAGACAAAAGACCGCGTAATCACCTAACTAATCACCCTCGCCCGCATCACATACTTGTTGACTCCCCCAAAGCGATACTTGTACTCCTCATCGCCGCGCATGAAATCGAATTCGTGATATCCGTTCTCACAGCACCACTGAATGGTATGACCGAGCAACACCCAGCCAGGAGAGAATTCCATGTGGTCGCGGCTGACGCCGGAGTTGTAGCCCCATAGTTTATTTTTGTAGTCGAAATTGAGCGAAGCCGCCGCCCGCACGCCGTCCACTTCGAGGAAGCCAAGCCAGAGATAGCCATATTTGTGCGCCACACGGACGGACTGCGACATCTGGTCGCGCATCACATCCTTGAGGAACATGGCTTTGTTGGGGTCCTGCACCATCAAATGGAAAAAGGATTCCAGTTCGGGTTCGATGTCGGCATCCTTGTCAACCACATAAAAGCGGACGCGTCCGCTTTCGGCGGCGCGGCGCATCTTGCGGCGGATCTCGTGGCGTTGTTTCTTGTCTATGTTCGCGAGGTAGTCTTCAAACGAGCCGGTCAGGGCGATGCGCGGGGTGGGACGGTAGATCTCTTCGTGGTAGTTCCAGCCGCGGTTGGCAGATTCCGCTTTGAGGGCGGCCAGGGTGGGAGAGGCGTCGGGGAGGTTATACCAATCGATGGCGGACCAGGTTTCTGGTTAAGGAAGAAGCGAGGAAGTCCATCAATCCGGAGAGAAAGCGCGGCAGGTCTCGCTTCGCGTACGATCAGGTCCAGATAGTCGGAGATCTCGATACTCCCCACGAGGAGCAACGCCTGTTGACCGTCGTATTCATGGATGAAGAGAGGCGCAATACCGATGAGTATGGGCGGGGTGACCCCGCCCATACTTTCCCAGGCAGAGACGAGGACCAGTCGGGCGTCCCCCCATTCGCCGCCGCCGAGGGTCTTCCACCATTCGGTGAGGTATTCATAACGCGAGAAGGGCGTATCGGCAATGCTTTGCGCGACAAGCGCGTTCCATGCGGCGGGACCAATTTCAGAAAAATCGTTGTGTAATTTGAATTCCATGTGTTTTATCTTTTGGCATAATTATAGGGGCACGGCGGGACGAGGTTCATCCGCCATGCCCCTACGCCATGTACAAATTTTACCAGTATAATGATGGTACTCTTTTTGATAATCTTACACCGTGGCAACTTTTGACTTAAACATCCTCCCCATCCATAGACAGAACGGACAAGAGTTCGCAGACCTGCCCGGCCTGCTGGCTGTCGCGCCGCCGCGCAAGGCCGCCCGCGGACGCGAGAAGGACAGCCTTGTGCTGTACCTCATGCTGTCGGGCAACGCGGATTTTTCCGCAGCGGAGGTCAAGCAACTCGCTGGCAACGCCGCAAACCTGTTCCATCAAACCGCGGGTTCATTGACGTCCGCGATGCGCAAGATGGTGGAGCACATCAATGCCGCGCTGCTCGAACGAAACCTCTCCACCAGCGGGCGCGGACAGTACGCGCTGGGCTCGCTGGTGCTGGCTGTGATCCGCGAGAACCAGTGCACGCTTTCGCTGAGCGGCCCTGTCCACGTGGTGTGGGTCACCGACGGGGGACAGCGTCACATCCACGACCCGGCGCTTTCGGGCAAGGGATTGGGATCGAGTCAGAACCTCCAGACCTATCTTTCCCAAATCGACTTCAAGTCGAACGACCTGATCGCGCTGTGCGGAAAATTCCCGAAGGATTGGGAAGCCGACCTGCTCTACGAACGTCCGCCTGCCTCGCTGGAGGCGAGTTACCGCAAGTTGACCTTTACAAAAAGCGACCTGAACGCGGCGCTCATCCAGCCCCAAAGCGGACACGGCATCATTACCATTCTGCGACCCGACGTCAGCGCCTCGCGCTCCCAGCCCAGGCCTGTTCCTGCTATATCATCCCCTTTGGGGATCCAGGAACCGGTCGAACCCGAAGCCTTTGTGCTGCCGGTCGAACCTGGACCTGATCTACCGACCGAACAGACGAAATTCCCGTCTCAAAAGCCAGACATCACGGAAGAGGAATTGGACGCGCTGGCAGATATGGGCGCGCATTTCATCCAGCCCTCCGCGTATGCCATCCCGCCCCGCCCGGAAGAACTCTACTCCCAGAGGGAGGAGACTCCCGCAATCACGCCTAGCGGTCCGCGCAGTTTTCCGCCGTCCATTCCGCGTTCCAAGCCGCTGGAAACAAAGGTCGAAGTTGAAGAACTGGTGGCGGAGGAGATCGGGGAGAGCGAGCTTGAAGCCGGGTCAGCGGATAAAAAACCGCGCTTCACCCTGTTCAAGCCGGCGAGACCCGATGCGCACGCCGAAGCGGCGCGTCAGATGGCAAAAGTAATGGTCGGAGGGATCAGGACCGGGCGGCGCGTGAACGAACGCGTCGGCGATTTCCTGCGGAACTTCATCCCGAAACTCCTGCCCGGCACCGACTCCACCAAGCCGCTGGTCATCCCAACCTATGCGATGGTCTTCACGGCCATCATCATCCCGCTGATGGTCTCGGTGATTTCCTGGGTCGTGTACAGCAATTTCGGGTTGAATGAGACGTACCGGGAACTTTACGAAAGGGCGCTTGTGGCAAACGGGCAGGCCTCGGGCGAAACAGACCCCATCCGCCAGCGCGACGCCTACGCAAGAGTGCTGGACTACGTGAACCAGGCGGAGCAATACAGCGAAACGGACGAGATTCGCTTATTACGCAACGAGACGCAGGCGAAATGGGACAAACTGATGGGCGTCATCCGCCTCGAGTTCATCCCCGGCTTCACGAACGGACTCGGCGGTTCCGCCCAGATCAGCCGCATGACCGCCAGCGAAAGCGACCTGTACATGCTCAACGCTGAAACCGGCGCCATCCTGCATGCCTCGTTCACAAGCAGGAGCCTGGAACTCGACACCACGTTCGACTGCAAGCCCGGCACCTACGGAGGCTACCAGGTCGGCACCATCGTGGATATTCTCGCCCTGCCGAAGGTCAACGCGGTCGGGGCAGGCGTCCTCGGCATCGACACGACCGGCAACCTCCTGTATTGCACGCCGGGAAAGGTGCCGCAGGTCTTCCCTTTGCCTCCCCTCCCCAACACCAATTGGGAACGCCTCACATCGTTCGTCCTGGATAACGATACCCTGTACATCCTGGACGCGGAAGCCAGGGCGGTCTGGGTTTACAGGGGCAAGAGCGGCACCTTTGTCGACCCGCCGTACTTCTTCTTCGGCAACCAGGTCCCCAGCATCGAGAACGCCATCGACCTCGCCGTGAGCGGCGACGACCTCTACCTGCTCCACGCGGACGGGCACCTTTCCACCTGCACCTACAGCCGCATCGCCGAAGTCCCCACGCGGTGCATAGACCCCGCCCCGCGCATTGACAACTTCCCTGCCCACCAGGACATTGACGTCTTCGCGCAGGCGCACTTCACGCAAATGTCGCTTACCAACCCGCCCAACCCTGTCGTCCTCCTGCTGGATTCGGAAAACCGCAGCGTCTTCCGCCTCACGCCGCGCTCGCTCGAACTGCAAAACCAGGTCAGCGGGTTTGCCGGCAAATCCAGCCCGTTCCAGCAGGGACCCGTCGGCGCGATGGCGATCAGCCCCAACTACGTCCTCTACCTCGCCATCGGCAACCAGGTCTACTTCGCTACAAATCTGCCGTAAGGATTCTTTCCACTACCGGCTTTCCACTGTTCCTATGAACATTTTCTCCATCCTCCTCACGTTCCTCAAACGCCTCTTTGGACAAAAAAACCCGCCTCCTCCTCCCCCGCCGACAATCGATCCTGACAATCCGGTCGAACCGCCGCTGACGACGATCCTCAAAACGCTGGTCATCGTCTACGACCCGGTGGTTGATCAGGCATCTGGCCAAAAATTGTCGGAATTCATGAAGTGGAACAAGGTTGAAGACCTCGCCCGGGAGTTCATGTCCGACATCCTGCTCGTCAGCGGGGAACTGGTCCGCTATCAGATCATCGAGCGCCTCGACGTGGACGACTTCCCTCCCAAGGTGGACGGTTACAAATACGACGCGCAGACCTATCTCAACGTCGTGCGCGGCGTCTCCCGTCCCTACATGCCGCAGGAGGCGGATTATCCCGCCATCATCAAACAATTCAACATCCTGGAACGGGTGGCAAATGGCGAAATAGACGAGGTCTGGATCTTCAATTTCCCGCATGCGGGATTCTACGAATCCATCATGTGCGGACCCGGCGCCTTCTGGTGCAACGCCCCCCCGCTCAAGAGAACCGAAGCATCCCAAAGGCGCTTCGTTATCATGGGCTTTTCCCCCGAACGCGGGGTCGGTGAAATGCTCGAGAACATGGGTCACCGCGCCAAATCCATCATGGAAAAGACCTTCGAACGGCTCCCCGCGGAACATAACCTGTGGAAGCGTTTCATCCGCTACGAAAAGTCACATCCGGGGCAAGCCGCGCTGGGCAACGTTCATTTTGCGCCGAACAGCGTCCGCGACTACGACTGGAACAACCCGTCCACCGTGCTGAGCGAATGTGACGACTGGCTGTACAACTTCCCCGATTTCAAGGGCGTGACCCGCCAAGTCACCTCGGCGGAGTGGGGCAGCGGCGACATCCGCAAACATCACGTCTGGTGGATGAAACACTTTCCCAAAACGTTGGGGCGCAGGAACGGGGTCCACAATAACTGGTGGCAGTACATTGCCAACCCGAATAATGTGAAGCTATAAAGAACTCGGAGGTCTGACAGACCTCCGAGTTCTTATTTTTGCCAGATTTCATACAGTCCCAATTTGCCCGTTTCTCCATCGGAATAAAACACATCCCTGACCTGAAAGCCTGTTGTCTGAGCCAATTCAACCAGTTCGGCCTCATCAAAGTGATGGACGTAGCGCAGACCTTTCCCTCCGCTCCGCCAATCGAGGAGATAATCCCCCGCATCCACCTCGGACCCGTCAATTGCCGCGGCCTCCCACGGCTGGATCCTCGCCTTGAGTTTGTCGCTGTTCAAGAACTGCCAGTTGGAATGGATGAACAGTCCGTTCGGTTTAAGCAGTTGATGGACAGTTCCCAGGATGCCTATACGAATTTCTCGCGAGGGAATGTGGTGGAGAGTGGCGAAGGAAGTGATTAGTGAATAGTTATCAGTCATCAGTAACTGTTCACTGATCACTGATAACTTGGTCAGGTCAACTTGGCGAAACGTGGCAGAGAAACCTCCAGCGTGCGATTCGGCATCTCGGAGCAGGGGCAGGCTGAAGTCCACGCCCAGATACGAACCGCGGTGACCGTGTTCCGCCAGTTCGCGGGCGAACCAGCCGTTGCCGCATCCCAGGTCCAGGATATCCTCGTCCCCTTTCAACATCTCCAACACGCGGCGGACTCCCGGCTGGATCCGCTGGCGCGTGGCGGAGAAAGAGTCACCGAAGCGGGTGTAAAACTCGCGGTTGAGTTCGATCAGGCGCTCGGCAGTGGCTCGATTCATGATGCAATTATACCCAGCGCAGTCACCAATGGCGTTTTTCAAAAGCAGAGGAGCGCCATTGGTGACTGGGGTATTCTATAACGAGTATAATCCCGCCATGCTTACGCCGCTGGAGGTCGAAAGGATCTCCAATGAATTCGAAACCAGGACCCCGCAGGAGATCATCGCCTGGGCAATTGACACGTTCTGGCCCCAGATCGCGATGAGTTCATCGTTCCAGACGCAGAGCGTGCCGCTCCTGCACATGGTCTCGCAGATCGACCGTAACCTGCTGGTCTTCTTCATCGATACCGGCTATCACTTCTGGGAAACGGCGATCTTTCGCGAACAACTGGCATCGGAATGGCACTTGAACGTGTTGGACCTGTACCGCGACACGCGCTGGGATGCGTTTGCACGCCAGAACATCCGCAAACTGCCGCTCGATGACCCGAACCTGTGTTGTTACATCCACAAGGTCCAGCCGATGCAACGAGCAATGAAGGATATGCTGGCGTGGATCAGCGGCATCCGCCGCGACCAGACCGCAACGCGCGCCCACGCCCGGATATTGGAATTGCAGGAAGACGGCCTGCTGAAGATCAACCCCATGCTGAACTGGACGAAGGCGGATGTGAAGCGCTACGCGGAAGAACACAACCTGCCGTCGCATCCATTGTTCGAGAAAGGCTACCGGAGCGTGGGCTGTGCGCCCTGCACGGTGGCGGTCGGTGCGGACGACGATGAGCGCGCCGGTCGCTGGCAGGGACGCGGCAAGACCGAATGCGGTCTGCACACCGACATGTTCAAGCACAAGGATTTTTCGAAACTGAAAAGCGATTTCCACACGGATATTTCCGTGATGGAAAGAAGGAAAGTGGACAGGTAAGCCTTGCACCCCGAACGAAGAGAACTCTGGAGGGAAACACACCTCCTCACCCCCGATAAAAAAGAACTGGCGCGCACCGTGCTGGAGGAAATTCGACGCGGGCGCGATGTGACGAAGACCCTGCGCAGTCATCCGCTGCCACACGGCGGCTACCTCAACAAATCCATGCTGGTGGCGATCTACAACGAAATGGTTGCGGCGGGGGAAATAAAAGAGGACGCGCGCCTGCTCGAGCGCATCCGCATGAAGCCCATGCGGACCCTCTCCGGCGTGACGACGGTCACGGTTCTGACCAAGCCCTATCCCTGCCCCGGCAAATGCATTTTCTGCCCCACTGACGTCCGCATGCCCAAATCGTACCTGCCTGACGAACCGGGGGCAATGCGCGCGGTGGAACACCAATTCGACCCGTACGACCAGGTGATGTCCCGCATCAATCAATTGAAGGCGCTGGGACACCCGACCGACAAGATCGAGTTGTTGATCCTCGGCGGGACGTGGTCGTCGTACAAGCGGGATTATCAGGAATGGTTCGTCAAGCGCTGTTTCGATGCGATGAACGGGGACAGCCACAGAGACACGGAGAACACTGAGAAAGAAGAGATTAATCACCGCGATCCTGGCGTCTCCGCGGTTAATATATCGGAAGTTCATTCGATCAACGAGACCGCATCCCACCGCAACGTGGGACTGGTCATCGAGACTCGGCCGGATGAGATCACCCCGGACGAGATCCGATGGTTGAGACATTTGGGCGTGACCAAGGTGCAGATGGGTGCGCAAAGCCTGGACGACCGCATCCTTGAGATGAACAAGCGCGGGCATACTGTAGAACGGACACGGCACGCCGTGTCCCTACTCCGCGCGGCGGGATTCAAGATCGTCCTGCACTGGATGCCCAACCTGCACGGCGCGACGCCTGAATCCGACCGCGAGGATTTTGCCCGCCTGTGGACCGACCTCTGCCCGGACGAGATCAAGATCTACCCAAACCAATTACTCGCCAATGCCGAACTATACGAATACTGGCAACGCGGGGAATTCAAACCGTACACCACGCAGGAACTTATCGACCTGATCGCGGACATCAAACCGACCATCCCGAGGTATTGCCGTGTCAACCGCGTCATCCGCGACATCCCGTCCACGAATGTGGTGGAGGGGAACCGTCGTACCAGCCTGCGGCAGGACGTCCACGACGAGATGAAGCGGCGCGGGACACACTGTCAATGTGTGCGGTGCCGGGAAGTGAAAAGCAAATCGGTAAACATTGAATCGCTGAAACTGGACGATCTGGTCTACCAGGCAGGTGCGGCGAAGGAACATTTTATTTCGTATGTTACACCCGAAGATAAGCTGGCGGGATTTGTGCGGTTGTCGTTGCCAGGAAAAGATTCACCAGGAACCAACATTAACGATTTACACGGCGCGGCTTTGATCCGCGAGGTGCATGTCTATGGACAGTCGCTCCCCGTTGGGGCGGAGAAGGACGGCGCGGCGCAACATGCCGGGCTCGGGACGCGTCTGCTCGAGGAGGCGGAGCGGATCGCGAAGGCGAACGGCTTCGAGCGGATGGCTGTCATTTCGGCGGTTGGGACGCGGGGATATTATCTCGGGCGCGGATTCGAGCGGGGGGAACTGTATCTGGTGAAAAAACTCGGTTGAGCAGGATCCGGCTTCAGGTTAAGAAAGAGGCGGGGTTTCATCCAATGAAAGACGGTGCACCGTGGACGGCAGACGGTTTCTTTCACTGTCCACGGTCTCCGGTCTTCCGTCCAGGGTCAATTAGAGTTGTGTTAATCATCCAATCGGGTGCTTGACTTGCATCCTTCCAGGTGATAACAATAGAAGAATGGACTATAAGGACTATTACAAGATCCTGGGCGTGGACCGCAAAGCCAGTGACGACGACATCCGCAAGGCGTACCGCAAACTGGCAAAGCAACATCACCCGGATTACAACCCGAACAATAAACAGGCCGAGGATCGCTTCAAGGAGATCAACGAAGCCTATGAAGTGTTGAGCGACGCCAAGAAACGCTCGCATTACGACCAGCTCGGTTCAGATTACTCACAGTGGCAGAGGCGTGGTGGACCCGGTAACTTCAACTGGGACCAATACGGCGGCTTCCCCGGCGGCACACGCGTCAACATGGACGACCTCAACGAGATGTTCGGCGGGGGCGGCTTTTCGGATTTCTTCCAGACCATTTTCGGCATGGGAGGCAGGCAGTCCGCGCGTTCGCAGCCGCAAGGTTATCAACAGGAGATCGAAATCACCCTTGAAGAGGCATACAAGGGAACGACCCGCCTGTTCGAAAGCAACGGCAAACAAAAACGGGTCCGCATCCCTGGCGGCGTGCGAACGGGTTCCAAGGTGCGCGTCGCAGGGGCGGGTCCTGATGGGCTCGACCTGTATTTGATCGTCCAGGTCGCGGAAGACAGCCGCTTCGAGCGGCGCGGCAACGACCTGCACACCTCTGCAAATGTGGACGTCTTCACCGCCATCCTGGGCGGCGAGGCGGATGTGGAAACGTTCGATGGCAGGATCAAGCTCAACATCCCTGCCGGTACGCAGCCGGAGCAGGTCTTCCGTCTTGCCGGGCGCGGCATGCCGCACGTCCGCGACCAGAAGGACAAGGGCGATCTCTTCGTTAAAATTAAGGTACAAATCCCCAAGTACTTATCGTCAAAGCAAAGGGAACTTCTCGAGGAAGTTTCCAAGATCAAGTTTTAGGAGCAAGAATGAAACGTGTTCTATCAGCACTATTGATTTTGACTCTCGCCATGCTGGCCTGCCAGCTGCCGGGAGTTACGCCTCTTTCCACGCCGGAAGTTGATTCGTCCGTCCAGGTAGTTCCCTCCCCGCAACCTGTCACCA
This sequence comes from uncultured Chloroflexia bacterium, assembly GCA_963718215.1. Lineage (GTDB taxonomy): Bacteria > Chloroflexota > Anaerolineae > Anaerolineales > Villigracilaceae > Defluviilinea. The sequence continues at coordinate 201,878 of CAVQYK010000023.1, forward strand.
CCAACCCGGTCCTGATGGAGGGATCGCTCACCTCGTTGTATCAGCAGGTAATCCCCGGTGTTGTTGCCATCCAGACGGGCTCGGGTCAGGGATCCGGTTTCGTTTTCGATACGGATGGACACATCATCACGAACCAGCATGTCGTCGAGGGCGCAAGCACCGTCGAGGTAGCCTTCTCCTCCGGGTTCAAAGCCTACGGCACCGTCATCGGCACGGATGCAGATGCGGACATCGCCGTTGTCAAAGTGGATGCGCCGGCTGAGGAACTCCGTCCCCTGCCCATCGGCGACTCAGGCGCGCTCCAGGTCGGGCAGACCGTGGTCGCCATTGGCAACCCGTTCGGCCTGGACGGCACGATGACGCTCGGAATCGTCTCCGGGCTGGGACGCACACAACCCGCCTCACAGGCGGCTGGCGGAGGGTTCTTCAGCACCGCCGACATCATCCAGACCGACGCGGCGATCAACCCCGGCAACTCAGGCGGTCCGTTGTTCAACATGAACGGCGAGGTGGTCGGCATCAACCAGTCCATCCGCACCAACAACTTCAACGAAATGACGGGCAACGCGGTCAATTCCGGTGTCGGCTTCTCGATCTCGATCAACCTCGTGAAGAAAATCGTGCCTGTCCTGATCCGCGACGGAAAATACGAATACCCCTACCTGGGCATTACATCTTCAAGCAACCTGAGTCTCGATGAAATCGAAGCGCTGGGATTGACCAACTATACCGGCGCCTATGTCTTGAATGTGACAGAAGGCGGTCCAGCCGACCAGGCAGGCATCCGAGCCGGCGATACCCCGTCCAGGATCGAGGGCTTGAACGCCGGTGGCGACCTGATCATTGCGTTCGACGGCAGGCCGGTCACAACCTTCGATGAACTGCTGAGCTATCTCCTTACAACCAAATCGCCCGGTGACACGGTCGTCCTGACAGTCATCCGCGGCGGCGAACAGGTGGATGTCACGGTGACGCTGAGTGCGCAGGCCATAAGTCGCCGCAGGCAGCCCGCTCAAAATCAAAATCGGATGGCATTTCTGCCATCCGATTTTGATTATCCGAAACGTTCTTCCTTCCAGACATCCGCGCGGTTGTGATACCCGGCCTGCTCCCAGAAACCGCGCCGGTCGCGCGACATGAATTCCAGCGACCTCAGCCATTTTGCTCCCTTCCAGAGATACGGCGTTTCCATCTCCTCGCGCCCGGGGATGAATCCCACCACCCCCCGCAACGGATAGCCGTGGTCGGGCGTGATCGGCTCGCCGTTGAAATGGGTGGCGAGCAGGAAATTTTCCTGCAGGACAACCTCCAGCGGAAGATTGACCGTGAATCCGTATTCGGCGTGCTGCATCACGTGTGTGGCGGTCGGTTTGATCTTGAACAACCCGTTCTCCACCATCGTTTTGACCGAGACGCCCTCCCAGGTGGTGTCGAACTTGCTCCAGCGCGTCACGCAATGGATGTCCATCCGGATCTTTGCGCGCGGCAGTTTGTTGAACTCATCCCAGGTCCAGCCTTTTTCCTCCTCCACCTCACCCCATACGCGGAAATCCCATGCGGCGGGGTTGAAATGCGGAACGGGTCCATAATGCAGGACGGGGAACTTGAGCGTCAGCGCCTGACCGGGCGGCAGACGTCCCTCACTGCGGATGCGGTCTTCCTGCCTGCGGCGGTCTGGTCCTTCGAATGATGAAAACATGGGAAACTCCTCGTCGATATTATATCAAGTATGGCACTGGTAAGACCTCCCAGCACACGGAAATGTTACTTGAATTTCCTTATCCATCCATTAAAACCGCCCCGGGAGGTACAAATTGACTAGGATTTTTCCGCACGTTGAATTAGACCATCAGGACAGGAAGGTTTATAATACAATCTCAATCCTGTGAAAATGCGAAACGAGAACTTTTCAGCCTTGACGAACGTCTTATTTTTGGGGATCGTTCCCCGGGGTGTCCCATCATTATGAATGACGGGGTCACTCTGCTCAAAGCCGCGCAAAAACTGGACGAGGAGGCGCTCACCGCCATCTTCGATTCGTTCGCGCCGGCGATCTATAAGTACGCGCTGAGGCTGTGTCACGATCCGATCGAGGCGGACAACATCGTCGGCGACGTGTTCTCGCAACTGCTGGAACAGTTCGCAGGCGGGAAGGGTCCGCGCACCAACCTGCGTTCCTATCTTTACCAGACAGCCTACCATCTGGTCGTGGACCGCTCGCGCGAGAACAAGCATACCGCCCCGCTGGAAGTTGCGATCAATGTGCAGGAGCCGGGACGAACTGTCCCGACCGCAACCCAGATCGAGGAGCGTGTGCTGATGGAGGCGCTGGTCTCCGCCATGAACTCGGAACTGACAGATGACCAGCGTCACGTGATCATCCTGCGGTTTTTGGAGGACTTCAGTCTGAAGGAAACGGCGCAAATCATCGGCAAGGAAGTCAACAACGTCAAGGTCATCCAGAACCGCGGGATCGCCAAGTTGAGAAAGGCTCTCGAACACCAGCTTGGAAATGAACAGGATGATATGTGAAACAGAAATTTAGCGATAAGGATATCTTAGGACTTCTTTCAAACCTGAAGAACGCTGAAAACAATTATCCATCGGAAATGATCCAGTCGCGGCGCGATCTGTACAGGAAACAAGCCGCGGGGATGGCAGTTCTGGTGAAAACAACGGGGAATGGAACAATGGCCGGTAACGGCGAAAGCGCGAACGCGGGGCCGGCTTCCCTGGGCACGTTTTTGGAGATCGCGCTTGTGATCATGATCGTGGTGGAAGCGGGGATTGCCGCGTACATTTATCGCGATCAGATCGCCGACTTTATCAATTCAACGCTCCCTCCAAAGGTCGAAGTTGATGTATATCCGCCGAAGGATTCCACATCCACACCGGTTGTTTTACCTGCCGCTGGCGAAGAATTGGATACTGCGACGCCCACCGCCCTGCCGATTGACACTCCCGCAATCACAGTGACTGTGACCGGCACCGCGATCGACACCGCTCCTGCCACGCCTCTCCTTACGCTTGCACCTGAGGGCCTGGAAAACGCCCAGGTCACTGACCAGCAGATCCAGTCCACGCCACCGCCGCCCAGGGACAACCCCGGTAACCATTACGGAAACACGCCCAAATCGGAGCGCACCAAGGACTCCAACAACAATTCGTCCGACGAAAAGGACAAACAGGACAAGGATAAGAAAAAGTAGGTTCAGCGCATCAAGGGCGGACGGCCGTGAACCCGGCCGTCCGTTTTGTTTCTAATGAAAGTCAAATATTGGGGATGAATATCGTCATGCTATAATCCCTTCCCGAAAGGTGTCGAATGCTAAAGAACTTTGTCAAATTCTTTGGGGGAGACCCCAATAAAAAAACCATCGAACAGTTAAGTGACGTCGTCAAAGAGATCAACGGGTTGGAACCCCGGTTCGAGTCGTTGAGTGACGATGCTTTACGCGCCAAAACAGATGAGTTCCGGGCACGCGTCCGGGAATCGCTGGGGAATTTGGAAGGCTTTTCGGAAGAGGAGCAGTTCAAGGCGGAGCAGGAAGCGCTGAACGAGATCCTGCCGGAGGCGTTTGCGGCGGTCCGTGAGGCGTCCAAACGGATGCTCGGTCAGAGACATTACGACGTCCAGTTGATCGGCGGGATCATCCTGCACCGCGGCTCGATCGCCGAGATGCGCACAGGCGAAGGAAAAACGCTCGTCGCCACGCTTCCCGTTTATCTCAATGCGCTACTTGGGCGCGGCATCCATCTCATTACGGTCAACGATTACCTGGCACGGCGTGACGCGCGCTGGATGGCGCCGATCTTCACCATGCTTGGGCTTTCGGTCGGCGTCCTGCAAATGGCGGCGGTGACCGAGAACGGCAAGAAGGCGTTCATGGTTGATTTCGAGCGTGAGTCGCCGCACGAGGACCAGCAGAACCTGCGCATGGTGGACCGCGTCGAGGCGTACGCGGCGGATGTCACCTACGGCACGAACTCGGAGTTCGGCTTCGATTACCTGCGCGACAACATGACCATGAGCCTGGATGACCGCGTCCAGCGCGGGCATCATTTCGCCATCGTGGACGAGGTGGACAATGTGCTGATCGACGAGGCGCGCACGCCGCTCATCATTTCCGGTCCGTCCTCGGGCGACCTGGAATGGTACGGCAAGATGGCACAGGTCGTGAAGCAACTCAAGCCCGAAGATTATGAAGTGAACGAAAAGGACCGCAACGTCTCGATCACGGAGATCGGTCTGGCGCGCGTGGAACAAATACTTGGCCAGCCCTTGATGGACCCGGACCGGCCCGAAGACGTCACACCGCAACAGGCGCGCCTGCGCGGCTATCTGGAACAGGCGTTGCGCGCGCAATTCCTTTTCCACCGCAACAAGGAATACCTCGTGCAGGCAGGCAAGGTGGTCATAGTGGACGACTTCACCGGGCGCCTGATGCCCGGACGAAGATGGAGCGACGGCTTGCACCAGGCGGTGGAGGCGAAAGAGGGCGTGAAGGTCGAGCCGGAGAACGTCACCTACGCGACCATCACTTTGCAGAACTACTTCCGCATGTACAAAAAGCTCTCTGGCATGACGGGTACCGCATTGACCGAGGCGGAGGAATTCAGCAAGATCTACAAACTCGAGGTCGCCCCCATCCCGCCCAACCTGGAATACCAGGCATTCGGCAAGGTTGCCCCGCTGGTCGAGATCCACACAAAGGACGAGGAGGGTTACGCCTACTCGTATTTTGCAAAACGCGATGACGAGGAAAAATCCGCGCTCTTCTACCGCCGCAAGGATTACCCCGATGTGATCTATCGTACCGTGGAGGCAAAGCTGCGCTCCATTGTGACGGAGATCGTGCGCGAACACGTGCGCGGACGCCCGATGCTGATCGGCACCACCTCCGTGGAAGCCTCGGAGCGCCTCTCGCTTCGACTCAAGGCGGAGCCTGTCCGCCGTTTACTGCAGGTTGCCCTCGTCCGACGCGTTTGGATGGACGCCAACAAGCGCGAAGAGGATGGGCGCATGATCCCGGAACTGGCACAATTCAACGGACCGCTCGAAAACATTTCGCCCGACGCCCTGCGCAAGTTCATCCAGCCCTTCGGGCTGACCACCATCAGCCTCGAAGACCCCTCCAACCTGCCCATCGTCCTCGACATCCTGCGGCTCGAAGAAAGGGACGTGGAACGCCTGAAGAAAGTCCTGCAGGGCGGCGTGTCGCATCAGGTGCTCAATGCCCGTAAACACACCGAAGAGTCTCAGATCATCGCGGACGCCGGCGCGTTCGGTTCCGTAACCATCGCCACCAACATGGCAGGCCGCGGCGTGGACATCAAACTCGGCGGCGAACTGGCCGAAGAGGTCATTACCGCGGTCAACCGTGTGCTCGGCAAGGCCGGGTACCAGGACCCGTTCGACATGATCAACGAGGAACGCCGCGCTGCCTTGAAAGAAGTCGACCCATCCAATTATGGCATCTACGCGGCGGAGGTCAAACTTTTCCTTCAGCATTTCGAAGAAATGGAGCGCGTCAAGGAACTTGGCGGCTTGCATGTCATCGGCTCGGAACGCCACGAAGCGCGCCGCATTGACAACCAGCTGCGCGGTCGTTCCGCCCGCCAGGGTGACCCCGGCTCCTCGCGCTTCTATCTCTCGCTGGAGGATGACCTCATGCGCCTGTTCGGCGGCGACCGGGTCAACAGCCTGATGCAAACCCTCAAGGTGGACGACACCCTGCCGCTTGAGGTTCGCGTGGTCGCCAACATCATCGAAAGCTCGCAGCATCGTGTGGAAGGCGCAAACTTTGACGTCCGCAAGCACCTGCTCGAATACGATGACGTGCTCAACAAACAACGCGGGCAGATCTACGGTCAGCGCGACCGCATCTTCGTCAAGGAGGACCTGAGCGAGGACGTGACCTCCATGCTGGAGGCAGAGATCAAGCAACGCATCCAGACAGGGTTGACCGACGAAGAGGGTCCCTGGAAGTTGATCGCATGGCTCGAGCAGGTGCAGCCGGCGTTCATGGCCGGCGAGCGCCTCTTTCCCAGCTTTGGCCTGTCTTTGTTGCTAAAAGAATTATCCAACTCTGATGACCCTTCGGCAAGACAGGCTTTCACCGAGTCCGTCCTGGATCTCATCAGGCGCACCATAGAAGCGGAGAACGCCCATCATCGGCGCGCCATCGACATCCTGATCGACCGCACAGAGGAAGCCTTCGAGACGCAGTCTGCCTCCCGCATGGACTCGCTCGACGCCTACTTCGACGGTTTGCGCGACATGGAAGAGACTCCGCGTCCGCAAAAGATGCTGGAGGAGATCAACTCGCTGGTCGGGATGCAGATCCGCATGAACGGCGAGCAGTTGCGCCTGCTTGACGAGGATCCGCCAAAGGCAAAGGAACTCATTGCCAACACCATCAAAGGACAATTGACGGCATTGTACGCGTCACGGTTGATCGCTTCCGTGGCAAACCGCGTGGGTAAGTCACTGGGCGACAAGTTCGAGGTCAAGGGCTGGGACGATGCTGCGGACATGATCCATGACCTGGCAGGAAAAGCGCTCGAACGCCGCCGCGAGTTCCTGGTCGGCGAGAACGGCCAGATCGAGCGTGACATTCATAACTTGATGCCATCCGAGCTGACTGACACATCCAGACTGCAACTGCTCATTACACTCTCGCAGGGCGCGCGGACAACCTTCAACCAGAAGACGCACCGCCAGGAAAGGCAATTGTTCAACCGCTTCAACTACATCCATCTGATCGCACAATTGCTGGAAGGTCAGGAGGCGGAACCGCTGACAGAAGAAGTGTTGGACCACCTTGAAGAGGCGGAGCAGGCGCTCGTCTTTGCGATAGGACAAAGCGAATTTGCCCGCATATCCGCGAACGCCGCGCGGCTGGCTGATTTCGGCGAGGCGGCAAGGAGGGCTTTCGGGGAGGCGAGGCTCAACGAGACCGCGGCAGGCATGGCTGAGTCTGACCGGGAGGCGCTGATCGAGTCGCTGGGCAGAAATGCCTTGAACGAATCCCGCCGCCGTCTGTTGCTGGGAGCCACATCCGAATTGTGGGTGGATTACCTGACACGCATCGAAGCCTTGAGGGTCTCGATAGGCCTGGAGGCTTACGCCCAACGTGACCCACTGGTACAATATAAAGCGAAAGCGTCGGAAATGTTCCAGCAATTGCTGGAAGACATCCGCGGACTGGTTGTCAGCCGCGCATTCACCCTGCAAAGAAGACCTGTTGAGATCACCCCCGTTGAAACTGCAGAGCAGCCGCAACAGACACAGGCGCAACCCAATACGCAAACAACAGGCGATAAAAAGAAAAGACGCAGACGGAACTGAACTTTATCTGTATGAGCGAACGAGTCACCGCCTCTCTCAATATCTATCGCGCCCTCCCCAAGGTGGAATTGCACCGCCATCTGGAGGGCTCGTTGCGTCTGGACACCATGGTGGAGATCACAAGGGAACACGGCATCACCATCCCGGCGGATGTGTTGCGGTTGAGCACGCTGGTCCAGATACAGGAAGAGGACAAGTTCACCTTCCAGAACTTCCTTTCGAAGTTCAATACATTGCGCCTGTTCTACCGCTCGCCCGATGTGATCCACCGCATCACGCGTGAAGCCGTCGAGGACGCGGCCAGAGATAATGTGAAGTATATGGAATTGCGGTTCACGCCGGTCGCATTGAGCCGTGCGGAGCGCTTTCCTCTTCACGATGTGATCAACTGGGTGGTCGCCAGTTCAAAGGAAGCCGCTGACAGATACAACATCAATGTGAAGTTGATCGCCTCGGTCAACAGGCATGAGAGCGCAGAGATCGCCGAACAGGTGGCATGGCTGGCGGCGGACCATATGAGCGACGGGATCGTGGCGCTTGACCTGGCCGGCAACGAGGCGGAGTTCCCGTCACAGCCCTTCTACGGCATCTTCAAGGAAGCCAGACAGGCGGGCCTGCACCTGACCATCCACGCGGGCGAATGGGGACCTGCGCAACACATCAAGGAAGCCATCGAAAACCTCGGCGCCGAACGGATCGGTCATGGCGTGCGTGTGCTGGAGGATGAAAACATCACAGCACTGGCAAGGGAACGCGGTACCGCCTTCGAGGTCTGCATCACAAGCAATTATCAATCGGGTGTGGTCGGGACGCTCGAAGAACACCCATTGATGAAGATGTTCGAGAACGGCATCAACGTCACGATCAACACCGACGACCCGAGCATCTCGCGCATCACATTGAGCCATGAATATTACAATGCCTGCGACACTCTCCAAATGCCGCAATTTACGCTCAAGGAACGCATCGTCGCCGCGGCACAGGCAGGCTTTTTGCCGAACGACGAAAAAGAAAAACTCGTTTCAAAACTCAAACAAGATCTGAAAGTATAAGCAGCACCACACAGGCAAGGATAGCAAAGGCGCTCCTTTATGTCTTTCGCACGTCTGTGGTGACGCGTAGGGGCGGGGTCTCCCCGCCAAGGCGAGATGATCCTTCGACAAACCCAGGACAGCACCTCGCTCCTACGATTTCACACACCAAAGGAGTATCCTATGAAAGATTTCTTTAAAGCACGTGACGTTCTCAAAGTCGGGGACAGGGAGTACGTGATCTACCGCCTCGACGCACTGGAAAAAGCGGGTCTAACTCACCTCAAGCGGCTCCCGTTTTCGATCCGAATCGTGCTCGAGGCGGCTCTGCGTCAATGCAACGACAAGGAGATCACCCAGAGCAGATGTAAAGAACATCGCGGCATGGACGCCCAAGGGAACCCGTCCCGGCATTCCCCTGCTGCCTGCCCGCGTTGTCATGCAGGACTTCACCGGCGTCCCCGCCGTTGTCGACCTGGCCGCCATGCGCGCGGCAGTTGCCCGTCTCGGCGGCGACCCGAAGAAGATCAACCCGCTCGTGCCCGTGGACCTGGTCATTGACCATTCCATCCAGGTCGATTTCTTCGCCACAGCCGACGCGCTCAACCGCAACACCGAAATGGAATTCCTGCGCAACAAGGAACGCTACGAGTTCCTCAAATGGGGACAACAGGCATTCAGCAATTTCCGCGTCGTCCCGCCAATGACCGGCATCGTCCATCAGGTCAACCTGGAATACCTTGCCGATGTTGTGATGACAAAACAGACCTCCGAGTTCTCGGAGAACTCGGAGGTCTTGGCATTCCCCGACACACTGGTCGGCACCGACTCGCATACCACCATGATCAACGGTCTCGGCGTGGTCGGCTGGGGCGTGGGCGGCATCGAAGCCGAAGCCGTGATGCTCGGTCAGCCCATGGACATGCTCCTGCCCGACGTGATCGGTTTCAAACTCCACGGCAAACTGCGCGACGGCGTCACCGCCACCGATCTCGTCCTCACGGTCACACAGATGCTCCGCAAGAAGGGCGTCGTGGACAAGTTCGTCGAATTCTATGGCCCAGGTCTCGAGACGATGTCCTTCACCGACCGCGCCACCATCGCCAACATGGCTCCCGAATACGGCGCCACCATGGGCTACTTCCCCGTGGATGCCGAGACCCTCCGCTACATGAAACTCACCGGACGCTCACAGGAAGTCATTGACCGCACCGAAGCCTACATGAAAGCACAGGGACTTTTCCGCGACTCGTCCACACCCGACCCTGAATTCACCGACACGCTCGAACTGGACCTCGGGTCTGTTGTCCCCTCCTTGGCTGGCCCCAAACGCCCGCAGGACCGCGTCCCGATGTCCGAACTGAAAGAGACATTCAAAGCCGCTCTCACTGCCCCCGTCAAAGAACGTGGATTCGAACTCAAGCCTGAAGGTGTGAACGCCGAAGCGACCTTCGGCACCCCGTCACCTTCGGCGTCGGGGCAGGCCAACGGCGGCTCGATGAAGATGAAGCACGGTGCGGTTGTCATTGCCGCCATCACCTCCTGCACAAACACATCGAATCCCTCTGTCATGGTCGGCGCGGGTCTGCTGGCGAAGAAAGCACTCGAAAAGGGACTGAACGTCAAACCCTACGTCAAGACATCCCTCGCACCCGGCTCCCGCGTGGTGACCGAATATCTCAAAAAAGCCAACCTGATCGATCCGCTTGCCCAACTCGGCTTTAACGTTGTCGGCTACGGATGCACCACCTGTATCGGCAACTCAGGTCCGCTTCCAGGAGAAGTTGCGAAGGCAGTGACGGGCAGCGACCTCGTCGCTGCGGCGGTCCTTTCGGGCAATCGCAATTTCGAGGGCCGCGTCCATCCGCTGGTCAAGGCGAACTTCCTCGCCTCCCCGCCGCTGGTCGTTGCCTACGCCCTGGCCGGCACCGTGGACATCAACCTTGACTCTGAACCCCTCGGCGAAGGGACGGAAGGTCCGGTCTACCTCAGGGACATCTGGCCCACCCAACAGGAGATCGCTGACACGATCGCCTCCAGCCTGGACGTGAACATGTTCAAAGAACGCTACGCCAGCGTCTTCGAGGGGTCCGAGGCGTGGAAGGAGATCAAGGTCACAGGCGGCGACCTGTATGAGTGGGATGAACGTTCCACCTACATCCATCACCCGCCCTACTTCCAGGAACTGACGCTGGAAACAGGTTCCGTGTCGGATATCAAATCGGCGCGCGTGCTCGGCTTGTTCGGCGACTCCATCACCACCGACCACATTTCGCCTGCCGGTAACATCGCCGTGGACAGCCCTGCCGGGAAATATTTACAGGAACGCGATGTTGCTCCGCAATACTTCAACTCGTACGGTTCCCGCCGCGGTAATGACCTCGTGATGGCGCGCGGCACATTCGCCAACATCCGCCTGAAGAATTTGCTCGTCACCCCCAAAGAAGGCAATTGGACAAAGCACCACACCTCCGGTGAGGTCATGTCCATTTTCGACGCGGCGATGAAATACCAGGGTGAAGGCGTGCCTGCCATCGTCATCGCGGGCAAGGAATACGGCACCGGTTCCAGCCGCGACTGGGCTGCAAAAGGACCGCTCCTGCAGGGAGTTAAAGCGGTGATCGCCAAATCCTTCGAACGCATCCACCGCTCGAACCTCGTGGGCATGGGCATCCTGCCATTGAAATTCATGGACGGCCAAAACGCCGGAATCGCTTGGCTTGAAGGGTGACGAGACCTACGATATCGAAGGCGTGAGCACGGTCCAGCCGAAGCAGGCGCTTACCGTGAAAGCCAGACGCGCCGACGGCTCCGTGACCGAATTTCAAGTCACTGCCCTGCTGAACACCGAGGTGGAAGTCAATTACTACCGCAACGGCGGCATACTGCACACGGTGTTGAGGAATTTGGTAAAGTAGCAAAAGTTCGGCGCGGGTCTCTGACCCGCGCCGAACTTCAGACAAATCAAAGCATGGACGGTCACCTGCGAGGCGACCGTCCATTGTTTATCCATGCTTCTCGAGCCTCCCAAAGAACTCATCCTGCAGACGTTTTGTCTCCGTATCGTCCTTGATGGCGCGGATGACCTTTGCAAAGGCGCGGGCGCGCGCGTCCAGCCAATTGTTGCCCTTCTCAATAGTGGCAGGGATGCCATCCCCGCAATAGTGGCTCGGATAATCGGCATACCACCAAATTCCCACATCCACGCCCAGGTCGCGCAGATTCTTCAAACGGTCGAGCGGATAGCCTTCCTTGTCTGCCGGAAGCGCATCACGATGCACCAGGTCCGGGCGGATGGCGAGAATCGCACTCGTTTCCTTTTCACCCGCGTGGCCGTCCACGGTGGTCTCCCACTGCGCCCTGACCATCGCTTCATCTTCCGGACTGAAATCTGGGGTCACCACATAGACAAGATAATCACGCGGACTCGCCAATTGGATCTGCGTAAAGTAATGGATTAGATAGTCATTGCCGCCATGCGCGTTGACAAAGACGATCTTCTTGAGGCCGTTGCGGGCGATCTCACGGCACACGTTCTCAAGCAGTTTGATCGTCAACTCGGGTTCGATGCCGATACAGCCCGGGTAATGGCGCGCCTCCAAAATTTGAGTGAAGATGTAATCGGGAAAAACAATGGCAGGCTCCAACGCCGCGGCGCGGTTGCAGACTTCCCGCCCGATGAACATGTCCGTGGCCAGGGGGAGATGATGCCCGTGCCGCTCGACGCAGGACAGGGGGAGGAGGCATACGCCCTCCGCTTTTTGAACCGCCTCAGGGAAGAGGTCGCTTGTTAATTCGTCCCAACGCATGGAAATTCTCCTTTTGAAATGGATTTAACCGCCGCCCGGTGTGATCGAACCGATCGCCAGGAAGGCGAAGATCAACACGTCCTGCCAGAAATGGATGAACCACGCCCACCACAATCCGCGCGTTTCGAGCATGGACTTGCCGAGGAACCAGCCGAGGAAGCCCGCCATGAGGACACCGATCACGCCGTAGGGAACCCCGTAGAAATGACCGATGCCGAAATACGCCGCCATCAGCCAGAGTGCCTGGTTCCGTCCGACAACATCCTCCAACACTGACAGGAACGAAGCCTTGTACGTCATCTCCTCGTTGAAGGCGTTCAGGACTGCCGCCAGCAGAACCGCGGGCAGGAACGGCAGCGCACGAATGACGATATCCAGCGGCGGGCGACCCGCCAGGATCAAGAAAGCAAGGGTCCCAAGGCTGATGATGATGGCGAAATTGCGTCCGACCGTGTTCCAGCGGTCACCCGGCTTGATCCCCATCCATTTGACTGGTTCCACAGGCGCACGCGTATCCCCCATGACGAGGAAAAATGCACTGGCGCGTTTTCGGACGAAGAACAATACTGCAATGATGACCATTGTCACCATCAATCGCAGGGACTGTTCCGCCAGCATGAAAACATTGAAAGATGGATTATTCAGCCACGACTGGTAAAAGGGGAGCAGGTCCACTTTTGTATACACGAACCATTCCGCCCCGACCAATACGAGGAACAGGATAAAGAACGGACGCAATCCGCGCACTGGCGCCCCAGAGGAACGTCAAAATGAAACCGATCAGGACAACGCTTCCGGCGATCAACGCCCCCAGGTCAGCGGAGACCTGATACTTGAAAACTTCCTGCAGGACGATCCGGGGCAGGCCCGATGCCAGCAAAAGGAATATCCACGAAGTGACGATCAAGGCTTTCGGTTTTGGAGTTTCAGGGTTCATGGTGTGTCTCCTCGTTCAACCTAATCATTATAGAGGGTTCCACCGCTATTTTCCCATTGAAGAATGTCAGGTTCCACGGGGATTTTTAGTATCAATGAACGAAAACCGCCCCGAAGGCCAAGCCCGGTCCGCTGGACCAGCCTTCAGGGCGATGTGGAAGCGGTCGTCAGACCACGTCAACCCGGTTGCAGTGTCGTCGTCTATTGCTTCTTCCGCTCACTCAACAACAACGAACCCAACAGGATAACGATCAAAAGCAAAGCCACCGCCAGTAAAAGAACGGACGGCACCCACCCCCCCATGAAACTGGCTGCGAATCCCAAAATAACGATGATCGACAGAAAAACCAGAGGGCGAACATATTTCTCCGCCCAATCATTCGAAGCGCCCAACTTGATCATTCCATACACCCCAAAACCCATTCCCAGCAGGCTGAGCGCGATCAGGGCAGGCAGGATGACCCTGCCGCTGCCAGGCAGGTCAACGATATAGATCCCGCAGGTTGCTTCCAGGTTCGGGCGCGGAAAGGCGGAAAAGACCAGCGCTTTCGCAAAAATGAAGCGCTTCAGGTCAATGTTCTCAGGACCCACGGACCATTCCAGGCGCTGGCTTTCCCCGGGCGCAAGTTTCAGGCTTTCATTGTATTCCTGCGTCAAAAGCGGAGTGCTGATCTCCAATCTTGCCGCCGGACTGATCGGGTTGTCTGTTGTGTTCGAAACCGTCAGGGAAATCGAAGCTGTCTCGCCACGCGTCATGAGTACGGGACAACTAAATCCGTCCAGGCCTGCTTGAGCCAGGCGGTTGAAACCATAAAAAGCGGATTCCATATCCGCCCATGCGGCAATGGTCATCAAGTACAACCCCACGATCAACCCGACCACGTAGGACAGGGAAACGAGTAAAGAGAAGGTTTTAGTATTTTTCATCGGTGATTTGCCTTTTTACCGGACACAATTTTAGTCGTTTTCCATTGGGGTGGAACGCCTCGCCAGGAGGGTTATTGCAACAATTCCAGCAAACCGGTTGGATACAAAATGGACTTTCCCTCCCCGAATTCGTCGAGATGCATCCAGACCGCCTTGAAGGACTCATCAACATCCGCCTCTTTTCCCTCGACCTCAACCTGCTCGTACAACCCGGAGTCGCTCAACACCCCGTCATAGACCTGCACGATCTCATGGCCCGGAGTCCCGTTGAACACGAAGATATTTTCCAGCGTGCCGAGATACCAGACCTTCCCAACCTCCGCACCGATCTCCTCCATCAACTCGCGCCGTACCGTATCTTCGCTCCGTTCGCCAAACTCGATGGCGCCGCCCAACGGACGGTAAAAGGTCTGCTTTTTGACAGGGTCGTACCCTTCGGCAACGAGGATCCGGTCATTATTGCGGAACACGCAAATAGCCAGCGGGCGGATTCGATTCTTCTTCATGTTCCCTCAAACGTAGGGGCGACCCGTTGGGTCGCCCAATTTTAAACAGTGAGTAGTTCAGGCTGTTTCCGTGGAAACACTTCCGCGAGATTCGCCTGCATGGACCACGGTCCAGTCCACGTGACGGTGACGGGCAGGAGTTTGCCCTTCAGGTTCTCCTCCGTCTCGACGAAGACCAGTTTATTGGTCGGGGTGCGTCCCTTCCAGCGGTTTTTGACCTTTTCCTCGAACAATACTTCCACGGTCTGACCGAGATATTTCTTGTTGATCTCGCCAACGATCCCCTCCTGCAGGTCCTCCAACATGCGGAAGCGGCGCATTTTCTCCTCGTCGCTCAGGTTGTCCTCCATGCGGCGGGTGGCGACGGTCCCTTCGCGGGAGGAATAGCGGGCTAAATGGGCGACGTCCAGTCTGAGGTCCGACAGGACGCGGTAGGTCTCCATGAATTGTTCGTCGGTCTCGCCGGGGAATCCGACGATGATGTCCGTGGCGATGGAGCAGTCCGGAATCCGTTCGCGGATCTTCGCAACGAGGTCGCGGTATTCCTGCTGGGTATAACCGCGCTTCATGTTGAGAAGCACTTCGTCATCGCCCGCCTGGATGGGCACTTCGATGTGCGGCATGACCTTGGGAAACTCGGCGACCGCGTCCATGAGTTCTTCGGTGAAGTAATTGGGATGGGATGTGAGGAAGCGGATGCGCTCGATGCCTTCGACCTGATGCACGATGCGGAGCAGTTGCGCCAGGTTGGGTCCGTCAGGGACATCCTTGCCGTAGCGGTCAACAATTTGACCGAGGAGGGTCACTTCCTTGACGCCCTGTACGGCCAGCGAACGGACTTCCGCGGCAATATCGCCCACGGGACGGCTGCGCTCCACTCCGCGGCGGAACGGGATGATGCAGAAGGTGCAGGCGTGTGAACAGCCGTAGACGATCGGTACATGCGCGCTGACGAGTTGTCCGCGTTCGTGCTGAGGCAGGATGAGTTCATCGTCCATCATGAGGAAACGGCGTGTGGTCTCGGTATCCTCCAGCGAGCGGATCTCGCCCTGCGTGAGATACGAGACGAGCGGTCCCGGGTCGGAGGGAGGCGAGAACACATCCACGAAGGGAAGTTTTTCGCGCAGTTTCTCCGCGCCGCGCACACCGACCATGCATCCCATTAAATTGATGACGAGGTTTGGTTTTTTCTTCTTGAGCGGGGAGTAGCTGAAGTTAGACGTCCCATCGCCTTATCTTCGGCAGACTGGCGCACGACACAGGTATTTAAAACAATAACGTCCGCTTCTTCGATGGTTTCAGTAAAGGTGTAGCCAAGATGCTCAAGCGACGAGCCGACCCGTTGCGAGTTGGCCACGTTCATTTGGCATCCTTCGGTCCAGATGTGGTATTTCTTGTCCATAGAGCGCGAATTATACCAAGATTGTCCACAACAGACCGTAGACGATAGACCATGGATCGTGAACGTTAAGTGTCGACCATCGTCCACGGTCTTCCGTCCAAGATATGGTAAAATCGCATCCGCCCTGCAAAACGGGGCATTGGAGGGATGGCCGAGCGGCTGAAGGCGCATGTCTTGAAAACATGTTTGGGTCACACCAACGTGGGTTCGAATCCCACTCCCTCCGCCAGACGATTTACGATTTCAGATTGACGATTTTCGATTACCAATCTAAAATCCAAAATCGTCAAATCGTAAATCGAATATTGGGGAGGTGCCAGAGTGGTCGAATGGGGCCGCCTGCTAAGCGGTTACTGGGGCGAAATCCTCAGTCGCAGGTTCAAATCCTGTCCTCCCCGCCACATGAGAAACGCGTTCCGCAAGGAGCGCGTTTCGTTTTCAGCCGCAGGTCCCCGCTTCGGTATAATGAAAACAAATCCTGACGGAGAACGATGATCGTTTTCCTCGCAAGGAGTAACAATATGAAACACCGATCCATTCTTACACTACTCATTCTCGTCCTGCTATCCGCCTGTGGAACATCCCCATCGCCAACACCGATCCCAGACGCTTTGTTCGTCGACCCGCGCATGGACCTCGGTCCGATCAGTCCGTATTTGTTCGGGACCAACTACGGTCCCATGCAGGCAGTGGCACTCGACGTGATGCCTCTGGTCGAAGAGGCAGGTTTCAAGGCTTTGCGCTTCCCCGGCGGGGCATGGACCGACACCATGGATATGCAGTCCTTCCAAATCGACATGCTCATGACGTTTGCGAAACAAGTGGATGCCATGCCGACCATCAGCGTCCGCCTGCTGGGAGGGGAACCGGAGACCGCCGCCGAACTTGTCCGCTATACCAACGTCGAGAAGAAATACGGTGTCACATACTGGAGCATCGGCAACGAACCGAACATCTTCACCCAGATGGGATATGCCGATTACGATTACACCATCGAGAACCTTAACCAGGAGTGGCGCGCCATCGCCCTTGCCATGAAGGAAGCCGATCCAACCATCAAATTGATGGGCCCCGAACTCAGCCAGTGGAATGACAGTTATGAGACCACCCCCAAGGATTCTGCCGGGCGCGACTGGATGACCGAGTTCCTGAAGGCCAACGGCGACCTGGTGGATGTGGTCACGGTTCACCGCTACCCGATGTATTCGCCGAACAACCCGGTCACGGTTCAAGCCTTGCGCGAAAACACCCAAAAATGGCTCGGCGAGGTGGAATACCTGCGCGGTCTGGTCAAGGAGATCACCGGGCGCGACCTGCCACTTGCCATTACAGAACTCAATTCTGACCCCAGTATCGTGCAACTACAGGATGCATCTCCCGATTCCTTCTACAACGCCATCTGGTACGCCGATGTCCTCGGTCAAATGATGAATGCCGACGTTTTCATGGTCAACCAGTGGGTATTGTCACAACGCACCACTGGGCTGGGATTGCTCCAGGGCACCACGGTCCGCCCTACCTTCTACGTCTTTCCGCTCTATAAGAACTTTGGCAGCCAACAGGTCTATGCGGCTTCCGGTGTGGCAGATGTGGATATCTTCGCCGCCAAGCGCGAGGATGGCACATTGACTGTGATGGTGATCAATTTATCCGATACAGAAAAGAAAATTCCGCTTCAAGTGAAAGGTGAGAAACTATCAGAGGCGGATGTCTGGTTGTTGGATGCAACTCACAACGCTGAAAATCTGGGAACACAAACTTTCTCAGACAGATGGATATCGTGACATTGCCCGCCCAATCGGCTACTTTGTATGTGACCAAGTGAAAAAACATCCCGAAGGATCTAAGCCTTCAGGATGTCGCCTCTTCTTGGACCTGCATCCTGCCCCTCCAACGAGATCTTCCTGCACCCGCTCATTCGCCCATCGTCTGTCTGGTCAATTCAGCATGTTCAGGATGCCTGCGGATATATGCCGCCGCATAGGAACACATGGGAATCACGCGAAAGGAATTCTCCCGCGCGTACTCCAGCCCCGCTTCGACGATCTTTCCGGCAACTCCCTGCCCCCGCAGTGAAGGATGAACTCCCACATGCGTAATGACAAAATTACTTCCATTCTGGATGTAATCCAGCTTGCAGAGTTTGCCGTCAATAAATGTCTCGAATCGATTTT
The DNA here is from genome assembly GCA_963718215.1 of uncultured Chloroflexia bacterium. Lineage (GTDB taxonomy): Bacteria > Chloroflexota > Anaerolineae > Anaerolineales > Villigracilaceae > Defluviilinea. The sequence continues at coordinate 220,014 of CAVQYK010000023.1, forward strand.
CTTCGGGATTGTGACCGACTTGAACTTGATCCAGATCGATTTCCATAAGGTTCCTCGTTCTTTATGTTTTCTGTATTGTATCTTAAACGCAAACGGACAGCGTCTTATCGCCGCTGTCCGTTTTCCAATGGGGCGAAGATCAATCTGAATTGATGAACGCGATCAATGCCTCAATCTCAACTTTGGTCAGTTCCAAATTTGGCATCTGAGTATCAGATTTTGCTGACGATGGATTCTTCAATCGAATGAACAGAACTTCCGGGCTGGCGGAAAAATTCGAGAGGTTCGGACCGGCATCGATCACCCAGTATTCCGCGGCGCGTGCCACCTTGTTGTTCGCATGACAGGTGATACATCCTTTTGCAACAAACAACTGACCGCCCAACTCAACCTGTGAAATGGATGCATTGCTAACAACATCGGATGACGACTTGCTCTGCGCCTCCACCGCAGGGACGGCTGGTACTGTCACGAAAGACCCGACTCCCACCAACAGGCAAAGAACCGTCAAAGCCACTGCAAAACGATTCCTGCGTCGAAATGCAAAGGCCAAAGCGGCGAGGCCGATTCCCAAAAGCCGCCGCACGGACGATCAACAACGGCGAAATGGATATGGTTGCCGGTTCGCTATTTACAACGGGCCGGTTTGAGGCACTGGCAACCGGGGCAGCGACACTCAATACCGGCATGGGCTGATCCATACTGAATGCCTGTATGGACCAGTTCCAATCTCCTTCCCTGGGGAATGTCAATGTCGCCGTGTAGTGACCGGGCTTTCCGCCTGGCTCAGCTTCAACCTCGAAGAACTCCTCCTTATATAAATGGGCAGTGATGGTCGGTTCAAGTCCGTCCATTGGAGTTCTGCCATGCTGCCGAACCGTGAAACCAACTGTAAGCGGTTCGCCTGCAACGACATCCATCGGCAGTTCATCCAGCGTGATGACCGCCCATCCGCCTGCGAAGGCAGGGATTGCAGCCGCAAGGGCAAGGAGCAAAGCCATCCCCATTGCAATGCGAAAACGGAAGAACATTCGTACCTCCTTTGGTAAATGGAAATCAATATCTATACACCGCCTGTGGAGGTTTGGTTCCAAACAAATTTTTCCTGGTATTGTCATTTCGACGAGTGAAACGAGGAGAAATCTTTTCCATACCGTCGAAATGACAGTCTTACGGGATTGGCAGCAACGACTCAGCAACCTTAAGCGCATCTTCAAGCGGTAAATCCGTTTCGAGGCGATAGGTAACATTCCCATCCGCCCAGATCAACACGTGACCATCGATCAGCCTCTCGAACTGGATATCACCACTGCGCATCCGCAACGGATAAGGTCCCACCGCCCACACTGCACGCTGACCGTTGACCTCGGTCTCCTGAACAACGACAGGTTTCACCTTGCTGATCGCCCAGCTTCCCTCCTGCATAAAATGCAGACTCATCGTCACACGTTCCGGTTGCTGCGGATCCGTCCAGACGAGGATGGTCATCGCGCCGTCTGCATCCTGCACGTAGACGTGACTCGGCAGTCCCAGATCCGCTGGATAGGTTGGGAGCAGGATCGGGTATGGGACAGCCTCCTGTGCGCTGGATAGTTCTGTCTCGCCGGCAATCTGGTCGAGGAAGGGGATGAGCAGAAGGGAAGACTCTCCGGGGATGGCGGTCGGCGGTGGGATACCCTCGGGTGTGGCTGTGGTGATCGACTCAACTGTTGGTTCGACAGGTCGAGGGAAGATACGGACAATGCCGATCTGGATGAATTCGATGAGCGCGGCACGGACAGTTGGGATGAGCATCAGGCTCGAGAGGAGGACAAGCAGGATGGTCAGTGACCAGGCTAAACGTCGGGAAATGAACCGTGGATGCATCGGGGAGCGGAGGCGCGTTGTCACAGTCCCAGCAATGTCGGGCGTGCGTGGGTATTCCATCCCATCCACAATGTTTCGCAAGCGGTTCTCGAATTCAATGTCCATTATGGCTCTTGTCCTTCACGCCTGTCGGCGAGAACGGGAAAGTCGTCCCGAATGACGGTGCGTAGTTTTTCGAGCGCGCGGCTCAGGCGCGATTTGACGGTCCCCTCTGCAATTTTCAGGGTTTCAGCCGTTTCAGCGACCGAAAGATCAAGGAAGTAACGTAAATACACGATCTGCTGGTCGGTCGAATTCAGGTTTTGTACGGCCTTCCACAGGTCATCCGCCTGGCTCCTTTGCAAACTTTTCTCTTCGATATTTGCGGTAGGCGGTTCGTTACGGAACGCACGCGTCAATGCGGAGAGATACCTGCCGGCGGAGCGGCGGCGATTGCTCGCCAAATTCGAAGCAATGCTCAACAGCCACGGGCGGAGCGGGCGCGTTGCATCGAAGCGCGCGAGGTAACGCCAGGCGCGCAGGAAGGTTTCCTGGGCAACATCTTCCGCGTCGTCCGGGTCGCCAAGGAGGAGATAGGCAAACCGAAAAACCGCCTCCTGGTGGGCGTGCACAAGCGGTTCCCAAGCTATCGCGTCGCCGGTCATGGCGCGACGGATAAAGGTGGATTCATCCAATGGGTCTCTCCGGAGAGATCATATTCATATGTTATACACCGATAAGGGACTGGGGGTTCCACTCTTAAAAGCAAACGGTCGGGGTTGTCCCGACCGCGCTCATGCTTCTATGCATCCACAGGGTAGTAGCACAAGCCTGCCGTCCCAGGACCGGTATGCACCGCCAGCGCCGGTGAGAGTTCCGCAAAGAAGGACTCAACCACTTCGACCTTCGATTCGACCAGTTCCTTGATCTTTTCCGCTTCACGCTGCGCCCCGGCGTGGACGTAGGCAACCTTGGCTCTGCCCTTGCCAATCGTCTCAGCGACCATCTCCGCCATTTGCTGATAAGCCTGTCCGCGGCTGTGGGTGCGCCCGAGCGGCACGATGACGCCATCCACCATGCCGATCAGCGGTTTGATGTGGAGCATGCTCCCCACAAGATGCTGCGCAGCCCCGATCCGCCCGCCCAGATACAGGTATTTGAGGGTGTCGGCGGTCTGGATCATGTGGGTGATGGGGATCATCTTTTTGACGGTGGCAGTGATTCGGTCCAGGGAAAGACCCGCCAGTGCGGCGCGCGCGGCTTCGATCACCATCCACCCCTGGCAAAGGGACACGTTCTGGGTATCCACCACTTCGATGCGGATATCGGGGAATTCATCCTTCATCATGGTCTGTGCAACGGTCGCAGCCTGGTATGCGCCGCTTGCTTTCGAGGTCATGTGGATGCTGATGATCTCGTCCCTGCCTTCGTCAGCCAGTTGTTTGTAGGCTTCTACAATAATCGTTGGGACCGGGGCAGGCGGTCGTGGGAATCACACGAGCTGTCATCATCCAGCGCAGAAATTCCTCCCTTTGGATGGTGACAAGGTCGCGCAGGATCTCCTGTCCGCGATGGATGTAGTAGGCCACCGTGTGAATGTGCAAACGTTCGATCAGCCCCTCAGGAATACTTGCACACGAATCGGTTAGTACAGCAACATTAGCCATGGGCACTCCTGTTTTCAATTCCATTGTACACATTTTCGCACGAAACCTGCATTTTTTCGAAAAACTTCACAAAAATTCACCCCAGCCAAAGTAGTCATTGACCTGCATTTTGTTTGCTCTTACAATACCAACATGAAAATCAAGTTTGCAGGCTTTTTCAGACCTGATCACGACCCTCCGCTGATCCCTGTATGATTTCAAATCACCTTAAAGTTGTTCAAATTTTAATCAAATTCGGAGGAAAAACCCATGCCTACACCTTTTATTTCAAAACGTGCCGCCATCTATGCAGATGTTCCAGATGAAAAGTGGAACGACTGGCGCTGGCAATTAAGTCATCGACTCAATACAGCCGAGGACATTGAAAAGGTCATCCCGTTGACTGACTCGGAGCGCAAGGCTTTGCAGACCCAAGGCTTGTTCCGCGTAGACGTGACGCCCTACTTCATTTCCCTGATCGACCCGGACGACCCCGACGACCCGACCCGCAAACAGATCATCCCGCTCGCGGAGGAGATGAACGCCTTCACCGCCATGATGGAAGACTCCCTCGCGGAAGACCGCCACTCTCCCGTGCCCGGGCTGGTCCATCGGTATCCTGACAGGGTTCTCATGCTGGTAACGACCCAGTGCGCGTCCTATTGCCGTTATTGCACCCGCTCGCGCATCGTCGGCGACCCCGGGCAGACCTTCAACCGCCAGGAATTCGAGATGCAGATCGAATATCTCAAGCGCACCCCGCAGGTACGCGACGTCCTGCTCTCTGGCGGCGACCCGCTCGTGCTGGCGCCAAAAGTCCTCGAAGAACTCCTGTCAAGACTACGCGAAATCCCTCACATCGAGATCATCCGCATCGGTTCGCGCGTACCGGTCTTCATGCCCATGCGCGTCACGCAGGAACTGTGCGACATGCTGGCAAAGTATCATCCGCTCTGGCTGAACATCCATGTCAACCACTCGAACGAAATCTCGCAGGAACTGGAACAAGCCTGTGACCGTCTTACCAGAGCCGGCATCCCGCTTGGCAACCAGTCCGTCCTGCTGGCGGGTGTGAACGACAATGTCCACATCCAGCGCAAACTTGTGCAGGACCTGGTCCGCATCCGCGTGCGCCCGTACTACCTCTACCAATGCGACCTCGTGGAAGGCGCGGGACACTTCCGCACCCCGGTTGCCAAAGGCATCGAGATCATGGAAGGTCTGCGCGGACACACTTCCGGCTACGCCGTCCCGCAATACATCGTGGACGCGCCAGGCGGCGGCGGCAAGATCCCCCTCATGCCCAATTACCTGTTGAGCATGTCCGACCACAAGGTCATCCTGCGCAACTACGAAGGTTACGTCACAACCTACGAGGAGCCCACCGATTACCTCCCCAGCGATGCCGCCAAGTTCAAGGGCGAGAAACGCCCCGAACCCGGCCAGGAAGGCGTCCATGGACTGCTCGAAGGCAACCAGATGTTCATCAAGCCCGAAGGCTTTGATGAAATGCATGACCGTCATGGCATCCAGCACCGCCTCAAGGATGCAAAGAAGTGGCAGCCGCTCGGCATCGGTGACGGCTCTTCCAAAACAAACGAAGCAATAAGCAGTTCAAGGAGACAAAATGAATCAACCAACCAAGCGCGTGTTATTTTTCATGCTGGCAGGCATGCTCCTGCTCGCTGCCTGCGCCCCTGCACCCGCCCCCACACAGGATGCGGCGGAAATTCAGAGACAGGTGCAGGAAGCCGTCGCCCTGACCGTCGCCGCACAGAGCGCATTGACCGAACAGGCACAGGCGCAAATCCCCGACCCGACGAACACCCCGCTTCCGACTCAAACTGAGGCTGGCGTCCTGCCCTCCCCAACCCCTGTCCCCCCGACAGCGACCGCCATCGTGCTCGCTTCGCCCACGACGGTTGCCAGCACGGGCGGCGGTGGCGGCGTACCGGTGTCGCGTGATTTTGCCTGTAACATCGTCAACCAGAGTCCCCGCGACAACAGTTACTGGAAACGGAACAAAGACTTCGATGTCAACTGGACCATCGTCAATACCGGCACAAAGGCCTGGCGTGACGGTCTGGACCTTATTTTCTCCAGCGGCACGAATATGGCAACAACCACCTCCGTGGAACTGCCCGCCCTGAAACCCGGTGAACAATACAAGGTCGTCCTCGATGCGGTCACTCCGTCCAAGAACGGAACATACACCATGGTTTGGAAACTTGAAGGCGGATTCTGCTTCCCCTACATTTCCATCATCGTGGAGCAATAACAGCACGCCCAGACCGGCATCGTATGTTGAGGCGTAGACACAAGTATCTGATGTGGTTCCTTGCCCTGGCGATGGTCATGGCATGCGCACCGGCCCTTTCCGCCGCACCAGCCGTCCCCACGTTGGACCCGGGCACCATCGACCAGATCATCGCACAGACAGCCGGCGCCGCATCCACGCAGACTGCCGCGGCGCTTCCCACATCCACGCCCACAGAGACGTCCACACCCAGGCCGCGTGGAACGAACACTCCTGAGCCGACCATCACAGAGACTTTTGTCTTTGTCTATACCCCGCCTACTGTTTTTGTGCTCCCAACCCTGACCGGGACGTTCGGCCCCACCAGCAGAAGGAATTATGACTGCAAGGTACTGAATTACCCGACAGACGGCACCATCTACAGCCCGCGTCTCGAGTTCAAAGTGAGGTGGAGGCTCCAGAATGTCGGATTGCAGAATTGGGACGGGGAGAGCGTGGATTTCGTCTATGATTTCGGTGACAGGTTCCACAAGACGGCCGGGTACGATCTGAAAAAGACCGTCGACATCGGCGACGTGGCGGAACTGTTCGTCGATATGCTGGCTCCCAAGGACCCCGGCACCTACACCACACATTGGGCTTTACAGGTCGGCACGGAAAAGTTTTGCAAGGTCAGCCTGACGATCGGTGTGAAAGAGTAATATCCATCTGAAGAAAAACAGAGGCTGTCCGAATGGACAGCCACTGTTCGTTTAACTCCGATCCGCGCTACGAAGCCGGCGGAACGACAATATCCACAGGCGGTTCGGGTTTCTTGCGCAGGGTGAAGAATCCCACCCCGACGGGGATCAGGATGAATAGAAAGGATAAACACACCAGCACGAAACCGACTGTCGGGGGCAGATACTGGTCGTTGAATGATCCATTACCCGATGCCGTGATCGCGCCGAACAGGCACACGAACAAACCCGGGCATCCACACAGTACAACCGAGGCGATGGTGGCAATGATGCCGGTATTTCTGTTTTGCATGAAATTCTCCTTTGAATTTGACTCTGGGTTCACGTAGCGGGAGGAATGTAATCGAAACCGGTGCTTTCCTCCTTCTTGCTCATACGGAACGAGAAAACACCTACAAGGATCGGGATGATCAGGAGCACCGCGCCAAAGCACAGGAACATCCCTGCCCCCAACATGACCTCTTCAGGCGTTGAAGTGGGATTTTGTGCCATCACCTCGGGCATTTGCGCGCCAAACAAAGCCAGCACGCCCAAACACATGAGCACAAGGGACGGTATGCCGCATAAAAGTGCAGAAACGATCGTAACGATCATGGCTGTTGTGCGATTCATTGGTCCTCCATTCAAGAGTGATGGTTCGAGTATACATCCAAAGAATATATACAAAAAGGGCAGTCTCATTGCGGACTGCCCTTCGGGTTCTAGCTCCTCAATTTTGCGCCGACCTCCTGCTCCAGCCGTTTGACGATCTTCTTGCGGATCGCGGCGGCCTCGGCATCGGTCATCGTTTTATCGGATTGATACGTCAGGCTGTACGCCAGCGACTTCTTGCCCGCGCCGATCTTTTCATCGCGATAGACGTCGAACAACTTGACGTTCGTCAGCACTTTTCCGCCGGTCTGACGGATCAACGCCTCCACCTTCGACGCCGGAACTGATTCATCCAAAATGACCGCGATGTCCTCGAGAACCGGGGGCACATCCGCGACGGGCTTGACGCCATAGGTTGGTGAGACCGAACGCAATGCGTCTAGATCAAACTCCGCTGCGAGGACGGGCGCATCGCCAACCTCATATTTATCCTTGACCAATGGATGCAGTTCACCGAACACACCGACGACTTTGTCACTGATCTTTACTTCTGCGGTTTTGCCGGGATGCAGGTATGGGACAGAATCGGTCGCAGTGTAGGAAACGTCCGTGTAGTGGAGTCCGCTCAGGAGGAGTTCGAGGCGTCCCTTTATGTCGTAGAAGTCAATGTTGGGAGAATCCTTCACATCCCACGCCAGCGCCTGACGCAATCCTGTCATCACCAGGACAAGTCTGCGCGGTTCGTTGGGGAGGTCATCCTTGACCGGCTCGAAGACTGGACCGATCTCGAACAGAGAAATGGATTCGGCGCGCACGTTCTTCTCCACCGTCTCAAGCACGGAAGCGAGCAGACTGCGGCGCATGACGCGGCGCTCGGGCGTAATGGGGTTGGCAAGCATAACGTAGTCATCGTATTGCGCAACGCGGCTTTCGCGTTCAGGCGAGGTCATGCGGTAACTGACGATCTCCTGCAAGCCAAGACTGATGAGCAGATCACGCACACGCTCCTCCCATTCATGAACGGGATTGCCGATCTGCGGCGGCAGCGCATCCGCCATGCGCGTTTCAGGGATGTTATCGTAACCGTAACTGCGGGCAACCTCCTCAAGAACATCTGCAAGACCAACATCACCTTCGCCGATATCGAGGCGGTGCGGATGGTGCGGTGACCCGTAATTGATTATTGGTAATTACTTCACATTTGAATTCGAGACGCGTGAGAAGTTCCGCGATCTTTTCCACGGTGAGGTCGATGCCGAGCAGGCGTTTGACATCCTGCGGGGTGACATCCACAACCGAATCCTTCGGCGGGAGCGGATACGCGTCCACAAGCCCGGGTGCGACCTTCCCGCCCGACCATTCCGCCATCAGTTGCAACCCGCGTTTCACGCCGGTCTCCGCCAGCGACGGATGCACCCCCCGCGAGAATCGGAACGACGCCTCGGACGGCAGGTTGTGCTGTTTCGCCGTCTTGCGGATATTGATGAAGTTCCATGCCGCGCCTTCAAGCAGGATGTTGCGCGTCTTTTCTGTGACCTCGGACTCGGCGCCGCCCATCACGCCTGCCAGCGACAGCGAGCCTTTCTCATCGCAAACAAGCACGTTCGTCGAGGTGAGCGTCCGTTCTTCGTGGTCGAGCGTGGTAAGTTTCTCGCCGTCCACTGCCGGGCGGGTGATGATCTTGACATTCTTATCGCCAGCGCGGGATTTCAGGACATCGTAATCGAACGCATGCAGCGGCTCGCCCTGGTCGAGCATGGCGTAGTTGGTCGCGTCCACAATGTTGTTGATGGGACGGATCCCCGCCAGGCGCAGTCGCCGCTGGATCTTGTAGGGGCTCGGCTTGATCTCCACGTCGCGGATCAGTCCCAGCACGAAGCGCGGATTGAGTTCTGCCTCGGTGATCTCGATGGAGACCAGGTTTTCAACCGATTCGCCTTCGGTCTTGTATTCGATGACCGGTTTCCTGAGAGGGCGTCCCGTCAACGCAGCGAGTTCACGCGCCACGCCGATGACGCTCGCGTTGCGCGCCATGTTCGGCAGGATGGAAATATCCAGCACGGCATCGCCCATGTAATCCACCAGCGGCATGCCAACAGGGGCATCGTCGTCGAGGATGATGATGCCCTCATGTTCCTCGGAAATGCCGAGTTCCTTTTCCGAGCAAGCCATCGAATAGGATTCCACGCCGCGGATCTTGGCGCGTTTGAGCGTGGTCAGCACCAGCCCGTCCACGTGACCGTCGTAGATGGTCGAGCCTTCCTTGGCATACGCCACCTTGATTGGCTTGGAAAGTTTGCCCGTGCCTTTCAAGTGGAAGATGTTCGGCGCGCCGGTCAACACGACCTGGTCCTTTTCACCGTCGAACAGGTCGAGCAGAGTCAGACGGTCCGCGTTGGGATGCGGGTTTACTTCACGGATCTCCGCCACGACGATCTTGTCGCGATCCCAGCCGATGCCGCTGGTCTTGAACTCGTGGCGTTCGCTGGAATGCATTCCAGACGCAGAAACACCAGGCATCGGCAGACCTGCGTATTTGATCTCGTCCACTTCGAGACCAGCCAGCGTCAACTTGCGGGCGATCTCCTCGACGGACAAACCGTCCAGGTCAATGTAATCTTTCAGCCATGAGAGAGGTAATTTCATAATTCAACTTCTTTCTTTGAACCGCCAAGCACGCAAAGATCGCAAAGTTTCTTTCTTCTTTCCTCTTTCTTTATCTTTGTGTCCTTCGCGTCTTCGCGGTGAATCGTTTTTAGAACTGCCGGAGGAAACGAAGGTCGTTTCCCCAGAAATATCGAATGTCATCGATGCGATACCGCAGCATCAACTGGCGCTCGGGTCCCATGCCCCAGGCATAGCCTGAATACCGTTTCGGGTCGTACCCGCCGTTCTGCAACACAACGGGATGCACCATGCCGCACCCGAGGATCTCGAGCCAGCCGGAATTCTTGCAGACCGGGCATCCCTTCCCGCCGCAGACGAAACATTCCATATCCATTTCAGCGGACGGCTCCGTGAACGGGAAATACGAGGCGCGGAAGCGTGTGCGCGCATTCTGCCCGAACATGCGGTGGGCAAAATCGACCAGCGTGCCTTTCAGGTCAGCAAAGGTGATGTTCTCGCCCACCACCAGTCCCTCCACCTGATTGAACTGGATCTCCGAGCGAGCCGTGATCTGCTCATAGCGGAAGCACATGCCCGGCAGGGCAATGCGGATCGGCGGCGGGTTGTCGGGGTTCATCGCCGCAAACTCGCGCATCGCATGGATCTGTCCCGGCGAGGTATGCGTGCGCAACAGGATTGGGTTGTCGCCGCGCTCCCCCGCCTCCACGAAGAACGTATCCTGCATGTCGCGCGCGGGATGGTTCGGCGGGAAGTTCAGTAACTGGAAGTTCATCTCGTCCGTTTCCACCTCGCGCGACGTGTACACCTGAAAACCCATGTCCGCAAGGATTACCATCACACGGCGCAACTGTTGCGTGGAGGGGTGCAGCCGTCCCACATTGATCGTGCGCCCGGGCAGGGTGACATCCAATGCTTCTTCCTCGAGGGATTTCGCCAGCGCCGCCTCTTTGATCACCTTTGCCCTTTCCTCCAAAGCGGACTCGAGCGCCACCTTCACACGGTTCGCCGCCGCCCCGACAACTGGTCGCTCCTCCTTGGAGAGTTTCCCCAACTCCGAAAAGACCAGCATCAGCGGCGAACTGCGTCCGACGTTCGCCACGCGCCAGGTCATCCAGCGCGGCTTGATCGGTGATGGAATTCAACGATTCCAGCGCAGTCTTTTCGATCTCGTTCAATTGTTCCAGCATTCGTACCTCCAATTTATTCTGTATTGCGAGCGCGAAGGTCGAAGCAATCTCGCCCCTTGATACGGGGATTGCTTTGTCAGGCTACGCCCCTCGCAATGACATAATGCACAAACAAAAACCTCCCGTCCACAAATGGGACGGGAGGGAAATTCCCGTGGTACCACCCAGATTTCCCGCACTCGCCGTTTAAGGCTCGCGGGACACTTTGTGCTGACCAACATCAGCCTCCCCTGTAACGCTGGGACTGCGGAGCAAACTACTTGTCTGGGCGCAAGGACTGCGCCCCTACGTTCACTTGGACAGCTCGAGAGGGAACTTCGGCTGGTTTCGGACGAATGCGGCTTTCAGCACTTCTGTCGCATCTCTCTGGCGGCTTCCGCCAGCCTACTTTCCTCTGTCATTGCTTTTTGATGGGGTCGCCTGTTACGCTTTATTATCTGCGAAAACGGGACGATGTCAAGGCTTGGATTCGGCTTGGGACGCTGAGGCAGGTTTCGGCGCGAACAGAACCGTCAGTTCAACACTTCGATGTTCGGCTCGAGGGGAATCCGCTCGATCAGGTCCAAAAAATCGGCGTCCGTGACTTCCGATTGAGGCTTGTCCATCAGCGCTAACAGGGTCGCCTCCATGACGTTCGTGCCAAAACTGCGGCCCTCCAGCCGCGGCGTGACCGTGACCAGGATGTGCAGGTTGCGCTTGCGCAGTTCCTCGACGTTCTTCGAGGTGGTCGTGTTGGTGACGATGATCTTGCCGGTCAGGTCGTCGGGCATGTATTGGCGGATCTGGATAAAGTCCCCGCCCAAAACCTGCGCCTGCTGATAGTACTTCCCCCATTTGGGTTGGGGCGGCTTGTCCTGCTCGGAGCCGAGGGCATAGAACCAGGTGAAGGGCAGGTTCGTGATAACGGGCAGTAAGACCGCCGCCATCAGCCGCACGGTGGGTAGTTTTCTCACAGCAATGGGAATGCCCAGCGCAAACATCAAGTCGCCGAAGGTCATATCGAGACCCGCATCCACCATCGCCTCGCCCATGCCATAACGGTCAACTGCTGTGGTGAGAAGCGCAGGCATGCCTTTGAGGGTCTTGTTCTCTTTTTCGTTGAGGTGCTTCTCAAGGGCTTGAAAGGCGCGGCGCTCCAGCAGACCCTTGACCCCGTTCCCGTCCCCGATCTTGCTGATCTTGACCGCCCTGCGGATGCGGCTCACATCACGGAAGTAATAGCGCCTCCTGCCCACCCTGAGGAAGAATTCCACGCCCCCCACGCCAAACGCGTCCACCTTGCCGTCCATGTCGGCGTAACGCTGGACGGCTTTCTCAAAATCCCCGTCCGTACCCTGGCGGGACAGTTCACACTCCTGCCCCAGAAAGACATGTCTCGTGGTGTGGTCACGCGATGAGGAGCCCACACTGATGGATAATATTTTTTTCACCTTGCCTCCGCAAGTTTGAGATATGCGAACCTGGGGAATTATACGACTCATCCCCTTTAACGGCATACTCCGCCATCGCAGGCGGAGCAGCCAATGACCAACTCAGAGGGAGGAGAGAGTTATACCCTTTCGGGTATATATTTTCCAAATGGGCGTGTGACAGCCCACTTAGTTACGAAGGTTTTACATCAGGGTTTGTGCCGCACCAGGCGCAAACCATTTTGTCCATTTTGTTGCACTCGATCGCATTCGAACAACGACTTGCGATCACCCGCGGTGGCTGGTCGGGGAGCACGTCGGAAGGATAGACAACCTCATTCTCCAGCGCGATCTCATGACCAACATGCTCGCAATAGCGGATTTTGCTGATCTTCCACTTTTTCTGAGCCATAGTGACACCTCCAGTGTACGAGCAATATTGTATGACAATTAAAAGACGCCTGCCAGTGACAGGCGTCACAAATTGAGATGACAATCCGCCTATAGTGGATGAGACTTGACCGAATTACCTGCGGACGAGTCTGATAGACTCCCCCGCCGTCCGCCACGAGATAGACTTCCCCGGCCTCATCCTGACCAAAGGAGGTGATATTGACATCCGTGTCAAACAGGACCTGAGCCTGCCACGCCCCATTGACCTGGATCAACCCCCAGACAAATCCCGTGCAATAATCGCCGTAGAGGTAGATGCCGTTCCACTCGGGCATGGAGCCGCGGTAGACATATCCGCCGGTGACCGAACAGCCGCCTTCCGCGTGGCTGTATTCGGCAACGGGATCGATCAACCCGTCAGGCGCGTTGCCATCATACGAGTGTGCGTGCCCTCGCGGAAATTCCAGCCGAAGTTTGCGCCTCCGGGAGAGCCTGCAGGGAGATAATTGATCTCCTCCCAGACGTTCTGCCCCACATCGCCGATATACAGGTCGCCGGTGACAGAATCGAACGAGATCCGCCACGGATTGCGCAATCCGTACGCCCAAATCTCATCCCCGAACGGGTTATCGGCAGGGACGGCATAGGGCTCGGCAGAGTCCACATCTAGGCGCAGGATCTTGCCGAGCAGGGTCGTCAGTTTTTGACCATTTCCCTGCGGGTCGCCCGCCGAGCCCCCGTCACCCAGACCGGCGTAGAGATAACCATCGGGACCGAAATCCAGGCTACCGCCGTTATGGTTCGGGTAGGGCTGATTGATTCGCAACAAGTTTACTTCGCTCGAGGGGTTTGCCCGATACGGGTCGCCGGAGACCTGAAAGCGGGAGATGAAAGTATCGCCGCCGCTCCCTGTATAGTTCACAAAGAAATACCCGTTCTGCGCGTAATTCGGATGGAAGGCCAATCCAAGCAGACCCATTTCATTGGAATTATCGTTGACACGGTCCTCAATATTCAAAAACGGAGCATCGATCAATTGCCCGTTCTCGATAATGTGGATATGGCCGATCTTCTCGACGACAAACAGACGCCCGGAGCCGTCGGGTTGAAGGTCAACAGGGCGGACCAGGTTGGAGGCGATCGATTGCCAGGTGTAATCGTCAGGGTTAGGGAAACCAGAAGCATCCGCTGGTGGCGGAGGCGTGTCGGTTTCGGGGATCGCTGTTGGCAAGGGGGTTTCAGGAATCGCGGTCAGCGGGGCAAAGGTGGGGAGAACAGGATCAGGTGTCGGTGTGGGAGGAAGCGGGGCTCCTGTCGCAGTGCAGGCCATTAAAATGGGCAGTACCAATAAGGTCAGATAACGCTTCATCATCAGTCGTTCACGTCCGTTGACTCGGCATCGATCACATCATCTGTATTTTCCACGTTACTCTGCAGTTGACCCATGTGTTCCTTAACGACCGCGGGCGAACAAAGTTCAACGAAGAGGGTCGAACCGATCCAAAGCACAGCGGCATCGTCCAGCACACCGATGACGGGAAGCGCCACGCCCGGCGCAAGGTCGATGGGCGAAATGAGATAGGCAAGCGCGGCAACCGGGATGAGTTTCAAAAAGAAACTGATGCGGCTGTCGCCCATAAGTTTTCCAATCAGTTTCAGGCGCAGGACAAAATCGCGCAACATGCCGCCTTGCGGCACAGTCAATTGTTTGTTTTTTCTATCAGCCATGTAAAACTCCTTGTTTGAAATGATTATACCCGTCATGAACATAAATCGCGGGGAGCGCAATTTGTGTCCACGGGTATCATATTCATAGCTTTATTTTATCTACGAAAAGAACGGGCTTGGGTTTCAAGGGAAATACCCGCATGAGTTGTTCACAGTCAACCAAAAAGACCCCTTTTCAGGAGTTTTTTCTGTCGGGGCGAGAGGATTTGCATCGTCCCCCCTGCGGGGAAACTTCCGCCCAGATTAACCAAAAGACTCTCTTTCGAGAGTCTTTTTGTCGGGGCGAGAGGATTTGAACCTCCGACCTCTTGCACCCCATGCAAGCGCGCTAGCCGGGCTGCGCCACGCCCCGATTGGCAGAGCATGATTATAGTCGCGTTTCAATAATCTGGCAACTCGATGATACCGAAAGGAAAACAGCTTTATACGGTGGGAAAAACTGCTTATTGAATTTGGTTTTTCAAAATGTTATACTACTTTCAACATCAGGAGCAAGGAGGTGCGCCCAAGGGCATCATTGTCGTCTGATTGAATCGGTTTGTGTTTATCCATACCCGCCATCGGAGGAGACATGCGCAAGAAAATCTACTCGTTCGTCGCGTTCGTTTTGTTGGTCGTTCTGCTTTCGACATTGACAGGTTCGGTATTTGCCGCACCTCCCATGCCCAAAGCCAAATGGACTGTGATGGTCTATATCTCGGGGGATAATAATCTTGAAAGTTACGTTGTATCAGACATCGAAACGGAGCTGGCCGCAGCTGGCTCCAGCGCGGATGTACAGGTCATTGTACTGGCGGACCGCGCTCCCGGTTACGATACCAGCCGCGGTGACTGGCAGACGACCAAGTTATTCCGCGTCACGCAGGGAATGTTGGCGACGCCGCAAAACGCCATCGCAGATTGGGGTGAGCGCAACATGGGCGATCCGCAAACTCTGACCGAGTTTGTCGCGTGGTCGAAGACCAATTATCCTGCTGACCATTATGCCCTGGTCTTTTGGGGTCACGGCTGGAACTGGCATCCCGGCGTTGTGATGCTCGACGATACCAACGCGGATACGCTGGACTACGAGGAGATGAAGACCGCGCTCCCAGCGCTTGGTTTCATTGATGTGGTCGGATATGACGGCTGTAACATGGCTTCGATGGAGATCTTCAACCTCTGGCACGGATATGCCACAGCCGTCACCAGTTCGCAGGAATGGGTCGGCGGGGAGGGTCTGCAATATGAACTTGCGCTGGCGCAGCTCTCCGCCAACCCGAACATGACCGCCGACCAGGTCGCAGTTGCCTTTAGCCAGAGCGCTGCCGCCGACAAGACGTGGTCGGCTGTGGCGGTGGACAGCCGGTTTGCCACGCTGAAGACTGCGGTCAATGATTGGGCTGTGGCGTTGACCAACGGTCTCGCCGCGAATCGCAAAAATTATGACCGTGCCTTTGGCGCAACCCAAACGTTCTGGCAGGCGCCCATGGACAAAGACTTGTATGATATGGCATACGAGGTCAATCGCTTGGTCAGTGACTCGAACATCAAATCCAAAAGCCAGGCAGTGATGAACGCGGTCAATGGCGTGGTCCTGCACGAACGACACGTAAATGCCTATCGTGACGCGCACGGCATCACGATTTATCACATCTCCAAAGCCTCCCAGAAGGACGAGGATTACGCGTATTACCGGTCCACGATTGATTTTGCCCTGCAGACTGCCTGGGATGAGTTCTTGCATGCGTATGCGAAGTAGGTAGATCGGGAAATCAAATAAGTGACCTCTTGCAAAAGTCGTATTTTTACCCTGTTCAAGACGGCGTCCCCGCCGCCGAGGACTGCGGCGGGAGCACTTATGCAAGAGGTCTATGATAAGCCCTCTGAGCTTTGGCTCGGAGGGCTATCGTTTTAATTTTAGGCAACCGACAGGATGTTCGGGGATTAGATCACTCCCAACTTCTTCCCAACTTTGGCAAACGCCTCCAGCCCCTGACCGAGATCATCGTTGTCGTGAGATGCGGAGATCATCACACGGATACGCGCCTTGCCCTTTGCCACGGTGGGGAAGCCAATGGACATGGCAAAGACGCCTTCTTCGAATAACTCGCGGCTGAATTGTTGCGCAAGCGGCGCTTCGCCGAGCATGACCGGGGTGATGGGTGTTTCACTGGCACCGGTATCAAAGCCCAGTTTCTTCATTTCATCCTTGAAGTATTTGGCATTCGCCCAGAGTTTGTCCACCAGTTCGGTGGATTCCTCGAGCAGGTCAACCGCCGCGAGACAAGCCGCCGCGTCGGGCGCAGTGACGGCTGAGGAGAACAGGAACGGTCGTCCGCGCTGGCGCAGCCACTCGATGATGACTTCCTGTCGCCCGCGACCATCCCGCCGACGACGCCGAACGCCTTGGACATCGTGCCGACTTCGATGTCCACTTTGCCGTGCAAGCCGAAGTGGTCCACGATGCCGCGTCCGCCTTTGCCGAGCACTCCCTCGCCGTGCGCGTCATCCACCATGAAGAGGATGTCGTATTTTTTGGCGACCTCAACTAGGTCTGGGAGGGGGGCGATGTCGCCGTCCATGCTGAAAACGCCATCCGTGATGATCAAGGCCCGGCGGAAGTTCGAGGCGTGTTCTTTGATCGCGTCCTCCAATGCGCCGGGGTCGTTGTGTTCGTAGGCGACGATCTTTGCTCCCGAGAGCCGGCATCCGTCAATGATCGAAGCGTGGTTCAATCGGTCCGAGAAGATTACATCCTCTTTGCCGACGAGCGCCGAAATGGTGCCGAGGTTGGCGGTGAAACCCGACTGGAAGGTGATGACATCCTCCGCGCCTTTGAACTTGGCGAGACGCTGCTCGAGTTGCACGTGCAGGTCGGTGGTGCCGGCGATCGAACGCACTGCAGCGGGACCGACGCCGTATTTCTTGGTCGCTTCCTTCGCAGCTTCGACGATCTTCGGGTGGTTCGCCAGACCGAGATAATTGTTCGAGCAGAAGTTGAGCACATCTTTGCCATCCACGATGATGCGCGCGCCCTGCGCCGAGCCGATCGTGCGGATGCGGTTGTACAAGCCCTGTTCCTTCAAGCCGTCAATTTCCTGCGTAAGCCAATCGAGTTTGGACATGAGATCTCCTTTATGTGTTCTGTCATTGCGAGTGGCGCCCCGCGCCACAAAGCAATCTCCAGTAAGTCAGGGGATTGCTTCGTCGCCCGTTGGACTGCCCGCAATGACATTATTCATTATATTGATTTAACAAAAAACGATTGTCATGATTTACCGCTGACAACCGTTCATTCTTTCAGATCTTCCACCTCGGTAAGAAGACCCAATTCGGCCAGCGCATCCATCACTTTTTGGACGGCTCCGCCTTTGATGATCACCGTTGTCGGACTGAGTATTTCGCCAAGGAATCTCGCCGCCTTGGACTTGCGCATCTCTTCCATGACCTCGGGCCTGCTCACTTTCAAAATGACTTGCGTCTGCACCCGGGCCTCTGTGCCGTTAACCTCCCAGCGTTTGAGCGCCTTGACCAACGAAGGCGGGACTTTGTTGTCCGTGTGCCTGACCAGCAGTGCCAGCAATTGCTCGGCTTTGAGTCCCTGCTCCTTGGCATGGGTCAGGGATTTGGTCGTGACACGGTACAAATAATCATCTTTTTTCGGCTCTTCCCATTCGCAGAACCTTGAGAGTTGATAGCGCACAACACGCGGCACATCACGGGAAATTGAAATCCTCCCATTTGAGGAAACTGAAATCTTTCCTCTTTCTTCTTTCCTGCCCTCAAACGACCCCACTCGAAAAGCCGTTACCTCCGCTGCCCCTTCCGCAATGGACAAATCCACCTGCCCCAGCCAGTGCAGGATATCCGTGATGAAATATTTGATGAGCGCGCCATCCACCTGATCCCAGTAGGCGAAACCGCGCAGGTACTGTCCATCGTAGGCGCGTTTGATGAACCAGGAGTCGTAGTCACTTGCAGGGCGCTGGAAATCGGCATACTTTTGTTTGATGTCGCGGATGAACGCGCCCAGGCTCCACCATTTGCCTTCGGGAATGGCATCGATCAAGTTTAGCAGGAATTCGCGCGTTTCTAGCGGCTGATTGGTCCATTCGCCCTCGCAGACGATGCCCGGCATCAGTTTGAGTTCGTTGAACGAGTCACTTTCGAGCCATGCGCCGGTCAGCATTTTCAAGGCGTCAGTGCGGGAAGATTCGAGAAAGATCTTTACCGCTTCGGGCTGGAGGGCATTCTTTTTGATCAGTTTTGCGGCGGTGAGAAGGCTTTGGAGTTGGGGAGCATGCTCCCGAAAATTCGCCGACAAGTGTCGCCACGGCGCCACGGCAATGCTGGCCGAGTCCATATTCATACCCATTCTTAACGCCGCGAGCAGGGTGGTCGCATCGTCGAGGATGGAATCGTCGGCAAGGAGTTCCTGTCCACGTTCGCCGGGGGAGGCGGGGCGGCCGAGAGGTTCGGTGTGGGTCTCTTGTAGGGGCACAACATGTTGTGCCCCTACGTCTGTTATCAATTTCAGAAGATCATCGGGGATGTAGGCAAATTCCTGCGGTCCTTTTTGGGTGTCGAAGAAGGCTCGGGCAAGGAGTCCGCGATAGTAGAGGATTTCAGTGACTGATGATGGGTTTGAGATACAGTTTTTCCCTGTCGCGTTTGCCTGCGCCTGCTTCGCGGATGTCGCCGTATTTGCGGGTGAAGGTTTGCCAGGGGAGTCGCCCGCCTGAGTTGACGAGGGCGGTAAGGGCAGAGACCGCTTCAGATGGGAGAGTGTCCATTAACTCGGCAAGCAGGTCCGGGTCCAGGAGGGAGGCGGACAGTTCCTCCAGCGCGCCTTCCGCTTTGGCGGATTCCAGTTCGAGCCCCCACAGTTCCGCGATGATGCGGAGATGTCCGATGTCCTGTTTGAGGAGGGAGTGAAAGAGATCAGGCATAACTGCTTTCCACTTTCCCTATTCTAAAATAGAAATTGGAAAGCAGGGAGTGATTAACCGCGAACGAGCTTAAGCGCCCTGGGGAGGATCTCGAAATTGACCTGTCGAATATCGGTGCCGGGACCGGAGAAGATCTCACCGTCGGCATGGATGTAGAGAGGCCTGTCGGCGGTGAGCGTGAATTTTTTGCATTTGCCGAGGGTGACCTCCTTAAAACGCCCGTGCGTGCCTTTCATCACCTCGGGCAGGATGCGGAACATCTTGAGGCGGCTGACATTGGTGATCATGGCGTAGTCGAGGAGACCGTCGTCGATCTTTGCGTCCGGGGCGATGAGGAAACCGCCTCCTTCACGCCGACCGTTGCACAGGATCAGGTAGATGATGCTTTCCTCCATCTTTTTGCCGTCCATTTCGATCTGCATTCTGATGGGGTTGTGGTCAAGGATGATGGTCTGGATGACGGAGGTGAGGTACATGAGAAAACCGCGCAGCAGGGGAAGTTGGTGCGAGCGGATGGTGACCATGGCGCCAAAGCCGATGCCGAGTGTGTTGTCAAAATATTCCCTGCGTCCATGTCCGTCAGTCATCAAGCCAAGGTCAACCGTGGAGGATTCGCCGTTGATGGCACGGTTGAGGGCTTCAGCCGGGGAAGTGGATGCGCCGATACCGTGTCCAAAATCATTGCCTGAACCGACAGGGACAACTCCCAGGATGGGGCGCCGGTCTTCAGGGATCTGCATGAGTCCGTTCATCACTTCGTGGACGGTGCCATCCCCGCCCATGGCAATGACCATGTCATAGTCTTCTGCCTGTTTTGCAAGGTCAATGGCGTGACCCGGGTAGACCGTGCCGCTCCAATCTATGCCGCCATGCTGCTCCGTAATGGAACGCAGGTCACGGGCCGCGCGCCAGGCGTTGCCCATATCTGCCATGGGATTCAGAATGATCTTGATCTTTCGGTGCATAATTCCTCCGGTAATGGAATGTCACCCTGAATGGCGCCTCGCGCCACGAAGGGTCTCTTGCATCATCAGCGGGAGACTCTTCGGTCGCATTGGCGCCTCAGCACCACTCCCTCAGAGTGACATGAATTTTGAGATTATAACCCCCGCAAATCAAATCGGAGGCTATTCGCCTCCGATTTTGTGTGTCGCGATGGGACCTGTGACCCCGCGCGCCATCTGAAAGGTGCCGCGGCTGTGTTTCTTGGCTTGATACAGAGCCGCATCCGCCGCGCGCAGGAGGTCCGGTCCGCTGCGGGCGTGGACGGGGTAGATGGCGATACCGCCGGAAATACCCAGTTTAAGTTTCTTCTTGTCGGGCAATGTGAACTTGAGCCTTTTCATACCCTCGATGATCTTCTCCGTGACGATCCTTGCGGAAGCCATGTCGGATTGGGTCAGGATCAGGGTCAGTTCGTCACCGCCGTAGCGGGCGAGGAAGTCCGTGTTGCGGACCCCGCGCGCCATCTGGCTGAATATCATCCGCAGGACCTCATCGCCAACGGAATGTCCGTAGATATCGTTCACATCCTTGAATCCGTCAAGGTCCATCATTATGACCGCAAAGGAATAACCATTGCGGCGTGCAGATTGGACTTCATCCTCCAGTCTCTCGTCCAGCGCGCGGCGGTTTGGGAGGCCAGTTAATGTGTCACTGTAAGCCTGCCGGCTGATCATCTGGTGCAGGTTTGCATTGGAGATGGCAACCGCAGCCTGATCTGAAAGCAGGCCGAGCAACCGTAATTCAGACGGGGAGAATCCACCGGAATTCGAGCGCGCCATGTTCATCACACCGACAACTGTATCCCCAACCTTGAGCGGAATACCAATGATCGAACCTGTCCAATCTGTGGGGGCATTTTCATAAAGCGGATGATCCTGCATGTCTTCCACAACAATCAGCTCAGCGCTGCGTGCCACCGTATAAGTGAGACCATTCACGCGCGGTTTCGACCACGAGGTATTCTTGTTGCCTGCGGCATCCAGTGCCGCGCCAAAGGAAAGTTTCCCGTTCGAATAAAGGAAGATGTAGACATCGTGCGCATTTGGGATCAGCTGTATGGCTTCCGACACCAGGGCATCCAGCACATCGGGCAGGTCGAGGCTGGAGGTGAGATTGATGCTCAATTTCTTGAGCGCGTTCAACTCGTCGGTCTGTTGTTTGAGCATGGTGAGAAGCGCCTGGTTGTCGATCAACGCCTGCGCCAGGCTGGCTGCATCCGAATGGTTTGAGGAGTATTTCTCCAGGGAAGCAGCGAGGACCTCGATCAGTTTGACGAGGATATCCTTATCACTGGGGGGGATGTCCATCCCATCCAGTCTTTGCCGGGCGTCTGTCAAAACTTTCAATGTTTGTTCTTTCATTCTTTCCTGTCACAAGTGAAACCGCGTTCAGCCGGAATAATTCTTCTGGATCCTTCCAGTTTTCAGCGCAGTCATTATAGCAACACAACAGACGTCCCTGTATTACACGCACGTTACAGTGCCTGATGGGTTAAAATGGGACCACCCATATCTGGAGGTAACGTGTCAGACTCACCCAAATCTGCTCCTGCAACACCGCTGAATCCACGCCGACGCGCGGTCCTGGTTGGCGCTTCGGGGGGGATCGGCTCAGCCCTTTCCCGCAAACTTGCCCGCGAGGGATATACCCTTGCTTTGGTGGATCGTAACAAGATCACGCTTCAATCCCTGTGCGATGAGATCAATCAAGCCGCCGGCGAAGTCCGCGCCGTTATCTACGAACACGACGTGACCGATTATGACTCCGTTCCCGACCTGCTCCACCGCATCATTGCCGATATCGGCGGGCTGGACCTGTTCGTCTATCTCGCAGGCATTATCTATTTCCCGGACATCAACGAGTTCAACTTTGCGGAAGACCGCAAGGTCATGGAGGTCAACCTGCTCGGCGCAATGGCTTGGATGAGCGAGGTGGCGCCGTTGTTCCAAAGCGCCAGGAGCGGACAGATCGTCGGCATCTCTTCTGTGGCGGGCGACAGGGGCCGCGTGGCGAACCCTGCCAACAGCACATCCAAGGCGGGTCTCACCACCTACCTTGAGTCACTGCGCAATCGTCTCACGCGCCACGGCGTCCACGTGATGACCGTCAAGCCGGGCATGGTCAAAACCGATATGCTGCGCGGCATACAAAAACCCATGTTTCCCGCGGAACCGGAACAAGCCGCCGACCTGATCCTAAAGGGAATTCAAAGGCGCAAACAGACCATCTATGCCACCGGCATCTGGCGCTGGATCATGCTGGCGATCCAGCACACACCTTCCTTCATCTTCAGAAGGTTGTCTTTTTGAAATGCTCCCGCCGCCGTCCCCGGCGGCGAGGATGCCGTGTAGATCAAAACAATCACCATGTCACTTTCTCTCAACACTTTCACACAACTTGAAAATTTTGGGCACTCGCTCAAATCATCCTGTTACCGAATCCAGGTCACGAAAACGGATGATATTTATGAAGCCTTCCAACTCGCGAAGAAAAACGGCCTGACCGTCACTGCGCGCGGGACCGGTCTCAGTTACAACGATGTGTCGCTCAACAGCGGCGGCATCGTCCTCGACATGACCGGGATGGACCAGATCCTGGAATGGGATCCAGCTACCGGCGTGGTCCGATGCGAGTCTGGCGTCACGCTGGAAAAACTATGGAAGAAGGTCGAACCCGACGGTTGGTGGCCCCCCGTCGTCTCAGGCACGATGAAGACCACGCTGGGCGGCTGTCTTTCGGCGAACATCCACGGCAAGAACAATTTCCAGAAGGGCACCATCGGCGAGCATGTGGTCGAGTTCACGGCGATGCTCCCGACCGGCGCTTTGATGACCTGCACGCCGAAAAAGAACGCCGACCTGTTCTACGCAATGATCAGCGGTCTGGGGATGCTGGGAGTCTTCACCTCCGTCACGATGCAGATGAAACGCATCCATTCGGGACTTATTTCTGTGGACGCGCGCCCGGTGAGGAACCTGCGTGAACACCTGGGTGACCTGTTCGAGAACGCGCCGCATTACGATTACATCGTCGGCTGGCTCGACACCGTCCAGGGCGGGAAAAACCTCGGGCGCGGACAGATCCACGCTGCCAACAACCTGAAGGAAGGCGAAGACCCCAACGCGCACGAGACGATGAAACTCTCGTACCAGCACCTGCCCGACCGCCTGTTCGGCGTGATGCCGAAGTCGATGCTGCACTATTTCATGAACCCGTTCCTCAACAACCTGGGCGTGTGGGGTATCAACACCGCCAAATATGTCGCCAGCCTGCGCACGCATACCTTCCGCCAGTCCCATGCGGAGTTCCACTTCCTGCTGGATTATGTCCCAGACTGGGAGCGTTCGTTCGGGCGCGGCGGATTGATCCAATACCAGTCGTTCATCCCGAAGGAGACCGCCGAAGACGCCTGGCGTGAGATGATCCAACTCTCGCATCAGCGCGGACTTCCGTCCTACCTCGGCGTCACAAAGCGTCACCGCCCCGACAACTTCCTGCTCACCCATGCCGTGGACGGTTTCTCCCTCGCCATGGACTTCCGCGTGACCGACGGGAGCCGCAAACGGCTGGGCGAGCTAGTTGCAGGAGTTCGACCGCATCGTCCTTTCCGCGGGCGGACGGTTCTACTTTGCCAAGAACAGCGAGACATCGGCTGAAAGCACGCGGGCTTTCCTCGGCGAGGAAACCATCGCGAAGTTCAAGAAACTCAAGAAACGCTGTGACCCGAACGGGCTGTTGGAATCCGATCTGTATCGGAGGATTGTTCAAATAATGTGGGGCGGGCGAACCGCGGTCGCCCCTACGAATTTAATGATGAATCTTATTGTCGAAGACCTGGGTTTGATCGAATACGAATCCGCCTGGAAATTGCAGGATCGAATACGCGGCGGAGATCGCGGAGGGGAAACGCCCGCCGACCCTGTTGTTACTCGAGCATCCGCACGTCTACACTTTTGGGCGGCGCGGCAAACAGGAAAATCTACTGTGGGGCGAGACACAACTCCGCGAAAAGGGCATTGCCATCCATTGGGTGGACCGCGGCGGGGATGTGACCTATCACGGTCCCGGGCAGTTGGTGGGATATCCGTTGTTGCCATTAAGACCTGTCAGGTCTTCGGAGATGATTAAAGATCAGAGTTCTGTGTCCGCGCATTCGTCAGAACTCAATTCTTGATGAGGCGAGACCTGACAGGTCTATCTCCCGTATCCCCGACGCCGATTACGTCGGCTACGTCCGTAAATTGGAAAAAACGATCATCACCGCTCTGGCGAACCTCGGTCTCGCGGCGGGACAACGTCCCGGCTTGACCGGGGTGTGGATTCAAGCCGACGTGCATTCGCGCTGTCCGCGTTGTAAACCTGAAGATCGCAGAAAGCCAGCCAAGATCGCGGCGATCGGCGTCAAAGTGGATGCGCGCGGGGTGTCTCGTCACGGTTTTGCGCTGAACGTGAATCCCGACATGGAATATTGGGACGGCATCATCGCCTGCGGATTGCAGGACGAACCGGTCGCCTCACTCGCGGACCTTCTGCCTGCCCCGCCTGCGATGGAACTTGTCAAAGCGGAAGTGGTGAAGGCGTTTGGTGAAGTGTTCGACGCTGAAATTAAATGACAAATCCCCATGAACGGGGACTTGTTTTTTGTATCAGTGAATTACTCAATGATCGATACAAGGCGGACTTAAATCGTGTGAAACGAGTTCTGTTCTGTCTCAGTGCTTTTTATGGCTCCCAAAAGAAATTCATCAAGGCATAGATCAGTGGTTTGTTGTTATCGTATTCCACGCCGACCACCCAGGTGTGCCAATCGAGAAAGCCGTATTGCTCCGTCCCTGTGAAGTGGATGGAGTAGAAATCTTTTTGATAAGGCCATGTGACCTCGTAGGTGGCGCCGCCATGTTTGACATCATTGCAGTGCAGGGTATAGGTCTGGTTGAAGATCTTTACCAGATCGGGCACGATCACATCGTGAAAGGAACCTGTCTTGTCCATGCCGCTGCCGGGTTCAGGTCCCCAGTTTACTTCAAAGGTGGTTTCGAACAGGAAACCCGCCTGGTAGGGAGTATACGTGATCGCCGTGCCGTTGCGGAAGTAGCGGACTTCCATGCCGTCTGGGCTGACCAGTGAACTGAGCAGGGCGCCATCCGCTGTGAGCATGGATGTTTTCAACGAGTTGACCAGCGCGACAACGGCCGGGTCCGTGCAAACGGACCGTGTAACTGGCGTGGCGGTGACGGCAGGCAACGGAGCCAGGGAGGGCGTCCCAGTGGAGACAAAGCCCGGGGAGTTTGGAGCAAGCGGGGTCGGGGTGAGATCCGCAGAACCGCCGAGGCCGCACCCCGTCAACAGGAAAGCTCCGATCAAAACAAGAGAGGCTGTCTTCGTGTTCATGGCATTTTCCTTGTATCCATTGGCGATTATATACCCGTCACATGCCGAAAAACAAAATGACCCTCAGCGAGGGTCATCATCCTGAAGAACGCGGCTCGGTCATTGATGGCTGGCAAAAGCGATCACAACAAGATGCTGGTTCAATAGTTGCGGCGGCGCATACTCTTTGCCCGGGGCGATCTGCCCCAGCGTATAACCGCCTGCAATAGGCACATCCTTGCCGAGAATATCCTGCACTGCGGTAATTTCAGAACCCGGGTGTGATTTCAGCAACATTTCCCAGGCGATATCCACAAGGACAAGTGCAAAGGCGGGTTTATCACCGTTAAGTCCCTGCAAAGCCTGCTGGGCCGCCTGATGGGCGGCTTTTTCGCAGGAGTCGCGGTTACCCACCAACAGGTAGGCATCCGCACCCTCGCGCACAGGCGCGTTCATACGAAAACTGCCATCTGCCTCCACGCGGATGGGTGCGCGTACCAGCGTTTGGTCGCCCTGCTCCACGCCCAGCGGATACAGCCTGGCAAGATGGCTCAAGGGCGGGAAAGCCCACTCACGCGCCGGGTGGCCGAACAGTTGGGCGTATGTCTCGGATGCAGGGCGCCCGTCCAGGGTGCGGAGCCAGAAGCCGCGCGAACGCGTCACGCGGAAGTGACTGCCGACCGGGTTCCAGCCGTGCGCAAATCCGATCCCCACGCGCAGTTCGCCGCGCAGGATGGCTCCAGCGAGGGCGCCGTTCCCGGTCTGTGAACCAGCCAACTGGTAGGATTGACCCGTGTGCAGATCGCCGGAGGAAAGCGCGCCGGCGAGCGCGATGCCGGAAGTCGGAAGCGTCGAACATAGCTGGTCGGCGTCGCCGTTGAAACCGTCCGCGAAGAAAAGGAGGGCGCGCGCATCATCCTTACCTTCAAGTTGTTTCGTCAGCCGGATGCCTGTTTCACGCCCGCTCTGGGCATAGCCGGGCATCCAGTGCGTCTCTGCCTGGAAATCGCCGTTCATCAACGCCACAATAACGGAATTGGGATGCAATCCCCTCGATGAGAAACCAACGGGGCTGCTCATGCCGATCAACGGCGTATCGCCAAGCAGGCTGGTCACACCGTTGACGACATCGCGCGCCTGGTATTGATGTGAGGCGATGACAAAACCCATGCGGGGATTGGCGGTGCCGAGGTTGTTCAAGGCGTGATGGGTTGCCTGTAAACCGGCTTCGCGTCCGTTCAATGCCTGGGCATATCCGATGGCGGCTTTCAGAGTCATATCGTTATCCTTCGGCGACCGGTATTGTGAAATGGAAGGTGGTGCCGTGGCGGAACTCGCTCTCGAACCAGATGCGCCCGCCCTGCATCTCGACAAGGCTCTTTGTAATATTCAAGCCCAGGCCTGTGCCAGGCGCCTCTCGCGCCTTCGCGTCGTCGGAACGGAAGAATTTTTGGAAGATCTTTGCCTGGTCTTCGATGCCGATGCCGATGCCGTTGTCTTTGACCCACAGGTGCACGACGCGTTTTGCGCCTTCGGGGTCCCATTGGTTATCGGTTTCCTGCGCGCCTACGACGACCGTCCCGCCTTCGGGCGTGTATTTGTGCGCGTTGCTGACCAGGTTGGTAAGCACCTGTCCCACACGGACCGGGTCCGCCCAAACATTTGGCAATTGCGGGGGAATTTGCAGTTGGATGGTCTGTTTTTTGTCTTCGACCTGGCGCCTGGTGGAACGCAGGACATCCTCCACGATATCCTGCACGCGTACCGCCCTATAGTCGAGGCGGAGGCGACCGGCTTCGATCTTGGCATTGTCGTTGAGGTCGGAGACCAGCACCGACATGCGCTCTACGTTGGAACGGATGGTATGCAGGAAATTGGTCTGCATTTCGTTGATCGCTCCAACCGAACCCGCCGCCAGCAGTTCGGTGTAGCCCTTGATGGAGGTCATGGGGTTTTTCAACTCATGCGCCACGAAGGAGACGAAATCGCTCTTGGCAATATTCGCCCGCTGGATCGCATCGTAGAGTTGGGCATTATAGATGGCGATGGCGGCATTGTCACTCAAGCGGTTTAGGAACGCCAGATTTTCCTGAGAATCGCTCATGCTTTCGAGCAGGAGCAGGCCAATGACATCGGCTTCACGGCGGATCGGGATGATGATCTGCGTATGCGCCGTGGGCAGGAGCCCCTTTTCGCCAGTGGCGATGAGTGAGACCTGACTGGGCTGCTTGCTTGCAAGGGCGGATTTGATGGTCGGCATGTCAATGGGCAGATGCCCATTGGACGGATCGGTGAACACTTCCTCGTACCCATTCTGCGCCATGAGTCGGATCTGCTCATCCTCCAGCATGCCGATCAAGCCCGCTTCGGCATTGGACTGGCGCATAGCCCATTCAAGCGTGATGCGCATGGCACGGTCCACATCGAGGCTGGCGTTCAATTCGCGGACAATACGACCCATGACCTGGAGTTCCTCGACGCGGGCGGCGAGTTCCTGGTCTGTCAAGGCGAGCAGGCGGGCATTTTCGACGGCGACCGCCGCCTGCCCGGCAAAGGCTGTCAGGATGCTCTGGTCGTCCTTGACGAAGGGCAGTCCGTCGCGGCGGTTGATGACCTCGATGACGCCGAGCACGCGGTCCTTGATCTGCATGGGGACGGCGAGCAGGGAACGCGAGGTGAAACCTGTCTGTTTGTCGGTTCCGGCAAAGCGGGCAGACGACCTCTGGGCATCATTCTCGATGACGGGCGCGCGCGTTTGGGCGGCGCGCCCCACGACCCCGGTCCCGGCGGGGAGACGCTGTCCGAGCAGGTTGCCGGCTACAGGTCCAATGGTGACGCGGAAAACCAGATCGCCGGTCTGGTCGTCCATCATGAACAATGTCCCGGCTTCGCAGTTCAGAATATTTACAGCGTTGTCGAGAATATTGTGAAGGAGAGGTTCCTGTTCGAGCGTGGAGGTCAACTGACGCGTGATCTCGTTCAGTGTGGCAAGTTGGTGTGCGCGTTGTTCCGTCTCCTGCAGGAGCCGCGCCTTGACGATGGCGCCGACGGTCTGATCGGCAATGGATTGCAGAAGGTCAAGCTGGGCGCGGGTATAGGTAACCGTGGCATCCCGGCTGCCAACGCTCAGGGCGCCGATGGTTTCGGCGTCCGAGTTGAGCGGGACTCCCATCCAGGCGTAGATGCCTGCGGCGGAGGGGGTCATGTTGCGGGACTGGCATTCCTGCCTGTAATCCTGTGTGATGAGCGGACGTCCCTTGCGAATGACCTCCTGACCCAGACCGAGGCTGGGAGGAAGCGGCTGGTTCTCAAGGGTTCCCATGCGTTCGTTGTCGTCCACGCGGAAACCGTAATAGAAATAATCCGCGGCTTTGTTGTACAGGGTGATGTGGAAGTAGGTGGATGGAATGATGCGGGAGGTCTGGGCAAAGATGAGTTCGAGAATGTCGTCGAAGGTGAGTGTGACATTGACACCCTGTGACACAAGCGAGAGGGCGTTCATTTCCTGCACACGGCGCTGAAGGTTGGCAACCGTCTGGACGCGGGAGATGGCGAGGGAGGACTGGTCGGCAATACGTTCAAGATAATCCAGGTCCTTGGGGGTGTAGGCGGTACCGGAAAGTGGCGTCCCCAGGGCAAGCCAGCCGACGGGTCTGTCCTCGCCGCGCAATCCGACGAACAGGCGTGCTCCCAGCAGGGACAGGCGCGCCTCGTCCCCTTTCAGGATGGCAGGCGGATTGACCGTATCGAGGTACAGCGGAATGTTTTCCTTTTGGAAGTATTGGACGAGCGGACTGGTGGAGGCAAATCGAATGTCACTGGTTGAACGTCCATCCTCCCCGGGCAGGGCGGCATATTGATCATTGAGAGCGTCGTAGGTAAAAACGTGCAGGCGGTCCGGCGTCAATGTCCCCATAACCTGCTGGCGGATGACGCGCCCGATCGCTTCAATATCCAGTGCGCCGGTCATTTCATGGTTGAAAGTGCGGATGCGGTCTTCGTAGGCGCGCTGGCCGCGGAAGAAGGTGCCGTCCACCATGACCTGCAGACGGTTGCGGACAGGGTTGAGCAGGACCGCAATGGCAAAAACCAACCCGCCGATCAGGTACGGATTATTTGCCGGCATCGGCAGGATCAGCGCAATACCGCTTACGAGCAGGCCATACGCAACCACCACACAAACCGTCATCAGGGCGTAGACCATCCCCTGGCGCACCCAGTAGTCAGTACGGAGGAGGCGGAAGCGCAGGATCACGTATCCATTTACGATGGGGAAGAAGATCGTGAACAGGAGCAGGTACGGGTTGAACCCTTCGAGATCCGGAAGCAGCGGGGAGAGATTGCTGATCACCCCGTATAACAACCAGATGACCATGGGTCCGAAACCGATCAGGGAACCGATCAGTATGGTGCGCGCCTGTTGTTTCACGACAGGGGAATAAGACCTGAAGGCATGATAGGAAAGCACTCCAAAATAGAACAACCCCGAAAGCCCCACAAAAACATAGATGGCACGCCACGCGCCAAAATATGCAACGGGAGTATCGAAGTTGAACAAGGTGAAGAAGGCGTTCACTGCCAGGATCACGCTGATCGGATATCCGATCCAGCGCAGGTAGGGGCGGCCGATGATGAGACGCGCTTCCTGGGGAAAGCAAAGGGCAAGGTCAATCAATGAACCGCCGGTGAGGCTGACAGCCAGCGTCCAGACATAAATAAATTGATGGGAAGTGTAAAGGTCAAAGAGCGCGCCGGTCGCTATCGCAAGCGATGAGGTGAAGATCGAGAAGGCACGCCCGGCAGGTTCAGTGCGGCGCAGGCCGAAGATCCACAAACTGACAACCAGAAAGACAAAACTCAGGAATTCGGGGATGTAGAAGTAGGCGTAGCGGTCTGCGGAAGAGAGTTCCTGAAGGAGAATCCCCTTTGTCTCCGATGCCCCTTCAGCAGTGCGCATCTCCACCTGGACCTGGTCACCGGGTCTGTGCGAGCTGAGTATTTCCCTTAGTTGATCGGCTGTCGAGACGGGCACCCCGTCAACGGCGAGCAATTGATCGCCTATGGCGAATCCCTGCCTGTACAGTTCCCAGCTTTTCCCGTTTTCGCTCGTGTTCGAACCGTTCAGGATGAACGTGTGCTCGAAAAATCCGCCGATGAACGGATTCTTCAACCAGTCGGTTGCGCGAAACAGCGTCGAAACGAAGACCACGACCGCCACAGCCTGATAGGCCAGCACTACAATCTGTAGCACCCGGCTCAAAACGGTCTGGGTTCGTTGGGAAAGATACAAAATGGCTCCACTCGAAACCGCGTGCGTCAGCGGTTCTGGAATTTTACACTACATCCCCGGTCTATAACTATGGTACTTTCATAACAAAGCAGAAAGGATGATTGCAAAACGTCCCGAAGGAACACCCTTCGGGACGTTGTCTTCCACTAAATATCCAGGTTTCGGACGGCTTTCGCGTGGGTCTGGATGAACTTGCGGCGCGGATCGACCGCGTCGCCCATCAGCATGTCGAAGGTGCGGTCCGCCTCCGCCGCATCCTCCACCGCGACCAGGAGCAGGGTCCTGTTTTCGGGATTCATCGTCGTCTCCCACAACTGGGTCGGGTTCATTTCGCCCAGACCTTTGTAGCGCTGGAGCGACGCCTTCTCCCCCACGTCCTTGATCACCTTGTCCTTGTCCTTTTCGGTGTAGGCGTACTTGATCTGATTCTTGTATGCAATGCGGTACAGCGGCGGCTGGGCAATATAAAGGTGTCCATCCTCGATCAACTTCGGCATGTAGCGGAAGAAGAAGGTCAGGAGGAGCGTGCGGATGTGACTGCCGTCCACGTCGGCGTCGGTCATGATGATGACACGTCCGTAGCGCAGACCTTCCACCTCGAAGTTGTCGCCGATGCCCGTCCCCAAGGCGGAGATCAAGGCCTTGATCTCATTGCTGGAGAGGATCTTGTCGAGGCGGGCGCGTTCGGTATTCATGATCTTGCCGCGCAATGGCAGGATCGCCTGGAAGTGGCGGTCGCGCCCCTGTTTGGCGGAGCCGCCTGCCGAGTCACCTTCCACGATGTAGAGTTCTGTTTTGGATGAGTCACGCTCAGAGCAATCCGCCAGTTTGCCGGGCAGGGTGAGCGATTCCAATGCCGACTTGCGGATGACCAGGTCACGCGCCTTGCGAGCCGCGTCACGCGCCCGGGCGGAGGTCAGACACTTGGCGATGATCGCCTTGGCGGCCTGCGGGTTCTCATCAAGGAACGTACTGAACGCCTCACCCACCACCTGCGTGACATACGTCTGCACTTCGGGGTTCATCAGCTTGACCTTGGTCTGCGACTCGAACTGCGGTTCCGGGTGCTTGACCGAGACGATGGCCGTCAGGCCTTCACGCGTATCGTCACCCGAGAAGTTTGGGTCGGCATCCTTGAGCAGACCGTTCTTACGGGCATAATCGTTGATCACACGCGTCAGGGAGGAGCGCAAGCCGGTGAGATGCGTGCCGCCGTCGATGGTGTTGATCGTGTTCGCGAACGAATAAACCGACTCGGTATAAGCATCCGTATACTGGATGGCGGCTTCTATGCCGATCGCCTCGATATCCTTGTCCACGTGGACAACCGGGTGCAGGTTCTCGCGGTTGCGGTTCAAATAACGGACGAACGAGGTGAGTCCGCCTTCGAAGTAAAAGGTCATCTGGCGGTCGGCGCGTTCATCCACAAAACGGATGGTCACACCGCGCGTCACGAACGCCATTTCACGGAAACGCTGCACCAGTGTGTCAAAACGGTAGTCAATATCTTCTGTAAAGATCTGCTTGTCGAAACGAAAGGTCTGTTTGGTCCCCGTCTCGTCCTTGGAGACCTTGCCGACCTGTTTAATCGGTCCCTGCGGAACGCCGCGCTTGTAGTTCTGTTGCCATAATTTGCCGTCGCGTTTGACCTCGGTGATCGTCCATTCAGACAGGGCGTTGACCGCGCTCACACCCACACCGTGCAAACCGCCGGAGACCTTGTAACCGCCGCCGCCGAACTTGCCACCCGCGCCGATGACGGTCATCACCACGTCCACGGTTTCCATGGGCTTGCCCTTGGCATCCTTCTTTGTCGGGTGCGGACCGACCGGGATGCCGCGTCCATTATCCTCTACCGTCACACTGCTGTCCTCATGGATGATGATGTCGATCTTCGTGCAGAAGCCAGCCAACGCTTCATCGATGGCATTGTCCACAACTTCATAGACGAGATGATGCAAAGCCTTGATGTCCGTACCGCCCACATACATGCCGGGGCGTTTGCGGACATGCTCGATGCCTTCGAGAGCCTGAATGGCATTCACATCGTAGTTTACTGTTTGCTCTTTTGCTACCACAAAAACCTCCGAGGAAATCCCCGCGTCCATCTGGACAACGGATGAAGAAGATAAATTCGTTCAGGCCGTCGAAGACGGTCTCCTGCCGATCTGCTGGAAGCGCTCATAGGCGTTCTTCAGCCAGTCGTTCATATCACGGTAATAGATGAAACTTGCCGCAAGCAACACGGTGGTGATGAACGCATGTCCGGCGAAGCCGACCAGGGTCAGCCAGGAGTCGTTTTTCGGCGCGCTCCACAGCAGGTCCAGGCCGCGGGAGAGGAGAAAGGCGCTTAGCACGAACATGCCGCTGGTCGGGAGAGAGAAGCGGATCATCCGCAGGCTGGAATAGATCGAGTGAAAGGCGTTCTGCCTGCGGACGAAGATCCCATGCGGGGTAAAGAACAATGGAACGATCAACCATAACAACAGGAACATCAAAACAAGGACTGCAAGATTTGCCAGCAACGGGCTGACCAGCGCAACCAAACCGAGCACCAGTGTCAACGGTACGAACAGGATGACCAAAGCGACCAGCCATATCACCGACAGGAGGACTGTCTGGAAGATGGCTTGCTGAAAACTGATCCCCGCTTCCTTCTCACCTAAAATTGACACTGCCACCTGACGAAAATACACCCCTCCGCCGACCCAGCCAATCGGGATGAGGATAAACGCCAGCCCAAGCACGATCCAAACGGAGGAAACGATCACGACATTCGAAAGCCCAAGCGGATTCTCCACCGGCAGGGTCTGCGCCGACAGGCTCGAGATGCCGATCGGGAACAATTGCAGTTTGGACAGCAGGCTCAACAGGTTGAAATCCCTCAGCCGCTCCATCATCAGGGACTGGTATTGGGTGAAAAGCTCAAGGTCTGCCTCCGCCACGCCCCGCCGCGCCTGCCCCAACACAAGCCTGAAGTAGGGCGAGAGCAATCCGTCCACGCTCAAACGCGGACCCAGCCACAGGAGCAGGTCCAGAACCAGCGGAATGAGGATCAGCATCACGCGGTTGGAAACAACGTCAAAACCCGCCTTGAGCGAGCCAAAAACACCCGGAGGCGGGGGTAATGTTTCCAGTCTCTGTACATCCATAACTGTTTGATTCTACCATACGCGGACGTGTCTTGGCATTCGTTCGGGGGGCAGGTACAATGTTAATAATGAACGAACAAGACCGTTTCATGCCCGATCCGAACCGCATCGGGCTGCTGATTTCCACCGTCCTGTTGGGGCTTGCCCTTGGAAGGCTGATCCCCTCGCGGGATTTCAACCTGGAGGTGCAACTCCCCGGCTTCCTGCTTGCCCTGCCGCTGGATATCGGGACTCTGATGGGCATTTTGACAGCCGGCCTGGCCGCCGCGGGCATGGACTGGCTCCTGCGAGGCCACCCGTCCCTGAAGGGCAGGGCCACGTTCCAGTGGTGGTTCCTCCCCACCCTGACCACGTTCGTCATCAGTGTTCCATTGTCCATCCTGCCCGGTGGACCGGTGTGGCTGATCGGTTTCATCGTCAGCGGCGTGTTGATTTTCTTCGTTTTCCTCTCTGAATACGTTGTGGTGGACCCGGATGCCCCCTATTACAGTTTGTCGGTGGCTGGGCTTACCGCCATTTCTTATACCCTGTTCTTTATCCTGTCCATCGCCCTGAATTCAAGCGGGATACGTTTGTACATTCTATTGCCCGCCCTGTTTGTCGCAGCCACATTTACGAGCCTGCGCCTCCTGCACCTGTGGATGAGCGGCAAGTGGGAGTTTGCCTGGTCGCTTGGCATCGGGCTTGTATGTGTGCAACTTGCGGCCGGTTTGCATTACTGGCCCGTCACGCCCGTTCAGTTTGGTTTGTTCTTGATCGGGCCGCTATATGGATTGATCAACCTCGCCATCAACCTGGGGGAAAATGTTTCCGTGCGGCGCGCCACCCTCGAGCCTTCCATCGTCGCGGCGCTGTGCTGGGGATTGGCGATCTTCATTCGGTAGGATGAAAACCCAACTCGCGCTCACACGCACACATGTGCAGGAGATCATAAAGCATGTCGATATCCATGCGCCATTGGAGTCATGCGGTCTGCTGGCGGGAAAAAATGACCGGGTGGAGAAGGTGCTGTTCGTGCAGAATCAGGCACAAAGTCCCGTGCGATTCGTGATGGAGCCTTACGAGCAACTCCGGGCTTTCGAGTGGATCGAATCCAACCACCTCGACCTGCTGGGCATCTTCCACTCGCATCCCGCGGGACCTGAAACCGCCTCCCCCACCGACATCGCGGAGGCGGCTTATGCCGTGGTCCACGTCATTTGTTCGGGGAAGGATGGCAATTGGAAACTGCGCGGCTTTTGGATCGAGAACGGTGAAGCGGTCGAGACCGCCCTGGAGATCGTCGAATAGAGAAACCATCCGGGTTCTCTTGTGTTTCAAGTTTTATACTCAATTGGAGGATCGCGATGCAAATGTTGGTCGAAGTTGGGGTTGTGGTGTTCGGATATATCCTGGGCTCCATACCCTTTGGGATGCTGATCGTAAAGTTCAAGACCGGCAAGGATCTGCGCGAGATCGAAAGCGGTCGTACCGGCGGGACGAACACCCTGCGCGCGGCCGGTTTTGGGGCCGGGTTGTTGACCGCCATTCTGGATATCCTCAAGGGAGCCGTATCAGCATGGATTGCGCAGGCGCTCAGCCCGGGGAATCATCTGATCCATGTCCTCGCACCCGTGGCGGCCATCATTGGGCATAACTATTCCATCTTTTTGGTCAGGCGCGATGAAGACGGCAAACTGCGCTTTCACGGAGGCGCAGGCGGCGCTCCGGCGCTTGGAGGCGCGGTGGGGTTATGGCCCTGGATGTTTCCCATCGCGTTCGGCGCGGGCGCGTTGATCTGGTTCACATTCGGCATTGCCTCCGTCACCACCCTGTCGATCGCGTTGATCGTGACCGTCGTTTTCGCCATCCGCGCCTATCTGGGACTTCAAAACCCGATCGACATCCTGTATGGCATTCTGGCATTGTTCCTCCTGGTCTGGTCATTACGCCCCAACATCAAGAAATTAATCCAGGGGAAGGAGAGAGTCGTCAATATAAGTTTGAATGGGTGGTTACGGGCAAAGAGAGAAGCAAAGGAAGCTGGTCGCCGGTAAAAAAGAAACGTCCCCTCAACGGGGACGTTTTCGTAAATATCTCTTCCTACCCGGCCATTTTATAAAGCAATGCCTTCAAATTGCTCTGGTGCAACCCCTCTGCCAGCCCGCTGAGGTACACCCGGCTCTTGCCGCAATTCTCGATCTTGATATCGGGCAGAAGCTCGGCGGCATTCCTTCGTTTGGCAACCGCCTTCACGGATTTTTTGATGGCGTTCAAATAATTGATGTTCTCCTTGACCGCCGCGTCTATTTCGCCGCGCAGGATGATATCGCCGTGTCCCTGCACGATGTTCTCGAGGCCCAGTTTGGCGACTTGCTTAATGGACGCGATATTATCGTCCACATCGCCGTCCACAACATGCGGGACAGGCATGAACGAATCGCCCGCGAACAGGATGCGGTCCTCCTCCACCAGCACAGAAATGCCATCGTCGCTATGACCAAAGGCAGGTGAAAGGATCAAGTTCTTTTTGCCTACGCGAAGGGTCAGATCACCATTAATGAACGTCATCTGCGGGAGGACGATCTTGACCTGGCGCATGGCAGGATTCTGCCTCTTCGCCGTCTCAAGCGACGGCGCGCCGCGTTCCTCCAGGTATGCCCGGCAATTCGCATGCGCCACCACCGTCGCGCCGGGGAAGAAACAATTCCCCCACGAATGATCGGCATGGTAATGCGTATTGATCACATACCTGACCGGCACGTTCAACTCATGTTCGATGAACTCACGGATCGTCAGCGTTTCATCCGGCAGCGCGAGCGTATCGATAACCACCGCCCACTGCGGACCCACCACCACCCCAGCCGTCACCTGTGCATAAACTTCGCTTTGAAACCAAAAGACATTCTCAGATACTCGTTCTCGATGCATGCAAAAACCCTCACAGTTTTTTATCAATTTTTAGCACAAACCCGCACGAAAAGCAAGTTGAATAGACAAATTTTGAATAAAAAACTGGCATTTTCGTAAGTGTCCAGACATCGCCTTGCTTGCCTCCCCCCTGCGGACGTGATACACTACGTTCGATGACCGATTTCTGAGACGAAATCCGGTCGTCCCTGACCTTCAAACTGGATCCTGTTTTCTGACGCTGACACCTCCCCGGTGTAGTCGTGAAAACCCTCTGCTTATCGGAATTGTTGAACATGCTAAACAACCCCTTCCAACCCAAACCATCCCGAGCCAGCGACAACTCGCCTGCTGTTCGATTGAACCGGGACGATGAACCTGCCTGGCTGGGCGACGTGACCAAAGCCGCCCAACACCTCACACGGCTCACGCTTGAATCGTCCGCGCAGGCGGCGTTGATCACGCGCAAGAACAACCTGTGGGCGTACGCCGGTCAACTCTCGCAGGACGCGGCAAAGGAACTGGCGACCACGGTCACGCGTCACTGGGATGGGCAAAAGGGAAGCGACCTCCTGCGTTTTGTCCGCCTTGAAGCCACCCGCGCCGAACACATGCTTTACGCCACACGCCTCGCGGACGATGTGGTGCTGTCTCTCGTCTTCGATGCGGAGACGCCGTTCAGCACCATCCGCATGCAGGCTGGTCAGTTGGTGAACCGCCTTTCGTCGCCGGGATTGACCGAGGCGGTGGAACCGGTCGAGAGGCAGGAGCAGGCTCCGGCTCCGTATGAAGCGCCAACCCAATTTGACGAGGAAGAGGATGACGATTTAGATGTCGATTTCCCCAGCATTGCAAACATCCTGAACGATATCCCGCCGCCCTCGCCTTCGATAGCAAGCAAAAAGACCCCGCTCGAACAGACGGGCACGCGGCCATCCCCCTCACGCCCGCGCAAATACAGCCGCGAAAGCTCGCCCGCTGTGCGTGTGGATGACCTGTTGACTTCCAATCAAAACAGCGATCAGACCGTGGAACATGTGGTGGAAAATATCGATGCCACCATGCCGTCGAAGTCACGCCGGCGGCCCGAGACGCCGATCCGCCGCCCCGCGCCGGGCGAACTGGATGAGACCCGCCCGCACTCGATCACAGAAGTGGCCGGGCGCGTCATGATGGAACCGATCACGCCGGGTCTCTATAACCTGACCTATGCCTGCCTGCTTGTCCCCCGCTTCACCTCCCATTACCTGACCGGCGATATTTCAGACCGGCTCTCCGAGTGGCTCCCGCAGATCTGCGTTGCCTTTGGCTGGCGATTGGAATACCTGGCTGTGCGCCCGGAATATGTACAGTGGGTGGTGAACGTCCCGCCTGCGGCTTCGCCGGGTTACCTGATGCGCATCATGCGCCAGCAGACCTCGGAAAAGATCTTTGCGGAATTCCCGCGCATGAAGAAGGAGAACCCGTC
This sequence comes from uncultured Chloroflexia bacterium, assembly GCA_963718215.1. Lineage (GTDB taxonomy): Bacteria > Chloroflexota > Anaerolineae > Anaerolineales > Villigracilaceae > Defluviilinea. Next base: position 258,543 of record CAVQYK010000023.1, read on the forward strand.
CGGTGATTTCTGGGCGCCGGGATACCTCATCATGGGCGGCACACAGCCGCACCCGCCGCAACTGGTGAAGGACTACATCAAACAGACCCGCGTCCGGCAGGGGATCGAACAGCCGGGCAGATGACCCCTTGACATTCCATGGAGAAGCGCAGAGTATAATAATTCTGCGCTTCTTTTGTTTAACCGAAAACTGTTCACTGACCATTGGAATTTCACCATGCCCCCTACCCTCTACCTCATTGACGGACACGCCCTCGCCTACCGCATGTACTTCGCCCTGACAGCGGGCGGAGGCGGAAGCCAGCGCTGGCAGACATCGAAAGGCGAGCCGACCGCGGGAATTTACGGCTTCGCGCGCGAACTGCTCCGCATCCTCGAACAGGAAAAGCCCGAATACATCGCCGTCGCCTTCGACGTGGGCAAGACCTTCCGCGACGAACTCTTCCCCGAATACAAGGGCACGCGCGAAAAAATGCCCGATGACCTGCGTCCGCAGATCGAGCGCATCCGCCAGATGGTGGACGCCTTCAACATCCCGCGCCTCGAGATGGAAGGCTTTGAGGCGGACGATGTGCTCGGCTCTGTGGCGCGGCTCGCCGCCGAACAGGGACTTGGCGTCAAGATCATCACCGGCGACCGCGACCTGCTGCAACTCGTGGACAAACGCACGGTCGTCTATCTCGCGGGCGACGACCAGAACTACATCAAGGATGAGGATGTCGTCAAAAAACTCGGCGTGCTGCCCAAACAGGTCGTGGACTACAAAGCCCTCGTCGGCGACAAATCCGACAACATTCCCGGCGTGGCAGGCGTCGGCGAAAAGACCGCCATTGCGCTCATCGAAAAATATGGCACGCTCGACAACATCTACGAGCACCTCGACGAGATCGAGAACCGCTGGAAGACCAAACTTGAAGCCAGCAAAGCCAACGCCTATCTCAGCCGCGACCTCGCCCAGATCAAGACCGACCTGAACATCAAACTGGACCTGGAACACGCGAAAGCGCACGACCTGGACGTCCCAGCCATCGAAGCCTTTTTCAAGGAGATGGAATTCCGCACGCTTCTCAAAGCCCTTGAGAAATTGACCGGTCAACCGGCTTCTGCCTCCGCCTCCGCCTCGTCCACGCCAAAAGCGGCGGGACAACTGTCCCTGTTCGCGAACGAACCGCAGGTGGTTGTATCCCCCAAGATCGAGTCGAACCTCGCAGTCAACATCGTGGACACCGACGCCAAACTGGCGGACCTGGTCAAAGCGCTGAAGGAGGCGAAGGTCATTTCGTTCGACACAGAAACCACCTCCACCGAGGAAATGAAAGCGGACATCGTCGGTATCTCGCTGGCGATCAAGGAAGGCGAAGGGTATTACATCCCGGTCGGGCACAGCGCCGGGACGAACCTTCCGCTCAAGAAGGTGCTGTCCGCGTTGGAAGGACCGCTGACCAATCCCAGGATCGGAAAGATCGCCCACAACGCGAAATACGATTACATCGTCCTTGCAAAGTTTGGACTGTTCGTCTCCCCGCTCACCTTCGACACCATGCTGGCGGAGTTCATCATTGACCCATCGTCTCGAAACCTTGGCTTGAAGAATCTTGCCTTCACCAAACTCGGCGAGGAGATGACCCACATCGAAGAGTTGATCGGCAAGGGCAAGAAGCAGATCAGCATGGCGGATGTGGCGGTCGAGTCCGTGGCGCCGTATGCGGTCGCGGACGCAGAGAACACCCTGCGGCTCATGCCCATCCTGCAGACGGAACTCAGACGCGTGGACGGCGAAAAACTGCTCGAGGAAATTGACCTGCCGCTTACCCCCGTCCTTGCGGGGATGGAAATGGAAGGCGTCCTGCTCGACCTGCCTTTTCTCAAGGAAATGTCCGTTGAAATGACAAAACGCCTGGCGGAGATCGAAAAGCAGATATTCGACATCGGTCGGGAAAACCTTCAACGTCAACTCCACGCAACAGCTCTCGGATGTGCTCTTCAAGACCCTCGGGCTGGAGCCGCCGGATCGCGGCAACAAAACCGCCAGCGGACATTACTCCACGGCGGCGGGTGTGCTCGATCTGTTGAGCGGCAAACATCCCGTTGTGGATTGGGTGCTGGAACACCGCGAACTCTCGAAGCTAAAGTCAACCTATCTTGATGCGCTTCCCCTCGCCGTGGACGAAAAGACCGGGCGTGTGCATACCTCCTACAGCCAGATCGGCGCGGTGACCGGGCGGCTCTCCTCGAACAACCCGAACTTGCAGAACATCCCGATCCGCACAGAGACCGGGCGCAAGGTCCGCAACGGGTTCATCGCAGGCAGGGGCAACGTCCTGCTCTCCGTGGATTACTCGCAGATCGAGTTGCGCATCGTCGCGCACATGGCCCAGGACGAAGGCATGCTGGCGGCATTCCGCGCGGAGGAGGATATCCATGCCACGACAGCCGCGGCAATTTACGGCGTAAGTCCCGAGGCGGTGACCAAAGAGATGCGTCGTCACGCCAAGGCGATCAACTTCGGTCTCATCTACGGCATGTCCGCCTTTGGTCTCACCCGCTCGACCGACCTGACCCTCGCCGAAGCGGAGACATTCGTCAAAACCTACTTCGAAAAATTCCCCGGCGTCAAAAAATATCTCGATGGCATCCGCAGGAAGGCGGCGGAGCAGGGCTATGTCGAGACACTGCTGGGGCGCAGACGATACTTCCCCGCCTTGCAGGGCAAACAAAACGTCCAGATGAAGAACCGCGAGGAACGCGAGGCCATCAACGCACCCATCCAGGGCACCGCCGCAGACATCATGAAGATCGCCATGTTGAGGATCCCGCCCGCGCTTGAAAAAGCAAAGCTAAAGGCAAGATGCTCCTTCAAGTGCACGACGAACTCGTATTGGAATGTCCGAAGGGCGAATTGGAGCAGGCCGCCCGCGTGGTGCAGGAAACGATGGCAGATGCCTATCCGCTGGACATCCCCCTTTCCACCGAGGCGCGGTACGGAAAGAACTGGGGAGAGATGAAAGTATTGTGATTTTCCCACCGTAGGGGCAGGTCTTCGACCTGCCCCTACGGTATAATACCCACCATGCCCGGACGAGAAGACGTTTTTCAAAAAGCAATGAACGAGGGCCATTCCGCTGCCTGGGACCAGGAGTGGAGCAAGGCAGCGGCCGCCTATCGCAATGCCCTGCAGGAAATGCCCGACCACCCCAAAGCCCTCAACAGCCTGGGGCTGGCGCTTTTCCAACAGGCCCAGTTCGAAGAAGCCATGCAGATCTACAAACGCGTGGCGCTGGTCTCCCCGCAGGACCCTGTTCCCATGGAGAAACTTGCGCAACTGCTCGAACGCACGGGGCACCTCAAGGAGGCCATCGAAGCGGCCTTCAAAGCCGCCGACCTCTTCCTCAACCAGCGCGATGTGGACAAAGCCATCGAGAACTGGGTGCGCGTCACATCGCTCAACCCCGAGCACATGCTTGCCCACTCGCGCCTTGCCCTCGCCCACGAAAAAATGGGGCACAAGGTGCAGGCGGTCACCGAATACATTGCGCTGGCGAGCCTCGTCCAGCGCACGGGCAACATGGAAAAGACCGTCGAACTGGTCGGCAAGGCGCTGAAGCTCATGCCCGAAAGCTCCGAAGCCAAACAGGCGCAGACGCTGCTCCGTGCCGGACAGCTCCTGCCCAAACCCTTGCGACCCAAAGGCGGGACGGGTCCCATTGCGATGGCGCAGGTCAAGCAACTGGATAAACCGAAGCAGGAGACCGATTCCGGGCTGGACCCGATCGCTGAAGCGCGCCAAAAAGCCTTAACCCGTCTGGCAGAGATCCTCTTCGATTACTCCACCGACGACGGCGCCTCCACCCAGCAGGTTCGCCGCGGCATGCAGGCCATCATGCACGGCACAGGACCCTTGAACCTCCAGCAAAATGAACAGGCAAAGGTTGTCCTGCACCTCGGCCAGGCAATCGACCTGCAGAGCAAGGGCAAAGACTCGCAGGCCGCAGATGAACTCGAGCACGCGCTCGAAGCGGGCTTTACCCATCCCGCCCTGTATTTCACCCTCGGCATGCTGCGCTCGTCCGAGGACAGGCTTGAATCCGCCCTGCGCCACCTTTCGCATGCCTTCAGGCACAACGACTTCAACCTCGCGGCGCGTTTACTGATGGGGCAGATCAACCAGAAACTTGGGCGTTGGCAGCAAGCCTCGATAGAATATCTCGAAGCCTTGAAACTTGCGGACTCGGAGGTCGTCCCCGCCGAAAACGCGGATGAGATCCGTCAGATGTATGAACCGCTCATCGAGGCGCAGTCCGCGCAAGGCGCGCAAACGGATGAAGAGGCGTTCAAACGTCTGTGCGACAATGTCAACAGCCTGCTGATGCGCAAGAATTGGCGCGATCACCTTTACAGATCCCGCGAGCAAATGCCAAAGAGCGATGTGCCCATGCCCATCGCGGAGATCATTCTGCAGGCGCAATCCAGCCAGGTACTCGAGGCGATCAACCACGTCCACCAACTGGCGCGCGCGGGACAGTTGCGCTCCGCCATGGAGGAGGCGTTCCATGCCCTGGTCTCCGCCCCCGCCTACCTGCCCCTCCACACTTTGATGGGCGACCTGCTTGTCCGCGAAAATCATATACAGGAAGCCACTGCGAAATTCTCAGCCGTCGCGCAGGCATACAGCATACGCGGCGAATCTGCGCAAGCCACAAAGATATTGAAGCGCATGATCCAACTCTCGCCCATGGATATGAAAGCGCGCAACAAATTGATCGATCAACTGGTGGCGCGCGGGCAGGTGGATGACGCCATCCGCGAATATATCGAACTGGCGGATATTTACTATCGCCTTGCCGAGCTCGATAATGCCAGAAAAACCTATACGACCGCCCTGCGCGTCGTCCAGCAAACCGGCGCAGACCGACAGTGGAACGTCCACATCCTGCAGCGTATGGCGGATATTGACATGCAGCGGCTGGACTGGCGGCAGGCCATCCGCGTCTACGAACAGATCCGCACCCTGCGCCCGGACGATGAAGGCGCCCGCAAGAGCCTGATCGATCTCAGCCTGCGCCTCGGCCAAACCGCGCAAGCCGCCGCGGAACTCGAAAGTTACATGTCCTACCTGCAGTCCAGCAATAACAGCGCCCGTGCGGTCCCGTTCATCGAGGAATTGCTGGAGGAACGCCCGGACGACCCAACCCTGCGCCGCAACCTGGCACAGGCATATCATCATGCAGGCCGCGTGGACGAGGCGGTCAAGGAACTTGACAGGCTGGCTGAATCCCTGCTCGATGCAGGCAAAAAGGAGGAGGCAGTGGTTATCATAAACCAGATCCTCCTGATGAACCCGCCCAACGCCGGTCAATACCGTCAACTGCTGATGCAATTACAGGGATAGATGCTGCAAAACCCGCCACAATCACGTGACGGGTTTTTTGTATGAATACACCTCAGGCCGGTCTATAAGCTATGACATGTTCGTCGGAGTTCCTCCGATCCGTTCTATAATTATGACTTATTATTATCTGGTCATTTGACCTTTGTCATCCATTTATGTGACCGGTCTGGTGGAATATAGCGCACAAGAACGGTACTGTACATTCATTTGAGCAGGCTCAAAAGGTTATTCTTTGTAACCAATCCAATGTCTTCCCGGGAGCCAAGGAAGGGACGTACATCCTCCAGCGCATCTTCAAAAGCAACTGCCTCGATCCTGGAACGCACCATCTCGCGCCAGTTTTGCACTGTGAGAGTGGGTCCTCCCCATTCAGTCTGCTCCAGGGCATTATTGAGCAAAACCAGATTGGGCTCCGGCCAGCTCCTGTCGCTCAAATACCAGACCAGGTCAAAGAGGTCGCGTCCCTTCAAGTATGGACGTTGAAGGACCGCATGAAGTTTGCCAGCCAGCAGGGAGGCGCGATCGTGATGCTGTAAATTAAGGACAACGTGGCGGCGTACAAGTGATGTCTCAAGCCCAGCCCCGGCAGGAGGATTCGTATCCACTTCAAGTTTGACGGCCAGTACTTCATCCTGGTGTGGGCTGAGCTTCAATTCATGGAGCAACCCCGAAAAACGGATGAACGCGCTGTGTACTGTCTTCTGATCACTCACCTTCAAGCCAATCACATACCCCTGGGCCTCCAGGTCTTTTCGAATGTCTTGAATGTATGCTCGAAAGTCATATAACTCTGGATTCTTTTCAAGTGCAAAATCCAGGTCCTCGGAGTAGCGTGGGAGCGAGTATAAAAACCTCAGTGCAGTTCCACCGTGAAAAGCAATCGCGGTCATTGCACCGGCACGTTGCAGGCTCTGCAGGATCAATGCCTGCAAGTATTCACGCACCAGATTACGTGCAGCAACAGGGGAGGATGAGGTTTGGATCAGAGTCTTCAGATGTTCTTTCATGGCAATTCCTCATACTCTTCTTTTTCGGATAAGGCAAGTTTCTTGACTTGTTCAGCGATACGCCGCCATTTTGGCTTTTGGGCTCGCTCTACAAACTCATCCAGGCGGGCAAAATCCAATCGTTCCAGGTTTTGCAGGCGGAGTTGACTGAGGTAACTGGTAGAGTCAGAATGAGCTGTAAGATGTGCCAAATCCAGCAGCGCCTTTTCTGGCGTGGCAACAAAAGCCTCCTGCCCCTGGGGCAGTTCGACGAGCTGATAGCCAAAGAAAAGATGGGAGGCAAGGTGTTGGAAGTGGAATCCGCCATCCCACTGTGCCGGTCGAAGCAGGGTGACGCTGGTGGTTCCAGGAGTGTATTCCGGGATCAACCCGTAAAACGCAAGCGCAGACTGTCCGCTTACATAGGAACCTCGCACCAAAGCATTCGCGATCAAAAAGGGATGCGGTGCAATGTTTTGATAAGGAGGGCAAGCATATAAAGCCCCCGTCGTAATTGTCTGACCCGACCGCTTCGAACCCAACGGGACAGTTGGCGCCGCACATGGTCCGGATCCACATCCCCAGCAAGAAGCAGGCCCGTTTCAAACAAAGGTTGGTCCCCAACAAGGGATAGCAGGGTCTCAAATTTCATGCGCTTATTATGCCAGATATGGCAAATTAATGCAACAAAAAAATTTTCCCTGCCTACAGATCCAGACCCCATAACAGAAGATGTACACAATCACCATACTGCGGACATTTCACGTCACGAAATAATCATCAGCTTAAACAAAAGAATGCCTCAGGCCGGTCTATAAGCCGCATTCTGTCCAGCGGATTGCTCCGCTTGTGCGATCATCTCTCTGGGCGGCGCGTCACCGCGCCGCTCGATGCGACCTACCCGGGACTGGCCCTCTCATCGCATGAGAGGGCACGTATGAAGACGAGCCGTCTCCCGCCATCCGCAGATGGCTTCGTCCCTGCTTGGTCTTGCTCCCGGCGGGGGTTACCTGGCCATCCGTATTACTACAGATGCCGGTGGTCTTTTACACCACCTTTTCACCATCACCCCGCGAAATCGCGGGGCTGTCTGTTTCTGTGGCCCTCATCCGGCAGGTTATCTCCTCACGGAGGATTCCCCGCCCCGGGTGCTATCCGACGCCGTGCTCTATGGAGTGCGGACTTTCCTCGATCCCGACAACGCAGGACCGCGATCGCCCAACCGACCTGAGGCAACTTCATCATACACGCATGGCAGGAGGGCGTCAACTGGAAGTTTTGATGCTCATGGACTGGTTCAGGCGAGGATTCCCAGCCATGCGTCTTGCAAAAAGGCAGGCAAAATCAGGGTGTCTGCCCGACCGGTAACAATCTGACAGACTTGAAAAGCGGCAAAATATTGGAGAATCCGTCAAAAGACATTAGAATAAGAGGAACATATCCTACTTTGACATGGAGTCATCTTGAGCAACTGGCCCGGGAAAACGGTCATCGGTCTGACCGGTAATATCGCAACAGGCAAAAGCGTGGTTCGGCGCATGCTGGAGCACCTCGGCGCGTACACCATCGACGCCGATGCGCTCGCGCATCGCGTCATTTCCAGGGGCGCGCCCGGCTACCAGCCCGTACTGGACAGGTTCGGCACCTGGCTTCTCGACAAGGACAGCCAGATCGACCGCGCCAAACTGGGGCGGCTCGTCTTTGCAGACGGGCAGGCACTCGTGCAACTCGAAGATATCATCCACCCCTTCGTCGGGCAGGCGATCGACCTGCTTGTGCGGCGCTCCACGCAAAAAGTGGCGGTCATCGAAGCCATCAAACTGCTCGAAACGGATCTGCGCGGAAAGTGTGACAGCATCTGGGTCACGGATGCAGACCAAAAGGTCCAGGTTGAACGGCTGGTCGGCAAACGCGGCATGAGTCGGGAAGACGCGATTCAGCGCATCCACTCGCAATCCGCGCAAAAGGAAAAACTTGCCGCGGCGACGGTCGTCATCAGGAACAACGGCTCGATCGAAGACCTGTGGAAGCAGGTCGACGCGGCTTGGAAACGCCTCATCCCCGCCCCGCAAGCTGAACCTGCCGCCAAGCCTCTTTCCCAGGCTGAGGCCGGTCCGAGTCCTTTGCGCTCGAACGCGGCAAACCGCGCGACGCACAAAAGATCGCAGAACTGATCACCCGGTTGAGCAGAGAACAAACGCACCCTGACCCGCGACGAAGTGATGGATGCCTTCGGCGACAAAGCCTTCCTCATGCTGCAAATGGGCAGTGACCTGGTGGGCGTGGCAGGCTGGCAGGTGGAAAACCTGGTCGCCCGCACCCTCGACCTGTACCTCGACCCGAAAGCCCGCGCCGACAAAGCCCTGCCCCTGCTCCTGCACGAAATGGAGCGCGCCTCGAAGGAACTGCAATGCGAGGCCTCGCTCGTCTTCCCGCCGATCGACCTGGTCGGTTTCGACGCGGTATGGAAACATACCGGTTACGAACGCCGCACACCCGAAAACCTCGGCGTGCAGGCTTGGACGGATGCCGCCATCGAATCCATGCCCAAGGGCTCGGCGTTGTTCTTCAAACAGCTCCGAAAAGACCGCGTCCTCCGGCCAATCTAGGCGAGTCGTTAACCGACAATGTTATAGGTCAGCAGACTGGTTTATCATAGGGCGGGAAGCGCAGTCTGGTCGACAAGGTCCGGGCATTGTCTGGACATATTGATGTAGAATATCCGCACGGATCTGCGCAAACTCGAATGGAAAATTTTCTCGAAAACATCCTCTATATCTTCCAAAGGGTCAATTGGCTGAGCGCCGTTGACATTTTGCTCGTCTCGCTCATCTTTTTTGCCGTGCTGTACTCGCTGCGCGACACCCAGGCAATGGTGTTGTTGCGCGGCGTGATCTTTCTGGTCGTCATGCTGGTGTTGTTCACAACGCTCGTCGAACTCCCCGCCTTCTCATGGCTCGTGCAAAATTCACTGCCTGCCCTGCTCCTTGCGATACCGGTCATCTTTGCGCCGGAGATCCGCCGTGCGCTCGAGCGACTGGGACGTTCGGGCATCTTCACCCTGGCAACCACCGCCACCCATTCCCCCGACATAGACATCCCCAAGACGCTCGGCGCCATTGTGGAAGCCGCCACGCGCCTCTCCGCCCGGCAGCACGGCGCGCTCATCGTCATCCAGCGGCGGGACAGCCTCGAACAATACATCGAAACCGGCGTGCAAATGCGGGCGCACGTGACCCCCGAACTGCTCCTGCAGATCTTCTATCCCGATACACCCCTGCATGACGGCGCGGTCGTCATCGCAGACGGCCGCATCGTCGCTGCGGCATGCGTCATGCCTCTATCTGCAAGCGGGGTTCTGAACCGTTCGCCGGAGCGTCAGATGGGGCTTCGACACCGCGCCGCTCTCGGGGTGTCAGAGGTCAGTGACGCCGTGTCAATCGTCGTGTCGGAGCAGAGCGGTTCCATATCCATCTCACATGCCGGGCGCATGATCCGCCGCATCGACCCCGAGCGGTTGGGGAAGATCCTGGCTGCATTCTTCCGCCCCGATACCACCACGCCGCAACAAGTATGGATGAAACGCTTCTTTCCCTACTTCTTCCCCAGGAAGGATGAGTAACATGCGCAGTTTCGCCGCGAACACCCGCACCTTCCTGCTGGCGCTGGTGCTTGGCATATCCGTGTGGGTCTCTGCCGTCACATCCGCGGACCCGGATGAGATCCGCATCTATCCCAATCCGATCCCGCTCGAGATCATTGGAAAAGCCCCGTCCCTGATCATCACCACCGACACCCCCTCCAACGTGGAGGTCACTCTGCGGGCGCCGAGTTCGGTGTGGGAGCTGTTGAACACGAAGGATAAATCGGTGCAGGCAACATTGGACCTTTCAGGACTTGAAGCCGGTGAACATGAGGTCCCCATCCAGTTCCGCGTCCTTGAGCGTCCCTATCAGATCGTTCTCGCGAACCCGGAAACCATCACCGTCAAACTCGAACCGGTCGCCACCCGGACCCTGACCGTTGAGAAATCATTCAGCGGCATCCCCGCCATCGGCTATCAGGCGGGTGAGGCGACCTTCGCCCCAACCGAGATTGTCATCTCCGGGCCCGAATCCCTTGTGAACCAGGCTACCCAGGCGCGCGTGCTTGTGAATTTGGAGGGCGCGCGTGAAAACCTGGAACAGTTGAACGCCGTCCAGATCCTGGACGAGAACAACCTGGTCATCAGGGGCCTTACGGTCACGCCCGAAACCGTTCTAGTGAACGTACCCATCAGCCAGCAGGGCGGGTTCCGCGATGTGGCTGTCAAAGTGGTTGTCACAGGACAACAAGCTCCCGGTTACCGCGTGGAGAATATTTCGGTCTTTCCGCCGGTGGTCACTGTGTTCGCGTCGGACCCTGAGCTGGTGAATTCATTACCCGGTGTTGTGGAAACACAGCCTCTTGACCTGCAGGATGCGGAGGAAGACATTACCACACGCCTGGCATTGAACCTGCCCGAAAATGTGACGCTGGTCGGCGCGCAGACCGTCCAGGTGACAGTGGGCATCTCGCCCATTCAGACCAGCCTGACGCTCCTAAACCAGCCGATCGTTGTGATCGGTTTGACCGAGGGCTTGGCGGTTCAGATCTTCCCGCAAACTGTGGATGTCATCATTTCGGGACCGCTGCCCACACTGGATGCGCTCACGCCGCAGGATGTGATCGTGACCGTGGATATCACGGGGCTGGGACTGGGCACCCACCAATTGATCCCGGTCGTGGATGTCCTGCTGGGGAATGTGGATGTCGAATCCATTTTGCCCGGGACGATTGAAGTGGTATTATCCATCCCCGGCACACCGACGATCACGCCCTTCCCAACGCCGTAAATAAACTCACAATTTGCTACTGCCGCCGTCCCCGGCGGCCGTTTCAACAGCGCCGGGGACGGCGCTGAGAGCATGGATAATCAAAATGACCAAACCAATCGTAGCACTCGTTGGCAGACCCAACGTAGGAAAAAGCACCCTGTTCAACCGCCTGGTCGGTGAACGCATGGCGATCGTGGACGATACGCCCGGCACCACGCGTGACCGTCTCTTCGGGGAGGCCGAATGGAACGGACGCGCCTTCCACGTGGTGGACACCGGCGGCATCGACCCGACCCACGGCGGCAAGACTCCGCTCTCGGTCGGCTCGGCGGACTTCATCGAGGAGATCAAGTCCCAGGCGCAGGTGGCGATCCGTGAGGCGGATGCAGTCCTCTTCGTCAATGACGGCGAAGCGGGAGTCACATCCCCGGACCTGGAAGTGGCGACCATCCTGCGCCGGTCACAGAAAAAATTGAAGGATGGGACGTTCTGGCCCCCGATCTTTGTGGTGGTGAACAAATGCGAATCCAAAGAACGGCGCGACAACGGCGACCCAGTTCTACGAGTTGGGGCTGGGCGACCCGATCGCCATTTCAGCCGTGCACGGGACAAGCACCGGCGACCTGCTGGATATGCTGGTGGCAGTCGTTCCCTGAGCAGGCGGAGGAAGAGGAAGACGAGAGCATCAAGATCGCGCTGGTGGGCAAGCCGAACGCGGGCAAGTCGAGCCTGTTGAACAAACTGGTCGGCGAGGAGCGCGCCATCGTGAGCCCGATCCCCGGGACGACGCGCGATGCGACCGATACGAAGATCGAAGTGAACGGCCTGGAGGTGACGCTGATCGACACGGCGGGCATCCGTCGGCGCGGAAAGATCGAACCGGGCGTGGAGCAGTTCAGCGTCCTGCGTTCGTTCAAAGCCATCGAGCGGGCGGACGTGGCCCTGCTGTTGATCGACGCGACGACCGGCATCACGTCACAGGATGCGCACATCGCGGGTTTCATCCTCGAGCAGTGGAAGTCGTGCGTGGTGATCGTCAACAAATGGGACGCGGTCGAAAAAGACTCGTATTCGATGGATGAATATACGCGCAAGATCCGCGGCGACTTGAACTTCATGGACTATGTGCCGCTGTTGTTCATCTCTGCCAAGAACGGGTCAACGCGTGGACCAGGTCATGCCGATGGCGTTGCGCGTGCAGGAGGAACGTCTCGCGCGCCTGACCACATCCAGGATCAACGAGGTCATCCACAAGGCGCAGGATATGCACGCCCACCCATCCCACGCGGGACGGCAGTTGAAGATGTTCTACGGGACGCAGGTGCGGAGCGACCCGCCGACGTTCATGATCTATGTCAACGAACCGAAGTTGATGCACTTCACCTATTTGCGCTATCTGGAGAACCAGATCCGTGAGGAGTATGGGTTCCTGGGGACGCCGATTCGGATCGTGATCAAGGGACGGAGGGAGTAGGGGCGAGGCGACGTCCTGAGCCTGTCGAAGGATCATCTCGCCCAGTAATCAGTGAACAGTTACAGCAGTGGTTGTATAATTTAGGCAGGTATGCATCATGGAAAACCCTGAATTCGAATGGGATGAAGAGAAAGCAAAAAGGAATCTCAAAAAGCACGGCGTCAGTTTTGAGGAAGCCGCGACGATCTTCAATGACCCAAGAATTGCAACCATCTTCGATCCTGACCATTCAGAGGATGAAGAACGCTTTGTCTCGCTGGGCATGTCATTCATTCAACGATTGCTGTCCGTTGTTCACGCGGAACGCGGCAAAAGGACACGCTTGATCAGCGCCAGAAAAGCGACCAAAGCGGAAAGAAAAACCTATGAAAACGACTAAGCCGAAAAAGAAAAAAAGCGACAGGATGCGCGCTGAATATGATTTCAGCAAAGCCGAACGCGGGAAGTTCTACCGTCCAATGGACAAAGGCTATACCGTCCATGTAACACAAAGTGACGGCACGGAAACGGTCAAGCACTACACCCTTGCGGAGGGGGCTGTTTTACTGGAACCCGATGTGCGCGAGTATTTCCCCGACTCCCAATCCGTGAATGAAGCCCTGCGCTCCTTGATCCAATTAATGGAACAAATCCCTGTGCAAAAATATCATCTGCCAAAATCAAGCGCACGGCAAGTGGCGGAAAAGTAGAACCTGAGTTCAAAGGCCTGATGGGACTAGCCATCGGGTCTTTTGTTCTATGAGCAGGAGGAAAACTGTGAAAAATCTTGTGATTGGACTGCTCATCAGCGCATTTCTTCCTCACCGCCTGCGGAGGGACCTCGCCCGCGGCTCAAATGACGCCCGATTCGGCTGTTGTGCAGACAACATCCACCCCTTCCCCGCTCCCAACCGCCACGCGGACACTCGTCCCCTCCGCCACACCGACCGCATCCGTCACGCCCCTGCCCACCATCCCCACCTTCACGCCGACATTCGATGTTTCGACGATCGTCACGGTCACACCCGCGCCGAAGGCGGAATGCCCGAAGGAAAATCTTCCGATCGAATTGCAGATTTTGATGATTATTACCCATGAACTTATAGACGATTAAATAAGGTTCTTCAATTGAAACAGTTATTCTAATTTCTGCGAAAAGATCAGATGAGTTGTACTTCCCAAACAGCTGAAGTTGTCGATACCATCTTACAAATCCAGCTATGTAAGTTATGACATTACAAACGATGGCATTCCAGAATTAGTCTTATCTGATGTATCAGTATTGCCAAATGCTATATATTTTGACTTGTAGTCAATGGAAATATAAGACATTCACTAAATTATCGCGGTTATGACACAGCATGGCTACATGCTATTTATATGCCTGTTGATTCAAACGGAATGGCATCACCGAAGTTATTCTTGTATAAGAAACTGGAACAGCGATAAGTTATGGTTTAATTATCGGTTATCGAATGGACGGAATAAATTCATTTCATGAAATACTGACTGACGATCATTCAAGTGCTGTATTTCAGACATGTAATGATCGATCGATTTGGATAACGACAATACAAAAGAGATTCTTATGGCAATTGCGCCTATATCTATTGGCTTTACTCCCATGGAGAAGATGTACTATCACTTATAAATGGAATGGAAAATTTGCTCAGCACATCCAATGAATTTGACCTACCAATATCGTTTTCAAGCAATTCAAGATGGTGATCGTAGAAACTCTAACGGAAATTTTACCAATGCTCTAAATTTGTATCAGGAAGCAATCTTCAATCAAGAATTTGAGTGGTGGTCTGAAAGAACTTGAACATATACGAAAGTGACTGTTGATGCATCTTGCGGCTTTATGGAACTCCACTGCCCCTGGACATCCTAGATATAACCGAATACCCTCGTCTCGCCGCCTATGCCTACTACCGCATCATGCTCCTCCACCTCGTGCAGGGATATGAATCAGATGCGACTGTTGTCTATACCACCCTGGGAGAAAAGTTCGGCAGTGACCCATACGCCCGTCCCTACGTGGAAATGGCGTCCGCGTTCTGGGAGGCGTACCAGTCCACGCAGAGAATGTACGACGGCTGTGCGGCGGCGATCCAATATGCGGCGGAACACCCTGAGATTTTGATTCCGCTGGGGAGCGACTATCACGGGGCGCAAAGTCATACCTACGTCCCGGCGGATGTGTGTCCGTTTCGGTAGCTTTTAGCTGTTAGCAATTAGCCATTAGCTTTTAGCTAAAAGCCAAGAGCTAATCGCTAAAAGCGGACCGCTGAACGCTGATTTATGGTGTGGGGGTAACGGTCGGCGTGACGGTCACGGGCAAAAAGTCCAGTTTGGGTTCGGGGGGCGGAAGGATCTCGAAGCCGTTCCTGTCGGTGAACGTGAAGTACGTCACCTGCCCGGGGAAGATCTCCGCCCAGGTCTGGATGTCCTTGTCCTTGTAGTTGATGGTCAATTTGTAGATGCCCGCCGGCAGGTCGCTCAGGACGAGGTTCTCCTGATAGTGCGGGTCGGGGTTGACCGCGCCCTGGGCGTAGGTCAACGCCTTGCGCAGGGGCACACCCGAAGGCTCCGGGCGCACCTCGAGCGGGTAATAGTTCAACAAATTCCCCTTTTCATCCGTGATCCGCCCGACCAGGACCCCCCAGCCCTGCGGCGGGGACGTCCACAGTTCGGGGTTGTAGGTGGAATAGAACGAATTTCCGCCCATCCGCACCTCGAAATGCAGGTGCGGACCCGTCGTCGCGCCCGTCGAGCCGACCAGGCCGATCACATCGCCCGTTTCCACGTGCTGACCGACCAGCGCAATGATCTCGCTCATGTGGGCATAGACCGTGTAGAGCGGCTGTCCCTTGTAGCCAAAATCATGCTTGATGACCACCGCCTTGCCGTAGGGGTCGTTGGTGTTATCCGCCGCGCCCGAGAACAAGCCCCCACCCCGACGAGACCACCGTGCCGGGTCCCGCCGCCAGGATGGGCGCGCCTTCCACGGCGTCAATGTCCACGCCGGTGTGCACAACGTTCGGCGCAAAGAAGACGCCGCCGTAGCGGTACTCCGCCAGGGGCCAGTTGACGTTGTCCGCGGCGATGGGTCGGACGAAGTAAAAGTGATCGTAAGCCGAAACAGCCCACGGGACGGGATAAAGAGGCGGACGCCATCCCGAGACCGGTTCCGCGCCCGGCGTGGGGAGGACGAATCGGAACGGTTCGACCGTCGGGCGAGGCGTCGGTTCCGACCTCGACTGGAGCCTGGGTCGCTGTCGCCCCGGCGATCACCGCCGTTGGAACCTGGTCCGCTCCGCCGTGGCGGTGGAGAGGGGCGCGCAGGCGGCGAGGAGGAGGATTAGCAAAATAACAACTTTGGAGTCAGGGAGCTTGCTCCCGTAATGCGCCAGCAAGCTGGCTGAGTCCATATTGAATAATTTCATGGCACCGCCGTCACCGGGGTGGAGGTGGGAGGCAGAGTGGGCGTTGGGGTGCGCGTTTGTGTGGGAGTCCGCGTGGGGGTGGGGGTACGCGTCGGACGGGGCGTGCGCGTATTGGTCGGCGTGGGCGTGTTGGTCGGGGTGCGCGTGGGCGTGAGCGTGGGCGGCAGGAGGCGCGTGGGGGTGACGAGGATGTCCGCCGGGTAGAGTTGGAGCATGGCGGAGTACCAGTCGAGACCGCCGGTCAGGATGAATTCGGTGAAGCGCGCGCCGCGGAAGAAGGTGCGCCAGTTCGGCAACGCGGGGACGCGCTCCCAGCCGTATTGCGCGGCGAGGGAGGTCACGTCCACCCAGTAGCCGGGCGGGACTTCGCTGTAGGTGCCGCCCTGCTCGTAGGTTTGCGGGTCGAGGTTGTAGCGGGCGCGCAGGTCCCAGGGCGGGGCGTGGAGGGGGATGCCGAGGGTGCCGTCCTGCGCCTGGGCGCGGATGTAGAGCCGCCAGTAGGTCTGCGCGCCGAAATCCTCGCGCACGGCGACCATCCAGCCGGCATTGGTCATCAGGGAGTTGACGGCAAAGGCGCGCCCGGTGTACAGCCAGCTCTCTCCGAAACCGGGATCGAGGTCCGAGGTGAGCGGAACGAAGGCGTTCTCGAGGCTGGCGAGCGCGTCCCAGCCCGCCTCCCAAAGGAGACGTTCGCGCAGGGCATTGAAGGCTTCATTCGACAGGTCGTGGAGCTGCGGGTAGGGCGCCTGCACGTCGGTCAGTTCGACGAGCGACCAGCGTCCCGCCGCCCCCTCCCCGATCGGGTTCCCGCTCGCCGCCCAAAGCGGCGCGGGCGTGAATTGCGCGGCTTGTCCGAACATCCCCGGCAGGGGGCTGGGCAGGGATACGTCCGCCCAAACCAGACCGTCCACCTGATACGGGAACGGCGTCAGCGGCTGGAGGATGGTCCCGTCAATGGCGTAGGCTGTGAGGAAATTCGTGTTCGGGGCAGGGACAATTGTGATGATCTGGTCGCCTGCCGCGTTCCAGGCGGGCAGGTTCCCATCGCCGATCCATTGCGCGGGGAGCTGGCGTTCCGCGTCCCAGACGTAGATCCCGCTTCTGCCAAGACTTTGGGATTGTACCGCCCACGCCAACCGACTCCCATCCGGCGACCAGACGGGATGCGCTTCGGACGCAAGCGGGGAGTTGCTCAGGTTCTGGAAGCGGGAGTCGTCCGCCCGGTCGAGGTCGGCGAGGACGACGTCACCGTTGGAGATGAAGGCGATCTGGCGTCCGCCGGGCGCCCAGGCGGGGGAATGGTCCGTGGCGGAGGAGGCGGTCAGGAAGATCGCGCCGTTGGCGGGACTGTCCGCCGGGACCGACGGCGATATCGAGGTTCCCATTGAGATAGGTTTCGTAGGCGAGGAAAGACCCATCGGGCGACCAGGTCGGCGCGCCTTCGTATTCGGGTGTATTGGTGAGTTGGGTCAAGTCGCCGCTGGCAAGGTCGAGGAGGAACAGATCCCAGTGACCGAGGCGGTTGGAGGCGAAGGCAAGCCGCGTCCCGTCGGGGCTGGGGGCGGGGGTGATGTCGTCCCAGTCGCCGTTGGTGAGACGGGTGAGCGGCAGACCGCCGGGGGCGTAGGCGAAGAGGTGGGCGTAGCCGTCCTCTTCGAGGGAGAGGATGACGGTGCCGTTCGTGTTGTCCGAAGTAACGGGGATGAGTTCCTGCGTGGCGGTTGGTTCGGGAGTGGCGGTCTCGACCAGGGGCGTGGGAATTGTCTCCTGTGAGCAGGCGGCGAGCAGAATCGTCAACCCCAGAAAAAGGACGAACGCGTTACGCAGAAAAGGCTTGGGCATGGAAAATGTCGATCAGGCGGAATCAGCCTTACCCTGCGGGTACTGCAGGCGCGGGCGGAGGCGGGGTTACATCAAAGGTAAAGGTCTGCGGCTCGGCGGAAGGTCCATCCGGGTAGAAGAGTTTGGCTTCGAGCGTGTACGGGTTGAGCAGTTCGCCGCGGATGTGCATGGTGAACTCGATCCTCCAGGTGAGCGGCTCGACGACGCTGGCGGAGGCGACCTCGTCGCCATTGCCATCCTTGAGGGCGACTTCGAGGTGCGGGCGCTTCTGGAAGGGCGTCATCTCGATGTTGACGTGCAACCGGTAGCCGTCGGGATACGGCTCGGCGGAGAGGGAGGTGATGCGCGTCTCTTCGGGCGTGGCGCGGTCGAGGTGGTCTTCGGGGAAGAAAAAATCCATGGTCATGGGGTAGTCTTATGGTCGTTAGTCTTATAGTCGCTAGTCGCTGGTCTGATGGTTACTAGTCGTTGGCTGATGGTCGCAGGGTATTACTCGTCGAAGAGGAAGGTGGCTTCGGAGTACAGGCGGATGCCCTTCTTCTTGACGCGTTCCTCGACCCAGCGCGTGAGATATTCCTGCTTGTATTCGATGGGCTTGCCGCTGGAGAGTTCATGCAGGGGATAGTTCACATGCAGGGCGCGCGGCGAGACCGTGAAGCGCGTGATGCCCGTGGGCAGCATGACGCCCTGACTTGCCAGTTTGAGCACGGTCTTGATCTTGAAGTGCGGGAAGATGACCAGGGCGGTCAGGTCGGGGTAGACCTTTTTGAACGTGTCGATCAGGGTCTGGCTGGTGCGGTCGAGGGAGGCGCGCGTTTTGTAGGCGTTGACCACGCCGTGCATGGTCTCGATGTGCGTCGCCAGGTCGCTGGGCGTTTCCTTCAGGATGTAGAAACTGCCGTCCGGGAAGCGGATCTGCATGGGCACATACTTCGGCGCGTCCAGCGACCTGCGCGTGTCCACCTTGGCCGGTTCGATGCCCTTCACCTTGCGGAGGGAGCTCATCAGCGTTTTGACGCCCATGCCCCAGACCACGTGGTTCCACGTCTGCAGGTTGACGTGCGGGTCATTGGCGGCCACGACCTGCGCCACGATATGCGGGAACTCCAGCGCGCACAGCGAGGTCACGCGGTTGGCGCCGTCCAGCACCATGTAGCGGTCCGTGCCGTCGTTCAGCGGCATGACGATGGGCGGGTTGCGCAATATGCCCTGCGCGCGCAGTTTTTCCACCAACGGCAGGGTGCGCTGCATGTCGTGGTCCTCGTGCAGGATCAGCGACTCGATCGGAAGGATTCTAAGGTTGGGCAGGTTGGGGATCATCGGGCGAAGGATACCATACAAGCAGGGGCGTTTCAAACACCCAAACGTTCCAATGCGCTGACAAAATCTTCAGGTGCCTCCGCCCTGAAAGTCAGCCGTTCCCCCGCGGCGGGGTGGGTAAAGGTCAGGGAATGGGCATGCAGGGCGGGACGCAGGATCAGGTCCGTTTCGGAGCCGCCATACAGGACGTCTCCCACGAGCGGATGCCCCAACGCATAGGCGTGGACGCGTATCTGATGCGTTCTCCCCGTCATCGGCTTCGCTTCGACCAGCGCCCAATCCTGATACCGTTTCAAGACCCTGAAACCGGTCTCGGACGGTTTCCCGCGCCGGTCGTCCACCGCCGTGCGGTGTTTTTTCCCCACATCCGCCCGCAGCGGGAATTTGGCGACCTTCTCGTTCCAATTCGGATTCCCCTCCACGATGGCATGATAGACCTTCTCCGCCTCGTGGTTCTCGAACTGCATGTTGAGTGCACGGTGCGCCTCGGCCGTCCGCGCAAAGACCATCACGCCGCTGGTGGTCTTGTCCAGCCGGTGGACGATCCATATCTTTCCAAACTCATCCTCCAGCATTTTGACGAGGTACGGCGCGTCCTTCTCCCAGCCGTCGGGCAGGACGGGAATCCCGGCAGGTTTGTCGAGGACGAGGATGTGTTCATCCGCAAATAGGATATTCATCAACTTATTTTACCCTGCCGCGACTGCTTGACACCCTCCCCATACCGGCATAATATCCAACCATGACCAACGAACCCTACAATCCCTTCCTGATCAACTCGCTCAACCATCCCCTTGCGGACCCCATCCGTAAGTTGTTGCATCGTGACGGCAGGCGCGAACTGGACCAGATCCTCATCGATGACGAGGAAAACATCCTGCAGGCGCTCGGAGGCGGGCATGGAGATCGAGTCGGTTTATTACGCAGGGGACGAAGTCATCTCCGACAAATTGCGGAACAAACTTACGCCCGGCGCCACCATCCACGAGGTGGCGAAACGGACGACCAAGAAGATCTTCGAGAACGATAAGCTCTCGCGCATCTTCGCCATCGCCGAGACGCCGGAGCCGAAAGGCCTGGAATTGTTGAAATCCATCAAAAAGGACATCGTTGTTCTGGAGGATTTGAGCATTTCGGGCAATATCGGGAATATCATCCGCACCTCCCTTGCGCTGGACCTGGGCGGCATGATCCTCCTGAACATGGACCCGCTCGACCTGTACGACCGCCGTCTCATCCGTGCCAGCCGCGGGTACCTGTTCTCCCTGCCCATCATGACGGTTTCAACGAAAGATTTTCTCGATTACTGCAAGGCAAATAACGAAACCCTGCTCGTCACCGCCATGGAAGCGGAAAAAAGCGTGGAGGAGATCGCCTCCATCCCGGAACGTTTGCTGATCGTTTTTGGCAGCGAGAAAGAAGGCTGTTCCCCCGAGATCGAAAAAGCCGCGACGATGCGGGTGCGGATCCCGATCAACGCCAGGGTCGAGTCGCTGAACGTCTCTGCCGCGGCGGGGATCACGCTCTTCCAGCGGATTCAGTTCAATCGGAAGTAATTTTGGTCTCGGCAGTGCGGGCGAGTCTTAACTGCTCGCCCCGCTGTACCGCTTCAGTCCCGCCTTCCACACCTGCGAAGCGATCAGGAAACTGGCGATCCCAATCCCGATAAACATCAAGATCTGTGAAGTCCCCAATTCCTGCCGCAAAGCCTGGAGGGGGACGGTTGTGGCGACCGCAATGGGGATCAGAAATGTGACAATGATCCGCAACCATATCGGGTAAACCGTTACGGGATACCGTCCTGCGTCGAGGAGCGCCTGCAGGATGGTGACATTGTTGTCAAACTTCGTGAAATAGAACGTGAACGCGATCAGCACGATCCACAGGCTGTAGATGACGATGGCTCCGGAAATGGTCAACAGGATGAAGTTGAGGATGCTGAGCGGTGTGGCAACGTCGCCGGCCAGGTTGACCCCGACCACGATCAACACAATGGCAAGCACAAGGTCCCAGATCCGCCAGACGCTGATGCGTGAGAACGTGACCAGGAACATGCTGTTGACAGGTTGCAGGATGGTGTAATCCATCGAACCGTCGCGGATGGACTGATTGAACTTCTCGGTATTGGGCCAGATCAGGGACATCATCATCGTATTGACAAGACGAAAGACGCCCAGCAGGGCGATCAATTCGCCAAAACCCCAGCCGCCGAGCGTTTCGGTGTTGCTGAAAATGATGGACAGGCTCAGCAATTCCCAGCCGAGCCACATCAGGTTGAGCAGGATGTTGACGACTGTGTCCGCGCGGTAGGCGAGGGACATTTGGACATTGACCTTGAAAAAGGTGGCGATAAGTTTCAGGAAGTGCATGTCGTCACGCTCCCACCGCCGAATAACGCTTCACACCTTCGCGCCATACCAGACGGAATAATGCCAGCGCGGCCATCAACCAGAGTACGCCTGTAAAGTATCCCTGTAATATCTCGTTCGGAGGGAGGTTTCCCTGAATGATCTGGATCGGCAGGTACATGAACAACTGGAACGGCAAGAACTTGGCGATGTTCTGGATCAATTCGGGCATGAGTTGCAGCGGGACGAATTGGCCTGCGAACAATAGGATGAGCGCGTAATAGAACTCATGGATGGAATACACACGCGTCGTCCAGAAGGCAAGCGATGTGATCGTGCCCGACAGCAGGAAGTTGATCATATATCCGAGCAGGAGGACGGGGATCGAGAGCAGGATTCCGCTCATTGAAACAGAATCAAATTGCGGCTTGAAGAGAAGCGCAAGCACGATCCAGATGGGCGTCAGTACGATCAGGTTCAACGTTTTGAATGCGATGTCGTTCACGAGCGTATTCGTCAGCATCGGGTGGATCGGTTTGATCAGTTCGCCCGAAAGCGACCCGTCCTGCACTTTGTATGCAAAGATGTGAATGATGATGTTGCTCGTGACCTGATCGCAGATGAGCAGGATCATGTAATATGTGATGAAGTCGTTGGCGGTGAGGCCGTTCACGTCCCCGTTGGCGGTTGCGATGCTCGTC
This sequence comes from uncultured Chloroflexia bacterium, assembly GCA_963718215.1. Lineage (GTDB taxonomy): Bacteria > Chloroflexota > Anaerolineae > Anaerolineales > Villigracilaceae > Defluviilinea. The sequence continues at coordinate 280,887 of CAVQYK010000023.1, forward strand.
CACACGGCGAGATAGATAATGGGCGAAACCAGCCAGTAAAAAATGTACATGATGAGATTGGCGCGGTACTGCCATTGCTCCGCCCAGTTCACCTGCCAGAGTCGTTTGAAAATGTTTATCATGGTTACTCGTTGAACGCCTGCTCGATGATATCTTCGATCGGCGGATCGGTGATCGTGATATCGTGGACAGGGAGATCGGACAACATCCGCGATGTGACCTTTGTGACATCTTCAGCCTTGACCTGGATGTAGTGCTTCTCCGCATCCTCCTCATTTTGAACTGGTTCGCCATACTGGGACAGATCATACCCGTTCGACTTTTCCAGCATGACCCCGATGAGTTTGAACGGAGCGATGCGCCGCGAAAGGTTGCCGATGCCGCCGTCGTATTTGAGTTGTCCATGATGGATGATGATGATGCGCTCGCACAACGCGGTGACATCCGCCATATAGTGACTTGTGAGGATGATCGTGGCACCGGTACGTTTGTTATACTCCCGCAGGAACTCACGGATGCGCACCTGACCCGTGATATCCAGCCCGATGGTGGGTTCGTCGAGGAATAGAACTTTGGGACGATGAAGAAGTCCCGCTGCGATCTCGCATTTCATCCGTTCGCCAAGCGAAAGGTTGCGGACAGGTTTTTTCATGAGCGGCTCGAGTTCGAGCAGTTCATCGAGTTCCTTGTAGGTGGCCTTGTATTCGTCGTCGGGAAGACGATAGATGGCCTGCGCGAGCAGGAATGAATCCGCCGCGGGGATGTCCCATGAGAGGCGGTTGCGTTGTCCCATCACGAGGGTCATCGAGCGCAGGTAATCCGTTTTGAGCTCCCAGGGGGTAAAGCCGAGGACGGTCGCCTTGCCGCCCGTGGGGTGGAGCAGGCCGGAGAGCATTTTGAGCGTGGTCGTTTTTCCCGCTCCGTTCGGGCCGAGGAAGCCGACGACCTCCCCCTGCTCGATCTGGAAATTGACCTCCTGCACGGCCTTCACATCCTTGTATTTGCGTTTGAAGAAACTGCGCACCGCCGCGCCGAATCCGCCTTCGCGTTCGGGTACTTTGTAGGTTTTGCTCAACTGTTCAACTAAAATGGTCGGTGACATGGAAATCTCTCCTGGAAGGGACAAATTCTATCATTTTTAGAACAAAAGTACTAGAGCGTTGCAAGCGGGAACTTTTGCCGTACCACATCGTCATGATATGGAAACTAAAAATTGGAGAAAAACATGAAAAAAATCTTGATCGTTTTACTGGCTATGGTTATTCTGGCGGCCTGCGCCAGTAGTTCATCCGCATCCATTCAGGGACAGTGGGAACTGGTTTCGCATGGATCTGCTTCAGAGCAAATCCCTGCCGCACCCGATGTTGATACTTCGATAGAGTTCGACTCGGAAGGAAATATGAACGGCAACGTGGGTTGCAACGGCTTCGGCGGCGAGTACACCGTGGAAGGTGATACGATCACTTTCGGCCCGGTTATGTCCACGATGATGTTCTGCGAAGGTCCCGTCGGCGAGCAGGAAACGGGAACGCTGGCCGTGTTCCAGGAGACGGCAACCTTCACGCTCAATGGCAACACCATGACCATCACATCGGCAGACGGTAATTCCGTCATCGTACTCGAACGAAAGTAATTTCGAGTTGAAAACAAAAAAGAACCAGAGGTGCAAATCTCTGGCTCTTTGATTCTAGAACGCCGACACCCGATACCAGATGTCCACGTTCACGTGGATGGTCTTGCTGTGCTGGATGTCCATGTCCAGGCTGGGTTCAGGCGCCGAGGCGGCGCGCACCTTCATCTCCATTGCCTGGAAAGGCATGGGCGGTCGTTCCTCGTCGAAGGTGTTTTCCATGAACTCGTACACGCCCAACAGTTTCACACCCAGCGAAGCCGCCACCTTCTCCGCCCTCGCCTTCGCCTTCGTCAGCGCCGTTTCCAATCCGAGTTCGCGCGCCGCATCCTCGGGATACTTCCATTCGATGCGTTCGAGCACGGCATTCTTTTGCGATGCGATGATGTCGAGCAGTTCGGCGAATTGCTCCAATTTCTCACATCTGACCTTGAGACAATAGACCGCGCTGGATGACTTGAGCAACGCACCGCTCGAACTCTCGATGCGGACTCCCATCAACTGGATCGCTTCAGGACCCAGCCCAAGCCCTTCGGCTCCGCTCAGGGCAGGGCTGGTCAGCGCCTCGACAAGTTGACTCACCTCTTTGGCTTTTTTCATTGCCTGGTCGCCGCTGACCAGCGACGAGCCTTTGACGGTCACGAACAGGTCTGCACGGTCGGCGTAGATCTCCTCTTTATGAGAGGATGAGATTTTGATGGTATCAGGTTTGGATTCCATGGTTCCTCTTTCCAGTCATTACGATGACGGAAAATCGCCGCTCTCGTAATGACAGTCTCTTTTTATGTCACAGTCAACTTTTGTTTCGGATACTTCTCGTACCGTTTCTCTTCCATTACACGCTTAATTCTATCAAAGCCTTTCCAGATTTCAGTGAAGGAGGTATAAAGCGGCGCAAAGCCGAGGCGGATGTTGTCGGGGGCGCGGAAGTCGGGGATGACGTTCATCTCTTCGATGAGGGCGCGGTTGACACGGTAACCGTCCGTGTGGCGGATGGAGATGTGCGAGCCGCGCATGGCAGGGTCACGCGGGGAGCCGAGGGAAAAGCCGAGGGGGGCGAGCCAGGTTTCGGTTAAGAAGGAGGCGTAGTCCGTCATCAAAATGGATTTGGCGCGGATGGCGTCCATGCCTGCGTTGAGCGTCGGTTCGAGGGCGGATTCCATCGTGAGCAGGGAGATCATCGGCTGCGTGCCGACGAGGAATCGTCCTGCGCCGGGGGCGGGGGTGTAGTCGAGGTCGAAGTCGAAGGGATTCTTTTGCCCCCACCAGCCCCAGATGGGCGAGGTGAGTTTTTCCTGGATGGCTTTGTTGACGTAGAGGAAGGCGGGCGCGCCGGGACCGCCGTTGAGGTATTTGTAGGTGCAGCCGATGGCGAGGTCGGCGTTGCAATCGTCGAGGCGGACAGGAACGGAGCCAACGGAGTGGCTGAGGTCCCAGAGGACGAGCGCGCCTTTGGCGTGGGCGAGGTCGGTGATGCGGCGCATGTCGTAGAGGTAGCCGCTTTTGAAGACGACGTGCGAGAGGGTGACGAGGGCGGTGTTTTCGTCGATGGCGGATTCGAGGGCTGAGAGATGTCTGGTGTGATGTCGTTGTCGGTTGCGCCGATGCGGATGATTTGGTGGTCGAGTACGATGGCGGATGAACTTCCGCCGTCGTATCGAGACCACCAGATGAAAGTAAATTCTTTATTCCCTGCAAGAATATAAAGATCGGATGGAAAGTTGAAGGTATCGGTGATGATGCGTTTGCGGTTCGGTTGGAGTGTCAGCGCGGCGGTGGCGAGTTTGAAGAGGTTGAGCGAGACGGTGTCGTTGACGAGTGTTTGTCCGGGAGCCGCGCCGATGAGTTCACCGATCTTGTCGCCAACCCGGGCTGAGCGCCTCCCACCAGCCTTTGTTCCAGCCGCGGATGAGGTCGTGTCCCCATTCCTCGTCCACGACCTGTTTGGCGCGTTCGGCGGCGGCTTGGGCATGCGTCCGAGCGAGTTGCCGTCGAGGTAGATGAGGTCGGGGTCGGTGATGACAAATCTCTCGCGGTACGAGGCGAGAGGGTCGAGGGAGTCGAGTTGTTGGGCAAAGGAGAGGGAGGGGGAGAAGTTGGTCATATTATTAGCCACGGATTACACGGATTGTCACGGATTTTTCTTTTGATTTATTTGATAACTCTGCGGTGTTCGAGAGAGACTGTCCCGAAATTCAGCAAGAGGGCAAGACGCAAACCCGTTGCAGCAAGGTAGTGCATGGCTTGGGCTTGGTGACTGGCATTGAGTTTTGAAACAGATTTGATTTCGACGATGAACTTATTGTCAATGATAAGGTCGGCTTCATAGATGCCGACAGTGACATCTTTGTAAGTGACGGGCAGTTTCACCTTGCTTTCAAACGGGATATCTTGCTCAATATCAATTCTGTTTCAAGCGCTGTTTGATATACGGCTTCGAGAAAGCCTGCTCCAAGAATTTTGTGCACTTCCATTGCCGCCCCGATGACGGCAAAAGTCTGCTCTTTGTATAATAACTCAACCATAAAGCCTCCGAAAACAAATCTAATCCGTGTAAATCAGTGAAATCCGTGGCTAATGTTTTTTGGAAATCTTGCTCATCGCATATTCCGCCAGCGCGGTGATGGTCAGCGACGGGTTGACGCCGGGGTTGGCGGGCATGACGGAGCCGTCCACGACGTAGAGCCCGGGGTAGTTGAAGACTTGGAAGTTCAGGTCGATCACGCCTTCGGATTCGTCGCGCCCAAACGGGACGCCGCCCATAAGGTGCGCGGTGGTGGGGAAGTTGAAGAGGGTGTCGGTGAAGGCGGCGGCGGTGATGCCATCCATTCTCCCGGCGAAGACGCGGGTGATCTAGTTGGCAAGGGACAAACTCTGGCGCTGTGTTCCTTTTCGTGTTGGATGACCAGTCCCTTGCGCCCGAAGGTGAAGAAACTGCGACCCAGCCGCACGCGCGTCAGGTTTTCTTCGGTCTGCATGACGAGCAGGATGGTGGTGTAACGCGCCCAGTGCGAGAAGAATTTGCCGTAGAGAAAATCCCAGGGGTGCCTGAGGATCGACCAGAGGGTTTTGACGAGGCGCATGAACATGTTATTCGCGCCGTCAATGAGCGGAGCGGTCATCATGCGGATGAACGACGTGCCCGTCCGAATAGCGGACCGGTTCGACACGGGTCACTTCGTCGGCGCTGAAGATGGACGAGATGGCGATGCCCTTCGAGTAGTCCACGTCGCGTTTGCGGGCGGTGACGCCGAGGATGTTCTCGCTGTTGGTGCGGACGCGGTCCCCGAGGTGTTGTGAAATCTTGTGGAGCGATCGCGTCTCGTCGCGGCAGCGGAAGAGCAGTTCGAGCGTACCGAGAGTCCCTGCGGAGACAATCACGTTGCGGGCGCGCACTTTTCGTTCGGGTTTGCCGAGGAAAGCCGTCGAGGAGGAAAAAGTCACCTCGAAGCGCGCCCCGTCCTCCTGTCCAGCGGGAAGCGGTTTTATATCCCGCGCTTTGACTTCGGGGATCACCTCCGCGCCGTTCTTTTCCGCAAAGTACAGATAATTTTTGGGGAGTGTGTTCTTCGCGCCGTAACGGCATCCGACCATGCATCCGCCGCAGAAATTGCAACCCGTGCGCGCAGGTCCTTCGCCGCCAAAAAATGGATCAGCGACCGTGACATTTTCCTCCCCGAAAAAGACCCCGACCGGGAGCGGCTCGAACGTGTGACCATAGCCCAGCAACTCGGCGATCTGCTTGCAGGTTTCATCAGCGGGTGTGAGGCGCGGGTTGCGCGCCACGCCGAGCAATTTGCGGGCAGTTTCATAATGCGGCTTGAGTTCGGTCTTCCAATCGTTGAGGTGACCCCACGACGGCGCGGCAAACAGGCGGTCATCGGGTTCGATCAGCACGTTGCCGTACATGAGGCTCCCGCCGCCGACGCCGCTGCCGTGCAGGGCGAGCAGACCGTTCATGAAGGTCATTTCAAAGATGCCGTGAAAGCGCAGGGCTGGGAGCCAGAGATATTTGGGAAGGTTCCAGTTGGTTTTGGGGAAGTCCCCGTCTTCGAAGCGTTTGCCGCGCTCCAGGACGAGGACCGAATAGCCTTTCCCGGTCAGTCGCATGGCTGAGACGCTGCCCCCGAACCCCGAACCAATGATCACATAATCGTAGACTTGTTGCATCAGATCTACCCTCCGCGGCGAGTTGGGCTCATTATACAGTCGATTCCCGTCACGGTATAATGACCAGACAGACATGCCCTACCTCATAGACGGACACAACCTCATCCCCAAACTCGGACTGCGCCTCGACGCCATGGACGACGAGATGGAACTCGCCGCCATCCTCCAGGAATTTTGCAGGCTGGAACGCAAACAGGTGGAGGTCTACTTCGACGGCGCGCCGACGCCTCATGCCGGGACCCGCAAACTGGGCACCGTCACCGCGCATTTCGTCCCGCTGGGAACCACCGCCGACGAAGCCATCCGCAGGCGGCTGCGAAAGATGGGCAAAAACGCGAAAAACTGGATCGTCGTCTCCTCCGACCGTCAGGTCCAGGCAGATGCGCGGGCTGTGAAGGCGGAAGTCATCTCCTCCGACGCCTTCGCAAAGCAGCTGAAACAGGCACGCGCATCCGCTCCCAAGCCTGCCGATGACCGCAAACTTTCCCAGCAGGAAGTGGATGACTGGCTCAAACTCTTCAAGGAAGATAGGAAGAGATAGGAATGTTGGGGGAGTAAATTAGACAATTTGTATCAAATTTCTAATCATAATTTAATGTCCCAGCCGATGTTCGAGGGTATATTGAATTCATCGACACCTGCCCTCCCCTTTATTGGTACTAGGTGTCCCTGCCGTTGCTCTGACCAGCATGCCCCCCCCATGCTGGCAGGGCAACGGTTTTTTACCCCCACCCTGCCCTCCCCCAAAATCCAAGGATTTTGGGGGAGGTGCCGAAGGCGAGAGGACTATAATGCAAACATGAACACCGTCTACACCTTCGTGCAAGCACCCGGGCATGTGTACCCCGACCATCCCGAACGCCCCGCTCGGCTGGATATTCTGAAGCCCAAACTGAAATCGTTTTCGGCAGAATATCTGGATGCAAGACCCGCTTCGCCCGACGAGATCAGCCTGGTCCATCATCCCAAACTTGTCTCCACGCTGGAAAAGGTCTGCCGCGAAGAGGCGCCCGGCATCATTGACTATGCCCCCACCTACGTGACCCAAACTTCCTACGACGACGCCCTGCTCGCCGCCGGCGGAGTCATCACCTGCGCCCGCGCCGTCCTGAACGGAGAGGCGCGGAACGCCTTCGCCATCGTCCGCCCGCCGGGACACCACGCAGAACCAGACAAGCGCAATGGGATTCTGCATCTTCAACAACATCGCCATCGCCGCACGCGACGCAATCTCTCATGGATTGGAGCGCGTCATGGTCATTGACTACGACGCACATCACGGCAACGGCACGCAAGCCGCCTTCCTGAACGATGAACGCCTCGCGTTCCTGTCCGCGCACCAGTGGGGCATTTATCCCGGCAGCGGCTGGCTGACAGACGCACCCCACGCCAAAAAGCGCATCGTGAACGTGCCTCTCCCTGCTTATGCAGGAGATAAAGTCTACGAACAGGTTGCGGAGCGGATCTTCAAGCCGTTCGTCGAGTCGTTCCGACCGCAGATGCTGTTCATCTCAGTCGGCTTCGACGCGCACTGGAACGACCCCATCACCTCGCTGGGACTCTCCACGCAGGGATATTTGACGCTGGCGCAGAAGGTCGTCGCTTTGGCGGAGGAACATTGCGGCGGGAAGATCGTCTTCGTGCTCGAGGGCGGCTACGACCCGCTCAACGTGGCAAACGGCGCAGAAGCGGTCTTTGTCGCGCTGACAGGCAGAGGGGAGTCCGAGGCGCGTGATCCAAATCCGCACAGGGAACCGGATTGCGACTCCCGCATCGAGGAGGTACGGGAGTGGCATGGATTTTAAAGCCCGCTCAAGCCGCCGTCCCTCGCGCTAGCATCCACGAAGGGGACGGCGGCGTATCCATCGCCGAGGACGGCGATGGGAGCAGAGATGAGAGTACGGGAGTGGCATGGATTCTGCGTGAGTCATCTTTTATAATTGTCTCATCATAGGAAGGAGCAATTGTCATGGGACGCAGACGAACGGTCGGTTATGTGGAAAACCAATGGACGTGCCCGAACTGCAATTCGCGCAACAAGGGCAGCCTAAAGACATGCGAAAACTGCGGCGCGCCGCAGCCCAAGGATGTGAAGTTCGAACTTCCATCGGAACAGGAACTCGTAAAGGATGAAGCGGCGCTCAGCGCGGCACAAGCCGGTGCCGACATCCACTGCGGGTTCTGCGGCGCGCGCAACCCTGCCACGGCAGTGACCTGCTCACAATGCGGCGGTGACTTGAAGGAGGGCAAAGCGCGCCAGGCGGGTCAGGTCATGCAGGCGCCTCCGCCCCCGCCGAAAGTGATCAAGTGCAACAACTGCGGCACTGAAAACCCGGGCAATGCTTCCGTCTGCGCGAACTGCGGCGCGGCATTGCCAAAAACTCCGGCGGCTCAGCCGGTTGTCCCGAAACCGCTGGCAGGAGTGACCCGGCCTGCGGGTCAGAACAAGCCCAACTGGTTGTTGATCGGTGGGATTTTGGGATTTCTCGCCATTTGCTGTATCATCCTCGTCGTTGTATTCCTCATTCCGTCCAGATCCCTCGAAGCGACCGTGACGGATGTGTACTGGCAGACCGTTGTGCCGGTGCAGGAGATCCAGGCGGTGCGCTACAACGACCGCAGAGGGAATCCGCCGTCCAATGCCTACGATGAGTCCTGTCGTACGGAAAGCCGCGATGTTTGCGAGCAAAAGACCATCGACCGCGGCAACGGCTACTCGGAGGTTGTGGAGGAATGTCGCACGGAAACGGAACAGTATTGTTCCTACACCGTGGACGAGTGGACGACCATCCAGACCTATACGCTGGAAGGCAGGGATCTGCGACCGGTCTACGAATCTCCGAACATCTCCAGCGACCAGCGGACCGGGGATGAAACCGAAGAATTGACGGTCACCTTCTCGACCGAGGACGGGATCGAAACATATTCGCCGGAAACGGTCTCCGAGTTCCAACAGTTCACCATCGGCAGTACCTGGACATTGAAACTGAACGCGGTTGGCAACGTGATGAGCGTGGAACCGTAACCAACGGCCGCCGCATTTACGAAAACTCCTGAGAAGATCGGGAGTTTTCTTTTTATACCCGCCCCAGGCAGACTATAATCAAATAATGGATAGATCAGTGGCAGTCATCGGCGGCGGACCGGCGGGGTTGATGGCGGCGGAGGTCATCAGCGCACGCGGCGTGAAGGTGGACGTGTACGATTCCATGCCGTCGGTGGGGCGCAAGTTCCTCATGGCGGGCAAAAGCGGATTGAACATCACGCACTCTGATCCATTCGATGAGTTTGTCACAAGATACGGCAAACGCCGTCCACAGAGTCGAGCCGTTGCTCAAAGCTTTTGGGGCGGATGAACTGCGCGCCTGGGTCCACAGTTTCGGCATCGAGACTTTTGTGGGGACTTCGGGACGCGTCTTTCCGGTGGGGATGAAGGCAAGTCCCCTGCTGAGGGCATGGATCACAGCGATTAAACGCTTCCGGCGTGACCTTTCACCTGCGTCACAAGTGGACGGGTTTCTCACCTCCGCTCAAGCCGCCGTCCCCGGCGGCGAGGACGCCGCCTCGAGCATATCATTGAAATTCCTCACACCCGATGGCGAGGTAACGGTCAAGGCTGATGCAATTGTCCTCGCCCTCGGCGGCGGGAGTTGGTCACGGCTTGGCTCGGATGGCGCGTGGGTCGATTGGCTGAGGCAGGCTGGGGCGGAGGTCGAAGCGTTGCGTCCGTCCAATTGCGGGTTCGACGTGGAGTGGAGCGCGCATTTTCAGGAAAAATATGACGGGCATCCTGTCAAATCGGTCATTCTTTCATTTGGAGATTTTCAACAGCAGGGCGAGTTCATCGTCACAAAAGAAGGCGTGGAGGGCGGCTTGATCTACACGGCATCGGCAAGACTCCGCGATGAAATCGAAGCGGACGGCAGGGCGGTCATTTCCCTGGACTTGAAGCCCGACCGAACATTGGACTGGCTGACCGAAAAACTATCGCGGCCGCGCGGCTCGCGGTCGCTGGCGAGTTATCTCGAAAAGACGCTGGGAATCAAAGGCGTGAAGGCGGGATTGTTGCGCGAGTTCGTCCCGAAGGATGATTTTACGGACGCAGAACGGCTCGCTGGGTTCATCAAAGCCCTGCCTGTGCCGTTGGTCGCGCCGCGCCCGCTGGACGAAGCCATCAGCAGTGCGGGCGGCGTGAGGTTCGAGTCGTTGGACGAACACTTGATGCTGCGCGCCATGCCCGGCGTCTTTTGCGCGGGCGAGATGCTCGATTGGGAAGCGCCCACGGGCGGGTATTTGCTGACAGCCTGTTTCTCCAGCGGCAGCGCGGCGGGACACGGCGTATTGGACTGGCTGGGCGTTCCGTAATGTCGTTGCCTGTCCAACCTCCCCAAGCCGTGTTCGGCGACATGCGCCTGCCGAACACGCGCCTGCATTACGTCAAAGCAGGGACGGGACCGCCGCTCATCATCGTCCCGGCAACTGTCTCGCTCATCCGGCAATGGCTTCCGCTGGCACAGTTCATGGGTCAGCGCTTCACCAGTTACTTCTTCGAACTGCCCGGGCACGGGGGGTCAACACCCTACCCGCAGAAATTCAAAAGCGACTTCGTACCGCTCACGGTGGAAGCATTCGTGGATAACCTCGGTTACGACAAATTCAACCTGATGGGGTTTTCATTTGGGGGCTTGCTGGCTTTGAGAACACTGGAACATTTGCAGGACAGGATCGAAAAGGTTTTCCTGCTCTCGCCCTGTGTCAGCCGGCGCGCGTTGAAGTGGTCAACGCCCAGGCAGTGGATGTTCAAGGCTTCGATCAAGGCGCTTCAAAATCCCACACTACTGCGGGGCATCCACTATGTAATGAACGCGCCACGCCTCGAAAAGCCGTTGACCTACGCCCTGAGCAAAGCCAGCAACGTGGACAGGCGCATCCTTGAAAGCAAGAATGCCCTGCGCATGCCGATCTCCACGCTGGATGTCTTTGCCTACACGCTGGGGGAAATTTTCCAGACAGAGTATCAGTATGATGGCGCGCCGTTCAAAATTCCCTGCTATTTTGGCATGTCGGTCAACGATGACATTTTGGAATACAGCCTCACTGAGCAGATCGTGCGGAGGCACTTTCAGCAGATCACGATCCAACAGTTCACGCATCCCTACCACCAGCCGCCCGAACCGCCGACATTCGACTGGCTCAATCGTGAGTTTGGTCGTTTTTTGGAGATGATCGATTGATCTGTCATTGCGAGGAGTGGCGCCTCGCGCCACGACGAAGCAATCTCAACGAACATGCATACTTTTGCGTAGATCTTCTTCGTATTGAAACCTTCATACAGGATCGATCTTAAGCGGATTCCCATTAGGATACGAACACAAAAGTGTATCGAGATATTCCACCCCGCAGAAATACGGACAGATCGAAACATTCTTGACCGCACACTTGTGCTCGTCCGTGTCGTCCGCTTTGTTCCACGGACAGCCATCCTGTTCCCATGTAATACTCCCCTGCGGACTTGCCAGGTCAATGTCCATGTTCGCGCCTTTGAGTTTTTGGATTTTCTGGTTCATCGATTTATCCTTAACTGCAGGGGCACAGCGAAACCTAAAAGGATCTTGACGAGTATTCGTTCCGCTGTGCCCCTGCAAGTCAATCAAGGGATTAACGCCCTCAACAAATCTTCCCTCCATTCCCCGGCAGACGGATCATACGCCCCGAAACCTGATGCCAGTTCCCAATATGCCCACGCGAACCCGTGAGCTTCCGCCTGTTCGCGGACAAACGCCGTCCAAAGGACGCGCGAGTCTTGCGGACTCCGCGAATACGCCCCAAACTCCCCCAGCAGAATGCGGACATCCTCGTGCCGCGCCGCCCAATCAGCGACAGCGTCAAAATGGCTGACGATCTCGGCTTTCTCGGCATCGCTTCCCCACTCGGTGCCAAGCCAATTCTGCGCCTCCTCGCCAGCCCACTCCGCTCCTTGATGCGTGAACTGGAACGGCAAATAATAATGGAACGTGACGATCAAATGTTCATCGTTCGGCACATCCAGCGTGGACAGCCAATCGTAGGCGTTCCAGTTCACGGGTCCGATCACGACCGTGCGCGTGGGATTTGATTCACGGACAATCGCCAGCGCTTCGACCAGGTACTGATTCCAAAGCTGTGCGTTGAGTTGGTCGTTCGGTTCGTTGAGCAGTTCGAACAAAACCGTGGGTGGCTGATCCTTGTAATGTTCGGCAACCTGTCTCCAAATTCCGAGAAACCTGTCTTTATGGCTCCACGGGTCCCAGGCCATTTCTTCATAGTGGTGGATGTTGACGATGATGGTCAGGTCACGCTCCAGCGCCCAATTGACCACTTCATCCACGCGGGAGAGGAAGGCGGGATCGATCGGTGTAGGGCCATTCCTGTTCTGCGTGAGTGCTCCACCGCACCGGCAAACGGACAAAGTCAAAACCTGCTTCTTTCACGAGGTCGAAATATTCCTCCTGAACAGTCAGACCCCACTCGCCTTCGTTCGGCGCTTCGAGCATGTTGCCAAAGTTGATGCCCCGAAGAAGCGTCGGGGAGGGAACGGTCGTGGGTGTGGGTTCAGGCAAAGGCGTGGGAAGAGGCGGCATGGAAGTCTCCATGGATTGAGCGGGAGGAATGGGCGTCGGTCCTGAAACCTCCTGATTACAGGCTGAGCATATCAAAAGAATGGTAATTGCCAGGATGAGTGATCGTCGCATAAATTCCTCAGAGGGCGGTGAGACCGTGCCTCCGTGATTTTACTCCACAAGGGACGCCATCAACTGCTACCATCCATATCGCATTGGTCAGATTGCCTCATGCCTACTTGAATCGGAAACAAAATCTCGTCATAATAAGTCTGTGAGATGACAACACAGCATCAATACTGACAATCAGCAGGTCCCATCCTGCCGCCGTGCAACCAGGTCAGTCTTCGCCTGTCGGCTGGAAACCGGCAGCGCACAAGTTCTCGGGAGGGAACCATGAAAAAGATAGCCTTACTTCTCTCCATTGCGATGTTGGTCACGCTTGGAAATGCTCCCATGCGTGGATCCAGCACGGAGGTCATCCTGAACGCCAGCCAGGTGACCAGCGCATCGGATATCGAAGCTGCCATTGAAACTGCAACGAACAATGGCACACAGCCAGGCATTGTCACGCTCAATTCAAGCAAAGGGGAGTTTGTATACACCGCCGACGACCGTTCCATCAACATCTACTACTCCAACATAACTCTTCGAAGCAAAAATGGGGCCGTGATCGCCAACTGCGGTGACGGCGTTTTCTTTGACGATTTTGTCACGGACAACATCGTCATCGAAGGCATCCGCTTCATTGGCGAGAATGGGGTCATTGCCGCCTACGGTACGCACAGGAACGTAACGATCAGGAACAACGTCATCATTGCAAACAGCTACGCGATCGGAGCGCGAGGCGCGGACGGCTGGGTCATCACCGGCAACCACGCGGAGGGCAACGCCACGGTCATTCAGTTGCTTGAAGCCACAGAGACGAGGATCGCAAACAATTCGCTCGTCGGCTCGAGCCCGGGTCTTGGCATCTTCCTCGAAAAATCGAATGGAAATTCTGTGAGTCACAACCTGATCGTGAACGGCTGGCAGGGAGTCCTGATCGGATGGGGTTCATCGGGCAACCGCATTGTCAACAACAGGATCTATCTCATCCAGCAGTCCGGCATTTCCTTTGAAGGGGACAACGAATACAACAGTGTGCTGGCGAACAAGGTCAGTTGCCAGCCGAATACAGAGTGCCAGATCGTGAATGTGGGGGACCCGCCGCTGTCACCGACCAACAAGGTTCACGGGAACAGGTTCTTCAAGTAAAACCACTACATCAAACCAAAAGGCGGACTGATTCTCGGTCAGTCCGCCTTGATGGGTTTACGCCTCGGTTATTTCCCGGGGAACATCCACTTCAACACATTCTGGATCATCCTGTCCCAATACGCCCAGACATGTTCGCCGGGACCTTCTTCATAGGTCAGGTCGAGCGGAAGTTTACGCACTGCATCTCGGAAGCGGATGTTATCGGCATATAGGAAATCCTCCGTGCCACAGCATTGGTATAAGCGCGGCTTGACCGGTGATCTGGCAACCTTTTTCGCCAGTGTGAGCAGGTCATGTTTGCTATTGGGCACCTTGTTCAGGTCGCCGAAGATATTGCGCATTCCCGCCAGCCAGATCTCATCCATTGGATCTCCGTGCGCCTTGACCGCCTCGCGGATATCCACCGCACCGGAAAGGGATGCCGCCGCGGCATAACGGTCCGGGTGGGTCAACGCCAGTTTGAAGGCGCCGTATCCGCCCATGGACAAGCCTGCCACGAAGTTGTCTGCGCGCTTGTCGGAGAGCGAATACAGTTCCCGCACCACGGCAGGGACTTCCTCGCTGATGAACGTCCAGTATTTGCCACCATGCGCCATATCCGTGTAGAAACTCAGGTTCACGGCGGGCATCACCACGGCGAGATTCAGTCCTTCGGCATATTTCTCGATGGATGACCAGCGCATCCACGCTGTGTGGTCATCGGAATGTCCATGCAGGAGGTACAACGTGCGATATTTTGGCTTGCGCCCGCCCTTTGTCTCTGCAAGGGTGCGTTGAGGCAGCAGCACGTACATCGTACTGCGCAAGGTCAGCACTTCGGAAAAGAAATTGACTTCGTTGAGGATCATAAAATTTCTCCAATGTGATTATGTCGTTGCGAGTGGCGCGTACAGCGCCACGAAGCAATCTCCTGTTATCAAAAATATATTGAGTTCGAGGAGATTGCTTCGGGCTTCGCCCTCGCAACGACATTTGAAATCTATCCCAATTTCCCCACTACCTTCTCTACTTCTTCCAAAATCTCCCCGCTCTTCACGAGTTTCTTCATCGCATTGTGATCGTTATACAGCGGACGGTCCACTTCGAGATGCGCCACATATTTGCGGATGACTTCGCGCGCTTTGAGCGAGCCTTGCCCCGGCGTGAACTCACGGAAGTCGAGCGCTTGCGCCGCCGCCATGAATTCGATGCCAAGCACACCATAGGCGTTATCGAGGATCTGTCCGTTCTTGAGGGCGGTGTTCATGCCCATCGAGACGAAGTCCTCCTGGTCCGCCGCGGCAGGGATGGACATAATGCTCGCAGGCGCAGATAAAATTCTTTGCTCGACGATCAAGTGGTCGGCGGTGTATTGGCTGAGCATCATCCCAGAGTAGAAACCAGGCTCATGGGCGAGGAAATCAGGCAGTCCCTGGGAAAGAGCCGGGTTCGTCAGCCGGTTCATGCGCCGCTCCGACATCACACACACCATCGTGATCGCCGCGCCCGCCATATCCATCGGCAACGCAACGGGAGATCCCTTGAAAGTTCGCACCCGTCAAAGTCAATTTCAATTCAGGCACGAAGATCGGGTTATCGCCCACGCCGTTCAGTTCGATCTCGACCTGCGAGCGCGCATACGCGATCGCATCCCGCGCCGCGCCGATGACCTGCGGGGTCGAACGCATCGAATAGGCATCCTGCACTTTGGTCTTCATTTTGCCCGTGGTCAGGTCCGAGCCTTCGATGACCTTCATGATATTTTTCGCAGACGTGACCGCGCCGCTGAAACCGCGCAGTTCATGCAGTTTGGTGTTGTACGGTTTCATGTTGCCGAGCAGCGCCTCAATGGACATCGCCGCCGCGATCTCTGCCTGCTTGAGGAAACGTTCCATATCGTAGATGTGGAGCGCGGACATGGCGGTCAGCAAATTGGAGCCGTTGATCGTGGCCAGTCCGTCGCGCGCTTGTAAACCTGGGACTTCGATCCCAGCCCGCCGCATCGCTTCCGCACCCGGTAACTGTTCGCCACCTGCCCCGCCATCGGGGTTATAAAAAGCTTCGCCTTCGCCCATGAGCAGCAACGCGGCTTGCGCCATCGGAGCGAGGTCGCCGCTCGCGCCCACCGACCCCTTCTGACAAACAACTGGTGTGACGCCTTTGTTCAGCATCTCCACCAGTGTCAGTGTGATCTCGGGTCTGCAACCGGAATTCCCATGCGCGTGGACATTGATCCGCCCCGCCAGCGCCGCACGGACATGTTCGATCGGCGCAGGGTCGCCGATGCCCGCCGCATGGTTGTAGACCAGATACCTTTGGAACTCTTTCACCTGCTCATCGTTGAGCATCGTCTCTGAAAACTCGCCGATGCCGGTGTTCGTGCCATACATGACTTCTTTCCTGGCAAGCTTCTCCTCCAGCATGGCGCGGCAGACCTTGATGCGCTCCAGCGCGGCTGGATCGAGTTCTACTTTCTCGTTATCTCGTGCAATTGCAACGAGTTTTTCAATCGTGAGGGATGATCCGTCGAGGGTGATGGGCATGTTTTCTCCTTTAGGTGCCAGACCTCCGAGTTCTTTAAGAACTCGGAGGTCTTGTTTCTAGTCAAACGCTTCCAAATACTTTCTTACATCATCAGGCAAGTAACGAGTTTTGACAAATTGCATGACAAGTTCCTGATATTCATCAGGCGAACCGAAATGTTCTTGAATGAACTCACGGTCAACCAGCATTCCATCGCGCTGACCCAGCCATTCGAGGTAGTTTGAGTATATCCAATCTTCAGGCAAGGCGACCAGTCCGTCCTTCACGGGATTGGCATGAATATAGACACATAGATTGAGCAGGTGAGGGTACGTTTTGATTGGTTTGGCTTGGAATTGCCCCTGAAAGATAGAACCGACACGGGAGAAGCGTTTGTTGATGGCTTTGGTGTAGGACACTGAGAGGCGCATCATAGCATTAGACAATGAGACCTCGGAGTTCTTGAAGAACTCCGAGGTCTGTATTCTGAGCAACAAATGATAATGCGTAGGCATCAAGCAATACGACACAACCTTTGCCAATGGGACGATATATTTCTTCACCCGACCCAGAAAATACAGGTAATTTTCTGGCTGAAAGAAAATACTCAGGCGATTGTTGCCGCGATTGTAAATATGATAGTACAAACCTTGAACGAAGGGCGTTTGTCTGCGGGGCATGGGTGAGGGCACTCCAGACCTCCGAGTTCTGGCAGAACTCGGAGGTCTATTGGCGGGATGATCCGTCGAGGGTGATGGGCATGGACAGGCTCCTATGTAAGATGATACTGTTATTGTACTCCCAAAGAAAATGACTTGCCGAAAACACGAATTACAGCGACAATAGGCCATCCCTACTACATAGGATGGAATTCATGATCTCCACAGCCACCGAAGAAGACCGACAACAAATCCACGACATCACCGCGCGGGCAGGCGTATTCAGCCAAGAGGAGATCGACTCTGTTCCTGTGATGAACGAGTTTAGTTATGCCCACCAGCATTGACCCTCCTCCCGCAGACGATGAAGTCGAATGTGGCAATTGCGGCGCGTACATTTACCACGATCTGGTGAAGTGTCCCAATTGCGGGGTATATCTGGTCGAACCGAACGAGACCTGAAGAGGAACGCCCGAAGTTCCAACCCAAGAGCAAATTCGCGCTGGCGGTTGAATCCGTGATGCGGAAGTTGCGCGGGGAGGCGCATCCCGCCGAGGAGTTGTTCACGGGCGCGCTGAGGGAGGCGTCCCTGTTCGATGACCTGCTCCGCAAGGTGGGCGGCGACCGGTCTGCAGTGGAGAGGCTGATCGAGTACGAGAAACAGCTCAAACCAGGTGCGACGCGCTTGACCTGTCTGCAAAACGCGATCGGCGCTGGGAACGGGAAAATAAGTAGCGGAGACCCAGACCAGTCTCCGCTTTTGATTCCCCTTACAAATGCTCGAATTCTCCATCAGAAATCCCACAAATGACATCAGAATTAGTTACATTCTTCGGGTGAAAGTCAAAACAAAAGTCACAGCAAGGGTTAAATACAATAGGTAAAATAGGAGCATTATTGTCAGTTTGCCTGTTCTTCTTTATGGCTGTGAATGCACGGAGGTCTCCATGCCCGCTGAAAAGGATTTCTTCAAGGATATCATCGACAATTTTTACGATGGCGTCTACTTCGTGGACCGCGAGCGCGTCATCACCTATTGGAACAAGGGGGCGGAACGGATCACGGGCTATCCAGCCCGGGAGACCATCGGGCGGGCTTGCCGCGATAACCTGCTCAACCACGTCACTGCCAATGGGGTCGAACTCTGCAGGAGCAATTGTCCGCTGGCAGCTGTGATGGAGGACGGGAACCCGAGGGAGGCGGAGGTCTATCTGCATCACAGGGACGGGCACCGTGTGCCGATCACCGTGCGCGCCACCGCCCTGCGGGACGAAGAGGGAAACATCATCGGTGCCATCGAAACCTTCAGCAACAACAGGACCGTCATGGCCACCCGCCGTCAGCTGCAAGAGATGCGTCACATCGTCCATACCGACAGATTGACAGGCATCGGTAACCGACGACTGGTCGAGGGGCGTTTGCACGCTACGATCGCCGAGTGCGCCCACACCGACAGTTCGGCGGGACTGCTCTTCATGGACATCGACCACTTCAAGCTGGTCAATGACACCTACGGGCACAATGCGGGAGACAAGGTACTGAGCATGGTAACGGCGACTTTTAATCATTCTTTGCGCGCCACCGATACGATCGGTCGCTGGGGCGGCGAGGAATTCGTCGCCATTCTGAAGGATATCAATACTGATTCCATGCTTCGCCAGGTTGCCGAGAAGGTGCGCACACTGGTCGAACTTTCCCGTCTCGACCTGTACGGCAGGAGCCTGACCGTCACCGTGTCCATTGGGGCAACCCGCCTGCGTCCCGGCGACACACCCGAGTCTCTGGTGGAGCGGGCCGACGGGCTGATGTACCAGAGCAAAAAAGCAGGACGGAACTGTGTGACAATCGGATAAGATGCGCACCGATTCCCCGCTTCTCCTCCACGCCGATCATTGCCCTGACCGCCCCAACCATGCCCAGCGACCGTGAGCGCCGCCTGGATGAACGCACCCTGACGGGATTGATAATGGAACTGGGGAATGCAAGTCGAGCAGAAGAAGCAGCGGAGACCTGACAAGTCTCCGCTCTTGTTTACACGCAACCAATAGAGCGTCATCTGGAATTGTAAGCTGTCTCCAAGGTGCCTGTGAGGCTGTCAGGCAGTACAATGCGGACATCCAGCCAGCATCCCATGGCGAGGATAGAAGCAGGATATAGGCGCGATATAGCCAGGATATACCCAGCCGGTTATGTTATTGGACGATCAATGGGAAAAGGAGCACGAAGCAGATGGCGAAAGTACGACGAAGTGCGATCTTCACAGGAATGAGCGGTACGATCGGTCAGGATCATTATGCCCGCACCATGCGTGACGGCAGGACGATTATCAGTCTGAAGCCTGATTTTAGCAACCGACAGTTTAGTGAGGCACAGCTCCGCACACAGAGCCGCATCAAACAGGCAGCCGCCTATGCCAGGGTGGCTTGCAAGGAAAACCCCATCTACGCGATGAAAGCGGAAGGCACTGCCAAAAATGCCTACAACGTCGCCCTGGCGGATTGGATGAACCCGCCGGTCATACGCAGCATGGACATGTACCTGGGCGACATCATCCGCGTGAGTGCAACGGACGATCTGCAGGTGACACGGGTCACCATCACGGTCCTTGATTCAGGAGGTCAGCCGTTGGAACAGGGCAACGCCAAACTGGAACTTGGCATCTGGTGGGTGTATCAACCCACCCATCAGGGGCGAATTCGGGTCGAAGCCTGTGATATGGCAGGGAATGTAGTGCAGCGGGAATTCGATAATCCCTGGATATTCAATCCTCCCTCGAAGAAAACGGACTGAGCCTGTCGGCTTCCAAGGTCCTGCGGATACTGGAAGTCTATACTTGCCGGAAAAAGCAAACACGGGGACAATATGTCATCCCAAATCACAGGACAGTATCCATGATCTTTACAGCCACAGAAGCAGACGGTCCCAAATCCACGACATCACAGCACGGGCAGGGGTATTCAGCCAGGAGGAAGTTGACTCTGTCCCTGCGATGTTCGACGAGTATCTCAAGTATGGGGCCGAAGGCAGCGGCTATCACTTCATCGTGTACCGCGAGGGAGAGCAGGTATTGGGCTATGCCATCTACGGCTTCCGTGACCTGACCGACGGCGTCTATGACCTGTACTGGATCGCCGTGGACCCGTCCGCGCGGCGCAGGAGCGTGGGGCGCAAACTGCTAAACGGCTGCGAGGAGGCTGTCCGTAAAGCGGGCGGGCGCATCATCCTCGCGGAAACGTCGGGGACGGCGGAGTATGAGCCCACGCGGGAGTTTTACGTCCGCACGGGGTACAAGGCTGAGGCGGTCATCAAGGATTTCTACAAGCCAGGCGATGACCTGTACATTTTCATCAAGCGTATTTGATCGTTCATGCCCCCCATTCCTTCCTCCGTCCTGATGCAACTGGAACGCATCGAAGCCGAAATGCGGCGTATCGGCATGTGGCAGGCAAGATCCGCTCGCAGGCGGAACAATACGATTTCCGTGCGGCGTTCGCCATGGACACGATGTCGTTTCCACAATGGCTTCAATTCATCTTCATTCCCAATGTCCGTGCTGCGGCAAGTCAAAACAAATTTCCAGCCAGCAGTCATGTGGCGGCGCAGGCTGTGCGTGAATTCGACACGGTCCCTGATGCGTCGCAACTTGTCAGGTTGTTATCTGAATTCGATGCATTGTTCTAAATGAGATCGAGACCGTCTTTTGATTTCAGGTACAATCCAGCCCATGACCAATTCAACGGAATACATCCCCCAACGCGCGATGAGCATCCACGCGCACCCCGACGACCAGGAGTTCACCATCGGCGGCACGCTCGCCAAATGGGCAAAGGCAGGCTGCGAGATCGTCTCGGTCGTCATCACCAGCGGCGACTCGGGCTCCAACGACCCGACCAAAGGCGCGGACTACAAACCCATCCTTGCGGAGTTACGCGAGAAGGAACAACTCGCCGCGAACGCCGTTCTGGGGATTAGGGAGACGGTCTTCCTCCGCTACCCGGACGGGGAACTCGAACCGACCATCGCCCTGCGCAAGGAATTGACCCGCCTCATCCGCAAACTGAAGCCTGATACTGTTCTGACGGGGAATCCTGAGGGATGGTTTTACGGCAATGAATACTTCAACCATCCCGACCACCGCGCCGCGGCACAGGCGGCATGTGAGGCGGTCTTCCCGTCAGCGGGGACGAGGCTTATTTTTGCAGACCTATTATCGGCGGGGTATGAACCGCATGACGTCAAGCGGCTCTATGTCCACGGCACGGACAAGTCCGACACGTGGGTGGATATCACCGAGACTCTGGACGTCAAGATCAGGGCATTGCAGCAGCATGCCAGTCAGGTCCCTGTGGACGAGGTCGGAAAGTGGATGACCGAGTGGGCGCAGGAGGACGCGAAGGACAAGGGCATGAAGTATGCCGAAAGTTTCAAGGTGATGATCCTGAAAAAGGACGAGGAAGAGAAGGTTGGATGATGAACGTCCCGAAGGTTTTGAACCTTCGGGACGTTTTTTCAGAATACCAGATGCCCGATGATCACGGAAACCACCGTGAGGGTGATGTTATCAATATCCTTGAATGGCAGCGATTCTACCAGCGTGCCGCCCAGCGCGATCAAGGTGACGGGAAGCAGATACGCGGTGAAGGGTGCCGCGAACACGCCCAGGCCAATGTAGACCGCGATGACGAATAATGTCATCAGCCATCCGCCGACGAAAACACTGACGAGCCCTGCAAAACTTTTTTCACGCGACCAGGCCAGCTTCGGCGATCTGACACGCCGACCGATGATGTCTGCCACGCCGTCGCCGCCGCACATCATCATCAACGCCGCGATGCCGATCGGCGAATCCTTCCAGTAGACGACCGTAAGCAGGACGAACATGATTCCGTAGAACAATGGCCCGCGCAGGATCTCGCGTCGGTCGCCTGTGCGCGACATCGCCTGCACAGAGGCTTCGTCCTTCATGATGCCCAACCCTACCAGCGCAAATTGGACCGTGATGAGCAGGGGGACCAGTGCGGCAAGCCAGCGTGAGATCGGCAGGTCGGGGAACATCAGCCAGCATAAAACGAAGATGGGACCTGTCCCAATGTGGATCAATTTTCGGCTGAGTTTGCCGTCGATCCAGCCGCGCTGGGCGAAGAAGTCCATAAGGCGGAGGAAGCCAATGGCAATGGCAAAGGTAAGCAGGGTGGCAAGGTAGGGGTTCATGGGATTTCCTGAGTGAATTTCCTGTATTAACACAAAATGCCGTGTTTCAGCACGGCACAATCTAAAGTCGTCAATCTGTAATCGTACTTCGAAAAGTGAGCCCAGCAGGATTCGAATGCCATCCCCCCTGCGGGGACCTGTGACGGCCGAAAGGTGTGGGTCCAGCCGTCCACTGCATTATCCCGACACTTGCACCCCGTTCGGGCCACAAGCCCGCCAGGGCGAGACGGCCGAGCGCAAGTACGGTGTGCTCTTTCGGGACGCTGTGTTAGCCCGCATTGCCGGAGCGGTACAAGCTCGAAACAGCAACAAGCCTCGTCCCCTATCGGACATCAATCAAATATCGAGCGGTTGCAGACCGTTCATACCCAGGATCAAAGAGGCTTCGCTGCCATGGTGCAGATCGTGTTCCAGCACATGGTAGATCACCCAACTGCGCGATACCTCGTATGTCTGACCATCCCATTCATCCGGGAAGGTCTTGGCACAATCGGCGGGCGTCCAACGTTGCAAGCGAGATTCGATGAATATCCACGTCTCGTCAAGTCCACGTACCAATTCTACAGCGCTACGTTCTGGTGAATCACGTTGGCCCCACAGCATGTACTCGTTCATCACATCGTCGGCATCCTGTAGAGTGCCGCTGAACCAGCCTGCCCGGACCGAAATAATGTGCTGCACAAGCTGCCCCAGCGGCCACATACGCGGGGCAGGTTGCAGCAAGAGTTGCTCATTTGTCAGAGGGGCGATGCAGTTTTGCAGCTTTCCGTTATAGCCCCGCCAGTTTTCATAAATCACATCCAATGTCGATCCCGTATCCTGTGCCATCTGTTTCTCCTTGAGAATCAATATCATCATTTTAACATCATTGGATGATCGAGAGCGGGCTAACGGCTTGCGTCAGCCGTTTCGCACGCAGCGGAGCAAATCGGTTGCACGCGATGTTGGGCAGCGGCTACTTTTTATCGATTGCCTGCAGTTGCAACTGTTTGGGCAGCTTCTCTATCGCATATCTCAATGCCACCCTTGGCATTTTTTCCCGCCTGTCCATAATATAACTAAATACTTTTTCGGGATATTTTATGCTTGCCACCTTCAACAACCAACCATATCCTTTCCTCACCAGGTCTTCTTCATCATTCAATAACAGATCTGCCACTCGTAACACTAATGCGATATGCTCCCCTTTCCTCACTGGCAGAACCAGTGACACCGCAGCACCGCGCCTGACCCAGAAGTTCGCGGATGTTGTCCAACCAAGTACTTCGTTCGCTGTTTCTGGATACCTTAAAAAGTATTCACCGATTACATGAATGCAAAGGTCATCACAATCAATCCAATCATCTACATATTTGTCCAGCCACTTTCTAAATACAGCCAGATGCTTGGTTTCATACTCTTTTCGAGCCAAATGAGCCCAACGAAAAGCCATGATCTTATGTTCATAGACACGCGTCGCTAGCAAATGTCCACTCAATTCCAGTCGCTCATCAATACTCTTGGATTTGAGCAATTGGTAATGCTTTCCTGCAATCTTGTGGATCTTTGGGGTTCTCACCCCAAGAAAATTATCAACATTCATATTGTACCGAGTCCGCACCAACTCACGGTATGCTGGATCAGCCTGCCCTTCTAACTCGGCGTTAATGGTTTCAATGAGTTGCTCTACTGTCGTCATAATAACCTTTCCTATCTCTTTTTTCTGCCCCGCACGCCGTCCCGCGGACGGCAGTCTCTGCGGGGTACTGGCGCTGGGGCGGGGCGGTGTTGGGCCGCCTTGCATAACCTAAGATTGGTATTCCGATTGTAACCACTTTACGACACTTTTCGCAGGTAGAACCTGGATCTCACTTCTTGGAAGAATCAAGTTTTCCCACATCCAATTATGGTGATTTATTATCGTTGCGGCATCTAGGTGTTGTCTATCCTTCGTTGTGTGCGCATCTGCCACAACCACTACTTCATAATTTCTGCTTGCTGCCGCCCGGATGGTTGTATCTACACAAAAATCAGTTGCACAGCCTGTGACAATAATTTGTTGGACGCCATGCTTTTCGAGAAGATCAGACAAATCTGTTTCATAGAATGAGTCACAGGCTTGTTTGTGCACCAATAGATCTGTATTCATTCGTTCCAGTGTCGGCAGGATTTCCCACCCTTCTGTTCCTCGCTTCAAAACGCCATTATCTTCATGCTGAATGAATACCACAATGCCTCCGGTTGTGCGCACCACTCTGGCGATTTTATTTATTCTCCGCATAACGCCATCTGCGTCGAAGCGCGCTGGTTCTCCATCGAACAAGCCGACTTGCATATCAATCACCAACAAAGCCTTCATTCTGGAATCCTTCTCCTATTTTGGGCTGCCCAATCGTCTGCGTTAGTGCAGGCGGGTGGGAACGTGGCCTCGCCGTCGAAACGGGAAAAAGCTCAAAGCCACACAAAAAGCCAAAATAACGCGGCGGCAATCCCACTTCATCTGTGCACGCCTTGTTGGGCGCGTTTTCTCGGTCTTGAAATTCATTCCCTTATATTCTTGAACCACTTCAGAGCTTCTCCGTAATCATCATCTTTCTCACACAAACTCATCTGTCGTGCAAGCTCAATCGCAAATTCAACATATGCTTGACCTTGCGCCGTGATAATGTTTCCATCCACAACCACATGCTCATCTGAAAAATTCGCTTCGGAGAAATATTGATAACTGGGCAGGCTTGGATTTCTGCCTGATGCCAATCCTGTACACTTTTTTCCTTTGAGTACCCCAAGTCCTGCTAGTAAACTAGCCCCTCCGCATATTCCAGCTACTTTCTTGTTCTGAGTAATCAAATTCTCAACAAAATTCTTTAATTCATGATTTTCAACTAATGGGGCAGGATCTCCTCCTGGTATAACAAACAGATCTATTGTTTGGGCATCAACGTCCTTGATAACTTTGTCGACGATGAAACGTTGACATTCCTCGCTTCTATACTCTCGATTTTCCAACACGATGGTGATGAACTCATGTTCTTTGAAAGATAAGCCGATAAGTGCAACTTCAAATTCGGAAAACCCATCGTAGTAGAACAAGGCAATTTTCATGATAAAGGCCCTTCAGAAAGTTTTTAGCTGTGATCCTGAATAATTTATCTGCACGCAGCGCCCAACGGCTTGCGACCTGCCCCGCACGCCGTCCCGCGGACGGCAGTTTCTGCGGGGTACTGGCGGGCGTGGATGGCGCCTTGGCGCCACAGGAAAAACTCGAAGCCACGCATGCGCGAAATGCTTACCGCAGATCGGGCGAGCGAGCTTCAAGCGAGCACCGTTCGTCCAGCTTGACTGGATCGCCCTGCCCAAGTGCATGAGCGCTGGGCAATCCCACACGTCAGGCCGTCCGCCCCGTGGAGCGAAGCGGGGCATCGTTCCCGCCAAAGCTCCCCGTTCGGGGACAGAGTAAGCACCTCTTTGGGATTGACACTGCCGTTAATCGGTGGGCGGTTTTTTCGCAAGATAATTTCCTATGAGGAGTTTCGGAACGCCTCCCAAATCCGCTCCCTCCACGGTGCGAGATTCTTTTCGAGTGTAACAAGCCATTCTTCTGAATCTGGAGCTGATGATACCCAAGGTGTCTCAAAGCCGCAATCGACTACCGCTTCTGGGAAGGCGCCCCGATAAAAACCAGCAGGCGCTGGTCCGTTGTGCATGACATAAATTCGAATCTCTTCTGCAGATTTAGTATCAAGTGCTAACCATAGATCCACCCTTTTGGCATTAATGAAATAGTGAGAAGTTGCTACTTCGATACTGAATTTTTTATTGTTGATCGCCATCTGCACGGGTGATGTATTTGATGGCGGTTTTAGGTGAGCGGCAGATATCCAAGGACGAATGCTTTCTTCCTCAACACCTCGTAAAATAGATGCGGCAATAGCTGCGGTACGGCTATCTTTACTAACAACAACAACTTGTAAGTGCATTGGCATACCCATGATTTTCTCCTTAATTGATGGTGTTGATATTCAGTAGATCACGAAAATGCGAAACGTGTGTGACGAAAAACAGCATCCGCCAAGTCGAACAACTTTTCAACGGCATGAGCAATCATGCGAACCAAGCGACGCAGCGTCAGCCAGGATTTGGAAAGGGGCACAGCAGGATTTTTCAAGCAAATGGCAATGCGCTCGCGGTGAGTGATGTATAGGTTAAAAATGATAAACGCCAAACCGACCAACAATAAGCGCACGACGGGATTTCGGGATGTGGTGCGAGCGCGAACTTGATTCATTTGGCGATAGCTCGTCTCAATTCCAAATCGTTGGCGGTACATTTCAAAAACCTGGCGCGCCTCAATCGACTTTGGCAAACGACCAACCGCATAAGCAAACCAGCGCGCGCCTTTTCGTTTGAAGCGTCCTTTGGAATACTTCTTCACCACAACGGCATGGACTTCCAACTCGCCATGCTTCGGACTGTTGAGGGTGTAGGTGGTTTTGCGGCTGGCCGCGTGAAATAAAGTTCGCACTCCTCCCGATTTGCCACGCACCGGAATCGGGATAATGAACCTGAGTTTGCGCCGTTGAAGTGTTTTGAGCACAGGCACTGAACAGAAACCTTTGTCCAAATAGACGCACCGAATGGAGATTCCCATAGATTTTAGCCGTTTCAACAGCCAGGTCACGATGGTTTCCATGCTTTCGCCTTTTTCCACAAGGCGTAACGCCAAAACATAGCGTTGGTTGTTATGCACAATCGAAACTGTTGCGTATCCGTGAAAATGCGTTGTGCCTGATTTGGCTTCGCCGCGCAGGATCTCTTTTTCATCCTCATATTCTTCGCCGTGATACGGGATCAGAGTCAAATCGATGGCTATGTAGTACGAGCGTTTTCCTTTCTTCATGGCGCCAAGGCGCCACGGTGTTTGCGAGCGAAGAATTCTGTTCAACGCACGTTGCAGTCTGGTGCGGTCTGGCAGGGCTTTGGCTAATACTTCGCGCAGACGATTTGCCGAAGGCGCTTCTTTCAATTCTTGACACGCTGCATCCATGCTGATGCGGTTGCCACTGGCATAACCCAAGACAGCAATAATATCTTCTGCGGTTATGCGCGTATTCCGCAGATCGAGAGGCAAATAGGGTCGCACCACCGCAATCAGTCCATTCAGCACTTGTTGAGATTGTAAGATTCGGTTATTTTTAAGCATAGGTTTGAACGTGGCTCTTTGGTTTCTTTGGTCAGAGCCAAGTAAACCACGTTCAAACCTTTTCGTGAACTACTGATTATCACACAAATCAATCAGGTCTGTCGAACCTTCCTCCCAGCAAATAATCTTATGGCATCGTTCACATTCCCACAGTTCACCTTTGCAGGAACGATGATTTGTGCTCTGGCAACCAAAAATTCTATTCATAGTGTGATGATTATAAGGATCGAAAAAAAGAGGATGTGTCCATTATTAGACACATCCTCTTTTTGATAGTCAATTGTTCTTTTTGTATGAAGCTAAAACCCCAACTCCTTCAAATTCTGCTCCTTACTGCGCTTTTCCCTGCCGCCGAGCAACTCCTTCCAGAACTCCTCGCCGCAGGTACCTGCGTGAGTCCCCTGCGGGCAGGCAGCGGTATTGGTATGACCTGCAGCAACTTTATTGAACAGATACCATCAATCTTTCACGCGCTGCCGCAAACCCTAAACAGGCAAGGATATCTTCCTTGGTCAGATATGGAAAGTCCTGCAAAATTTCATGCTCTGTCATACCCGAAGCAAGGTACTCCAAAACATCATAGACCGTGATCCGCATTCCACGAATACACGGCTTCCCACCCCTTTTCCCTGCTTCGATTGTGATAATGTCCTTGAATTGCATAAGACACACTCCATTCTCTACTTACCAATAATTTTATCACTCGGATGTTAGAAACCCAACTCCTTCATATTTTGCTCCTTGCTCCTCTTTTCTTTCCCACCCAACAACTCCTTCCAAAACTCCTCGTCATACCGTCTCGACCTCACCGGCAGCGGCATCGGGACACCCCATCCCAACAACAAAACCTCCTCTTTCGGTTGTAAACGCGCCAGCATGCCGCGCAACGCCTCCCGTCCCGCCAGACCCGAGAGCACGGCGTGGATGTCGTCTTCGTCGCCGAGCCAGCCCGAGATGCGCGTCCCCAACTGCGACATGACCTCGTCATAGATCTGCGACGGGCGCTGGTCCACGATCAACAGCGTCACGTAATACTTGCGCAGTTCGCGCGCGATGGTCGCGAAGGTCGTCTGCGCCGCCATCTCGCGGTTTAACAACTTGTGTGCCTCCTCCACCACGATCACCAGCGGGCGCGGTTCTTCCCTGCCATGCGTTCTGAAGGCGTTGGTCTTATGCTCCCACGCATTACGGATCTTCGCGTCAGCAGGTTCGAGACCAGCAGGTAATCCAGGTCGCTTTCGTGTTCGCCGAACGACAGCACCACATGCTGACCGTTCTCGAGCGACGCGATGATCTCCCGCACACTGTCCGCGGCGGGCTTCTCGACGATATACGGCTTATCAAATAAACGTCCCAATTTTTCAAAAAGCGCCTCGGCAGCCATCACGTTGACGCCATTCTCATTCGCCCATGCCGCCACGCTATCGGGATGCGGAACCTTCTTTGATTTGCCTTTATCATCTTCCACTGTCACTTCCAAACGATTCATCGCCTTGAAATGTGCGAACCAATCCTTCCCAAACGACCCATACAACGCGTTCAACGTGGTGGGCGTGGTCTCCTTCAGATTCAACACACGCGTCAGCGTTTCAATATCCTCTGTGGTGATGTCTCCTGTGGAGATCTCCAGATTAAAATCCGGGTCTGACCTCTGATGGTGGATCCGCCTCCCAAGCCGACGATTCGCACCTTCGACTTGAACTTGGTCTTCAGTCCCGTCACGGCTTTTTTCGTGTCTGACGCCACATCGTCAAAGCCATACTCGTTGTGCATATCCAGCACGAACACGGAGGCCTTGTTGTAGTGCATTAGCCCCGCCAAAACGAGCCGCGTCAAAAACGACTTGCCCGTACCCGTCGCCCCGAACACCCCCGACGACCTCTGCACGAACTTCTCCATGTCGATGCATACGGGATGTCCCTGCTCGCGCGTGTACCCGATAATCAAATTGCCTTTTTCATCCGGACTGCCGAAGATCTCGGCGATGTCGCCTTCATTCGCCAGATATACCTGCGCGTGATGCGGCGGTACATTCTTGACAGGCAATATGCGCGGCGGGTCTTTCAAGCCTGCGTCAATTTTGCCCTGCCAATCCTTATAGGCAGGTGTCCCCAACTCAGGACCCACTTCCAGCATCAAGTTCGGCAATACCTCAAGGTTGGCATACAGAGTCTGTCCATGCAGCGCCTGGGCAATATGCGCAGGGAAGCGTCCCTCCATCTGCTCGGACGCAAACCGTTCATCCGTAGCTCCAAGCTGGATATCCGTCACAATCCCATAATAATTCCACTCCCCCGATTGGATCACAACAAACGCCCCCTCCTGGATCTCCTGCGGCGAGACAATCAGCCTCACGCGGAAGTTTTCCTTCAATCCGCCCCCGACCAAGTAACCAATCTTTGTTCGTTGTTCCATAAGTCCTCTTCTCTACCACAAAGGGTCACGAAGGTTCACAAAGGTTTTTTGTTTACCACTAAGGTGCACGAAGGTTAAAAACCTTTTGTTTTTCCTTGGTGTCACTTTGTGACACTTCGTGGTTGAATCCTTTACACCACTATTCGCTTAATTCCATCCTTCAAATGCACGACATTGAAATTGATCAGGAACCCCAACCGAATCCCCGTCAACTTCAGATAAGTGATCAACTGCGCGTCGAAAACAGGATGCATCGTTTCCACAGACTTGAACTCCACAATCACACAGTCGTTCACGATCATATCAGGCTTGAGACCAGCATCCATCTTGATGCCGCGATACGTTACGGGCAAAGCCACCTGGGTCGGAGCGCTACATCCGCTTTGGGTTAACTCAAAAGCCGTGCAGGTCTCATAAACGGACTCAAGCAACCCAGGTCCAAGAGCCGTGTGCACTTTGAATGCCGCATCCAACACCGCTTTTCCAACCCTTTCCGCATCTGGAGGAACAGGAGCATAGATTCTCTTTTGCATAATTTCTTCTTCTTCCACAAAGGGTCACTAAGGTTCACGAAGGTTTAAAACCTTTTGTTTTTCCTTGGTGCCTCTTTGTGACACTTGGTGGTAGAAAACTTTACACACTCACGTCGCTCAATGCTCCCAACACCGCCATCAACGTCGGGTAATCATCCCGCAGCAACGTGATGACCTCCTGCGTTGCCCGTTCCTGCCAGTTCTTATCCTTATGCGCGGACTGAGCCTGCAGAATATGCGCCGCGACCACTTCGCCAACTGGGATTTCCTTATTGTTCAAGATATGCCTGAAATACCCAAATCGTTCCGTGAAGCGCGCAATATACTTCTCGTTGCACAGATAGATCACATCCAAGCTCAACGGCGGACGCGGCGGAAGCAGGTGGAACACCTTCCCGTCCTGCTCGTATCCCACCGCCAGCACGGACATCTCCACCGGCACGATGCGCCGCTCGCGGTTGTCCTTCATCACCTCTTCGCTGACATTATCCGCCGTGACGAGTTGACGGACCAGCCCGTCATCGTCAATGTGAATGTCGTAGATCAGCCCGAAGATCTGATACCCATCTCCCAGCGGCGCACGCACCAACGCCCCGAATGACGGTGCATTCAACTGATTCACGCGGCACCCCGCGATGAAGCCTGTCGTCCCTGCGCGCAGTAGTCGTCCGATTTCGATTTGATCGTTCATGAATTATTCCTCCGTAGGGGCGCGGTCCTCGCGCCCATTTTATGATTACCATGCGCCTTGTGCGGGGAGACCCCGCCCCTACGATTTATCGTTTTGTTCTTCCCTGCAAATCCTTCGCGGACTGTTTGTACGAACCGTCGTCCACGTCTTCGTTGTTCTTGCGGAGTTCCATCGTCAGCAACTGCTCGATCTGTTGTTTCTCTTCGTTCTTCACGACCGCCGTCTCATGCGCGCGATGGAGCAGATATGGATACGGCCGGCTGCCCATCACCCTGCATAGCTCGACCAGAACGCCATGCAACAGATCCAACTTCTCCTTGTCATCCACCACCCACTTGGGGACTTCCACGCGCACCGGCCAGGGATGTCCCTGTGTGCCGACGTTGAGATAGAAGAAGTGCAGGGATAGAACGCCCGTGTATCGTTTATCCGAACTGGATTGGATTTTGAATATTGCTGAACGATGACCGGGCGGCAAAAGCGGATTCTCACGCTCGCCGTAGAGCCAGCGGTCACTCACGCCGCGCAGGGGATGGAACTCGCGCAGTTTCTGGATCTGCTCGTTATCGGCAATGGCAATTTCGAGCAGGCGGAGGACCAGGTCGGCAGAGGGTTTGTCCACGTAACCGGCGGTGGTCACGCCGCGTGTTTGCAGGCGCGAGAGGATGGTCAGGTATCTTTTGATGAAGTCTTCGTACGAACTGGCGTCTTCGCCTTTGGCTCCCCACAACTCGATGGGACCGTCGGTGAACGTGATAACCTGTCCCTGGATACCTTTGGATAATTTATCCAGTTTTTCCCGCTCGGCAAGGTCGCGTTTGAGCGCCACCATCCCGTCGGACATCGGGATGCCGTTCGGCAGGAGGTCGTCGCCGAAGAGCAATTCGCTTTCAGTGGAGATCTCAGGCGCTTCGCCCGAGTTCAACTTCATGATGATCGCGCCGACATTGACCAGCCCGAACTGCACCGCGGCGTGACGGTCCGGGTTGATCTGGGAACCGTCAGCGGCGATGAGGGTGGCTTGGATAGCTGAATCAGGCGGGGGGTAGGAGGAAGCGAGCGGCTCGTCGAGCGGCAGGGCGCAGCGGATGTTCGGGTCGGCCGCTTTGGCAAAATCCACTTTGGAGCGGAGGAAATCCAACTGATTGTCATAAAAGGCAAGCAGTTTTCGGGCTTCGGCGCGACTTTCTTCTATCTTCTTTCTTCTTTCCTTTGCGCCTGCGCCGATTGTCTGGATCTGGGAGTAGACTTCTTGGTAGTTGATTGGCATATTCTTTAACCGCCATTGAGAGGAGATTGCTTCCCGAAGGTCGCAATGACACAGGCGTGTTAGAACAAATGTACGGGAATTGTACAGTCAAACGGGGGAAAATTCAAGTCCCGCAACTTACATTGTTCTAAAATGAGGTTGTGGGACAAGTAAAAAGCAGGAACTTTTTGAAACTGCCATCGTCTTACCAACTAGGAAACATATCCTAAAGGAGTTTAACCATGAAGACCAAATTCTATCTTGTAGCCGTTGTCGCCCTGCTTGCGCTTCTCGTGAGCGCCTGCGGACCGACCACCATCAACCAGGCGGCGCAACCGCCCCTGCGCAGCGTCAACGTCTCGGGCGCGGGAACGGCTTATCTCGTGCCGGACATCGCCTATATTTACGTGGGTGTCCACACGGAAAAACCGTCCGCGGCCGAGGCTGTGAACGAGAACAATGACCAGACCCAGACCATGATCGAAGCGTTGCGCGACTTTGGCATCGATGCCAAGGACATCCGCACCACCAACTTCAGCATCTGGCCCCAGGACAAATACGACCCGATGACCGGCACCCCCACCGGGCAGAAAGTGTATGTGGTGGATAACACCGTCTACGTCACCATCCGCGACCTCGACAAGCTCGGTGAATTGCTCGACATCGTCATCGCGGCGGGCGCCAACACCGTCAACAGCGTCCAGTTCGACGTGGCAAACAAGGACGACGCCCTCAAGCAGGCCCGCGCCGATGCCGTGAAGGATGCCAGGGAAAAGGCTGAGGAACTGGTGGATGCCGCCGGTGTGAAACTCGGCGACGTCCAGACCATCAGCTTCTTCGACAATGTCGCCTACCCCGTCTTTGACGGCAAGGGTGGCGGTGGCGGAGTGGCAGCGGAAGCGGCTGTGCCGATCCAACCCGGGCAGTTGACCTTCACCGTGACCGTCAATGTGACGTACGAGATCAAGTAACCCGCCGTCCGGCTCAAACTTAACTGGAACCTGCTCCTCCTGATCCCCTGATCGGGGGGCAGGTTCTTGTTTTTGAACCACTCCGTCACGGAGACACTGGGAAATAACCAGCTTCGTGTCTCGGTGTCTCCGTGGTTAGGTTTGGGAATTCCTTTGGCGCACGGTTATAATCCTGAAAATCCCTGCGTGCTCCACGTCTCCGCGGTGAAAAGGAAACAACCATGCTCAAAGTCGGATACATCGGTCTCGGATTGATGGGCAAGTCCATTGCCCGCAACATCCTCAAGGCGGGCTTCCCTGTTGTCGTTCACAACCGTTCACGCGCCGCCGTGGACGAACTCGTCAGCGAAGGTGCGACTGACGCGACCTCCCCCAGAGAGGTCGCCTCCCAGGTGGACGTGGTCTTCACCAACCTGCCCGATTCCCCCGATGTGGAACAAGTCGTCCTCGGCGAAAACGGCATCCTCGAAGGCGCATATCACGGGCTCATCTACGTGGACAATTCCACGATCAAGCCCGCCTCCGCCCGCCTGATCGCGCAAAAGCTCGCCGAAAAAGGCGTATCCGCCCTCGATGCGCCTGTCTCAGGCGGGGACATCGGCGCGCGCAACGGAACTCTCACCATCATGGTCGGCGGCGAGGCGTCCGCGTTGGAGAAGGTCATGCCGGCCTTCCAGGCAATGGGCAAGACAGTCACACATGTCGGCGGGGCGGGAGCCGGTCAGGTGGCGAAAGCCGCCAACCAGATCATGGTCGCGGCGCAGATGGTGGCCATGGGCGAACTGCTCGTCTTCTCGAAGAAGGCAGGAGTCGATCCGCGCAAGGTGGTGGATGCGATCAAAGGCGGTGCGGCCCAGTGCTGGACTCTCGACGTCAAGCCGCCGCGCCTGTTCGATGGAAATCGCAATCCCGGCTTCAAGGCGCACATGCAACTCAAAGACCTGAAGATCATCCTCGAAACCGCCAGGGAATACGACATCCCCGTCTCCGGCACGGAGGCGAACGCCGACCTCTTCCAACAAATGATCGACCTCGGCATGGGCGAATTGGACAACTCCGCGGTGGTGGGCGTGATCGAGAAATTGGCGGGGGTTGGGATTTTGGATTGATGGCATCGTAGGGGCGAGGTCCTCTCGCCCCGTTTTTTTGATTGAAATATTTGGGCGGGGAAACCCCGCCCCTACCTGACAACAAATGAAAAAATACCTCCCCACCGTCCGCGATTACGTCCTTATTATCCTTGCCGCCCTGATGCAGGCGTTATCGCTGCGCCTGTTCTTCGTCCCTGCAAACCTTGCCTCAGGCGGCGTGAGCGGCATCTCACAGTTGATCAATCATTTTACGGGCTGGCCCATCGGCGTGATGATCCTGATCGGCAACATCCCGCTGTTCATCCTCGGCTGGCGTTTCCTTGGCGGGTTCCGCTTTGCCATGCGCACGGCGACCGCCATCCTCACATACTCCCTCGCCACTGACCTGATCCTCAGGACGCCGATCTTCGCCCCGAACGGCGCCGGGACCGCCCTCATCAACGACCTGCAGGGTGACATCTTCCTGAGCGCGCTCTACGGCGCCATCGTCAGCGGCGTGGGCTATGGATTGATCTACCGCGCGCGCGGTTCCAGCGGCGGCTCGGACGTCCTTGCCCGCATCCTGAACCACTGGCGCGGCATCCCCATGACCCAAAGTTACCTCATCGTGGATACCGCCGTTATCCTCGGCGCGGGGTTTGTCTTCGGCTGGAAACAAGCCTTATACGCAATGATCGCCCTCTACGTCAGCGGACTGGTCGCCGAAACGACACTCGAAGGCGGCGGGACTGTCCGCACGGCGATGATCGTCACGAGCCAGCCAGACGAGGTTTCCCAGCGCGTGCTCGATGAACTCCTGCGCGGCGTCACCGTCCTCGAAGGGACAGGCGCATTCACAGGTGCAGACCGCCCCGTGCTCTATGTTGTGATCTCACGTGCGGAAGTGGTGACGCTAAAAGCCATCGTCCGCGAGGTGGACCCGCGCGCCTTCATGGTCATCGGTTATGCCCACGAGGCGCTTGGCGAAGGCTTCAGACCGCTCAAGTCTTAAGTGATGGGAATCGTGAAGTAGAACGTGCTCCCCTGACCTTCCGTACTTTCCGCCCAGATGAGGCCCTTGTGAGCCTCCACAATATGTTTGGCGATGGATAGTCCCAGCCCGGTCCCGCTCCCCGTTCTGGATTTGTCCACCCGATAGAAGCGTTCGAAGATACGGGAGACATCCTCCGCGGGGATGCCGATCCCCGTATCCCGCACAGCGAATCTTACCTCGCCGACACCTGCTCCCCCTTTGGGGACTACGTCTGCGCCCAAGACCACTTCTCCCCCCGGCTTTGTGAACTTAACCGCGTTGTGGATCAAATTGACCAGCACCTGCTCCAGTCTTTGCGCGTCGATGGTCACTTTGGGCAGGTCGGCCGGGCAGTCCACGCGCAGGGTCAGTCCGGCGCGTTCGGCCTGGAGTTGCATCCGCCGCGAGGCAGAGTCAAGCAGGTCGCAGGGCGAGGCAGGCGTCAGGTCGAGGGTGAGGCGCCCCGATTCGATGCGCGAGAGTTCGAGGAGTTCGGTCACCATCTGGGTCAGGGCGTCCGTCTCGATCTGGATCTGGTCAATGAAGTGGCGCGCGGCGGGAGGGTCGTCCAGGGCGCCATCCTGCAGGGTTTCGGTCAGGGCTTTGAGGGAGGCGAGCGGCGTGCGCAGTTCGTGGGAGAGGTTGCTGATGAAGTCGCGGCGCACGGTTTCGAGGCGGCGGATGCGGGTCAGGTCCTGGACGAGGAGCAGGCTTCCGCTCGATTGCTGGTCGGGGGCGACGACGAGTTGCAGGTACTGGTGGCGCGTGGGCACTTCGACGGTCTCGCTCTGCATCTGGCGCGTTTGCTGACAGCGCCGCCACGCTTCGACCAGCTGGTGGTGGCGGATGACTTCGGCGATACTGCGGTTGACGGGCTGGGAGTTTTGAAAGAGCCTGCCGGCGGCGGGATTGGCGAATTGGATGATACCCTGCGCGTCGGCGATGAGCACGCCGTCGGTGAGCTGTTCGAGCAGGTTGGCGAGGCGGGAGCGCTCGGTTTCCAGGGTTGCATGATGAAGGTTGAAGGTGGAAATGAGCAGGGCGATGGCGCTGGAGAGGTTTTCGAGTTCCCTGAGGCTGTGCGGGTGTCCTGTTCGCGTACCCGGCTGGCAAATTCATCCACGTCGCGGCGCAATTTGTAATACCGCCATGCGAACCATGCGGCGAGGAGGAGAAAAATGGCTGTGAGAATGAAGGTGAGATCCATGGCTGGTAATTGGTGACTGGTAAATGGTAATTACCATTTACCAATCACTCTTTTTCATCCCTCGAACCTGTATCCCCCGCCCCTGACGGTGATGATGCGTTTCGGGTTGCTCGCGTCCTCCTCGATCTTCTGCCTGAGCCAGCGGACGTGGACGTCCACGGTGCGGCTGTCGCCGATGAAATCCCAGCCCCAGACGCGCTCGAGGATGAATTCGCGCGAGAGCATCTGTCCCTTGTGTTCCGCAAAGAAGACCAGCAGTTCGTACTCCTGCGGCTTGAGCTGGATCGGCTCGCCGTGGAGGGTCACTTCGCGGCGGGTGAGGTTGACGGCGAGGTCGCCGAAGGTCAGTTTTTCGTGCTTGACCTGGTTTGCGCCGGCTTTGCCGATCTCTTCCTGCATGAGGCGCGTGCGGCGCAGCTGGGCTTTGACGCGCGCCATCAGTTCGCGCATGGAGAAGGGCTTGGTCAGGTAATCGTCTGCGCCCACCTCGAGACCCACGACGCGGTCGATTTCGTCGTCGCGGGCGGTGAGCATGAGGATGGGCGTGGTCATTTCCTTGCGCAGGATGCGCGCCACCTCGAAACCGTCCAGTTCGGGGAGCATGATGTCGAGGATGATGAGATCAGGCTTGAGTTTGCGCGCGGATTCGAGCGCGGCGCGCCCGTCACCGACCGATTCGACGGTGAAGCCGTCCTTTTTCAGGTTGTAGGTGAGGGTATCTCTGAGTGCGGGTTCGTCTTCGACGACGAGGATTGTTTCGGACATAATTGTTAACAAACTATACCATAAGACAATTTTTGCCTGTGGTTAAGGTCTTGTTAATGGATTCAAAGATAAACAGTTCGCAAGTTGGCAGGTTTAAACGTTTGAACGTTCTATCCTGCCAACCTGCTAACGCTTCTTGAGTTGCAGAACCTCATTTTGATTGAACGGCGAATTTAATTCGGCGGAATTCAAGCTCATGACCCTGCTTTGCGCAAAGAACGGGAAATCGAAATTCGTTTCCTCGCCCGCTTTCTTGCCGGGGACCGGCATCAGGCGCGCAGTGAGAGGCTTGTCGAGGCGCAACGCCAAAGCGGACAAGTCCAGCAGGAGGGGGACCAACTGTTCTGAGGTTGTGTCACCCGGTAGCGGGACGGTATCCAAGCCCGTTCCGCAAACTGCTGAGTAAAGCAAAGTGTCCTTGATGGTGAGCGTCCCTTCGGCGGCGCGTTTTGCAAGGACAGAGTCCTCTAGTACCGGTTGCATGAATCCGCTGAAGCCGGTGTGCGGGAAGTCGGCGCGGTCCACGGCTTCGGTCAGGATGGCGGCGGCGGCGAGGGAGCCGTGCAGTCCGATTCTGGGAATGCCCATTTTCTCCACAGCGTTGCCGAGCGAGTGGGCATCATCAGGGAAGGGCGCGAGGGAGAAGTCGATGCCGTAGAACCTGACTCTTCAAGGTTTTGGCGATCTCCGCCAGTTTCTTTCCGTGCTTTTCGATCTCGGCGACCAGATTGTTCCTTCCCTCTTCGATGGTTTGGGCGTTCCCGAACGCCGTCACCGCCAAATCCGCGGACTCGGTGGCGATGCCGAAATACGGACGGTCCTTGTCGTGATACGCGGCGGGGAAGAACGGCGAACCCGCAGGGACGTTTGCCAGCGCGGCGAATTGCAGGTTGGCGAACCCGTTCGGCTCGATCGGCGCGGACTTGACGATCACGTCCGCACAGGCGCGGATGGCGGCGAGATGAAATTTGGATTCGGACAGCTTGCTGTCCGTTTTTGCCGCCATCACTCCGCCGAAGAAGGCATCCTTCGAGACAAAGATCGCGTCCGGAATGACCTCGTAACTGCGCGGCATTTCAGGCAGTGCGGGACCCAGCGAGAAGTAGCCAATGTTGAGTTGCCTGGCGATGTCCGCAAGTTGACCGGTCAGCGCAGGCAGTTTGTCGATGTTTTCCTCGCCCAGCAGCCTGGGAAACGGGATCGTCGCCAGGCGCACCGTCTGCACCTCGTAGCCCGCCGCCTCATACGCGGACTTGGCCTCGGCGAGGAATGTCCCTGCTTTTTGGAGGATCTTTTCCTCGAGCGGGAATTTGGGGTTGCAGAAGTAGGTGATGGAGCGGATTTTCATGATTCTTTTGAATACCAATTGAAGTGTAACTCGTCAAAGATGCAAAACCTTTCCTGCATGATTCTTAATCCAGTCTTGATGAAGTTCGTACCAAACAGTAGACGAATGCCCAAGTTTTGCGATTTGTCTAGGATGGGCAAGAGGAAGTATTGCGATTTCTTTTCCATCAATCAGGGTAGTGTGAAGCCTTCCGTATGTTTTGTTTTCGCGCCCAAAACCAGAAAGGTTTTTCGAAATCTTATCGAAGTATCGGAGAAACCATTCGATAGGTTTATCGCCAAGCAGAATTAAAATACCGGATTCAGATTCCCAAAATTCATCAAGGATTTCATTACGGCGTTTTTCATCCGTAAGCTGAGATGGCACTACTGGAACAGAAGACTTTGGTAATTTATACTTCTTGGCTTCAGGGACATAAGCGCGTTCAATAGCATCTTTTTGTGATGGATTCATACAACTGTGTGGAACTAAATCGCAAAGCCAGGCATTCTTGCGCTTCAACCCCATCGGTTCCAATATAAGCTCATCAAGAGCA
This sequence comes from uncultured Chloroflexia bacterium, assembly GCA_963718215.1. Classification (GTDB taxonomy): domain Bacteria; phylum Chloroflexota; class Anaerolineae; order Anaerolineales; family Villigracilaceae; genus Defluviilinea. The sequence goes on from CAVQYK010000023.1 coordinate 319,917, forward strand.
TTGCCCGAAGGGCCGTTAAATTGTTTGTTGGCTGGTGATAGTCTGCCAAGTTCTGGTGGAATTGGAATTTGTTGAATAAGAGAGTTTGCGTTGTCACCTCTCCAAAAGATGTAAGGTTCACTTGCAACAGCTAATGCTCTTACAATAGTTTTATTTTGTGTGTTTATCCAGTGTGCATGGACTGCGCTTGCATAAACGCCCAATACAAAAACTCGCTTTGGTGTGCGATCAGTTTGAACGACTTTTTGGACAGGTTGTCCAAAAGGGAATCTCCAATCATTAATTTCATCCATTATTTCTCCTCTGCCTCACCACCTCAAACATCAATACGGACCCCGCCACACCCGCATTGAGCGACTCGACATTCCCTGCCATGGGGATGGAGATTTTCTGAGTGGCAAGCCTGCGTGCTTCGTCGCTGGCGCCTTCCGCCTCACCGCCGATGACCAAAGCCAGCGGTTTGCGCAGGTCTGTTTCCCAGCAGGGGGCTCCGTCCATGTCCGCGATGAAGATGTCCAGGTCTTTCGTTTGAGTTTTTATATCTTCCCATGTCATCTCTCGGATCGGCATTCGGAAGTGCGCGCCCATTCCTGCGCGGAGAACTTTCGGCGCAAAGGCATCGGTCGTTTCAGGAGGGAACAGAACAGCCTGGACACCGGTCGCGGCGGCGGAACGGAGCAATGTGCCGAGATTTCCCGGGTCACGGATCTGGTCGGGGATGAGGATGAAGTTCGGTGAATCGGGAATTGGTAGATCGGTAAATTCGAGAACGGCGAGTATTCCCTGCGGGGTTTCCGTGTCGCCCAGTTTTTGAAAAAGGTCGCCGGAGACTTCGTCCGCTTCAATCTGATTTATCTTTAGTCGGTTGAGCAGGTTGTTTCCGCGCTCGCTCAGCCCGTCGCTGTACAAAGCAAATTGGAATTTCCACCCGGCGTTGACCGCCTCCTCGACCAACCGCACGCCTTCCACAACAAAGGCATTCGCTTCGCGGCGTTCCTTTGGCGTGTCCCATCAAGGTGCGGACAAGTTTGAGTTTGGAGTTTTGACTGGAAGTAATCATGGATTATGGTTAATGGATTAACGGATGTGAAATATCATTGTCCATGATCCATCCTCCATTGTTTGATAAATGCATCCACCGTGGATTGATCGAACAATACGATCTTTATGGTTTTTACGGTTGAAAATGGATTGTCTCCGAAATATTTCTCAATACTGGTAAAAATGATTCCCGCCGCACGCTCTTTTGGAAAACCAAAGATGCCGGTCGAGATCGCAGGCATGGCAATGGACTTGCATTTGAGTTCATCAGCGACGCGCAGGGAGCCTGTCACTGCGTCGAATAATTTTTTATCCTCGTCGCCGCCTGTCCCCGCATCGTGGGGATCGCCCCAAACGGGACCTACAGCGTGGATCACGTACTTCGCAGGCAGGAGCCCGCCCGAGGTCCACGCGGGACGCGAGTGGGAGACAGGACCATGCTGACGGATCCAGGCGTCCGATTCCTTCTGGATCGCCGGTCCGCCTTTCTTCGAGATCGCCCACGCAACTCCGCCTCCGTGTTGCAGGTGTTCGTTCGCCGCGTTGACGATGGCATCCACTTGTTCGGTCGTGATGTCGCCTTGCACGATCTGGATGGTTTGACCTGTTGAAAAAACTTGTTCTTTGAGAACGGTATTCATTTGAATATTTTACCCCCGTTAAATATTGTAGGGGCTGGGTTACCCAGCCCCTACAAAAATCATTTCGTTTTTGCGATCACTGCGGCGAATGCCTGCGGGTCGCGGATTGCCATGTCGGACAACATCTTGCGGTTGAGCTCGATGTTCGCCTTTTTGAGCGCCGCCACCAGCTTGCTGTAGGTGGTGCCGTTCAGGCGGGCCGCGGCATTGATACGGGCGATCCACAACTTGCGCAGGTCGCGCTTGCGCACGCGGCGATCACGGGTCGCGTACCACAGGCTCTTGAGCATGGCCTCGTTGGCTCGCTTGAACAGGCGGTTCTTGGAGCCGCGCTGTCCCTTCGTGATCTTCAGTACCTTCTTGTGACGTTTGTAGCCCTGCGGGCCGCCTTTAACTCTCATGTTCTACTCTCCTGCAAACTCGCGGGCGTCGGCGGTTCAGCCAGTTGCGAACACCCGAAAGCCGCAAATAAAAATCGGATACGACACCGGAAAGTAGGGGCGCAATACATTGCGTCCCTACGATTTCATATTGGGTGCAAGGCGCTTGATGCGCTTGATGATCTTGCGGCCCTTCACTTCGTGCATTTCAGACAACTGAGACTTGGTGCGCTTGGATGTGTGGCGGCGCAGGTGGCTTTTGCCGCCTTTGGTGCGCACAACTTTGCCGGAACCGGTCAGGCGGAAACGCTTGGAGGTCGCCTTATGGGTCTTCAGTTTCAGTTTGCCGCCAGATTTTGCTTTACGAGGCATGTGACTTGCTCCTTTCAGACAAAATAAACCGCGGGACGATCTTGCTCCCGCGGACTTTCAACATCTTTGGGACTTTCTGTGTGACGGCTTTAGCCGTCCATTAGGCTTCCGCTTCTTTCTCCGCCGGAACCTGATCCGCTTTCTCTTTCTTTTTTGCCACGCCTTTGCGGGTGCCAGCACCACCAGCATGGTCCTGCCTTCCATCTGCGGGGCCTGTTCGATGCTGACATCCGCCAGCGCCTCGGCGATCTCCTTCAGATCTTCGAGCGCGATCTCGGGATAATCCATCTCGCGGCCTCGGAACTTGATCGTCACACGGACCTTGTGTCCCTGCAACAGCCAGCGGCGGGCATCGTCCACTTTGAAACCGCGGTGGGCTTCGTTCGTCTTCGGGCGCAGGCGGATCTCCTTGACCTCGATCTTGGTCTGTGCCTTGCGGGCCTCGCGATCCTTTTTGGCTCGTTCAAAGATGAACTTGCCAAAATCGATCACACGGCAGACGGGCGGGTTGGCTTTGGGGGAAACCTCCACCAGATCCATCTCGGCATCACGGGCGATCTGCAGAGCCTGCTTGATGGGAACAACACCGACGTTGCCGCCGTCCGGCCCGATCAGACGGACTTCGTTAACCCGGATGCTCTCATTTACTCGAAATTCTGTAGCGCTGATAAGATTCTCCTATTTTAAACAGCTAACCAGCCATCGGCTGGTTTTTGGCGGGCTGATAATACCATGAAGGCGCATGAATTGTCAACAAAACGATTGTTGTTGCGAAAAGTGGCGATTTGCACCAATACGAAGCAATCTCCTCATTAAGCGGCAGATCGCTCCGTTTTGGTTTGCAACCGTCCACCGCAATGACGGGCTCCTTTTTATAGTTCCGCCGCCCGTCTCTCGATCCGATCCTTTGCACGCGCGGCAAATTCAGCCAGCGGGATATTATTTTGCTGGCTTCCATCCCTCACCCGCAGGGACACCTGCCCGGCCTGCATTTCATTGTCACCGACCACGATCATATACGGCACTTTCATCAACTGAGCCTGGCGGATCTTGGCGTTCATGCGCTGTGACGACAGGTCGGCATGGGCGCGGATTCCCTGCTCACGGAGCTGCTTGGCAATGTTTTCCGCATACTCGTTCTGGTTGTCCGTGATGGAGATGACGCGCACCTGCTCCGGCGAGAGCCACACAGGGAAGTTGCCCGCGTAATGCTCGAGCAGGAACCCAACCATGCGCTCA
>CAVQYK010000024.1:0-825641 GCA_963718215.1 uncultured Chloroflexia bacterium
TCATCATGCGCCATCATATCAACGGCAATCGCGACCGTCAAAATGAGGATGTCGTTCTGACCCTCGGCGATCTCCACGCCGTAGGTGTCGGTGAGCGTGAACCACCTCTTCGACACATCGGCCACTTTCCTGCGCCCCTGCTTGATCGAATATTCCAGGTCAAGGATGTTGCCCTGCACCACAAGATCCTCCCCGCCTTTGACGTTCACATTCCATTTATCGCGCAAGGGAGCGATCAGCGCCTTGCTGACCGTGGCAATGTCCCTGCCATGCGCGTCTTCGATCACCATCGTGTCCTTGATCGCCAATAGACGCTCTTTGATCTGGGCGAGTTTCCTGCCCTTCGCATCTTCAAACTCAAGCGTCTTCCGCAGGCGAAGCGCCTTACCATCGACCTTGAAGACCTTCTGACCTTTGGCATTCTCGATCCAGAAGTCATCCCCGATGGAAACCAGTTTTTGTCGGATTTTATAGCGGTTTGACATATCACTTCCTTTCAATATAATGGTTCATCATAAATATCTACGCCGCGCACCCGTACAAGTTGCTGAAGGGAAGAGAATCAAGTTCAATCAGGAGAAAACCATGACCCACCCTCTCGTTGACCAACTCCGTTTCACCCGCAGGGAATTCCTGCGCGGAATTAATAACCTGACCGATATACAAGCCGAGCGTCACTTCGGACAGATGAACTGCATCAGCTGGATCATCGGTCATCTTGCCTGGCACGAGCAACGCATGTTCCTGACCCGCGCCCAGGATATCATCCTTATCCCCGAACTGAACGAGCTTTTCGCCTACGGCGCGCCGATGAGCACTCCATCCTTCATCGAAATGATGCTGGCGTGGAACACCATAACCAAGGCAGCCGACCCGTACCTCGATTCGATCACGACCGAGACCCTGCTCATGGACCTTCCGAACAACGGTCGCTCGGTCGGACAGATGCGCGGTACATCCCTGCGCCGAATCACCTACCATTACTGGTATCACCTCGGCGAGATCATGTCCATCCGCCAGATGATCGGCGGCGAACATTTACCCGATTTCGTCGGGAACATTGACAGCGAAGCGCCGTATCGCCCTGAATAATTCCCAAAAGGCGAACCCGCCTGAAATGTAACTGGCCGCGTCAAAATCCATGCCAAGGGGACGGAGGCGGGATCCCCGTCATCGAGAACAACAGGGGCGAGACCGAAGGGGTCGAAGCAGTCATCGACAAGGATCTTGCCTTGGCATTATTTGCCTCCAGCATCAATGCCGACCTTTTCCTGATCTCCACCGTCGCGCGGCAGGCATTTCGATGCGGCTTGTGGGTTTCCATCCGGCACAGTCATCGTTCCTGTTTGGAACGGTATGTTCCGCTTATGGCGCAAACATCCAGATTCAGAAGGTGTGGAGTACCGGATGTGTCGGCAATGGATTTCGGTTGGAGGTGGTATAGATCATGTTGCCATCGATGATCCATGATTATGATTGCATGTCATGCGGCAATTCCTGCAACTTTTCCCCCTTCCCACCTGTATTACACTCTAGCCATGAATGTGCCCGCCGACCGCGACCTAATCCTGCACGCCCGTCGCGGCAACTCTGAAGCCTACGGCAATCTCGTTACCCGCCACCAGACAGGTGTGTTCAACGTCTGTTACCGCATCCTCCGCAACCGCAGTGACGCCGAAGACCTGGCGCAGGAGACCTTCATCCGCGCCCTTGACCGTCTGCACACCTTCGACCTCGAACGCGAATTCAGCCCGTGGATCCGCCGCATCGCCGCCAATTTGTGCCTGAACCATCTTGAGTCACACAAACCCGCGTTTCCGCTGGACGAGGAGCGGGACGAGGATAGAACTCCGGGTCCGCGCGAGCAGGTTGAGGACAAAGAAAGAAGCAGACAAATCCGCGCCGCGCTTGCCTCCCTGCCACCGCATTATCGCGTCGTCGTCGAACTGCGGCATTATCAGGACCTGTCCTACGACGAAATTGCAGGCGAACTGGACATCCCCCTCAGCGATGTGAAGAGTCATCTCTTCCGCGCCCGCAAACTTCTCGTGGAGAAACTCCATGCACCTGACTGACCACATCCCCGATGTTCAACTCAACGAATACCTCGACAACGAAACCGCAAACCGCGCCGGGATCGAAGCGCACCTCGCCTCATGCGACGAATGCTCGGCAAGACTCTCCGTCATCCAGGCCCTGTTCACAGAATTGGCATCCCTCCCCGAGGCAACCCTGTCCCGTAATCTCGCCGCCCGCTTCCTTCCCGACCAAAAAGCGGTTTCCCAACTCCCACGCTTGCTCACGCTGACAGCAGCCCTGCAGGCCGTTGCCGCGCTGGCGGCATTGATCGTCACCATTCCTTTCCTGCCCGGTCATATTGCCTCAAGTGGAACTGCCATCCTTCACGACTTTATTCAGTCAATTTCAGATCCAATGGCTGGCGTTCCTGAACGCGTTTTCCACATTCCGCCTTCCAGTACCTGCCCCCCTGCCCATTCCCGTAATGGAGATGTCCACCCTGCTCGTTGCCCTTGCCGGCATGTTCGTCCTGTGGATATTTGGGAATGGATTGTTATTGAGGAAACGCTCGTAGGGGCGGGGCGCCACCTCTTCAATTATGAAACGGAGATTTCCATGACCAACATCCCTGGCATCACCCTCATCATCATCCTGCTGAGCATCCCCCTCGCCGCCTGCGTACTTGTCATCAGCGCACTCTTTCCCAACCGCCTCGCCCGGACAAAATCGGCGGCCGGCATCATGCCGGGACGCGCTTTCGGGTTGGGTTTGGTCAATTGTGCGTTCTTTGGCACAATCGCCATGGTTTTGCTGACCCTGCTCGACGGCAATCGCGTCCCGGATTTGCTGCGCGTTGTTTTGTTCCTGCCCACCATGGCTGTCCTGGCTTTGCTTGGCATCCTGATTACTTTCGGCGCAGCGGGAGTGGCTCAGGTCATTGGCGAGCGCATATTTGAGGACCAAAATGCAGGGCGGCAGGGTGCGTTCGGCGCAATAGTTCTTGGCACCGCCTGCGCCCTGCCCTTCGTTGGCTGGTTCCTGCTAATACCCTATATAGTCTTTGTTGGCATCGGCGCGACGATTCTTGGTTTCCTCCAAAAGAGTTAAGCTCCCCCATCCTCCTTCCTCTCCAGGAGCAAAAGACGCGTCCGCCCCGCGTCTTTTGCTTTTACCCTACGTGGATGGTCTCCCTGCAACTTTATCCCTCTCACCCCTGTATGCCTAACATCAACCAAATACGAAAGGACTCCCCATGGCTGACATCTCCGCCATCTTCTTCATCCTGCTCATCATCGGCACCGCCTTCCCCGCCATGCTCACCGCGTGGTGGCTGTTATTCCCGTCCCTTGTTGCACGCGCCCACTCACGCGTGGAAAAGACCCCCTGGAGCGCTTTCTGGCTGGGACTCATACTCATGATCGCCGTGACCCTTCCCATCGTCATCCTGCTCGCCCTGCCCTTCGGACCCGCCAAATTCATCGGCTGGATCCTGCTCGGCGCAGCGTTCGCCATCTCGACCATCGGGGCGGCAGGGATCGCGGCTCACCTCGGCGCAAGACTGTCCAAACACAGCAGCGTCACCCCGCTGAACGGATTCATCTGCGGCGCCGTCATCCTGGAACTGGCCGCCTTCCTCCCCGTCATCGGCTGGCTCTTCGTTTGGATCCCTCTTATCCTCATCTCCTTAGGCGTGACGGGCTTTGCCCTGCTCAACCGGTCTCCGCGTGAGAAGACTCAGCCTTCCGCAACACCCCAGCCCGCTCAACCCTGAGATCCTCCTTCCGTCCTCGCCATCCACCTTCCACTCAATGCTTTCCACTACTCACTGATTACTGATCACCATGTCCCTCTCCCGCCGTGACTTTCTCAAACTCGCCGCGCTCCTCTCCGCCAACGCCGTTCTCAACGCCTGCGCTCCCACCGTCCGCAGACTGACCAGCAACCTGCCAGCCATGCCGTGGGCTCCGCTCAGCGCCGCGGACTTCAGCGCCCTGAACCGCATCACCTTCGGCGCGCGGTTCGAGGAACGCGCCCGTCTCGCCGGGATCGGCCTGGGTCATTACATCGAGGAACAACTCGACTTTGAAACCATCAATGACTTTGCCCTCGACCTTCAACTTTCGCCATTCAAAACCCTCAACATGGCAGCCAACGAGATCGAAGCCGTCACCAATCAACTCTTCGACGGCTACGACCGCCAACGTCCCATCAACGATTTGCGCCAGGCCACCTTCCTGCGCCAACTGTACAGCAAACGTCAACTCTACGAAGTGATGGTGGATTTCTGGAGTGACCACTTCAACATCTTCATCGAGAAGGAACCCTGCTTCCATCTCAAAACGGTGGACGACCGCGAAGTGATCCGCAAACATGCGCTCGGCAACTTCCGCGACCTCCTCCGGGCGTCCGCGCATTCGCCTGCCATGCTGGTCTATCTCGACAATCAAGCCAATGTCAAAGGCGCGCCCAACGAGAATTACGCCCGCGAGTTGATGGAACTCCACACACTCGGCGTGGAGGGCGGCTACACTCAAAATGACGTCATGCAACTTGCGCGCTGTCTCACAGGCTGGTCGGTCAAGGAACATTTCTGGCTCGGCGATTTCGTCTTCAGGCTGGAACAGCACGAACCCGGCGGGAAAAATGTTCTGGGCCTCGCAATTCAGGAAGCTGGCCAGAGCGAGGCGGAACAGGTCATCGAGCATCTTGCGTCCCATCCCTCCACCGCAGAATTCATTTCCACCAAACTCGCGCGCCGTTTCATCGCCGATGATCCGCCGCAAGCCATCATCGAAAGAGCTGCACAAACATTTCTCTCCACCAAAGGCGATATCAAATCCGTCCTGCGCGTCATCCTGCTCGATGGTCTCGCCTTCGCGCAGCCCAAATACAAACGCCCGCTCAACTTCGTGCTCTCCGCGCTGCGCATGCTCGACGTTGAAACCGATGGGGCTGCATTGCAGGAGCCTCTCTCGCAAATGGGGCAACTCGCCTTCAATCTGCCCACCCCTGATGGCTACCCCGACACAAGCGACGCCTGGCAGGGTAGTCTCATGCCGCGCTGGCAATTTGCATTTAAATTGATCCGCAACGAGATTCCTAAAACAACACACAATCTCAATGCCTTACTGGATGCCGCCTCCAGCGGCGGTTTACAAGCCGATATCGATTTGCTTGCCTCATTGCTTTTGGGCACGCCATTAGACCGCCTCACACGCGACGGGATGCTCGCTACCGTCCATTCAGCCGGCGCCACCGGGGAGGAGACCCTGCACATCATCGCCGCCAGCCTCATTGCGTCCCCTGCATTTCAATGGCGTTGACCATCCCGTCGCGAGCCAAGAAACGGTGAAGCGATCCCCCGGCTAACTTGAGATTGCTTGCTGGCACTGCGCGCCAGCGCAAGTGTTGTCGGGCCATCGCCTCTCTGCAACGACATAATTTATTGGAGAACATCATGCTCGAAACCCTGCCTTTACTTCAACTGCCACAAACGACCTGGATGCCGCGCCTGTCCTTCGCGCCCAGGAACACCGCCCCGCGAGGTGACACGCTCGTGGTCGTCTTCCTGCGCGGCGCAGCGGACACGCTCAACATGGTCGTGCCGCATGGCGAAGATGCCTACCATGCGCTGCGGCCGACTTTGGGGATTGCGCGACCGGACGATCCAAGAAGGACGAAAGAAGAAAGAACGGTGGACCTGGATGGCTTTTTCGGTTTTCATCCGAACATGTCCCCCCTCATCCAGGCCTGGCAAGGCGGACAACTAGCCATCATTCACGCCTGCGGCGCACCCGACGAATCACGCAGTCACTTCAAAGCGATGGAGCTCATGGAGCGCGGCGTGGATGATGAACGAGGACCCGCCTCCGGCTGGATCGGGCGCCACCTCGCCACGTTGAATACGGGCAACCCGTCGCCCTTGCGAGCTGTGGGAATGGGTACCCGCCCTCAGCGCAGTTTGAGCGGCGCGGTCCCCGTCTCCGCCCTGCGCTCCATCGTGGACTTCCACCTCGGCGGAGACCAACGCGCCTTGCAGCAAATGCGCGCCGCGCTGAATTACGTCTATCAAGGCGATGAGTTGGGCCAGGATACTTTATCCATCATGGATACGCTTCAAAAACTTGACCCATTCAAATACAACTCAGCGGTTGCCTACCCCGACACCGAATTTGGTCTCGCCCTCAAACAAACCGCCATGCTCATCAAGGCGGAAGTCGGGTTGGAAGTCTCCGCCATTGATCTCGGCGGTTGGGACACGCATTTCGCCCAGGGAGCAGCACGGGGTCTCATGCCCAATTTGATGAAAGACCTCGCAGAAGGTCTCAGCGCCTTCCATGCGGACATGTTCGATCACATGAGCAAAATCACCTCCGTCACCATGTCCGAATTTGGACGGCGCGCCTACGAGAACGGCAGCCTCGGCACGGATCACGGTCACGGCAGCATGATGATGGTACTCGGCGGCAACGTGGACGGTGGCAAAGTGCATGGCGAATGGCCCGGGCTGCAGGAAGGTCAGCTCATCGGTCCCGGAGACCTGGCGGTCACTACGGATTATCGCGATGTGCTTTCTGAAATATTGGTCAAGCGATTGAACAACCCTGCCGTGACCGACGTTTTTCCCGCATTTCAGCCGGAACTGCGGAACATCCTTCGATGAACGTATGACGATTGATTGATACCGGGCACACTGTTCTTATTCACACAGGCAAGCCGGTCTTGATTGGCAGGCGCGGGCTTTTTCTGGCGTGGTCATTTCCTGTATTTGCCTTCAGGAAGGAGAATCGATTCCACCCAGCGTCCCGATTTGAAGAGGCCTGGAAACTCCAATAGGCAAGGCCGGTAAAGAAATTTTGCCGCTGCGTGCGCGCTACCCAAAGGCCAGTTGGCACGAATGACAAACAACGTTCCCGCTACCCCCAGTACGACGTTATATTAGCGGAAACTAAAGTTATATATCCTCCAACTTATGGCTGGTACACCTTCGTCTCAGGCTTGAATGCCGCCCAGGAGAACCAAAAGTGATTGATGGCAACCACAGGCTCGAGGTGCCTGCCTTTCCATTCGCCTGCAATCGCCTGGCCGAGAATGTTCCATTCACTGCCTGTTTGTGTGTCGAGAATCTTTCCGTCTTTGAATTCAAAATCGAGAGTTGTTCCATCAAAGACTCTTGAGTACGCAACCGCTGCTCCGACGTTGCGTCCTTCGGGGATTTTGGCCGTGTCCAGCGCGGAGGCGGTCCCTTCCGCCCAGAAAACGACGATGGCTTCCCCGTCGACAGTATCATTGACCACGCTGACTTCGCTCAACACATCGTAGGGATAGGCAGTTGCTTCGCCGTTCAAGTCCACGGTCAGCACGCGCGCCATCGGGGGCAATTGACCGGGCGTTTCGCCGCGAAACAAAAATGGGACCTGGTTGATATCGTCGTAGCCGTAATAGGGATTCCTGCCGTAGTCGCGCGGACGTCCCGTGTCGCGCGAAAGCACTTTGCCATCGGGGTATTGGGTTTTGAAATCTTTCCACGAGATGATGGCGGCGGGATAAAACTCCAATTGCGCGCCAGTGTATTGCCCTGCAATGGCGTCGCCTGTGGCTTGCTGCCACCAGGTTTCGGTCTGGCGGTCGTACATGATCAGATTACTGTAACGCAGTCGTCCAGTGGTGCCGAAGTCCAAAACTGTTCCATTAAATGTGCGTTTGAACGCAATTGCCGTATTACATAGCGGACAGAACGAAACCATCAACGCCTCGCCGCCGACCGTGTCATTCACAATTTCATGCCACATCAAGATCTGGATTGGGTAGGCGCGCGCGTCGTCGCCGACCTGGACGAAGACGACAGGTTCGCGGTCGTTAAGCCATTCATCCGCTTCGCTCGTGGACTGGAACTTGGGTGCATCTATGGAGGGAATCCCATCTTTGGGCGGACCTCCCGAAAGGATCTCGCTGTATGGAACGTTATGCTTGCTGAAGTCGGTGGTGAATTCCCTTTCTGCGCCGGGTGGCGGAATTTCACTTGAATCGGAACTAAGAGGCTTTGGTTCTACGCCCGGTTCCCATTCCGGGGTGGATGGGCGTGAACCTGAAGGCGGCTCAGCTGTTTGTCTGTCAACCCCCTCCTCCGATGGAGCCGTTATGGGAGTAGTATCCAGCATTGGTTGAGGGTTTGATGCGCAGGCGACCAATAAAAAACCAAGGGTAAGAATCCAATGTAATTTTTTCATAGTCACTCCTTTGAGTGTTGGAATGAAAAGGACTTTGGATTCTTACAAAAAGTAAGAGTTTGCTCATCATCCATTTCAAATAAAGCAAGGAGTTACACACATGGACATTACGATTTATGGCGCGTACTGGTGCCCCGATTGCAGGCGCAGCAAACAGTTTTTGGGCGAACATCAGATTCCATACAAATGGGTGGATATCGAGCAGGATAAGGCGGGTGAAGCATATGTTTTGCAAAAGAACAACGGCAAGCGAATCATCCCAACCATTGAGTTTGGCGATGGTTCGATCCTGGTTGAGCCTTCCAATGCAGATTTGGCAGCAAAGTTGGGTTTGAAAACCACAGCCTCACGCAGTCATTATGACCTGATCATGATCGGCGGTGGACCAGCCGGGTTGACGGCGGCGCTGTACACTGCCCGCGAAGGTATCGACACGTTGGTGATCGAACGCGCCGCATTGGGCGGACAGGCGGCGGCAACCGAGCGGCTGGACAATGTGCCGGGCTTCGCCGAAGGCGTGCTGGGCTCGGAGTTTGCCTTGCAGTTGCGCAAGCAGACGGAGCGTTTTGGCGTGGAAATGCTGCAAGCGCAGGATGTGGTCCGCATTCACAGCCACGACAATTATCATTGCGTGCAGACCGCCGATGGCAGTGAGTATTCGGCGCGGGCGATGTTGGTTGCCACGGGCAGCCGTTACAAACGTTTGGGCGCGCCCGGTGAAGATGATTTTATTGGGGCAGGCATTCATTTTTGTGCCACATGCGATGGACCTTTTTACAAAAATATGCCTGTAGCGGTCATTGGCGGCGGCAACAGCGCAGCAGAAGAAAGTTTATTTTTGGTGAAGTTCGCTGAGAAGGTCACCTTGCTTGTGCGCGGGAATGAGTTAACCGCCAGTCAGGTCATTCAGGAAAAGGTAATGAATCACCCGCAGATCGAAGTCCGTTTCAACATCCAGGTGACGAAATTCAGCGGCAAGGGCGGCAAGTTGGTCGCGGTGGAGATCAAGGATCGAAACTCTGGTGCAACAGAAACGATCCACCCGGCGGGGGTGTTCGTGTTCATTGGCTTGACACCCAACACGAGCATACTGAATGGAACGGGAATTGAGTTGAACCAATGGGGATTTGTCCTCACGGGACACGATCTGGTGCATGACGGGCGGCAGATCCCCGCTTTTGGCGGGCGCGAGCCGATGTTTTTGGAGACAAGCGTGCCGGGCATCTTTGCGGCGGGGGATGTCCGTCAGGGCAGCACCAAGCAGGTCGCATCGGCGGCAGGTGAAGGGGCGACGGTAGCGCTGCTCATCCGCGAATATTTGAAGAGCGTGTAAGTATGAAAGACCCGTTGATTCGTCAGCGGGTCCTTCATTAGGAAGTCTTAAGGCGTGGATGGATTTGGTAAGAACCAAAACTATTTGCGTGGAAAAAGAATTTTGAAGGGGATATCGATACGCCCTTCCCCTAACTTGACAAACCTCAGATGGCTGCCTACTGGGAGATAACTGATATTTCTTCCGATAAAAGAGGAACAAAACCATGAGGACTACAAAATGACATCGATTTCTTGTTTGGACACCCCGGACCTCATGGATAGGTTTACAGGCAAGCCGTGAGGTCTGTGATCCTGGCGGGAACAAATGAGCTTAAGACCTCACAGGATAAGAGCCTTGTGGAAGGGAACCTTAGATGAGCCAAAAACGATCCATTATTGGGTCGAAAATTGATTTCCGAGTAAGCCAAACATACCACTTTTTGAAATTTTGACGTTCTGCAGTACATATTACTGAATTTCAAGAAACATTGTCAAGTAGTTCCTTCCATAGCGAACTCAGTCCTAAGCGAGCTGCCCACTCCTCGATATAGTCCATATCAAGTTCATTTTTCCTTGATTTGAGAATGGCGGCTATATCCCTGGAATGTTTCGATTGCTGGTTCAGCCCAAAGTAGATGAGCTTGTACAGAATGAGATCCTCGGGCGAATGAATGTAAACCTTTCCAATCCGAGGTCCATAATCCACCTGTTATCGCCATCGGAATGCGCTCTGCCGAAGTTCATCTCCTTCCTGCACCGGATATAGATCGGCTTTGAGCCCGATTTGCATGTGGATGGCGTTAATCGGGATATCTGCCCGGTCTTCCAGGATCGAATCCAGGATGATCTTAGCGGGAATGAGCATGTCCCTCTTTTTCAACTCCCTGGAAAGTTTGTTGATGGGTAAGCAAGCCAAGCTCCATCTTGAAGTTATAATTCTATTTGTGAATCCTCGTCTTTTGCTTACAACCAAATTCTTCCCACCGCCTCCGCCTGTCCGAAGTGTGAAGCGGCATGACCTTGTGTCTCGCATCGAAGACGGCTTGAGTTCAAATCACCCGCTCACATTGGTTTCGGCTCCTGCCGGGTATGGGAAAAGTGCTCTAGTGGCAGAATGGCGGGAGAGTACCAGGCGAACGATCACGTGGCTTGCCCTCGACGAATCCGACAATGAGCCTCTGCGCTTTTTCCTGTATTTGACGGCGGCGTTCCAAAAAGCGGACGAGACCATCGGCACGGAATTGATGACCCTGCTCGAAGCCAATCAACTCCCGCCGCGCGAAACACTGATCGCATTGTTGACCGACGACCTGTTGGCGTTGGAGACTTCCCTGGTGTGCGTGTTGGATGACTTCCAATCGATCCAGGATCCCTCCATTCTCGACATCCTGCAGGAACTGATCGCTCATGCACAGTCGTTACAGTTTGTGATCGTCACCCGCGAAGACCCCGCCCTGCCGTTGGGACGCCTGCGCGCGCACGCCCAGTTGACCGAGATCCGCGCCGTGGATTTGCGCTTTTCAAGGGAAGAGACCGAACGCTTCTTTCTGGACGTGATGCGGATTCCGCTTTCAGAGAGCGACCTCTCCCTGTTGGAGGAACGCGCCGAAGGCTGGGTGGCAGGTTTGCAGTTGGCGGGTCTCTCCATGCAGGGACGCAAAGACCCATCCGCCGTGATCGCCTCGTTGAGCGGGAATCATCGCCACATTCTCAGTTACCTCACCGAAGAAGTGCTCAAGCAACAACAGCCCTCCGTGCAGGAGTTTCTCCTGCAGACCTCCATCCTCGCAAAATTCAACGCCGACCTGTGTAACGCCGTCACCCAGCGCAGTGATGCCGCCGTATTGCTGGAACAGTTACTGGCTTCCAATCTCTTTCTGATCCCATTGGATGATGAAGGACAGTGGTATCGCTATCATCATTTCTTTGCAGATCTGCTGTTTGGCATCCTGAGCCGCTCCCAGGCGGAACAAGTGAAAGAATTGCATATCCGTTCGGCGGAGTGGTTTGATAGCCAGCACATGCCGCTGGATGCCATCGACCATGCTCTCGCCGCGGAAGATTTTGCCCGTGCGGCTAACCTGCTGGAAACGCACACCTGGACCTTGCTGAATCAAGGCTATGTGCGCCGCGTCGAAGCGTGGATGCAATCCCTGCCTGCTGAATGGCGCGCCCAAAGCCCGCGCACCAACCTCGGCTTCGCGTGGATGTATCTCCTGCGCGGGAATTTCGCCCAGAGTGATGCCCCATCTCCAACAGGTTGAAGTCGGCGCTGGAGAACGCAGCGGCGACGGACGATTTGCGGGCAGAGTGCCTTGCGCTTGAAAGCCAATCTCATGCAATCCCAGGGCAGGATTCCCGAAGCGATTGAACATGCCCAACATGCGTTGATGATAGTCCCTGCCGCCAACGTGCGTGTGCTGGGATTGGCATATCTTGGGCTGGGAGCAGGATATCGCCAGGCGGTGCAATTTGATCGTGCCGTAGACGCCCTACAGCAAGCCATCCGTTTCAGCCGCGAGTCAGGCGACCCGGTCACGGGCGCGCTGGCGACCACGCATCTCATCCTGATGAGCCTCCAGCATGGACGCCTGCATTTTGCAGAAGAAGTGTCCTCGCAGATGATCGAACGGATGGAGCGTTCCAATGGAGCGGTACCGCCCATCATCGGGGCGGTGTACGGGGCGTTGGGGCTGGTCTATTACGAGCGAAATCAGGTCGAGCGGGCGCGTGACCATTATCTGCGCGGAATCCAGTTGGGGACATTTCTCGGGCATCACGCCTCCCTGGTCTATACCCAACTAAATTTAGCCCGTCTGCTCCTTGCCGAAGGAGACTTGGAAGGCGCGGCAAAAAATCTACGGGAGGCGCAGGAGTTGATCCAGGCGGGTGCGCCTGGCTGGTTGAGACCCAATTTGCTTGCTCGCCAGGTTCAGTATTTCCTTGCCATTGACAACCTCCCAGAAGCAGAAGCGATATTACGGCAGAGCGGAATCACCGGGGGAGGGCAGGTCACTCATGCCACAGATGAGATACAGCTCGCTTATGTGCGAACCCTGCTGAGGCGTGGAAAAGAGGCGGACCTCAAGGAGGGCATCCAACTTGCCGAGAGAATCCTCACGTTGGCGGAAAGTGGTCAACGGAATAACACATCCATGCTGGCGTTCGTGCTGGGAGCGTCGATACATGAAAGATTGGGTGATGCCAGGTCCGCCTCTGCATGGATGGAACGCGCGCTGGTGTTGGCGGAACCTGAAGGATATATCCGCCTCTTTTTGGATGAAGGGGCGGATGTCGCTGCGATATTACAGCGGCTGGCAAAGACGGAATATGTTCACACCCTGCTGGCGGCATTCCCTGCGGCGGAGCGACCCAGCCCCAAGCCTCGCCCAGCAGATGGATTGATCGAGCCGCTCAGCGAGCGGGAGCTGGAAGTATTGCGCCTGTTGGCGCACGGGCTGAAATACGCCGAGATCGCGGAGCAATTGATCGTGAGCGTGAACACAATACGTTTTCACATCAAGAGCATGTACGGTAAATTGAGCGTCGATAAGCAAGCCAAAGCCATCGAGCGGGCGCGCGACTTGGGGTTGATCGAGTAACACAAAACTACATCATTTATCCTTTATGGACTACATCTTTGTGTAGTCCGTTTTTTTATTTTGCAGGGAGCTGGATGCCGATTTCACAGACTTGTTCCAGAACCCTATCCACGTGGCCAGTACAAGACACCCCCATCGGCAGGGGAATTTCGGTCGTGGAAGCTATATACTTGACAATAACAAATACCAAATCCACAAGGAAAACGACGATGAAACATAACAAACTCAAACGAATATTTGGCGGGATGGGCATTGTTCTGGTTGCTTTAATTTTTGGCTATATCGTCATTCGCCCATTCCACTTGCGTTGGGGTGCAACAGATGCTGAAGTCTCCCGTGCCATGCCTGGAGATCTGGTTGGGGCGCGCTGGACACGTGCAATCACCATCCAGGCCGCACCTGAACAAATCTGGCCCTGGCTGGTGCAGTGGGGACAGGGACGCGGTGGCTGGTACAGTTACGACTGGCTGGAGAACCTGCTCGGTTTCGATATTCATACGGCGGACCAAATCCTGCCCGAGTACCAGAATCCCCAAATTGGCGAGCCGATATGTATGGCCGCCAACGCCTGCACCAGTTTTGTCAGCGTGATCGAGCCAAATCAATGGTTTGGCTGGCAGGCCAGCGACGAAAACGGCAAACCGGTCTGGAATTTCGTTTTTGGGCTCTTCCCAGTAGATGAAACTCACACCCGGCTGGTCGTGCGCGAAAGTTTCGACCCCAACGCCATGCCATCCGCTGTCATTACCATGATCGAAATCCCGGATGTGGTGATGGAACTTAAGGCTCTCGACACTGTCAAAAATCGCGCCGAAGGCAGGGCAGAATCGGGACTGACAACTAGTTTCGAAATCGCTGTCTGGCTGGCAGGATTTCTGATCGGACTGGTTGCTGGAGTACTGTATGTGCGACGCGCCGATGGAATACGCTTCCTGGCGATTGGTGTGGCGTCAGTCATGGTTTTGCTGGTGCTCACCTTCCTGTTCCCGCCACTCTGGCTGCGCGGCATGCTTGTGCTTGGATTGCTGGGTGCATTGCTTTGGAGCTCTCGAAGAGGTTGATCTTTTTCAACCCTCCCTGTGGCTAACGTAAACTGTTGGTACAGCAACCCAAAGACGGAAGAGAATTCACATAAATAATCATTGAGGTTCGAAGCCATGGAACAGAAAACTGCGTTCGAAAGATTTGCCCCAGCCGTACTTCAGGTTTATCACCGCGATAAGGAAGCCTTTTGGGCAGCTGTCATGGCTCCCTTCCTGGCAAACCAAGTCTCTTTTCTATCGTGGTTGCAGCATATCAAAGTTGATGTTGAGCTTCTCTCTGCGTTCAAGGGGTTGGACGATCAGGCCAAGAAACTATTGAGAGATTTCAGCGCTCCCCTTGGCTTTGATGTGACAAAATGGAAGAGCAATCGTCTTCAATATTTCAAGGATGCCTATCCAGTATTTGCATTTCTTGCAGTTTGGATGGATGAGGAAGGATTAGATGAATTAGTAAATAGTTTTGGAGAAATCTTACGGGCAGGTGTGTTTGCAGTAGCTGGTTATGGTATTTTGGATGCAAATGTTGATAATGATGCTCCGTCTCCAGTTGAGATACTAACTGCCCAGGCTCTTATTGCTGAATATGAAACTTCGGCACTCCGTATTTTTGGCGTTTCCGAAACAAACCTGGAAATCATGCAACGGATGCGCACTTTATTTCTGGAAGCAGAGATAAAAGAAAAATCCATGAGAGGCAAAGCTAGTCCATATCGTCTTGATAACCCCAAAGACCTTGGCGCCAAAGGAGCCAATTCTGTCACACCTTTTATGCTAAGTCTAGAGCGGCTTGGTAAAGCGTCTCTCATTGATGATTATTGGGAAGTTTTCCTTTTATTCGGAGCCGCCATCCAGATGATCGATGATTGGAATGATTTGGAAGGCGATTTAGCGAATGGGCATTATTCCTATGTAACTTTAGGCTTCGATAAACTGCATCAACTCAATGATCCCAAGAAAACAGCACAAATACTCCGTGATGATAAAAAGCGGGTTCGGGATACCTATAATTGCAGCAAAGAGATGATTGCTCAGTCTCGAGCCATTTTAAAAAGCTTGAACGATCCATACTTGGTCAGGCTTGTAGATGTTACGGAAGCCCGCCTTGATTCATTCTTCCACAAGGAACTAAAAATGGTATGATTTACTTTATGGGCTGGCCATCCTGGCAGCGGCTTTCACCTGGTTGGTCAATCGGTGTTCGATGTGCTGAAATCGTTAGGAACCGGATATGAACCATACCCAACACGATTCCTATGCCGCCGGCTATGACGCGCAGGTGCGCGCCTATAATTGTTACATCGCTGACCTGGTGTTTGGCCTGTGCTATGAATTCATCCATCCGGGCCAAAGGCTGCTCGATGTCGGAACAGGCAGCGGACTTTCGGCGCAGCCTTTTGCCAGAGCCGGTTTGCTCGTCTCTGGCATGGATTTTTCCCCCGCCATGCTGGATATCTGCCGGGCAAAGGGCTTTTTCGCCGATTTGCAACAGCACGATTTAGCGATCACGCCCTGGCCTTATCCTGCAGACCATTTCGACCACCTGGTTGCCTGCGGCGTGTTCCACTTCATCCCTGGGCTGGAATCCATCTTCGCGGAGGCCGCGCGCCTGCTCAAGCCCGGTGGCTGGTTTGTCTTTACCACCCGCTTCCCAACCGCCGACTTGCCGGGGGAGCCTTACACCCGCCACCTGGCGGGGGATTTCGAGATTTTCTCCCATTCTCAATCCTACATCGAAACCATGCTCAAGCAATCCTTGCTGACCCAGTTGAAACTGCAAAAATGCTTCATCGGCGAGGATATTTTCCTGATCAGGGTTGCGCAGAAATCAGGACAAGCATAGACCTATCCATGGGTTTTGGTAACCTGTTCGCCTACCGGATATCCAGGAGCATGTAAAATATCAAGAGAAAGCAGGCAACCAACCAGTACAGGCACAGACGCTTGGATCACCCATCCCCACCCATCCCCTCCAAGTTTTACATCCATCAGCCGCCGCAGCAGACGTTTGTCCATCGCCCGCGCCTGGTGCGGCGGCTGATGGACGGTCTGCGCGGCAGTCTCACGCTGGTTTCTGCGCCGCCCGGATTCGGCAAGACCACCCTGTTGGCCGAGTGGGCCGCCAGCGAATCGCGCCCAATTGCCTGGATTGCGCTGGATGGCGGGGACGATGACCCGGGGCGCTTTGTCGCCAACCTGGCCTATGCTTTCGCCCCGTTATTAAAAATCGGGGATTTATCCGCCTCCCTCCCGCCGCAGCCTGCCCTCGAAACCCTGCTGGGGGCGGTGAACAAGTTGGACTCTGAAACTGCCCTCGTGCTGGATGATTATCACGTCATCCAATCCGCAGCGGTGCATGCGTTGCTGGTTTCCCTGCTGGAGCATCTCCCCGCCCGCCTGCGCCTGGTGATCGCCACCCGCGCCGACCCGCCCGTCCCACTGGCCCGTTTACGTGCCCGGGGCGAACTGACGGAACTGCGCGCCGATGATTTGCGCTTCACCAACGAGGAGGCCGCTAAATTTTTACAGGAGGGAATGGGCATCTCCATCAGCCCGGAACTGGTTGCCATGCTCGAATCCAAAACCGAGGGCTGGATCTCGGGACTGCAGCTGGCCGCACTCTCCATGCAGGGCAGAGCCGATCCAACCGGGTTTATCCAGGCCTTCTCCGGCAGCCATCGCTACATCCTCGATTACCTGGTAGAGGAAGTGCTCAGCCGCCAACCCGCGCACATCCAGCAGTTCCTCCTGCAAACTTCCATTCTTGAACAACTTTGCGCCCCGCTCTGCGACGCCGTTACCCAATCGGAAACCACTTCCCAATCCACGCTCGAATACCTGGAACGCGCCAACATCTTTACCCTTCCGCTGGATGATGAGCGGCGCTGGTATCGCTATCACCACCTGTTTGCCGACCTGCTGCGCATCCGGTTGCAACAGGATCACCCGCAATTAGTTGCGGACCTGCACCGGCGCGCCGCCGTCTGGCTCAATCAGCACGGCCAACCCACCGCTGCCACCCAACATGCCTTGGCCGCGCAGGATTTCCCACTGGCCGCCGACCTGCTCCAGGCTAACAGCGGTGCGCGCTGGGCGGTCAGTGACATGGGCTTTCTCAATCTGCTGGCGCAGCTGCCACCGGAAGTCTTGCAGGCGCGCCCCAGCCTGGGTATCCACCGCGCCTGGACGCTGGTGATCCAATCGCGGCTGGAGGAAGCCGATACCCTCCTGGCCAGCCTGCAGCCGCACCTGCCCGCCACCCCTGCGCCCGAAACCGATCAACTGCGCGGTTTTGCCAGCCTGCTGAGCGCTTACATCCACGCCCTGACGGACAAATCCGCACACCGGGAACTGCCCCCGCGCGCCGCGCTGGAACTCATCCCGGCCACAGCGCTGGCCATGCGCAACAGTGCCGATGTTATGTACGCCCGCCTGCTGGCCTATCAGGGCAGGTTTGATGAAGCCGCCGAGCTCCTCTTTTCCACGGTCGACCGTGACATCGCCGCTGACGGCACCACCGCCATCCCGATCTGCATCGCCACGCTGGTGCGCCTGCGCCTGCTGCAAGGACGCCTGCGCGAGGCCGAAGCGCTTGGACGCGAGTATCTCCAGCGCATCAGCCAGCGCGACCGCCGCCGCTACTACACCTCCGGCCTGCTCGAGATCGCCCTGGCCGAAGTCCTGCTGGCGAGAAACGAACTTGCCGCCGCTGAAGAACTGGCGCGCCAGGGCATTCGGCACAACCAGCCCTGGAACATTCCCCAGTCGGTGGTTCTCGGCCACCTGCGTTTAGCCCAGGTGCAACTGGCGCAGGGCAACCGGGACGGGGCAGATGAAACCCTTCAAGCGGCTGAAACGTACCTGCCCAGCCGCGCCCTGCCGCCGGATGTCTTTCACGAATTGCGCCTGCTACGCCTGGAACTGGAAGCCGCGCGGGGAAAACACCTGCCCGCCCAGGAGTGGGCCGCGACCCTCCCCGCCAGTTTTTCCGCCGACTACCGGCTGCAAACCGACTACCTGCTTCTTGCCCGCCTGTGGCTGGCAGAAAAGGATTACGCCCAGGCCATCCCCTTGCTCGAAAAACTCCAAACCCAGGCCGCTGACGGTGGGCGCAACGGGCGTCTGGTGGAAATCTGGCTCCTGCTGGCGCTGGCCCGCTTCGGGCTGGGGCAGGCATCCGCCGCCCTGGCCGCGCTCCACAAGTCCCTGGAACTGGCAGCTCCAGAAGGGTTTGTACGCGTTTTTCTCGAAGCAAGCCAACCTGCCCACAACCTGCTCACCACCTACCAGCGTAACGCCGCCCCCGCCCAGCGGGAGTATGTGGCTCGCCTTCTGACCTGCTTCCCCCAAACCAGGAATACCCCCAGTCAGGCTGCTTTACTCGACCCGCTCACCCCGCGCGAATTGGAAGTGCTGCGCTGCCTGGCACAGGGCGACTCCAACCAGTCCATCGCCGGGAAACTGTTCATAACCCTGAGCGCCGTAAAAAAACACACCGGCAACATTTATCGCAAATTGGAAGCCGAAAGCCGCACCCAGGCCATCGCTCGCGCCCGCGAGTTGGGTTTGATTTAGCCCTCACACCTGGTAAAAACCTCCCGCTAGGTGTCCAAAAGTACACTGGCGGGAGGTTTTTTATTTTCCAAAAACTCCACCTTCGCTCACTGCGCCTTGGGGACTCCATGCCTATAATCCGGCTCATCAATCAACAAACAGGAGAAAACCAATGGAAACCCAAATGTATCGAACTGACCGGCGTTACCGACTCGCCTTTGGCGCGACCTTTTTCACCGGCATGGCGGTCTGCACTTTCGGCATCGCCAACACCACCAAATACGGCTGGCTGCACCCCAGCAGCGTTTCAGGGATTGCCCTCGGCCTGGCGGCGCTGGTGCTGGGTGGTGGCGTGCTCATGCGACGCAAACTCGGACCAGTCGCCGGCGACAAGGCGGCGCTTGCCAGCCTGCTCGGCATCATCGTGGTCAAGTTCATCCTTGCCGCTTTGTATCCCCTCTTTCGATAACCTCACAACAGGAGAACCCCATGAAACCCCAAACCATCCGAAATCGCTTCCCCAGCCTGGTCGTTGGGAGCCTGATCGTCCTCTGGATTATGACCGTCCTGGCGGGTTGGCACAGCGTGCTTGGCCTGAGCGACCGCACCGCCTTTATCGTCCTGTTGGTGGCCGGGATAACCATGTGCACAACCGGGATGGAAATCCAACGCTATGGCTGGACGAATCCTTTCAACCTGCTCGGCAGCGCCATCGGCATTGTGATCCTGCTCCTGGTTGTGGCTGTTTTTGTTGGACTGCCCCTGCCCGGCCTGAACAGTGACCGGAGAGCCTTCCTCACCCTGGCAGCCCTGATGGCCTTAAAAGTATCCCTCGACCTGCTGCGCGGCCTGTTCACGCGACGCCACCATGCCAGAGCGGATTAAAACCATGGATACCCCCTACCGCCTCCAGGTCAAAGGCCAACTGCCAACGGGCTGGTCAGAATGGCTGGGGCAGTTTGAAATCACCTGTGAGCCGGATGGCAATACTACCCTGACCGGCTCCATCCGCGACCAGTCCGAACTGTACGGACTGGTCGCCAAACTCCAAAGCCTCGGCCTGACGCTGCTATCCATTAATCCAGTGCTGGAGATTAACGAAAAGGAGACCCCATGAATAAAACCTTCGACCCACTCATCCTGGCTGCCGATATTGACGAGGTGCGCCGCATCTATGCCGATTTCTTTACCGGGTTGTCAGAGCATAACTGGCGAAAACCGGTCAAGGGCTGGCCCAAAGAGTGGAACCTGCAAGAAACCGTCGCCCACCTTTGCGCCCTGAATGGTCATGGGCTGCAAAGTATCCAGGCAGCCCTGCGCGGAGAAACTTACACCTTCCCTGGCTTGAAAAATCGTTACCAATTTAATGACTTCAACCGGCAAGGAATTGACGCACACCTGAACCTTCCGATGAAGGTTTTATGCGAAAAACTGCTTGGCATCCTGGAGCAATCTGCTGATATCGCCCGCAACCTGACCCCAGAACGGACCGAAATTGTTACGCAAATGCCGATTTACAACCGCCCGGTCAAGGTCGTGGAGGCTTTGGGCATCATCATGTTTCACACCGGGCTGCACCATACTGCCCAGGTTGCGGAACCTGCCAATGTGGCGCCCTTGTGGCAGCAGCTCTCACCAGAAATCGTTCATCGCATTATCGGTCGCGTTATGTGTGCCCTGAGCCTGCTTTACCGGTACGACCTGGGCGGTGATTTACGCACGGTGATCGCTTTTCGCATTGAGGGAGCGGGTGGTGGAAACTGGCAGGTTGCAGTTTCTCCAGAATCCGCTGTGGCTGTTGAAGGAATTTCTGCCCGGCCCAGGCTGACGATCGCTCTGCGTGAAACCGCCACTTTTTGCCATATGTTTACCGGGCGGATCAATCTCCCACTGGCATTATTGACCGGTCAAATCAAATTGCGCGGCAATCTGGGGCTATTTTCCCGCTTTGGAACACTATTCAGCGTGGACGCGCGAAAATAACCTTTGGAGACGTGTATGTCAAATTTTACCTACCCCAAATCTAGCCGCTATACCGACCTGGCGACCATTTACGCAGAGTGCAGCGGACCCGGCGGACTGCGCCTGACCGAATTCATGGCCGAAAAGATGGGTTTGCGCGCCGGTTCCCGCCTGCTCGACATCGGCATTGAACATGGCTACCAGACCTGCTTCCTGGCAAAGGAATATGGCGTGCAGGTTATCGGTCTCGATCCCGACGATGACCGCACTGATGGTCTCCCGCACATTGAACATCTTTCCCGGAATACCCGCGCCTGGCGTGTGGAAAACCGGGTTATCGGGTTGAAACTGGGAGTACCGGAAACCCATTTCGCCGCGAACACCTTCGATTTTGTCCATTCCACCGCTACACTGGAGATGGTACGCGGTTTGTTCGGTGCGGAGTTCTACCAGAAATGCCTGGAGGAGATTTTCCGTATCTTGCGCCCCGGCGGTATCTTTGGACTGGGCGAACCCATGCATCTGGATGTGCCTATCCCCGCTGACCTGTCCATTTACGCCAGTGGGGAGGGAGCCGGACCCGAAGGTTGGGCCAAATGCTTCTCCACCATCGGAGAGACGGAATCCGCCTGCCGAGCCGCTGGGTTCGACATCATCGAAGCCGCCTACGCCCCCGACGCCTGGAACTGGTGGGATGAGTTTAGCCACAACGACCCCTACTGCAAAGCCAACCCAAAAGGCGAAGCCAAAATCATCCAACAGGACGTCGGGCGCTGGTTGAGTTATGGGTATGTAATTGCCCGCAAGCCGAGATAAACCCTGTTTACCTGATCAGCCCCAAACTCCCCAGTTGGTGGGGACCTTATCCCCGAAAAGGATACGCTGCAAATGGATTTCCAAACCAGGCTTGCCCCCCCGCTGAGTATATTTCTTATCTGGGCGTAAAAAAAATTTATGAAAACCGTGGTGTTGGGCAAATCCTGGTGGGGCAGGCCGAGTATGATAAAACACTCAAACAGAACTGCAAACTACATCTTATTTTGATAGCGGACTACATCTTTATGTAGTCCGTTTTTGTTTTATGGGGCGTACACTGCAAGCACACGAGAAGAAACCATGACATCAAATCCAGACACCCCCCTTTGCGGATTTCGCACCTACACCCTGACCTTACATGGGGAACTGGATGCCGATTTCGCTTCCACGTTTTGCCCGCCTGAGACCACGTTTGCATGTGACGGGAAGACTATCACGCTTGCCAACCTGCGCCTCGACCAATCTGGGCTGATCGGCTTGTTGCGGCAGCTGCACAACCTGGGGTGTGTCATCCTCGCACTTGAATCAGAATTGGAGACCTTATGACGAAACGAGTTCTTGTCACCTATGCCACCCGTGCTGGTTCCACTGTCGGTGTGGCAGACGCCATCGGCGCGGAGTTGAAGCGGCGCGGTCTGGATGTAGACATCCAGCCTGTGACGGCGAACCAAACTGTCGACGCGTATGAAGCGGTCATCCTCGGGAGCGCCATCCGCATGGCGAATTGGCTGCCCGAAATGGTCGAGTTCATCAAAACGAATCAGTCCGCCCTCCGATCACGCCCAGTGGCGCTGTTCACGGTCCACATCCTCAACACAGGCGCGGATGAAACCAGCCGCGCAGCGCGCCTTGCCTATTTGAACACGGTTCGCCCGTTCGTAAACGCAGTGGATGAAGTGTTCTTCACTGGCAGGATCGACCTCGAAACCCTGTCCTTCGTGGACCGCCTGATGGTTAAGATGGTCAAATCGCCCATCGGTGACTTCCGCGATTGGGATGGGATTCGCGCCTGGTCGTCTGCCATTTTTCAATAAATTATCAAAAGGATTTTTTCATGAGCACCCCTCAACCCCGCCGTATGGACCGTCGTGATTTTCTGAAACTGCTGGCTGTTGGCAGTGCCGCTACAGTGGGCGGATACGCACTCTACGAGTTCGCTCCCTGGCTGGACTATGAAAGCCAGGCAGAACAAATTTGGACGTTGAAGGAGAATGATCCGAAGCGCAGTCTTATCCACTATGCCACGCTTGCTGCGAACGGACACAACACCCAGCCGTGGAAGTTCGCCGTTCAGGAAACCACCATTGAAATTCATCCCGATTACAGCCGCGAATTGAAGGTTGTTGATCCACAGCATCGTGAACTTTGGATCAGCCTGGGTTGTGCTTTGGAGAATCTGCTGGTCGCCGCCCGCGCCACGGGATACACCGCTGAAGTCGCCTATCCCGACTCGACGGATGTCATCCGCGTCAATCTAACCTCGGATACGCCTCAACCCAACCCGCTCTTTGATGCCATCCCCGAGCGACAGAACACCCGCTCGGAATATGACGGGCAACCGATCCCCGCCTCTGACCTGGACCGGATCCTGTCTCTGCCCATCGAGCCGGGTGTCAGCCTGCGCCTTGTCACCGCGACCAACGAACGCGAAACCCTCGTGGAGTATGTTAACCAGGGCAACCTGAGTCAGTACGCGGATACCGCCTTCGTGGATGAACTGATCGAATGGCTGCGCTTCAACAAAAAGGATGCGCTGGCGGCGATGGACGGGTTGTACTCGGTTTGCTCCGGCAACCCCGAAGTGCCTGGCTGGCTCGGGCGGATGTTCGTCGCTGGCACCAAACCGCAGCAGCAAGCCGATGCTGGACGCGAAGAAATTACGCAGTTCCTCCGCTGCGGTGGTGATCTCTTCGGAAACCGAAGACAAATCCGCCTGGGTACGCACGGGTCAGGTCTATGAACGGCTGGCATTGCAAACCACAGCGCTGGGCATCAAATCCGCCTTCCTGAACCAGCCGATCGAAGTGAGTGAACTCCGCTCGCAATTCCAGAGCGCCGTTGGGTTGGGCGCGTCCCTTCCGCAATTGCTGATGCGTTTTGGGTATGCGGATGCCCTGCCGCGCTCCCTGCGCCGCCCGGTGGATCAGGTCTTGATCTCGTGAGGAAGTCATGAAAACACTTGCATATCGACTGGCAACCGGGGCGCTGTTCTTGGAATGTTGGCGGGTCTGACCGAAACCGCCATCGGCGCGTCCATCCGCCCGTGGATCGGGAACAAGGAAAACCCATTCGTACTTGGATGGGTGACCTTACTCCTGAGCGGGCTGGCGTGGATGACCGTTCGCATGGCGCAGAAGCATGCCCCGTCCACTGCCGACGGCAAATTGGCGACGATCCTTGGAGTGCTCATGCCCGCAGGTGTGTGCTTCACTACCGTTGGGATACTCTGGTATCTGCCAGGAATCCTGCTCTCGGTGTCAGCCTCCCTCCTCATTGCAGACTTCTGGCGCAATCGTCCGCGCACGGCGATCCATCCGTGGCGTTGGGTGAGCGGTTTGGGCGCACTGATCAGTCTGCTCTCTTTTTGGGCGGCGTTCTGGAGCGATGCCTTCGGGCTGTTCTGGGAAATGGTCCCAGTGCGTACTGACCGCCTCCTGTTGCAGATCCTGCCAATGGACATCCTGCGCCGCACGGTGTATGCCTTCGGTGCGGCGCGGGTCTGAGACATTCGAATCCAGCACGGTGATGGTGGTTTATCTACTCCTTCGCGCTGGGAGCAGGGATATCCCTGCTTGCCAGCCTTGGCTTCTTCACGTCTGTTCACGAAGATCGGCGGCGGGATGAGCCTGGCAGGTATGCTGTTCTTCCTGTGGCAGTTGCCCGCAATTTTGTTTCAGGCAAACTTCCAAAGCGCCTCTCCATTATGGAGTTCGCTTGGCTGGGGTTGGTATCTGTCCATGCTGGGCCCAGCACTGACCTTGCTGGGCGCGTTCTGGCAAGACTCGAAAATTGGCGCGCGTTTCAATGTAAAACTACTTTCTGAAAGGAAAATTTCATGAACATGCTTCGAACCAATTCCTCCCGTTTTACCTGGCTGGCTGTGGGACTGGCACTCTTCACCGCGCTGACCTATGTTCTGATCGCCCTAAATATTCTTGGCGTAGGCAATCCGCAAGTTGCCGGTGACGGTGGCGTCGATCATTTATGTGGCGGCGAGGATGTTATCTCGTTTGGCGGCTTGCTTATCCTGCTCCGCAACCGCTGGCTGCTGCTCTTCGGCACGTTCATCAATTTCATGGTCATTTTATTCTTCTTCAGCATGTACCAGACCCGCCCCGAAGTCATGCTCTCGCCCGGCGGACTCATCTCCAAACTTTCCCAGATCCTGCTTGAGATCCTGCTCCTGTTTGTGCTGGTCGCGAATTGGAAACGCTCAAAGTAATTTTTTCACCAAGGAGAATCCTATGAAATATTCCTCCGCCCTGAAGATCCTGATCCCGCTCATTGGTTTGCTGGCGTTGTTTGCCGCTGGCATGGGTCTCTTCTACCAAACCCCTGGCGAGCCTTATCCATTCACCTCCCATCGCGGCGAAACCGTGATGATCAATGGTCGCGGTTTGTACTACTACGACACGGTCAGCAGTGCGGCGCAACAACAGGGCAACGATGTCGTCACCCTGTTCATAGCGTTGCCCTTGCTGGTTGCTTCCTCTTGGATGACATTCCGCGATTCTCTGCGCGGACGCCTGCTCCTGACTGGCACCCTTGGATTTTTCCTGTACACATACCTGTCCATGTGCATGCTGACGGCGTTCAACGCACTGTTCCTGGTTTACGTGGCGATCTTTGGGTTGAGCCTGTATGCCTTCATCCTGTGCATGATGTCCTTCGACCTGGAAGACCTGCCCCGCCACTTCTCCGACCGCCTGCCGCGCGGTTGGATCGCGGCACTGTTGTTCGTCATCGGCGCTTTTTTGACGCTCACCTGGCTGATGCGGGTCTTGTCGCCGCTGATGCAGGGCACGCCTCCACTGCTGGATAATGGCATTACGATGGTCATCCAAGCCATGGACCTAAGTTTGGTCGTCCCATTGGCAGTTCTTTCAGGCATCTTGCTTCTTCGCCGCAGCGCCTGGGGCTATCTCTTAACCTCCATTTTTGTGCTGAAAGCCATTGCTCTCGGATTGGCTGTCTCGGCGATGGTGGTCAATATGACTCTGGCTGGCATACCCGAAGGCGCAGGAATCGCCATCCCATTTATTGTGATCACGGTTCTCAATCTGCTGGCAGCAACATCCTTGTGGAAGAATGTTCAGGAATGAATCTCCAGACGAGTTGAAAATGAATCGCCTGCTTGCAGGTAAATAAACTCCCCTGAGACCGAGTCCACAAATCATCTTTCCCATTGTGCGTCGTAATCCAGCTTGCAGATTCTTACCTTTTCAACTCCACCATCAAATTGGGCCTATATGCGGCGTATCCACCTCCACCAAACCCGCAAGCATGCGCGCCAGTTTCACACTCTGCTACGCCCAGTGGTTTTCACTAATACTGAAATAATATCGCAAAGAGTTTTCAGTATCGATGAAAACTTTTGATACATCCCAAAAACTTGTATGGAATGAAAAGCTGGACATAGATTCACACTTCCCCAAACCTGACAGATGCAGAAGCAGTCACCTCCACGGTGCCAGCAGATATATTACTCTGATAAAGATAAACAAAAAACCATGAGGACCACAATATGGAAATCATTGCGAATTTGGCTCACTGCGGACCTCACGGATAAGAGCCATTAGGATCGCAATTTCAAGCCCCCTGAATTCACTATCTATTTAAGTCCACATGGCTAGCCTTTTTAAGGCTAGCCATGTGGACTCTGAGTCGGGGTGCCGAGATTTGAACTCGGGACCTCACGGACCCGAACCGTGCGCTCTACCGGTCTGAGCCACACCCCGATACCATCCCCGTATGAGGAACAGCGAGCGGAATTATACCATCCCCATTCGTTTTGGCAAGTTACGGATTGAGCAGCACCTCCTGGCTGTACACATAGAACAAGCCAGGCATACGGTCGTCGTCCTGGCGGAGGGTCAGACGCGCAACCGTCGGCTCAGATACTTTGTACGGAATGGTCGTTTCGAACAATTGTGGATTGATCGTCTCGACCGTCAGGATTCGCAAGCCAATGGAGTTCCCTTCGGGATCGATCAACTCCAAAATGACCGGCTGGAGGTTGAACGGCCACACATCCCCGCGCACGGTCAGAACTCCGCCGGAAACTGGCTCCTCCAAAACAGGCTCCACCACCCCCACAGGCTCGGATGGGTTTCCCGCCGGGGTGATCTCGTTGATACCGGAAGAGAGCAAAAGGACGCGGACGGAGTTCAACGACTGGATCCTTCCCTCCTCGTCAAAAGTGCTGATCGTGATACGCCCCACCTCCGCCGCGGTTGGGATTTCGAATGTGATCCTGGCAGTCTGAAGCAAACCGTTGTTGGAGGTCGGAACATTACGCTTCAAGGTCCGCGCCAACAGACGGCCGTCCTCGCCATACAGGTCGATCTGCACGCGCCCGCTATCGCCCGCCAGGATGTTCATACGCAGGTTGATCGGCGACACCACCTTGGACATCGGTCCCGGTGCTTGAATTTCGATGGCGGAAGACTTGTGGAGCGGGATGGAGGTCGGGGTGAAGGTGGGTGCCGGGGTGAAGGTCAGGGTCGGCTCGGGGGTTTGGGTCGGGAATTCCGTTGGACGGGAGGCAAGTTGGGTGGCAGTGGCTGAGTCGCTGGCGGCTTGGGCAATGGCTTCAGCGGTCAACGCGACAACCGTCGGCAGGTATTCAGGAGGAAAAGTCGTTGGGACGGGAGGTGAAGCCGGGGAGGCGCAGCCAGCCAAAAGTCCAAGGAGAGAGGCGAGAATAAGTAGGTTTCGTTTCATCAAGCGTAATGTATTTGTGAAAGGCATTTCACGAAACGAAGCAATCTCCAGACGAACAAGGAGATTGCTTCGTCGCGTTAACACGCTCTGCAATGACGGTGTGCATTAGAGTCCGTAGATCTCGCTGTATTTCTTCGTCAGATAGCGGACGTAGGCATCGGAGTTGATCTTCGAGCCGGTCACCTTTTCGACGAGCACCTGCGGCTCATACTTCTGCCCGTGCCTGTGGACCTTCTCGCGCAGCCAGCCGAGCAGGGCGCTGAAATCACCCTTGCGGATCTGGTCGTCGAGGTTCTTGATGTCCTTGTTGATGCGTTCCCACAACTGCGCCGAGACCAGGTTGCCGAGTGCGTAGGTGGAGAAGTAGCCGATGGCGCCGTAGGACCAGTGGACATCCTGCAGGACGCCTTTTGCGTCGTTGGGCGGGGTGACGCCGAGGTACTCGCGCATTTTCTCGTTCCAGATGGCGGGCAGGTCTTTGATGTCGATCGCGCCCTCGACCATGGCGATCTCGAGTTCAAGGCGGAGCATGATGTGCATGTTGTAGGTGGCTTCGTCGGCGTTGACGCGGATGAACGACGGCTCGACCTTGTTGATGCCTTTGTAGAACGCCTTGACGCCCACGCCGTCCAACTGGGCGGGGAAGGTCTTCTTGAGGGCGGGGAAGAAGTGCTCCCAGAACGGAAGCGAGCGCCCGACCAGGTTCTCCCACATGCGCGACTGCAACTCGTGCACCGCCAGCGACGTGCCGCCGAACAACGGCGTGCGCTCATAGGCGGGGTTCTGTCCCTGCTCGTACATGGCATGACCGGATTCGTGCAGGGTGCTGAACAGGGTCGCCATCGGGTTGTCGGCTTCGAAGCGGGTCGTGATGCGGACGTCGCCCAGGCCGAAGGTCGTCTGGAAGGGATGCGGCGCCTTGTCCTGGCGTCCGCGGCTCCAGTCGTAACCGTACCTGGTGATGACATCCACGCCAAAGTCCATCATCTTCTTTTCGTTGTACTTTTTGTGCAGGAAGTCGTCCTTGACCTGCTTCTTCCCGGCGATGGCTTTGATGAGCGCCACCTGCTTCGGGCGCAGGGCGTTGAAGATCGCCTTCACGTCGGCGGTCTTCATGCCGGGCTCGAAATCGTCGAGCAGGGTGTCGTAGGGATGGTCGGCGGGCGGGAAGAAGGAAATGTACTTTTTGGTCATTTCCAGGTTCTTCTCGAGGTGCGGCTGGAAAATGGAAAAGTCCGATTTCTGCCTCGCCTCCA
Source organism: uncultured Chloroflexia bacterium (assembly GCA_963718215.1). Taxonomy (GTDB): domain Bacteria; phylum Chloroflexota; class Anaerolineae; order Anaerolineales; family Villigracilaceae; genus Defluviilinea. The sequence goes on from CAVQYK010000024.1 coordinate 28,737, forward strand.
CCCAGGCTTCGAACGCCTTGGCTCGAGATGACCGCCTGCTCCGCCACGAATTCCGGCGGCACGCGTCTGGCTTTGTCGTAATTGCGCGCCACAACGCGGATCATGGCGGCTTCGTCCGAGGCGGGGTCGGCGCCGGCAAATTCCGCCTTGAGGTCTTCGATCAGCCTGCCCACCTCGTCGCTGATGAATTTCTCCTGCGCGATCTTGCCCAGGGTGGCAAGTTGCTGTCCGCGCGCCTCGCCGCCGCCGGGCGGCATGTTCACCTGCTGGTCCCAACCCAGGACCGCTGCGGCACGGCCAATATCGCGCCACTTCGCCGAGAAGCTCTTTCAGTTTTTCCAGTTTTTCACTCATGGTTTCTCCTAGTTTGAGCGGGAGGAAACCCGCCCTAAAGTTGATTTGGTGCAAATTGCCGGCAGGATGCTATCCCGCTTTGTGAAATTACGCAACCTTCCAGCGCAGGGACTCGCCCCGCAGCGCCGCCAACACCTCATGCGCGATGTCCTCCGAAGCGCGGGACTGCGCCTCAGCCGTCTGCGCCCCAACGTGCGGGGTGGCGATCACGCGTGGATGGGAAACTGCCTCTGTCAAACCGGGCGGTTCCACGCTGAAAACGTCCAGCGCCGCGCCTGCCACCTTGCCGCTGTTCAACGCCTCGACCAGAGCCGTCTCGTCGATGATCCCGCCGCGCGCCGCGCAGACGATGCGGACGCCGTCCTTCATCTGTGAGAACGCCTGCCGCCCGACCATGTCGCGCGTATCAACCGTCAGCGGCATGTGAAGCGAAATGAAATCAGACCATGCGTACAGGTCCTGCAAGGAGGCGGGTTCCGCGCCGCGTTTTTTGATATCGTCCGCCGAAATCAGGGGGTCATAGGCGATGACGTTCATGCCGAAGGCGGCGGCGCGCTTCCCCACTTCCATGCCGATGCGCCCAAAACCCACGACGCCGAGCGTCTTGCCGTTCAACTCCACCCCTTCGAGTTCCTTTTTGAGCCATTTGCCCTGTTTCATGGCGGAATCGGCGCGGGGGATCTCGCGCGCCAGGGCGAGGAGCAAGCCGAAGGTCAGTTCGGCGACCGCCAGCGAGGTGGAGATCGGCGCGTTGACAACGGTCATGCCGTGCTTCCTGGCGGCTTCGAGGTCGATGTTATCCACGCCGACGCCGGCGCGCCCGATCACTTTCAGCCTGGAAGCGGCGTCCATGACGGAGGCAGTCACCTTGGTCCGGCCGCGAACGATGAGGGCGTCATATTCCGGGATGACTTTGAGCAGGTCGTCGGCCGAGATCCCACTTTTGTCGTCCACTGCCGCCGATTCACGCAAAATGGACTGGCCCGTCCCGTCCAGTCCGTCTGTGAGGAGGATTTTGAATGTGGTCATGAATGTATTGTATCGCAAAAGATGTAACCTCTTCTCATGATTTGTTCATTCTCGAAAAGACTTTATCCACTTATAATGCGACAAATTTCACCAAATTTTATTTCACATGGAGGCAAAAATGGACAAAAAAGTTATTCGTTCGGTCATTCTCGCAATATTCCTCGGTTTGATACCAAGCGCGGCATACGCCCATGATGGAAGCAACGTCCCGTTCGGCGGTTTCCTGAGCGGACTGGTGCATCCCGTTCTCGGCTTCGACCACCTGCTGGCGATGCTCAGTGTGGGTATCCTGAGCGCACAGATCGGCGGACGCGCCATCTGGACCGTGCCTGCGACCTTTGTCAGCGTCATGGCATTGGGCGGCGCGCTGGGATTGATCGACATCGGTCTGACCTCGATCGAGCTGGGGATCGCCGCCTCGCTCGTACTCCTGGGCTTGATCATCGCCGCCGAACGGAAGCTGCCCATTTTGCTTGCCATGGCTGGCGTGGGTTTCTTCGCCATCTTCCACGGTTATGCGCATGGTGCCGAAATGCCGACCACAGCGGAACCGGTCCTCTATGCGGCTGGCTTCCTGACCGGCACCGCTCTGATCCACATTGCGGGACTGATCATCGGCGACATTGCCAAGCATTACGATAGTGGCAAGGTAGCCCTGCGTGTCGGGGGCGGGTTGATCGCCATGGTCGGCATTTTATTTATTCCCGGCGTGTTATAGGGGATCGCCCATGAAAAACAAGGTGCTTCTTTGGGAAATCGGCGGTTTTTTCTTTATCGGGCTGGTGGGAGCCTCCCTGCATTTCACGTATGAATTGAGCGACTTTTCCAGCAATGTGGTGGCGTTCTTCTCGGCGGTCAATGAAAGCACCTGGGAACACCTGAAGATGACCTTCTTCCCTGGGCTCGTCTTTGCACTGGTCGAGTATACGTACATCCGCGGGAAAGTGAACAATTACCTGATCGCCAAGACCGCCAGCCTGTTCCTCATGCCGCTGGTCATCGTGGTGGGATGGCACCTCTACGCCCCGGCGGTCGGGCGGAGCATTTACCCGGTGGACCTGACCCTCTTCTACCTGGCAGTTTTCACTGGTCAGTTCGCCAGTTACAAATTGCTGACCCGTCCTCCGCTGGCGAAAAAGTTCAATAACTATGCCATCGGAGTATTGGCGGTCATGCTGTTAGCCTTCTCAACCTTTACCTTCTATCCGCCCCGCATCTTCCTCTTTGAGAACTTCGACCTGAAAGATACTGGGCAGTACGGCATCCTGCCCTACGAGGACAACATCCGGTATTTCTCAAAACCGCCGCAAAATTAGACCTTTTTGCACAGATATTGTCTGTACTCCAAACTAATTACAAGACGTCATGTAAGTTGATGCGCTTTATCACTTGCGCGGGCAGGGACAAACTCTTTATTCTTGCCTAAATCATTCCTGGTTTTTTTGGCATTCTCCTGGAGGCGGTCATGGATCCTGTCATTGCGGTTATCAGTCTGTTGATTTCCTATTTACTGGGGTCAATTTCGTTCGCCCGTCTCATCGTCAAACTGTGGACAGGAAAGGATGTCACCGAGTTCGAGGTCGCAGTGGAGGGGACGGAGGATAAATATAAAGCCCTCTCCATCGGCGGGAACACGGTCAGCACCGCGCTCGGGGCAAAAGGCGGGATGACCGTGGGCATCCTCGACATCCTCAAAGTCGTCCTCCCGACCCTGGCATTCAAATTGCTCTACCCCGACCAGCCTGCCTACATGCTGATCGCGGCAATCGGCGGCTTGATCGGTCACATCTGGCCCGTTTATTACCGCTTCCACGGCGGATCGGGGTTTTCCGCCATCATGGGCGGATTGCTGGTGATTGACTGGCTGGCGGTGCTGGTCTCCCCCATCGCCGGACTCATCCTGGGGATGGTTGTCTTCCGCAATATCATCGTGGCGAATCTGGCCTGGCTCTGGCTGCTCATCCCCTGGTTTTGGTGGCGGACCGGCGGCGACGCAGCGCACATCCTCTATGCGGTGGTGGTCAACGTCCTATTCCTGCTCGCCATGATACCGGAATACAAGATTGCGATGAAGTACAAGCAGGAGGGGAAAATGATCGAATATGGTTTGAGTAACCTGAAATCAAATCCCATGGGCAGGGGCATGCTTAAAATGGCAAAATTCTTCAAGGTCGAGATCAAATAACGGGAGGGCTTATATGGGGCTTATCGTTGACGTTACCAAACGAAAACCGCCCATCTCAGTGGGGAACAAGGCGGTCAACCTGCGGAAACTTGCCGGCATTGGCATGAAGACGCCGCAGACATACGCCATCAAATGGGAGGCGTATCAGCGTTACATAAAGGACGATGACCGCCTGATCGATGAATTACGAGCCGAGATCGCAGAGACCATCGATCCGGGCAAAACGTACGCTGTCCGCTCCTCCGCCAACATCGAAGACAGCATGGACCGTTCGTTCGCCGGGCAGTTCAAGTCCGTGTTGCACGTGCAGGGCGTGGACGGTGTCCTGCAGGCGGTTTGGGCGGTCTGGTCGTCGGCGCAGACGCCGGCGGTGAAAACCTACCTCGAACGGCACAATGTTCCCACCAACGAACTGGCGATGGCTGTCATCGTCCAGGAGATGGTCAAACCTGTCCTCTCGGGCGTGGCGCTCAGCCGCAACCCGGTCACCGGCGGGGATGACATCGTCGTGGAGGCGGTCAAAGGCGAGGGGACTCAACTCGTGCAAAGCGGCGTGACCCCCCTGCGCTGGGTCAACAAATAGGGCTACTGGGTGGAAAAGGCGAATGGTAAAGCGGCAGACGTCCCGTTAAGTCTGATCGAGGAGGTCTATCGCGGGGACAAGGGTCATCGCGCAGAAACTCCGTCATCCCGTGGACCTGGAATGGGTCCATGACGGAAGCGACCTGTACTGGGTGCAGGCGCGCGCCATCACCACATCCAACAACCGCAACGTGTATTCGAACTACATCCCGCGCGAGATGCTCCCGGGCATGATCAAGCCGCTCATTTTCACGGTCAACATCCCTCTGGTCAACAGCATCTGGATCCGGTGGATGTCGGAGATCACAGGCGACCTTGGGCTGAAGCCTGAAGACCTGGCCAAGTCGTTCTACTACCGCGTCTATTTCAACATGGGCGCGCTGGGCGACATCTTCGAGGGGCTGGGCTTCCCGCGCGACTCGGTGGAGATGATCATGGGATCCCTGCCGCGCGGCGCAGTGAAACATTCCTTCAAGCCGAGCTTCAAGACCTTCACGCGCCTGCCGTGGATGATCTGGTTCATGATCGACAAATGGAGTTTCGGATCGAAGATGCGCCGCGCCCTGCCCAAACTCAAAGAGCGCGTCAAAGCGACCCCGTACCTGGATCTCGATCAATGGAACGAATCCGACATCCTGGCCGCGGTTGACCGTCACTACAAACTGATGCAGGAGGTCGCCTATTTCAACGTGATGGGGCCGCTCCTGATGGGCATGTACAACAACATGCTCAAGGCACAGCTCGGCAAAAAAGGCGTGGAGTTTAGTTACTTCGATCTGACCGAAGGCATGACCGAGATCGCCGAATACGACCCAGCCACCCACCTGAGGCGCCTCCATGCCCAATTCTGCGCGCTCCCGCCCGAGGCCCAGGAAAAGATGCGGAGCGTCTCGTATGCCGAATTCCAAAGGATGACCGAGGCGGGTGATTTTCCGCAACAGGTCGCACAACTCATCGAGGATTTCGGGCACCTGAGCGACAACGGCAACGACTTTTCCGCCGTCCCGTGGCGCGAGCAACCAGAGATAGTCCTGCAACTGGTCACGGACTTTGTCCCCAAAAAAGAGGAGGGGAAGAAGGTCCCGCTGTCTGACCTGAGAGCCAGCGGGATGCTCAAATTCTTCTACAAGCGGGCGCGTGAGTTCCGGTTCCTGCGCGAGCAGGTCAGCGGGCTATACACGTACGGATACGGCTTGTTCCGCTACTATTTCCTGGCATTAGGGAGACATTTCGTGAGGCGCGGATTGATCGAAACGCCTGCGGATATTTTCTTCCTCACGTTCAGCCAGGTGCGCGACCTCGTGAACGGGAAACAACCTGTCGAAGACCTGCGCGGCAAGGTCTCCTGCCACAAAACGGACATGGACCACTACAAGGACATCCTCATCCCCACCGTCATCTACGGCGACGAGATTCCGCCCGTCCGCGAGCCGAACATGGATGTGATGAGCGGCATTGCCACGTCCATTGGGCATTACACGGGCAAGGTCAAGGTGGTGAGGGGCATACAGGATTTTCCGAAGGTCAAGCACGGCGACGTGCTGGTCATCCCCTACTCCGACGTCGGCTGGACGCCGCTTTTCGCCCGCGCGGGAGCCGTTGTCGCCGAGTCGGGCGGCTTGCTCTCGCACAGTTCCATCGTCGCCAGGGAGTACAATATCCCTGCCGTGGTCTCCGTGGAGGGCGCCACCCTCCTGCCCGATGAGACCACCGTCACCGTGGACGGTCACAAAGGCGAAGTGCTGATACACAAATAGAAAATGCACGTTGATTGGAGTTATTTATGTCCGTTTTGAAAGCCAGTGATCTCCGAAAGAAATACCTGCTCGGGGAACACACCGTCGAAGCGCTGAGAGGCGTCAATTTTGATGTGCAAAAGGGCGAGTTCGTCGCCATCATGGGTCCGAGCGGAAGCGGCAAATCCACGCTCCTGCATCTGCTGGGCGGATTGGACACCCCATCCGAGGGGGAGGTAACCCTCGGGGACGCCCAACTCTCCCAATTGACCGAATACCAGGCAACTTTGGCGCGTCGACATAACGTTGGGTTTGTCTTCCAATTCTTCAACCTTCTCCCCACCCTGACAGCGGAGGAGAACATCCTGCTGCCCGTCATCATTGACGGCAAGAATCCCAGCCACTACGAGGGCCGCCTCAAGCAGATACTCGAACTGGTCGGCTTGTACGACAGGCGCAAGCATAAACCCGACCAACTCTCCGGCGGGGAACAGCAACGCGTCGCCATTGCGCGGGCGCTCGTGACTGAACCAGCCATCCTGTTGGCGGACGAACCGACCGGCAACCTCGACACAAAGACCGGCACCTCCATCATGGAACTGCTCCAGCGCTCTTGCCGCGAATTCAATCAGACCGTCATCGTGGTCACGCACGATCCGCGCGCCGCGTCCTATGCGGGGCGGGTCATCTTCCTGCGCGACGGCGATATCGTGAAGGAATACAAACCCGGCGACGACATTCCGCTGGCGGACCGCATGAACGGCATCATGTCCACCATGCGCGAACTGGAGTCGTGACCGCATGACCCTCCTGCGCCAGATCCGCTACCTGACCCTGCGCTCGATCCGCGCGCGCTGGCTGAGATTCCTGTTGAGCGCCTTCGGCATCGTCCTGGGCGTGGCCGGCATGCTCGCCATCGGCGTGACCAACCAGGCTGCGCTCAATTCCATCGTCCGCCTGTTCTCGAACACCTCCGGCAACGTCAAATTGAGTGTCACCAGTGCCAGTCAGTCCACCTCCGGCTTCCCGGAACAGACCCTGCGCACCATCCGCAACATCCCAAGCGTCAGTGTGGCATCACCCATCATCCGCATCAACACTGTCGCCGCGGACGACGCCTCGCCGGAGCAGATCGCCCTCGGCTTGTTCGGCACCGACGCGGGCGGCGGACTGACCCTGCACGGCATCGACCCCCTCATGGAGCCCAGCCTGCGCGAGTACAAACTCGTCACAGGGCAGTTTCCTGCAGGACCTGAACGCCAAACGGGAGGTTGTCCTCGTGGAAACCTACGCCGAGGACAAGGAGATCGAGGTCGGCGACTGGCTGGCGGTCATCACGCCCAATGGCGTCGAGTCGCTCAAGGTCGTGGGGTTGATCGCGCGCGAAGGCGCGGGTCAAACCGCCAACGGCTCGTTCGGCGTCATCCCCCTCCGCACCGCGCAGGAACTCTTCAATCGTGACGGCGAACTCGACCAGGTGGACATCCTGACCGAAAAATCCCAACCCTCCGCGCGCCGAACTGGAGGCGCTCAAAGACAATCTGCAAACCCGCCTCGGCAGGGATCTGTCGGTCACCTACCCGTCCAGCGCAGGGCGAGCGCATGACACAGATGTTGCAGAACTACCAGATCGGCTTGAATTTCATGAGCGGCATCGCGCTGTTCGTGGGCGCTTTCCTCATCTACAACGCCTTCGCCATGACCGTCGTGGAGCGCACGCGTGAGTTCGGCATGCTCCGCACCATCGGCATGACGCGCGGACAGGTCACCGGGCTGATCCTGCTGGAGGCGGGCGTGCTCGGCATCTTTGGGTCGGCGGCGGGCGTGGGCGTGGGCATGTTGCTGGCGCGCGGTCTGACAAATCTCATGGGAGTCATCCTCAACCAGCAACTCATCTTCGTGGAAGTGCCCGTGGACGACATGGTCTTCAGTTGGGCGGTCGGGGCTGGTCGTCACATTTTTGGCGGCGGGCATCCCTGCCTGGCAGGCGGGACGCGTCTCCCCGATGGAGGCGCTGCGCGTGCGCGGCAAGGCAAACGAAGGCTGGCTCATCCGCCAGGGCTGGAAACTCGGCGTGGCGCTCCTCGTCGTCTCGGCGATCCTGCTCATCACCAACCCGTTCCCCTACGACGTGCAATTCCGCCTCGGCAGTATGACAGTCTTCGGCTTGTTCAGCGGTGCGACCCTGCTCATCCCCGCCACCGTCACCGCCTGGGAGCGCATCACCCGCCCGTTCATGAAATGGATCTACGGCACCAGCGGCAGTCTGGGAAGCCGCAACGTCCAGCGCTCGCGCCAGCGCACCACACTGACGGTCGCCGCGCTGATGGTCGGCGTGGCAATGGTCATCATGACGCGCGGCATGACCGAATCCTTTGCGGGCGACCTGCGCGAATGGATGTCCGCCTACATCGGCGGGGACATCTTCGCCTCTTCCTCCATCCCCATGCGCGGAGACGTGGGACAGCGCATCGCCTCCGTGCCCGGAGTTGAAGCCGTCGCCCCGATCCGTTACTTCAACGTGGACTGGCAGACTCCCGACGGCGTGGAGCAGATCAACTTCATGGCGATGGACCCGGTCGCGTATGCGCGCGTCACCGAATTCGTCTTCAGCGATGACGATGTCAGCACGGAGCAAGTCGTCCGCAGACTGCAACAGGGCGACGCGGTTCTTCTATCCAGCGTGCTCTCGGAAAAATACGGGCTGAAGACCGGCGATTTCGTCCAATTGCGGACGCGCGGCGGTTACCGTTCCTTTGAGATCGCGGCAGTCGTCGTGGACTTCTACAATCAAGGGCTGGTCGTGCAGGGCAGTTGGGACGACATGAAGCGTTACTTCCGCATCGACGATGCCACCACGTTCTTCATCAAGGTGAAGGACGGCCAGTCCATCGACGATGTCAAACAGCGCATTGACGATCTGTACGGCAAACGCTACCGCCTGATCCTGATCTCCAACACCTCCATCCGCGAGCAGGCATTGACCCTGATGGACCAGGCGTTCAGCATGTTCGACGTGATGGCGCTGATCTCCATCGTGGTCGGCTCGCTGGGCATCGTCAACACCCTGACGATGAGCGTCATCGAGCGCACGCGCGAGATCGGCATGCTGCGCGCCATCGGCATGACGCGGATGCAGATCATCCGCATGGTGCTGGCGGAGGCAGGCTTGATGGGCGTCATCGGCGGCGTGCTGGGGGTTGGGACGGGGATCGTGCTGGCGCGCATCCTGTTCATCGGCATGACCACCATGTCCGGGTACAGCCTCACCTTCGTATTGCCGCCGGAGGGCATTGTCATCAGCCTGATCGCGGCGGTCATCATTTCGCAGCTCGCGGCGATCTTCCCCTCCCGCCGCGCGTCGAAGGTCAAGATCCTCGAGGCGGTCCGCTACGAATAGCCCCGTATCCCTCCGCCGGGACGGCGTCGGAAGCAAATGAAGGTATCAGAAAACAGAAACAGCCCGCTCGGTCCAGTGACAGAGGCGGGCTGTTTTCGTCCAGGGTGAATTATTTCGAGACTTCGATCTCGACGAAGGCGCTCATTCCCCAGCGCAATCCTTCGGGGATCTCATCCAGCGTGACGAAGACATCGTAATAGACGCCGGAGCCGACCGCGTTCTTCAGGGAGATCTCGCTCACCTTGCCCGTGACGACCGTATCCGGCAGCGCATCAAACGAGACCTTGACCGTATCGCCAATCTGGATGCGCGCCACGTCCACTTCGTTCAGGTCAGTGGTCTTGACCTGCAGAGTGGACAGGTCCGCAAGTAAAAGAATGGGGACTCCGGGAGAGATCATCTCGCCGGAATTGACATACAACTGCACGACCGTGCCGTCAAAGGGCGCCGTCAACTTCGATTGGCGGATGACCGATTCAAGGGCGTTCACGCGGATCTGCGCCGCCTGAACCTCGGGTGAGGTTTGCAGGTTGATCAGGCGGTCGAGTTCAGCCTGGGCATCATCCAAAAGCGCCTTTTTCAGGGCAAGGTCTTCATCCGCCTTCGCAATGGTCGTTTTGTCCGCGTAGGCTTCATATTCCCTGATCGTGGGGATCTCAATCACGCCAAAAGGGGTTTTTTCCTTCTTTATGACGGTTTCTTTGTAAGTGATCAAACCATCCAACCCCTCTCGATAGTCGACAGCCTTATCGACCGCTTTTTGGGCATCACGCACGCGGATGATCGTCTGCGCCAGTGCAGTGTTCGTGTCGAGCAGGTCATCCAGGGATTTTTGGGCCAGGATCAGGTCCGCCTGTGCATTGATAATCCCCTGGGGTAATGCGTCGTCAGGGAATGACGCCAGGACATCTCCAGTTTTGACCTTGCTGCCGATCTTGACCGCTACATCGACTTTTTCCGCTCCGAGAATGAACGAGAGGTTTGCCCATTTCCCTGCCACCACCTCCGCAGACGCGCTGACAATATCATCATTGATATTGATCAAAGGCTGGGGGTCCGAAACAGCCGTTTCGCCGTTTTCCGCCGCCGTGCCGCAACCGGCAATGAGTGCGGACAAAATGATCAGGCTGAAGAGTTTATATAAAGTTCTTTTTGTCATCGTTTTCTCCTATGCGCAAGGATGGGCTCCATCGAACTACCCTTCCTTGTTTTATTCTAGCACCTTGGCACCATAATTGCAGGTCGGCTGTAACCAATTCGTCACATAAGGGATGAAACACATGCCTACAGCATGAACTTATTCATACCTCAACGCTTCCACCGGTTCCAGGCTTGCCGCGCGGCTGGCAGGATAAATGCCAAAGAACAGTCCCACTGCGGCAGAGAAGATCGTGGCGAGCAGGATCGCGTCAATACCCACGAGCGGCGTGAACGCCGTCCCGCTGGCTTCGGCGACCCGTCCCACGATGTAGGAGATCAGCCAGCCGAAGGCAATACCAATGATCCCGCCAATGAGGCTCAACAGGGATGATTCCGTGAGGAATTGCGTGAGGATGTCGCGTTTGCGCGCCCCGAGCGCCTTGCGCAGACCGATCTCGCGCGTACGTTCTGTCACCGAAACCAGCATGATGTTCATAATGCCGATGCCGCCCACAAGCAGGGAGATCCCCGCGATGCCACCAAGGAAGATCGTCAGGATGCCGGTAATGGATTGGAACGTGGAAAGCAGGTCCTGCTGGGTAAAGACCGTAAAGTCGTCCGCACCCACAGGGGTGCGGTGGCGGTTGCGCAGGATCGCTGCGATCTCTTCGGACGCCTGTGTAACCACATCGCCGCTGACCGCCTGCACGAAGATCACATCCACCCGGTCGCTGGTGCTTCGCCGTATCAAACGCGCCTGGGCGGTGGTGAACGGAACGATCACCACATTATCCTGGCTTCCGAACGAACCGCCGCCCTTCGACTCCAGCACCCCGATGACGCGGAAAGGCTGCCCTTCGATGCGGACCGTTTCGCCGGTCACACCGTCCGAATGCCCAAATAACGTTTCCGCCACCTCAGGCCCCAGCAATACGACCGAAGCGCGTCCAAGCATATGCTCCTCGGTAATGAATTCGCCTTCTGTGATGTTGTAATTACGCACCTGGAAGTAATCAGGCGTAACGCCAAAAATTTGCGGGGATGTCTGTTCTCCGCCGAACGACACGGTTCCATTGCCCTGCAAGGCAGGCGCAACCGCCTCAACCGAAGGCGCCGCGAACTGGTCGCGCAACGCGTCGGCATCGCTCAGGGTCAACGGTTTGGGATTGCGGATGTTATCAGCCGGGTCGCCGCGAAAGACGAAAAGCAGATTTGTACCGATGCCGCTGATGGAACCTGTGATGGACTCCTGCGCACCGGTCCCCACCGCCAGCATCGCGATCACCGCCGCCACGCCAATCACGATCCCAAGCACGGTCAAACCGGACCTGAGCTTGTTCCCGTTTAAACTTTCCAATGCCTCCAGAAAAGCCTGTACTACGGTCATAATTCACCGTCCAATTCCCCGTCCTTCAAGCGGATGACCCGTCCTGTCTGCTCTGCAATTTTCGGGTCGTGCGTGACGATGATCAGGGTCGTGCCGATGTTCTTGTTCAAATTGAGGAGCAGGTTCATGATCTCCTGCCCGACCTTCGAATCGAGGTTGCCCGTCGGTTCATCCGCCATGATGATGGCGGGACTGTTGACAATGGCGCGCGCAATGGCTACACGCTGCTGCTGACCACCGGAGAGTTCATACGGACGGTGGGTCATGCGGTCTTCCAGACCTACGGCTTTCAACGCATCGATGGCACGTTGACGCCGCCCATCTGTTTTGCCTGAATACCGCAACGGCAGTTCCACGTTCGTGATGGCAGTCTGGCGGGAGAGCAGGTTAAAACTCTGAAAGACAAAGCCAACCTTGCGGTTGCGGATGTCCGCGAGTTGGTCGTCTGTCAATGAGGCAACCGCCTCCCCGTCCAATACATATTCGCCGGAAGTCGGACGGTCCAGGCAGCCAAGCGTATTCATCAACGTGGACTTGCCCGAACCGGACGGTCCCATGATGGAGACCACCTCCCCGCGCCGGATGTTGAACGAGACCCCGCGCAAGGCATGCACCTCAACCTCGCCCATTTTATAGACCTTGCTCAGGTTATGTGTTTCGATAACGTTTGTCATATCCTAGTTCCCAAACGGCGGACCACCGCCCCCCCCGGTCCGAAGAATTCGGTGGGCGGGTTCAGGATGACGGCATCGCCCTCCTGTACATCACCGCCCGCCAGCACGCTCATCGTATCGGATGAAGATCCAAGGCGGATCGTTTTCTTGACAGGCTGATCGTTCTCCAGGACAAAGACCACCCGCTCCCCTTCCGAAAGGCGGACTGCACGGTTCGGCACAAGCAGGACATCCGTCAGTTCCTTGACCGTGATACTCACCGCCGCAGTCATGCCGGGTTTTACAAGCGCGTCCGCATCGGTCAGTTCGACGGTCACCTTGAAATTGACCACCCCAGCCGTGACGGTCCCAGTTTGGGCAACTTCCACCACCAGCCCGTTGTATTGCCCCCCAAGGATGGCGTCGAACGTAAGTGTGACGGGTTGACCGACAACAACGCTGTTGATATCCACTTCAGAGACGCTTACGTCCACCAACAAGCTGGACAGGTCGTCAATGCGAAAAGCCGTGATGCCCGCGCCCACCTGGTCACCGGGCAACGGATAGGATTCGGTCACAATGCCGCCAAAAGGCGCGGTCACACGCGCCAGGTTCAAGGTCGCCTGAGCCGCATTGATGCGTGCCTGCGCGGACATGATCTCCACGGAATTCCCGCTGGTCAGGCTGTCATATTTGCGCTGGGCGTCGTCAAGTTTTGCCTTGGCAAGGGCAAGCTGCTCGTCAGATTTTGCAATGGTGGTCTTGTCGGCATAGCCTTTATAGGTCTTGGTCTCTTTTATTTCGATTATGCCAAACGGGGTATTCCTCTTCTTGGTAATGATCCTCTCGAGGTCGATCAAACCGTTCAGCCCATCGCGGTTCTTGACAGCCCTGTCATAAGCCGCCTGTGCATCGCGCAGGGCGATGGCGGACTGCGCGCGCGTTGTATCCGAATTCAACAGGTCGTCCAGGGCCTTTTGGGCGCTGGCAAGATCCGCCTCCGCCAGGATGATGCTTTGCGGCAGCGATGACTTCGAGAGGAATGCCATCACAAAGCCGGAAGGCACATTATCGCCAGCCTTCACGTTGACCGTATCCACCGCTCCAGATGCCTGCCAGACCAGTACGGCGGTCTGCTTGGCGCGCACAGTGCCGGTCGCGCCAATGGTCGCGGTCAATTTGCCGCGCTCAATGGCGGTGGTTTGGAATGTACTCTCTGCATTGGCATTCCTGTTCTGGTTAAACAAAAAAGCCGCCGCCCCGACAGCGATCACAAGAAGCAGGATCAAAACCACCCGATATTTCTTCAAAAACTTTCCCATTGCTTTACCTCCGCGAGGGATTGCCTCGCTTATATATACGTAAATTTTCCAGCACGAGTTATACCTCAGAAATATGAATTGACAATGAATTTAGACAGGCAACTGATGAAATTCCAATAATCCTACAATTGTGACGATTGTCGTCCAGTTTGGTGACATTTAAGCCTATGGACGGTTTTTATGTTTGGTATCATTACATCAGTATGATTGTTTTACAAATATTCGGAGGAATTCATGCAGTTCATACCCAGTGAAACCCTCACCATTGACCGCAAGGCAAGGGCGAACATGCCGTTCTTTGACCTTGACCTGCGCTCACCCGAAGAGCGAACCTGCGACTTCGACAATGTGGTCATCGAGTTCGCCCCCGAACGCGCCATGGTGGAGGCCTCACGCTGTATTCACTGCCCGGACCCCGCACCCTGCATGGTCGCCTGCCCCACACACAACGACATCCCTTCCGCCATGTGGCTGATCGAACAGGGACGCTTCTCGGAAGCCGCCGACCTGTATCACCAGACCAGTTCCCTGCCGGAAGTATGCGGACGCGTCTGCCCGCATGAGGCGCTTTGCCAGGGTTCCTGCGTCTTGAACAAACATCACACGCCGGTCCTGTGCGGCGAACTGGAAGCCTTTACCGTTGACTATCAACGCCGTCATGAGGGACGCGTCATTCCGGTCGGCACTCCGACGGGGAAGCGGGTCGCCATCATCGGGGCGGGACCTGCCGGTGTGGGCTGTGCCGACCAACTCGTCCAGCGCGGATACGAAGTCACGATCTTTGAGTCCAAACCTGCGCCGGGCGGACTGCTCGTTTACGGCATCCCCAACTTCAAACTCCCCAAGGACGTCTGGGAGGAAAAGTGGGAGGAGTTCGAGCGCGCCGGTGTCCAGTTCGTCCCCAATACCTACATCGGAAAAGACAAGACCATTGACGACCTGTTCAAGGAAGGCTTCGAAGCGGTCTTCATCGGCGTCGGCTCGGAGATCGACGCCAAGATGGAAGATACGCCCGGCACAGACCTGCCCGGCGTCTACGAAGCGACCGATTTCCTCATCCGCGCCAACGTGGACCCGAAACTGCTTCCGCCGGAGATGAAGAAACCGCTCGAGATCGGGAACCGCGTGGTCGTGATCGGCGGCGGCGACACGGCGTCCGACTGTCTGCGCTCCGCCCTGCGGCTTGGCTCGGAGGAAGTGACCTGCCTCTACCGCCGCACCGAAAAGGAAATGCCCGGCGGCAAAAAGGACCGCGCCCTTGCAAAAGAAGAAGGCGCAAAGTACCGCTTCCTTACCCAGCCGGTCAAGTTCATCGCCAACGAGGAAGGGAAACTGGCCGCCGTGGAATGCATCGAGATGAAACTCGGCGAACCGGACGCAAAAGGCAGGCGCAAGCCGGTGCCCGTGGAAGGCTCGAACTTCAGCGTGGCATGCGACACCGCCATCCTTGCCCTGGGCTACTGGCCTGACCCGATCATCGGCAAGACGACACCCGACCTCGAAACGCACAACTGGGGCTTGATCAAAGCCGACAAGAAGACCGGCGCGACCTCGCGTGAAGGTGTCTTCTCCGGCGGCGACTGCGCCACCGGTCCCGATCTCGTGGTCACCGCCATGGTCGGCGGACGCAAAGCCGCCTGGGCGATCGACGAATATTTGAGGAACAAGAAATAATCCAGCTTATATCGTAAGGGCGACCCATCAGAGCTGGACAAGGATAATCCATTTTTACTGGACGGGTCGCCCCTACAATATGAAATCTGCTGAGGGCAGGTGGAAGTAAGTAGGGACATCCCGCTTCGGTGGGATGTCCCTACTGTTATAGATTGTCCGCACTGGGTATAATCTTCCCATGCTTTATCGTATTGGACGAATATTGGACATCGTGAGCATTCTGATCGTGCTCCTCATCGCCGGGGGCAGCGACGTTCCGCGCTTCACCGGCAACGCAGACCGCACCCGCGTCTACACCCGCGAGATCGAATTCGACTACCCCAACTGGGTCTGGGATGCCGCCTGGATCAAACTCGAACAAGCCGCGATCCATTCGCCGTACACGTTCGAACGCGCCGCCGGCAAGGAGATCGTTTTCGATTACCTGCGCACGACCGTCAACCTGATGCAGACCGAGTTCCGCATCGAACAGGTCTATGCCGACCCCGAGATCACCGACAAGGAAGCCGCCAGTTCGCTCCTGCGCTCGCAACGCGACGAATTCCTGGCAAGGCAGGAACAGCTTGCCCCGTTCAAAGAGTCCATATTGCAGACCCAGTTGAGCGATACCCTGGCAGGACTGGGTCTTACAGCCATCGGTCAACCGTTGCCGCCGGTGCTTTATCACAACTCGCCCACGCCGCTCGCTCTCATTGTTTCAAAACGCGAGGAGATCGTCCAGGTCGCCAACATCTCCGTCCAGCCGACCCTGACCATCGACGACCAGATCAGCCTCGAAGACCAGGTGGCAAAATCGCTCGACGTCTCCACCCTCGTCGTGCCGATCGGCGGCGTGGGCGTCTACCCGACCATGGTCATGGAAACCACCGACCTGCCCTGGATGCTCAACACCATCGCCCACGAATGGGCACACAACTACCTCAACCTGCGCCCGCTCGGGACTCAACTACAGCACCACGCCCGAACTCCGCACGATGAACGAGACAACAGCCAGCATTGTCGGTGACGAGGTGGGATACCTCGTCTTGCAGACATACTACCCCGAATTTCTCGCTTCACAACCTGACCTCAACCTGCTCTCCCTCAACCTGCATTTCCTTCCCTCGAACGGACTCGATGACCCGCCCCCCTTCGACTTCCGCGCCGAGATGCGCGAAACGCGCGTCACCGCCGATGAACTGTTAGCGCAGGGAAAGATCGAAGAAGCGGAAACATACATGGAACAGCGCCGACAGGTCTTCTGGCAGAACGGCTACCTCCTGCGCAAACTCAACCAGGCATACTTCGCCTTCCACGGCGCCTACGCCGACCAGCCCGGCGGCGCGGCAGGAGAGGACCCGGTCGGTCCCGCGGTGCGCGCCCTGCGCGAACAAAGCGACTCGCTTGAGGATTTCTCAACACCATCGCCTGGATGACCTCCTTCGAGCAACTCCAGCAAGCCATCCAACAATAACATCATGCGCCAACCCAAGGATATCCTCTATTCAGCAGCTTTCTCGTCTTTCTTCTTTCGATTGCCTTCCTGCACATCCACACCAACGGCAACTGCTACAGGCGAATCCAACCGTCACAAGTATCGCCAGAGCCGCCGCATCCCCCTGCACATCGTTCTCAGCCGCCCCCACGCCGGGACCGGATGCGCCGTCGCTTTTTCCGCCCATCACGGATGCGGATCACGTCCGCGGACCTGAGGATGCCATCGTCACGGTCATGGTCTACGGCGACCTTCAGGACGGCACGAGCGGATTGTTCGCACGCGTCGTGAACCGACTGCTTTCTGAATACCCAGAAGATGTCAGGTTTATCAGCCGCATCTTCCCGCTGGTGGGACGAAACGACAAGGCGGTCCTCGCCGCGCAGGCTGTGGAAGCCGCGCACCGGCAGGATAAATTTTGGGAAATGCACGATCTGTTGTACTCCCAGCAGGAGAATTGGGTGAACCTGTCGCCTGAGGATTTTGAGCAGTGGAGCGCGGCGCAGGCGTCAGCGTTGGGGATGGATGGGACGCAGTATCAGGTTGACGTCGAGAGCGAAGCGGTTGTGGATCTGGTCCAGACCAATTTCGAGACGGCGCAAAAGTTCGGCCCGTTCGCCGTCCCGCTCATCGTCATCAATGGCGAGATCTATCTCGGTCCGCAGGATTTCGGCAGCCTGAACGACATCGTCCAGTTGATACGGCTTGGGAAACGATACTTCACCGACTGCCCGCCCATGCTCGTGGAGCGGACGAAGCAATATATCGCCACGCTCCACACCGAAAAGGGGGATGTGGTCATCCAACTGCTCGCGGACAAGGCGCCGTTCACGGTGAATTCGTTCATCTTTCTGGCGCAGAACGGGTGGTACGACAATATCACGTTCCACCGCGTCATCCCCGACCTCTATGCACAGACCGGCGACCCAAGCGGGACCGGCAAGGGCACGCCCGGCTATTACGTCATCACCGAGATCCTCCCGGAGCTCAAGTTCGATAAACCCGGCATGGTGGCGATGGTCAACTCGGGACCGGATACCAGCGGAAGCCAGTTCTTCATCACCTACGCGCCGACGCCGCAATTCGACGGACAATACACGATCTTTGGCGAGGTGCTGAGCGGCATGGACATCCTTGAGGCGCTTGCCCCGCGCAACACCGCTACCGGGCATCGAGACGCCGCCGGGCGACAAATTGCTGGGCATCGAGATCGAGGAAAAATGAAGACATCCCAAACACACTATCCATCGTTCATCGGCGCTTTCCTGTTTGCCGCCGCCGCTTTGATCCTGTTCGCGGTGGCGTTCATCCTTGGGATGTCCGTCCTCTTCGTTTACTTCAACGATGGATTTTTGAACGTGCAGACCGTGATCCGCGCTGCCGCGATCGCCTTCCTTGGCGCCCTGCTGGCGGGCATTGCGGTCGTCGCCCTGCAGAAATTCCTGAACAAGCCAGCCGCGGACGCGGCGGTCGCCACGTCCATCCCGGGCCGGCAGATCGTCATCGGCGTGGCATTCGCCGGTCTCGCCCTTTTGCTCGGGCAGGTGGTGCGGAACAATGAGTCGGTCAACTGGCTGGCTTTGCCCATTCTGACCATCCCCGCGGTCATGCTCCCGCTCTGGATCATCACCGCGCTGGCCGTCAGGCATCTCCCGCTCGGTTCGCGCTGGCGGACGTGGGGCGCTTTCGGCGTCAGCCTGACGGCTGTGCCGTTGCTGTTGATCGTCATCGAACTATTCATGTTCATGGTGATCTTTGCCGTGGTCATCTTTTACGTCGTGGCAAACCCGCAGTTGTCGGCGGAGTTCCAGGGACTTTCCTCGCAGGTCATGTTCCTCGACCTGGAAACGGAGGCGGGAGCGGATGAGTTGTTGCGGTTGCTCGCGCCTTTCATCGTGCGGCCGGGCGTCTTCATCCCGGTCTTGATCGTATTGTCAGGGCTGATCCCTCTGCTCGAGGAACTCATCAAGCCGCTGGCGGTCTGGCTGCTTGCCGGGCGGCTGAGTTCGGCGGCGCAGGGGTTTGCCCTGGGCGCATTGAGCGGAGCCGGTTTTGCCATCTGGGAGACGTTCAACGCCAGCGGGCAAACGGACGGCTGGGGCGTCCTGCTGTTCACGCGCATCGGGACGGGTCTCCTGCACATCGTCGCATCCGCGATCATGGGCATGGGGATCTACCTGGCGGTGCGCGAACGCCGCTACCTGCGCCTGCTTGGCAGCTACCTGCTCGCCGTCCTCCTGCACGGACTTTGGAACGCCGCCGCGCTTACCGTCTCATTTTCGGCGCTGGGGGTCACCTACATCCAGCCGGACGGGTACGAGGAACTGCAACAGATCTCAACCATCGGATTGGTCGTCCTTGCCGGCATCCTGCTGGCGCTCCTGGTCGCGTCCAACCGCAAATTGCAACAGACCCTGCCGGTCAGTGTCCCGGAAGAAACGCCCGCGCTGCCGAATGACACGAGCCTGTAAGCCGCGGCTGTCATGGTAAGATAACCGCATGTCTTTCACGCCTCCCTCCTCCATTGCGCGCGACGGCGACCTCGCTGAACTGGTTGGCTTGCGCCACAAACATTTCATCCTCAACCTGAAAGCGGGCGCCAAGTTCGAAACGCACCGCGGCATCATCCTGCACGACGACCTGATCGGTAAACCCTGGGGCACGCAGGTCTTCAGCCACATGGGGTCGCCGTTCTTCCTCCTGCAGCCGTCGCTCGCCGACCTGCTGATCGAACTGCCCCGCACCACACAGATCCTCTACCCGAAGGACATCGGCTTCATCTTCGTCACGATGGGGGTCGGGCCGGGGCAAAAGGTCATCGAAGCCGGGACAGGCTCCGGGTCCATGACGACCGCGCTGGCGTACGCAGTCGGGGATGAGGGACGCGTCGTCTCGTACGAAATCAAACCCGATGTGCAGAATCTGGCCCGCAAAAATTTGACACGCTTCGGGCTCGATTCACGCGTCGACTTCAAACTGCGCGACATCCAAGAGGGCTTCGACGAAACTGACGCCAACTCCTTCTTCCTCGACGTGCAGAATCCATATGATTACATCACACAAGTCCGAGCCGCGCTCAAGCCCGGCGGATTCCTGTGTTGTCTGATCCCCACATTCAACCAGGTGGAAAAGACCCTTTACGCCTTACGCCAGAGACATTTTGCATTCATCGAAGTTTGTGAAATTTTGTTACGCTACTATAAAGCCGAGCCTTCACGCCTCCGCCCCACGGACAGGATGGTCGCGCACACGGGATTCCTCGTCTTCGGGCGGCGCATCGAACCCAGCGAAGACCCGCGCGGGATGGAACTGGCAAAAGAGGTCGGCGAAGCCGTCGAAGAGGAGACCGAATAATGCGCCGCGTGTTCCGCCGCCAGATCCGAAAAACGCTCGCGCAGGAAGTCCCGCCGATCCTGCAGGAGGCGAACTTTGCCTTCTCGAAAGGAGAATACGGACGCGCCGCCGAACTCTTCGAGCAGATCGCCCGCGTCGCGGACGGGCGCGACGGACCGCGCGCTCCGCTCTTCCACCTGCAGGCTGGGCGCGCCCGAGTCCTGGCCGGGCAAGTCACACTGGGCATCCCCTCCCTCAAGCGCGGACTGGAACTACTGGCAGAGCGCAGGCAACTCGGTCGATTGCACCAGGCCGGAACGAGAACACTTGCCGAATTGAACCAGCGCGGCTTCAAAAACGAAGCGGTTGAATTCGAAAAGTGGATGAAGTCGCTCATGCCGGATACGCCAACTGTTGAGTCGCCCGCCAGGCGGCCCATCCTGCCGACGCATTGTCCATCGTGCGGTGCGCCGCTTCGACCCGATGAAGTGGACTGGCTGGATGATGTCACAGCCGAATGCGGGTTTTGCGGAAGCCTTGTGCGGGAAGAATGACCGCTGCAAGGCCGCGCCGCTTCCCACTTCTCTCTTTCCTGGCAAGAATCCACCATCACATACACCCGCCCACACCGACCATGCCCTTCACCTTCAGCGAAGAATTCATCTCCCAGCGATTACACGAAGCGCTCCAGTCCGCCGGTCCATCCTCCGACGGTTTCTCTGAGGTCACGCTCAACGATGAGACGCGCCTCAAATGCGCGGCAGTTCTTATCCCGCTTGTGTGGCATGATGGGGAATGGCACCTGCTCTACACCCGCCGCACCGACAAGGTCGAATCGCACAAGGGACAGGTCTCATTCCCGGGCGGCGCCTGCGATGACGGCGAGACCATGCCTGAACAAACCGCACTACGGGAAGCAGAGGAGGAGATCGGAATTGATCCGAAAGATGTGAGGGTATTGGGCAGGCTCGCCACCCTGATCACGATCACGTACTTCCGCGTGACGCCGGTGGTGGGGGTCGTCAAATGGCCGAACGTTTTCCGTGTGGGAGAGCATGAAGTGGCGCGCGTCTTCACGATCCCGCTTGGGTGGCTGGCAAACTCGTCGAACCGCTGGCAGTTCGAACGGTCCGACCTGAAGCGGTCGTTGATCGCCTATCATCCGTATGACGGCGAGTTGCTTTGGGGTGCCACCGCGCGTATGACGGTGGATTTCCTGAAAATATTGGGGTATTGAAAATGTCGTTGCGACCTGCAGACCTGCGGCTAGATTGCTTTGAGATTGCTTCGCAGAGTTTACACTGAGCTGGTCGAAGTGCTCGCAATGACAGAAAAAAACTCCCCGACTTTCATCGGGGAGTTCGCTTTCAACGGAGGAACTACTCTTCCTCTTCTTCCTTCTTGCCTCGTTCCACGGCAAGTTCCGGCTCTGTTGCGGTAGGAGTGACACCCTCGGCGCCAGGCACTGCCGCTGCCACTTCTTCCACCTTCGGAGCGCTTGCCACAGCAACCACTGTGTCGGGATTTTCCAACACACGGACCTTGTCCGACAAGGTAACATCCCTGACGCGCAGGGCATCGCCCACGCGGGCAAGCACCGAAATGTCCACTTCGATGCGCTCGGGCAGGTCAACGGGCAGACACTCCACGTGGAATTGTTCAAGGTTGTGAACGAACACCGCATTGAAATCCTTCACAGCGGGGGAAACGCCAAAGAATTGCAGGGCCACGGTGGCGCGAAGCTTCTCTGTCAGGGATACCGCAAGGAAATCCACATGCAGGAGGCGGTTCTTGATGAAATCGCGCTGTTTCTCACGCACGAGCGCCGGGTATTCCGTGCCATCCACATCGAGCGTCACAATGCTGGAGGAAGTGATCTTCCCCAGTGCCTGCGAGGCAGTGTGTGCATCCATGACGATATTGACCGGCTCGGTGTGCCTGCCGTAGATCACGGCGGGCAGTTTGCCTGCACGGCGCAGAGCCTTGACCTGCTTGCCGGCCACGTCACGTTTGGTTGCCTTCAGTACTACTCTTTCCATCTTTACTCCTCGAGCGCCTCTCACCCCGCCGATGGCGGGATTACCTTCGCTCTATGAAATAGAATTTCTGTAAACGGCACCGCGTGCCGCAATACATTCGAATTATTTTCGCCGGAACAACACCCGTCCCAGCAATAACATCAGACCCGCGAACAGAGCCGCCCGTCAGCCCGGCGATCAACGCGCCGCGCGTGTCGAGCACGGTGGTCACATTGCCATGCACCGTCTGGGCCAGCAGGATTCCCGTCCGCGACTCGCTCACATGGACTTCGCGTCCCGCCACCAGGCCGGTCATCCCGTGATGGACTTCTGCGCTTCCTGCCACGACCGCGCCTGTGTACCCGCTCACGGACATTTTCCCAGCCTGGGCAAATCCCAGCCCGCTCTCGTTCAGGGCTATGTCCTCTGCATGGACTGCGCCCATCAGGACCATGTGACCGGTGATGTTCGTCGCTCTGACGCTCCCCGCTGCGCTTTTCTGCAGATCCACATCCTCGGCAGTGATCGTCTCCGCATCGGATTGGAACATCCGCACCAATTCGGCATGGACAGAGTCCACATCCGCTTGGGATATATTCGTCACCTGGGGTAAGTCAGTCTCGGGGAATTCGTCGTTTTCTAGCATGGCGGGCAGGATTTTACCATATTATCTTTGCTTTTCCATCGCCTCCGCCACCGCATGGGACATCTCGTCCTCCCGCTCGTTCAGGTGGGAAATGATGTTGTGATAATCCTCGTCGTCGCGGTTCTGGCTGAGCTTGTAATTTGCCTCGATACGCGTCACCTTGACCTGAAAACCGACCGTCCCATTCATCTGCTTCTCCACAAAATCCTGCGGAAGACTCTCCATTCTATAACTTGTCCCACTTTCATGCCGCTGGATCAAGCGCGAGAGCATCGCATAGTATTCTTCCCCGCTCACAATCCGCGGATTGCCGTACAAATGCACAGCCTGGTAATTCCATGTTGGTACGTTTACGTGGTTGTACCACGTCGGTGAAATGTACGTGTGCGGTCCCTGAAAAATGACCAACACTTCGGGGTTCCTCCCGAACGTCTTCCACAGCGGGTTCGCTTTGGACATGTGCCCGTTGACGAACCAATCATCGTCTGTTGCCACGACTTCCATCAACAAGTGACTGGCGGTCGGTTTCTCGCCGTCATGGGTCACGAGCGTGGCAAATTCATTCTGACGAAGGAATTCAAGGATCCGGGCGCGGTCATCTTCACGATAAAGTCTGGAAATATACATAATTCTCCTCGATGGCGGGAACAATCACCCGCAAATCGTAGTCTTTAGGGCCATAAAATGAACAACCAAACAAGAATTCGCCTGGAATTATAATAGTTGTATGCGTTTCAAACGTCCACTTTACTGGTTTCTTATCCTGATATTGGGAATTGGGATATTCCATCGCCCACAGGTTGCCCGGGCGGAACAACCCCGGATCCCGTCCAGCCAGGTCAGCGCCTACGAGTTGATCATCGCGATGAACACCCTGCGCGTCGCGTATGGACTGCCGGCGCTCGTGGAAGACCCGATCGTCAACGCGGTCGCCCAGTCAACAGCGCAGATCATGGCGGCGAACAACATGTCGTGGCACATCGGCGATGTCCGCGGACGGCTGGCGGCAGCCGGATACGGCGGCGGCGCCACGGTGTGGGCTACCGAAAACTTTGCGGTAGGCTGGGGAGGCATGGGCATTGACGAGATCATGGCGGTCTGGGCGGACCCGGACCACATGCGCCCGGCAGTCGAAGCGGCTTATTGTCATGTGGGAGCGGGTATTGCCACGGTAAACAACAAAACATATTATATTCTGCAGGCAGCTTATGTCAGCGGGCAGGCTTGCGGCAGCCCAGCTTCGCCAGCCGTCGCCGGGCGCGTACTCCAGCCTGGGAAGTGTCAGGCTCGGGTTTGGTGTCCCAGCTCATCGTCCCGGTGAAGATCGCCACACCCGACGCGGACGGCAGGGTCTACCACGTCGTCCAGGCGGGTCAGTCATTCTGGTCCATTGCGATCACCTACCAGATCACCATCCAGGACATCGAAACCTGGAACAACATCTCCCGCAATACGCCGCTTCAATCCGGTCAGCGCTTGTTCATCCCGGACAAGAATACGGCAGGCTACGCCACACCGACGCCCCGCGGCATGGTCAATCCATCCGCCCCGGACGCGGACGGCAGGATCATCCACGAAGTCCAGCCGTATCAAGCCTTGCTCATGATCGCTGATGCCTACGGCGTCACCGTGGAGCGGATTTTGGCATTGAACGGTCTCCAGGCGGATTGGCCCCTGCAAATTGGGCAGAAACTCCTGATCTCCCCGGGCAACGTCACCCCCAGCCCGACTTTGAGCAACATTCAAAAACTCACCCCCGAGGACAGACGGCAGGTACTACCACACGGTCCAGAGCGGAGAGACGCTCTCGTGGATCGCCGGGTTGTACGACGTTCCGCTTGCGGATCTGATGAGTTGGAATGGACTGAATACTGCATCCGTTATCCGCCCCGACCAGAAATTGCTCCTGCTGGTCTCTCCGCCCGCAACAGCGACGTTCACGCCCGCCCCGGCAACTGCCACGCCACCCCCAACCGCTTCCTACACCCCAGCCCCTCCGACTGTGACCCCGCCTGTTGTCGTTGCCGAGCCTCCAGCGCGCGGATTCAACCTGGGACTTTTCCTCGCCATCATCGTGATCGTCATCGGCGGCGGCGGACTGCTTTGGTGGAAACTGCCGCGCAGAAGTTAACGAGGAATCCTGAAGTTCTACTTCTGGAACAACCCCGCAAACCCCGAAAGTGGAACTTTCGGATTCCAAATTCGATCCCACAGGTATAATCCCCATCCATATGAAACGTTACATCCTCTTCACTGTCTTCGTCTCCGGCATGACCACCCTTGCCTCCGAACTCGCCGCCGGGCGCCTGATCGGCAACGTGTTCGGCACGAGCAACATCGTCTGGGCGAGCATCATCGGGCTGATCCTCATCTACCTGACGTTCGGTTACTTCCTGGGCGGCAAATGGGCGGACGCCAACCCCATCCCGGCCGCGATGTACCGCATCCTTGCCTGGGGTGCGTTCACGCTGGGACTCGTCCCCTATGCCGCTGGACCAGTCCTCAGGTCTGCGGCGAACGCTTTCGACGCGTTGAATATCGGCATTTTGGGCGCGTCATTCATCGCCGTGCTGATCCTGTTCATCGTCCCCATCACATTGCTTGGGACCATTTCCCCCTTCGCCATCCGCCTGCTGGTGGATGACACTGCGCACGCCGGGCAGATATCCGGTCAAATCTACGCCATCTCGACGCTTGGCTCCTTCATCGGGACCTTCCTGCCCACGCTGGTCTTCATCCCCGCCATCGGCACCACGCGGACATTTTTATTGTTCAGCCTCGTCCTGCAGTTCGTCGCGCTGGCGGGATTGGGAAAATTCGCGGGTCGTAAAGAACTGGTCAAATACCTGTGGATGCCGCTCGTCATCGCAGTGATCGCCGTTCTCGCATCCGGGCAGTCGCTCAAAAACAACGAGGGACAGGTCTACGAGACCGAGTCGGCATACAACTACATCCAGGTCAAGCAGCAGGGCGACTTCACGCTCCTGCGCCTGAACGAGGGACAGGGCGTGCATTCGATCTACAGCCCGAACACCCTGCAATATGACGGTCCCTGGGACCAGGTGCTCGCCGGTCCGTATTTTTACGCGGATAAAAACCCGGCGGATATCAAGCGCGTCGCCATCGTGGGACTTGCCGCTGGAACCGCCGCCCATCAATTGACCGCCGTCTATGGCGACATCCCCATTGACGGCTACGAACTTGACCCGAAGATCGTGGAGGTGGGACAGAAATATTTCGGCATGACGATGCCCAACCTGAACGTCGTCATCGGCGACGGACGCCTGAACCTCGAACGGAGCGAACACAAATACGACATCATCTCGGTGGATGCCTACCGCCCGCCGTACATCCCTCCGCACATGACCACGCAGGAATTCTTCCGCATCGTCGCTTCACGCTTAACGGACGGCGGAGTCCTGACCATCAACTCTGCCTCCGTCCCCGGCGACAACCGCCTCATCAACGGACTGGCGACCACCATGGCGACGGTCTTCCCCTCCATTTACATGGTGGACATCCCCGGCTCGCTGAACACGATGATCTTCGCCACCAAACAGCCGACACAGCCTGAGAATTTCGCCGCAAACCTGCTGGCACTCTCCAACGACTCAACCGTCCACCCGCTGCTCATCCACACCATGCAGGTGACCTTCTCCGGCCTCCGCACGGACTACGAAACCACCACTGTCTTCACCGACGACCACGCCCCCATCGAATGGATCGTCAATGACATGGTCCTGCGCTTCATCATCGGCGGCGGGACGGAGTATTTGCAATGAATAAATTGAACATCCTCTCCTGGCTTGTCGCCATTCTCGTCCCTCTCGCTCTCATTGGGCTGGGACTGCGCGTTCTCCTCACGCCGCTCTTCCTGCAGATCGAATACAACATGCCCTATTTCCCGCCCGATGAATACGGCTTCACCAAAGAAGACCGCCTGAAGTGGGCGCCGTACGCGTTGGATTACCTCGTCAACA
Organism: uncultured Chloroflexia bacterium; assembly: GCA_963718215.1. Taxonomy (GTDB): domain Bacteria; phylum Chloroflexota; class Anaerolineae; order Anaerolineales; family Villigracilaceae; genus Defluviilinea. The sequence goes on from CAVQYK010000024.1 coordinate 55,650, forward strand.
GCGCGGACATATCCTACCTCGGCGACCTGAAATTCGACGATGGGACTCCGCTTTATAATGAGCGCGAATTGAGCCACATGGAGGATGTCAAGCAGCGTGACACAGGGCGCGCTGAACGTCTGGTACATTTCACTGGCATTGCTGGTCCTGCTGGGGATTTGGTCATGGCGTGAAGGATGGGCGCAGACCTATCGTCTGGGCTTGATGCGGGGCGGATGGCTGATGGTCGGTCTGGCGGGGGCGATCGGTCTGATCGTTGTCATCGGAATTTTGATCAATCCCAATGTTTTCTGGAATTTCTTTGCGGGATTCCACGCCCTTTTCTTTGAAGGCAACTCGTGGCTGTTCCTGTTCTCGGATACGCTCATCCGCCTGTTCCCCATCCGCTTCTGGCAGGATGCATTCCTGTTCGCGGCGGTCATCGCGCTGGGAGGCGGGTTCGCGCTGGGGTTGGGGTTGAGGACAAAATAATGTTATGCGTAGGGGCGAGGTCATCTCGCCCAGGGCGGGAGAACCCCGCCCCTACATCATGATGTATAATCGCTGAGGAGAATCGGACATGTCGGATACTTTATCGTTGGAAAATAAAGTGGCGGTGGTGACCGGCGGCTCGCGCGGCATCGGTCGGGCGGTGGCGCTGGAACTCGCGGCGCGCGGCGCGGCTGTAGTGGTGAACTACAACAAATCGCCCGAAGCCGCCGAGGAAGTGGTAAAGAAGATACAGGAGGCGGGAGGCAAAGCCGCCGCTTTCCAGGCGGATGTGTCCGATTTCAAGCAGGCGGAGGCGCTGATCAAATTCGCCGTGGGGACCTTTGGCGACTTGAGCATCCTCGTCAACAATGCAGGTATTACCAAAGACACGCTCATCATGATGATGTCCGAAGCGGATTGGGACTCGGTCATCGCCACGAACCTGAAATCCACGTTCAACTGCTCGAAAGCCGCTGTCAAGCACATGATGCGCAAACGGACCGGGCGCATCATCAACATGGCATCGGTCGCGGGGCAGATGGGGAACGCCGGGCAGGTCAATTATTCCGCATCCAAAGGCGGACAGATCGCCTTCACCAAGTCGCTGGCACGCGAAGTCGCATCGCGCAATATCACGGTCAATGCGATCGCGCCGGGCTTCGTGGACACGGAAATTCTGGACGCCATGTCCCCTGAGATCCTGGAAGCCGCCCTCAAGCTGGTCCCGCTGGGGCGCAAGGCAAAACCCGAAGAAGTGGCCTATGCCGTCGCCTTCCTCGCCTCTGACCAGGCTGCGTTCATCACCGGTCAGGTTCTGGCCGTGGATGGCGGAATGGCAATGATGTAAACCCTCACCCCTGCCCTCTCCCAAAGTGGGAGAGGGGGCTAGGAGAAACCATGATGGAAGAACACAAAACAGGAAAGACCACCGTTGCGCCGGATGTGATGGTGACCATCGCAAAGATGTCGGCGTTGAGCGTGCCGGGCGTCAGCCGCATGGCAAACGTCAGCGGCGGAGTGAACCGTCTCTTCAAGCGCGGGATCCATGACGGAGTGCGGATCGAGGTGGAGGACAATATGGTTGTCGCCAGCCTGTATCTCGTCCTGAAACAGGATGTGAACATCCGCGAAGTAAGCCGTAATGTCCAGGCACAGGTTGCACGCGCCATTCAGGAAATGATCGGCATGGACATTGGAAGCATAGACATCCACATCGAAGACATTGACTACGAGGAAGAGGCAGCACCCGAATGAAACCCCGCACCAGGGCGCGCGCGCTCGCCCTGCAGGTACTTTACGAAGTTGATATGACAAGCCACCCTCCAGCCGAGGCGTTCAAAGCACGGCTGGAGGAGGATCCGCTTTCCCCGGAACTCTCCGAATTTGCACGCCAGATCATCTTTGGCGTCCTCCCGCTCATCACCGTCCTTGATACGTCCATTGCCCAATACGCCCCAGAATGGCCCTTCGACCAGATCGCTGCGATAGACCGCAACATCCTGCGCATGGCATGCTGGGAATTTGCGGTCTTCCATGATACGCCCCTCAAGGTCGCCATCAACGAGGCGGTGGAACTCGCCAAACTCTACGGTTCCAACTCAGCCCCGCGCTTCATCAACGGTGTGTTGGGCAGTCTTGCAAATCACCAGCACGAACTCAAACAATCTCTGCACAAGGTATAAATCCCGTTCATGGAAATCCTCGGCATCGGACCCTCCGAACTCCTTTTTATCATTATCCTCGCGCTGATCGTACTCGGCCCCAGGGACATGCAAAAAGCGGGAAAGACCGTTGGGCGCTGGCTTAATAACCTCGTGCATTCCGACGGCTGGAAGGCCTTCCAACAGACCTCCCGGGAGATCCGCGGCCTGCCCACCAAACTGATGCGGGATGCAAACCTGGAGCTGGCTGAGACGGAAAAGGATATCCGCAAGGCCATGGAAGAAAGAACCGGCCGCCCCGCTTCACCCAAAAGCCGAAGCCTGGTCCAGCCCCAAGGGACAGAGAACACCATTCAGCCTCCCCCTGCCAAACCTAGCGAAGCCGACCCCAGCCCCGATGAAAAAAATTCTTAGCACCCTCTGGCGGGTCATCACCTTCCCGTTCGTCCTCGCCTTTAACCTGCTCACCTTCCCCTTTCGGATGATCCGCAGGGCGCACGAGTTCCTCAACCACGACCTGGACGAAGACCGCCCCCTGATGGACACCTTCGCCAGCATCGCCATCCGAGCAGCAGGCGCGCGCCAGCCTGTGGGACCACGTCGAAGCGTTGCGGATGCACTTGTTGCGCATCGTGATCGCGCTGGCGATCGGCGTGGGCATTTCGTTCTACTTCACCATCCCGCTCATGGAATACCTTGCCGGTCCTGTGAAGGGACTGGAAAACCTGCAAGCCATCGAGGTGACCGAGGAGATCGGCGTCTTCATGCGCGTGGCGCTGACGAGCGGCATCGCCATCATGCTCCCCTACATCGCCTTCGAGTTCTGGCTGTTTGCCGCACCGGGACTGCGTCCGCGCGAACGGAAGATGGGGCTGTTCGGCATCCCGCTTGCCGCCATCCTCTTCCTTGTCGGCATGGCGTTCACCTTCAAGAGCCTTATTCCCGCCGCCCTGCCGTTCCTGGGGAATTTCACGAGCATCTCGCAATTCTGGACGGCACGCGAATATTTCAAATTCGTCACAGGCTTGATGCTGTGGATCGGCCTGTTCTTTGAGTTCCCGCTGGTGATCTACATCCTCACGTCCATCGGGTTCGTCAAACCCCGCGTACTGGCACAACAATGGCGGCTGGCGATCATCATCATCGCGGTCATCGCCGCGGCGGTGACACCCACCGTCGACGCGGTGACCATGGGGCTGGTCATGCTTCCGTTGACCCTGTTATATTTCATCAGCATCGGTTTGAGTTTCATCGCCTATGCCGGGCGACTTCGAAGGGCGGAGCAAGCCGCCGCAGAGGAGACTGAGCCTGTTTAACGGGATTCAGCCAAAAGCCTGGTACGAAGCGTCAGGAGGAGCCATGAGTTCGCGTCCAAAAGTTTCACGTCCCATTTTGTATTTCATCCTTATCCTTGCGTTGGCGGGTCAGGCATGCAACTTCGAATTGCTGGAGCTGCCTCTGCCCTGGTCAGGAGGTAACCCCACCCAGACCGCTCCTTCAGGCCCGCCGCCCACGGCGTCTCCGCGCGCCCAGGTCAGGATCACGGTCCAGCTGCCTGAGCCGTTACTGCCCGGTGAGATCCTGGCGCTCAGCGTTTTGGATGAGGTGACCGGTCTGGCGCTGAACTATGTCGATTATCAGATGGACCCGGTCGATTCGATCACCTATTCCGCATCTTTCCCGATCCCGGACCAGGCGGTCATCAAATATCGGTATGTGCGGCGCGGCGCTTCGCGCATCGACGAGGACACCAACTCGGACGCGGGCATCCGCTACCGCATGATCTATGTCAACGGCAACACCGAGATCGTGGACACGGTCAGTTCGTGGACCGATAAGCCGGTCAACACGTTGTCCGGTTCGATCTCCGGCACGGTCCTGCACGCAGACACTGGCGCGCCGCTGGCCGAGGTCATGGTCACGGCGGGAGGTGCGCAAACGCTGACAGATTCCGCCGGGCGTTTCGCGCTGACCGGCTTGCGCGGCGGCGCGCACAACCTGGTTGCCTACGCCCTCGACGGGGCATACCAGACCTTTCAGCAGGGCGCGCAGGTGGAGGGGAACAAAGGCACGCCGGTTGAGATCAGGATGAAGCCCGCCCAATTGGTGAACGTAATTTTTACGGTTTCAGTGCCGCAGAACACGCAAAGGAACGTGCCGCTTCGCATTGCGGGCAGCCTGCTCCAACTCGGCAACACCTTTGCCAACCTGCGCGGCGGCTTGAGCACCGTCGCAGACCGCATGCCCATAATGCAGCAATTGCCGGACGGGCGGTATTCCGTTTCCCTGTTCCTGCCGGCGGGCGCCCACATCTCCTACAAGTACACCCTTGGCGATGGGTTTTGGAACTCGGAGTTCAACACAGCCGGGCAATATGTCATCCGCAACCTGATCATCCCGGCGCAGAACACCACCATCAATGACACGGTCCAATCGTGGCAGGCGGGACCCAATGCGCCGATCACCTTCGAGGTGCAGGTACCGCAGGACACGCCGGTCGGGGATGCGATCTACATCCAGTTCAACCCCTTCGGGTGGACCGAACCCATCCCCATGTGGAATGTGGGCGCCAACCGCTGGGCTTATAAACTATACGGTCCGTTGAACATCCTCGGATCGTTCACGTACCGTTACTGCCGCAACGCCCAATGCGGCTCCGCAGATGACGCATCCAGCATGGGCGAGAACGCGCACGGAAAGAACATCACATCCGCGATCACGGCGCAGGACATCCTCGATACGGTCAACCAGTGGGCGTGGGCACAAGCCCAAAGCGCCACGCTCGTGCAAACCAACATCCCTGCGCGCGGAACCGGGTTCGTGGCGGGGGTGGAATTTCAGCGATACTACGACCCCGCCATGCACGTTTTTACGCAGGGCGCCATGCAAAACATTCAGGCTTTGGGCAGTAATTGGGTGATCCTCGATCCATCCTGGACGTTTGCGAGCAACAGCCCGGTGGTTTTCACGCAAATTCCCGGCAGGGATCCTTTCACCAAGGACACCAAAGAAACCGTCGCCTCGGCCCGCTCGCTCAACCTGAACGTGGCGCTCTTCCCGCAACCGCGCTTCACGACGGATGCGAATGATTTCTGGAAGTCCGCTCCGCGCGATTCAGCCTGGTGGGACAACTGGTTCAACCATTACCGCGCCTTCGCCGTCAATTTTGCCGATATGGCGACCCGTTCCGACGCGCAGACCGTCATCCTCGGCGGCGACTGGATCGCCCCGGCTCTCCCCAACGGGAAGCTTGCCGACGGCACCCCAAGCGGAGTCCCCGCTGACGCCGAAGCCCGCTGGCTGACCATCGTGGCGGAAGTCCGCCAGCACTTTGCCGGACCGGTCCTGTTCGCCCTGCCCTACACAAACACCGACCTCCAGCCGCCCGTCAGCCTGCTCAAAAGCACGGACGGCATGTACCTGCTCTGGTTCGCCAAACTCAGCGACACGAATCCTCCCGACAAGGCGGCCATGACCGCCGAGATCGGGCGCCTGCTCGACGAGAACATCTTCCCCGTACAGGCGCAGGTCGGCAAGCCGGTCATCATCGGGCTGTCCTACCCGTCCTCGAGCGGTTCCGCCAGCGGATGTCTGCCCAAGCCAGGCGGAGGCTGTCTCGATTGGACCGCGCTCAACCGTCCCAACCCCGACATCACGAACCATCAGCCTCGACCTCCAGCAGCAGTTCGACATCTACGACGCCGTTCCTCAACGCCGTCAACGGGCGCACGTGGGTCAGCGGGGTTGTCAGCCGCGGTTACTTCCCGCCTGCCGCATTGCAGGACAAATCAGCGTCCGTCCACGGCAAACCTGCCGCAGACCTGCTCTGGTTCTGGTTCCCGCGCCTGCTGGGAAATGTCAAATAGATAGGATTCAGGCTTCAGTTAAGAAAGAGGCGTAGGTTTCTACGTCTCTTTTGCTTTGCATGCGTGTTGTAAGTCCAGTGATCAAATTCGCCGGAGGAGAAAAATCAAATGAAAACTTTCTTGAAACGGGCGGGAATCGGCCTTCTCGCCATTGTCCTATTGCTGGGGGCTGGCGGGGGATACTACTTCAAAGGTCACCTGCCGAACACGGTCGCGCCGAAATCCTTCCCGCAGATTGACGGGGAGATCCAGCTCGAAGGTCTCGACGCGCCCGTGAGCATCTACCGCGACTCGATGGGCATCCCGCACATCTACGCTTCAACCCAGCACGACCTGTTCTTCGCGCAGGGCTACGTCCACGCCCAGGACCGCTTCTGGCAGATGGACGCCTGGCGGCACATCGGCTCGGGCACGCTGTCCGAGATGTTCGGCGAGGGACAGGTCGAAACCGACGCCTTCCTGCGCACGCTCGGCTGGAAACAGACCGCCGAAGCCGAATACGCCCAACTCGACCCGACCTCCAAAACCATCCTCGAAGCCTACGTCGAAGGCGTCAACGCCTACATCAAAGACCGCGAACCCACCGAGTTGAGCCTCGAATACGCCATCCTCGGCTTGCTCAGCCCCGACTACAAGATCGAGCCGTGGACGCCCGTCAACAGCCTGACATGGGGCAAAGCAATGGCATGGGACCTGCGCGGCAACATGGGCGACGAGATCGAACGCGCCGTCCTCTCAAAAACACTGACACCCGAACAACTCGCCGAACTCTACCCGCCCTACCCCGAAGACCATCCCGTCATCGTCAACAAGATCGGAGACGGAACGTCACAGGTCGAAGGTCAAAGGTCTCAGGCATCGCTTGACGTTCGACTTTCGACTTTAGACTTTCAACCTGTTGCGGAAGCGTTTCGCCATCCTGGACCTGGTCGCTTGGTCCCGCCGGCGACGGAATTGGCTCCAACTCCTGGGCAGTTTCCGGTCAACTGACCTCGACCGGCATGCCCCTGCTCGCCAACGACCCGCACCTCGGCATCCAGATGCCGTCCATCTGGTACCAGGCGCACCTCGAATGCAAACCCCTCAACGACGCCTGTCCGTTCAACGTGGCGGGCTTCTCGTTCGCCGGTGTGCCGGGCATCGTCATCGGTCACAACGACCGCCTCGCCTGGGGCTTCACCAACGTCGGACCCGATGTCATGGACCTGTACATCGAGCGCGTCAACCCTGAAAACCCGAACCAGTACGAGGTCAACGGCAAATGGGTGGACTTCGAGACCCGCACCGAGACCATCAACGTGGTCGGCGGCGAACCGGTGGAGGTCACCATCCGCTCCACGCGTCACGGACCGGTCATTTCGGAAGCCTACGGACCGATCATGGATGTCGGCGACCCGAAAGACAAGGAATTTGTCCCCTTCAAGGAGCGCGCAGGCATCGACCTGCCCGAAAACTACGTCATCGCCCTCAAATGGACCGCCCTGACGCCCTCCACACCCTTCCAGGCGATCTGGGGCTTCAACCGCGCCCAAAACTGGGAGGAATTCCGCCAAGCCGCCAGCGGATTCCACGTCCCCGCCCAGAACCTGATCTACGCCGACGTGGACGGCAACATCGGCTACCAGATGCCCGGCGACATCCCCATCCGCGCCAAAGGCGACGGCACGCTGCCCGTCCCCGGCTGGACGGACGAATACGAGTGGACCGGCTTCATCCCCTTCGAGGAACAGCCCTACACCCTCAACCCCGCCGAAGGCTACATTGTCACCGCCAACAACCGCGTCCCGCCGCGCGACTACCCGTACCTCATCACCTACGACTGGGACTACGGCTTCCGCTCCCAGCGCATCGTGGACATGATCACGCAACGCGCCCGGCAAGATAGACATCGCCTACATCCAATCCATGCAGGGCGACTCATTCGACGCCAACGCGCCGCTCTACGTCCCGATGCTGTTGGGGATGGAGGGACTGTCGGAGGACCACATCAAATTACTTGAAGGCTGGGACTACCAGGACCGCGTCGATTCCGCCGCCGCGGCTGTGTTCAACGCCTTCTGGCGTCACCTGCTCCAGAACACCTTCAACGACGACCTGCCCGAGGAGCGCTACTTCCCCGACGGCGGCTCACGCTGGAACGAGATCATGCGCAACATCGCCCCGAACAGCTCCTGGTGGGACGACAAATCCACCGAGGGCACGGTCGAGACCCGCGAAGACATCCTGAAAAGGTCATTCGAGGAGGGCATTGCCGAACTGGAGGACATCTTCGGCAGGGACACCTCCAAATGGAACTGGGGCGAAATGCACGCTTCCACATTCCGCAACGGGACACTGGGCGAATCGGGCATCGGCTTGATCGAAGACTTGTTCAACCGAGGACCGTATCCGACCAGCGGCGGCGAATCCATCGTCAATGCCACAGGCTGGTCGGTCAGGGACGGCTACGAGACCAACTGGCTGCCGTCCATGCGCATGATCGTGGACCTGGGCGACCTGCGGAATTCGGTCACGGTCCACACCACGGGACAATCCGGTCATGCCTACCACCCGCACTATGACGACATGGCTCCCATGTGGGCGAACATCGAATATTATGCGATGTTGTGGAATGAGCAGGCGATTGTCAGCGGTGCCGAAGGGCATCTGGTTTTGACCCCGTAAAAACTCATATGATTGTAGTAGGGGCGGGGTGACCCCGCCCCTACGTTTTTAATGCAACCCACGAAAAGAAGATCACACCCAGGTAGCTGAACGCCAGGTCGACCAGGTCAAAGGAGCGACTGGGGAAATATTGTTGTGAGAATTCCTCGAGCCCGATCAACAGGGCGAGGATCAAGGCAACTCGAAGCACGAGCAGGTGTCGGTTAAGATGGGGAAACGAGCGGAAGAGGGCAAGGTCAACCAGTAGGGTCAGAATCCCATAAAGGACGAAGTGTCCAATTTTGTCACCGTGGGGAATCTTATTGATGAAGCGGAGGAATCCAAGCCCATCCATATCTGCCAGCCCAATGACAAGGAGGATGAACAAAGCAAAAAGGATTGCGCCCCATTGGACCGCGGTGGTTTTCAACCCAAAAGTTGGATCAACTCGCGGATCGACAGGCCTCCGCCAGCGATCAGGAACGCGAAATAGATCATGGTGGCCAGGTTGGCCAGGTATCCGAGCAGTATGGACCCGCCGTCTTTCTGCATCATCCCCACAGAAAGGAAGATCAGTGCGACAGCTGGAAGGGTGTTACTAAATGGGATGAACCCAAAAGGCGCCATGAGCAAGATGGCGGCAAGGATGAAAGACAGGTTATTGAGGGTCGTGACCAGTCTGCCGGTGGCAAGCCTGGGCAGACGGTGGGACCGGCTGATCTTCTCCAGTTTATGGAACCAGACCAGCGCGCGGGTAAATCCATCGCGAAGTTTTTGGGCGGACAATTTGCGGTTGGCTATTTGCCTGGGAAGCCAGAGTTTTCTGTTGAAGAGGCGGGTAATTCCGATCAGAAGGATGCCCGTACCAAAGACTGTACTTACACCCGGGATCGAAACAGGGACAAGGAAAACAAGCGACAGGAAAATGGTGAGGAGCATCAGGCTGTCCGCCCCGACGATGTCCATGATCTCTGCCAGGGTCACCTCGGTCGGGGGCATTTTTGCGATGATCAGTTCGATCTTTTCCCCAAGCGATTCCGCTTCCAATGCGGATTCTTCATTTTGTGTAATGTCAATATGGTTCACTGTAGCCACTTTCCATCATCGTCTTCGATCTTTCAAATTCAATATCCCTGCTGTCCCGCAGGTTTGCAACAGGCGCAGATTATACCTTGCTTTTCTACCTCCCCTCGATGCGGCTCAACCAATCGCCGATGAGAAGAATGAGAATGCTTCCAATCGTGGACATCCCCAAATTCAGAGAGCCAAGAGGCAGAAAGACCCACCCGCGCCACAAACCAAACAAGTGACCTGCCGCAAATCCAAAAACACTCAAAACAAGATACAGAAGCAGACGCCCTATATCTCCACCGCGCAACAAATGATACAGCGCGCCGTAGAGCAAAGCGGCAAGCAGGGCAAAGAGCAGGGTTGGGAGAGTCATGATAGTTCCCGTCATTGCGAGGAGGGTTTTAGCCCTCCTCGCAATGACCGTATTGACCTAGGGTTTTAGATGCCTTGTAAAGAAGTCCACGATGGCGTTATAGCAGGTGACGCGGTTCTCGTATTTGAGCACATCGTGACCTTCGTCTTCGAAGATCAGCAATTCAATGTCCTTGCCTGTAGACTTCAATTCGCGCACCAGGTCTTCGGATTCAGCCGCCACCACACGCGGATCGTTGCGTCCCTGAATGACGAGCATGGGCGCTTTCATATTGTGCAGGTGCGTTTTGGGTGAACGCTGGACCAGGTCGGCGCGTTCTTCCGCTTTATCAGGGTCACCGATCGCTATTTTGAAGTATGGCTTCCAGGTTTCGGGAATGCGCTCGGAGAAAGTGATCAGGTCATACGGACCGAACATGTCACAGGAGGCTTTCCAGAGATCGGGATGCAAGCCTGCCTGCATAAGGGTCATGTAGCCGCCATAGGAGCGACCGACCACCGCGGCGCGTTTCACGTCGAGGCGCTTGTCTTTCGGCAGAACCTTCGTCATCGCGTGGACGTGGTCGAGGCGGTCCTGCCCGCCCCAATCGCGGTCCACGTGTTTGGTGTAGGACAGCCCATAGCCTGTCGAACCGCGCACGTTCGGGACGAAGACTGCGAATCCGCGCAGGGTGAGGAATTGGATCAACGGCATCGAGAACCAGGCGAAGTCCGGGCGTTCCTGTCCCTGCGGGCCGCCGTGGATGTAGTAAACGACCGGGCGCGGTCCTTTAAAGCCGAGTTTGCTCGAGGGAAGGTACAGCCTGGCGGAGACGCGCAGACCATCGTGGGTGGTGAACGAAGCGTCCTCTCCTTTGGAGAGGATCCCATCGGGAATCCCAAGGATTTTTTCGTCGGTGTGGCGCGTCAGTTTGTCCCGCTTCTTCCCGCTGACCGTGTAGAGTCTGCGTCGGCGAAGTGGCAGTGGAGAACGAGAAGGTGACCGTGTCGTCGGCTTTGTTGTAGTCGAGACGTTCGAGCATGCCCCCATCGAGCGGTTTGGCGCCGACCAATGTGTGCTTGAGAGTCATCGTGCGTTTCTTCTCATCGAAGATACCCTCGTACACCCACGAACATCCGTCAATGTTGAAAACGACAAGATAGTGGTCCTTGTAAAGCTGTTCCAGGCCTTCCATTTCACCCACGCCCTTATGGCGAATACCTGTCAGTTTCACTTCCTCCAACTTGCCGGGCGCGGAAATATCAATGTAGCCGAGGCTGTACGTATCATCAAAGACAGAAGTGGATACGATCACGCCCCTACCCTTCGGGGAAAACACGGCTGAACCGATTCCATTCAGCGGAACCTTCTCACCCTCTGCGCGCTCCTCCAGCGGTTTGCCATACAGTAATGTGCGCTTGCCATCCTTCCAAAAATAGAGAACACTGTCGCCCACCGAATAACCCGTGCCCAGAAGCAACTGACTGTGATCGGCATTATGCGCCCCAACTCCATACCCAAACTGGCTCTCCGCGATCTTTTTCAACCTGCCCGTTTTCAAGTCACAGCGATAGGCCTCTTCGAGCGGTTTGTCGCGCCGCTCGGCGCGCAAATACACGATGTTCTTTTTCGGGTCACACTCGCCAAGATGCACACGATGTGAAGCAAAGAAATTCTTGAACGCAGGCTCGGGGAATCCGCCTTCGAGCGGGATGAGCATCGGCTGGTAATTCTCATCGCCGTCACTGTCGATCATTACAAGGATCTGCTTTAGCTGCGGGAAAACATAAAAGGATTTGCCGCCGATCAAATGCGGGTTCTGCAAGGCAATGTGCGGCGGCAGTAACGGCACAGGCACACTTCCGCCAAACGCCATCGAATACAAACTCAAGTGCCCCGACATGTTACTGAGAAAATATATCTTGTTCCCTGCATGTTGGGGCGCAACGAACAACCGCGCAGACATCAAAGACTCAACTCGATATGACATGACAACTCCTTTTGATTGTTTTAGATTTTCGATGACCAACTCAAAACACCAGTCTGGCTACACGCAGACAAAACTTATTGGATGATCCCTCCGCCGATCAGCACATCACCCTGATAGAAGACCGCCGCCTGACCGGCTGTGATGTCCCGTTGCGGCGCGTCAAACCTGACCTGAACCTGATTCCCCTCAATTGGCGTTACCAACGCCTCCGCCGCCTTCGCCGTATAGCGGATCTTGACCTCCGCGCGGAATGGTTCTGTCGGCACCTCTCCGCTCACCCAGTTGACGTCGCGGGCGGTCAATTCGGTCGAGCCGAGTTCGTCCAGTGTGCCGACGACAAGCGCATTGCGGACCGCATCCTTCGTAATGACATAAAGAGGCACGGGCGAAGCAACGCCAAGCCCCTTGCGCTGACCGATGGTGTAGTTGGCAAGTCCGGTATGCCCGCCCAGTGACTTTCCATCACGGGTGACGATTTCGCCCGGTTTCAATATCTCAACTGCATTACGTTGCAGGAAGTTGCGATAGTCTTCTCCGGCCAGAAAACACAGGTCTTGAGAGTCCTTGCGCGAGGCAGTTGGAAGTCCGTGCCTCTCTGCGATCTGGCGAATCTCAGGCTTGGTGTAATCTCCCACCGGGAAAAGCGCGTGCTTCAGTTTGTCCTGTCCCAACACATGCAAAACATAGGATTGATCCTTGCTCCTATCCACCGCCCGCAACAATTCAATTTGACCGTGGACCGTAGACCGTAGACGGACGTAATGCCCGGTTGCCATAAAGTCCGCGCCGAGCGCCAAAGCATGGTCAAGCAAAAACGTCCAGCGGATCTTGCGGTTACAGATCAGGCATGGATTCGGCGTCTCGCCGCGCGCGTATCCCTCGAGGAAATATTCAACAACCGTTTCGCGGAAGACATCTTTTGCATCGATCACATAAAAAGGAATATCAAGAATCGCCGCCACACGCCGCGCCTGTGCCATGGAGTCCGGCGTGCAACAACGATTGGACTCTTCCTTGCCGGGTTCGCTCCACAGCCGCATCATCATCCCGATGACCTCATAGCCCTGCTCCTTGAGCAAGGCGGCGGCAACGGAGGAATCCACACCTCCAGACATGGCAACGACAACTTTTTTCATTTTATGATTTGTTCAACCTGCGGGCTTTTTCAACCAAGCCGGGGAGGACCGAGAGAAACGACTCAATCTGCTCCGCCGTTGTGCCAGTTCCAAGTGTCACGCGCAGGGAGCCAAGTCCCCACTCGCGCGAAAGACCGATGGCGTTCATCACCTCGCTGGGTTCGGGGTTGCCGGTCTTGCAGGCGGAACCGGAGGAGCAGGCAAATCCTGCCGCATCGAGCAAGGTGAGCAGCAAGTTGCCATCCACATCCTTGAAGGCAAAACTGGCGTGCTGGGGCAGGCGGGATTCCATGTCACCGGTCAGGTGCGAGTTAGGAATTGTTTCGAGCACCGTGCCAATGACCTTGTCGCGCAACGGCTTGACGTGTTCCACGCGCTGTTCACGTTCTTCATGCGTCAATCGCAACGCTTCCGCAAAACCGACGATGTACGGCACGTTCTGGGTCCCCGCGCGCAGGCTGAATTCCTGGCCGCCACCCGTCAAATGCGAGACCAGCGGCGTCCCTTTGCGGACGTACAATGCGCCGACGCCTTTCGGTCCGTAGAACTTGTGCGCGCCCAGCGACATCATGTCCACGCCAAGTTCGTTCACATCCACAGGCAGATAAGCCGCCGCCTGCACAGCGTCAGTGTGGAAAAGGATATGGTTGTTACGGCAGATTTCGGCGATGTCCTGAACCGGGTTGATCGTCCCGATCTCGTTGTTGGCATACATCACAGAGACGAGCGCGGTGTCGTCGCAGATCGCTTTCGAGACAATCTCCGGCGTGACCATGCCGCTGCTCGTTCACGTCCAGCCATTCGACCAGGAAGCCTTCGTATTTTTCGAGATGCAATAAGGTTTTGGTCACGGCGGGATGTTCGGCGCGCGAGGCAAGGATCCATTTCGCGCCGGTCTTCTCACGCATGGCATACGCCGCACCGCGGATCGCAAGGTTGTCTGATTCGGAGCCGCAGGATGTAAAAATGATCTCGTCGGGACGGCAATTGAGGACACGGGCAACTGTCTCACGCGCAGAATCGACCGCAGATTCGGCTTGCTGTCCGAAGCGGTGGACAGATGACGGGTTGCCAAAAGAAGCGGAAAAGTAGGGAGTCATCGCGTCGAGGACGCGCGAATCCACGGGAGTTGTGGCAGAATAGTCCAGATAGATCATCGGGCAAATTATACCCAGTGCGGTCACAAATTGTGCTTTTTCACAAGCGGGAAAGTACAATTTATGACGGTGGGCATTATAGGCGCGCAGGACGTTGGAACTTCGCAGGGCAATCGTCCGTTAAATATTGGATAAGGCCGTTTAAAATAGCGGCTTGTTAAAAGGAGTACAAATGAAACAAAAAGTAATATACATCCTACTTGCCGGTATCCTGATTTTGACGGCATGCGGAGGAAGTGACGCTGAACTGACCCCACCGTGGACGCCAACCTCATCCAGACCCAGGCGATCGAGACCTTCTCTGCGGTTCTGACCCAGACCGCGCTTGCCGCGCCCACCCGAGACGCCTTTCTCCACGCCGACAGCGTTACCGACTTTTGCGCCGGCCACGACCAGCGCCGCGATCACATTGCCCGCCGTCACCCAGCAGTCAGCGCTGATCTCACCCACCGCATCCTGTTATCAAATGCGCTACGTCAATGACGTTTCCATCCCGGATAACACCCAAATGGCGCCGGGACAATCCTTCACCAAGACCTGGAGAGTTCGTAACGCCGGTTCCTGCGCCTGGGAGGCGGGATTCAAGTTCGCGTTCGTCGGCGGCGAACAGATGAGCGGCGCGACTTACACACTTCCCGCTGCTGTGCCGGTCAACACGGAGATCGACATTTCCGTCGCGATGGTTGCCCCATCCAAAGCCGGCACCCTGCGCGGCAACTGGCGCATGCAACGGCGGCCGGACAATTCTTCGGCGATGAAGTTTTTGTGGTCAGATCGTCGTCGGCGGGGCTACATTGACACCCACAAAAGGTGCGCCAACGGCAACGCCCACAGCTACAAACCAGTCATATCCCTAGACACAAAGTGCTATAATAAATTTGTGGAAAGGAGTTACCCATGAGCGAACGTGAAAAGAAATGGAAGGAACACATTCCAGAAGAGACACGCGCGCATTACAAGAAAGCCCGTGAGGAAATGCGTGAAGCGGTGAAAGGTTTCCTGCCGGAAGGCGTCCTGGAACACCACCGCAATGCCCGCCGTGAGATGTTACTCGCCTGGCGAAGCATGCTCGACCACGCCATCAAGAAAATGGACGAAAAGGCTTAATCGCTTAACGAACGAGTGCATCTGCAAGACAACAAGGCAGGAGGGGCTTGCCTTGTTGTCTTTTTTATCCCCGCCGCGAGAAAATGACCCACAATAGAACGAGAATCGCTCCGCCCATCATCGCCTGTGCGAACAAGACGCTCCCTGCGTTGTAAAGTAACACCCCACCCAGTAACAAACCGAGAAAAACAACCCCGCCCGTCAGCCGATCCACGGAACGCGTAAGCGCGCGCACCTCCCGCACCACTTGCGGCGACTGCATGACCAGGTCTCCGCGTTCGGCTCGGGCAAAGACGCGGCTGGCTTGCGACGGCAGGGCGATCAGGGTCTGCAACAAACTTCCCAATTCCTCCAGCCAGTCACTAATCCCTTTAGTGGCCTCCTTTTCGATCAACTTCCGCGCATAAGGGGAGATTTGATCCCATAGATTGAAGTCCGGGTCGAGACCCGTGCACATGCCGGAAAGGATCGCCACCGTGCGCGCCAGCATAATGAGATCGTTCGGCACCTGGAAAGGCATGCTAAAGATCAGGTCACGGTATTGATGCGCGAACTTGCGTATCTCATCGGGATGCGTCTTGCGCAGTTCGCTCATGGACATACCCCAGAAACGGTCAAAAACCTGCGCTTCCGCCTGCTCGATCAGTTTCAGATCCGCGCCGGGCAACAACATTCCCAACTGTTGATAGGACTTCAACCACCCGCCCGAATCCTTTGTACCGACGCCGATCAGCATTTCACGCAGGGCGCCGCTCACATTCTCCTGCACCCGGGCGGTCATGCCGAAATCAACGAAGGTCAACTTCCAGCGGCGCGGGGAGTCGCCGTCGGCGCCGAGCGGCGTCACGAACAGGTTGCCAGGATGCGGGTCGGCATGAACGAAGCCGTCCTCGAAGATCTGCTTCAGGTAGGTGCTCAGCAGTTTCTTCGCCACGTCCCCGCGTTCGATGCCAGCCCGGGTGATCTCCGCGTACTCCGTGATCTTGATGGCGTACACATCCTCAAGCGTCAGAACGCGCAGGGTCGTCAGGCTTCGCACCACGCGCGGCACGTGCACATCGGGATCATCCTTGAAATTCTCAAAGAATTTTTCCGCGTTCCCGGCCTCGTTCAGGTAATCGATCTCTTCGCGCACGGTCGCCGAAAACTCACGCAACAAGGCGGGCACATCGGCATGTTCGCGCACGGGACGATAGCGCATCAGCCAGTTGCCGACGCGCTGAACGCAGACAAGTCCACTTCGACGATCAATTCGATGTACGGACGCTGGACCTTCACCACCACATTTCGGAACCCATCCGCCTCATCCTCAAGCCTGAGCCTGGCGCGGTGGACCTGACCCAACGACGCCGCCGCAAGCGGACTCTCATCGAACCACTCGAACTTTTCCGCGAGCGGCGCGCCCAATTCCCTCTCAGCCAGTTCCCGATGGAATCATACGACTCTGCCGGGACCTCATCCTGCAAATTCGCCAGTTCGTCCGTGACTTCCGGCGGAAGCACGTCCAGCCGCGAAGACAGGAACTGCCCCACCTTGATCATCACCCCGCCCATGTGGATCGCCAACGCGCGGAAGCGGACCGCCTCGCGTCGGAATCGTTCCGGGCGCGTGCGGCGCGTCCACTTGCGAAGCCCCAGTTTTGCGATCAATAATTCCCAGAGGATAAAACGTACAATGACCCCCGCAAAAAAATACAATATCCTGAAGTAGCGCCCGCGAAACTGCGATGATTTCATCCTATTCCTTGTAACGATGGCTTTATTATACAGTCGGAAATTAAAAGCGGACGCTTGGCTCGTCCGCTTTTAATGGATCACAATTGGAACTATATCCCTGCATTGTTCAGGGTGTTCAACATCTGGGAAAGCGCCGCCGTAATGGCAGGATGCTCGACCTCAAAATGGTCGATTGCGTCCTGCACCTGCGCGAGGAGGGACGATTGCGACGTCCCGGATGGCTCCAGCAGTTTTTGAATATCTGCGCTGAGATGGGCCAGCATCTCGCGCCCCTTTTCGTCCACGGATTCGGTGCGTGCAAGTTCAGCGTGTAATTGTTCGAGCAGTTCGCGAAGTTTCTGGTCTGTCATGGCTGAGCCTCCTTCGTACTGGATCTGGGTAAGTTCATTTTCCAACTCTATTTTACAACTTTTTACGGGCAGTTGTGCGAATGTATGCGCCTGGCACGCCTGCCCGGCCACTTCGCTGCAGCCACTTTAGGGCAAGTTCATGGTATCCTTGAAAAATTCACGAGGAGTTGACCATGACGATCACTGTCGAATGTAGCGGTACAGTAGCGAGCATCCTCCTTTCAGGCGGGATCGATTACGCAACCCAGGAGGAGTTCAGGAACGCCAACAAACAGGCGCTTGCCGCCAATGGCGTGCGTGAGATCCAGGTCGATTTCGCGAAGGCGGGCTTTCTGGATTTGTCGGGCATCCGCGCCTTGCTGGTGCTCAAAAAGGACACGGACGCAGCCGGGAAGTCCCTGGTATTTTTGAACTGCAACAACCGCCTGCGCGACATCTTCGAGATCGGCGGGTTCGACAAGATATTCGCGTTCCGCTAAAGGCACAGAACGCTCCTCCCTCACAAACACAGGATGGATCAACCATGAAACTCGAATACTCCGAACTCAAGGATGGGATCCGTTTGATCAGGCTCGAGGGGAGACTCGACCTGAACGGCACGTACAGCATCGAGGTCCAGTTCGTGAACCGCTGTGCGGGGGACGGAGTCCGCGTGGCCGTGGATCTCTCCGGGGTGGATTACGTGTCGTCGGTGGGAATCCCCATGCTCGTGAACACAGCCAAATCGGTCGTGAGCCGCGGCGGGAAGATGGTGTTCGTAAGTCCGCAGGAGAACGTGGTCAAGGTGCTGGAACTGGTCGGCGTGCTGCAGGTCATCCCGATCTACAATGACCAGAAGGCGGCGATCCGGGGTTTGCAATAGCGTAAACCAGCAACCTGACAAAATTATATATAATTTTGTGGTAGAATGGCGGTATCTAGAGACTCAGGAGTTCAACATGTATACCGCATTAATTATCATCCTGCCCATTGCCTTCATCCTTTGGGCTTTGTCCAAGACCACCGAAAAAGTGCTTGACATTCGACAGAGTGAAAGAGAAGCAGGCAAAGAGACATCCGTTTATTTGTAAGTAAATGGATTCCAGACAAAAAGGCTTCGGAGTTTCTCCGGAGCCTTTTTGTTTTGGATGAAGACCCGCCTGCCTCCCCGCCGACACCTGATCCGATCGTTCGTCGTTCTTTTATCCCCCCAAAACCTCTACAAATACACATTTCGGAAGATCACCGGCATTTGTCCGCCTGTGACCGGCAGGTGAACAAATACTGGCGGTGTTTCCAACAGTATTCAAAGAGGAGATTTTTGCACAGGTTTCATTAGAATTTCATTAGTAACATGTGCAATATATTGACAAAACAACAAAAGTACTTAAAATAGGTATACTGAGTATAGTAGAAGCCAACAAACAACCCCCGGAGGAACTATGAAAAGATTTAATATTACAAAGTTCGTCATCGTTCTCTTGCTCGTCGCCTTTGCATTTGGTTCATTTGCGCCAACGGCACAGGCAGCAGGCAGGAAAGGGAACACCATCGTGGACGTTGCCCTGGCAGCCAACGCCCAAACTGGTGAGTTTTCCATATTGATCGCGGCGCTGCAGGCAGCCGACCCGTCTGTGATCCAAACCCTGAGCGGCAAAAGACAATACACCGTCTTCGCCCCCACTGACGCGGCATTTGTCTCCCTCTTGGATGAACTCGGCCTGACTGCCGACGAACTCCTGAGCGACAAAGAACTCGTCACGAATGTCCTCCTTTATCACGTGGCCAAAGGCAGGCGCAATTCGCAGATCGTGCTTGCCTCTGAGCGCATCCGCACCCTGGAAAGCGGATTCCTATATCAGAGTGGCGGCGTCCTGACGGACGAGAATGGCCGCACCGCCAATATCGTCGCCGTGGACATCAAAGCCAGCAACGGCATCATCCATGTGATCGACCGCGTCGTTCTCCCTGCCCCTGAGAAGACCCTTGTGGACGTGGCCCTCGAAGCCAACGCCCAGACCGGTGAATTCTCCATCCTGATCGCTGCGCTTCAAGCCGCCGACCCATCGGTTCTTGAGACCTTGAGCGGCAGGAAGAACTACACTGTCTTCGCCCCCACCGATGCGGCATTTGTTTCACTTCTGGGTGAGCTCGGCTTGACGGCCAATGAACTCCTGAGCCAAAAAGACCTGGTCACACAGGTGCTTCTCTACCATGTTGCCCGAGGCAAACTCGATGCAGCCAAGGTGCTCGCCTCTGACAAAATCAAAACGCTCGAAGGTGGATTTCTCTATCAAAGTGGCGGCATCCTGACCGATGAGAACGGCCGCAAATCCAACATCGTCGCCACGGACATCAAAGCCGATAACGGCATCATCCACGTCATTGACCGTGTGGTACTGCCGGTCCTCCCCACACCCGAGAAAACCATTGTGGATGTAGCCCTGGAGGCCAACGCCCAAACCGGCGAATTCTCCATCCTGATCGCTGCGCTGCAAGCTGCCGATCCGTCAGTTCTTCAGACTTTGAGTGGCAAGGATCAGTATACAGTTTTCGCCCCCACTGACGCGGCTTTTGTCGCCCTGTTGGGTGAGCTCGGCTTGACGGCCAATGAACTCCTGAGCCAAAAAGACCTCGTTACGCAGGTCCTTCTGTATCACGTTGCAAGCGGTAGACTTCAACTCGACCGCCGTACTGGCTTCTGACAAGATCAAAACCCTCGAAGGCGGATTCCTCTACCAGAGCGGCGGCGTCCTGACCGACGAGAACGGCCGCAAATCCAACATCGTCACTGTGGATATCATGGCTTCCAACGGCATCATCCACGTGATCGATCGCGTGGTCCTGCCGGTCCTCCCCACACCCGAGAAAACCATTGTGGATGTAGCCCTGGAGGCCAACGCCCAGAGCGGCGAATTCTCCATCCTGATCGCTGCGCTTCAAGCCGCCGATCCGTCAGTTCTTCAGACTTTGAGCGGCAAGGGACAGTTCACGGTTTTCGCCCCCACTGACGCGGCTTTCGTCGCCCTGTTGGGTGAGCTCGGCTTGACGGCCAATGAACTCCTGAGCCAAAAAGACCTCGTTACGCAGGTCCTTCTGTATCACGTTGCAAACGGCAGACTTCAACTCGACCGCCGTACTGGCTTCTGACAAGATCAAAACCCTCGAAGGCGGATTCCTCTACCAGAGCGGCGGCGTCCTGACCGACGAGAACGGCCGCAAATCCAACATCGTCACTGTGGATATCATGGCTTCCAACGGCATCATCCACGTGATCGATCGCGTGGTCCTGCCGGATCTCAGCACCCCGCCGTCCAATCAGGTGCTCGACGATTTCAACCGGGCAGACGGCAAATTTGACGGAAACTGGTCTGGCAACAAGTCCACATATCGCATTTCCAGCAACCAATTACAGGTCTGGAGCAATGACGCGAACTCCGATATTTACTGGAACGAAGCCTTCGGAGCAGACCAGGAAGCCTTCGTCACCTTTGCTGATGTGAACGAAGCCGCCACCGAGCAAAACCTACTGCTCAAGGCGCAGAGCAACCAGACCTGGGGTGACGGCGTCATCCTGGTGTTCTACGATGCGAAAAACTATGCCGCACAGGTGTGGACCTGGGAATGGCCCAAGGGATGGGTGAAGTACGGCGACGACATCCCGGTCGCATTCACGGATGGTGACACGTTCACTGCACGCGCACGCGCGGACGGTATTGTGGAAGTCTACCGCAATGGGACCCTGCTCGACACGCGCGACATCACATCCTGGTCCTATTACGATGAAGGCGGCTACATTGGCTTGTGGTTCATGGGCGCCAGGGACGCCGTCCTGGACGACTTCGGCGGCGGAAACATCCCCTAGGACAGTTCAATTACTTTCAGCAAGCGAAACAACTTTAACGGTATGAAAAAACACACCCCGCTCCATGGAGCGGGGGGTGTTTTTTTGTGCAAATTACGCACTGACCTTGCCCTTTGCCCGATAAAATACCGCCCAGCGCTTATTGACCTCTTCCGTGGCTTGCTGGCGCGTATACCCGTATTTGACCTGCAACATGGTCAGGAACTTGTCCTGCTTGTCCGCCGCCTTGTCGATCTTTTTCAGGTCATGCTCGCCCAACAGGCTGAACCACTCCGCAGACTGCCCGCGGATGACCTTCCATTGTTGGTCGAACTTCGATTTTTGTACTTTCATAGGCATCTCCTCAGAGAGTATACATTGATTGGACTCAGTTCGGAGTTTTCGAGATTTCGTTTCCTGCAGACTATCCGTTCCCCCATTACGTAAATCGGCGCGAACAAAATTGTCAAACTCTTACATCTCAATTGTACTACGGGCGGGCGGTAAAATCAGTGTTTTATGACACAAATTGCAGAATTGAAAACGGTCTTGCGGATGTGACATCCCAAGACCGTTATTCGTTCTCATCCTGTCATGTCAGCGCTTACGCAGGGCGTTTGCGCTTATTCAGATCATTCCCTGGGATGCTCGCCTTGCGGGCTTCCTGCTTCACCAGCCGATTATGTTTGCGCTGTCCCTTGGAGGGACGCTTGGGTTTGGTCTTGCTGATTGGTGTATTCAATTGACTTGCTCCTTATATGTTTTGATGTACTACCCAAATCCATATTCAACCGACAGAAAGAACATCCGACTTCGGCTGGATTTCATCTTTTGAAAAACAACCCGCTCAGGCTTTTCTCCAGTTATTGCTGGCCTGAATGGTTTCTGTCAGCGTTTTTTGTTTTCCGTACACAGTGCTGGTTTCCAGGACCTGGATTTCCAGATTGCGGCAATCGACGCAAAGAAAGGCCTCGGTTTGGAACAAGGCGGGGAAGTTATCCGCTGCGAGCATCTGGAGGACAAGTCCATCCTGGTGCCAATCATTACTCGTGTTCTTATACACGTTGACAGAGCCACATTTGGAGCATTTTCGTTCTTGCATGGGAATCTCCTTCCAATTACTTAAACCTGCCCGACCTGCCCAACGTGACAGGTTCGGTTGCATATTTTATTTTCTGTAAATTAGCGTGTCTTTGCTTACAAGCGCTGATCCATCTCCCCACACGGAATAGGCAAGTACCAACTAATGACCTGCTTTCATTGTACTACCTTCCCTGAATAAAGATAGGATTTTCCACGTGAATCCTCCAGAAATACAACGGTCTCGTGGACATTACGTCCGGGACCGTTTTCCCATCACGATCCTTTGTTTCTCATGGGTCTAACAAATCCCTTTGATGCCCCAGGCTCTGGCTTTCAGGCGAATCGAACCATCAGGCTGGATGGGCAGACTCGCATAAATCTTTTCCCGAAGGTTGGAACGAGCCTCTTCACTCAGCGACATGGCATAACTGGGCGCGGGTCCCTGCCCGCCCAGGAACGGCGACCAATAATCGTCGAAATCGCGAAAATCCGTTGGGACCTCAATGGGAATCACTTCCACGTGGTGAAAACCCGCTCCCTGAAAAAGTTCTTTCAAAGGTTCGGGTCTGGAATGGGGAAAACGCCTGACCTCATCAAGATCGCCTACCTTCGGGTCCAATGCGACCGCCGCATCCCAAAAGTGACGCATCATCTGCATGCCTTCGGCGTAATCCCACACATAGGCGGCGACCAGCCCGCCCGTACGCGCGACGCGTTTCATCCCCGCGAGAGCCTGCTCGGGTTGTGGAATGAAGTTGAGGACGAGCCCCGATACGATGGCGTCGAAGGGTCCGATATCGGAACGAAGAGTCCCGGCGTCCCCCACTTCGAACCGTACTCTTTCATCTGTGATCTGACTGCGTGCGAACCCCACGAACGCCTCCGAACGATCCAGTGCGGTGATGCCCGCAGGCTCCGCTACTTCAAGAATGGTCTGGCTGAGCGCGCCTGTCCCGCAGCCCACATCCAGCCATTGACTGCCCGCTGGGACCGCCAGCCATTGCAGGAACTCACGCGCTACCGGGCGGCTCCAGCGACCGACATATCGCTCATACAGATTCCCATTCGCCCAGTTATCTTTCGGCTTTTTCGAATTCGCATTGTCATCCATACGCTACTCCTAAAGTGAGGGACTCAATAACAGATAAGAAGGAATTTTACACCACTGGAAGGTACCGACAAGCGAAAGACGGTCTCGCGGACAGTACATCCCGAGGCTGTCTTCCGTCTCTGAAAATAATAACCCGTTGTTAACAACGTTTTTTACCGTTGTTAATATAATTGTGTCACATATCTCAACGACACCCAGGAGGACGTCATGCCAAGCCCATCAGCAGAGATTATACAACTGCTATCCGTGTTTTCCGTTGCTTTCACAGCACCTACTTTCGCAAAGGTAATGGTTCTTATTTTTGGAACAATCCTGGCTCCCGGTCGCCGCACGGTGACCGCCGCATTGCGGATGATGGGACTGGGAACAGATCGGCACTTTAGCAAGTATCACCGGGTCTTGAACCGGGATCGCTGGTCACCCTGGGTGGTGAGCAAGGTCTTGCTGAGCTTGATCATTTTGATCTTCCTGCCCTCTGGGGCTCCTTTGCTCCTGGTGATCGATGAAACCCTGGAACGACGGCGAGGCAAGCAGATCAAATACAAAGGTTGGTTCCGAGACCCAATTCTGTCGACCAGGGAGCATGTGGTCAAGGCGTTGGGCATTCGCTGGGTCTGTCTGGCGGTGTTGGTACCCATACCCTGGAGCCAACGTCTCTGGGCACTGCCCTTCATGACCGTCTTGGCTTTGGGAGTGAAAACCAGCATGAAACTCAACAAGCAGCATCGTACGATTGTGCAGTGGGCTGAGTTCATGATCGACAAAGTGCGCCGTTGGCAACCGCAACGGGAGATCACCCTGGTGGGCGATGGCAGTTATGCCGCCGTAGCGTTGGTGCAGCTTTGTCAGCGGCTCAAGAAACCGATCAATCTGGTCTCGCGTCTACGCCTGGATGCCCGTTTGTTCGATTTTCCGGCTCCCCAGCCCAAGAGTAAACGCGGACCCAAACCGAAGAAAGGCGCACACCAGACCCAGCTCTCGCAACGCTTGGAAGATCCGCAAACCCACTGGAACAAGCT
Organism: uncultured Chloroflexia bacterium; assembly: GCA_963718215.1. Classification (GTDB taxonomy): domain Bacteria; phylum Chloroflexota; class Anaerolineae; order Anaerolineales; family Villigracilaceae; genus Defluviilinea. The sequence continues at coordinate 80,226 of CAVQYK010000024.1, forward strand.
CAAGATTCTTCTGTATGGCAAGGAACACTTCATCGAATTCATCAGCGATATATCCCTTTGGCATACACCCGGTCAAGATCCAGTCGCGATCCGCTGGGTGTTGGTACGCTGCCCAGAAGACAGTTTCGAACCCGCCGCTTTCTTCTGCTCCGATGCAAATATTTCTGCCAGGCAAATCATTGTCTGGTTCGCTGGGCGTTGGAATATCGAAGTCACCTTCGAAGAATTGCGTGCTTGCCTCGGTTTCGAAACCCAACGTCAGTGGTCTGACCGCGCCATCGAACGCACCACGCCTTGCCTCTTCGGTATCTTCAGCCTGGTGACGATTATGACCAAGATGCTTTACCCAACCGAACTGCCTGTTCGCCAAACCAGTTGGTACATCAAAGAAGATGCCACTTTTAGCGATGCTTTGGCGGCTGTCCGCAAACATCTGTGGAGCCATTTGAATTATGAAAGGTCGCCCCAAAACCCCGACCTGTTCCTAATTCCGCAGGCTGCCCTCCTTTCCCTTGTAAATTCAGCCTGTTACTCAACCTGAAATGGGCAAAGACGGTCTCGCGGACATGACATCCCGAGACCGTTCTTCATTTGGCGAATAAATTTAAGGAGTTATCCACATTAATTTTAGAAGGATACCCTTGCAAAGCAAAAGGAATGAACTAGAATAAATTTAGTTTAGTCTGAACTAGAAAAATCAAAATTCTCCGCTTCCTAAGCAGGTCTGGAGGATTTGAGTGGAACCACCATACAAAATGAAAACAAGCTTGCAACAAAAGAAGAAAGACAAGACACCGAAAAAGTTCGCTCTCAGACAAACCAAGTCTGTTACCGAACTAAGACTACGGTATAAGTTTTGGATTTTGATTGGTGTGTTGATCTTAGCAGGAATATCTATCGTTCTTCGTATTGAAACTCCAGTGGTATGGACCTTCCTCTATGGAATTGGCGGTTGGGCTGCATTGACAACTAATCCTGGAAGCAAGGTACTATGAGTTTAATCAATCGTAGTCATACATAACAACGGTCTCGCGGACATTGCATCCAGAGACCGTTTTTCATCATTCAACCTTCCGAATTCATCCTTGATTTTCCCACCACCCCATCAACTCACTCAACGCCAAACTCGGCGTCGCATCGCCCTGCCTGCCTGAATTCCACGTCACGATCAAATCCCGCTTCGCGCGCGTGATGCCCACATACAACAGGCGCAGGCGTTCCTTCACGTAATCCAGCCGCGAGCGCATCGTCGCCGCGCCTTCCTCGTACCAGTCATATTCACTCGTCGACTCCAGCGCGGTCAACTGCGCCAGCGCCTCCGCTTCCAGATCCAACCCGCTCCGCACGAACCACTTCTCCGAAATAAAACGGTCATTCGGCATGTTCGACGGGAAGTCATAATTATTGACCGACATCAAATACACGCGGTCCCACTCCAGCCCCTTCGCCTTGTGCATCGTCGTCACCACCACCTTCCGCGATGCCGTTCGGGGTCAAAGCCCGAATCGTCCGACGAGAACCCGATGAAGCGCCGTTCGTTCTTCGCGATCACCGCCAGTTCCGACGTCAACTCAGGCAGGCGCCAATCCGCGTGATCGTCCGCCGCCTCTCTCAGCACCAGCGCCAGTTTATGCGCCAGCGCCAGATCCGACGCTTCGCTGAACACATCCTGCGCCAGCGTCAGCACCAACTGATCGATGGGCAGCGTCACCGCGTTCAACCAGCTCTGGACATTGACTCGAAACGCGCTCAATTCTTCGATGACTTGCTCCGCTTCAGACTCACCGATAGCTGCCAGCCAGTCATTGTCTTTTCGCGGCGCGATGAAATTTTCCACATCAACCATCTTGCGCAAAAAGCCGATGTCATTGCGAGGAGCGCACTTTGCGATCGTCATTGCGAGCGAGGCATCCTCGACGAAGCAATCTCCTCCATCGATCGGTCTGGAGATTGCTTCGTCGCCTATCGGTCGCTCGCAACTGACATACCCTCTCTCCAATCCCTCCTCCACACCTCATACGCCTTCGACAACTTCCGCGCCGACTGTGGGTCTGCCAGATACGCCAACAAATAATTCAACGATCCCGCCGCCGCGCGCGTCTCAGACGTGGACGAGATCAACTCGATCGGCTCGATGCCCTTCTGACGCAGCGCATTGACCACTTCCACGCCGCGGGCATTGCGCGGGACCAGCACCGCGATCGTCGGTTGTTCTTCGATGGGACTCTCCGCAAACGAATCGACAAATCCCTTGATGGATTTGACCACCGCTTCCAATTCTTCTTCAGGCGTATATCTCTTGCTGATGAACTTGATCCCCTCAGGGTTATCAGGCGGATTCTGTTGCGGGTCATCTTCAGGCACAGGCACGATATGCGGCACGGACAACGCTGTCCGCACATTCGGGTCGGGATGCGACGTCATCACCCAATCGATGAGATGATTCGCCAGCGCCAAAATGGACGGTTGCGACCGCCCCAACTCGGGCATGTCCGCGCTGGGGTTGTTTTGAATGAACTCCCGCAAGAGTTCAGGCGATGCTGTGGTGAAGGTTTCAAAGATGGCTTGGTTGGGGTCACCCACGCGGACCCAGTTGCCACCCACTCTCCGCGCTGAGCGGAGGCGCGTTCGCTGCGCCGCAGTCGAAGCGCAGTCACCAGCAACCCCCCTTCGACTTCGTTACCACTCCGCTCAGGGAGGAAGCCACCACTTAAAAGTGAAAGTATCCTCTCCTGTGTCATGCTCGAATCCTGCGCTTCATCTTCCAAAATGAACGGATAGCGATAACGCAATCGCTCCAGAAATTCTTCGTCGCTTTCGAGCAGGGTCAATGCCAGACGGATGAGATCGTCAAAGTCCACGGCGCCGCGATAGGCGAGGGCGCGTTGATAGTCCGCGTAGATGCTCCAGCCGAGTTCGGCGAGAGGCAACGGGGCGAGGAGAAGCGTCGAGTTTGGCTCGCAGGCTTTCGGGAGTCAGGAGGCGATCTTTGGATGAACGGATAAAGGCCAGGGCGAGGGAGTCCAATAGATCAGGCAGTTGCTGACGTTTGACCCAATCCAGTTTGGACTGATCGAGGGCGGGGTCGAGATAGTCATCCAGCGAATGCGACGCCAGCCACGCATTGACCAACTCGCGGCGGATGAAACCCGCCTCACGCTCGTCGATGATGCTGAAACGCTCCTCAAGCCCCACGCGCGCAGGCTTCTCGCGGACGATGTCATGCGCCAGCCCATGCAGTGTGCGGACGCGATATTTGTACAGCGCCTGGAGCGGGTTGTCGAAGAAGCGTTTGATGCGCGCTTCGAAATTATCCACCGCCGAGTTGACGAGCGTGACGATGAGCACTTCCTGATCGTCCTGCAACGCGCCGCTGTGAATGATCTGCGCCGCCAGCGCCGAGAGGATGTGCGTCTTGCCCGCGCCAGGCACCGCGGCAATACCCAGCCGCCCGCCTGTGTAGCGGAGGATGTTTTGTTGGGAGGGTCGAGGGGTGAAATTAGGTGTCATGTGTAGAGGTGTCAGGTGTCAAGTTTGGACGTTTTTCGGTTTCGACAAATCGATTCTACCCGTGAACCCGCACGGCGATAAAACCGCCGTGCTATTTTTACAAAATCCGCTCAAGCGGATTAGGCGGCTTGAGCCGCCTTCGTAGGCGTAGCCCGACGGTTCATCGTCGGGCGGGTGACGGATTGAAGGTGCCTTGGCGCGCGCGATACATCCATCGTCGGGCGGGCAATGCCAAGTCGTGAACCATGCCGAAACAAATCACCTCTCATCCATCCTCTCCATCGCCGCGATCAACGTCCCGTCCGCGTGGTGTTGTTTTTGGTTATGGATGTATCGTACCACCGAAGCAAGATTTCTTTCACCGAAAGATAACACTCCATATTCATCCTGCCAATAAAACTCGAAATCAGGTTTGATAACGTGATTGACATAATGCGAACTGTTCCCTTTCACATCACCGATAAACTTCGCAGGTGCGATTTTCGGTGGAATGGAAACCGCGAGATGTACGTGGTCTTCGACACCATCAATTGCATGAACAAATCCGCCCATGTCCTGTGCCTTTGCCGAGATGGCACGATAGAGTTCAGGTTCAAGAGCAGAATCAATAAGCGGCAATCGGGTCTTTGTGCCCCAGATAAAGTGATAGTAGAGTTTCCAGTATGGCATATGCTTTGTGTGCCCTAGTAGCAATAAGCTGAAAAGTATTTTATCAGTGTATTGTTGGTCGTATCCGCCTCACGGATGGGGTTCTCTCCAGAATTGGCGGTCACTTCAATGCCCAGGTCCTTGTTCCCTTTCAGATCAATGACCACCGTGAATTTAATATCCTCATCGGGATCAAGGTTGAAAACCTCCGTCACAGAACTGCCGACCAAGCCATTGAACTCTGTCGCCCATGTATCAAGTCCATAGCGGCGTTGGCCAAGTATCAAGTACACATCAGTATCGAAAGTACCAAAATAACGCGTGGATGCCTGTCCGATGTTACGGACGAAAATCGAGAATCTGAGTTTTGTGCCCTCATATTCCGTCGCGCAGACCGGTTCGCTGATAGCCGTCACGGTGAGATCGGGCAGTTGCAATAACTGGCTGTCAACGGCGATCGTGGGCAGGACAAACGGCGTCCGCGTGGGAAAAGGCGTGGTTGTCGGCATGCTGGTTACGGTCAGCGTGGGAGCCGGTGTATAGGTCGCGAGTGGAATGCTCTCTGGCTGATAAGGGGCTAGGGAGCTCGCTGGGCTCGAAGTCGGTTGTATCGCTGTTGGAGTCTGTATCGGGGTCGGCGGCGAAAATACAAATGCGAAAGTGACAACGGTCGCAAGGATCCCGACGACACCGATAATGATGGCGATCACTGATATTGTATAGTTCGATCGAGAGTTGTTTGTCATGGTTAAGGGGACCTGGCACCTGATACTTGAAAACTCTTATCCATACACCTTCATAAACTGATTCTCCGCGGCGGCAGTGCCGATGACGATCAAGTCCACATCCGCGGGCAGGGGCATGTGAGGAGAAAAATCGAAGTCCATCTCTCCACATCAGGGACATCGGCAATGCCGCGCCGCCCGCCTTTAGAGCATAGGATGTTATGTTGGGAGGGTTTAGGAGTGAAGGAAGGTTTCATGTTGTTAGTTATCAGATTTGATTTTCTAAATTGGCAGGCAAATTAAATTTAATTACGGGGTGTATACATTGAAATCGACAAAGTTATTTATTTTATATTGTAAAATCCGCTCCGGCGGAGTTTCGTCCTTCCTTAATATATAAATCGCATCACCATCCATGCGGCAGCGTTCAAGGCCAAACGTAAAGCGGTCAAAGGATCGCACCTGGCGAAATGCAGCCTTGTTATCGACATACTCGACAGTATTCAAATAAGTCAAAGGGTTTGTTTTTTCACTGAACAAAACGTAAATATACGGCATGTTGACCTTGTCCGTGACGCACACAGGTTTGTCGGGGTCGCCTTGCAAGGCAAAATCCACCGCAGGCAGAAAGCCCGCGAAGAATTCCTTCCCCAATCTTTCCTGATAGGGCGCGCCAAAATAATCCCGGGTAAAGAATGCGAATCCAATAACAAATGCGCAGAGGCCGAGAGCAAACAATTTTGGCGAATTCCCCGCCAGCCATTCCAAAATGAAAGCGATGCAAAGGATCAGGGGCAGGAATATCAAGTTGATCCTGTTGATATTGACCTGAATTTGCGTGCCAATGGCGAGCGCCGCAACCAGCCAGGCAAGCAATAAAAAGCGTTCAGTTTCATGTTCCACTCTCTTCTTGTTGAATAAAAATGCGAAGCCGATCAACGCCAGGGGGAACGTGACCTTATAAAAATATCCATACGCAGGGAGCGCATTCCAAATCAGACCGTCTGTTTGTTAAATCAATACCCGCATCATGACCCGGATATTGGAGAGCATGGAGGAGAAATAGTCGCCCCCAAACAAAACACTGATGGCTTCGTAACGTGCCTGAACAGGAAAACGGGGGATGGTAAAAAGACCGATATGAATTGTATCCAGCTTCAAGGAATTTACCAGAACGAATAAAGCGATGGGCATACAAAGAACAACCAAAATAATCACCCCCAAAATTACCTCCCGGAAGTGCACCCTTTTTAAACAGAGAAGAATCCAGGTCGCAAAAATCAAAAAGACAGGGACTGCGACATACGCGGAGCCGTATGCGTAAAAGCAAAGAGCGAAGAAGACACAGCCAGCTGCATACCAGTGATTATTTCGTGTGGAGAGGAGCATACAAAGATAACCGACCAAAAATACAAAAGGAAGGGTGTTATCTTCAAGCCCCCAGCGCGACATCATGATATGCCAGGGGCTGACGGCCAACAAGAAAACCGCAATCAAAGCATAGCGTCTTCCTGCTGTTCTGTACCCAACCAGATACATGATGGGTAGGGTCAAAACACCCAGCAATAGCATGGGAAGCCGGGTCGTAATTGGATTCAGTCCAAATGCGACAAACGGAATGAGCAGATACCCGTACAATAAACTTTGTCCGCTTCCCCAGGCGATAAAATGCACGGGATACGAAATTCCATTCCGGTCAACGCCATAATGATATAAGTAGTAGGCATCCACGGCGCTGGATGCCTCGTCTTGATTAAGTCCGGAGGGAAGGCTGCCAAAGTTCCAAGCACGGATCGATATGCCCAGGAGAAGGATAAGACTTAACAAGATCCATTGAAAGTTTCTTTTCATGTGATAGTCCAGATCGGAGCATTGATAGCTTGGGTCAAGATTCTTTTTGAGCGCTTTAAGCTGCCCGGGCTACGGATCGGGCTTTTCCGTACCCGAGGTCATTTTCCATTGTTTCCAAAGCAGATAACATACCGTCAGTGTATTGATGATCGCCGCTGTTTCTCAGCGCGACAACTCGTCACTGTGCGGACTGCAGGTGAACAACACGATATTGTTTCCAGAGCAGGTACGCGATCAATACAGAATTGATGCACACTGCAAGGAGCAGAAATAGATCATTACGGAAGGCGATTGACATCCTTGCAGGAGTAAAGAGGAATATCGAATAAGTGAGCACCGATACTCCCTGCGCCAGAACGGCCGGGAGCCAAAACCTGGGTATATAGAAAGCCAGCAGGAATGTGAAGACATCCATCAGGTAGAAATATCGTTCGTGCATTTTGGGTAGAATGAACGGGGTCAGCGAAACAGAAACGGCCGCGCAGATAAGCAGGATTTCCGCGTTAAGTTCCTTTATCTTCCAGTTATACCCGATCACCCAGACCAGCGTAATCAGAACGGCAATGACACTGCCAAGCAACAAAACAGGCCTGTACCAATCATTGGAAATGAACAGGTAGGGGTTCGGGGCGTGCATCGAAAGCGCGCGATACGTCCCAGCCTGCATTCAGGTAGACAGAAATCACACTTGACAGGGTTCGTCCTGCAAGCAAGGCCGGAACCATCATCACAAGGTATATGACCGGAACGACAAGGTAACCCTGCCAGGGAATCCGACGTTTGAGTGTAAGCAACAAAAGAAACGGAGCAAAAAAGATCGCCTGTGCCTTGAAGGCAAATGCCACCCCAAAGAAAACAAGCGCAGGAATTGGCCGCTCTTTTAGGACAAAGAACAGACTGGCCAAAATAAAGCATGTGTAGATCGAATTTGCCTGTCCCCAGGCGGCACTGTTCAAAACCACTGTCGGAAGGAGGAAGAACAATCCGCCGGCAATGAACGGCGCGTTTTCATTTTTCGTCCTTATGCTTACAATCCGCATGACCAGAAAGGCATTACACAGGTCGAACAGGATGGATATTAACTTGATCGCAATTGTTGCAGATAGAAAACCTTTCGTGAGCGTGGCAATACCGAGCAGATATAGGTATGGGGGCGTGTAATTCGAGAAATTACCCCCGATCGAATCCGTAAGTCCCTGTGACAAAATATGGTCATACCAGGGGAGAAGAAAATCTATCAGATCCTCCGATACAACAGGCAGGAACACAATCCGTACAAAAATGCCGAGAATATCAGGCAAAACAAGAGAGACCTGCCAGGAAACCTTCCTGAGATGTTCATTGGTCATTTGGGACTTGCGAGGTCGAATTCTGGAGCACTTTCTGGAAGGCACGCAGCAATTCGCCGCGTTGTTCGAATCCGCTTTCGCCAAGTTCAGAGAGGCAGATGTAGATCCGCTCGCGGCAACGATGCAGGAGACCTGAAACCAGCCGCGCCAACGATTCCTTGCTGTATTGGACATCGTCCGCATCCGACCAGACCCGGCCTGATTCCCATCCACGCGACAGCACATGCGGATGAGTCAACGGCTGGGACAGGCGCTCATACCACCCGCTCGAACCTGCATCCAGCCAGAATTGAATCGTCACCGGCCGGTTCATCATCAGGAAGGTGTGGGCTGGCGCGACCAGCACAGCGTCTTTATCCTCCGATTGCCAGCCTTCGAGATACGAGGCGGCGATGACACCATCCTGCAGCATCTGGATGTACTCGCGACCGAGACTTCCGAAGTCTCCAAGACTTCGGAAGTCTGACTCTAGTGAGATGCGAAACTTCCTGACCGACTCCACCAAACTTGCCGCCACGCGGACCGAGTCAAAGTTGCGGTGATAGCCAAAGCCAGGCTGCGACAACACTTCGCCAAACAATTTGCGGAGGAAATGGTCGAGAGGCAGCTGGTCATTTTCCCGGTAAACCAACAAGCCAATCTCGCAAAACAGAGTAACGATTGCCGATGGAGAATGTGATCCGCTCCTGCATATCCGGCTTGATATTGTCGAACGGCGAGAGTCCCAGGTCGCGTTGACGGTAGATGATCTCGGTCAGGAGTTGTGCGCGGACGAGGTCGAGACCCTCAATGGATTGCATCAGCGCGTATGTCACGTCAAATTTCGGCGGGTGGATGCTCCAATGCGGATGCGCCAGCGCGGCGAGCGTGATCAACGCATGGGAGGCAGGTTCATCGTGCAGCGAACGGGACGGTCTGATGTGAACGCCAGGGGATGTTCCTTTCCTCCAGCCTGTGCGTGATGGAAAAGCGCAGGGCATCGGACAGATACGGAGCAAGGATGACAATTTCAGAAGGTGCGGAAGGACCGAAGGCTGAAGTCTTCAAAGTCGTTCAATTTCATCGACAACCGCATCGAGGAGTTCAGGATAAAAATGCGATTGGACGATCGAAAGTGCCGACTCTCCCCCTCTTTCCTCTTTCGTCTTTCCTTCAACATTGGGCAGGATCGCCTCAACCAACCCATCACTCAATCCCGCCACCCCCTCCGACATCACAAAACTATCCTGCAAGCTGGATGTGCTCGTCGCACAGCTCGCTCAATGCCCAACCTGTATGGATGTCCGCGCCGAGGAAGTAGCGGAAGCCCGCACCTTCATCGTAGATCAACAACGCCGAATCAAAGGATGGAAGCCATTCGCGGAGAATGTCATGCGCACGCGGACCGTCCTCCTCCACGTTGTCGTAGATCAAGTGACGATAGGTCTGCGAAAGGTAATCGCGGACAATGTCCTGCTTCCACAGGATATTTGCGAAGACTTCGAGTTGTAATGAGAAATCGAGCAGATTATGGTCAAGGCAATATTGCCGAAAGCGATTGGCACATTCCTGTGCATCCTGGTAAACACGCCGCTGGGCAGGGTCGCCGAAGTAGGACGAGTCGAGGCGGGAGCCGATCTCAGTGTGCGGAAAGCCGATCACCGCGGCTTTGTTCAGGTTGTCCAGGATCTGGGAATACAAACGGTTGCGGTCAATCGTAACAGATTCAAAATAACCTTCATCCAATAACGGGCGGACAAGGTACGCCATATAATATTGCGCAGTTTCGAGCGTAAGAAAAACAGGAGGCTGTTCAGGGCTCGCAAATCCAGCCGCCTCCGCCGCAACAGGCCAGAACAGGTCCACCATGCGGCGCGCCAGACCGCCGATCGTGGCGGGAGTCACTTCGCCGCCTGCGCTCCGCTCGGGGCTGTAGAGCAGGTCGAGGTACGGTTCCTGCAGGGTCCGCTGTGGGGTGAGCATCAGGATCGATTCGCCCGGCACACCCTGCGCAAGCAGGTATCGCATCCGCTCGACGCCGGCGGAGGTTTTCCCGGTCCCTGCGGGGCCGGAGACGAAGAGTTTCAGGTCAAGGGGGGATTCAACGATCTGGCGCTGAGGCAGGCTAAAGCGTGATTAGGTCATGAAGCGAGGGTACAGGAGTCAGGGAGGTTTGTCAATACAATTCCATCCTTTTCCCTTTGGATTGTAGTGTATAGTTGAAAAAACTTCCAAGGAGAAACGTCATGCCAACCCCCAATCGCCCTGTCCGCCCCGTCCGTCCGGTAGCCAGACCCATTGCCGCAAAACCAGGCTCGATGGTCAAGTTCTCGGACAAATTGACCAACTCGCTGACCGACATCACGAAGATGATCGAGGAACACAAAACCATGATCGACTCGATCCAGGATATTGCACTTGAGTTGACCAATTCCATCGGCACGCTTCACAAGCTCATGGTCAGATACGCGGGCATCGCCAACAACATCCTCGACGGCCTGCTCCCCATCGTCAGGAACCTGCCCATCATCCCCAAAAAGATCGTCGATATGCTTGTCAACCTTGAAAGCATCACGCAGAAGATCATTGACAACAACGTCCAGACGTCCAAAACCATCTCCGACGTGCAATTTGGGCTGCGGACCGGTGACGTGAACAAGATCAAGGGACACACCGGACAGCTGCAAAATGTGACGAATGCCCTGAAATCCATCCTGCCTGGGGTATAGGACGCTGGCGCCTCCCCCTAACTGACGGCTGATTCCGTCCGAAAAGATGCGTCTCCCCGTTGACACATCTCCGGCGGGCATGTATAATACCGTGCGCTTCTGCCTCAGCAGCAAGAATCGCTGAGGCGGTTGTTTGTCAAAAACCCAGCTTCCCCGTCCGCAGGCGACGAGTGCACGAACTCCGCAGGTACACGGTGAAGTGAATGACTGGAGATAAAAATGAGATATGCAATCGTGGAAAGCGGCGGCAAACAATACCGTGCCGTCGAAGGGCGAGCCATCGAAGTGGACCGCCTTCCCGTGGAAACGGGAGAACAATTCAACATCGAACGTGTCCTGTTCATGGCAGACGGCGACGATGTGATGGTCGGAACGCCCACTGTGGACGGCATCGAAGTCAAGGTCACGGTGGCGGACCACATCAGAGGCCCCAAGATCGACCGATTCAAATACCGCCCGAAGAAACGCATCCGCGTGCGCGGCGGGCATCGTCAGCAGTACACAATTCTGATGGTGGACTTTATCGGCAAGCCGGGCGAGGTCCGCAAGATCGAGGAGCCGGTGGTCGAAGAGGCTCCGGCAGAGGTCGAAGCGGAGCCAAAGGCTGAAGAGCAGGAACAGCCCAAAGCAAAGAAAGAAGCGACATCGTCCCCGAAGGGGAAGCCGAAGTCTTCCGCAAAGAAGACCGATAGGAAGTAAAAGAGGTAATCATGGCACATAAAACAGGTGGCGGTTCAACCCGCAACGGACGAGATTCAAACGGACAGCGTTTGGGCGTGAAACGTTATGCCGGTCAGTTCGTGCTCTCTGGCAACATCCTTGTGCGCCAGCGCGGCACCAAGATCAAGCCGGGCGTGAACGTAAAAGTCGGCAAGGACGATACCCTTTTTGCAACCGCCGACGGCATCGTGATGTACGATGTTATTCACGGGCAAAAACGGGTGAACATCGTCCCGCAGTTGGAAGGCTAAGATGAAAAAAGAAATCCATCCCACGTATTACACCGACGCCAAGGTGGTCTGTTCCTCCTGCGGGCGAACCTGGACGACCGGTTCGACCAAGAAGGAAATCCGCCTGGACCTATGCTCGAACTGTCATCCGTTCTTTACCGGTGAGGCACAGCGCCTCCTCGACACCGAAGGTCAGGTGGACCGCTTCTACAAGAAGTTGTCCGTCCGCCAGGCGTATGTGGAACAGCAGAAGGTCAAGGAGGAACTGAAGGGTTCCCCCGAACGCACCATCGCTGAACTTGGTCTTACCACCCGCGCAACGGAAGCCTTAAAGAACGCCGGCATCGAGAACGTCGGTCAGTTCCTCGAGAAGCTCAGCGGAGGCAATGAAGCGGCTCTGGCGATTCCCGGCTTTGGCCAGGCCTCGCTGACAGCCATTAAGAAGAAACTGAGGGCGCTCGGCTACGAACTTCCCGACGCTGCGGCATAATAAGCCGAATTACTTGCGGAATAAGTAATCTCAGGTAAACTTACGGGCATGGTGCACAAGCACCCTGCCCGTTTTATTTCATGATATTTGTCATTGCATCCTTCAAGAAACGATCCCGGACTTGAATGGATTTTGTCGTGGCGCAAGGCGCCACTCCTCGCAATGACAGGAGGTGATATGCGACATACACACGGTTCCATAGAAGTCGTTTGCGGTTCGATGTTCAGCGGCAAGACGGACGAGTTGATCCGCCGTTTGGTGCGGGCAACCATCGCAAAGCAAAAGGTGCAGGTATTCAAACCCGCCATTGACGTGCGCTACGCCGTCGAGAAGGTCACATCCCATGCGGGTTCGAACTACGATGCGATTCCAGTGGAAAAAGCCGCAGACATCCACGAAAAACTCGAGGCGGATACAACCGTCGTCGGCATTGACGAGGCGCAATTCTTCGATCCACAGATCGTCGAGATCGCACAGGAACTTGCAGACAAGGGGATGCGGGTGCTCGTGGCTGGCCTGGATATGGATTTTCGCGGCGAACCGTTCGGGCCGATGCCCACCTTCATGTCCATGGCGGAACGGGTGGACAAACTCCATGCCATCTGCATGGTCTGTGGAGACGAGGCCTCCCGCACACAACGGCTGGTCAATGGCCAACCGGCGCGCTATGACGATCCCGTTGTGATCGTGGGCGCATCCGAGATGTACGAAGCGCGTTGCCGGGTACATCACGAAGTACCCCGCTAGGGGGCGAGGTCCTGCGCAGGTCGCCAGTCGCTGGTCTGATAACCGCCAGTTTGTCAGTCAGACCACGTGACCAGGCGGCCATGAGACCATTTGACTATCGGACTATCGGACTAAACATATGCAAGACTACAAAGAAATCCTTGCCGAAATACTGATCGACGAAGAAACTCTTCAAGCCCGCGTCAGGGAACTGGGCGCAGAGATCAGCGCGGATTACACCGATGGCAACCTGCTCCTTATCTGCATTTTGCGCGGCGGCGTGCCCTTCATGGTGGACCTCAGTCGTAACATCACCTCCCCTCATACGATGGATTTCATGGCCGTCTCCTCTTACGGGGTGGGCAAACGTGAATCGAGCGGCGCGGTGCGCGTTTCGCTCGACCTGCAAACCGACATCCACGGCAGGGACGTCCTGCTCGTCGAAGACATCGTGGACAGCGGTCACACCATCGCCTCCGTGCTCGAACTCCTGCAGGTGCGCCAGCCCAACAGCCTGAAAGTCTGCGCCCTGCTCGACAAAGCCGAACGGCGCGAAGCGGTCGTCCCGATCCATTATCGCGGCTTCACCATCCCGAACAAATTCGTATTCGGTTACGGCCTCGACCTCGACGAGTACTACCGTAACCTGCCCTTCGTCGGCGTGGTGGACCTGGAAAAATACCAGCCTCCGAAGTAAATTCCATGCCTGACGAGTCTCAAGTCCCTTCTGCATACGCCGGTCGCTGGGTCGCCCGGGTGCGCGGTCGGATCATCGCCCAGGGGGGAACGCCCGAACAAGCCCTGCATGCCGCGCAAAAGAGCAGGCATAAGGAAAAGCCTGAGATCATTTACATGCCCATCTCTTTTTCTCATTCACCTTTACTGGATAAAGTCCGGGACGTTCTGCCCAATCAGGAAATCTACCTCGTCGGCGGCGCGGTGCGGGATATGCTCCTCAACCGCCTCTCGCGGGACCTCGATTTTGCCCTGCCTTCGAACGGCATTCCCACCGCCCGGAAAGTTGCCAACACCCTCCAAGCCGACTTCATGGTCCTCGACGACGAGCGCGACACCGGCCGCGTCATCTTCACCGACGATGGACGGCGCGCGCACCTTCCTCGATTTTGCCACCTATCGCGGCGCGAACCTGGACGAAGACCTCCGCAACCGCGATTTCACCATGAACGCCATCGCGTTCGACCTCCAGACCCAGACCCTGCGCGACCCGCTCAACGGCGCCTCCGACCTGCGCGCCAGGGTGATCCGCGCCTGCTCCCCCACCTCCCTCGCGGATGACCCGATCCGCATTTTGCGCGCCATCCGCCAGGCGGCGGAGTTCGGGTTCAAGATCGAATCGAAACCCGCAAGGCAATGAAAGAAGCCGCCAGCCTGCTCCCCAGGGTCTCTTCCGAGCGCAAACGGGACGAATTGTTCAAGATGCTCGACGGTCCCAAACCCGATGCCGCCCTGCGCGCGCTGGAAATGCTCGGCGTCTTCCCTCATCTCCTGCCTGAACTCTCCGCCATGAAAGGCGTGACCCAGTCCGAGCCGCACATCTACGACGTCTGGGAACACACCTTGAGCGTACTGGGCTACCTCGAGGCAATCATCGCCTCCCTGCGCATCGGCTATTCCGCTGAAGAGACCAATGACATGTACACCGGTCTGCTCACCCTGCGCATCGGCAGGTTCCGCGAGCAGTTCGCCGCACATTTTGCCAACTCACTGAACACGGACCGTTCCGTCCGTGCGGCGTTGTTCTTCGCGGCGCTGTATCACGATGTCCAGAAGCCAGCCACCAGGTCCGTGGATGAGGCGGGACGGGTCCGCTTCTTCGACCACGACGTCAAAGGCGCGGAAGTCGCATCCCAGCGCGGACGGGAGTTCAATCTCAGCAACGACGAAATCGAACGCATCGAAAAGATCATCAAACACCACATGCGGTTTCACTTCTTCGCCAGCCGCCTCGAAGGCGACAAACAGGAACCCTCGCGTAAAGCCATCTATCGCTTTTTCAGGGATGCCGGCGAAGCGGGTGTCGACCTGGTTTTGTTGGGTCTCGCCGACCTGCGCGGTACGCGCGGACATACCCTCTCACAGGAAACCTGGACCGCCGCGCTCGACATCGCCCGTATCCTGCTCGAGAATTACTGGGAGCGGCCGCAGGAAACTGTCGCGCCGCCGCGCCTGCTGGATGGGAACGAGTTGATGAAAGAGTTGAATTTACAACCTGGACGGATTATTGGTCAATTATTGGAAGCCATCCGCGAAGGCCAGGCAACCGGTAAGGTTTACACGCGCGAAGAGGCAGTTGCTTTTGCCCGGGGAGAGATGAATAGATTGGAGACCGAATGAACGTCGTCTACTTTGACCTGGAAAGCCAGAAGTTGTTCGAGGAGGTCGGAGGACGCGACCCGGGCAAACTCCTGCTCGCCTGCGGCGTCACCTGGTCCACTGTGCGGAACGATTTTGCCGTATACTGGGAAAAGGACGCGGCGGCTCTCATTGCCGAACTGAAAGCCGCCGACCGAGTCATCGGATTCAACATTATCAGCTTTGATTATGAAGTTCTCAAGCCGTACGCGCCGAACGAGAACTTCCGCGCCTTCCGCTCGACGGACATGTTGCAGGATATTTACCGCACACTCGGATTTCGCCTGAGCCTGGACACCATTGCCAGGGCAACCCTCGGCGCGACCAAAACCGCAGATGGTATCAAGTCTGTGGAATGGTTCAAGAACGGTGAACTGGCCAAGGTGGCTGAATACTGCAAGGCAGACGTGGACATTACGCGCCGCGTCTACGAATTCGGGTGTGATAATGGCTATGTGCACTATTATTCAAAACTGGGAAGCAAGCTAAAGGTAGCAGTCAATTGGAAATGAAAGGAGAAATATTATGGAGAAGGTAAATATTAACGGTATCGAACTTGCCTACACCCGCCACGGCACAGGCACCCCGCTCGTGCTTTTGCACGGATACCCGCTCGATCATCACATCTGGGATGCTGTTGTGCCCTTGTTACAGGATAAATTCGACCTGATCCTGCCTGACCTGCGCGGGTTTGGCGAGTCGACAACGATGGACACACCCTATACGATGGACGACTTTGCCTCGGATATCGCTGGTTTGCTGGATCAACTCGGCATCGGGAAAGCCGCCATTGCCGGTCACTCGATGGGCGGTTACGTTGCGCTGGCGTTTGCCCGCCTCTTCCCGGACCGTGTGGCTGGTCTCGGACTGGTAGCCTCTCAAACGCTGGCAGATCCGCCCGACCGCAAGGAGGGACGTTATAAGTCCGCGGCAGAGGTGACTGAAAAAGGGATTCAGGGTGTGGTTGAAACCATGACGCCAAAACTCACGACCGATGAACAGGTGCAGATGGTCGTGAGCGAAGTGATGAAGAACCAGCAACCTGCCGCTTATGTAGGCGCGCTCAAAGCCATGGCGGAAAGGATCGATGCAACCTCCCTGCTTTCCACTTTCAAGTTCCCGGTGGTCATCATCCATGGCGACGCGGATGCCCTGATCTCCATCGAACGGGCACGGGAGATGAAGGACGCGATTCCTCACGCCCATTTCGCGGAATTGAAAGGTGTCGGTCATTTGCCAATGATGGAATCGCCGCAGGAAACCGCTCAAGCGTTGTCCATGCTGGGATAATAAAACATCCTGTCACCGTTCGGGTGGCAGGATGTTAATTCCGCTGGACCAGGTTTCGGCGGGGAAAGAGGCGCCGCCTTATGTTGCAGTAAGAGGCTTGGCGGGTCTCGTCAACGCGTTGCTTGCGGCGGATTCAGAAGAATTTCCATTTCGGCGGGTCAGGCGGTTGATATGGGCGACCAGGATGCGGCTGGGAGTCGGTTTGGTCAGGTAGTCATCCGCGCCTGCATCGAGAACACTTGCCACCATGGACGGGTCGTTCAACGCCGAAAGCACGATGATGGGCACCTGGCTGAAGGAACGGACCTCCTTGCAGATCTCCCAACCGTCCATTTCGGGCATCATCAGGTCCAGGATGACAAGATCGAAATTCTCATCCCGGATCATCCCCATGCCTTCCGTACTGTTGTTCGTGACCCGCACGTCAAAACCGTGTGTCTTCAAGAGAACAGACAGAAGGTCTGTCACTGCGGTGTCATCGTCAATTACAATTATCTTTGTTGTCATGATGTGTTTCCTATACGTTGGTCAATTATCATCCATTTATGCGGATTTGTACTTTGCAGGATGTTAACAGAATGGTATACGAAATGCATGCCAAAACCCTGACAAATGAATAACAAAACGCCAGTTTTATCAAGATTGTTTGTGGTAAACTTCACATGATATGTCGAAATTCTTATACACATTGGAGGTCATATGACTACAAAATCCTTATCAAAAAAGGCCGTAAAAAAGACAGTTAAACAAAAACCAGCCGCCCCAAAAGCGGCTGCCAAGAAATGGGTTTATCTGTTCGAAGAGGTGAAGGCGGCCGAGAAATACGCAGGCTCATGGGAAGGGGTCCGGTCCCTGTTGGGCGGCAAAGGCTCGGGGCTTGCGGACATGACGCGTGCGAACGTGCCTGTCCCTCCCGGTTTTACGGTCACAACGGAAGCGTGCAACGAGTTCCGTAAGTCCGGCAGTTTCCCGAAGGGACAGTGGGAACAGCAGGTTGCCGCGATGAAGGTCATCGAAAAACGAACCGGTAAGAAGTTCGGGGACCCGTCCAATCCCCTGCTTGTTTCCTGCCGCTCGGGCGCGAAGTTCTCGATGCCCGGCATGATGAACACGGTTCTGAACATCGGCTTGAATGATGAAGTGGTCGAGGGGATGAGCAATGCGACTCAAAACCCGCGCTTCGTGTGGGACCTGTACCGCCGCCTCGTCGAAATGTTCGGCACCACTGTTTTCAATCTCGACGACGAGGTCTTCGAGCACCCGATGGCAGAGTACAAAGCGGGCAAAGGCTACAAGGTGGACACCGAGATGACCGCCGAGGACTGGATGGCGCTGGTCGCCACGTTCAAGAAGGTCTTCAAGAAGCATGTCGGTTTCGATTTCCCGCAGGATGTGTATAAACAACTTGAACTGGCGACCAAAGCCGTGTTCGAATCGTGGATGGGCAAACGCGCCATCGATTACCGCCGCGCGACCGGCATCTCGGATGACCTGGGAACCGCGGTCAACATCCAGACCATGGTATTTGGCAACACAGGCAATGACTCTGGCACCGGCGTGGCGTTCACGCGCGACCCGTCCAGCGGCGAGAAGAAAATGCTGGGCGAGTACCTGCTCAACGCGCAGGGCGAGGACGTGGTGGCAGGCATCCGCAATGCCGACCCAATCGAGCATTTGAAAGACCAGATGCCCAAGGTCTACAAGCAGTTCATGGACATCACCAAAAAACTGGAGAAGCACTACAAGGAAATGCAGGACGTCGAGTTCACCATCGAACGCGGCAAACTGTACATGCTCCAGACCCGCAACGGCAAGCGCACCGCCAAATCCGTAGTGAAGATCGCGGTGGATATGGCGAAGGAAAAACTCATCACGAAGGAAGAAGCGGTCCTGCGCGTCACGCCTGAGAATGTGGACTCCCTCCTGCACCCGCAGTTCGACGAGTCCGCGATGAAGAAGGCGGAAAGCGGCGGATCGTTCTTCGCGAAGGGCGTCAACGCCTCACCCGGCGCGGCAGTCGGTCAGGTCTATTTCGACGCGGACACCGCCGAGAAGATGGCAAAGGAAGAGAAACAGCAGACCATCATGGTCCGCCCGTTCACCAAGCCCGACGACGTCCACGGTATGATCGCCTCGCAAGGTGTGCTCACCAGTGAAGGCGGCGCGACCTCCCACGCGGCGGTCGTCGCACGCCAGTTCGGCATTCCGTGTGTGGTCGGCGCATCCAGTATTAAGATCGACCTTGAGAAGCGTCAGATGACCGTCGGTGACAATATCGTCAAGGAAGGCGACTGGATCTCCGTGGACGGCAACACCGGCAAGGTGTTCATCGGCAAGATCCCCACAATTTCACCGTCCCTCGAGGAACAGACCGACCTGCTCACCCTCCTGAAGTGGGCGGACGAGATCTGCGCCCGCAAGGACATCCGCAAGGCGCCCAAGGGCTGGCCCACACGCGGTCTGCAGGTTTGGGCGAATGCCGATTACCCGAAGGACGCCCAGCGCGCCCGTTCCTATGGCGCCGTGGGCATCGGTCTCTGCCGGACCGAGCACATGTTCTTTGAACCCGAGCGCCTGCCCATCGTCCAGGAAATGATCCTCTCCGAAACCAGCGAAGGACGCACCGCCGCCCTGAACAAACTTCTGCCCTACCAGCGCAAAGACTTCGACGGACTCTTCGAAGCGATGGACGGCTACCCGGTCATCATCCGCCTGATCGACCCGCCTCTGCATGAGTTCATGCCTGATGAAGAGAAACTGTTCGAAGAAGTCATCACGATGCGAGTCAAGGGCGAGACCAAGGGACTGAAAGCCAAGGAGGATCTGCTTGCCGCCATCAAGGGAATGCACGAGTTAAACCCGATGATGGGCATGCGCGGCGTCCGATTGAGCATTTACATGCCTGAGATCGTTGAGATGCAGGTCCGCGCCATCTTCGAAGCCGCGGCGGACTGCACCCTGCGCGGCATCAAGGTCAAGCCCGAAGTGATGATCCCGCTGACCGGCACAGTCAAGGAATTGGAATGGATCCAGCCGAGGCTCGAACGCATCGCCAAGGCAGTCATGGGAGAGAAGAAGATCAAGTTTGCCTACAAGTTCGGGACGATGATCGAGATCCCGCGCGCGGCTGTGACCGCCGAGGAAGTCGCCAAACTGGCTGAATTCTTCTCCTTCGGCACCAACGACCTGACCCAGATGACCTACGGCTACTCGCGCGACGACGCCGAACGCAACTTCCTGATCACCTACCAGGAGCAGGGCATCCTCGAGAAGAACCCGTTCCAGACGATTGACCGCGGCGGCGTGGGCAAACTGATGCAATGGGCGATCACCGACGGACGCAAGACCCGCCCGAACCTCGAAGTGGGCATCTGCGGCGAACACGGCGGCGACCCCAACTCCATCGAGTGGTGCCACATGATCGGCAACAACTACGTCTCCTGCTCGCCGTTCCGCGTGCCGATCGCGCGTCTCGCTGCGGCACATTCCGCTTTGAAGCACAGCGGCAAGAGCGTGGCGGAAGACAAGTAAGAACAGATAATAGATAGTAGAGAATCAAAAACGGGACACGTTTGCGCGAGTCCCGTTTTTGATTTGGGGAGAAAAGGCTTTTGGCTTCTGAAGCGGGTATCGGCCAGGAAGGATGCGAGGCAAGAGTACAGGTCAGGCCGGTTGAGCGGCAATCCTATTTCCAGACGGCCAGCAAGGCGCCGAAGAGCAGGAAGTTGACGAGGTGATTGCCGATCTCGATCAACCAAACCTTAAAGCCGTGCTCGGCAAACAGCTTATTGACCAGATAGGTCGGTGCGATGAAGCCGAGCCAGAGCATAAAACCAAGCCCCGCGCCTGCAACCGCGCTGGAAGTTCCAAGAGCATTGATCATGAAAGTCATGGCAATTGCCTGCACGGCTGAGGAAAGAGCCGTCAGGCCGTAGGTTATGCCCATATTTCCCGTGCCCGGCTTTTCCTTTCCAGCACCCACAACCTTCCACCAGGCAGGGAAGAAGGTTTTGGGGTTATACCAAATCGTCCCAGTGACCATACTAATGACAACACATACCAAAACAGCCAGCCAATTTACAGAACTAATATCCATGTAATTCTCCTTTTGAATAAACAGTGAACGCCGAATTTAATTCATTATATTAGAAAACTTGTTCTAGTCAAGTTAAGGATTGTAAGAAGAGATATTTCTCAATACATGAAAGAAAATGGGAGTAGTCTCAATGTCAACTTCCCCCATTCCCTATAACCATTCACCATTTTCCACACCCATTATTCTAGATCTTCCCCGCCACGTAATCCAGGACGTCTATTTTCGTAAGAATACCGATCGGCCGGCTGTTTTCCACGACGATCAAAGCAAGACCGGACTTGAGTGAAGGCATGGCGTCTTCAAGGGATGTTTCCATGGGGAAGACTGCGCTGGCATTCTGCACAAGCGGGTCTATCGGCTCGTTCTGGCTGTGCTCGTGTTCCTCGAGCATGTGGTTGAGCAGGTCCACCTCCTCGATCAAACCAACCAACGCCCCATCTGCACCGACAACAGGCATTTGGGAGATGCCATGTTCGTGCATCACCGCGACCACCTTGCGGATTGGGTCACCCAGACTGGCGTTATACAAAGTCTTGTCGGGCTTGGCGATCAACAGGTCGCCGAGGGCGGTTTCGCCGAACTCCATCGAGAGGAAGCCGAACTCGCGCATCCATTTGTCGTCGTAAAACTTGGAGAGGTAGCGCGAACCCGAATCAGGAAGGATGACCACAGCCAGACGGTCCGGGGTGAGGCGGCGGCAATATTTGACCGCGCCCGCAATCGCTGAGCCGGACGATCCGCCCGCGAAAATCCCCTCCTGCCGAACCAATTGCCGCGCCCACAAAAAGGATTCCCTGTCGCCCGCGCGTTCGATCCAATCCACAACCGACAGGTCGGTGGCGGAAGGCAGGAAATCCTCGCCGATGCCTTCCACCTTGTATGTTTTCGGGTACGCGCCTTCAGGGATCTTGCCCTTGTTCTGCCAGATCTCGGTCAGGATCGAGCCTTCGATATCCACGCCCACGATCTTGATGTTCGGGTTTTTGGATTTGAGATACCGCCCGACGCCGGAGATCGTCCCGCCAGTGCCCATGCCGATGATGACATCGGTCACGCGCCCTTCGGTCTGTTCCCACAACTCGGGACCGGTACTCAGCTCATGCGTTTTCGGGTTGTCGGGGTTGTGATATTGGTTTGCGAGGATCGCGTTCGGGGTTTCGCGGGCAAACTTCTTTGCCACCTCGTAATACGAGCGCGGATCGTCCGGCTCGACCGCGGTCGGCGTGATGACCACCTTTGCCCCATAGGCACGCAGGAGCAGGATCTTTTCATTGCTCATCTTATCGGGCATGACGAAGATGGTGTGATACCCTTTGAGCGCCGCCGCAATGGCGAGACCGACACCCGTGTTCCCGCTGGTCGCTTCGACGATGGTCCCGCCGGGCACAAGTTCACCGCGCTTCTCAGCCTGCTCGATGATGAATGCCCCCACCCGATCCTTGACCGAGCCGCCCGGGTTCATCAACTCCAATTTTGCATACAGCGGACAGGGCAGATCGCGCCCGATCCGTTTCAGCCGCACCAGCGGCGTATTCCCCATCGCCCCCAAAATATTATCGTAGACACGCTTTTCCGAAGATACGGGTAATCCCATTCTCTCTCCTTTGGTGAAAGTAGGGGTATTTTACCGCACACCAATTACACCAGATCATGGCAAGGAAATTAATTCAAAGACTTGACAAAACCGCGCGATGGTTCCATAATGGTTCCAAAATGGAAGCAGGAGCAGGATCATGGTCACGATCACGATCAAGAACGTGCCGCCCGAGGTCTACGAGCGCATCAAAATCCAGGCGAAGAACAATCACCGCAGTATCAACGGCGAAATATTATCCATTCTGGAGCAGGCGATCTCCATCCCCCACATTGATGTCAAAGCCACGCTGGAGCGCACCCGAAAACTGCGCGAAATGACCGCGGATTACGTCATTACCGCCGATGAGATCGAAAAACTCATCAATGAGGGGCGCGAATGATCGTTGCGGACACCAACCTGATTGTCTACCTGTACATCAACGGCGACCAGACGCCTCTGGCGCAGGAGGTCCTTGCCAAAGACGCGCACTGGATCGTGCCTCCCTTGTGGCAAAGCGAGTTTCGAAATGTCCTCGCGGGGTACATCCGGCGCGGCATGGCGCTTCCCAAGGCAAAACAGATCCTGAAAGACGCCCTGGGCACACTTGAACAGCACCAAGTCGCGCCATCGCCTGACCTGGTGCTGGACTTAATCGCAGATAGCGACTGCACCGCCTACGACTGTGAATTCCTCGCCCTTGCCCGTCAATTGGATGTCCCGCTCGTGACCGCGGACAAACAACTGCTCCTCCATTTCCCAAGTCTGGCGACATCGCTGGAAGCATTCGTCAAATAACAAAACCCTCCCGCAAAAACTGACGGGAGGGTTCTTTCGTCTTTCTTCTTTCCTTGAACGAGAGACTTGCTTCGGTTATAGACCTCCGAGTTTTTGAAAAACTCGGAGGTCTCGTTTGCTAATACACCGGCAAACTCTTATCCACTTCCTCCGCCCAGGCGTTGATTCCGCCTTTGAGGTTCTTCATCTTTTTGAAGCCCGCGCTGGACAGGATCTCGATCGCGCGCGCGGAACGGGATCCGCGTTTGCAGAAGACGATCATTTCCCCGGCTGAGTCCAGTTCGGACATGCGCTGGGCGACCTCGCCGAGCGGAATGTTCTTCGCACCTTTGATGGCGGAGATCTGCAATTCGTGAGGCTCGCGCACATCGAGCAGGAGCAGGTTCGGGTCACGTTCGAGGCGGGTTTTCATCTCCTTTGGGGTGATGTCCCAGTTCGCGCCCGCAGACGTGTCATCCGCATGATGGCCGGGGACGCCGCAGAATTCCTCGTAGTCGATCAATTCCTTGATGTCGGCATTCGGTCCGCACACGCGGCAGTTGGGATTCTTCTTGAGTGTGACAAAGTCAAAGCTCATATCGAGCGCGTTGTACAAAAGCAGTTTGCCGATGAGCGGCGTGCCGATGCCGAGCAGAACCTTGATGGCTTCGGTGGCTTGGAGCGTGCCAACCGTGCCGGGCAGGACGCCCAGCACACCGCCCTCCGCGCACGAAGGGACAAGTCCCGGCGGGGGCGGCTCGGGGAAAAGACAGCGATAGCACGGACCTTCCTTGGCGTAAAAAACGCTCACCTGCCCGTCAAAGCGGAAAATGGAGCCGTAGATGTTTGGCTTGCCGAGGAAGACGGCTACATCGTTGGTGAGGTAACGGGTGGGGAAATTGTCGGTGCCGTCGATGATGACGTCGTAATCCTTGGCGATACGGAGGGCATTCTCGGAGGTGTACGGTTCGTTGTAGGTATCTATTTGGATATCGGGATTCAGATCCTGCAAGCGGTCTCGCCCACTTTCCACTTTGAGCTTGCCAACCGTGGATGTACCGTGAATGACCTGTCGCTGAAGGTTGGATGAATCGACGATGTCATAATCCACCAACCCGATGCGACCGATGCCCGCCGCGGCAAGGTAGAGCGCGACAGGCGAGCCAAGCCCGCCGGTGCCAATGACCAGCGCAGAGGAGTTCTTGAGTTTGATCTGTCCCTGCAAACCGACTTCAGGCATGAGCAGGTGACGCGAGTAGCGCAGGATCTGTTCGTGTGAAAGTTCTTCGATCATTTGTGTCTCCATGTCATTGCGAGCGACCAAAGGGAGCGAAGCAATCTCTCGATTCGAGAAGATTGCTTCGTCGCAACGAACGCTCCTCGCAATGACATCCTCCCGCAATGGACGGGATCAACATGATCTTATCGCCGTCCTTGATGGGCGTCTCCACGCCTTGCAGGTCTTTGATGTTATGTTCGCCGACGAACAGGTTTACGAACGGACGCAATTCGCCGCCTTCGTTGAACAGGTGCGGCTTGATGGCTGGGAATTGCACCGTCAGGTCGTTCAAGCGCTTCGGAAATTTTCGCACCGCTGACGGTCACTTCGCTTTTTCCGCTGGTATAGGTGCGCAGAGGGGTTGGGATTCTCAATGTGGTCATGGATTCTATTTTATCTCTCGTTTCGTTGTTTTTTTATCGCCAGTAGGTCACGTTTGCACAAGGTGACGTCACGCTTAAAGCGTGACCTCACCTCAGGTTCATATAAACAATTGTACATCCGCATCGGCGGCATATTCAAGGAAAGTTGCCGCGCCGCCGATCTCAGCCTGCGGAATGAAATCCTCCTTTTTAAAGCCAAAGACATCCATCGTCATCTGGCAGCCGATCAGGCGCACTTCCAGGTCCAAGGCAGGCTCGCGCAATTCCTCGATGGTGGCGACGCCCTTATTCTTAAAGGTCTGCTTCATCAAGGTTGGTCGCCACGCTTTCAAAGCCGGGCACATTTGCCATCAGCAGGTTGCGGCATGGGCCAGTTGATGTTCTGGAAGCTCTTCGGGACCAAACGGCATTTTCATCGGCATGGCAGGGTTGCCAAGCGGAGAGACCGCCGCGGTCAGTTTGGGCTTGAGGAGCGTCAGACCATAAAAGGTGAAGAAGATCCCACTTCCCAGCCCATCGCGCCAGCCGCACTGGCAAGGATGAATGGCGGATACGCCCAGTCCAGCGTCCCTTTGCTGGAATCAGGGCAAGTCTCTTCGGGGCATTTGGATTGGATTTCGACATGTGATTTCTCCTGTGAGAAGTACACAAGTAGGCAGGTAAACAAGTAGACACGTGCTTACCTGTTTACTTGTCCCTTGTCCACCTCCTCACGCCTTCTTCAAAAAGAAGACAAATTGCTGTCTTCGGTTGTGGAGCGAAGTAATTCGTTCCCGGTCTGGCGGCTCCAGGCTTCGATGTCCGGCGGTGAACCGGCGTCCGTGGCGATCATCTTCAAAATCTGCCCGGACCGCAACTCCTTCATCGCCTTGGATGTTTTCACGATCGGCATGGGACAAAGCAAACCAGAACAATCCAATAATTGGTCTTCCTTGATCACTTCAATATTATTCATTTCTCATCTCTCCTGGAATTAGGTGATTTTGATCTCTTCCTCGTCATATTTCGAGCGGTCTTCCGCCAGTTTCCACGAACGGTGACTGACCGCCCTGCCCTCATCCACGCGCGCGATGAGGTACGAGAAGAACGGCTGCGCCCATTCCCGGTCATATTCGGAGGGGACATTCGGGCAATCGGGATGCGAATGGAAGACCCCGATCAGGTCCACGCCCAA
Source organism: uncultured Chloroflexia bacterium (assembly GCA_963718215.1). Taxonomy (GTDB): domain Bacteria; phylum Chloroflexota; class Anaerolineae; order Anaerolineales; family Villigracilaceae; genus Defluviilinea. The sequence continues at coordinate 106,128 of CAVQYK010000024.1, forward strand.
TTCTGCCGCCTTCATCTCAGCCTTCAAATACTCCTCAGGCGTGATCAAAAAGCGGTTATGGCGCGCCTCGTCCTCGCGGGCATTCGACAGGGCAAGGATCTGCTTTACTTCCCCATCACTGCCCAGTAGAAAACCGGCGCCCTCCTCCGGGTAGGCGTCTTCGACATGCGCGTTGATTTTTTCCACCAACTCCCTTGTTACCACAAGCATTATTTTCTCTCCCACAAAGATGTATCGCTCAAATATTTATAGCCCGCATCGGGGAAAACCGTCACAACAACTCCCTCGTCCAATTCACTGGCTACACGTAATGCGGCGACAGCCGCCGCGCCGGACGAAATTCCCACGAACAGACCTTCCTCACGCGCCAGCCGATTGACCATCTCGCGCGCCGCTTCGGTCTGGACCTCAACCTGCTCATCCGCCAGGAACTCATCATAGATCCCCGGCTTGATCGCGGTAGGCATGTGCTTCAAACCCTCGAGTCCGTGGAAGGGTGCATCGGGCTGGAAGGAAATGACCTTGACGTTTGGCAACTGTTCTCGCAGGAAGCGACCGGTCCCGGTCAACGTGCCGGAGGTGCCAAGACCCGCGACAAAGTGAGTCACCTGCCCGTTCGTCTGGAAGAGGATCTCCGGTCCCGTGGACTTGTAATGCGCCTCCCAATTTGCCGGGTTGTTGTATTGATTGGCATACCAATACAAATCGGGATACTCCTCTACAAGTTCACGCGCCTTGAGGATCGCGCCGTCCGAGCCTTCCAGTGGATCGGTCAACACCAACTCCGCGCCCAACGCCTTGAGAATGGACATCCGCTCGGGGCTGGCGTTGGCAGGGATGACGATGGTGACAGGGATGCCCAGCGCCGCGCCGAACGTGGAGTAGGAAATTCCCATATTGCCGGAGGTCGAGTTCGAGCAATCTCTTATACGCTCTCGGCGGCGTCCCTCGCGAAGCACTCCCGTGGAGCGCCGCCGAGGACGGCGACGGGAGCAAATCTCCATTCGCCAGCGCGGTCTGGATGATGTTGAGCGCGGGTCGGTCCTTGACGGAGCCGCCCGGGTTAAACCATTCAGCTTTGGCAAAAACTTGTACACGCGGAGGCAGGCCCAAAGTCACGCGGCGAAGCGGGAGCAGGGGCGTGTTCCCCACATGGGAGGCAAGTCCGTCCATGGGGGCGGGAGTTGTCTCGGTAATTCGATAATCAAGTAAAGCCATTTGTACTCTCTTAAATCAAAAGCAGTCAACAGGTAAACAAAAAGACGGCGAACAAGCGCCTCACGATGCAATGTTTAGCACGCGGGGGTCGTCCTACCGTCTGAAAGAGTCTGTTGACTGCGGGGGAGGTCTCAGGCGGTGGTTACGAGCCCCGCCGTAGACACAAGCAATAGTTAGTGATCATGGTTGCCTATTTGATGTCCGCTATTTTACGATTCTTACCGATTTTGTCAATATAAATATTATCCGCCTGCCGCTGCTGCCAGGATGCGGACGATATCGCTCTCCCCCACCTGGGTTTCGCTACCGTTCAGCTCTTTTACATGGATATCGTTCACAAACAGGCTGATATGCCTGCGCAGGTTGCCGTCACCATCGAACACATGGAATTTGAGTTGCGGATATTTCTCCACGGCGTTCTGCACCGCCTCCAACGCCGTGGCACCGGGGACCTCAAAATGGGTTTGTCTGTCGGTGTAATAGCTGATAACGCTGGAAACGCGGATGGTTGGCATGGGCCTATTTTAACAAAAAATCTCCCCGGAGAACCGGGGAGATTACTTCGCTTCTCAAACGATCAGCAGGTTATTCGTCCTTCTTCGCTTCCATTTCCTTCTTGTGCGCCTCAATGAGCTGACCAGCAATGTGGTTTGGCACCACATCGTAGTGGTCGAACTCCATCGTGAAGTAGCCGCGCCCACCCGTGATCGAGCGCACCTGCGTGGTGTAGCGGGTCATTTCAGCCATCGGCACGTGGGCAATGACGATCGTGGTGCCGTGTTCGGATTCCGTGCCCTGGACGCGTCCGCGGCGGGTGTTGAGGTCGCTCATCACGTCGCCCATGTTCGAATCTGGAACGGTCACGCGGACGTTCATGATCGGCTCGAAGAGCACCGGACCCGCGTCCTGCACCGCCAATTTGAACGCTTCGCGCCCCGCGATCTCGAACGCCACCGGCTTCGAGTTCTACTTCGTGCTCCTTGCCGTCGTAAACGATGATCTTAACATTGCTCATCGGGTACCCGGCGAACGCGCCACGCTCCATGGTCGCTTTGATGCCCTTTTCGATTGGAGACAGATACGATTTGGAAAGGTTCATGCCCACCAGTTCATCGGTGAATTCAAAATCGGCATCGGGCAACGGCTCAATGCGCAGGTGCACTTCGCCGAATTGACCGGCGCCGCCCGTCTGCTTCTTGTGGCGGTATTGTGCCGCAGCCTTGCGGGTAATCCCTTCACGATAGGGGATCCTCGGTTCGCGAATACCAAGCCCAACCTGGAACTTGGCTTGCGCGCGATTGATGGCAACGTCAATATGCTGGTCGCCCATGCCCTGTAAAACAGTCTCGTGCGTGATCGGGTCGTTCTGCCAGGAGAGGGTCATGTCCTCTTCGCACAGGCGGGTAAGTGTCGGCGAGATCTTTGCCGCATCAGCCTGGCTCTTCGGCATGATCGCCACACGGTAAAGCGCAGCGGGATATTTCGGCGGTGTAATGGTCAGCGGGTGACCCTTGTCGCAGAAGGTGTCACCGGTCACGGTAGCGGTCAATTTGGAGACGACGGCAATGTCACCGGCATGGACGACCTTCGCGGGGATGGCTTCCTTGCCGCGCTGGAAATGCAGACCGGACATGCGCTCATCCGCGCTCTTGTTCTGGTTCCAGACATGTGCATCGGCCTGGACGGTGCCCGAGAACACGCGGAAGTAGGTCATGCGTCCCACAAACGGATCGGCAGTGGTCTTCCACACGTAAGCCGCCAGCGGACCGGAGTCGGACGGCTTGAGTTCCTCTTCGCCGTCCTTGCCCTGCGCCACGCGCTTGGGACCGTTGGACGGCGAGGGCAGAAGGTCGATGATGTCGTTGAGCAGGGCAAGCGTTCCGATCTCGCGTGCGCCCGCGGTGCAGAAGACCGGGACAAATTCCCCAGCGTAGACAACGTCCTCGAGACCGCGCACCATTTCATCGTCCGTGAGGGAACCGTTCTCGAGATATTTTTCCATCAACTCGTCTTCGCCTTCGGCAGCGGCTTCCACGATCACAAAGTGCGCCGCTTCCGCCGCCTCCCTCATATCAGCAGGGATCTCGGCTGTCGTCTTGCCGTCGCCCAGGTAGGCTTTCATGCCGATGATGTCCACAACGCCCTTGAAATCCTGCTTCTCGCCGATCGGCAAATGGACCTTGACCGTGCGCTTGCCGTGCGAACGAACGAACTCGTCCACCTCGGCAAAGACCTTTTCGAAATCGGCGTTGTCGCGGTCCATCTTGTTGATCACGATGAAGCGCGGCAGGCGGAACTGGCCGGCATAGCGCCAGGCAAGTTCCGTACCGACCTCGATGCCTGCGACCGCGTCCACCAAAATGACAGCACCGTCAGCCACACTCAAGGCAGAGACCATCTCACCCACAAAATCGGTGTAGCCCGGCGCATCTATGATGTTGATCTTGTGATCGCGGTGTTCGACCGGGATCACGCTCGAATACAGGGATATTTTTCGACGCTGTTCCTCGTCATCATAGTCAGAAACCGTTGTCCCGTCCTCGACCTTGCCCAGCCTTGTCGTAGCCCCCGTCACATGAAGAAATGCCTCCGCCAGCATCGTCTTGCCCGCACCCCCGTGCGAGACAAGCGCAACGTTGCGAAGAAACTCGGTGGTATACTCTTTCATGATAAGCCCTTCCTAGCGTAGGATGTAAGTAAGCCGAGTGATTGTAAAAGAACTCATTTGAATTGTCAAAGTGACAACCTTCGCCATTTTAGAGTTACATTCCTGACAACGGCAGCCGCCTCCCATGTTCCGACGCCTGGCATTCAACTTCTGGTACTTCCGCAAACCGCCCTGGGACAGCGGCATTTCCCCTCCCGAACTCCTGGAATTCATCCGAACCCACCCCGCCGGCAAAGCCATTGACCTCGGTTGCGGCACGGGCACCAACGTCATCACGCTTGCAAAGGCGGGCTGGCAGGTCACGGCGTGGATTTCGCCCCGCGCGCCATCCGCATGGCAAAAAACAAGCTCAAGCGCGAGAAGATCGAGGCGGACCTACACGTCGGCGACGTGACCAGACTGGACAACATCACCGGTCCCTTCGACCTCGCCCTCGACATCGGATGCTTCCACAGCCTCCCCCGGACAGGCAAACTGGACTACCTGACTCAACTGGACCGCATCCTCGCCCCAGGCGGATTCTGGCTCATGTACGGATTCTTCAACCCAGACCCTTCGACAAACTCAGGGCAGCGCCGCTTCAACCCGGACCCGGGCTTGCCGAGGCGGAAATTGACCTGATCTCCTCCCGCTTCACCCTCCTCTCCCGCCAGAACGGCTTCGACCGCCGGGAACGTTCTTCTGCCTGGTTTCTGTTTCAAAAAGGCTGGAGGGAAGCCTAAATGAACAGACCCGCAGTTTCCTCCAAACAGACGCTTTCCACACTAAATTCATCCATCTTCCTGCTATCCCAGCCCTTCTTTATGATGGGAATGTTACTTCCCATTTATGGCAGGGAAATGGGAGCCAATGCCGTGGAGATCGGCTTGATCTTCTCGGCTTTCTCCATCATGACCATCCTCATGCGCCCCATCGTCGGCTGGGCATTGGACCGTTTCGGGCGCAGACCTTTTTATGTCATCGGTATGTTGGGGTATGCAGTGACCATGGTCGGCTTTGCCTACAGCGAGCAGGTCTGGGGGATGATCGTTTCACGGCTCATGCAGGGCGCATCTTCTGCCTGTGTGTGGCTCGCCGCCAGTGCGATCATTGCCGACGTCACAGACGGGAGCAACCGCGCCCGCACCTTCGGAGGACTTGCCCAGGCATCCAGCCGCGGTTCGATTGTCGGCGGACTCATCACCTTTGCTGTCTACAGTATGGATCTGGAGGAAATCTTTGGCAGGGAGATAGACCCCAAAATGGCGCTCTTCCTGCTCTTCGCCATTTTTGCAGTAGCCGCCTGGTTTGTTTCGTTTTCAAAGTTACGGGAAACCAACCGGCACAGTGATCGAAGTAAAACATCCCCGATCATCTGGTCGCGTTCGTGGATCCTGCTCCTGCTCGTCACACTTGTCACAGCCGCCGCCTGGGCAATGACTTCACCTGTCCTGATCCTGTTCCTACAGGAAAAACTCAATGCTGATTTTGGCACGATCGCCTGGGCGTTCCTGCCATCCGGGATCATCTGGGCAACACTCCCCTCCCAATTGGGTAAACTGGCAGACAGGTTCGGCCGCAAACCGTTGATGATCCTTGGATTGGTGGTCTCATCCGTGTTCATGTTTTTACTGCCATCCCTGACCAGTACCATCGGACTAGCAATATTGTGGGCGCTATTAGCGGTCTGCTTTGCTGCAGGCGACCCTGCTGAACAAGCCCTCGTCGCCGACCTGACAGACAACGATCAACGCGGCCGGGCATATGGTCTGTACGTTATGTTCGGGGACATCGGTTCAGCCATCGGGCCGCTCAGCGGCGGGTGGTTGTATGACTCGATCAGTCCCGCCGCGCCGTTTTACGTGACCGGCATCGTTTTGGTCTTGTGCGGGTTAATTCTTCTGGTTTTCCTTCAGACGCCAAAATTCTCACGACCAGCAGAAGCCTGAACATGAACCAGACCCATTGCGAAATCCAAACCCTCACGGACACCCTCATCTACGATCTGACTAAAGCCTTCGCCCTCCCACAAAAGCCGTGGGCAAAAAATATCGTCCGATTGATCTTCGGGAGAGCCATACATGCCGCGGCGGAGGTCGGTATTGGGCTTGACCGTGCCACAGCCGAAGGCGGACTGCCCGGCGGGGCGCGTTGGGTTCTGCCGCGCTTCGTAAAAGGACATGCAGCGCGCGGGGTCGAGAACATTCCCGCCAGCGGACCGCTCGTCATCGCCTCCAACCACCCCGCCAATGTGGATTCCATCGTCATCTCCGCCCACGTCAACCGCCCGGATTACAAAGCCATCATCGGCGACATTCCCTTCTTTGAGAATCTCCCTCACGTGAGCGAACACGCCATCTACGCACCCGACCCAAAGGATGTGATGGGACGCATGCAAGCTGTCCGCGGATCGATCCGCCACCTCAAGACGGGCGGCGCACTGCTCATCTTCCCGCGCGGCGGCATCGAAGCCGACCCCGACTTCATGCCGAACCCTGACGGCGAATTCCAGCACTGGTCGCGCAGTCTCGAGATCTTTCTGAACCATGTCCCGGGGCTTCAGATCCTCGTCACGATTGCCAGCGGCGTGATCTCGCCAAAAGCCTTCCGCCATCCCATCACCTGGTTCCGCCGCCACCGACCCGACCAACAACGCCTCGCGTTCCTCTATCAACTCGCCCGCCAATTTTTGACAGGCAGGGAAACCTTCGGTCTCACCCCGCGCGTCACCTTTGGCGAGATCGTCGGCGGCAAAAATCACGCCCACACCCTCGCCGAGATCGAGCATGCCGCCCGCCGCACACTCCAAACCCACATGACCTGGACACACGTATGAATTTCCAAATCCGCATCTTCAAAGACAGGGAAACCCTCAGCCGCGCCGCGGCGGACCTCTTTGCCGAGCGAGCCGCCGAATCCATCGCGGAGCGCGGTCGCTTTCTGGTGGCGCTCAACGGCGGCGGCACCCCAAGCCGCCTCTTTCAACTTGCTTGCGGCGGACTACCGCGAGAAAGTGGATTGGAACCACGTCCACGTGTTCTGGGGCGACGAGCGTTGTGTCCCGCCCGGGGACGCTGGATCAAGCTACGGTCAGGCATGGGACGCGTTTTTGAGTCACGTTCCCATCCCCGAGTCGAATATCCACCGCGTCAAAGGGGAACTGGAGCCTGCGGAGGCTTCGAGGGACTATGCCCTCGCCCTGAGCGGATTTGCCTCACCCGCCGTTCGAGTTTCCCCGCTTCGATCTGGTTTACCTCGGCATGGGCGAGGACGGCCACACAGCGTCGCTTTTTCCAGGTTCCCCCGTGGATGTGGCCGAGCCAACGCTCCCCGTTACAGCACACTACCAAAACCGCCCTGCCAACCGTGTAACAGTTACACAACTAGTCTTCAACCAGGCGCGGACGGTGGCGTTCATGGTGACAGGCGAAAAGAAGGCAGTCCACTTTGGCGGAAGTGTTGGGCGACAGATATAATCCTGAGTTATTGCCCGCCCAGCGGATCAGCCCGAAGAACGGCAGACCTGATCTGGCTGGTGGACGAGGAAGCGGCAGGCAAACTGCCGAGGGAACTGACGAGAAGTTTTTGTGAAGGGTAACAATCCTGTCATTGCGAGGAGCCCAGTAGGGCGACAAAGCAATCCCCTTGACGGAATGTGGAGATTGCTTCACCGCTCGCTTTGCGGGCTTCGCAATGACATAATACACAAGGAGATATTTATGGAACTCGCAATCATCGGTTTGGGCAAGATGGGCATGAACATGGCGACCCGCCTCGTACGCGGCGGACACCGCGTGGTGGGCTACGCGCGCACCGCCGCCACCGTGGACGAAGCCGTCAAGAACGGCGCGGAAGGCGCTTACTCGCTGGAAGAAGCGGTGGGCAAACTCAACGCGCCGCGCATCGTGTGGGTGATGGTCCCTGCGGGAGAAGCCACGGACGATACCATAAACCAACTGGCAAACTTACTGGGCAAAGGCGACATCATCATCGACGGCGGCAACTCGAACTACAAGGATTCCGCCCGTCACGCCGCGGAGTTGGAGCCAAAAGGCATCGAATTCCTCGATTGCGGCACCAGCGGCGGCATCTGGGGTCTCAGCGAAGGCTACAGCCTGATGATCGGAGGCAAGCCTGAGGTCGTGGAAACGATGCGTCCCATTTTCGAGACGCTGGCTCCCACAGCGGACAAAGGCTGGGGTTGGATGGGTCCGCATGGCGCGGGTCATTTCGTCAAAATGGTCCACAACGGGATCGAGTATGGCATGATGCAGGCATTCGCTGAAGGGTTCAGCATTATGAAGGCAAAGAAAGAGTTCAACCTCGACCTGGCGCAGATCTCGCACGCCTGGCAGCATGGCAGCGTGGTGCGCTCGTGGCTGCTGGACCTCGCCGCGAATGCCCTGGACGAGGATATGCAACTCAAGGACATCAAGCCCTGGGTGGCGGATTCAGGCGAGGGACGCTGGACAGTCTTTGAGTCGATCGACCTGGACGTACCTGCGCCCGTCATCACGCTGGCACTCCAAATGCGCTTCGTCAGCCGTGATGAAGAGAACTACACCGCGCGTATGCTTTCCGCACTGCGCAACCAGTTCGGCGGGCATGCGATCAAGAAAGCGGAATAAATTATGCTCCAGCGCCGTCCTCGGCGCTGGTTCCGCCGCCGAGGACGGCGGCTCGAGCAATTTTATGTACAACGGTTTACCAACATCAATCGTGATCTTCGGCGCGTCGGGCGACCTGGCACAGCGTAAGCTTGTCCCGTCGCTGTTCAATCTTTATCTCAAGGGACGCCTGCCGAAGCAGTTTCGCATCGTCGGGTACGGAAATACAGCCTTCTCAGACGACCAGTTCCGTGCACATCTCGAAGATGGGATGAAACAATTCGCACCTTTTGAGTATAAGGCTGAGGATTGGAATACCTTCGCGCCCAATCTCGTCTATCAACAGGGGCGTTACACCGATCTTGCTGACTTCAAGAGACTCGCCGGTTTCCTGAAGGAGTGGGAGGACAGTTCCGGCAACCGCATCTATTACATGGCGACCCCGCCCGGCGTCTTTCCCAACATCATCGACCTGCTCGGTCTCACCGACCAGCTGGCTGAGAACGGCGGCTGGCGGCGCGTCGTCATCGAAAAACCGTTCGGCACGGACCTTGAGTCTGCCCACAGCCTGAACCAGCAGATCCACAAGACGCTGAACGAGAAGCAGATCTACCGCATCGACCATTATCTCGGCAAGGAGACCGTCCAGAACATCCTGGTGGCGCGCTTCGCCAATACGATCTTCGAGCCGTTGTGGAACCGCAACTACATCGACCACGTGGAGATCACGGTCGCCGAGAAGGTCGGAGTGGAGCACCGCGGACGTTTTTACGACAGCGTCGGCGTCCTGCGCGACATGTTCCAGAATCACCTCCTGCAACTGATGACGCTCGTCGCCATGGAACCGCCGGCTTCCTTCGAGGCGAACGCCCTGCGTAACGAAAAGGTCAAGGTGCTGAGTTCCATCCGCCCGATGAGGGAGGAGGAAGTGGCGCAAAAAACGGTTCGGGCGCAGTATACAGGCTATCGTCAGGAAAGCGGCGTGGATCCCGAATCCACGGCCCCCACCTATGCGGCGGTCAAATTGCAGATCGACAATTGGCGCTGGCAGGGAGTCCCCTTTTATCTACGTTCGGGGAAGAACCTCAAGGAAAAACTCTCGCAAATCACCATCCAATTCAAGGAGCCGCCGCACCTGCTCTTCCCGAGCAAAAACGGACCCCTGACGCCGAATATGCTCGTGCTGTTCCTCCAGCCTGACGAAGGCATCCACTGGCGGTTCGAGGCGAAAGCGCCTGATACGATTTCGGACCTGCGCTCGGTGGACATGGAATTCCACTACGCGGATGCTTTCGGCCAGACAGCCATTCCCAAATCCTACGAGCGCCTCCTTCTGGACGCCCTGACGGGGGACGCCTCCCTGTTCACCCGCGCCGACGAGGTGGAGACCGCATGGGGGCTGATGGACCCCATCATCGAAACTTGGAAATCAAACAACCAGCCGCTCCCGACATACGAACCCGGCTCGTGGGGTCCCGCTGAAGCGGACGAACTGCTCGCCCGCGATGGACGTCAATGGAATACGTGGGATGGCAGGATCGAATAAATTACAGCCCGGTCATCTCTGACCGGGCTGTTCGTTTCATTGTGCCTTGGATATCACCACCCAGGCGCTGGCATCTTCCGAAACGATTTCTGCGCTCCCGGCAGGGAACAGAGACGCGATCTGGACCGGGGAAAGGAAATGACTCCGCATGAGGAGCAGTTTCTCCGCCAACGCGATCAGTTTGACGGCAAAAATGTTGATATCCGGCTCCTCGATGATGATACGCCCGCCGGGCTTGAGCACGCGCAGCATCTCGCGCGCGGAGGCAGGCTGGTCAATGACGTGGTGCAGGGCGTCCACCATGATGACACGTTCGAAAAAGTTGTCAGGGAAGGGTAAATTTTCAGAATGGGAGCAGACAGGTTTGAGCGTGGAATGAGGCGCCTGTCTCAACATCCCCATGGAGACATCTGCTATGACGACTTCATCCACATCCTTCAGCAGGGCGGATGCGACGCGCCCCGTACCGCCGCCAATGTCAAGCAGACGCCCATTGACGGGCAGCCCGGCCAGTTCACGCATTTTAGCCTGCGCCGAATAGGTTACGCGCGCGTACACCGGCGCGATGATGCCAAAGTGGTCGAACGGCATTCCTAAGGTCCCACTGTGATCAGGTCTTTGATGCGATCGTAGGTGCCAGGTCCGATCCCTGAAACGTTGATGATATCTTCGGTGGACAGGAACGGCCCGTTCGCGTCCCGGTACTCGATGATCTTTTGGGCTGTGGTTGGGCCGATACCGGGCAGGGACTCGAGTTCGAAGGCGGCGGCAGTGTTGATGTTGATCAGGTCTGAATCCGAACCCGGCAGAATGAGATCGGGAATGGGTGTGGGAATGACAGGCGAAAAGCCCTCGGCATAGGGAATATCCAGCCTTTCCCCGTCTCCGAGAACCTGCGCCAGATTAATGAATTCCTTGTCCGCTTCCGCCAGGAAACCGCCCGCGGCGGAGATCACATCCTGCACGCGTGCGCCTTCGGGCAGGGCGTAGACCCCGGGCCGCGGCACCGCGCCGGTGATGTGGACCACGATCGGTCTGTCGGTCGGCACAGGGCGGAGCGTTACCGCCTCCCCGCTCGGATTGCGGGATACCACCCAGATCAGGGCGGCGACGAACAATCCGAACAAAATTCCCGAGACCACGTTTAGAATGGATTTTAGGCTTTGCATTAGGTTTATTTTACTGCAACTTCATCACAAGCAGGCCTTCTTCCCGGCGGGAAAGGGAGGTCAAAAGTCCTGCCAGTTTGCTGATGCGCTGGAAGTAGCGCGGCATTTCCTCGTAGCGGATCCTGCAAAAGCCGAACTTTTCATACAACGGTCCAAGCGGCGACGCGCACATCAGGTACAAAGGTCGCGGGCTTTCCGCAAGCAGGTACTCGATGATGGCGCGCGCAACACCCTGTCCGCGATATTCGGGGTAGACCGCCAGTGAAGCCAGCTCCAGGATGTCCGCTTGCGCGCCGTGAGGCTTCAACTGCCCGCAGCCGACCATTTCGTCCCGGTCATTGACCGCCACGACAAAACGCTTCCAATCCAGACCCATCGGGTTGATCCCGGTTAAATGGATTAAGTCCCGTATTCGAGCGGATTCTGATTCCCGCGCGGGGCGTAAGGTAAAGTTTGTCATCCAGCCTTCTCGTCTGCTTGTCTGCTGGTCAAACCAGCCGGGCGGCGACGATGATGATAAAGGTCGCGATAAACCAGTGAATGAGGAAGGGCCAGACGAACGATCTCGTTCTCCACGCCACCCAGCCGAAGGCGAATCCGCCAAAGATGGTCGAGAGAGTCTCCACCTCTGGTTTGCCATTGTGCATCAACGCAAATGGGACTGCTTGAATCCACAAGGCTTCCGGTCCGAATTTGCGGGCGTAGCCGAACAGGATCCAGCCGCGGAAGAGGAATTCCCAACCAATCAGGTCGAGGAAGGTTGTCCACGGCAGGTTTTTGGTGAACGGCTTGTAATACTCCTGCATGGACGCGTCGCCGCTTCCGAGGTAGTAGATGACCGGAGCCATTAGCAGAATGCCAAAAGCAGTAAGCAGAAGCCCGGCTTTCCAGTCACCCAGGGAAAAGCCGTATTCTTTAGGGTTATCCCGAAAAAAGACAACAATTATCAATAGGGGGATGAGGAGATAGAGAATGACGCGGTCCCAATAGTAATAGGGCGTGAGGCGGTGATAGTAGTCCACCATCAGCAACAGGGTGGAGACAATTGTGATCGTGACGATCTTCCAGTCAAATTTGAGTTTTTCGCCGAGGAGATATTTCATAAGATGGTGGAAAGTGGATAGTGAGAAGTGGAAAGTAGGGTTTAGTACGGGAAATATGACGTATTTCCGTTTGGTCCGAGGAGTTGGGCAATTTTATCCCAGTCACGGTTGAGTTCAAGTCCCCAGTTGAGCAGGAGGAGAAAAACGCAGGCAACACCGATCGTTACAAGGATCTTTCCCGCCATTGACTCGTTCCACCGCGCGGACAAAGTGCCAAATCCACTCACCCAGAACTGCGAGGCAAGGATCGCCATATACGGCACGAGCGCAAGGTGGAAGCGGTCTTCGGACAGGATGAACACGTGCGGGAGAATGTAACTGATGAATAACAAGCCAAGCAAAATTTGCCCAGGTTTCCACCGCAGAAGGGAAAGTCCCAGAGCGGCGGAGGTGGAAATGGCTGCAAAAGGCAGGAGCAATATCGCCAATATGGTCAGTAACAACGGGAGCGGGACAAAGCCGAGGATGTTATTCGAGTAGAAGTACATCAGAACGCGTTTTTCCAGTCCGAAGAAAAATCCAAGACGGTTGACAGCAAGCGGGACGATCCTCTCTGGCTGGGCTTTGATGAATTCCAGCGCTTTCTCGGTACCAATTCGGTCACGTTCGGCGTCGTCCAGGATGGTCAGCAGATCCAGTGAGGGACCGAAGACAAAGGAACCGTTTCCTTTGGGGTGATAACCGAGGTAGAGGTTGTATCCCATGGAGGTCTCGATGCCGGTCAGTTTGTGATGCAGGAGGGAATTGCGGACGATCCAAGGGGTAATGACAAGAGCAAACGACAATACGCCAAGGAGTGTCCGTTTGCCGTGCAGAAAAAAAATAAGACCGAAGGCGGCGAGGGCAAAGGGAAGGATGACGGAACGGGTGAGTGCCGTGAGGGCGAGAAATAACCCAGAAAGTAGAAGGCGGGGAGCAGTAGGTTGTTCGAGAGATAAAAGAAGAAAGAGGAAAGAGGCGAGGAGAAGAACGAAGAACGGGTTTTCGGTTCCCAAACCCAGAGGGTAGACAAGGAGCAAGGGATAGACGGCGACGATCCATGCGGCAAGGCGCGCAATTCGTTCAGTCCTCTTTCGTCTTTCATCCTTCGTTTCCTCAGGAAAGAGGAAAGACGAAAGACGCAAAGCGACGAGATACGTCAGCGGCGCAAGTGGCGCTCCGAGCAATATGGCCTGCGCCAGCCGTGCAGCGAAAAAACGGGAGAAATCCAATCCGCTGAAGAAGTAAACAACGGCAAGGAAGGCAGGGTACAGCGGCGCGCGGAAGGAAGTGGGAATGCCGAGGCGTGGATCATAGTCATTGACGCTGGTCAGGTAAATTTGCGAAGGGTCAGGAATGAGGCGAAGCGGTCCAGATCCGCCTGCGCATACCAGCGGAATCCGTGTCCCCCCGCGAGACTGCGCGCCAGCATGTCGTATTGGAACATGTCGTCGAGCCCGATCCCCAAGCCGCGCGAGAGGATGACGGGGATCAATCGAAGGATCAGGGCAACGATGTAAATTCGGAATGCAAAGGATTTACCGCTTCCTCCATTACCAAATACCCTTGCAATTGCATTTAGAAAACTAAATTTCATTTTCTCCATTTACCCAGCCAGGCGGCACTCGTAAACATAAAACGGATCGCACTATTGTACCGTGCAATCCGTTTTGATCTTACGCGATGACGTGTATCTTCGCTTTGAGTTTCTCGATGCGCCTTGCGAGATACGGCATGAAGTAACCGTCATATTTCTCCCACAGTTCAGGAAGCGCCCAGTCTGTTCCCTTGACGTGCCTGCGGCAATTTTCACTGCCGCAATAGCAGTCGAACTCGTCATAGTTCGAACCGTCGCACATGGCGTAATCGAAGTTGAGTTCCTCGCCCGCGTGGATGTCGCGCATGGCGACCAACCCGATCTGCCCCGTAAACCCGACGTTCGGGTCGCAGGAGTGGTTGAAACAATCGGTTGGCTCAAGCGGCAACGGCGCTTCCAGATAGAAACCCTCCTCGATCTGGAGAATACGCTGTGTGAAATACTGCATCTTGGGGTCGAGTTCACTCTCAGCCACAATACGCCCTCCCCACAAGCATATCAACTCACCCTTATGGATCGGCTCGCGGGCAAATACACCGCATCCGCCCTTTTCTTCAAATTCGCCCGAGTCGCATTTCGGGTTCAGATGGGAATAAAATTGACCGGTCATTCTTTCCTTTCGTTTTGGTCCGCAGGATCGCTGCGCTGATTAAGGCATTTCGCCCAGGATGATCTTTGGCAGATGCGCCAAAGTGACACCAATTTTCTATGACCTCGGAAGTCATAGACTCTGAGTGTCTTTATCACTGAAGGATTGCAAGGAAGACTTCCGAAGTCTCATGCAACACTTACAAACAAAAACAGCCAAAGCACAACAGCTCTAAACCACTGTGTTGACTGCAACTACCTTAAGCAGTCCCGCCGCCTCACCAAGTATCAGTTGGAGGGCGGCGGAAGCCAGATTTTATTCGTGGCGTATCAGATTAGAGGGGCACAAGCATCTCTTCATTCACACTCGTGCGAGTCGTTAGAATATCGAACGCTCCTTATTGAAATTAATGGTGCAATTGTAATGGCAATCGACATGATGTCAATATTTCTGAAGGACGAATTTTGGATAAAAAAAACCGCTTCACATTTAACTGGAGGTTGATCCCGTTAAATAAGCCCTCTCTCCCCTCAGCCTGATGCTAGCATGACCATCGAGCGGAAGCCGCTGTACGCCGAAGCCATTTCCTCCACGGACATCGAGACCCGCGTCCCCTCCCGCTGCGTGAACGGGATCTTCGAAGCCTTGTCCGCCATGTCCGACGTGAAGAACTCCACCGTCACGCGGACCGGCGTATCCAGCACGAACGGATCGGGCGCATCGCCGTCCAATAAGCGGCTCACCGCCCGCGAGGCCGCTTCCGAGATCATTCCCTGCGTCACGGCCGGGGCGAGGCACTCCGCCGCAAAACGCCCCGTTGCCTGCTTGACGATTGCCGTTTCCAGCTCACCCAATAACTCCACTATCTGGCTACACGCTGTTTGGTCGCCTGTCGCCATGATGACCGGAACACCAAAATGACCCGCCATCGCCGCGTTCAAGCCGTATTCCCCCGTCAGAATATCGTTCAGCCAGACATTCGCCACAGTCTTCGATGACCAGGTATGGTCAAGGACGGCATTCGGTGATCCGTTGCGGGCGTGATACCCGATGAAGAACACACCATCCACCGTTTCGTCGATCCCCTGCATCATCGAAAACGGACTGGGCGAACCGCTGTTCAGCCGTGCCCGTGGATCGAGTTCCTCGACCAGGATGTTCGAGCCGTTCCAATGCCCGTCCGCCACGATGACCTCGTCCGCGCCCGCCTCGATTGCCCCGCGGATGGCGGCATTCACGTCCTGCGTCATCAACCTGCGAAAGCGCGCATACTCCGCGTGCCCCGGCGTGACCTGGTCCCACATCGTCACGCCTGTGATCCCCTCCATGTCCACTGCGATCAGGATTTTCATTGTTTCTCCTCAAATATAGGCTCAGTCGCCGTCCCCGGCGACGTCTTTCTGGCAACCCACCTCTCTACCAGCCTCCCCACGATCGGATAACGATACTCATCCCCTTTCAGCACCCGGTATCCCGCCCACTGACCGAGGATGTGCAACAATGGCACAGCCAGGAGGATCAACATGGCGATCAACAAGGACACCAGGAAAACGATCGCGCCGATCATCCCGCCTGAAGAATCAAGCGCGACTTCGCCTTCGAAGCCGATGGTTGCGATAAAAACGACCAGACCGAAAATATAGAAAAAACCTGCCGCAAAATACAGGAACATCGTCCCAAGTTGATAGACCACCGTCTGAACGGACTGGAACTTGAGGAAGGCGCTTCGCTTGCCCTGCAACGCCCATGAAACGATGGGCGCAAGGGATCCCCACAACAGGATGATGACCGCAAAGTGCCCCATGGACGCCACCCAGCGGTCCTCGTGTTCCTCGTTCAGCCAGGTTTGTTCATCGCGGGAGGGGTCATAGCCAAGATAACGAGCGAGGCGGTTGCCAAGGATCGGATAGCGGAAGTCCATGCCGAGGGCGCAGATCACAGCCGCGAGGATCGCTGGGGCAAAATACAGGGCGATCAGACCGAAGATAAACAGGGAGTAACCCGCTGTCCAGGCGTTGAGGTCCGCTTCGAGGGTGTCTATGGTCTGAATGCTGGCGAGAAATCCAACGGAAGAGATGACGAGAAAAACCATCGTGGCGAGGATCCAGATCGTGTACCCCAGGGTCTGGTAACCCAGCGCTTGCAGGCACTGAAATGACACGTAATTCGACTTCCGCCGGTTCTCGGACCAGCCGAAGATGGGAAGCGGCAGACCGATCCCCATCCCCAATGCGGAGAGATGGGCAAGCACTGCCCAGATGCGTTCCTGTGTGGAAGGTTTGGTGGTCATGGGGTTTCTCCGATTTTATCAGACAGTCGCATAGAGAGCGTTACGTGTACCCCATCGGGGTATAATCCCCTCATCACACCCGGAGGATTGGAATGAGCGAACTTGCCCTGTACCCCCTAAGCGACGAACACAAAATGATACGTGATGCCGCACACGACTTTGCACAGAAGGAGATCGTCCCGGTGGCGGCGGAGTTTGACGAAAGCGGTGAATTTCCCAGGGAAACCATCAAGAAAATGGGCGAGATGGGCTTCATGGGCGTCGAGATCCCCGAAGAATACGGCGGCGCAGGCATGGACACGCTTGCCTACGTGCTCGCCCTCGAAGAGATCTGCAAAGCGGACGCGGCGCACGGCGTCATCATGTCTGTCAACAACTCGTTGTATTGTCACGGCATCATGAAGTTCGGCACGGAAGAGCAGAAGCGGAAATTCGTCACGCCGATCGCATCGGGGAAAGCCATCGGCGCGTACTCGCTGACCGAGCCGCAGTCCGGCTCAGACGCAGGGACGATGAAATCGCGCGCCACGCGCGACGGCGACTGGCTACATCCTGAACGGACGCAAGTCCTGGGTCACGAGCGGACCGGTTGCCAGTTACTATGTCGTTTTCGTGACGACCGACCCGGAGAAAAAACAGAAGGGCATCAGCGCCTTTCTCGTGGAGGCGGACACGCCCGGTCTCACCCGCGGAAAGAAGGAGCCGAAACTCGGCATCCGCGCCTCGGCGACCAGCGAGTTGATCTTCGAGGATTGCCGCGTCCCCGCAGAAAACCTGCTGGGCAAGGAAGGCGAAGGCTTCAAGATCGCCATGACCGTGCTGGATGCCGGCCGCATCGGGATCGCGACACAGGCGCTGGGGATCGCAGAAGCGGCGTACGAAGCAACACGTCAATATGCGGTGGACAGAGAGGCGTTCGGTCAGCCGATCGGGGCATTCCAGGGGACAGGCTTCAAGATCGCGGACATGAAGACCCGCATCGAAGCCTCCCGTTTGCTGATCTACAATGCCGCACTCGCCAAGCAGAGATCCAAAACGGACGGTTCGCGCTACTCGCTGGAAGCGTCCATGGCGAAGTTGTTCGCCAGCGAGACAGCGATGTTCGTCACGCACGCGGCTGTGCAGATCCACGGCGGGATGGGATATAGCAAAGAACTGCCCATCGAGCGCTATTTCCGCGACGCGAAGATCACCGAGATCTACGAAGGGACGAGCGAGATCCAGCGGCTGGTCATTTCGAGAAGCGAGATGGGATTGAAATAGGAGTTGGTTAAATGAAAAAGTGACAGTCACCTTGCAGGTACTGTCACTTCATCATCACGGTCTGTGCCAATGTATCCTCCGATGGGGTACGCGGCGACCATTGCCATGGCAAATGGAGGAGCACTCATGAGAGTTGTTTTTGATGTGAGCGACCCATCTTGCTTATCTACATCCAAGTTATAATGGGGATATGAAGAAGTTACGACCCAGAGTTCGCGCCCTCAAACTGGCCCGGGAAGTCCGCAAGCGGCTGACTGACGAGTTGGGACAGCCTGTGCAGGTGATCCTATTCGGGTCGCAGGCGCGCGGCGATGCCACTCGCGAGTCGGATATTGACCTGCTTGTCATCCTGCCATCGCTCGATGCCCGCACCACCCGGCTGGCTTCGGATGTGGCCTGGGAGGTGGGTTTTGACGCGGGCAGGGTGATTTCTGCCATTCCCGATACCGAAGAGCAGATGAAGCGGTATGCCTTCCTGCCTTTCTATAGAAACATCCAGCGGGAAGGGGTGGCGGCATGACACAGGGCAAGTCGTACAAGAAGGATTTGATCCAATATCGCCTCGAATCGGCGCGGGAAATGCTGCGGGATGCGCGTGTGTTGAAAGAGAACGGCGGTAGTCCGGTGAGCATCGTGAACCGCGCCTATTATTCCGTATTTTATGCGGCGCTGGCTCTGCTTGTCACCGTTGACACAGAACCCAGCAAACATGCGGGGGTGCTTGCAAAATTCGACGAGTTGTTTGTACGCGAGGGGATATTTCCGAAGGAGATGAGCCGCATCCTGCATCACGCCTTTGACATGCGGCAGGCGGGGGATTATCAAAAGTCGCGGGTGATCACCAGGGAACAGGCCGTGGAGGTTTTGTCGTCTGCGGAAAAGTTCGTGAAGGCAATCGAGCGGAAGTTGACAAGGGAATAATCTGCCAGCGATCATACTGGCTAGAAAGTAAACAACCACCGCCCGCGGACATCTGCTCTCGATGAGCGGTTTTGATTTTGCCATGTATGCCCTGAAAGGGTAGGCAGGCGTCGTGGACAGTCCCGCCGTCCAGGAGTACCTTACTTCTCCCTCGCGAAGCACCCCCGTAGTGAAACGCAGGGGGCAAGGCTTGTACCTCATTTCAGAGACTTTCGCTCCGTTGGCATCAGTCGTAATGCTCGTGCTTCCCAGGCTTGTCCTCCCGAAGTACATCGGGACGATGTGAGCGAAGCCGAAGGATGGTCACCGAGGCGGTGGGTTGAGCTTGTCGAAACCAAGTATTCCACAGTCTGTTTTGCGGATGATGTCCCTATACAGATAACATGCGCGACATAAAAGTTCTTATTCAGAAAGACGAGACTTTGCTTCTGCTATCTTTTTATCAAGCAATCGCTTAACCCAAATCAAAACGACAAACCCTACAAGTGCAAGTAGATTTACTATGCCCGGAGACGTTTCCCATTCGACTTTAGGTTGTTGCATGAAAAAATATATTCGGAACAGCGTCAGCAGTGGACCAAGTACAAAGGAGAAATACAGGGCAATTAAACACAGAAATTTTATTGCCAGTAGGGACTGTAGTTGCTCAATCTGTCTTTTTTTGTTAACCATATTCAAAACTCCAGTCATCATCATAAATCTGATCTATGGAATGACAAAAGGATCGTCAAAAGGCAATCCGGGGGAGGTGTATAAGGAGTTTGTTGCACATACGATACATCCAATACCCATTGTCTTCTCATCGGTCCTTCGTTAATATACGATAGGGCATCCCATCCTAAGATTACATATCCTAAAACAGGAACCCATTTTGGCTTTTTTATAAACTGAGTGCCGATGGCAAAAATTATGTCGATTGGATTAGTTTCAGAAATAACAGTCCAATCCGGCGAGGGTGTTGATGAACCATATGTAACTACTCGAATCATGCCGGTAGAGACTGGATATCCCTGACTGTAGTCATACTGGGGCTGTGCCCAGAAAGGAGGAGCACCTGATCCAGATGTATATATTGTATCTCCTGTATATTCCAACGGACTTGTATGAACAGGTAGCCCATTACGCTCTAATATATAGGGCCCATCGCCGTTAGCATATCACATCTAATTACGGTTTGAAATCTATATATGCACCTACACATTTGTCGGTAACAACACCATCCTCATATATGTAACCAGTAATAGCCGCTCGAATTTCTATTATGGATTTGTCAGCAGTATCTGGGGACAGGATGACACCTCTGTAACTAGATATATCACTTGAAGGCCCAACAACTACATAAGGATCTGGAGATGTCGAATATTGCATGTTATTTATTACTTCTAGCCACTTTGAATTCTTGTCATCATAAACAAAGATTTTCACGCCTGTGCTTGGGAAATATGCAATTTGATTCTTGGATATATTTTGGAAACTAATGGTTATTAAATTTTCAGATTTGTAGTTGGGTTGCAAAGGCAAAAACTGAATAGTTGAATTCATACTGCATTCTGGGTATAACAACATAAACGAAGTTTCTTTTATGGAATTTGTTGTAGATGTAATACTACAGCTACTTATTATGAACCCTAATAATAGGGCTTGAGCAATTTTATTCTTTGGTTTCACTGGTAATTATCTCCTTACCTTCGAGGGATCGTATATGACACAGGAATTACACCGTAATTCGTTCCAGTCATACCAAAATTGTAGAATGCGCCAACGTGAACTGCAATATTTACTTGCGTGTTTTTGTCAATTGGCATATCGTATGGAAGCACATGTTCTGCCATACAATTGTTGCAAATCACTGTGTGCTCTAATTGCCCTGGAGCAACATAGATGTTTGTGCTGGGTGACAAGTTGACAGTATTGCCTGATGTAATCAGAGGTATGAGTAGTTACAGTTACACCACTATTCAAGTCTACGGTAGAACCCCCATCATGATTATCGATACTTATAGTCAGGTTGTCGATTGAGCCATCATCCATCGTAGTAAAAGTTAGCCAAACATCAACGTCAGATGGGGACTGGTTGTTTTGAATTATTGGGGAAATCACGGAAATGATAGTTGGTATTCCTATTGAGACACCTCCTTTGACATTGGTAATAAAGAGAGGGCTATCATCATCATAATGTCCAGGCACATTGGTAGGATTTACGCCTCCTATCATAACAGTTGTGATTGTCGGGTCTTTAGCAGCAATTATTGATGATGGATTTCGATTTATAGGAGGACCAATCAATCCATCACCATGAGCTGCAGGCTTTGGCTTTGGGATTGAAATCTTAGGGTTTGTAGGACATTTTATTCCGGGTTTTAGAGCACAATGCCCACTTGGATCCGTGTAATTTACAGGCGAATTGTTTGTGTAGGCGTACCGATCCCACGCCTGGACCCCTTGACTTTGCGGAATGATTGTATCCGCCTGGGCGAAGCGTCCCAAAGCGGGGTCATACCAGCGGGCGTTGTAGAACATGAGACCGAAATCCGCGGTGTACGAATATTGACCCGTGAAGGTGTACTTCGCCAATTCATACGCAGGCGTCGCGGATTGTCCCGATGTCCATGAGTATCTTACTTCGCCCCAAGCTTTGTACCTCATCTCAGAGACTTTCGCTCCGTTGGCATCAGTCGTAATGCTCGTACTTCCCAAGTGATCTCCAAGGAAGTATTCCACACCCATGCTTTGCGGGATGGTGTATTTCCTCATCGCAATGCGAGTTGTACCAGCAAAGTAGTATTTTGTCACCTGAGAACCAGTCACTTCGTAGTGACCTCCCACAAAATAGGTGGTCACGCCATTGACGGTCTGTGCCACACGGCGGCCGTCGTGGTCGTAGAGGAAAGTGGCGTTAAAGACAGCGTGGCTGATACCGTCGCGGTGGTCAGTAGACATTGTCTGTAAATTATTCGGTAATTGTATACTCCCAAATTTCAGTGACGCTATAGGTGTTGTTCGTGTACTTGATGCCTACAATTCTCTCGTTCGTGATCCAGGTATAGTCTGCAAACAGACCCTCTTTGATCAAGGCAAGTGTCTTATCACTAATCCGGTATCTCCAGAGCCCACAAATCAGTCTACGTCCAATACATCCTCGAAACAACAAATATTCATTATTTGGCGACCAAACGATCTTGTCTGCATCTGCAACGTCCATCAGCTCCGACTTTGGCTTCAACGTACTTGGATCCATGAAAAACAGATCATAGTTGATGTTGGGCTTCCGTCGGGGTTCTTCAAGAATTCCATAGGTGGAAACGAAAAATGCAATCGTGTTACCGTCCGGTGACCAGGCTGGGGCTACTACTATTCCTGTTCGCTCCTTATCTTCAAGATAATCTTTTAGATTCCATATTAAGCCTCGAGATTCAATTTCAATATCCATCGGTGACATACCATTGGAGGTTATCCAATAAATCGTTGCTCTATAACTCCCCGTTGTTTCTTGAATTCCTTGGGCCATTTCAGGATTCCATGTGTAGAATTTAGGTCGTGATCCTTGAGTTAATTTACCTGCAACTAATTGTTCAAGTTCTCCCGTATGCCAATTGTAGGCAAAGATGGTGCGATTTGTGGAGAGGAAATAGGTGCTTGCAGAACCATCATTACATTCCTTTAGCAATCCCAGTCTTCCGTCGGGCAAAACACCCACCACTTGAAACTTCAATCTTATGATGCACTTAGAATCTTGCACCGGGTTGAAAGGTGTCATTTTCAGGTCGCCTTCATAGGCAAATCCTGGCTGGTCTTTACCAGATATTTGGATATCATCGTCAATAAACCCAATCACTTTGTTGTCTAAATAAACAACATGCTCATATTTTTCAGGCGGAAAAGCCATCTGGCGTTCGACAACACCCAAGTCAATCCCTAACTCTTGCTGGACACAAGATGTTGCAACAACCAAAACAAGCAGCCAAGGCATTATAAGTTTAAGTGATTTCATGTCTATACTCCCAACGCTTATTTCTGTAGAAGGAAGTAGGCTGGAATACTTACCGGAGGAATGTCCACTATGGGGATTGTGCTTGCAGGATCCAGAAACCAGTCATATGTGGTCTGAAATGGCGAGGCCCATTGATTTGTGACCTCAGGGCCATATTTGTTTGCAAGCCAGTCCTCGATACTTATCACCTAAATAAAGAAACAGCATTTCTCCCGTTGATTTTGTTTGCCCATGTTCCTGAGCCAGCCACCTGCCATATGTTGTCCCTGCGCCTTCTGCAACTCCCCATAATTGATCAGTTGTGTTGCTGAAGCGGTCATCTCTAAAACTATCAAAGTAATCTTTCCAGGCTGTGTCTGCCGCTGCGCCATACGCATTTGTTGATATTGGCTTGTCGATTTCGTTCTCTGACATATACAGGCCATTTTGAATGCTGGCTAAAATACCGGCATCGCCCCAGGAAGCCCAGGAGCCCGGCGCTCCCGTATTGGTCACTTGAAAAGCGGCCAATATCCCATTGATGTTGCTAAATTCCGCCACTAAATCTGGGTTGGCAAAGTTGAGCATCCCTCTAAACCAGCTTTGTCTCTGCGAAATGGTGGCTTTGTTTAAATCATCCGGTGTGCATGTGAAGTTTCCATTAAATACCCCCGAACCCACACTGCAGGCCGTGGACTTTTTCGTTTCGCAGTCGTGTCTATCGTCGCAAGCATAATGACCGCTTGGATCTATGTATCGAATGGGGTTATTGTTTGTATAGGCATAGCGGTCGAGGCCTTGAATATTTCTTGGTGTTATCGTGTCCGCCTGGGCGAAGCGTCCCAAAGCAGGGTCGTACCAGCGGGCGTTGTAGAACATGAGACCGAAGCCTTCGGTCACTCCGCTTGTGGATGGGTCGTCCATGTAGGAGAATTGTCCCGTGTAGGTGTAGTCCGCCAGCCGATACGCAGGCGTGGTGGATTGTCCCGCCGTCCAGGAGTATCTTAGTTCTCCCCATGCCTTGTACCTCATCTCAGAGACTTTCGCTCCGTTGGCATCAGTCGTAATGCTCGTACTTCCCAAGTGGTCTCCAAGGAAGTATTCCACGCTCATGTTTTGCGGGATGGTGTACTTTCGCATGGCAATGCGAGTTGTACCAGCAAAATAATATTTTGTCACCTGTGAGCCTGTCACTTCGTAGTGACCTCCCACGAGTTCCGTTGCAGGGCAGAGATGTGTGCAAACACACTCTGCTCTTTTTACGTCTCTGCCACTGCAACGGACAACATGCGATAAACTCGCTCGTTGGGTGTATAGTGTCATTGACACCATTTTTCATAATCGCCTACTAGAAAATCCTTCATGTTTGCAATGAAGATTCCCTCGGCATTTGGTTCGATAAAAGCCAGAAAGTTACCGTCAGGCGACCATGTTGGAGATAGTAAAAAATCTGAACTGTACAGTTCTATATCGCAAATTCCGCGCGGATCAATTAGATGCAGGGAAAACACTTCTCGATTTCGATCAATCGTCTTGTCAACATAGACAATCAAATTAGCTGCGGATGACCAAACTGGATATTTATTGTTGCCCTCCTCTGTAATTTGCTCCACTTTTCCTGATTGAACATCTAACACATAAATATCAAACTCATCGTTTGGACTGAGACCACCCATCGAGAAAACCAACTGTTCACCATTTGGAGACCAAGAAAATCCTAATATAGTTTGGTCAGGTCCTGTTTCAAAAATCATAGTTTCCTCACGAGTTGCGCTGTCGACCAAAACTAATTTAACTTTGTCTTTTCCAGATTGAGTTTCTTCTGATTCTTCAACTGTGAGTTTTCCTTCCTCAGGTCCCCAGATCATTCTGTTCCATTCAGTCTGCAAAAACGTCGAGGTGCCATCTATAACATTTACCTCCCATAATCCATCTTGATCAAACCCATTTGTATATCTATCGATTGCCATGATAATGCTGTTGCCATCAGGCGACCAAGTCCTTATTCCAAGAAAACCACGGTCTGCCTGTGCGAGCACTTGCTTTTCGCCAGTTTTGAGATTGAGAATGAAATTCTCTCCGCCATTGTAATTTGCATAACCGGCACTAACCAGGAGTTTATTCTGATCTACAGGTGACCACAGTATTTCAGCAGCTGGAGGTTTTCCCAGTTGTGCCAAACGAGTAATACTGACTAAACTCGATTTGGATGACTGGCTGCAACTACCCATGAAAACCAGAAGGACAGTTGATATGAATATCAATAACGATTTTGGTACGACAATTCTTGCTTTTTCAAGAGATGAATTGAAGTTATGCATAATTACCTCTTGTGTCTACGGCCACCAAGGCGGGAGAAGTCGTAGCCCCTTCCAGTATCCATCACGATCATATTTTTTCCAGTTCTGGCCATAATCCCAGCCGCTGCTTGAGTTATACAATTCTTGCTGCTCAACCCGCAGATCAGATAAAGTCTGTCCTTTTAATTCCATGTAAACTCGTAATCCGGCCTGATATGCCTCAAGTTCGCTGTCTTTAGTAAACGCCTCCAAAAATCCTCCCTGCTCAATATGTAATGCTTCATGCACAATTGTCGCAAGTCCCCATTCGTCGGGCATGTTGTCTGTACTATACCCTTCATTTGGATTCAAGACAACAAAGTCATTGCTTTCATACCACCCTTCAACATCCTGATCGCTTTGCCAATCCCCCTTAAACCCGAACGGTTGGGTAAACCGGATCAGTTATTTCAAACGGTGTTCCAACCTTGATATGTATTCCATTCGCAACCATATAATCGACCGCGTGCATGGCATCTGGTCCACCCTTATCATAAAGGTTCCGAAGAATCCGTCTTTCCCAATTTGAATAATTCTTGTTTATTTTTCTAAACAGATTTTGTTCATAGTTTATACATTTACCATTCTCGTCCTGATCATCACAAGCAATATGTCCTGACGGATCGGTATATCGTAGAGGATTATTTCGGGCGTAGCTATAGCGGTTCCAATCTTGCGGATTGTATTGGTCGGGTATAATGCTGTCAGGTTGGGTGAAGTGGTTAAGATAAGGGTCGTACCAGCGGGCGTTGTAGAACATGAGGCCGAAGTCCGCGGTGTAGGAGTATTGTCCCGTGAAAGTGTAGTTCGCCAATTCATAGGCAGGCGTCGTGGACAGTCCCGCCGTCCATGAGTATCTTACTTCGCCCCAAGCTTTGTACCTCATCTCAGAGACTTTCGCTCCGTTGGCATCAGTCGTAATGCTCATACTTCCCAAGTGATCTCCAAGGAAGTATTCCACGCTCATGTTTTGCGGGATGGTGTATTTTCTCATCGCAATGCGAGTTGTACCAGCAAAATAATATTTTGTCACCTGTGAGCCAGTCACTTCGTAATGACCTCCCACAAAATAGGTGGTCACGCCATTGACGGTCTGTGCGACGCGGCGACCATCGCCATCATACACGAAGGTCGCACCCGTGAAGGGAGCAAATGCCCGTGCGGCTACACGCCCTTTATGGAGGTGAGACTGTACTCCATGCGATAGCCCGCCCACACAAAAATTATAACGCCGCACCTTTTGTCGGGCGAAGGATGGGTTACAATCACGCCCATGAAGGCAGTCCTCTTCCACCAACATGGCGGACCGCAAGTCCTCGAGTATACAGACTTCCCCACGCCCGAACCCAAACCCGGCGAAGCGTTGGTCCGCCTGCGTGCCGCTGCGCTCAACCGCGTGGACGTCTTCGTCCGAAACGGCTGGCCAGGCTTGAAACTTGAATTGCCTCACATCCCCGGCGCGGACGGTGCGGGAGATGTCATTGCACTTGGCGGTCTTTCAGATGAAGAAACTTTGCGCTCTTCGCGTCTTCGCGGTTCAATTGACATCGGCGACCGCGTCGTCATCAATGCCAACCTCGGATGCGGTCAATGCGAATATTGTCTCGCCGGGAAAGACAATCTGTGCAACGAATGGCATTTGCTCGGCGAGACGGTCCGCGGGACGTATGCGGAATACATTGCCCTGCCAGTCAGGCAACTCTACAAACTACCAAACGATTTTGACTTCCATCAAGCCGCGGCTTCGGCGCTGGTCTACCAGACGGCGTGGCATTCGCTCGTCAAGCGCGGGAACTTGCAGGGAGGGGAAACGGTTCTCGTCGTCGGGGCGGGGGGAGGCGTCAACACTGCCAGCGTGCAGATCGCCAAATGGATGGGCGCACAGGTCGTGGTCGTAGGGTCCGAGGCGGGGAAGCTGGCGATGGCTGAGTCCCTCGGCGCAGACATCCTGATCGACAGGTCGAAGGATGAGAACTGGTCGAAGTCCGTCTTCCTGGCGACGAACAAACGCGGCGTGGACGTGGTCGTGGATAACGTCGGCACAACGTTCATGCAAAGCCTGCGCACACTGCGAAAAGGCGGAAGGCTTCTCACCGTCGGCAACAGCGGCGGACCGAAGTTCGAGATAGACAACCGCTACATGTTCGCCAAACACCTGAGCATCATCGGCTCGACCATGAGCACGCTGGAGGATTTCCGCGAGGTCATGGACCTGATCGTCAGCGGCAGGCTCAAACCGGTCATGGACAAGACCTTCCCGCTGAAAGAAGCCGCCCTTGCCCAGGAACGGTTGTGGAACAATGAAAATTTTGGCAAGATCACATTGGATATCGGGTAAATGATGCGGAAGTATTGGTTTGAAATATTGCTGGTCATTGTCGTCATGACCATCAGCGCCTACGCAGCCTTCTCGGACGCGCAGAACCTGTCCAACCGCTGGTTCATCCGCGACGACGCCTATTACTACTTCAAGGTCGCGCAGAACATCAGCGAGGGACACGGCTCCACCTTCGACGGGATCAACCCCACGAACGGATATCATCCGCTCTGGCTGTGGATCAACATCCCGATCTTCGCTCTGGCGCGCTTCGACCTGATCCTGCCGCTCCGAATCCTTCTCCTCGTCTCGAGCGGACTCTCCGTCGCCACTGCCATCCTGCTCCACCGTTTGCTCGGGAAGGTGTTCTCTCCCGCCATCGGGGCCATTGCCGCCATATACTGGGCCTTCAGCATGGACATCCTGACACGCGTCTACCAGCAGGGACTGGAGACCGGCATCGCGGCGTTCTTCATCGCCCTGTTCGCCTATAAACTGTTCGAATTCGAGAAGTCCTGGAGAAGCCAGCCGGTCACCCCAAGACAGTTGGCTGCCCTGGGCGTCATCGCCGTGCTGGTCATATTCAGCAGGCTGGACCTGGTGTTCCTGGCTGGCATGGCGGGCATCTGGATCGTGTTCCGCAAACACACCCTGCGCTACCTGCTCCCCCTGGACCTTGTCTTCATCGTCGTTTCGGTATTGCTTGCCATCATCTTCCGCGTCACCTTCAGGGAGTACTTCAAGTACACAGATGTGGCAGCGGCCATGATCGCCCTCAGCCTGGTCGTGAAGATCCCTGTTGCGTATTTCCTCGGCTTGTACCAGCATTCGGTCATCATGAATTTCGGCAGTTTCGTGAAACGACTGGTGATCTTCGCGTTATCCACTTCCGTGTTGGTGGGTCTGGCAATGATCCTCATCACGCCGCTGGCAAAATTCGATGGCTTCCCGCGTTCAGCCATCGCCTACGACCTGATCGTGACATTCACCTTCTTTGGCCTTTCCCGCCTGGGCATCCGCGGGTTGAGAACCGCCGCCCAAAAGATCAGCGACGAACCTTCCCCGCTGAAGCAATTCGCCTCCAATTGGAAAACCTGGCTGACCGAGGGAACTCGTCTATTTTGGCGTCGTCGTCGGTGCGCTGGGATTGTACATGCTATGGAACAAACTTGCCTTTGGCACCTCCTCACCCGTCAGCGGGCAGATCAAACGCTGGTGGGGTTCCCTCGACGGGAATGTCTATGGCGGCTCTGCGGCAAATGTGCTCACCTTTTTTGGAATTGATTACCGGGGGGAGGGAAATGCCTGGCATCCCGTCTCCACGCTCCTTGGGAATTGGGCAGGGAACCTGCAGGGAATGGGCATGTCGGAGACCCAACGCTATTTAATACTGCTCACGGTCTTTGCACTGGCCTTCTACCTGCTCCTTTGGACACATAAACACAAAGCAAAGAGCGCGGTCGTTCAACTCGGCATCGTTCCGCTCCTCTGCGCGGCATGGATACAGGTGCTCTACTATCACATCACTGGCTACTCCGCCTTCAAGGAATGGTACTGGACGGCGCAATTGATCGTCGTCGTCCTCACGCTGAGCCTGATCGTTGGGATGCTCCAGCGGGCTGTCCGCAAATTTCCCGCCTCCCAGACCGTCCTGTGGCTGGCTGCCCTCGCCCTGGGACTTACAATGGGTGCTTCCTATTGGAACTATATCCAGCGCATCATGCCCTACGGAGGGACTTCCGCTGATGTTCCCTACAACGACATCGCCGCCTTCCTGGAAAAACACACCGAACCCGGCAGCATGATCGGCATGACCGGCGGCGGCAATGCGGGCTATTTCATCGCCGACCGCACCGTCGTCAACATGGACGGCCTGATCAACAGCTACGAATACTTCCAGCTTCTCAAGGACAGGCAGGCCGGAGCCTACCTCGCCGGAGATCGGCATGGACTACATCCTCGCCAACACCGACCTGATCAACCAGCTTCCCTATAACGCCCAATACGCCCCTTATACTGAATGGATGGACATCCGTTATGGCGGCAAGGACCTGGTGCGTTATCATCCCGTCATCCAGCCATAGGACGATATGACGATTCCCATCCCGCCGATGCCTGATCCTGTTCCAATGAGCCTGATGCCATGCCTGAAAAAAAGCGTCCTTTCGGTGTAACCCTGCTCCTGTGGATGGTGTTAACCCTAACAGCCTGGGGTGCGGTCCGGTTCGTTGCGGCACTGCGCTGGTGGGATGTGTTGAATGAATTCGGTGCAAATCTCAGCCCGCTGTATCTGTCCATAACGGGAGCAGGCTGGGGCGTCGCTGGAGGCGTTCTTTTGTCAGGCATCCTGCGCAGGAGAACATGGGCGCTTCCGGCTGTGGTCACATCCATTTTGCTTTGGCTGATAGAATACTGGATCGAGCGGATCTTCTTCCAATCAGACCGGGCGAACCTGCCCTTTGCGTTGATGAGTTCGATCCTGGTCGTTGCGGTTACATGGGTACTTGCAACCCTTCCACGGACAAAATACTTTTTCGCCAAAAGTGAGGAACATGAGCAACCAGTCGAAAAACCAGATACTGCATGAAAAACGGACCAGGTCGCGGCTTGGCGGCGGGCAGGAACGGATCGATACCCAGCATAAGAAGGGGCGCCTGACCGCCCGTGAACGCATCGACCTCCTGCTCGATAAGGGTTCCTTCCGCGAGGTGGACGCCTTCGTCCAGCATCGCACCCACGATTTCGACCTCGATAAACAGAAATTCATGAGCGACTCGGTGGTCACCGGCTGGGGGACGGTGGAAGGCCGCCTGGTATACGTCTTCTCGCAGGATTTCACGGTTTTCGGGGGCAGCCTCGGTGAAGTGCACGCCGAGAAGATCTGCAAGATCATGGACATGGCGATGAAGAACGGTGCGCCTGTGATCGGTCTGAACGACTCGGGCGGCGCGCGCATTCAGGAGGGCGTGGTTGCGCTCGGCGGGTATGCAGACATCTTTTTACGCAACACGCTGGCTTCCGGCGTGATCCCCCAGATCTCTGCCATCATGGGACCGTGTGCAGGCGGCGCGGTCTACTCCCCCGCCCTGACGGATTTCATCTTCATGACGCGCAACACATCCTACATGTTCGTAACGGGTCCGGACGTGGTCAAAACCGTGACGCACGAAGAAGTGACCCAGGAGGAACTGGGCGGCGCCAGCGTCCACTCGGAGAAATCGGGGGTGTGCCATGTCGCCGCAGACAGCGAAGCGGATACGCTTTACCTGATCCGCAAGTTGTTGGGATATCTCCCCCAGAACAACATGGAGGACCCGCCCTTCGTCCCTGCAGGCGACGATCCGCTGCGCATGGATGAGGCATTAGACGCCATCATCCCCGATGACCCCAATAAACCCTACGACATCAAGGAAGTCATCCGCCCGATCGTGGACAACGGCCAGTTCTTCGAGATCCACGAGAACTACGCCCAGAATATCGTGGTCGGCTTCGCGCGCCTCGGCGGACATTCCATCGGCATCGTGGCGAACCAGCCTGCCGTCCTTGCCGGCGTGTTGGACATCGACTCGAGCGAGAAAGCCGCGCGTTTCGTGCGTTTCTGCGACGCATTCAATATCCCGATCCTGACCTTGGAGGATGTGCCCGGCTTCCTGCCCGGTACCAACCAGGAACATCACGGGATCATCCGTTCGGGCGCCAAACTGCTGTATGCCTACTGCGAAGCGACCGTCCCCAAGCTGACAGTGATCACGCGCAAGGCCTACGGCGGCGCGTATGATGTGATGAGCAGCAAGCACATCCGCGGGGATTTCAACATTGCCTGGCCCTCCGCCGAGATCGCCGTCATGGGACCCGAGGGCGCGGTCAACATCATCTTCCGCAAGGAACTGGAAAAAGCCAAGGACCCGGTCAAGCGCAAGGCGGAACTGGTGGCGGATTACCGCGAGAAATTCGCCAGTCCGTACGTGGCGGCGGAACGCGGCTACATTGACGATGTGATCGAGCCCAAGGAAACGCGTCCGCGCCTGATCAACGCGCTGGAGATGTTGAGCAACAAGCGCGATGCCAACCCCGCCAAGAAGCACGGGAATATTCCATTGTAATTTTGCGTAGGGGCGGGGTCTCCCCGCCCAGGGCGAGAGGACCTCGCCCCTACGTGAGGATAATTATGTTCAATAAAGTATTGATCGCCAACCGTGGAGAGATCGCCGTGCGCATCATCCGTGCGTGCCGCGAGGTGGGAATCGAAACCGTCGCCGTATATTCCGAAGCGGACCGCCACGCCTTGCACGTCCGCTATGCGGATGAAGCGTATTTGCTGGGTCCGGCGCCTTCGCGCGAGTCCTATCTGCGCATGGACAAGATCCTGGAAATCGCAAAGAGATCCGGTGCGGATGCCATCCATCCCGGCTACGGGTTCCTGGCGGAACGCGAGGACTTTTCCGCGGCATGCGAGGAGAACGGCATCGCTTTCATCGGTCCCAAGCCGTCTGCCATCGCGGCGATGGGCGATAAGATGACCGCCCGCAACACGGTCACTGCGGCGGGAGTGCCGGTGGTGCCCGGCACGGAAGGGGAAGGCTCGCTTTCCAACGAGGAATTGCTGGCTGTTGCGCCGCAGATCGGGTTCCCGCTGTTGATCAAAGCCACGGCGGGCGGCGGTGGAAAAGGCATGCGGGAGGTAAAGTTCATTGAGGAGATGCCAGCCCTTCTTGCAGTCCGCGAGGCGGGAGGCGGAATCCGCTTTTGGGGATGGAAATGTCTACCTCGAGAAATTGGTCGAGGGGGCGCGTCACATCGAGATCCAGATCCTGGCAGATACACACGGGAACGTCATCCATTTGGGCGAACGTGAATGTTCGCTGCAGCGCAGGCATCAAAAATTGCTGGAGGAGGCGCCGTCCGCCGAACTGGACGAGGAACTGCGCCAGCGCATGGGATCGGTGGCGGTCAAAGCCGCGCAGGTGGTCAATTACGTCAATGCGGGGACAATCGAATTCCTGCTGGATAAGGAGCATAATTTCTACTTCCTTGAAATGAACACGCGCCTGCAGGTGGAGCACCCGGTGACCGAGATGGTAACGGGCATCGACATCGTCAAGGAACAGATCCGCATCGCGCGCGGACGGGCGCTCAGTTACAAGCAGGAGGATGTGCAGTTCAACGGTCACGCCATCGAATGCCGCATCAACGCCGAAGACCCCTACAACGGCTTCATGCCGTCCACCGGGCGCATCACGCACAGCCTGCTCCCCACCGGTCCCGGCGTGCGCGTGGACACGGGCGTGTACCCCGGCTTCGAGATCACGCCGTTCTACGACCCGATGATCGCCAAATTGATCGTGTGGGGCGAGACCCGCGCCCAAGCCATCCTGCGCATGCGCCGCGCGCTGGAGGAATACCGCATCGTCGGCGTGCGCACGAACATCCCCTTCCACCAGATGATGATGGATTCCCACCGCTTCATGGGCGGACAGTACGACACGCGCTTCGTCGAGGAGCGCTTCTCGATGGAGGAATCGGAGGAGAACCGCAAAAACCATGAGGAGACAGCCGCCATCCTCGCCACACTGGTCGCCCACCAGGCAACCGAACGGTCGGCACAGTTCGTCCAGCGCAACGAACGCGACGCCAGCAACTGGAAGTGGGTCGGTCGCTGGGAAAGAATGCACAGGTAGATTATTTTGCTCGAGGCGCCGTCCCCGGCGCCGGGGACGGCGCCTCGAGCGTACTATTGGATGCCTATGAAATACGTTACAACAGTCGGTGACAGGGAATTCCTCGTCGAGATCGTGGACGAGCATCACGTCAGCATTGACGGGAAGACCTACGAAGTGGACTTCGTCTCGGTCAGCGGACAGCCGGTCTATTCGCTGATCGCGGACGGCAAGTCGCATGAAGCGTACGTGCGCGAGAGCGACGAGGGCTGGCAGGTGCTGTTGCGCGGGCGCTTGTACCCGGTCAGGGTCGAGGATGAACGCGAAAAGCGTCTGCGCGCCGCGGCAGGCGGGGGCGTGGCGGAAACCGGCGAATTCCATCTCAAGGCGCCCATGCCCGGGCTGGTGGTCGCGATCCCTGTGGAGGAAGGTCAGCAGGTCAAAAAGGGACAGGTCCTGCTCATTCTCGAGTCGATGAAGATGCAGAACGAGTTGAAATCCCCGCGCGACGGAACGGTCAACCGCATCAAGGTCAGGGCGGGCGAGAGCGTCGAGCAGAAACAGCCGTTGCTCAGCGTGCACTGACATGCAGGAAATCGAAGCGAAATTCTTTGTTTTGGATTTGGAAGGGATCAGGACGCGTCTCCAGTCGTTGGGGGCGCTTTTGATTCAACCTCGCGTGCTCGAGACGAACATCCGCTTCGACCTCCCCGACGGCGAACTCCGTTCCGAGGGGCGCGTCCTGCGCCTCAGGCAGGACACCGAAGCGCGCCTCACCTACAAAAGCGGGAGCGCCAACGAGCAGGGCGTCCTGAACCGCACCGAGATCGAATTCATCGTGGAGGATTTCGGGAAGGCAAAAGCCTTTATTGAAGCGCTCGGGTACCAGAAACTTTTCTACTACGAAAAATATCGGACGACGTATGAACTTCAGACCTCCGAGGTCTTAAGAGACCTCGGAGGTCTCGCGCATGTGATGCTCGACGAACTGCCTTACGGAAATTTCGTCGAGATCGAAGGCGAGGGCGTGGAATCCATTCGGGCAGTCGCCGACAGGCTCGAGTTTAAGTGGGACCGGGCTGTCCCGATCAGTTATCACGTCTTATTCGACAAGTTATGTGCAAAACATCCCGAACTCGACCCGCAGGAGCTTTCCTTCACCGCGCTTGAACGGACTGGAAATTTCGGTCGAGGAATTATCCATTGCCGCAGGAGATGCCTGACATGCCTGATACCACCATCACACCCTATGTCGGCGTGACACAGATCACAGGCGAGAGATACGGCTATGGATTTTCGTGCCTGTTGATCGACACAAGGAACCGGCGGGTGCACATCCCGAACACCCAAGGGACGCTGATCCGCCCATCCGATCTCGCAAAACAGACCGGGGCGATCATCGCCATGAACGCCAGCGCGTGGACAAAGGTCCCGCCGTATCGCGCCCAGGGTTTGACGGTCAGCGACGGGCAGGTCTACGAACCATACACGGGACAACCCTACTTGAATGTCACGCGCGAGGGGGCGGTGCAGATCAAGACAGGCGCGTCAGATGATTGGTACACCGCTTTTTCCGGCTTTCGGTTCCTGATCGTGGACGGCGTGATACAGGAATATCTCAAAGGTTCGGACATCCAATACACCGAGCGACACCCGCGTTCCCTGTGGGGTGTGCATAAGGATGGGCGGCTGATCAACGTGTCCATTGAAGGCAGAATGGAGACCGGGGATGGGGTTACATTGTATGAAGGCGCTCTCATCCTGAAATCTTTCGGCGCGCACCGCGCATTTGACGGCGACAGCGGCGGTTCGACGATCCAGGTGGTGGGCGGCAACCTCGCCATCACACCCAGCGACCCGGTCGGCGAACGTGCGGTCATTAATCCTTTCCTGATATTCGATGTCGAAGGAGGCAATGTGGCAACTTATGAAGTGACAACCCAGCGGAACAACATGTCCCTGCGCAACGACCACAACACCGGCGCGGACAAACTCGGCTCCATCCCCAACGCCCAGACAATTCTCCCCGCGGACGAGATCTGGACCGCTCCCAGCGACCTGTTCAACAATTCCGGCGTGCAAATCAACAAAGCCGGCGACCAATGGGCGCACCTCGTCAATGAGAATGCATGGATCGCCATCACGCATCTGGGAATCGTCTATTCCACCTACAAAGCCCTCACGCCGCCCAATCCCCCTCCCCCGCCAACCGGCAGGACGGCAACGGTCACCGTCAAGGTGGATGGATATAAGGCACAGACAATCACTGTGAATTTGGAACCTGAATAGAACAGGAACCCAAAACGCGTGAGCGGTGTACCGGGTAATAACCAGGAGAGTTCTCCATGACCCTGTTCACCCGTTCAATAACTGTACTTCTTTTACTGTCTGTACTGACTGCTTGTGCCGCAGCTGACAATTCCTGCCCGGTGACCGAACCGGCGTGGCTCCTTGCACCGGACGACCCGGCAGTTGATAACCCGCCTGCGTATGGCTATTACTTTGTGAACGAAGATCGATCCATCTGGGCATCCGCGTGGTGGGCGGATGCGGAGGAATATCAACTGTCCGCAAGTGAGGACGGCATCAAAGTCGGCTGGTTCCGCCCGGCGGGGGCTGAATTGGTGATCACCGGGCAAAGGCTGGACGATGAGTCTCCGGCGCTCGAGTCTCATGTTCCGTGCTGCTACCCCACCCAATTCCAGGCCACAGGCTTGTATTTCCCCACGGAGGGATGCTGGGAAGTCACCGCCAAGGCGGGGGGGAGCGTGCTTTCTTTTGTCATTTCGATCGAACCTTGATCGAAAATCAAAACACCGGCAAAATCGGCATTGAAATTCACCTCAAAACAACGTATACTGATACTATTCATCCGCATCCATTCGCCAAGGAAAGGATTCCCCCATGCACAATCATCAATCACCCAGTCAATTGCATTGTCCCGCCGCACATGCTTGAAACGATCGCCACCAACGGTACAACAGCACAAAAGGCGCTTGCCATCAGTACGCTAAAAGCCTCCGAGCAAATGCGCGGACAACGGCGCGCCTTATCGGATTTTACCGGCGCAGTCGCACGCATTGCCGCGGTCGGAGGGAAGGAACGCATCGTCTACGATGCCAAGAACGGAACGTCCCTGCCCGGGACAATTGTGCGCAGGGAAGGGGACGGTCCTGTATCCGATGTGGCGGTCAACGAAGCGTATGACGGCAGCGGCGCAACCTACGACCTCTACAAGGATATTTACAACCGCAATTCCATTGACAACAACGGTATGAGACTGGACTCCACCGTCCACTACAGGAGGGGTTACGACAACGCATTCTGGGATGGAGAAAAGATGGTCTACGGCGACGGCGACGAAGACCAGCCCATCGAGGACCGCCTCTTCAACCGCTTCACCATCGCCATTGACATCATCGGCCACGAACTGACCCACGGCGTCACACAATTCGAAGCCAAACTTGTGTATTCCTACCAACCCGGCGCGTTGAACGAATCCATGTCGGATGTGTTCGGCTCGCTGGTCAAACAGCGCGTTCTCAACCAGACCGCCAGCGAGGCAGACTGGATCATTGGCGAGGGGTTGTTCACGCCCAATGTCAACGGCGTCGGCATCCGCTCCATGAAAACGCCCGGAAACGCATACAACGATCCTGTTTTGGGCAAAGACCCGCAACCCGGCCACATGAGGGATTATGTCAACACAAGCAGCGACAACGGCGGTGTTCACATCAACTCCGGCATCCCAAACCATGCCTTTTACATCACAGCCATGGAACTTGGCGGCTACGCCTGGGAAAAAGCCGGGCAGATCTGGTATGCCACATTGAGGGACAGACTGATCGCCAATTCCCAATTCCAGGACTGCGCCAATTTAACCTACTCGGTGGCGGCAGATCTATTTGGAGCAGGGAGCATCGAACAAAAGGCAGTGGAAAAGGGCTGGGCGGAAGTGGGCATCACTGTGAATGGCCCCCCGCCTCCTCCCCCGACCGAACCTGGTGGCGGCTGCCTGGAATCTCTCCTGCGCCTCATCGGAGCGGCGCCCGCGAAATAGAGGTAACAATGAAAATCGAAAAGATCAAGTTCGAGCGTAGCGGCGGATTCGCCGGCATCCGCCTTGCGGCAGATATCGAAATGGATGAACTGCCTGAGGAACAGCGGCGCGAAATTCTCGGATTGCTCGACGAAATGGACTTCGAGGAACTCACCGACAAATTCACCAGCGAGGTTTCCTTTCCAGATGGGTTTGTGTACGCCATTTCGGTCGAATCCGAAAAAAAGGAATATCGTCTCGTTGCAGGCGAATCTGCGCTGCCTGACAACATGCTGCCCCTGGTCGAAATCCTTAAATCCATAACCAAACGTCGAATGCGAAAGAACAGACGAACCATGTGAACGAACACGCCCCTGGTTTGCAGGGGCGTGTTTCTTATTGGGTCCCGGAACGACAACCGATCGGGAAAATCCGTACGTATCAACAATCAGGCACACCCGCTAACGGGTTTTTCAAATATAATATCCGACACTTCTCCCCGCTCTGAGGTAGTGAATCCATCACGGGTCAGGAA
This sequence comes from uncultured Chloroflexia bacterium, assembly GCA_963718215.1. Lineage (GTDB taxonomy): Bacteria > Chloroflexota > Anaerolineae > Anaerolineales > Villigracilaceae > Defluviilinea. The sequence goes on from CAVQYK010000024.1 coordinate 143,914, forward strand.
AAGCCTTTGGGCATTCCATGCATGGGTGAGACAATCTCAACGCCACCAACGAGGAAGGAATTCAATTTGAGAAAAATCATCGGCCCCGATGTAAGTTTCTACCAGGATGACCCCGGCACCCCGAACGGGATCGACTTCGTCAGGATGAACAGACTCGCCGACTTTGTCATCATCCGCGCCGGGCAGAACCTGTGGATCGACCGCGACTTCAACAAAAACTGGCAGGCGGCCAAAACAGCGGGCTTGCCGCGCGGTTCCTATTGGTTCTACGACAGCCGCGCAGACCCCAAAGCGCAAGCCGAGATGTGGGTGAACCTGGTGAAGGACGACATGGGCGAACTCCCCCTCTTTGCAGACCTGGAAGAGGCATACAACGGCCCATTTCGCGGCTGGGCAAACTGGAAAATATTCCTCGAACACCTGCGCTCGCTGGTGGGGCAAAAAGAGATCGGCATCTACACGGCGTATTACTACTGGGTGAACAATGCCCCCAACCCGGTCACCCAGGCGCGCGACCTTGAATACTTCCACCGCTACCCGTTGTGGATCGCAAACTACGGCGTATCCTCCCCCCTGATCCCAAAGCCCTGGAATGCCGATGAATGGCTGTTGTGGCAATTCACGGCAATGGGCGGCGGCATCCTGTACGGTGTGGAAAGCGCCGAGATCGACCTGAACTACTTCAATGGCGATGCCCAGGCGTTTGCCGACCGCTTCAACCTGCCCCTGCCGCCGGACCCCACGCCGTCCGAGCCGACCGACAATCAATACATCGTCAATGCCGGAACGCTATACGTCCGGCAGGGACCCGGCACGAACTACACGGCGGTCGGCTACCTGCAACGGAACGATTTGGTGGAGGCATTCGACCACAGCCCCGATGGGACGTGGCTGTTCGTCAAGCGCGCTAGTGATGGGCTGACGGGATGGTGCTCCATCACCTACCTCGTTCGCGTGGCGCCTCCTCCCTCACCGGACCCTGAACCGCCTCCGCTCGGAAATCGTTACCGCGTCATCGCCAGCGCACTGTACATCCGCGAAGGGCCTGCCTCCACGTATCGATCGACTGGATTCCTCGTCAGGGACGACGTAGTTGATGAGTTGGAATCAAATTCGGACGGGAGTTGGAAGCGAATCCGCCGTCTCAGGGATCAGTTGACAGGCTGGTGCTCGGTCAGGTATCTCCTGCTGATCAGCACGCCTTCTGAACCTCCCGAGGAACCTCCAACAGACCCGGACGCGCGGCGTCACAAGGTGACGGCTTCACGCCTGTATGTGCGCGAGGGACCCGGGACGAGTTTCAAGTCGGTCGGCTACCTCAGCCTGAACGAGATCGTTTTTGAGATCGAAGCAAATGCAGACAGAAGCTGGCTAAAAATCCGCCGGGCGGATGGCTTGACCGGCTGGGTATCGGCGAGATACCTGGACCTTGTCCTTTCGCCCCTGCCGGGCGGCGGGACAAACGTACAATACCGGATCACGGCAAGCAGGCTATACATGCGCGAAGGACCCGGCACGAATTACAAGACGGTGGGCTACGTATCACAGGGTGAGGTCGTCGTTGCGCTTGGCGCGAATGCGGATCAAAGTTGGAGGCAGATCCGCCGCCGTGACGGGCTGATCGGCTGGGCCTCCGCCAGGTACATGACCCTCGTAGCCTGATTGCGTCCCCAAATTCAAGGATTCGATCACAGATTGCTGCAAATTTTGAATTAAAAGCTCTCAAAATGAACGAAACGAAAAACCGACCCAGTTCAAAGGTCGGTTTTTTCGTGCAAATCAGCGGCTAAAAACCTGGAAGATTAAGTTCAGGGTCAGCCAGGTTTGCTATGGCGCAGGCCAGGGGATGATGACGGGCTGGGAAAACCCGTGCTTTTCGACGGTGTACAGTTTCCCGGAAGATTGCAGGGCGCACCCCGCCTCATCCCTGACCTCATAACTGGTGGTGTATTGGTCGGGATACGAATCTGTCCACCACAGGTAAGCGCCCTTCTGGCACACGAACAGTTCCAACAGGTAGCCGCGGTCATCGTCCTTGGTCATATTCACCTGGTCCCAACTGATAAGGACCTCATTCCCAACCCGGACGGCGCTCACGCCGGTCGGTGGACCGTACATATTGCTCCCGATGGACTGCAAGTCCAGCTCCTTGTAGGCGATCAGGGATACATCCCCGACCACATCGACAACCGACGGGGCGACCCAGCAAAAGTAGTTCAACTTGTCGAATTTGACATACAGCCATTTGCTGTAAATATACCGCCCGCGGACGGTTCCCACATCCCCGGCGTACAGGTCCGCGGCGTGGAGGTAGGCAACCGACGGGCCATAGCGGCAATGCGCCTGCTTGTTGACCGTCACAGTTGGGAAGGCGTAGGTTGGCGTGGCGGACACGGTGGGCGTAGAGGTCAGGGTGGGAGTCAGGGTTTCGGTTGGCACGAGCGTGAACGTGGGTGTAAATGTTACAGTCGGCGTGAAAGTCAAAGTCGGGACGGGCGTTTCCGTCCACGAATCTGCGGTGGCTGTCGCCTGTGCTTCCGGTGACAGCAGGTTACACGAAAGCAGAAAAACGACCAAAATCAACAACGGGATATATTTTTTCAATTGAGTTCTCCATCGAACGTTTTCACAAAAATGGCGTCAAAAACGTCAGAATATTACGCCCAAGCGCCTCATTGGCATATCCCCCTTCCATCACAATGACCGTCGGCAGCCCCAGCGACGCGATCCGCTTCCCAATTTCGCCGATCCCCTGCGTGGACACTTTGACCGTGCCGAGCGGGTCGTCGGCGTAAATGTCCATGCCTGCAGAGACGACCAAGTAGACGGGCTTGAACTCGCGGATCAGTGCAAGAGCCTTATCGAGCATGTAGAGGTATTCGGCGTCGCCCGTCCCTTTGGGGAGCGGGAAGTTGTGATGGAAACCGAATCCCCTGCCCCTGCCACGCTCACCCGCAAACCCGATGAAATGCGGATACTCGAAATCAGGGTCGGCATGGATCGAAATGGTCATCACATCGTCGCGTTCGTAGAAAATATCCTGGGTGCCGTTCCCGGCGTGATAGTCAACGTCCAGGATGGCGACATGTCCCTTCGAGGAGAGCCAGTTCGCGGCGACGGCGGCGTTGTTGATGAAACAATATCCGCCCGCGTAATCCTTCCCGGCGTGATGTCCCGGCGGGCGGCAAAGGGCAAACGCCGACCGTTCCCCGCCTCCCACAGCCTGGGCCGCGCTCAAGGCGCAATTGGCGGAAGCCAGCGCGGCCGGGAACGTCCCTTCGACGATGCAGGCGCTCAGGTCCATGATGTAGTAGCCCGCCAGCCCGAGCAGTGACTTCGGCTTTTGGGGCATGTCGTCTTAGGGCGAAGGTGGCAGGGATCAGCGCTGTAGGGTCTTGGGGGGCAGAAGCCAGCCACTCGGTCCAGGCAGAGGCGAGAAAATCCAGGTATTCTTTATCGTGCACCGCAAGGATCGGGTCGAGTCCAAAATCCGCAGGCTCCAGAATATCCGCCCATTTCACGCTTTGCAGGGCCTCCAGGATCCTATCCATACGGTCAGGGTTTTCAAGATACGGCACCCGCAATCCCCCGTCGAAAACTTCAAAAGGCGGGTAATGCCGGCGGTGCTGCTCGGAATAATAGACCTTCATGGCGCCTCCGTAAGATGTCACCATATAATTGTATCAATACCATGCCCGCCTTGCGGGTATAAATCGGAGGAAACCATGGAACTATTCGAAGCCATTCATAACAGGCAAACACAGGGGAAGGTGAAACCCGACGCCCTGCCGCGGGAGGTCATTGAGAAACTCTTGAGCGCGGCTGTGCAGGCGCCAAACCACTACAAAGTGCGACCGTGGCGGTTCGTCGTTTTGACCGGGGAGGGACGCAATAAACTTGGGGACGTAATGGCCGCTTCACAATCGGACCGTAAGCCTGACCTGCCGCAGGAAGCCCTGGACAAAACCCGAGGCTTGCCGCTCCGCGCGCCCGCCGTGATCGCGGTCGGCGTGGACAAGCCCGTTGAAGAAAAAGTGCTCGAGATCGAGAACGTCAGCGCGGCGTCTGCGGCGTGCCAGAACATCTTGCTCGCCGCCCACGGGCTGGGACTTGGCGCGATCTGGCGCACCGGCGAATGGGCGCGTGACGCAAAAGTCAAGGAGTTCCTGGGATTTGCCGCGGACCAACACATCGTCGGCTTCATTTACGTTGGTGTGCCTGAATTCACCCCCGAACCGCACCTGAGGCCCTCTTTTGAAGACCGAACGGTTTGGATGGAATAGTACAGTGGGAAGTGAACAGAAAAGAGCGATGGACATGAACTGTGCCCATCGCTCTTTTTTCTATATTGCGTTGATTTTCCTAGTACTCGAACAAGATAAAACTGTAGGGTAAAAAATATGAGAAATACTCGTATTCAACCTTTCAACTTTAGGTTGTTGGAGTACTAGGGTTCGCTGACCGTCAGCGATTCGAAGGACACATCCACCGGCAATGTCTGCGGGGATGAGACGCCGATGCCGATCTTCCCGCCTGTCAGGTTATATTTCGTGTCGACCAGCGTTTTGACCAGCGTGTCGTTGATATAGAGCGTGAGTTCGCTCCCGTTGCAGACAGCCCGGTATACGTTGGTCGCCTGTCCCGATTTGATCGCGGCCGAGCCTCCCGCGGCCAGTTGGACATACCCTTGCAGTGCAGTGGCGGTCGGGTCGTAGGCATTGATCGAATACAGACCGGCATTTGAGACCGTGAACTCATACCAGTTGGTGCCGTCATAATTACAGACCAGACTTACGCCGTTGGCATTGTTCCCGTTATTCGTCGTCACCGCCTCCATTTGGACGCTGGAATAGTCGAAGGCGGGATTCACCATGTAAAACCTGGGAACCACTTCATCGTACGGGGAAAGTTGAACGAACAGACTCCCGCCATCCACGCGGACGTTCACCTGATTATCGGTGCCGCTCGCCATGAATTTCTCCCAGGCATCCAGATTCCCGTCAAACTCCTCTGTGTAAAAGGACTGGGAATTCGCTGCAGGTACTGCCGTGGGGACCGGCGTGGAAGTGGCGGCAACCTGCACAGCCTGCCCGGCAGGTGTCGGCGTTGGCTGAACCGCAGACGCGTTGGAGACTTCATTGTTCGAGGACATTCCCCCGAACAGGGTGAGCGTACAATCATCACGTTTCAGGTAACGCTGGCATTCTTCCGTTGTCAGTTCGCGTAGTTCATATTCCTGCGCCACCTGCAACAGGGCGTCATAGTCGATGGTAAATTCCTTGGATGTACTATCCAGACTGGCGGTCAATACCCGTTTTCCATCCGGGCTGAAAGCAACGGAGTTCACATCCTCATTGTTTCCCCGGTAGGTATACACTTCCTTGCCGGTCCGCACGTCCCAAACCTTGACGGTCATGTCGGCGCTCCCGGATGCCAATAACCTGTCATCCATGCTGACCGCCAGACCAAGCACCCTGCCGGTATGACCGGTCATAACCTGTAACACCTTGCCCGTTCTTACATCCCATTTGCGGATGGTATTATCGTATCCACCCGTATAGACAAATGCGCCATCGTGGCTGAATACAGCCGTGAGCACATAGTCTGTATGCCCAGCCAGCGTTACCATGTCGCTGCCGGTGTTTGCATCCCAAATGTGGGCGGTTTTATCAACGCTGGCTGTCACAATGTGTTTCCCATCGGCGCTGAATTGGGCATCCCTGACCTGGCTGCCACCATGCCCATTCAAAGTGAATAACAGACTGCCATTACCGGCATCCCAGACCTTTGCAGTGCCGTCAGATCCCGTGGTGAGAACCCTTCTCCCATCCGGACTAAAGGTTGCCGTTCCCATCCCAGAATCCGGGTCAGTGATCACCGATACAGGCGCGTCCTGCCCTACCGTCCAAATATAGGCGGTGTTCTCGCCATCCACGGTAACGATCCGCCGACCATCCTGCGGATCAAAAGCGGCGGAAAAACCGGACAATTCGTGGATGACATCGCCGGTCATGGCGTCATGGACCATCACAACCCCTGCATCATCTGCGGTGGCGATCCATTTGCCATCCGGGCTGTAATTCGCTTCCAGGTTGGGCGCATCATGCTGTTTCAGGTTCAGGGTCTCGATCTTGAAATTAGCAGACCAAAGTTTTACTGTGTTATCCCAGCTTCCGGTCAGCAGGTATTCCCCGCCCGAACTAAAAGCGATGGTTGTAACCTCACCCTGGTGGGATGACAGGTTGAACCGCTCAGTCCCGTTGCCGGAGTCCCAGATCTTGATCCCGGACGAGGCGGTCAGCATGCTCAACCCATCGGGAGAGAAACCCACTGCATAGACATCCGCCTGGTTGCCCCGCAACCGATAGATCTCGCCATAATCGAACGCGTCCCATACAACCACCGTCTGGTATCCGCCTGCCATGATTCGGTCGCCCAACGGATTGAACGCCACCGATTTCACGTAATTCCCATCCGTGTCAAATCCATCCGGGCGGAATTTGTTCAAGAGGGAGTTGGTTTCCACATCCCATAATATGACCGTATCGTCGTCGCTGCCGCTGACCAGGCGGGTGCTGTCCGGGCTGAACGCAATGGAGTTCACCGATTCTGTATGGCTGGGCAGGGTCACCCGGATGGAACCTGTATCGGCGTTCCAGATTTTGACGTTCCAATCGCCGCCCGCAGTGGCAATTAGATTACCATCCAGGCTGAAATCAATGTCGTTCACCGAATTACCGTCATGCCCTGCCAGGGAAAACAGCTCGTTCCCACCCGCCGCGTCGACAACCAGCGCGGTGCCATCCGAACTGGCAATGCCCAATTTATCCCCTTCAGGGCTGAAATCCAGGCCGGTGATCTGGTCATTGAATTGCAGGGTGTAAACCAGTTCGCGGCTTTGCACATCCAGGACCTGGACCAATCCGTTGACATCGCCGATCGCAATATAAATGCCATTGGGGTCATAAGCCACCGACCACACAATGACATCGCCATTCCTCCAGGTATGTATGACATTGGGGGAATTCAGACTTGAAAATAAAGCCGATTTCGACTCCGGGAGCACGGTCCCATCCTTTTTGGTTTCCTGGATGGACAACAACGCCAGCATCAAACTCAACTGCGTGTCGCTGTTCTTCTGATTGATGGCTTCAGCCGCCAATGCCAGGGCGTTCGCCTCACGCGCTTTCCGCTCGGCATCCGCCTGGGCGATCACTGCGACCGCTTCGGCGGTATTGGCTATATATTGATTGGCGACAGCCGTCTTCGCATTATCGTCAGCCCGTACCTTTTCCGTTTCGGCAACTCCCCACTGGATCAGGGCAAAAATGGACAATGCAAGCAAAGCCACGCCGACCACTGCCGTTATGACCCTGTTCCTTCGGCGGATCGCCGCGGCATATTTACGGGCGGCCGTCACATATTCGACATGTAACGGTGTTGGCGCGGGTTCCTTGCCTGCCGCGCCTTCACTGATAAAGGTTACAGCATCCTGCAGGTCATTCCCGCGCACGAGATAACTGTCGTTGCGCCCCTTGTTCTCCCATTCCTTGGCCCGGTTGAAGAGACGGGTATGTTGGGCCAGCCAGTCGAGGTCCGTATTGATCGCTTCGACAAACGCAGGCAGGGTCTTCTCAAGTTCCTGTTCGTCGCGGATGTAGACCCAATTATGGGATGAGATCTTTTCGTGAAGTTTTGCATCCCTGCCCGGCTCACGGTATAAAATGGGGATGAACCGTTTGTTGCTTTCCACCGCAATTTCGATCTCTTTTTTGCAGACCTCGGATGCAACAGAATCCGGACTGATCACAAAGATGAAGGCGTTCGAGGAGCGGATGCCCTTGGTGATCTCAGCCATCCAATCCGCGCTGAGCGGGATGCCTTCCCAGTCAACCCAGATATCGTCAGGAGAAAAACCTTGCGCCAGCAGGCTTTCATACAATTGTTTGACGAAAACCTTATCCTTGCGGGAGTAGGAGATCATCAGGCTGGCAGTCTTGCGGGTAACCGGGCTTTCCTTGGCATCCATCATGGTGTCCATCCTTCAATACAAATTAGACCAGATTTATCTATTACCGCTATATAGTAACCCAGTATCAGCATTTCTGTTACTGTTATTTACCCAGAATTTCCACCATCAAGTCGGGACGGTCAGTGATGATGCCGTCCACACCCCACTCGATGTATTGTTCCATCAGTTCAGGGTCGTCAACCGTCCACGGTTCGACCTTGATGTTTTTGGCGTGCGCCTCACGGATGAAACGCTTCGTCATGATGGGAATGTTGTACGATTCCTGCGGGTCAAACGGCGGCTGGATGGCTTCGTAGCCCGGCGCGACCAACCCGCTGAGGAAGACTTTGCCAAGGATGACGAACTTCGTCACCTCGCCGCGCGAAGCGGAGGTCGCCACTTCCGGGCAGGTTGCACGGAAGTCCTGCATGACCTCGTCGTGGAAGGATGCGACCAGGACCTTGTCCTGCATGTTGTACTGGCGGATCAAGTCACACAGGGGTTGTTCCACGGGGATTCCGCTCTTTTTGATCTCGATGGCATAGCGCATCTGCGGGAATTTTTCAAAGACCTCGGCTAATGCCGTCACCTGGATGCCCTGTCCGCGATAGGGAAATGTCTGTCCGCCATCCTTTGACCAATCGTACGCCGCGTCGAGTTGTTTCAGTTCATCAAGGTTCATTTCTTCGATGAGACCCGTGCCGTCGGTGGTGTCGTCCACGGTTTCGTCGTGCATCAGGACGATGTGACCATCCTTCGTGATGTGCGCGTCCATCTCAAGGACATCTGCCCCTATTTCGACGGCTTTTTCAAAAGCGTACAGCGTGTCACCCGGCCAGATGCCGTCCCCGCCCTGATGGGCGATCACCAGCGGACCGGTCACTCCATCGTAGTAGGGATGCGCCCCTGCACCGGGCGTCAGGACGAGGAATAGAAATAACACGAGCAGGGCAAGCACTGCAATCGTTCGCCAGTTTTTTTTCTTCATGACTGTTCTCCATAGATGGATTTTCGCAATTCCATCCCGTTGCAAAATACAGGATGGAAATCATAATTGACATGCCTCACCCTTTCACGTATAAGTGAATCAATCTCTTGATTCGGAGGCGCACATGTATGCAATTCGTTTTCTCGCAGAGGAAGGTCCAAACATGGAACTTTCCTGGTTGCTTTTCATTGGTCTGGGGTTCTTCCTTCTGATGATCGTGGTCGGGTGGCTGACCAGCCGTCGAAACGGCGAACAGGCTGAGGTCACGCATGACTCGCGCGTTCATTCCATCCAGATCCAGCCGGATGACCTTGTCACACTGGAGGGGATCGGTCCGAAGGTCGCCAGGGTGCTGAACGAGTCGGGAATCCAATCGTTCGCAGACCTGGCAAAGGCGAAAGCCGATGAGGTGCAAAAAGTCCTTGATGCAGCCGGTTTGCAGATGATGAACCCTGAAGGCTGGATCGAACAGGCCAAACTTGCCGAAAAAGGCGACATGGGCGGCTTGAAGAAACTACAGGATGAACTCAAGGGCGGACGCAAAGCCAAATAAGTGTGAGACCCGGCAATTGCCGGGTCTCAATTTTTAGAAAACGAGATATCGTGCAACCGCCATGAGGAGAGCGGCGAGCATCAGTGAATATGAGTTGACCGGCACAACCCAGGCTTGTTGCGTTTGGATCGCACCGAGCGCCGCCGCCTGTTCGGAGGTCGGCTTTCCCTGGATCTGGGCACCCAATTGGGCCAGTTTTCGATTGTTGCCCCCGTTCATAAAGCCGGTGACAAGACCCACAAGCGCAAAGACCGAGCCAAGGCCGAACCCGATACCCGGGCCGGACGATAACCAACTGGAGGTAAACCAGGAGGAGTCAAGCCCATACAGCAGGAAACCCGCGATAACCGTGGCATACGCGCTGACCATGATGACAGTGGAAAACCGCGTCCGCGCCATGAGGTGACCGACCACCTGCTTCCCTAAATCACCGGTGGCCCGCACCGAGGGCGCGATGAAGAAGTTCATCATCAATGCCGCGCCGACCCAGAAGACACCGCCGATAATATGGGTCAATCGAAGAACAAGGGTTAAGTAGCTCACTGTTTACTCCTTATCGATAAAATTTTGTGTTAAAACCCATCTATGGTGATGGCGATGCGTTTGCCGACCGAACATTTCCCTCTGTGTGCCAGCCCTAATTGAATTTCTCGAGCGCCATCTTCGCCAGCGCGTGCAGTTCCCTGTCGCCGCGATTGGCGATAATCTCCTGCAAGGCGGGTAACGTGCGCCTGTCCTTCAACTCCCCCATCGCCTCGATGACGTGCTTCTTCACCTCCCGCTCAGGATCCTTCAACATTTCCAGCAGGACGAGCGCCACGCGCGGTTCCTTCACCTTCGGCAGGACATCCACCGAGTGGATGCGGATCCACATCTCCGGATGGTCCAACGCCTCCACCAGGACCTCGAAACTGGCCGCGCCAAAATTGACCAGCGCCTCCGCTGACGCCTTTCCCACATCGTGGTGCATGTCGTAGAGCGCCATGCCCAACGGGTCAATGGCGCGCGAGTCGCCGATCCTTCCCAGCAAAATCGCCGAAAATTTACGGACAGCGCCTTCCTTATCCTTCAAAGCCGCGATCAACGGTTCGACTGCGGCGCTTCCCATTTTTTCGATGGCAGTCAACAGGTCACCGGCGGCGACCTCGCGCTCATACCACCAGTACGGATCGCCAAGTGCCTCCAGCAGATACGGAATGGCGGCGGGATGCCTGGTGTTCCCCAGCGCCTTTGCCGCGGCCTGCCGTACCTCGATCTTCGGGTCGTCCAGCAGGACGGTTGCGATGTCATCGAATGTGGCGGGGTCATTGAGGTAGCCGAGTCCCAGACATGCCCCAATGCGGACGTCGTCTTCAGGGTCTTTCAAGGCGAGGAATAACGGTTCGATCGCCTGTTTATCGCCAATGCGCCCCAGGGCGATGGCGGCGCGCGCACGGACGGTATAAAACTCGCCTTTCAAGGCGTCCAACAGGGCAGGCATGGCGGATCCATCCTTTCGGAAACCCAGCACGTCCGCGGCGCGGGCACGCAGAATGGGATGGGCTGTGGCGAGCAGTTTGAGCAGTTCGGGTGTGGCGGAGGGGATTCGGGCGAGTACCTGCTGATAGATGGCGAGCAGGTTCAGGTCACGCGGTTTGAAGCGCTTCCAGCAAGGCGGGCAGGGCATCCGCGTCGAGCCGGATCAGATCCTGCGCGGCGCGGTCACGAGTTGCCGAATCCGAAAGTTGAGCGACGAGACGTTTTGCCTCACCCTGTTTTCCGCCAGTAAGCCAGGACATGTTTGTATTTTACTGTAAAGAGGATAGGATTTGATAGAAAATCGGACGGAAAATCTCTGATATAATCTCGGACTTGGAGTGAGGAAAGCGCATCATGGCGCTCAGAGCGCCATGTTATTTTGCCTGTATCCCGTCAACAATTTATTTGGAGCAACGATGAAGAAGGAACAATTACTTGATTTGTATTACCAGATGGTGCTGATCCGCCGCGTGGAAGAACGCGGCGCGGAACTGTACCAGGCTGGCAAGATCGGCGGTTTCATGCACCTGTACATCGGGCAGGAAGCCGTTTCGACCGGTTTGATCGCGGCGCGCGAGCCGCGCGACCGCGTGATCACCGCCTACCGCGACCACGGCGTGGCCCTGAACTGCGGCATCTCCGCGAACGAAGTGATGGCGGAACTGCTCGGCAAGGCGACGGGTATGTCGAAGGGCAAGGGCGGCTCGATGCACATGGCAGATACCGAGAAGAACATGTGGGGCGGACATGCCATCGTAGGCGGACACCTTCCCATCGCGGCGGGATTCGCCGTCGGCGACCAGTACGCCAAGAATGACAACGTCACCATCTGCATGTTCGGCGACGGCGCGACCAACATCGGCTACTTCCATGAAGCATTGAACCTTGCTAAAACCTGGGGATTGCGCGTGCTGTGGGTCTGTGAGAACAACCAATACGGCATGGGCACGGCTGTGAACCGCGCTTCGGCTGTGACCGAGATCCGCCAAAAAGCGGAAGGCTACGGGATGAAGAACGGTCAGGCGGACGGCATGGATGTGATGAAGGTCTACGAAGCCGCGAAGGAAGCGATGAATTTTGTCCGCAAGGAGGGACAGCCCTACCTCCTCGAAGTGGACACCTACCGCTTCCGCGGTCACTCGATGGGTGACCCCGAGCGCTACCGCAAAGCAGAAGAGGTCAAGCAGTGGCAGGAGAACGACCCCATTGGCATCTTCAACAAGTACCTGCTTGAAAAGAAAGTTGCTACACGCAAGGCGCTGGATGAGATCGAAGCACGCGTGGAAGAGGAAGTAGCAAAGGCGGTCGAATTTGCCGAAACCTCCCCGGAACCCGCGCTGGAAGAGTTGTTTACGGATATTTACGCGGATAACTAACCACAAAGGACACGAAGTAACACAAAGGAAAACCTTAGTGCCTCCTTTGTGAGCCTTCGTGGTGAAGGAACTACACATGGCAAAAATCACAATGCGCGAGGCGATCTCGCAAGCCCTTATGGAAGAAATGGACCGCGACCCTGCCGTCTTTATTCTCGGCGAGGAGGTCGGCGTGTGGGGCGGCACGTATGCCGTCACCAAAGGCTTTTATGACAAGTACGGACCTGACCGGATCAAAGACACCCCAATCGCTGAGAATGCGATCATCGGCGCGGCGATCGGTGCGGCGATGGTCGGACAACGTCCCATTGCGGAACTGATGACCATCAACTTCGCCTTCTCGGCGATGGATTACATCGTCAACCAAGCGCCAAAACTGCGCTATATGTTCGGCGGACAGTTCAAGGTCCCGATGGTGATCCGCGCGGTCGGCGGCGGCGGGCGTCAGTTAGGCGCGACCCACTCTCAGACACCCGACGCAGTCTTCGCACACTTCCCCGGCTTGAAGGTTGTGTCGCCTGGGACGCCGGAAGATGCCAAAGGATTGCTGAAATCAGCCATTCGGTCGGATGATCCGATCCTGTTCATCGAGCACGCGACCATGTATCAGGTGCGCGGCGAAGTCCCAGAGGGAGAATATCTCATTCCGATAGGCAAGTCCAAGGTCCAGCGCGAAGGAAGCGACCTGACCATCGTCACCTACTGCAAAGGTCTCGAACTTTCGATGAAAGCGGCAGACGAACTCGCCAAGGAAGGCATCCAAGCCGAGATCGTTGACCTGCGCACGCTGCGTCCGCTCGACATGGAACCCGTGCTCGAGTCGTTCAAGAAAACCAACCGCGCCATCGTCGTCGAAGAAGGCTGGAAGTCCTACGGCGTCGGCAGTGAGATCGTCAGCCGCATATACGAGGAAGCGTTCGATTACGTCGATGCGCCCATCCTGCGCGTGGCACAAAAAGAAGTGCCGCTCCCTTACAACCGCACGCTCGAACAAGCCGCGCTCCCGCAAGTGCCCGACATCGTCGCCGCGGCAAAGGAGGTGTTGAAGTAATGGCTGAAACCATCAATATGCCCAAACTCGGCTTCGACATGGCGGAAGGTCTGCTCGTCCGCTGGGTGAAGCAGGTTGGCGAAAATATCAACAAAGGCGACGTGCTCGCCGAGATCGAAACTGACAAAGCCACTGTGGAAGTTGAGTCGTCAGCAAGTGGTGTTGTGCTTTCGCATATTGTTGACCAGGGGACGATCGTTCCCGTCAACGCGCCGATCGCGGTGGTGGGTGCGGAAGGGGAAAAGGTGGATGCGCCGGTTGCGGAAGGCGGAAAGCAGAAAGCAGAAGCAAAAGCGGAGGAAAAGCCTGCGGCTCCTTCCCAGCCGACGCCTGCTTCAACATCCCAAGTCTCTGCCCCCGCTGAGACAGCGTCAGCGGTCAGCCATCAGCAGGTCCTGTCAAAGCCAGTCCGCTTGCGAAGAAGATCGCGAAAGACAACAACATTAACCTTGCCAATGTGCAGGGCACTGGACCTGGTGGTCGTGTTGTTCGAAAAGATGTGGAATCTGCCCTTGCAAGCGGAAAGACCTTCGACGTTCGACCTTCAACTCCCTCCACGCCAATTACCACGTACCAATTACCAATCTCTGTGGAAGACAAGGTCGTTCCTACAACAAAACTCCGCCAGGCAATTGGCAGGCGGTTGGTTGAATCAAAAACCACCATCCCGCACTTCTACGTCACCCACGAATTCAAAATGGACGCGTTGATGGACATGCGCAAGCAAGCCAATGCCTACCTGCCTGACGGCGAGAAACTCTCCGTCAACGACTTTATTCTCAAGGGCGTGGCGCTTGCGTTGCGCCAATTCCCGAACCTCAATGCCACCATCAAAGGGAATGAGAGTCATCCAGTTCGGACACGTCAATGTCGGCGTGGCGGTGACCGTCCCCGGCGGCTTGATGACCGTCGTCGTCAAGGACACCGACCAAAAGACGATGCGCCAGATCTCTGGCGAAGTCAAAACCATGGCGGCGCGCGCCCGCGAAGGCAAGGTCAAGCCTGAGGATGTGGACGGCTCGACATTCTCCACCTCCAATTTGGGGATGTACGACGTCGAAGACTTCATCGCCATCATCAACCCGCCCGAAGCCGCGATATTGGCGATCTCCTCCGCGAGGGAAGTCCCTGTGGTGGAAGGCGGACAAGTCAAACCTGGCTGGCGCATGAAAGCCACCATCTCCGTTGACCACCGCGTCAGCGACGGAGCGGAGGCGGCGCAGTTCATGCAAGCGCTGGCAGGGTTCCTGGAAAATCCCGTCAGGATGTTAGTGTAGGAAATGCAAATCTCCGAGTTCTTGAAGAACTCGGAGATTTTTTTGTTGGAGACCGCCGTGTCAGCGACCGACCAGAGACTTCTATGGCCAAAAAATGACGACAGCCGGCAAGTCAGCTGTCACCTGCCCCGTCTATCTGGCGACACCGTCAATCGTGAGGTCTTTCACCTCGGCATCAACACCTGCGGCAATGGGGAGAGTGTAGCCGATGAAAAACGCTTTTTGACCGGTCGGGATGAGCGGTTCCTCGGCCATTTTCAGATTGTTTATGTAGACCCTCATGGAATTGCCGACCAATTCCAAACGGATCGTATAGGTGCGTCCATATTCATAGTGCTGGGTTCCCACCCTTGTCCCTGTGTTTTCATTCACATCTGCCAGAACAAAATAGATGGTAGGACTGGTGTCATTCGAATCAACCTGGAGTTTGAAGCGCGCAGTATTCCTTGCCATCAGGACATCATCAAGGGGCGTAACTGCGAAGTTGGCGATCACCGGGTTTGAGGCATTAACAATATACATCCCGGTCACAAAGATCTTGAACTCGATCACCGAATTGCTATTGATGGGTGTGTAAATTCCCGATGTTATGGCATTCCTTTGTCCGCGGTTGTTCAGGTGCAGGGTCCCGTTGGCGTCCGTGAAAATGCCGAGCGTTTCCATCGAGTAACAACCATTGGAGTTTTCAGAGATGCTGTCCAATCCATTTTGGTCTGTCGAGGCAGGCTTCCAGACCTGCGAGTGGATGCAATTCATGCTGATCGGCGCCGGTGTGGCAGTCGGCTCGATGACCGGCTCCGGGGTAAGGGTCGGCGCGGGAGTCAAGGTTGGGGCAGGCTCTTCGGTGACCGTGGCTTCGGCCGCCGTCCGGGTCGGAACGGCTGTCTGCGTGGCAATTACAGATGGCTGGGTGGGAGCAGGCGTCGGGTCGGGGTTCGATCCGCGGTTACCTAGTATGCCAAAGATAATGATAGCAACCACCAAAAGGACACCCGCGGCACCGGCCATCATTCCAACAGGGATCGGTTTTCGTCCCGACGGGACGGCAGAGGCCTGCTTGCCATCTTGTATCGCCGGCCCCAGCTTTGCCCCGAGATCCTTCATCCGTTTTTCGATGGCGGTAAACAGTTCGCTGAAATCCGAGTCCCTGTGCATATCCGGATTGAGGGTGTTCATATCCTTTAGCAGGCTGGTCAATCCGTCGATCTCATCACCGAATCTTATCGTAGTCGCTCAATTCTTCCAGAATACCTTCAGTATTGGATTTGTCCTTCAATGCTCCATACTTTTCGTTAAGTTTATCCTTCTCGTTGTCCCAATGGGCGATGTAATCGAGGCGGTCACCCGCATCGTAGATCTTGGCATCCGATAGAACGATGGGAAAGATACGATCGGCAAGCTGCTTGTTTTCGGCGATCTCAACCAATTCATACATACAATTCTTGGAGCGCAGATATTTATCGCTGATGACGACGATGATGCTGTCGCCCTCTCCGATACGTTCCATGAAATTGCGGATGGAACCCTTGTAGCCGAGGTCGCGTTTATCGCGGACGATCTTGAGTCCCCGCTTCTGCAGGGATTGGTCGATCTGGTTGACGATTGCCTCACGTTCGCTTGTTTCCTCACCCCATGCGTAGGAGATAAAGACTCTCTGCTCATAATCTGCCATCTGATTCACCCGTGATCCTTCTGCTTTTCCATGATGATTGACCTACATTATATGCTTTGGGGCTTCAATGTCAACATTTTAGGTCAGGGCTGTCATATTTGGATCTTTACCCGCGAAGCTATGTCGTCAAATGCAAGTTTTCGGGGCAGAACAGAACCCCATCGTACCCCGCAAGAAAACGCCCAGTTCAAGTTGGAGCTCCCGAAGCGCACCGGTGCAAATGACATGGTTCTTTTGAAAATCCGTCAGGATATTGTTGTAACAAGCCAATTTCTGAAGTCGGACGGCTTAATTTTTGACCGCGATTTATGGCTGACTTACTTTGATCAATTCAATCTCAACATCAACAGGTAAATTCTGCGGGGCGGAAAATCCAATACCAATGTTTCCCTCTGGAAAGTCGTATTTTGCAATGACAGTCTCCACCAAAACGCCATTGATCTCGAGACTCAGTTCATTTCCTTTACATACAGCAGTATAGATATTCGTTTCCTTGCCAGTTTTGATCGCAGTTGAAGCCACGATCGTGGAGAGTTCATACCCCTCGATTCAATTTCATCGCCGCCTGGTCCGAATGCATAAATCGAAAAATTCCCATTATTTGAAACCATGAACTCATACCATCCTTCGTCACTATACCGACAAACAAGGCTGACGCCGTTCGAGTTATTAGCCGTTGTTGACGACAACCACCTCCAATCTCACATCCGTATAGGTGAAGGCATTATTTATCAGATATGCCCAGGGCGTGTTTTCCCGAGGGGTGATTTTGACAGACAACCTTCCATTGTCGATCTCCCGGCTAAAATCACTTTCCATGCCGTCTTTTACAAAAAACTGCCAATCGATGCCATCGTCAAATTCCTCCACATAATATCCCTGAATTTCAGTGGGCGGAGTATCAGCAACCACTGTCGGCATGGCAGTATTTGCGGGCTTGACCTCTCGTGTGGGCGTACTCGTGGGCGGCAGGTCTTCGGCGGTGGGAACCCCGGATAGAAAATCCGATCCGCGCAATCATCATGACCGACACAACCAGGGCCAGAATGACAGCCGCGACCACCATCAATCGTATTGTCAATGGTCTTTTTGAGACTTTTGCCATTTCGGGCTGGGTTATTTTTTTATCGTCCTGTTTCGATTGGGGCGATTTCCTCTTCGATGGCTGGGTCAGTCTTTCCTTATTCTTGATCGAAGCGGGATGACCAGAGGTGGAGGGCACATTGGGAACAGCTGCGGGAGCTGGCAAGGACTCCTCCTTTATCAATCTCCCCAATAACTCCTTGGCATACCTCACACCTTCATTGAAATGCATTTTTGTGAAATCGACATACTGAAACCTGCGCAACCGTAGAGGGATTTCACATTCTTCCAGCAAGATAGGCAGGATGCGCTTGCCATGATCGATGGCATATCCGATCTCATCCTTTGCGTTTTCAGATGCGATCGACGCAGTGGTCAGGATAACCATGAATATCCCACATTCATGTAACGCCCACTCAATTTCATCATCCCAACGAGCGCCGGCAGGGATGTCCAATAGATCCAGCCAGATGGGAAAGCCCTCAGATTTCAGTTCCCTGGCAAGTTTTAATGCAAAATCCTTGTTCACACGCGAATAACTGATAAAGGTGATCTTTTTTTTGTTTGTGGTCATTTTTCCTCCTCGAGTCAAAGCTTGCACATTTGCCCACGATGAAATGACATCCTCTGCGAGTTCAAGTTTGAGCTAAACACAGAAAGGTGATCGTCCATGAAGAAAAATTGGAGAGAACCATCTGAGCACATTAAGTGATTATTCAATTATGAGACGATCCACCAACGATAAGCGAAGACAGCAAAAACCGATGCCTTATATGCCCTCCTTCTTGTGCTTCCACTGCCTGCATATTATATACCCTAAAATTCCATTTTTAAGTGATTAAACGCACTATCTCCGTTGACCAACGTCTCAGGGAAGGGTGGAAACTGCTAATTTCATGCCAGTTTTCTCAAAACAGCCAAATTTAGCAGGATGAAAGCATCCGCATCTCTCTTGACTTTTAGCTGAATCTGATTAAAATCTAATTCGATAAACATCGAATTAGATTAAGAGAGTGAACCATGAGTAATCAAAATGAAGTCCTGGATTTTGTCAAAGCGATGGCATCAGCCGACCGGCTGCGGATCGTCGGCGTTCTGGTGCGCGGACCCGCCACACGGGCGGAGATCGCCGAACGATTGAACCTCCCCGTACGGGATGTGTTCCAGCATTTGTCGTTCCTCGAGCATGTGAATGTGGTCCGTGAGGAGGATGGTCGCTACGAGTTGGACGAAAAGTCCGTAGAATCGCTGGCCAGAGGTCAGTTCGAAGGGAAGCGTCCGCAATACGAGGAAAAGCCTGAGGATGTCCGCAAAGTCCTGAAAGCGTACCTGAATCCCGACGGGACTCTCAAACTGATCCCGATGGAGACCAAAAAACTGTTGGTCATCCTGAATTTCATCGTGGACGTGTTCCCCTTCGACACGACTTTCACCGAAAAGGAAGTCAACTCGATCCTGCGCCGCTTCCACCTGGATACGGCCGCCCTGCGCCGTTACCTTGTGGACAACGGTTTCATGGCACGCGAAGGCGATGGTTCCAAATACTGGCGCGTAAAAAAGGAGGCGGCATGAGCGAGGAACTTGTCATCTTCTTCAAGGCACTGGCAAATTCGAACCGCCTCAAGATCGTCGGTCTGCTGGCAGAAAAACCCTACAGCGTGGAGGAACTTGCCGCGCTGTTACAGCTCAAGCCGTCCACGGTCTCGCACCATCTCTCCAAATTGTCGGAGGCGGGACTGGTGCAATCGCATGCCGAGAGTTACTACAGTGTCTATCAACTTGACAGGCAGGTGCTGGAGGAAAAGCAACGCACGATGTTCTCACAGGCGGAACTCTCGACCGTCGCGGCGGAAGTGGACGCGGACGCCTACGATAACAAGGTCATCCGCGATTATTCCCGCCGCGACGGCAGTTTGAAAACGCTCCCGTCACAGCGCAAGAAACTCGAGGCGATCCTGCGTCATGTAGTGAAAGTGTTCGACGTAGGTAAACGCTACAGCGAGAAAAGTGTCAACGAGATCCTCTCGAAATATCATGAGGACACCGCCACCTTGCGCCGCGAACTGGTCGGCGCCGGCTTAATGAAGCGCGAAGGCGGCGGAGGCGATTACTGGAGAGAGCTATGATCACAGAATATCCACTGACAAAGTCCAATCGCCTCCGGCTGGCAAGGGCTTTCAGAAATGTCCCGCGCGTGGATATTTCAATAGAGTGCGTGCTCGAGGATCAGATGGGAAAGGCCTATGTGGATGATCTGGAGGACCCGTCTGCGTTTCATATCCAGATCGGTCCGTTCCATTATTTCGCCGGGGATGCCCTGGGAGACGGAGGCCAGGAGATGTTGAGAGGCTTCAAACCATACAACCTGTTCATGTCAGCCTCTGAAGGATGGTTGGAGGCGTGCAAAAGGATGTATGGCGAGCGCCTCATCGGTTTTGATCGTTACAGCTTTTCCTCAGAGAACCTGTCATTGGAAGATATCCAGAGGCTCTCGCGGGACAACCGATCATCCCCGGATGTGAAGCGCTTCGATTCCACCTTGCTGGACAAGACCTGGGGAAAAGATCACTTTATCGACGTCTCCGATTTTGAGTCCCCTGTCGATTTCCTGGAACGCGGAATTGGGTACTACATGGAGAAGGATGGCGAAACCATAGGCGCGGCGTATTCCTCGCTGGTATGCAGTACAGGGATAGAAGTAAGTCTTTTTGTCTCGGAAGAACACCGGCGACAGGGTATTGCATCGGCGCTCTCAGCACACCTGCTCCAGTGGTGTCTGCAAAACGACATGGACGCGCATTGGGATGCGGCCAATCCCGAGTCCTGCAAGTTAGCTGGGAAACTGGGCTACGTTCCCACCGGGAGTTACCGTGCGCATTATCTTTCAGCGTGATCCTGTCGGGAGAAGAATGGCAAAAATCATCGGGCTGATTGTCAATGCATGATCGACAATCAGCCCGAAAATCCTTAAAACGATGGGAAATTACACCCAGCCTCTATTTCATCTGCTCGCGATTGACAATTCCCCTCTGCCAGGCGTAGACAGCCACCTGGGTGCGGTCTGCCAGGTGAAGTTTGCTCAGGATGTTGCTCACATGTCCTTTGACCGTGTTCTCACTGATCACCAGGTTCTCCGCGATCTGGCTGTTGGTCATGCCTTTTGCGATCAGCCGCAGCACGTCCAGTTCGCGTTCGGTGAGCTCTGTAAAGAGGGCGGGTTCTTCGCTGTTGCCGCCGCGGATGTTCTGCAGGACACGCTCCGCCACCAATGGGTGCAAGGTCACCTCGTGACGCACAGCGCGCTGTAAAGCATCCGCCAGTTTTTCCATTTTCATGTCTTTGAGAATATATGAGATCGCCCCGGCCTTCAAGGCAGGGAAGATATGCACATCCTCGTGATATGAGGTCAACACCACCACCTGCGTGCGCGGGCTGATCTTCTTGATCTGCCGCGTCGTTTCCACGCCGTCCATGCCGGGCATGATCAGGTCGAGCAAAACAATATCGGGGATCAATTCTGAGACCATCTTGACGGCCTTCTCACCGGATTCCGCCTCCCCAACCACATCGAAATCCTTGATCGTTTCAAGATAGGAACGGATGCCGTTGCGGACCACTTCATGGTCGTCCACGATCAAAATACTGACAAGATTGTTCTTTGACATTTTCGCCTCTTTCTTAATCCTTGGTTGGCACCTGGACGATGATCCTTGTGCCCTGCCCGGGCGCCGTCTGCACCTGCACCGTCCCGTGGATGCTTCCCACTCGTTCGCGTATCGAACGCAAACCCAGACCGTGTCCCTTTAGTCCTACATCGAAGCCGCACCCATCGTCCGCTACGGAGAGTTGCAGGGTGCCGCCATTGTACATAAGTGAAATATCCACGCGGTTTGCGCGGCTGTGACGCGCCACATTCGCCAGGGATTCCTGTGTAACACGATAAATAGCCTGTTCAACGCCGAGCGGCAGTCGGCGCTCCTTGTGCAGGGTCAGGTTGACCTTAATGTCGTTGCGGTTCTCCCATTCATAGACATATTCGCGCAGGACGGCGGCCAGTCCCTTTTCCTGCAATGCGATGGGGTAGATCTCCTGCACGAGGAAGGTCAATTCCTGGATCACATCTGAGACAAGATTCTCCGCCTCGCTGAGATGCAATGCCGCGGACTGACCATTGCCGTTCAGAATGCCGCGCGCCGTGCCGAGTTGTGCGAGCGCCGCGAAGGCCTTTTGTTTGGCGCTGTCATGCAGGTCACGCGCGAGGCGGTTTCGTTCCTCCATCACTGCCAGGTCTTTCGTCTGTTCGAAGAGTTCCATGTTGGCGATGGAGATCGAAGCGCGGTGGGTCAGCGCGGAGAACAGGCGGGTGGTATCGTCCCCGATCAGGTTCGGGCTTGGTAAAACCGATGTTGAACACGCCGACAACCTTGTTGTCCAAAGTGATCGGGAGGTGCACAAACGAACGGATGCCCTCCGCGATAAGCGCATCGCGTATCTCCGGACGGAAGTCGTTCAATTCTATCTGCCGCACAATGGCAGGCTTGCCGGTTTCCAACACCCTGCCGACAACACCTTCGCCTTTCGCGAATTCCATGACCTTGAGCGTTTCAGGGGAGAACCCGCGGCTGACTCGCGGCACAACCTTTGTGTGTTTCTCATCCCAGGCAAAGACCACACTACGGTCAGCGTTCAGGGTGTCCACTGCCACATCCACAAGTGTCTGGAAAACCTGCTGCAGGCTGACGTTGCGCAGGATTCGTTCATCGGCTTGATAGAGCGCCTGGATCTCCTGGTTGCGTTTTTCGAGGGCGCTGGTCCGTTCGCGGACGAGCCGCTCCAATTGACGGTTGCGGTCCTGGATCGCCCTTGTGCGCAGGCGGATGCCCACCGCCACCACGGCAATCGCGACGAACCCCGACATGATGCGGAACCATATCGTCTGCCAGAACGGCGGAATGACCTTCACCTCAATGCGGGCGGGCGTTTCATTCCAGACACCGTTGCTGTTCGCGGCCTTCAACAAAAGTGTGTAATCGCCGCCGGGCAGGTTGGTATAGCGCCCATCCCTTTTGGCGCCAACGTAATGCCAGTTCGGGTCAAAACCTTCAAGGAAATAGGCATACTCATTTTTTTCCGGTTGGTTGTAGCTCAACGCGGCAAATTCGAACTCCAGTGAGTTCTGGGGCCATTCCAAGACCACCTGTTTTACGGTCTCGATACTTGAGCCGAGGACGATGGGCTGGTTATCCTGTGTGAGAGCGGTCAGTGTGACCTGCGGCAGATATGGGTTTTCAAAGATGCTCAGGGGATGGAAGACCGTCAACCCGTTGATGCCGCCAAAGTAGAACTCACCATCCCTGCCCTTTGCGAACGCGCCTGAATTGAATTCATTGCTTTGCAAGCCGTCGCCCGCGTCGAAATTGTGGAAGGTCCTCGTCTCCGGGTCGAAACGCGAGATGCCAAAGTTCGTGCTCAACCACAGGTATCCAAGCCCGTCTTCAAGGATGCCGTACACCACACCGTTGGGTAGACCGTCCTTTTCCAGGAAATAAGAGAAAGAATCGGTTTCCGGATCGTACAGGTTCAAACCTCCGCCGCTCGTGCCTACCCACAAGCGTCCTTTTGCATCCTGGTGGATCGAAAGGATCGAGTTGTTGCTCAGGGATCTCTTATCGTTCGGGCTGAAGTGAAACTGCGTGAACTTCTCTGTCTCACGGTCGAACTTGTTCAAGCCGTTCTCAGAGGTGCCAACCCACAGATACCCGTCCCGGTCCTCGTAAATGACGTCCACTGTCGAACCGCTGAGGCTGTTTGGGTCGCCTACCTGCGGCGTATAGTGCTTGAACTTGCCGGTTGCACGGTCCAGCAGATCCAACCCGGCAATGGTCCCCACCCAGACGTTGTTCGAACTGTCCACGAAGACTTCAAAGACAGTATTCGCACTCAGACTGGCGGGGTCATCCGGGTCGCGCTGGTAATGGAAAAAGTTAAATGTCCTGCGGTCCAGGCGGTCAAGGCCGTTGGCTGTACCAATCCATAAGGAACCATCCTTATCCTCGTATATCGAATACAGGATATTGGATGCAATGCTGAATGGTTTGTTTTCATCATGCTGATAGCGGATCACCTGGCCCGTGGACCACGTTAGACGGTTCAGGCCTGTTCCAAAGGTCCCGATCCAGGCATAGCCTTGCGAGTCCACGTGGATGGGGAAGACAAAGTTCCCACTCAACGAGTTCGTGTCTTCCGGGTTGTGGCGGTAATAGGCAAAGTTGTCGCGCAGGCGGTCATATTTATTGACCCCGCCGCCATACGTCCCAAACCATAATACACCTCCACGGTCCTCATGAATGGAGAGGATGTAGTTATTGCTCAGGCTTTTCGTATAGGATGGGTCGTTCACGTAATGGATGAAACGTCCGCCCGCTTCACTCAAACGATCCAGCCCGTTGCTTGTACCGATCCACAGGTTGCCAGTGCCATCCATTTGCATGGCATTGATGCGGTTCCCGGCAATGCTCTGCGGATCATTTTCAGAGCGGGTATACCGTATGAACTGACCCGTGTCGGGATCGAAACGGTTGAGACCAAACCAGGTCCCGACCCATAAGGTCGAGTCACCGGCGTCCAGAATGACCGTGACGTGATCGTTGCTGATCGAATTTACATCTTCCGGGTTGTTTTGGTACGGTGTGAACGTTTTGCTCTGCGGGTTGAACTGGTTTAGCCCACCGGAAGAGGTGCCGATCCAGAAACGCCCTCGGCTGTCCTGCATGATGGCAGTGACGCTTTTGCCGGTCAGGCTGTCCGGCACGAACGGATTGTATGAATAACGAGTGAATCCCCCGCTATTACGATCGTAAAAATCAAGACCCTGTTCGGTCCCGATCCAAAGGTTGTCGTTGTTGTCCAGATACATGACATTAATGTGGTCATCGCTGATACTGGAGGGGTTCTCCTTGTCGTGACGGTAGATCATGAACTGTTCACTGCGCGGATCGTAGCGGTTCAGTCCGCCCTGCCGTGTACCGATCCACAGGTAGCCGTCCCTGTCCTCCGTGATGGATGTGATAAAGCGGTCGCTCAGGCTGTTGATGGCATCGGGGTCGGGCTTGAAGGTCTTGAAGTTATATCCGTCATAGCGGTTGAGACCATCCTCCGTGCCGAACCACAGGAAGCCGATGCTATCCTGGAAGATGACGCGCACCGAGTTCTGCGACAGCCCCTGTTCGATACTGATGTGGTCGAAGCGCAGGACGCAGTTGCACACCTTCGGCAGGGATGCGGAGGAGACCCGGTTCGGGACTACGGAGAGGCTGCCTGCCGCAGAATCAGCCTCGGGCGTCTCCGGAAGCGGTGTCCCGTTCCCGCAGGAGACGAGGGCGAGGGCGAGCAATAGTCCCAGAATTCGGGAGAAGAGTCGTACCATTCTTCTTCTCATGCCTGAAGTATAGTCCATATCGTACCCGGCAGATTATCCTCGCAAAGGATTTCACACCCCTCGCAGGAGGGGTTTTGACCACTTGCGGGGCAGGCTATTTCAACGTCCGAATGAACGCCACGATCTGCCAGATCTGTTCCTCGGTCAGGATGTTTTTCCACGGCGGCATGGATGTGCCCGGACTGCCTTCGGCGATGCGCCAGTACAGGTAATCGTCTGCGACAACGCTTTGCAGTTCAGCCAGGTCCTGCGGTTTGGGATCGAGCGACTCTCCTATGGGACCGTCGCCGCGTCCCTGCGGACCGTGGCAGGTTTCGCAGTTCGTCTTGAAGATCTTCGCGCCTTCAGCCGAAGCATCCGCGCTGAGGGGATTGGTCTTACCGGCATACTCCGCAGGGACGGATTCTAGTGTTCCGATCTCCTGTGGCGCACTGTGCCACTTCCGCTTCCACAAGCGGAGAGGAACAAAGCCCCCAGTACAACAAGAATGAGAAGAGTTTTTTTCATGGGTTAGTTTCCTTTTGCTGCATCCAACGCCCGGAAGCGATGGATGAAATAGACTGCCAGACCGAACAATACGATGGCATTCGCCTGATGGATGAGCGCGATGACGATGTTTACATAAGACAAAACCGTCAGCACTCCCAGTGCGATCTGCAACACGACGATGCCAACAAGCCACAGCAAGCCTCTTTGAATGTCTACGGGATAGTTCTGTCTCTTCACAATCCAAAACACATACGGCACGGCGAGAAGTCCCAGCCAGGCGAACCAGCGATGGATGAAGACGATGGTCTGGGGTGATTCGAAGATGTTGATGAACGAATTGAACAAGCCGGGCGGAACGATCTTCCCAAACATGAGCGGCCAGGTATCCGAAACGTGACCCGCCTTGAGTCCCGCCGTGAAGCCGCCATAAGTGATCTGAATGATGAGAATGACAAAGGACGCCATTGACAGCCTGGCGGGCAGGGACCATTTCACTTTCCTGCCCGCCTCGGGAAAACCAAATTTGTGCCCGAAAGCGGTCCATAACGCCAGACCGAAGAGGGTGAGCGCGAGCATCAAGTGGATCGTCAGGTTGAAGTGGCTGACGGATGGGCGGTCCACCAGTCCGCTGGCGACCATGATCCAGCCCGCAACAGCCTGCGAGATGAACAACATTCCCATCACGAAGTAGATGCCGAATTCCTTCCAGGGGATCGCTTTCTTGAAGAGAAAATAAAAGACGGGAATGGCATATACCAGCCCAGCCAGGCGTGCAACGTTGCGATGGATCCATTCCATGTAGAAGATGAATTTATATTCATCCAAGGTCATTCCCGAATTGACCTTGATGTACTCGGGTGTTTGCTGATACTTCTCGAACTCCTCCTGCCAGGCACCCTCGCCCATCGGCGGCATGGACCCGCTGATGGGGTTCCACTCCACAATGGACAGACCGGAACGGGTGAGTCGTACAAATCCCCCAAAGACGACGAGGAAAGCCACAATGGCGGCAAAGATGAACATCCATCGCATCACGGCTGTATTTCTGGTTTGAGGCATGTTTGCCCTCCAATTGAATTTGGAATCAACCGGCGTCGCGTGGCGCCGTGGCGACACTTGCTGGTTGAAAACGGGAAGCAATTTCCTGATTCCAAAGCGGGATTATAGCATCGGGGGATGAAAGGCTGATTAAGCAGGACCAACCGTCGGTAGGGAATGAAGCGCATGTCGTAGGGAATGCCCGCGGGTATAATTTGCCCATCTATGCGTGAACAGCAGTCCACAAAAGCAGTCTTCGACAAGGTCATCCAACAGACGGGTGTTGCGCGCGTCAAACAGGTCCAAATCGCATTCGGCGAAATCTGTGAACTCGACCAGGATGTGGTTCGGAATCATTGGAACGAATTGATCAAGAATACGCCGCTGGAACATGCTCAACTTCGCTTTCGTCTTATCACTGCCGAGGCACAGTGCATGGCTTGTTTCAAAAAATATCACCCCGTGAATGGCGAGATCCACTGCCCCAATTGCGGGAGTTTCGGCGCGAAAATCCTAAGTGGCGAGGAATTCCATGTTGACTCCATCGAAACGGACGAATAATTTCAAGCGGACTGCGGCACTTCTCCTGATCCTCGTGATGGCTGGATGCAACATGCCAGCCGCCTCCACCCCGACCCCGGACCTGTTCGCCACACTGCAAGCCTCCACCCCGCTGACAGGCTCCACGCCCGAACTGCTCGAGACGCCGATCCCGACCACAGTTGTAGATAGTGCGCCGGTTACCATAGCTCCCACCACCCTGCCCACAGACGGAGTCCCCGCCCCCTCCCCAGCCGATGGATTGACGGGTCGCATTGTCTTTACCTGCCAGATCTTCAAAGTGCAAGCCCAAAACCAGATCTGCATCATGAACGCGGATGGGACCGGCTTTCGCAGGTTGACGACCGACAACTCGCGGCAACACTTTTATCCATCGCTTGCACCGGACGGTCAGAGCGTTTTCTATTCTGCGTTTTTCGAAACGAACAATTATGAGATCTACGAATTGAAACTCGGCGATGGCAGTGTGCGCCGTATTACGAATTCATCCGTCGTCGAGACCGCACCGGAACTCTCGCCGGACGGTCAATCCATCATCTATGCCCGTTACAACCCGAACACGGAACGCTACCAGATCATCATCGCCGGCCGCAATGGCGCTGACGCGGGTAACATCCCCGGCATATCCGGCTGGGACCCGACCTGGTCACCGGATGGAAAACAGGTGCTGTTCGCTTCAAACTCCGCAGGACCTGTGCAACTATACGCAGTTGGACTGAATGGGAGGAGCCCGCGGACCGTCACCAGCCTGCCCGCCATCCGCGGACGGAGCGATTGGTCGGCGGACGGGAACTACATCGTCACCTATTCCGGCCCCGCGTGGGAACGCGAACTCTACATCATGAACGCGGATGGGACGAACGTCCGCCAGCTCACGCCCAGCGGCGGCAACAGCCAGGGGCCGTCATTCTCACCGGATGGGAAATGGGTGGTCTTCACCGCCTATTTTGACAAATATGGCGACGACAACGGGTGCGAGATCTACGTCATCCGCATCGACGGGACCGACCTGCGGCGATTGACCAACAACAATTACTGTGATTACCAGCCAAGATGGGGACCTTGAGAGCCATACCATCCTGCCTATTGCTTATAATGTGACGAGATGGAAATCCAATTTGTCATCATCGGAAGACTGACGCGCGAGTTTCTCCTGCCCGCCAACGGCGAGCCGCGGCTCGATGTGGCTGGCGGGAGTCTGCTGTATGCGGCGGCAGGGATTGGGGTTTGGGAATCAGGCGTCGGCCTGGTGGGACGCGTGGGCAATGACTATCCGCGCGCATGGTTGAACCAGGTCAAGAAGCACGGCTTCGACACAAGCGGCATCCGCATTCAGCCGCAAAACCTGGATGTGCGCGAGTTCATCGCCTACAACAAATCATACGAGGCGAATCGCGTCAATCCTGTTTCGCACTTTGCGCGCCGCCAGATGACCGTTCCCAAGTCACTTTTGGGGTTTCAGCAGGATAGAAAGCCGGACGATGCGCTCAAACTCACCGTGCGCGACATCCCCGACGATTACCTGACCGCCCGCGCCGCCTACATTTGCCCGATGGACCTGGTCACACAGACGCAGTTGATCGCGGGACTCAAGCGCGGGAGCGTTCACTCGTTCATCCTGGACCCTTCACCTGCCACCATGACCCCGACCTCGCGGCGCGAATTGCCCGCCCTGCTCAACGGCGTGACAGCCTTCCTGCCCTCCGAGGAGGCGATGCGCAACCTCTTCCAGGCTGAGACTCATGACCTGTGGGAGATGGCGGAGGCAGTCTCGTTGTATGGCTGCGAATATGTGGTGATCAAACGCGGCATGCACGGACAGTTCCTGTACGACGCGGAGACAAAACGAAAATGGGATATCCCCGCCTACCCATCGCGCGTGGAGGATGTCACCGGCGCAGGGGACGCGTTCGGCGGCGGGTTCGTCTCGGGGCTTTGCAAAGATTACGATCCGCTGGAGGGCGTATTGCGCGGGAACGTCTCGGCTTCCCTGATGCTGGAGGGGCAGGGCGCGTTCCGTCCTTTGGATGTACTGCCCGGGCTGGCGGAGGCCAGGCTGAACGCGTTACGGGATATGGTCAGGAAAGTGTAGTCAAAGGGCGGGGTTTCCCTGCCAGTTGGTAAAATAGGGGTTATGACAACCATAATCGACCGCATCATTGACCTTGCCATCCAGATCCAGCAGATCGCCGCGCCGACATTCCATGAAGGGGAGCGCGCTGAATTTGTGCGCAAGTTGTTCGTGGAAGAGGGATTGAAGGATGTGACAATGGATGAAACGGGGAATGTATATGGACTGTGGACAGTGGACAGTGGACAGTGGACGGTGGGAAGCGGAAAGTTTACTGCGGGAAGCAGGCCGCTGGTCGTTTCGGCGCATTTGGATACGGTCTTTCCGTTCGAGATGGATTTGAGCATCCGGCGGGAGGATGACAGGCTGTACGGCATCGGCATCGGCGACAATTCGCTCGGCGTGGCAGCCCTGTTCGGTTTGATGTGGATGTTTCGCGAACGCAATACCAAATTGGGCGGGGATGTATGGTTTGTAGCGAATACCTGCGAGGAGGGGCTGGGCGACCTGCGCGGGATGAAATCCGTGGTGGACCGGTTCGGTCCGGATGTTTTAGCCTATCTCGTTCTCGAAGGCATGGCGCTGGGGCATGTCTATCACAAGGCAGTGGGTGTGAAGCGGTATCGTATTACCGCAAAGACACAGGGCGGGCATTCGTGGTCGGATTATGGCCAGCCATCGGCGGTGCTGGAGTTATCGAAGTTGATCGTACAGTTGTCCGCTTTGAAACTGCCGCCCAAGCCGCGCACAACGCTGAACGTGGGCAAGATCCAGGGCGGGACCTCCATTAACACCATCCCTGCCGAGGCGTGGATGGAGCTGGATCTGCGCTCGGAGGGACAGGATGAGTTGTCGGAATTGGTCGAAGGGGTGGAAAAATTGATCGAAGCGGCGGGCAGGCCCGGGGTCAGTATTGAGGCGGATGTCATCGGGGCGCGTCCTGCCGGGGAGATGCCCGAGGGTCATCGGCTTGTAAAACTGGCGCAGAAGTGTCTCCAGGAACAGGGCTTCGAGGCGGTACTGACGTCAGGGTCTACGGACGCGAATATCCCGTTGAGCAAGGGGTATCCTGCCCTGGTGCTGGGTGTGACCAAGGGCGGCGGCGCTCACACGAAGCATGAGTTTATTGAATTGTCGCCTGTTGAAAAGGGAATGGAGCAGTTGGTAAAGTTTGTCAGTTCAGTGGCGGGTGGGAAATCGTAAGTGGGAAGTGGGAAGTGATAAGCAAATAGCAGCTGTCAACAATCCACTGGCTGCTGAATTACTTCAACCCAAGCACCTCAAATACTTCCAGTGGGACAGTCTTGCCCTTGGCGGCAACCGGGACGATGGGCCTGGCATCGACCTGGTCCATCACACGCACGTATGCCTCGCGGCTGATGATGATCTGGTTCCTGGCGGAGTTCTCCTGCAGGCGTTTGGCGGTGTTGACGCTGTCGCTGATGGCGGTGTATTCCAACCTGCGCTCAGTGCCGATCAGGCCCAGGACCGCGTCGCCGTAATGGATGCCCGCGCCGAAGGCGAGATGCGCTTCCGGGGGCAGTTCCGTGTAGAGTTTTTCCACCGATTCGCGCAGGGCAAGCGCGGCTTTGACCGCCCGCAGGGTGTGATCGGGCTGCGGGACGGGGGCGTTGAACCACGCCATGATCGCGTCGCCCATGAACTTGTCGATCGTGCCCTCCTGCGAGAGCACCGCCTCCGCCATGGCGGCAAGATAACGGTTCAGGATGGAAACGAGTTTTTCCGGCTCCTGCGACTCGCTGAACGAAGTGAATCCGCGCACGTCCGCGAACAGCACCGTGATGTCGGTGCGTTTACCGCCCAATTGCAGGCTGTCCGGGTCGAGTTGATCGATCACGGCGGGCGAGACCATGCGCTCGAAGAGTTTGCGTTGCGCCTGGAGTTTCTTTTGCTCGGTCAGGTCGTCGAGCACGATTGCCACGCCCTGCGTCTTCTGTCCCGCATCCTTCAGAGGGGAGAGGTTCAAGCGCCAGTCCACGTTTCCGCGTTCGGGAAGTTTCTGGCTAAATTCGAGCCCCACGATGGGTTGTTCGCTCTCGCGCACAGAATTCATCTGGGCCTGGATTTCGTTGGCGAACGTGGGGACGATCTCCTCGAGTCTTCGGCCGACGATTTCCGCCACGGCGTGTCCTAAAATGGACGCGGCGGCTCGATTACAAAGGGTGATCTGGTCCTGCACATCCGCCGTGATCACCCCTGAAACGATGGACGCGAATACATCGTCCATCAGGTTCTTGAGTTCGGTCACCTCTTCGAGCGTGCGTTTCAGGGAGGAGAACAGGCGCGCATTCTCGATGGCGACCGCAGCCTGGTTCGCAAATGCGGTCATGAGGTCACGGTCCGCCTCCGAGAAGATGCCTACGCGAATGCGGTTGTCGGTGTAGATCACGCCAATCAGGTCGGTCTTCACCATCAAAGGGATGCACAGGATCGAGCGCAGGTTAAAGGCGATGATCAATTCCTGCCCGTCAAAGCGCGGGTCTTCGCGCGCATTGGTGGTCAGTACCGCCTCGCCTCCCTGGATCACGCGTTGGATGATCGTACGGCTGATGGCGAATTCGCTCTTGTTGATGGATTCCTGCTCCCAGTTGCGGGCGATGCGGGTCTGCATTTCGCCGTGTTCATCGCGGAGCATCAGGAAGCCGCGCTCGGCGCCGGTCAGGCGGACAATGGTATCCATCACGATCTGCAACACTTCATCCAGTTCGAGCGTCGAGTTGACCACCTGCCCGATCCCCGCCAGCGCCTGCAAATGGCTGAAGCGTAATTCGAACGGGACTAGCACCTCGCTGATGCGTGAAAGCGAGTTTTCGAGTTCCTTGATCCCTTCGACTGCTTCGGGGGAACGGCCGGCATCCAGCGAGGCGCGCAAAGTGGAGGCGCGCTGGGTCACTGCCACCAGTTGATCGTTGATGGTAATGGATTTGCTCTTTGCTGTAGCCATTTTGCATCCTTCGCCCTTTCATGGCTGAGCATGGAAAGGACAGTTTATGGACTCTCGACGGGTTTGCCTTCCAACACGTACCGCATCCGCTCGATCAGGGCCTGCCAGCGTATGCGGAGGGCGGCGCGGCGCGCGCGCAGGGCGTCTGCCTGTTTGGAAGTATAAAGGGATGTTTGATGTTCGTCCAGAAGGGTATCGATTTCACTTTGGGCTTTGGGCAGGAATTGGACCAATCTTTTTGCGCGTTCGGCGGGAGTCGCGTACACGGGCATGGATTTGTCCAACAGGCGCAGGCTGAAGTTGACGCTTTCGAAGGCTCTCTCAATGGGCGAAATGTTCACCCAGCGCTCCCAGTTGAGGATCCATGACGGGGTTTGGGTGCCGCTCCGTTCGTAGGTGGCGCGCAGCAGGACCGGAATGCGCTCGGGCACGGAGTATCGGCGGCTGAAATAGACCGTCAGGGCGGCAAAAGCCACAAATAACGGGATCAGGTACCAGCCAGGATTGACCGTCTCGACTTGCAGCGGGTCAGAAAGGGCAATGTCTTCATCGTCCTGTAACCCTCGAATGTCTTCACGCGATTCTTCGCCGCCATCCAGCAGGGGCAGGTCGAAGTCGGAAACAGTATTGTCCTGGTCATCCCGCGGCGGGACAGGGCGGCTAAGCACAGGCTGGCTTCCCGTAGGCTCGAATTCGACCCAGCCGATCCCCGGGAAGTACACTTCAGGCCAGGCATGCGCATCGAGCTTGCGCACAACGTAATCACTGCTCGCCTCATCCTGCTCTCCCTGCGCGAAACCGACCGCCAGCCGCGCCGGGATGCCGAGCGAGCGCAACATCAGCACCTCGGCGGTCGCATAATACACGCAGTAGGCTTGTTTGTTCTCGAAGAGCATCCACTCCAGGGGATCCTGGTTCCGCGGTGCCTGTTGAAGGGAATCGGCATATGCAATGTTGTCGCGCAGGTATCTTGTGATCGCAACCGCTTTGTCGTAGGGGTTTTCGTTCCTCGGCGGTGATCTCGCTGGCAAGTTCGCGGATGCGCGGCGAAAAGCTTTCGGGGAGCTGCAGGTATTTGTCGGTGAGCCATACCGGGTAAGCCTGACCGGCTTCACGCAGCTGCTGGGTATTGGGGTTTTTCAGCACGGCGTCCACTTGATAGGTCTCTCCGGCAAGCAGGGGGGGCTGTGCAAACCACGAGATGATCTCCTGCCGGCCGCCGCCGGCAGGTTGCGCGTGGCGCCCTGTCTGCTGAACCAGACGGGTTGCGCCGGCGCGTAGACCAGCGAAAATGTCAGTTCGCCTGTCTGGAAGATGAAACGCGCCGGTTCGGTCTCTTCGAGGAGAGGCGACAAGGGCAGATCGTCCGCTGGAGAGTAATCCATCAGTGACGATCCTGTCGTATACCACTGGTTGACCGCAAAATAATCATAGGTGTACCCGCGCCAGTAATAGCGCGGCGGTCGCTGGTCGCTGGGCAGGTCCGGCGCCTGCACGCGGAACATGACCGTATCCGAAAGCGGGAAGCCCTGCCCGAGCGTGATCTCGGAGCCGTAGAACTCTCCGCGCACACCTCCGCTGGGTGATTCCAAGGCCGAGATGGCGTTCTCCATGCCTTCAACGAAATCACGCCAGGGCTCGGTAAACCTGTTCCAGGTCCGGATGGCTGAATCCAGGCCGGAAATGGACGCGGGAGGCGTCCACGAAATGAGGATGATCAAGCCTGCCGCGACCGTCATGATGCCTGCCAGGTCGATGTTATTATCCGGCGAAAGGAAAATGCGTCTCTCGCGCCACGATTTCCGGTTTGCCAGGTGTTGCAAACGCCCAAGCAGGAGCAACGCCAAAAATATAAAGAATGCAATGGCCCAAACGCGCCCGTCCGGGCGATTGTCGTAGGTTTGGATGACCAGCAGAACGATCCCGGAAGGAAGCACAGCCGCAAGATAGTTCTGCCGGCGCACAAGCTGGAAGCCTGCCGACGCACCGATGATCCAGAATCCTGCCGTGATCAACGTGATGAAGAAGAGCGGGTCTTCCACCGGGCGGTTTGCAAAGAAATCGGAATAGGAAAAGAACAACCGCCCGCCAACGCTCAGGAATTGCTCCTCCAGTGACGCCGTCTGGTCGATGACCAGCGTCCATTGCAGGGGCAGGAAGACGAGCATATAAAGAAAGGAGATCCAGCGTGACAGACGCGTCGAAAATCTCGCGTAACCCAGTATTGCCCCAACGGTGAACCCGATATACGCCACTGTCTGCCCGAGGAACAGGAACTTGGTCCAGTTCGTGGTCACGAGGCGCGAGGCACTCGTCTCGACCATAATGAACAGGACCGCGATGGCGATCCAGTCCCACCAGCGGACTGTTTCGGAAGCCTTTGGCATTTTGGAAGTGTACATCAAACAGGACCTCGTTGTCAGGTACTTTGGAGGGGTTTTGCCAGGATGAAATCTCGGTTCTCGCGTGACTTGAGCCTGATTCTGCCTAAATGTGCGTGAGTCTGCTGCAGGGCGATAACATCCGTTTTGACGGGATCAGGTCCAAGTCCAGAAAGGAAGCGTTTGTCTGTCAGGGTTGTCATTCCGTTTCAAATGAAGCGGAAATCCTACCTGTGGGCATGGGCTCTGATATAATCCCAAATCTAGCGTATTTTTCCTGGAGCATTTTATATTTCAATGACACTCGAACGCGGCACATTATTACATAAACGATATCGCATCGTTGAGATCCTTGGCCAGGGCGGCATGGGATCTGTTTACCGCGCCGTGGACGAAAACCTGGGCGTGGATGTGGCGGTCAAGGAAAACCTGTTCACTACCGACGAATACGCCCGCCAGTTCCGTCTGGAGGCGGTCATCCTGGCGAACCTGCGCCAGCCCAACCTGCCCCGTGTGACCGACCATTTTGTGATCGGCGACCAGGGTCAGTACCTCGTGATGGACTACATCGAGGGCGAAGACCTGCGCCAGCGCATGGAGCGGCAGGGCAACATCCAGGAGGATGAGGCGATCCTGCTCGGCGCTTCGATCTGCGACGCGTTGACCTTTCTCCACACCCGCAAACCGGCGATCCTGCACCGCGACATCAAGCCGGGCAATGTCAAGATCACGCCTGAGGGGCATATCTTCCTGGTGGATTTTGGTCTTGCCAAGGTGCTGCACGGAAACCAGGCAACGACCACCGGCGCGCGCGCCATGACGCCCGGTTATTCGCCCCCCGAACAATACGGTACCGCCCGCACCGACCCTCGCACCGATATTTACTCCCTGGGCGCCACACT
The DNA here is from genome assembly GCA_963718215.1 of uncultured Chloroflexia bacterium. Lineage (GTDB taxonomy): Bacteria > Chloroflexota > Anaerolineae > Anaerolineales > Villigracilaceae > Defluviilinea. Next base: position 179,288 of record CAVQYK010000024.1, read on the forward strand.
CTACGCCTCGCTGACCGGCATCATCCCGGAAGACGGCCTTGCGCGTGCGATGGACAATACACAACTCACCCCCCTGCGCAAACGCAACGGCAAGGTCTCGCGCCGGCTTGCGGCGGCGATCGAAAAAGCGATGGGCATCGACCCGGCTGACCGTTTCCAGACCGCGGAGGAGTTCAAACGCGCCCTGCTCGGCTCAAAATCGAAGACCCAGCGCCTGCCGGGAGAATATGTCATCCAACCGGCTCCCATCGATGAGGATGCACCTGTAAAACAAAGCTCCCTCGAGAGGGAGCTAAAGCCGATCGGCTCCCTGCGCGAGGAGGTTGCCTCGGAGGAACTGCCGGTCTTCAAACCGCCCAAAAGGCGTAGGAAGAAACGCCTCCTGCCTGCCCTTTTTTTGATCCTGCTCCTGCTCGCCGCTTCCCTGGTCGGAGTTGTACGCTTCGCCCCGCAGTTCATCCCGCCGCTTGTCAAGGATATCATTCCACAGCCCTGGCTTTCATTCCTGGGCATCCCGACCTCCGCGCCGGTGGTTCCAACCGAAGCCGTTCCGTCGCCCACGCCTGCGGAGATTGTCCCGGCGGAGACAAATGAGCCCCCTCCCACGGTGACTTCGATACCGACCATAACCCCCACTCCAACCATCCAGTTTACGCCCACCCTGCCTCCCGTGGTGGAGGTGACGGCAACACCGGAAAACACCCCTGTCCCTGTGGCAACACAGACCGGCGGTGGAGGTGGTCAGATCGCGTTCGCGTCCGCCGGTCCGGGCATCCCCCAGATCTACCTCGTCAACCTCGATACGACCGGGTTGACCCAGCTCACGAACGTGGAAGGCGGCGCCTGCCAGCCCTCCTGGTCACCGGATGGCGCACAAATCGTGTTCATCTCCCCGTGCCCGGCGCGTGCGGAGTTCAACGACGACATCTACAAAGATGCCGGCCTGTATGTGATGAACGCGGACGGTTCCGGGATCACAACCTTGACCGACGTTCCCGTTGCCGGGTTCGACCCTGCCTGGTCCCCCGATGGGGAGCGCATCGCTTTTACGTCCCTGCGCGACGGTACGAAGGACATCTACCTGTTGACATTGGACACGGGAGCCGTTTCCCGCCTGACCACCGCCACCGGCGACATTCAGGAAAACAGCCACCCGTCCTGGTCGCCTTCGGGGGATCAGATCGTTTACATGGTCAGGCGCTTTAATGCGTATCAGGTTTGGGCGATGAACGACGCGGGCCAGGACAATGTCCAGATCGCCCGCAGTGGACAGCGCATCTCGGACTTCCTGCCTGTCTGGATGGCAGATGGCGAAACCATCCTGTTCAGCCAGAAGGATGTGGAAGTGGTCACACGCCCCTGGCTGGTGAGCATCCGCTACGAGGACCGCGACACCCGGTCGCCCACCCGCCTGAACCTGCCGCGCCCGATCGAAGATGTGGAGGTCTCCCCGGACGGTGTGTGGATCGTCTATGAGACCAGGGACAACGAAGGCAACCGGGACATCTACTTTATGACCATGAATGGCGAAGCCCGCACCCGCCTCACGGTCGATCCCGCCGTGGATTTCGACCCCACCTGGCGGCCGGCACCGTAACCAACCTTTCAATCAAGCACAAATGCCCATTGCTTTCAAAAGTGATGGGCATTTTCTTACACTCCTCTTATTGACTGCATACTTTTTACCATGATATTATTATTCCCGAGTTGTTAGCACTCTCGGCTTGAGAGTGCTAACCATGTAAACCGATGAATGAATTAACCGAACGCCAGAAGACCCTTCTCCTGTTGATCATACGCGATCACATTGAATCCGCACAGCCGATCGGCTCGAAGCGGCTTGTGGAAAATTACCATCTCAACCTCTCGCCCGCCACGATCCGCAATGAGATGTCTGCGTTGACCGAGATGGGGTATCTGCGCCAGCCTCACACGTCTGCTGGACGCGTGCCTACTGAAGAAGGCTACCGCTATTTTGTCAGCCAGATGATGGATCAGGCGGTCCTGCCTGAACCGGTCCAGCGCACCATCTCTCACCAGTTCCATCAATCGGGTTCCGATGTCAGCCAGTGGATGACCCTTGCGGCGTCCATCCTTGCGCACCAGTCGCAGGGCATTTCTGTGGTCACCGCTCCGCACAACGAGCAGACCAAATTCAAACATGTGGAATTGATCTCCACACAGGGACGCCAGGTGTTGATGATCCTCGTGATGGTTGGCGGAGAGGTCAACCAGCAGATCCTGACGCTGGCGGAGCCCGTCTCACAGGAGCGACTCAGCCAGACCGCCACGCGTCTCAACGCCCTGCTGGCTGGTCTCACCGTGGACGCCATTGCCTCGCTCCCGGCCCGCTCCGACGCGCTCGACCAGGATATCCTGACCCTCCTTGTCCAGGACGTACGCCGCAGTGCAGACCGCGTCTCCGGCGAGATCTTCACGGACGGCTTGACCAACGTCCTTGCCGAGCCTGAATTCACAGAGACCGAGGAGGCGCGCCGCACGTTGAAACTCTTCGGCGAACCTTCCACGTTGAAGGACCTGCTTGACCGCACGACCACAGGCGGCAACGTCGGCGGGCTGCAAGTGTTGATCGGCGGCGAAGGCGTGTGGGAGGAACTGCGTCAGTGTTCGATGATCGTTGCACGCTACGGCGTCCCAGGCATGGCAACAGGGACGCTGGGTGTGCTGGGTCCGATGAGGATGTCGTACGCGAAGACAATCCCCACAGTGCGGTTTGTGGCAGGCTTATTAAGTGACATGGTGAATGACACCATTAGTGGTGAATAATCCAATCTTGGAATGCAGAAGCAAGCTTCTGCCCAAACGCCAGCGAGCTGGCTGAATCCAAATCATTAGCGAGAGACAGAAAGCATGACAGAGAAAAAACATCATAAAAGAGAGCATAAACACGAAGAGGGAGCAATGGAGATTCCAGTTGAGGCCGTAGCTGAGGTCAGCGGGCAGGTTCCGGCGGAGGTTGCAGCGCTGAAAAAGCAGGTTGAAGAGGCTGAGGCAAAGGCGTCCGAATACAAGGAAAGCTGGATGCGGTCCCAGGCGGAATTCCAGAACTACAAAAAACGTCTCGAGCGGGATAACGAGATGATGCGCGCCCACATGAAGGGCGACATCGTCAAGAAGATCCTGCCTGTGCTCGATGACCTGGAGCGTGCCCTGCAAAACCGCCCTGCTGACGAACCATGGACAAATGGTATCGAGCTGATCGCGCGCAAGTTCCAGAGCGTGGTTGAAAGCGAAGGCGTCAAACAAATCGAGGCGGAAGGCAGGGTCTTCGACCCGAACTTCCATGAGGCGATCTCGAACGAGCCGAACGACGAAGTGGAAAGCGGACATGTGATCGCAGTGGTACAAAACGGATACATGCTCGGCGAGAGAGTCATTCGCCCCGCCCTTGTGAGGGTGGCGCAATAGATTTTTATGTAGGGGCACAGCGGGACGTTTTTTCGTCACAACCTGTTTGGGTTTCGCTGTGCCCCTACGAAGAATAATCAAAGGAGAACTTATTTCATGGCAAAAATCATTGGCATTGACCTAGGCACGACCAACTCCGTCGCGGCAGTGATGCAGGGCGGGGAGCCGATCGTGATCCCCTCGGCGGAGGGTGAACGGCTTGTGCCTTCTGTGGTGGCGATGAACAAAAACAATGAACGTCTGGTGGGACGCGTGGCGCGCAACCAGGCGATCACCAATCCGACCAACACGATCTTTTCGGTGAAGCGTTTTATGGGCCGCAAATCGGATGACCCCGAAGTGGAACGCACGAAGAAGCGCGTGCCCTACGCAGTAAGCGGCGCGCCGAACGGTGACGTGCGCGTGGAATTGGGCGGCAAGGAATATTCCGCGCCCGAGGTTTCGGCGATGATCCTGGCGAAGATCAAGACGGATGCGGAAGCGTATCTCGGCGAACCCATCACCCAGGCGGTCATCACTGTCCCGGCATATTTCAACGACGCGCAGCGCAACGCCACCAAGGACGCGGGCAAGATCGCGGGCCTGGAAGTCCTGCGCATCATCAATGAGCCGACCGCTTCGTCGCTGGCATACGGTCTGGATAAGAAGAAGAACGAGACCATCGTTGTCTACGACCTCGGCGGCGGCACGTTCGATGTATCCGTGCTGGAAGTGGGTGATGGCGTTTTCCAGGTCAAGTCCACGAGCGGCGATACCTTCCTTGGCGGCGACGACTTCGACCTGCGCATCATGGATTACCTGATCGAGCAGTTCAAAAAAGACAACGGCATCGACCTGCACAACGACCGTCAGGCGTTGCAGCGTTTGAAGGAAGCCGCCGAAAAAGCCAAGATCGAACTCTCGACCACCATGCAGACCGAGATCAACCTCCCGTATTTGACCGCGGATGCCAGCGGACCGAAGCATCTGGTGATGACTCTCAGCCGCGCTAAACTCGAACAGATCACAGCGGATCTCGTCGACCGGACGATTGCTCCCGTTAAACAGGCCTTGGCTGACGCCAACTTAAAAGCGGGCGACATCCACGAGGTGGTGCTGGTCGGCGGTATGACCCGTATGCCCGCCATTCAGGACCGCGTCCGCGCCTTCTTCGGCAAGGAGCCTCACAAAGGCGTAAACCCCGACGAAGTGGTTGCCATTGGCGCGGCGATCCAGGCAGGTGTACTCGGCGGCGAGGTGAAGGACATCCTCCTTCTCGACGTGACTCCGCTTTCGCTTTCCATTGAAACATTGGGCGGCGTTGCCACGACACAGATCGAGCGCAACACGACCATCCCGACCCGCAAGAGCCAGGTTTTCTCCACTGCGAGCGAAAGCCAGACACAGGTTGAGATCCACGTCCTGCAGGGCGAGCGCCCGATGGCGGCGGATAACAAATCATTGGGCAGGTTCATTCTGGACGGAATTCCGCCTGCGCCGCGCGGGGTTCCGCAGATCGAAGTGACGTTCGATATCGACGCGAACGGCATCTTGAAAGTGACCGCTTCCGACAAGGCGACGGGGCGTTCCCAGCACATTACGATCACGGCCTCCTCGGGTCTATCGGACTCGGAAGTGGAAAAGATGCGCAAGGACGCGGAAGCCCACGCTGAAGAAGACCGCCAACGCAAGGAATTGATCGAAGCCCGCAACCATGCCGATAACACAGCCTATGCCGCGGAAAAGGCGTTGAAGGAATTCGGCGACAAAGTCCCTGCGGAGGTGAAGAGCGATATCGAGGCGAAGGTGGCTGAGGTCAAGCGGGTTGCGGAAGGCGAGGACGTCGCTGCAATGAAAGCCGCCACGGAGTGTTGGGCGAGGCAATTCAAAAGATCGGCGCCAGCGTCTATGAGCAGAATCCCCACGGGGCTGGCCAACTGCGGGTGGAGGAACGGAAGCGGGTTCTTCATCCCCAAAAGATGACGGACCGGAAGTGGTGGATGGAGAAGTGAAGGAATAGAAAGTCCCGTCATTGCGAGCGTAGCGAAGCAATCCCCAAGTTCGTAGGAGATTGCTTCGTCGCTTCGCTCCTCGCAATGACATAACTGAAATTATGAGCAACGATTACTACGATACCCTTGGCGTTGGACGGAACGCGGGCGATGACGAGATCAAAGCCGCGTTCCGTAAACTTGCGCGTCAGTATCACCCCGACGTGAACAAGGACGCGGGCGCCGAGGAAAAGTTCAAGGAGATCAACGAAGCCTACGGCGTGCTTTCCGATAAGGACAAGCGCGCCCGCTATGACCGCTTTGGCAAGGAAGGTCTCGGCAACATGGGCGGCGGATTCCACGATTACACCGTGGACTTCGGCGACATCTTCGAAGAACTCTTTGGACAGTTCGGCTTCTCGACGGGCGGACGCGGTTCGCGCCGTTCGCCGCGCCGCGGGCGCGACCTGCAGATGCAGGTCAATCTGACGTTCGAAGAGGCGGTCTTTGGCGTCGAGAAGGAGGTCGAGTTCCAGCGCGAGGAGACTTGTTCACGCTGTAACGGATCAGGCGCCGAGCCCGGCACATCACCGGTGAAGTGTTCCACTTGCAATGGGCAGGGCGAGGTGCGTCAGGTGCGTCAGACCTTTTTGGGTCAGATGGTGCAAACCGCTACATGCCCGGCCTGTAATGGTCGCGGCGAGACGATCTCGTCTCCGTGCAAGACCTGTCGCGGCGGAGGGCTGGAACGCAAGAATGTCACCAAGAAGGTGCAGATCCCCGCGGGCGTGGACCGCGGCACGCAGATCCGCCTGGCAGGCGAGGGCGGACCGGGCGTCTTCGGAGGTCCGCATGGGAATTTGTTTCTCGTGCTGGACGTCAAGCCGCACAAGTTCTTCAAACGCCGCGAGAATGACATCCTGCTGAACCTCGACATCAACGTCGCACAGGCGGTGCTCGGCGCAGAGATCGAAGTGCCGACGCTGGATGGCGACGAGAAGCTGAGAATTCCCGCCGGGACACAACCCGGCAAGATCTTTCACGATGAAGGGCAAAGGGGTGCCGTACCTGCGGAGAAAAGACCGCGGCAACCAGTTGGTGATCGTAAATGTGGCAATCCCGACAAAACTCAACAAGGAACAGCGCGAGTTGTTCGAGAAACTGGCGGAGAGTTTGGGTACCACGGTCAAACCGCAGGAAAAGGGAATCCTGGATTGGTTGAACGAAACGTTTGGGGGATAAGACAAGTGGTAAGTGGAAAGTGGAAAGTGGAGAGAATCAAAACGTCCCGAAGGTCCTACGGCTCAAAACCTTCGGGACGTTTGTTTTTTACTTCCCGTATCTTTTCCGTATCTCCGGCAGGAAGTATTCGTCGAAGAAACGGTCGGCGTCGTAATCGGGCTTCCAGCTCCAATCAGCGCGGGCAAGTGAGTCATCCACATCTTCGGGCCACGAGTTGACAATTCCCTGGCGGCGCGGGTTCGGCTCAAAGGTGATCTTTGCATCAGGGAAAGCCTTCACCGCGCGGTCACGGAAATCCTCGGCTGTGATCGCGAACGCGGCGATGTTATAAACCTGATGGTTCAACTTCTCGCGCGGCACATCCACCAGCATCAGCAGGGATTTGATCGCGTCGGGCATTGCCATGAAGGAGATCTTTGTATCCTCGCGCACGAAGCACGAATATGGTTTTCCCTGCGCCGCGGCGTGGAGCATCTCGGGACCGTAGTCGCTCGTCCCGCCGCTGGGAAGGGTAAAGGCGGAGATCAAGCCCGGGAAACGGATCGCCCGAAAGTCCAGCATGTGAGGCGGCACGTCATCCAGATGCTTTTGACCGTAATACTTGCTGTAGTACATCCCCAGTTTTTCACAATACAACTTGTTGCATCCGTACATCGTGTGCGGAGTGTTATGGTCATCTTCTTTCACCGCACCTGCCGCCTGCTTGGTCGCCAGATCAGACATGCCATACGCGGCGATCGAACTCGGGAACAGGAATTTGACGCTCTTGTGATACTTCTCCGAACGATACGCCGCCATCATCAGCAGTTGCATCGTGCCTTCCACGTTGATGCGGTGCGCGTCCTCGCTCGACACCTCCGCCTTCGAGGAAAGCGAGGCCGCCAGATGGAAGACCACATCGAAATCATAATCATAGAAGGTCTTGATCTTGTAAACCAGGTCCCCCTGCGCGTGCTCCGCCGACATTGCCTTGATGCTGTCGGGTAACGGAGCCAGATCCGCCGTCACGATCCTGTATCCGCCCTGTTTTGCCAAACCCTGCACCAATGCCTGACCAATTTCACCACACGCACCGGTCACCAGCACGAGCTTTTCGGTCATAGAGTCTCCTTGTAAGCCATGAAATGCCGCATTAGCGGTAGAATGTTTGATAACATTTTACAACACCTTGAAACAAAAACCTCACGAAGATTGTCATTATTCCATGCGACGTTTTATTCCTTCTTTTCTCTTCATTGGATTTCTCCTCCTGAGCGCGTGTCTGCCCGCCGAAGCGATCCCGCCGACCGAAACGCCCCTCCCCTCGGACACACCGCCTCCCTCCCCGACCATTGTCTGGTTCCCCCCATCAGCCACGCCTACGCTGATGGCGTTTCCCACCTACACCCCCACGCCAGAGATGAGTCCCGGCATCGGCTCGGTCATCTTCAGCGACGACTTCTCGAGCGACTCCGCCTGGGACACCGCCGTCTCCGAACCAGGGGAGCGCCGCCATCAGCCGCAACCGTCTCACGCTCGCCGCCGAGCCGGGCATGTACCTCGTCAGCATGAACCGCGAAGCCGTCCTTGGGGATTTCTATGCCGAGATCACCGCGCGTCCCAGCCTGTGCCGCGGGGACGATAGTTACGGTATCATCATCCGTTCCACGGGCGATACGTTCTACCGCTTCACGCTGACCTGCAACTCCATGATCTCCGCCGAGCGGTATCGCTCCAGCATTCGGCTGTTGATGCAGCCTCCCACCCTCAGCGGGGACGCGCCGCCCGGTGCACCGGGCGAAGTGCGGATCGGCATCTGGGCGGTCGGCAGCGAAATGCGTCTCTTCCTCAATGACCGCTTCCAGTTCAGCATGAGCGACCCCAGTTCGCCGATCGGCTCATTCGGAGTCTTTGTGCGCGGCGCAGGGGATACGCCGGTCAGCGTACTATTTTCCGACCTAATCGTGTATGATGTGGACTATGTCCCGCCGACGAGGACGCCTGTACCCTAATGTCATTGCGAGCCCATCGCGCGAGCGGAGTGAGCGATAGCAAACGTAGTCGAAGCGAGGCGAAGCAATCCCCTCATAAAGTTGGAGATTGCTTCGGGATTTCGATGCTGTTGCATCTCAACCCTCGCAACGACATAATGATTAACATGAAAAACAAACTCAACAACCTCACCAACAAGGAATGGCTGAAGTTCCAGAAATCGTGGTTCATCCACAACCCGCCTCCCCGCAAAAAGGGAGTTTTGGTACATCCCGCCAAATTCCCGGAGACAATGGCGCAGGAGTTCATCGAATTCTTCACAAAGGAAGGCGAGACCGTCCTCGACCCCATGGCAGGGACTGGCTCGACCCTCGTCGCGGCTTTGCGCGCGGGACGAAACAGTTATGGCATCGAGTTGAATCCAAAATATGCAAAGATCGCAAAGCAGATCATCGAAGAAGAACGGAACACACTTGGCGAAGCAATCGAAAATCTGAAATCTGAAATCGTAAATGGCGATGCCGCCCAAATTACCACCCTTCGACTAAGCTCAGGGCAGGCTTACCAATTACCAATCATTGACTACGTTTTGACCTCCCCTCCCTACTGGGATATGCTCCGAGCAAGAGGTGCCGAGACGCAAAAGAAGCGGCGCTCCTCCGAAGAGTTGGATGTCCATTATTCGGATGACCCGAACGATATGGGAAATATCAGCGATTACGATGAGTTTCTTGCGAAATTGGTCCGCATTTATGCAGGGTTAAAGCCTTTACTACGCGAAAAAGCCTATCTCACCATCATCGTCAAGAACGTAAAGAAGGGCGGGAAGATCTATCCGCTGGCATGGGACATCGCCCGTGAACTCGGCAAGACCTACACACTCAAGGATGAGCGCCTGTGGCTTCAAGATAACCAGCCCCTCGCGCCGTTCGGAATGGGCTCCGCGTGGGTGAGCAATACGTTCCATCATTATTGTTTGCAGTTCAGGAATGAATAATACGTAGGGGCGGGGTCTTCCCGCCCTGGGCGGCAGGACGCCGCCCCTACGCAAAATGATTACAACCTCCGACTTCCTCCACCTCCCCTACACCCATGACCTGACCGAAGGCGGGATCGCGTATGCGCTCCGCTCTTTGCCGTACACATACAACCGCGCGGGCGGTTCGGTCTATGATCGTCTGCGAAGGGCAGTGGCGGGCGTGGCAGTGGAACTTGCATTTCGGAGGTATCTTGCGGAGCAGGATGTCCCGTTCGAGGTAAAGGCGGCGAATCCGTTCACGGACCCGGAGCGGTATGACGTGGCTTTAGGAGGGCGAAGATGTGATATCAAGTCCTATCTCATTTCGCGGCGTGAACAAGTTGCCGAGATGAAGCGTAATCCACAGGTTGTGCTGAACGCGCCTGCACTGGTTCCCTCCGACCAGAACGCGGCAGAGGGACACACCGACAAGGACATTTATCTCTTCGCGTTCCTTTCGGGACTGGTCGCCGCGTCGCTGGAGGATATGCAGAAGGCGATCCACAAGAAACAGCCCGTTCATTTGGTGCATGTCATGCCGGATGCGTGGCTGAGACCGTCCGACTGGAAGCCGCCTGGGAAACTGGTCCTGAAGTCGGAATCGGCGGAGGGACAGTTCGTCGAGGTCAATGGGCAGGTTGAGGGGCGCGAGATGCGGACGTCCGTGGTGGAGTTGCCGCCGAATACGAGAGTCCAGATCGATGAGGAATTCTTCTCGGTGGCGTACATCCAAAGTAAGTCTTTGCCGGGTGCCCGCATCGGAATCCACAGCCCTGCCCGCAGGGAAACGCACCTGATCGGCGCCATGGATTGGGGTAATATCTGGGTCTATGGCATGGACATTTTGCTGGCAGGCTGGCTGACGCGCGCCGAGTTCAATCAACGGGCTGACCCCATCCAGGAGGGCGCGCGTGTTTTTCAATACGACAGGACCCGCACGAAGAACCTGGCAGTGCCTGTGCATGACCTCAAACCGATATCAGATTTACTGGAACGTGTAAAAGAGTGGAACAAATGAAACTAAAACGATTTTTATTTGGGTTGCTGGTTTTATCTTTGTTGTCGTGTAATTTTGTCACACAGATGATCGTCCCGCCGACCGCGACGCCCATCCCCCCAACCTTTACACCCACGGCAACCGTCACCGCCTCACCCACCCCGACGGCGACTCCGCTTGTACCTGCGTACATCCCGCCGCAATGCGACGCGTCCGCGCCGCTCCCAACGATCTCCCCCGACATTGCCATACAACCCACGCCGCAATTCGAGACAAAGCAGATCTCGAAGCGGACGCAACTGCGGATCGTCGATGAGATCGAACAGATCGTGGAAGAGGTCTACGTCTACCCGGACTACAACGGCAAGGACTGGGAGGGCATCGTGGCGCGCTACCGCGACATGGTCGAAACCGGGCTGGAGACGGATGCCTTTTATCTTGAAATGCAGAACATGATCAACGAACTGGAGGACGAGCATTCGTCATTCATTTCCCCTGTGGGAGTAGAGCAATCCGAGGCGGAACTCAGGGGAGAGATCAAATTTGTGGGCGTTGGCGTGTATAGCGATGTGGATTTCGAACGCGGAAAGATCGTCGTCATTTCGACGTTTCCCGGCTCGCCAGCCGAATACGCAGGCCTGCAGGCGCACGACAGCATCCTGCTCGTGGATGGAATGCCCATCACTTTCGAAACGGGTATCCGCACACTTGGACCGGAATGCACTGCCGTGGTTTTGACCGTCCAATCGCCCGGCAAGTCGCCGCGTGACGTGATGCTGGTCCGCTCCCCCATTGTGGGTGGAGTCCCCATTGACGCCCGTCTCGTCCCCACCACCGACGGCTCGAAGATCGGTTACATCTTCATCCCGTCATTCTACGACGAGACCCTTCCGCCGCAGATCGAGAATGCACTGGAGGAGTTCGGTCAACTGGACGGGTTGATCCTGGATGTCCGCATGAACGGAGGCGGAAGCAGTACGGTCGCCTACCCGATCCTTGAGTTTTTCACGGACGGCAAGCTTGGCGAATTCGTCAGCCGCACGGAAGCGCGCCCGTTGACCATTGACGCAAACCCGGTCCACAACTCACAGACCGTCCCGCTGGTGGTCATGGTCAGCGAAGATACTGTCAGTTTTGGCGAGATCTTCGCCGGCGTGCTGAGGGATGCGCGCGGCGCAAAGATCACAGGTGAAACCAGCCTGGGCAACGTCGAATTACTGCACGGATACGACTTCGATGACGGTTCCGTGATGTGGATCGCCTCCGAAACGTTCGACTCCGCCTTCTCGGACAACGATTGGGAACGGGACGGCATTGTGCCGGATATCCAGGCCTACGCCGATTGGGACGCGTTCCATTTCGATACCGACCCTTCCATTACGGCGGCGCTGGAGTTGCTGGGACACGAATAGTCTGTCATTGCGACCCGCGAAGCGGGGAAGCAATCTCCGCCATAGTCAAGAAGATTGCTTCGTGGCGCTTTTGCGCCACTCGCAATGACATTAATTTCCTTTCATCCTGCTCTGGTACACTCTCCACATGTCGAAAAGAAACATCCTATTGGCTGGCGCGGGCGTCATCCTGCTTGGCATCCTGCTTCTGCAAATCCCCGCCGTCAATGAACGCGTCGCCTGGCGATATGAAGTCGCGAAGACCTACGTGAGGAATGTCATCAATCCCGTCGGCGACGTGCCGACCGCCATCCCCAACCCGACGGGCATTGCCACTCTCACGCCAGTTCCAGCGACACAAACCGCTGTCCCGACAGTAATGGCTATCGAAACAGCACCAGTCCCCACGTCCACGCTTGAACCGCTTCCGCCTCAGGCGTCGCTTGCATCCCCTCCTTATGAAAAACAAACGCCGAACAACTGCGGCCCTGCGGCGTTATCCATGATGCTGAACATGTTCGGCTGGAACGGTTCACAAAAGGATATTTCCGATGTCATCAAGCCGGTCAACGGCGACCGCAACGTCAACCCCGAAGAGATGGCGTACTGGGTGCGCAATTACGCCGGCTGGCTTCGCATCCAATTCCGCGTCGGCGGCGACATTGAAACGCTCAAACGACTCATTGCCTCGGGATACCCGGTCATCATCGAAGGTACAACCTCTTTAAATCCTGACGACACCGGCTGGCCTGATGACGACCTGTGGGCGGCGCATTATCTCCTGCTCACGGGCTACGATGACTCGACCCAGACCTTCACCGCGCAGGATCCCTACCGCGGACCCGATAAAAGTATTCCTTACACACAACTTGAATCGGAATGGAAGCCGTTCAACTATGTGTACATGGTCGTATATCTTCCCGAACAGGAGCAGGAGATCCAGAGACTGCTCGCCTCGAACTGGGACCCGGACCTGAATCGGCAAAATGCCTTGTCCCTCGCTGAAACCGCCGCTGTCACCGACCCGACCGACGCGTTCGCGTGGTTCAACGTGGGAAGCAACCTCGTCTACTTCGGACGGTACGAGGAAGCCAACGCCGCCTACGACAAGGCGCGCGAGATCGGACTTCCGCAACGCATGTTCCGCTATCAATTCGGTCCGTTCCTTGCCAACTTCCACGCCCACCGCACGGACGACCTGCTGGCACTGACCGATTACGCCCTGCAACGCACACAAATGTCCGAAGAGACCTGGCTCTGGCATGGTTGGGCGCTCTATCGAAAAGGAGACACAACCGGCGCGGTCAACGACTGGCGCAGGGCGCTCTCTGTCCGCCCGGGCTACGAGGACGCCTTGTACGCACTGAATTTTGTCGGTTCGACGCCGTAGATGGAAAGTAGCGCGAGATTCATCTCGCACATCACAAAGGCGACATAAATGTCGCATTACCGTGAACAAATTCATGAAAAGACTCATCTCAGCTCTATTCTTCATTTTCCTCATCACAGCCTGTGGAGAAACAGTAACCGAGGTTCCAACCATCGAACCAACAACACCGGCCTTTTGTCCTTCTCGCCACTGAACCTGTAACAATCCCAACCCAAACAGAACAGATTACCCCCCCTACCCCAACTATTGTTCCAACTGAAGAACTTGTGACAATGCGTTTTTCTTCCGTTGACGGCATGCCGCAGGTCTACATCCCTGCCGGGACGTTCCACATGGGCGGATTCGACGTCCGCGCCGCGCCGGATGAGTTCCCGGCTCACGATGTCACGCTCGACGCGTACTGGATGGACCAGCTTGAGGTGACCAACGCCATGTACCAGTCCTGTGTCAGCGCGGGTGCCTGCACACTTCCACAGAATTTCGGCACAGCGAGAAAAGGCGACTATTTCTACAATCCCGAATTCAAGGATTATCCTGTCGTGTACGTCACCTGGGGACAGGCAAAATCCTATTGTGAATGGGCAGGCCGGCGTCTACCCACTGAAGCGGAATGGGAACGCGCCGCGCGCGGCGACGACATGCGGACATTTCCCTGGGGTGAAGACAAACCCGATCACCGCTTCGCCAACTTCAACATGCTTGTCACAGACACCTCGCGCGTGGGAAGTTACCCCATGGGAGCCAGTCCGTTCGGGGTGCTCGACATGGCAGGCAACGTCGCCGAATGGACGAACGATTTCTACAATCCAACGTATTACTCCAACGCTGAATTGATCAATCCCGCGGGACCTCTCACCAGTTCCAGTTTCTTCCGTGTGGTGCGCGGCGGAAGCCTGGGCGATGCCGAGATCAACATCCGCGTCTCGAAGCGTTCATCCGTAAGGGGGTCGATACTGAATGCGATCCACGGTTCAGATGCGTATCTGGGCGATTTCTCCCCGCGCATCGGGTTTCGGTGCGCGCAGGATGAATAGGGCATGTCATTGCGAGACGGTGATCTTCCGTCGAAGCAATCTCCTGTTTTCTGCGAGGAGATTGCTTCGCCAAAGAACGGCTCGCAATGACATAAAAGTAAGGTTATTTAATTGACGCATCAATTTCCATGTGGTAATATCTCGTCACAATTCAATAGCCCCACAAGGCGCTCTTATCCAGAGAGGCGGAGGGAACGGCCCGACGATGCCTCGACAACCTATCAACAATGGTTCTCATTAGACCCCGTTGAAAAGGTGCCAATTCCGACAGACGGATGTTCTGGGAGATGAGAGGGCTTCAATCGATACTATGAGATTGCCCTTTCTGTTCGTCTGATGGGGCAATCTTTTTCTTAAGGAGAAACAAAACAATGAGCAATACCTTCATGACCTCCCCGAAACTGATGTTCACTTCTGAGTCAGTTTCAGAGGGACACCCCGACAAGCTCTGCGATCAGATCTCGGACGCAGTGCTGGATGCCTGCCTTGAGCAGGATCCACGCTCGCGCGTCGCCTGTGAGACCGCCACCAAGACCGGCTTCGTCGCTTTGCTGGGTGAGATCACGACCAAGGCTGTCATCAATTACGATGACCTTGCCCGCAAGGTCATCACCGACATCGGTTATGACTTAAGCGAAAAAGGTTTTGATGGCAATTCCTGCGGCGTTCTTGTCGCCATTGCCAAACAGTCCGGCGACATCGCCATGGGCGTGAACCATGCGCTCGAAACCCGTGACGGACACCACCTCACGGACGAGGAAGTCGAGTCCATCGGCGCCGGCGACCAGGGCATGATGTTCGGCTTCGCCTGCAACGAAACCCCCACCCTCATGCCGCTGCCGATCTACCTGGCGCACAAACTCACCCGCCGCCAGAGCGAACTGCGCAAGAGCGGAGCCATCCCCTGGCTGCGCCCCGATGCGAAGAGTCAGGTCACGATCGAATATTCGCACGGCAAACCTGTCCGCGTGGACACCGTCCTCATCTCCACCCAGCATGCGCCGGACGTCTCGCAGGCTGAGATCACGGAGATGGTCACAGAACATATCATCATGCCCGCCCTGCCCGAAGGCATGGTGGACAAGGACATTAAGGTCTTCGTCAACCCGACCGGCCGCTTCGTTGTCGGCGGTCCTCTCGGCGACGCCGGTTTGACCGGGCGCAAGATCATCGTCGACACCTACGGCGGGATGGGACGTCACGGCGGCGGCGCGTTCAGCGGCAAGGATCCCACAAAAGTGGACCGCTCCGCCGCGTATGCCGCCCGCTATGTTGCCAAGAACATTGTCGCCGCTGGCATCGCCGACCGCGTGGAAGTTCAGGTCGCTTACGCCATCGGTGTGGCACACCCGCTCTCGGTGAACGTCGAAACCTTCGGCACAGCCAAGATCTCGGACGTCCACATTGCTGAGCTCATCGCCGACCACTTCGACCTGCGCCCCGGCGCGATCATCCGCGACCTGGGTTTGCGCAAACCGATCTACCGGCAAACCGCCGCCTACGGTCATTTTGGTCGCGATGATGTCCAATTCCCCTGGGAGAACACGGATAAAGCCGAAGCGCTCAAAAGCGCAGCCGGTCTGTAATTCCAGAACCCTTTTTAGGAACAAAACAGGCAAACCTGACAGAACGGTTTGCCTGTTTTGTGTTTTTTTAACCTTCCCGAAGGCTTCCGGGAGACAGCCATTGACAGGACAAACCTTCGGGACGGTATGGTAAACTCATGGCGGACAACTTATGAGCAACTCCCTCACCCCAAAGCCTGTACGCGCCTCGCGCGTGACCCTTTCACAGCTCATGCACCCCGAACACGCCAACCTGCTTGGAAATGTCCACGGCGGGTGGATCATGAAACTCGTGGACGAGGCTGGCGCGCTCGCCTGCATGCGTCATGCCCAGAAGAAGGTCGTCACGGTCGCCATCAACTCGATGACCTTCCGCGAGCCGATCCGCATCGGCGACCTGATCATCCTCAACGCGGAGGTCACCTATACGGGACGCACCTCGATGGAAGCCGAAGTGCAGGTGATGGCGGAGAATCCCGTCACCGGGGAACGCACCCACACCAATAATGCCTACCTCGTCTACGTCGCTTTGGATAATGAGGGCAAACCGACCCCCGTCCCGCCGCTGAAAGCCGAAACCGACGACGAAAAGCGCAAGATGACCGACGCCCTCGAAAGACAGGAACGCAGGCTGCAGAAAAAGTGACACGAAGTGTCATTCTGAGCGACCCGCTTTGCGGGGAGCGAAGAATCTCCAATTCGCCGCCGGGGACGGCGGCTTGAGCAAGGAATCATGACCTCACCCGATCTCACCCAACCCGAACCCCAGGCGGAACCGAAGGAACGCGTCGCGCACCCCATTCGGAGTCTGAGGGATTTGATCGACCATGTCGCTGGGAAGTCGCTCCCGCCTCTACCCCCCGACGACGGCCGGGTCACCGAACCGACGCCTTTTCCCTTCCTCGCCATTGTCGGGCAACAGGAAATGAAACTCGCCCTTCTGCTCGGGCTCATCAACCCGAACGTCGGCGGGATTCTTCTGATCGGCCCGCGCGGCACGGCAAAGACGACGGCTGTGCGAAGTCTGTTGAACCTGCTCCCTCAAGTGGAACGCAGCACTTGTTTTTACGGATGCCTCCCCGAAGATATCGAACTCAGCGGCATGGACGGCGTCTGCCCGGATTGCGCGAAAAAATACGGCGAAGGGCTTCCCCTCACCGCCCCGGACCCCGTCCGCTTGATCGAACTGCCGTTGAATGCCCGCCTCGATGACGTGGTCGGCGGCATTGACGAACGCGCCGCCGCGCACGACCGCATGCGGGTGCGGCGCGGCATCCTCGCCCAGGCTGACCGAAACATCCTTTACATTGACGAGATCAATTTACTGAGCGACGAGATCATCGACTCGATCCTCGATGCCGCCGCGCAGGGATCGTACACCGTGCGGCGCGGTCCGCTGGCGGCGACCTATCGTTCGCGTTTTGTCCTCGTCGGTTCGATGAACCCGGAAGAGGGCCGGCTCCGTCCGCAGATACTCGACCGTTTCGGTCTGCGCGTCATTGTGAGAGGCCTCGAGGATGCCGGCGAACGTCTGGAAGCGTATCGAAGGGTCAATGCCTACCTGGAGAACCCGCGTCAGATGATCGCGCAATTCGCGGCGGAGATGGAAGCGGCGGCGGACGAGATCAAGTCTGCGCGCGAGCGCGTGAGCAAGGTCAAACTGCCGGACGAGGTCGCCAACCCCGCCATCCATTTGGTGCAAAAGATGGGAGTCGACTCCCTGCGCGCCGAGATCACCTGGTTCGAAGCCGCGCGTGCCTACGCCGCCGCCGATGGACGCGAAGAAGTGACCTCCGGCGACCTCAAAGCCGTCGCGCCGATGACCCTGCGCCTGCGCCGGTCCTCCTACATGAACGAATATTTCAAGGGACAGCAGGGCGAGGAAAGGGAAATGCGAACCTTGTTGGGCGGTTTCGGCAAAAAGCGAACAACTGCGAAGAAGATCAACAAACGAAAATGAGCGATACAAAGATCATCAACCCCGCCTATCGAATCGAGACCGAACGACTCGTCGTGCGGTGCTACGAACCGTCGGATGCGCGCCTGCTGATGGAGTCGGTGCAGGAAAGCGTCGAACATCTCAAGCCATGGATGCCCTGGGCGCATGAAGAACCCCTGCCCTTCGAGCAGAAACTACGAGGCGTCAAACGCTTTCGTGGAAAGTTCGACCTGCAGGAAGATTACGTCTACGGCATCTTCAACCCCGAAGAGACCAGGTTGATCGGCGGCACGGGCTTGCACACGCGCCTCGGCGACCGTCAACTGGAGATCGGCTACTGGATCCACAAGGACTTCATCAATAAAGGACTGGTCACCGAATCGACCGCCGCGCTGGTCAAGGTTGCCTTCGAGGTCATCCACGTCCATCGGATCGAGATCCACTGCGACCCCGGCAACCAGGCCTCGGCTTCCATTCCGCGCAAACTTGGTTTCACGCACGAAGGCACATTAAACAGAAGACCCCCTTCCTTGACCGCTGGAGCAACTCGATGGTCTGGGGCTTGCTCGAAGAGGAATACCCGTCCAGCCCAGCCGCCAATGCGAAGATCAAGGTCTTCGACGCGGTCGGCAATCCTTTGTTATGAATCCCGTTTTCAAAAGACTCGTCGAAAAACCCATACTCCTCCTCATTGCCGTCAATATCCTGATCGGTCTGTTGATATTCCGCGACTACGGCACCGCCTGGGACGAGCCTCTCTTTTACAGTTACGGCGACGCGCTTGGATACGCCTACTCTCCGAGTGAATGGTTCAGCGGGGATTTCGACATGTACAGGTCCTATGGGGCAAGCGGCGGCGACCACAGGAACCGCGGACCTGCCTATCTTTTACTTGCCCGCAATTTTGTTTATGGTTTGGAAGCCCTCGGTTCGGGTATCATCCCCGTAGGGGACCATCCCGCGGGGAACCGCACCTCCATCTGGCACCTCGTTAATTTCCTTGCCTTTCAATTCGGCGTTTACCTCCTGCATCGCTTTGCCAGGCGTTGGATGAAAGAACCCGCCGCGTTCTTCACCGCAGTCTTCTTCTCACTTCAACCCCTGCTGTGGGGACATGCCTTCATCAACCCCAAAGACCCGCCCTTCCTGACGTTCTTCCTCGCCTCGGTCTGTTTCGGCTTCGAAATGGTGGATGCCATCGATTCGGGCGCGAAGGACAGGACAAAAAGGATATTGCTGGCTTCATTCTTCCTCGGCATCGCCACCTCCATCCGCGTGCTGGGACCGTTCGCCGGGCTGTTGGTTTTCCTCTACTTCCTGTCGAAGCAAACCACGCGCAAGGAGAAGTCCGCCTGGCGCTCCTTTATCCTCTATGGCATGGCTTCGGTCGTGATCATGTTCGTGACGTGGCCCTACCTCTGGGAAAACCCCTTCGTGAACTTCTTCGGCGTCCTGCGCTTCATGTCCGACAACCCCACCCAACTGGGATTGTTGTTCGAAGGCAAGATCTATCGCGCCAACAACCTGCCGCTGCGATACTTCCCCTTTATGTTCGCCACAACATTGACCGAGCCGGTGTTGCCTTTGTCCGCCCTGGGAATGATCGTCGGCTTTGGGAGGTTCTTCAAGGCGCGCGGGGTGGACCGGGACAAGTCCCGGGATCAGTTCGTCACGCTTGTGTTGATCCTGCTGTGGTTCGTCACTTTGGCGGCGTACATTTTCATCCGCCGACCCGCCATGTACGATGGCATCCGCCACTTCCTGTTCATCCTGCCGCCGGTATTCGTTTTTATCGGGCTGGCGTTCGAGTTCATCCTCGAAAAGGTGGTCGAAATCTTCAGGCGGATAAACCTTCCCGCGTGGACCTCCTCCCCTACCTGGCTGGGCGCGGGTCTCACACTCGTCCTGCTCGTCCCCGGACTCTACGGGATCATTAAACTCCACCCGTATCAATATACGTATTACAATTTCTACATCGGCGGCACGAACCGCGCATACCAAAACTATGAAACGGATTACTGGCTCACCTGCTATAAGGATGCCGTGCAGGCGCTCAACGAAAGGACAGACGCCCCCGCCAGGCTGTTCATCAAGCGTGAGGCCTATCTTGCGGAGCCGTTCGCAAATGAGAACCTTCAGATCATCCAGTTCGACAACGCAACGGAAGACGTCGGCCCCGGCGATTTCGTCCTCTCGAACTCGCGCACCAATGACAACCTCACCATGTATCCCAGGGCGCCCATCGTGACCGAGATCTCACGCGTCGGCGCGAAATTCTGTACCATAAGGCAGATCCCATGACCACACACAAGGAAAGAATCCAGTCCAGTATGAAAGGCGAGGTCATCGACCATCCGCCGGTTGCGCTGTGGCGGCACTTCCCCGTGGACGACCAGTCGCCGGGGACGCTTGCCAAGGCAACACTTCATTTCCAACAAACCTACGACTTCGACCTCGTTAAAGTGACGCCCGCCTCCTCGTTTTGTTTGAGGGATTGGGGTGTGGAGGACGAGTGGAAGGGTCACACCGAAGGGACGCGCGAATATACCAGGCGCGTCATCCATCATCCCAGGGACTGGGAGCAGCTCCCCGTCCTCGACCCGACATCCCGACATCTCGCCGCGCAATTGGAATGCCTGCGCATGATCCGCAGTGACCTCGATGAGACGCCCCTGCTCCAGACGGTGTTCAGCCCATTGGCGCAGGCGAAGAACCTGGCGGGCAGCGAGACCCTGCTGGCGCACCTGCGTTTACATCCCGAGGCCGTGATGAAGGGACTGGCCGCCATCACGGAAACCACCCGCCGCTTCGTCAACGCCTGCCTCGAAACCGGCATTGACGGGGTCTTCTACGCGGTCCAGCACGCGCAGGGGAGTGTAATGACCCTCGAGGAATACAAGGAATTCGGCCTGCCCAACGACCTGGATGTGCTGGAACCCGCACAGGGACTGTGGTGCAACCTGCTCCACCTGCACGGGCAGGAAGTGTACTTCCCCCTGCTTTCCTATCTCCGCTTCCCCATCGTAAACTGGCACGACCGCGAGACCTTCCCCTCCCTGAAGGAGGCGCAGGGACTCTATTCGGGAGTTGTCTGCGGAGGCATGAGACAGGATTCGCTCGTGTACGGGGACCAGGCTGCGGTCAGGGAGGAAGCGGCGGACGCCATCCAGCAAACGGACGGGAAACGATTCATCCTCGGCACGGGATGCGTCGTCCCGGTCATCGCCTCGCATGGGAATCTCATGGCGGCAAGAGAATCAATTAAGGGATGAGGTGAATAAATGAGCCTACGAGTCATTGCAGGCAGGGCCAGGGGAAGAAAGTTGAGGTCGGTGGAGGGCGATACCACGCGCCCCATCACGGACCGCGCCAAGGAGTCGTTGTTCAACATCCTGGGCAGCGACGTGATCGACTCGCGTTGGTGGGACCTGTTCGGGGGCACGGGCGCGGTGGGGATCGAGGCGTTGAGCCGCGGGGCGTCCTTTGTGCGCTTCACGGACCTGAACCGCGAACCGATCGAGACGATCCAACACAACCTGAAGCATTGCGACTTCGAATCGCAGTCGGAGGTGCGCCGCGCGGACGCGTTCACTTATCTTTCGGCGGAGGCGGACCGCAAGTTCGAGTATATTTACATCGCGCCGCCGCAATACAAGGATATGTGGTCGAAGGCATTGGAACTGCTGGACGATAATATCGAATGGCTGGCGGAGGACGGCTGGGCCATCGTGCAGATCGCGCCAAGAGAATATCGAACTTCGACACCGGCCATCGAGAATTTGGAAGAGTTCGACCAGAGGAAATACGGGAGCACGCTGTTGGTGTTCTACCAGAGAAAGGAAGTGAAATGATCCTGCAAATTTTGCAATACATCGGCTGTGGTTTGACCGTGGCGACCGGTCTGTTGTCCCTGTTTGCCCCGGAAAAGATTGTCGGGTTTACGGGTCTATCCCCGCAGGGCGGTCGCGGCATCACGGAGATCCGCTCGGTGCTGGGAGGCATGTTCATCGCCTTGGGCGCCGCGCCGTTCTTTCTGGGCGAGGCCGCGTTCACAGTGTTGGGGATAAGTTATCTGGGGATTGGGGTCGTGCGCGTGATCTCGATCTTCCTGGATAAATCGAGCACGCAATCCAATTGGATCAGCGTGGCGTTCGAGTTCATCTTTGGGGTGATATTGGTTTTGTAAGTAATTAGCCACAGAGACTCAGTAGCCCTGGCAGAGAAATAAAGTCATCAGAGTAAATTTCTCCGTGACTTTGTGTCTCTGTGGCGATCAAGCGGCTCAAAAGGAGCGTTGTATGGAAATCCAAACCGTACGGATCGAGAAGCCGGAAGCGGTCAATTTCATCCTCGGGCAGTCGCATTTCATCAAGACCGTCGAGGATATTCACGAGGCGCTGGTCACTTCGGTGCCGGGGGTCAAGTTCGGGCTGGCGTTCTGCGAGGCGTCGGGCGATTGTCTCGTGCGCTGGAGCGGCACGGACGCGGAGATGATCGAACTGGCGAAGCGGAATGCCCAGGCGGTCGGCGCGGGACATTCCTTCATCCTGTTCCTGGGCGAGGGGTTCTATCCGATCAACGTGTTGAACGCGGTCAAGAACGTGCCCGAGGTGGCAAGGATCTTCTGCGCCACGGCCAACCCCACGGAAGTGCTGGTGGCTCAAACCGAACAGGGACGCGGCATCCTCGGCGTGGTGGACGGTTCCTCGCCGAAGGGAGTCGAGGACGAGAAGGGCATCGCCTGGCGCAAGGACTTCCTGCGCATGATCGGGTATAAGGTG
The DNA here is from genome assembly GCA_963718215.1 of uncultured Chloroflexia bacterium. Lineage (GTDB taxonomy): Bacteria > Chloroflexota > Anaerolineae > Anaerolineales > Villigracilaceae > Defluviilinea. Next base: position 202,015 of record CAVQYK010000024.1, read on the forward strand.
AAGTAAAACCTTTTTGCCACGCATCGTCCCGATGTCCTTCGGAGACACGGTCCCCTGGCGGGGATAATAAAGTCACAGAGAAAAAATTATTAAAAATCTCCGTGTCTCTGTGTCTCCAGTGGCTGGTAAGATCTTCCCCGAGCCTTGCAAAATCGATATAGTTTCCAGGGGCATTGAAACCCGCTGGGGCGGCGTGCTACAATGGGGCAGGTACCCTTTGGAGAGCCGCATGACCAACAGCCGAACCCCTTCCCGCGTCATCCCGCGCGCCTTCCCCGGCATCAAACCGCAGGAGATCGAAGAACTGATCGCCCACAGCAAGGTCCGCACGTACGGACCCGGCGCGGTCCTGTGCCAGGAGAACGCCGAAGAGGACACGTTCTATATGATCCTCGAGGGCGAGGTGGAGGTCACCAAGGTCATCAACAACAAGGACAAGCGCCTGCTCAAGACCCTGGGCGCGGGGGATTTCTTCGGCGAGATGGCCATCATCCACAACGCGCCGCGCGCCGCCACCGTCATCGCCAAAACGACCCTCACCACGCTCGAACTCGACAAAGCCTCCTTCGACCGCGTCCTCAAGAACTCCAGCAGTGTCGCCATGGCGATGGTCAGCGAGATCAGCAACCGCCTGAGGTCGAACGACCAGATGGCGGTGGACGACCTGCGCCTGCGGGCGGGGGAACTGGCGCAGGCGTATCAAAAACTCGCCGAGCAGGACCTTGCCCGCCGCGAGTTCCTGACGAACATCGCCCACGAACTTCGAACCCCGCTCATGGTCGCCATCGGCTACCTGCAAATGGTCCAGAGCGGCGCCCTGGGCGGAGACCAGCTCTCGGCGGGGATCGAAACGATCCACCGCAACATCCAACAGATCGTGCGGCTCGTCAACGACATCCTGTTCCTGCAGGAGCTCGACCTCGTCCTGCCGGACTTCCAGGACGTGGATATGAACCTGGTGGCGCACGCGGTGGTCGAACGCTACGGCGCGAAAGCCCGCGAACTCGGCGTGAACTTGCGCTTCGCCCCCGTCCCGAACCTGCCTCCCGTTTCAGGAGACGTCAAGTCGCTCGAGCGGGCGCTGATGGCGCTGGTGGATAACGCCATCAAGTTCAGCCCGAAAGGCGGCGACGTGGACATTCGACTCATCGCCGAGCCGGATACACTCCTCGTGGACGTGCATGACCGCGGCATCGGCATCCCCAAAGAGAACCTGCGCAAGATCTTCGACCGCTTCTATCACCTCGACAGGCACGAGGAGAATCTTTTCAGCGGCATCGGGCTGGGACTTGCCATCACGCGCCAGGTGATCGAACAGCACCACGGCACGCTCGAAGTGGTCAGCGACGCCGAACACGGCACCACCTTTACCATCATCCTCAGTCACTCGAAATAAGTTATGTCATTACCCCGCCCAGACGGGGTTACCCCGCCCGCGGGGTTGCCCCGCCGATGCGTGCATGTCGTTGCGACCTTCGGGAAGCAATCTCGCCTTATTGAACTGTCCAATGACATTGCTTTTTCTCCCGCCCGCAGTGACAGTCTTTTTCAAAACGCGCGGGTTTGTGTTGTCCTTTTCACCTTGTTTTTTTGTTAAGTCACCTAAAAAGAATGTAAGGCGACTCCCCGCCGTTTGAATGTATACTGGCGTTGGGTTTAACTTTCATTTCTTTACTCCTTTCAAATGCGGCTCGGACTTGTCACGGGAAGTCCGCGCCGCAGGCGTTTAAGCGGCATGCGGACGTGAGACCCACCGTATGGGACATGAAAGATCACGCGCGGCAACTCGCTTAAACGAGACCTCCGAGTTATTCGAATAACTCGGAGGTCTTGCTTAAAATTTTTGCAAGGTGACTTAAAAAGAATGTAAGGCGCAGTCCCGCCTGCGACAGGTATACTGTCGAAGTAGCGCGGTTCGATTGCTTTGATTGTGTTGCCATGCGGCGCGGATGGGAAAAGGCCTGTCCGCGCCGCAGGCGTTTAAGATGGTCGGCGGCACCCGCCTGAGCGAGCGCAAGTCGCCGGTGCGCAGGTCCATGTCCCTGGCTGAGTAAAAAAACAAAGAGCCCCGCGAAACGCGGGGTTCTTTGTTTAATTCAGGGAATGTCCTGGCGATCAACATTCACCCCAGATGGACACGGAGGAATGCCGATCTCTTGATTTTTATCAGCGGAATCAGCGTTGTTCAGCGTCCAAAAAAGGTTTGCACAGTGGAAAATTAATCGTGCCCACCCCATTCCATCGCCAAGCCCGGTAACGATGCTATAATTCCCCACGAGGCAAACCATGACACTCACAACTTATGAAGGCATTGTGGAAAAAGGCAGGATCCGCCTAAAGACCGGCATCCGCCTGCCTGAGAATGCGAAGGTATACGTCATTGTCCCTGACCTGCAGGTGGAGAAAAAGAAAACCGCCCGCGTCCGCACACCACGCCTTGCCAACCGTAAACAGGCTGGCGACTTTACGATGAAAGTGGACAAGGCATAGCATTATGCCAAAATATGATACTGTGAATTTTGATCCGCCTGCACCGGTGGCGTATGTCGTTTTAAGACATCCCGCAACCGGTGTTTCCATATCCGATGTGCCTATGTGATCGACACGGGCGCGGATGTCACTTTACTTCCAATTCCATATTTCGAGGAGCTCGGCATGGAACCAGATGCAGACAGCGCCTACGAAGTACAGGGGTTCGGCGGGGAATCACAATTTGTGGGTTCAACACATCTTGAAATGTTCTTTCTGGGTAAAAAATTTACAGGCAAGTTTTTATTGATCGACCAATCGATGGGAATACTTGGCAGAAACATTTTGAATTCCGTGTCGGTTTTGTTCGATGGTCCGCGCTCGAAATGGGATGAATTTAAGCGGTAACTTCACCGTTTTTCGTCAAAATCAGTATTCCGCAAAGACAACGGTCAACTTTCCATCACCATCATAATACGACCTCGCGCTGAAAGGCGCATCCCCCCGCTTCATCGCATGGATCCTTCCCAAAAGCACGGGCAGGTCTTCCACCACGGGCAATTGATCGATCTTCTCGAACGGAATCCACTCCGCCAGGCCCTCTTTCGAAGGCTGCGGTTCGCCCTCCCCCTCCCCGCTGAAGAAATACAAGGCGATCCCCGTCCCGCCCGCATCCACGATCAGCGTGCCGCAAAGCCACAGGTCCGCGCTTAGACCGGTCTCTTCAAGTAGTTCGCGCCTTGCCGCCGCGAGGACATCCTCCCCGCGCTCCACGTGACCGCCGAGACCGTTGTATTTATCCGCCCACAGGCGTTTGGTCGGCGCGCCTTTGAGCAGTAAATACGAATCCCCGCGCCGTAAAAAGATCGCGGTGCGGGGAATGACGGTGTACCTATCCTTCGTTACGCCCTGGTCGGAGAGAGGCATGGTCTCGATACGGCGGCGGCGGTCGAGTAGGACGAAGTCCATATCGAGACCCCGCCGCCTACTCGACCACCGTGCATAAAATCTACGCCACCGTGACGGTTTTATCCAGATACACATCCTGGATGGTGTTCAGGATCTTCACGCCGTCCGCCATCGGGCGCTGGAAGGCTTTGCGCCCGGAGATCAAACCCATGCCGCCCGCGCGTTTGTTGATGACCGCCGTCACAGCCGCGTCGCCGAAGTCGTTCGAGCCGGAAGCGCCGCCGCTGTTGATGAGGCCGATGCGTCCCATGTAGCAGTTCGCCACCTGGTAACGGCACAGGTCAATGGGATGATCGCTCGAGAGTTCGCTGTACATGCGCTTGTCAAGTTTGCCGTAGGAACTGTCACCGGTGTTCAGGGCAAGGAAGCCGCCGTTATTCTCCGGCAGTTTCTGTTTGATGATGTCCGCCTGGAGCGTGACCCCGAGATGATTCGCCTGACCGGTCAGGTCCGACGAGACGTGGTAATCCTTGTCCATTTTGAAGGCCGGGTTGCGCAGGTAACACCACAGGATGGTCGCCATGCCCAGTTCATGGGCGAGGGCAAAGGCTTCGGCGACCTCGATGATCTCGCGGTGCGAGTCGTCCGAACCGAAGTAGATGGTCGCCCCGACCGCCGCCGCGCCCATGTCGTAAGCCTGCTCCACCGTCCCAAACAGGATCTGCTCGAAACTGTTGGGGTAGGTCAGCAGTTCGTTGTGGTTGATCTTCACGATGAAGGGTATCCTGTGGGCATATTTGCGGGCCATGATCCCCAGCACACCGTAGGTCGAAGCGACGGCGTTGCATCCGCCTTCGATGGCGAGCTTGATGATGTTCTCCGGGTCGAAATAATCGGGATTCTTGGCGAAACTGGCTCCGCCCGAGTGCTCGATGCCCTGGTCCACGGGCAGGATGGACAGGTATCCGGTCCCGCCGAGGCGGCCGTTGTTGTACATCCATTGCAGGTTGCCGAGCACGCGGTTGTTGCGGTTCGACTGTGAGAGAACGCGGTCCACATAATCTCCGCCCGGCAGGTGCAGGCGTTCCTTGGGGATCTTGGGCGAGTTGAATCCGAGCAGGGACTCGGCCTGGTCACCCAATAGGGATTGAATATCGGTTGTCATTATGATTCTCCTTGACCGGCTGTGCTTCAGGCACCCGCCGGTGGTCTGATTTGTTCTCAACGGAAGTGTCCCGCGCCCGTACCTGGGTGGGACGCCCCGGTTCGAAGATTTATTTCTTGATTATAACCAGAAAGTAAGGCTATAATGGGTTCGTGCAACACAACCCGGTAAAACCCGTATATCAACGTAGTGCCACAACAACATAGTCACATCTTCACTACGCTTCGACAGGAGACAAAAATGGACGATTTCTTTCAAAAAGTGACCAGCATGCAGGACCCGTTCAAGAAACTGGCGGACAAGATCCCCGGCTTCGGCGGATATGTGAAACGACAGACCCGGCGCGACGCCGACAAATTATTGAGGGATACCGTCGCAACCCGCTTCGAGGAACAACGGAAACGCACCTCGCAAATGCAGGAAGACATGGTGAGCAACGGCATGATCGCCTATGTGGACGACATGGAAAAGGCCGCCATTCAACTGCAAACCTTCATCGACAGGATCAGCAAGGCCCCGCGCGGTTACGCCGGCCTGTTCGATGCGGTCAAGATCAACGAGGAACAACTCGAGGCGATCTACCAGTTCGACGCGGCGTTCTTCGAGCTTGCCGAACAGGTCGCGCGCGCCAACGACAACGTGGAGGCGAGCATGGGCGACGAAGCTGCCCTGCCGGCCGCCATCCGAAACCTTGTCTCTCTGGCGCGTCTCGCCAATGAGACCTACAACAAACGCTCCGAAGCCGTAACGGGTTCCAAATAATTGGTAGGGGCGGGGTGACCCCGCCCCTACGGATTCAAATATGTGGCACAACTATATCAACGCGACCAGAATTGACGATGCGCTGACTGTGTTATCCGAGCGGGGCCAACGCGCCCGCATTGTCGCGGGCGGCACCGATCTCATCCTTGAACTCGAACGCGGCGCCCGCAAGGGCATCGAAACCCTCGTGGACGTCACGCGCATTCCCCAACTCGACCAGATCACGATGGACGAAGACAACGTCATCCATCTCGGTCCGCTTGTAACGCACAATCATTGCGTCGAATCGAAACTGATCCGTGCCCGGGCATATCCGCTGGCGCGCGCAGCATGGGAGGTCGGCGCGCCGCAGATCCGCAACCGCGGCACGGTCGCCGGCAACCTCATCACCGCCTCGCCCGCCAATGACACCATCACGCCGCTCATGGCGCTCGGCGCGTCCGTCACTTTGCAATCAACGAAAGGCGCGCGCACCATCCCGCTGAAGGATTTTTATACCGGCGTCCGCAGGACGGTGATGCAACCGGATGAAATGTTGGTTGACATTTCCTTCCCGGCGATGAAGACCACCGAACGCGGGACATTCGTCAAACTGGCATTGCGCCGCGCCCAGGCGATCTCGGTCATCAATGTGGCGGTCATTCTCGGCTTTGAGGCTGATACCGTTAAATCGGCCTCGATCACACTGGGAGCCGTCGCCCCGACGATCATCCACGCGCCCGAAGCGGAAACTTATCTCGCCGGCAAACAACTGACCGGCGACGTGCTCGAAGAAGCCGCCCGCCTGACGATGAAAGCGTCCAAACCGATTGACGATATCCGCGGCAGCGCGGCCTACCGCCGCGAGATGGTGCGAGTCTGTACCCTGCGCGGGCTGAAGTCACTGCGCGATGGACGGGAGCAGGCCGGGATGCCGGAAGACGCGGTCCTGTTGTGGGGCAAAGAGACCGTGGACAATAGACCACTGACAGTCCACCAATCACCCTCCGAACCCATCCAAACGACCATCAATGGCAGAAAATATTCCTTCACAAGCGGACATGACAAGACCCTGTTACGTCTCTTGCGCGACGAAGGTGAATTGATCGGAACCAAGGAAGGTTGTGCGGAAGGCGAGTGCGGCGCGTGTACTGTTTTCCTCGACGGCAAGGCCGTCATGGCTTGTCTTGTCCCTGCGCCGCGCGCGCATGGGGCGGAGATCGTGACCGTTGAAGGACTGGCGCAGGAGAATTCTCTTCATCCCGTTCAGGAGGCTTTCATCCAGGACGGAGCCGTCCAATGCGGGTACTGCACACCGGGCTTCCTCATGTCTGCCGCGAAATTACTGGAAGAAAAATCCAAACCAACCAGGGACGAGATCGAACAGGCCATAACTGGAAACCTGTGCCGTTGTACGGGCTATTACAAGATCGTGCAGGCGATCGAACACGCGGCCACGATCAAGGAATGAGGTAATGTATGGGAAAGTATGGATCACGCATGGTAAAAAAGCCATCCATGCCAAAAAGGGACACGGTCAATCCGTACATGCGCGGCATCGGTTGTTTGTTGATGCTGATCGTACCGGTGTTCTCCTACGGCGTTGGTGATTTTCTCGCCGGGCAGGGATTCGGTTATCAGGTCATCCCGCGGGCATGGTACGGTGCCATGCAATTTCCGTCCATCATCTCCGCGTTCGCAGGTCTACGCTGGGTCGCGGCGCAACTATCCAATATTCCGCATCTTCCTGCGACGCTGGCGATCGCTGTCGTTGTCATGATCGTCGTCGGCGGGATCATGTCGGTCATTTTTGGCTGGATGTATTCGCTGCTGGCTCCCTCCAGATACGGTCCCACGGACGTCCCCCTGCCGCGGATCAAAACCAAAAAATACAAGAGATAATTCGAAAGACAAGGCATGACCACTTACAACACTGTAGGCAAATCCCTTCCCCGTGTGGATGCACGCGGAAAGGTCACTGGCGAAACGACCTACTCCGGCGACCTCTCGATGCCGGGCATGTTACACATGAAGATGCTGTTTGCGGGGCGTCCGCACGCACGCATCAAAGCCATCGATACCAGCAAGGCGGAAGCCGCGCCCGGCGTGGCGGCGGTGTATACCGCGAAGGATGTCCCTGTCAACGAGTATGGTTTGCAATGGCAGGACCAGCCGGTACTCTGTGGACCCGGCTCTTCGAAACCCGGTGCGGATGTGGCCCGATTCGTCGGGGACCAGGTGGCAGTTGTCGTGGCGGAAAGTGAAGCGCAGGCAGCCGCGGCGGTCAAATTGATCGAGGTTGAATACGAGGACCTGCCGGTTGTCACCGATCCGCTTGAGGCGATGAAAACCGGTTCGCCGCGCGTCCATGAGTTCATCGGCGATTCGAACATCTGCGTCCATTACAAGATCCGCAAAGGGAATGTGGAAGACGCGTTCGCCAAAGCGGACGTGATCGTGGAAAGCGAATACCGCACGCCCGTGCAGGAACATGCCTACCTGCAGCCCGAGGCGGGACTGGCGTACATTGACGATGAGGGACGCATCACGGTCGTGTGCGGCGGCCAGTGGACTCACGAAGACCAGGAGCAGATCGCCCATTCCCTGAACCTGCCTGAAGAACGCATCCGCGTGATCTATCCCGCCATCGGCGGAGCGTTCGGCGGCCGCGAGGACATGTCCGTGCAGATCGTGCTGGCGCTGGCGGCATTGAAGTTGAAGCGACCGGTGCGCATCATCTGGTCGCGGCAGGAGTCGATCATCGGTCACGGCAAACGCCACCCGGCTGTCCTGCGCGCAAAATGGGGCGCGACAAAGGACGGCAGGTTGATCGCCATCGAGAATGAGATCATCGGCGACGCCGGCGCGTACATGTACACCACTAACAAAGTGCTTGGCAACACCACCATCACTTCGACGGGTCCCTATTTCGTCCCGAACGTGAAAACAGACGTGTACGGTGTGTACACCAACAATGCGCCCGGCGCGGCGTTCCGTGGATTTGGCGCGCCGCAGGCCTTGTTCATGGCGGAAATGCAGATGGACAAACTTGCCGAAAAACTCGGCATGGACCCGGTCGAGTTCCGTTTGAAGAACGCCTTGAAGGACGGCGACACATTGGGCGTGGGGACGCCTTCGCCGAGCCCGGTCAGCGTGATCGAGTGCATCGAAGCGGCGAGGGAGAAGTTTGGGTGGGAATCAGACCGAGGACGGAAGACCGAAGACCGCGACTCCCGGCATGGTCAACCGTCCACTGTCCGTGGTCGTGGATTTGCGGCTGGATTTCAAGAACATCGGCTTTTCTTTCGGCTACCAGGAAAATTGCTGGGCAAGGATCGAGCTGCGCGGAAAATCAGATATTGACGAAGTGATCCTTCATCACGCCAGCGCCGAGGTCGGTCAGGGCACGCACACGGTCATGACCCAAATGGCGGCGGAGGCGGTCGGTGTTCCGTTCGAAAAGGTGAAACTGGTCGCGTCGGATACAGCGGTGACCGGCTCTTCCGGCTCGGTCTCCGCTTCGCGCATGACCTTCATGTCCGGCAATGCCATCCGCGGCGCGGCGGAACTCGCCCTCAAAAAATGGCAGGCGGAGGAACGTCCCGCCGTTGCTGAATTCAAATATCTCGCGCCGCGTACGACAAACTTTGAACCCGAAACCGGGTATTCAACTCCCAACTTCGCTTATGCCTGGGTCGCCCAAGCCGCCGAAGTGGAAGTGGACATCGAGACCGGTCACGTTCGTCTCGTGCGCCTTGTCTGTGCCGATGACGTGGGGCAGGCGATCAACCCCGCCCTCGTGCAGGGACAGGTCGAAGGCGCGGTCGTGCAGGCACAGGGATATGCCATCCAGGAAGATTACAAGATGAAGGATGGGTATATCCTCAGCGACCAGCTCAGCACCTACCTCATCCCCACCATCCTGGACATTCCTGAAAAGGTCGAAACCGTCATCGTCGAAGTGAACGATCCGAATGGTCCATGGGGCGCACGCGGATTGGGAGAACTCCCCTACCTGCCTGTCGCTCCCGCCATCGCCGCCGCCATCCACGACGCGACGGGCGTCTGGATCGACGAATTCCCGTTCACGCCGGAACGCGTCCTGCGGGCGTTGGGTAAGATTTGATCCGTAGGGGCGCAATATCCTGAGCGAAGTCGAAGGACCCGCCCCTACAAAGATCATGCCGTTTCCCCTATTCGAAAACAAACAATTGGACGACGAAGCCCGCCAATCCGCGGGCGGTTCGTTCATCCAATTGCCGGATGGCGTCACGCATTACGAATTGTCAAATCCCGACCGCGAACAGATTGTCGTCCTCGTCCACGGCTTTTCCGTCCCGTATTTCATTTTCGACCCGACCTTCGAATTCCTCACCCAAAACGGATTTTGCACCCTGCGCTACGACCTCATCGGGCGCGGATTTTCCGACCGCCCGCGCGCCCGCTACAACATCGACCTCTTCGTCAGGCAACTGCTCGACCTTCTGGATGCGCTCCGCTTCACCCGCCCCGTCAACCTGATCGGCCTTTCGATGGGCGGACCCATCACTGCGACCTTTACTGCGAGTCACCCGGAACGGGTGAGATCCCTGACGTTGATCGACCCGGCAGGCGTGAGACCCGTGTCCCTTTCGCCCACGCTCAAGGCGATGAAACTGCCCGGGATCGCTGAAGCAGTTTTCGGCCTGGTCGGAAGCGAGAGCCTGCTCAAGAGCGCGGCGAAGGATTTCTTCGATCCTGAAATGGTGGGAATGTTCCTCGACAAGTACAAGTTCCAGATGCAGTACAAGGGATTCAAACGCGCCATCCTGTCTTCGATCAGAAATGGTATGCTTGGTTCTTTCATCGAGATGTATAAAAGTGTTGGCAAAATGGGAAAGCCTGTTTCAATATTCTGGGGACGAAATGACATGACCGTGCCCTTCGAACACAGCAAGGATCTGCGGGCCGTGATTCCAAATGCGGAGTTTCATGTCATCGAAGATTGCGGGCATATCCCTCACTACGAAAAGCGCGGCGAGTTCAACCCGATCCTGCTGGATTTTTTGAGGCGCAACCATGAATAAACAAGACATCATCCTGCTTTACAAGTACAATCAGTGGGCGAACGCCAAAATTTTGGACGCCGCCGCGCACGTGACAGGTGAGCAATTCCTTGCACCAGCGACTTTCCCGCACGGAGGCTTGCGCGGGACGCTCGTACACGCGCTGTTCGCCGAGTGGATCTGGCGTCACCGCTGGGAGGGGACTTCGCCCGTTGCGCGGCTTAAACCCGAGGATTTTCCCGCCTTTGAGTCCCTGCAGGCGCGTTGGGCAGATGAGGAAAAACTGCTGATGTCCTTCGTGGAAAACGTGACGGACGAACGGTTGAACGGTCATTTTTTCTACACATCCACACAGGGTGACCCATATGAGAGGATACTCTGGCACACGATGGTACACCTCGTCAATCACGGGACCCAGCACCGCAGTGAAGCTGCCGCGCTCCTCACGGACTTCGGTCATTCGCCCGGCGATATTGATTTTGTCTACTTTCTGAGCGAGATGTGAAATACATTAGCCACTGATTTCACGGATTATCACTGATTTAGAAACCGTGGCAGAAAATATCATGTCCAACAGACTCCGCAATTTCTTCATCCGTCACCGCTACAACATCGCGGTCTTCGCCCTGCTCAACCTTGCCTGCGCGGTGTGCATCGGGCTGGTCGCTGCGCGCGTGGTGTACAGCAATTCAGGCAGACGCATTGACCTGATCTGGAACCTGTTCCTGGCATGGATCCCATTCATTCTTGCATACATAGCCCATGCCGTTTCCTGGCGCCGCATCTGGCTGTATCTTGTCATCCCGTTCGTCACATTCCTTTGGTTGATCTTCTTTCCCAACGCGCCCTACATGCTGACCGACCTGCAGGACCTGGCACGGACAGCCGCCGGCGCGCCGCTCTGGTACGACGTGATCATCGTCGTATGGTGTTCGTGGACAGCCATGCTGCTCGGCGTGGTCTCGCTCTATCTGATGCAGGATATCGTCCAGCGCACATTCGGTCGATTTATCGGCTGGGTATTCGTCTTTGCCATCTCTGCGCTGAGCAGTTTCGGCATCTACATCGGCCGCTTCGTGCGCCTCAATTCATGGGACATCCTGCAAAACCCCGCCGAGACCGCCATGAACATCCTCGGGCTGGTGATCGACCCAAGCCGCAGGCTTGCCGCATTCACCTTCCTCTATGCGTTCTTCTTCCTCTTTGTTTATCTTCTGCTTTATTCGTTCGGACATCTGTTGCAGGAACAGGATGTCAAAGCAAATGAAACCCCCGAGCAATTGGAAGCCACCCAAAAATCGAATGCTCAAAAATAATTATGTACTCATCCGCGGCGGCGGCGATTTGGCGACGGGCGTCGCGCTCCGTTTGCATCGCGCGGGCATCAAGGCGGTCATCACCGAACTCCCTCAGCCGCTGGCAGTGCGGCGCACGGTCTCGTTTGCGGAGGCGGTCTACGAGGGCGCGTGGGAGGTTGAAGGGGTAAAGGCAAGGCTGATCGAAGCGGGTCAACTGTCGGCTTGGGACGAAGCGGATGAAATCCCTGTGCTCATCGATCCAGATGCGGACATATTGTCCATATTCCAATTTCCCGTGGTTGTGGACGCCCGACTCATCAAGCAGCCCCCCTCTCCGCTCCCCATCCCCGTCCCGCTTCACATCGGACTGGGACCTGGATTCAGCGCAGGGAGCAACTGCCACGCTGTGATCGAGACCCGCCGCAGTCACACGCTGGGACGCGTGATCTGGGAGGGTACATCACAGCCCGACAGCGGCGAACCAGACGGCGATCCGCGCCGGGTCCTGCGCGCGCCCGCGGATGGAGTGTTGATGGGCGTGAAAAGAATCGGCGAGCATGTGGAGGAAGGGGAGCTCGTTGCAACGATACAAAGACGTGTCACCTTGAGCAAAGCAAAGGGTCTCATGGGTGACGGAAAAGACTCTTCACCGCGCTCACATCGTCCCGATGTCCTTCGGGAGAGTGACATAAATGTCATCAGCCTTTTCAGTGGCCTTTTGCGCGGACTACTCCACGATGGACTACACGCAACCAAAGGTATGAAGATCGGCGACGTTGACCCGCGGGATGACCCGGCAGCTTGCCAGCTGGTCTCCGACAAGGCGTTGGCGATCGGCGGCGGCGTGCTGGAGGCGATCCTATCGAGGCGGGAGATCAGGGAAAAACTCTACAGTTAAGTCCAAAATTGCAGGTTTTGAGGGGGATTCAAAGGAAAATGGCTTGCGCTGACGGGGTTTAAGTTGTATTCTTGGCTCAATGGCATTCGAAATCTCCCTCCGCCCGCCTTTTTCCCTGCCGCGCCTGCTCCGCGCCCACAGCGGACGAGCCTGAACAGGGCTATCACTGGGTCGGTCAAACGCATGAGACCTCTCAGGGAAGCGCAGAGCCGGGGACGCAGGGTGAAGATCCGCAGGGGAAGAAGGGTAAAAAAGGGCATCGCCCGCTCTCCAGCATCAAGAGTTATGAGGTGGATGAAGTCTCGCGTGCTTTTGCACCGCAGCTTGTGCGTTCCCCGCTTGATGGATGGATCGCACGCAACCATTTCTGCCGGGTGCACCTGAAAAGCCAGATGGGGAGACGTCCGCCGGTGGTTTTTGGACGCGTGAAATCCTGTTACCCCGAAGAAGGTCATGCGGAGAACGTGCAGGAATTCGACCTGCTCTTCCCGAACAGAAATGCCGAGCCGGATGTGATCCACCTGCAGGCCGGCATGGTCAACTTCCGTGCGCCGCAACCGGTCGAAAGTTTTTGCCTGCGGGTCCGTTTTTTGTTTTTAGCGGAGGAAAGGGCAGAATTTCAAAACCGGGAAGGGTCGTTCCTTGCGGAGGGTTTCCAACCCGAAATCCGGGACGATTACCTTGAACTGATGGAGATGAACGAGCAAAACCAGAGTTCTCATCCGTGGTTGTACGTGATCGGCTCGCGCTGGCTTACATCGGTACCGGATTTTCGATACGATGTCATTTTGGGCAGGCTCAGGGAAATGCTCGGGTGGGGCAAGCGCATCGTCAACTATCACCCGGGCTGGCTCCCGAAGGAGGTCCATTCGGTGAACCGCGCGCTTGGGTTGAAGTACAAACTCTCGAAATATTACCTGACCGAACCGGAAACCCCGGAGGATGGCGCCAATGCGCTTAAGATTGAATTTGGCGAGATGTTCAATCAGGGTTTGATGGGTTAAGATTCCGGCTTTGAATAAAAAGAAGGCAGGGACGATACCGTCCCTGCCTTCTTTGCTTACATTAGCCTGCTAATTCCCGCACGGACTGACGTTGCGCCAGTTGAGCACGGTGTCGTTCACGTTCTGTGTGCCTGTGGTGCCATAAGCCAGTGTGAGCTGGCGGTTGCCGACCTCACTACAAGTGCCATCCTTCTCCACGTAATCCCATGAGCCGAGCGTGTACTTGTACTCGATCTGGGTGGATTCCTTGCCGGTGAGGGTGATCGTCCAGGTGGTGGCATCGACGCGGGTCAATACGACGCCGCCCGGGTTCCACTGCGGCAGGCCGCCGTCGAGGCGGTCGAGGAAGCCGGCGATGTAGACCAATTTACCGGTGCCGTCGGTGCTGGTCGGGACGGTGAGGTTGATGACCAGGGTGACCGTCCGCAGTTCGGCTTTGGCGGTAACCTCCGCGGATTCAGCAGAACGATTGAAGGACAGGTCCAGCGCACGGATCACGTAGTAGTAGGTCGCGGATTCCACGACCGAGGTGTCGGTGTAGGATGCAGCGGTTACGCGGGCGATCTGGGTGTAGGGTCCACCGGAGGTGGCTGAACGCAGGACTTCGTAGCCGTACAGGCTCGGGTCGCCGAGGATGGGATCCCACGTCAGGTTGACGCCGGCCGGGGAGGCAGAGGGGACTGTCAGTCCGGTCGGAACCGCCGGCGGGGTGATGTCGCCGCTCGAGTTGACGGTCATCTTGCCAGCCTGCGCGGAGGAGTATCCGTTCCCGATCCCGTCGAGGTCCGCATAGGTCCAGGCGAAGCCGCCCGAGGTCGAGTAGCGGAAGGCGTAGTCGTAACTGCCGACCGCTTCGGGCTGCATGCTGGCTTTGAATTCGTCGTTGTTGCCGGCGTCCACGTTGAAGGACGCGTCGTACCAGGTCCAGGCGGGGTTGCCGTTCGGGTCGCTGTTCGCGGGACCGAAGCCGAGTTGGGCGCGCAGGTTCGGGGTGGGGCCGGGCTGATTGGTGTAGCCGTCGATCCAGACCTGACCGTAGGCGGTCTCCGTACGGTTGACCGCGCTGATGGTGTGGTTGATGGTCGGTGGCCATTGCAGGTTCGCCCAGCCGATGGCGAGGCGCGGCAGGGCGCTGGCCTCGTTCGAGTATTTGCTCTCGTTGCCAGCCGCGTCGAGCGAGGTCACCACGTAGAAGTAGGTGCGGGCATTCTGCAGACCGTTGTCGGTGTAGGAGGTGCCGGTCAGGGGCGCGCCGTTGAGTTTGACCCAGCCGCCGCCGCTGACGGGACTGCGGTAGAGGTTGTAGCCAGCCGCGCCGGGGACAGAATCCCAAGCCAGGCTGACGGTCGCGTCGCCTTCGTTGGTAACACGCAGATTTGCCGGGGCGGGAGCCGCTTTCAGGTCTACGAAACGGCTGACGAAGACGACGGCGCTCAGAGGTCCGATCGAGCCGTTGACCCCACCGTCGGTCACGGTCAGGGACGCGCCGGAGCCTGTCCCCGCTGCGTACGCCCGGTACAGGCTGACGCCGTTCGGCAGGTACCCGGCAACGGGGATAACACCCGTCCGGGTCTGGTTACTGCGGTTGATGATGACCAGGGCGGCTTGCTTTTCCGTCTTGCGTCCGTAGACCACCATGCCGGAGGCATCGTCCGCCAGCAGGACTTTGAAGTCGCCGTTGACAAGGACGGGTGCCGTCTTGCGGAGCCAGTTCAGGGCGGTGTAGTGCATCAACAGGGAGCCATCCGGTTTGCCGCCTTTGTCGAGCCAGGGATAGGTTCGGCGGTCATCCGGGTCGTCGTCACCGGTGACGCCGACCTCGTCGCCATAGAAGACGGTCGGCGCGCCGGGCACGGTGAATTGGATCAGCGAAGCGATGCGCTGGCGCTGTTTGCCTTCAGCCACACTGGCGGTGTTGAATTCCTTGTTGGCGCGTGTTTCTTCACCCGGCGTCAGTGCCCACTGGATGCGCTCGGTGTCGTGGCTGTCGAGCAGGTTCATAAGGGAGTAGTAGGCGGCATCCGGGTAGTCCTCGCGGATGGACTCCATGCGGGAGGCAAATTCGGAGGGCAGGATGATGCGTCCGCTGTCGCCAAAGCCCTTTGAGTCGAAACCTTGCGGGGAGAGAAGCCCCAGAACCGCGTCCCGCAGGCGGTAGTTCATGGTGGTGTCGGCGCGGTCGCCGCGCAGCATGCGCAGGAGGGTCGAGTCTTTTTGCCAGGTTTCGCTGATGATAATGGCGTCGGACTTGGTCTCCTTCACTTCAGCCCGGAAGGTCTCCCAGTAGCCGTTCGGGAAGGAGGCGTCGCCCATGACGTCCATGCGCCAGCCGCCAGCGCCCTCGTCCAGCCAGTAGTTGGTCACGCTGTCGTCGTTCGTCAGGAAGTATTGTTGAACAGCCGGCAGGGACTTGTTGATGACGGGGATCGAGTCGAAGCCGAACCATCCGTCATAGGTGGCGGAGTTCGGCTGCCCCGAACTGCCGACACAGGAACCGGTGCCCGGAGCCGCGTCACGGAAGTAGAACCAGTCACGGTACGGGGAAGTGAGCGATTCACAGGCTCCGACCGTGGCGTAGTGGTTGTAGCGGTCAAAGATCGGGCTGTCGGACGACATGTGGTTGAACACGCCGTCCAGGACGATCTTCATGCCGCGCTGTTCGGCATGTTTGACGAGGTTCTCCCAATCCTTTTGGGTGCCGAAGTACGGGTCGATCTTGTAGTAATCCTGCGTGTCGTAGGAGTGGTTGGAACCCGCATCGAAGATCGGGTTGAAGTACAGGGTGTCCACGCCCATCAACTTCAGATAATCGAGATATTGATCGACGCCTTTCAAGTCACCGCCGTAGTAATCGCGGCCGCGCGGTCCTTCCTTGAGGGGACTCCAATCGGGAGGCGTCGCGTCAAACCGCCACGGACAGTTGGTCGCGGCATCCGAGTAGTTTCGGCAATAGCCCTCGGGCAGGATTCCCCATTTCAGCTTGATGACCGGGTCGTCGTAGCGGATGTCGCCGGTCTTGGGGTTGTTGTTGGCGCGTCCGTCGCGGAAGCGGTCGGGGAAGATCTGGTAGATACTGGCGCTCTTCGCCCAGGCGGGAGCCGTGAAGGACGGGTCGTAGAACATCAGGGCAAAGCTGTTGTCCACTACATTGTCGGTGACGCTCCCCAACCCCCCATCCAGCGCGGCGGTGTTGTCGGCGTAGTAATTGACATCCGAGCCGTCGGTCACGATGAAGCGGTACCACAGGTTGTTGGGCGAGGTCTCCTTGACGGACGCCTGCCAGAAATCACAGGTGAACTGTTCGAGACCGGGCTGGTAGCACGAGACGTCGGTCGCGGCGGGCGTCATCGGGAGGATTCGCTGACCGTTGGCGTTGAGGTCATAGACGCGCAGGGAGACGCCGGTCACATCGTTGTGGAAGGTGCGGAAGCGGACCAGGACCTCGGTCCCGGCGGGAACCGCGCCGCCCGGCGTGCGGTAGAGCAGGTCGCGCGAGTTGTGGCGCAAGCCGTCCCATTCAACATTGTTGTCCAATTGCGGTCCGGGGGATTTGACGGCAATGTCCAGAACATGGGATGTGCTGTTGTACGAGAAGGTGACTGTCGAGCCAGGGGCGGAAACAGCAAACGGAATGTTCGCGCCGCCCTGCGCGCCGCCCTGACCGTAGTTCACGTCCCAACTCTCGTTGAGCGCAACTTTGCCTTCATATGAACCGGCGGGGAGCGCGGTGGTCTGGAAGGTGTAGTTGCCATCGCCATCGGGGTCCTGCAACCACGAGCGCAGGCAGGACGGGTCCCAGTCACCGGGGCATCCCAACTCGGACTGGAAACTGCCCGGGCGCAACCGCGATGACGGAGTTCTGGTTGCTGGTCACCCAGTGGGTCTCGTGGCTGTAATAGAACTTGACCGAGGTGTCAGCCGCCAGGTTGAGCGGGATGTTGGCTCCGCCCGGGGCGGCATTTGCGCCGTAGTTCTCGTCCCATCCGCCGTTCAGGGCGGCTTTGAACTCATAGGCACCGGCGGGGACGGTCCACGTCCCCTGCCAGACCGTGTCCGCCGCGTCGTAGGCGAGATGTGTGGCGGCACAGCCTGGATCCCAATCCCCAGCGCACCCCAACTCAGATTGCAAAGACCCGACAATGGTAACAGTCGTCGGGTCCGGGGTGTTATCTGCGAGTGCAGGAGTGGGAGAAACAAGCTGAGCGATCATTGCCAGAAGGCTTACCCCCGTGAAAAACCATTGACGGAAATTTGTTTTGACATTCATGGATGGTCTCCTCAATATCCAGCAAATTAGTTTTATCCCGGTCGCTGCCCTGGATGAGCCACCCGACACCGCCTGCCACTATAGTCCCCGAAGCGAAGCGGGAGGGCAGGTGTTCAAGGATGGGTTTCGCCCTTCGTACGGCATTCCAGACAGCAACACGAGTTATGTTACATTCGTTTACATTGTACTTGGGCGGGCACAGATGTCAATATATAACCGTAATCATTGTAACCTTTTCTCACGCAGTTGCCCACCCGTCGCACAGCGAAATTGGAGTAAAAAAGCCTTGCAGGAAGATTATTTTGGTTGTATGCTAAAGGCAGGTTTACCGACGCACCAACTCTTCTCACGAACGATAATCGAAATCTGAGACAGGGTTCCAAATGAAACCGAAAGGAGAACCACATGAGTCACGCTGGTAAAAAAGATAAAGGACAAAAGGAACAAAAAAAGAAATCCAAGCATACCCTTAAGGAGAAACGGAAACTGAAACAGGAAAAGAACCAACAGAACGAAAAGAAGCACATCACCATCCCTGGGTAGACAGACTTGTGAATTCAAATCGAGCCGGGCAACTGCCCGGCTCGTCCCATTTCGAAAGCAGGGATGACCACCGCTTCACCACGGACCCGGAACCTGCATCCGACCCAAAGACCTCCACAACCCCTGACGATTTTTTCCATAATTCCTCCACAATGTGCTGATACAGTTTGGGTACAAATCAACAACTGGAGGCTTTACCATGAACCGCAACAAAATCCTGATTGAAGCAGACGAACTGCTGACAAAGCTGGGCAGCGAAAACATCCGCATCTACGACGCTTCGATCGTGGATGACATGTATCAACAGGGACATATCCCCGGCGCGGCGTACTTCGACCACGAGAAATTCTCCGACCCGAACAAAGCCTACGAGTACATGCTGCTCCCCGACGAGAAACTCGCCGCGCAGATCGGTAGCGTCGGCATCTCGAACGATACGGAAGTGGTCGTGTACGCCTGCGGGATGCTCCCCTACGCCGCCCGCGCCTGGTGGGTGCTCCGCTACGCGGGCCATAACAACGTGCGCGTCCTCAACGGAGGGCTGTCCGCGTGGAAGAATGCCGGGGGAACGGTCGAACAGAACTCCCCGTCAGTATGAACCGGCGGTTTTCCATCCAGAATTCAGGCCGGGCATGTTCGCCGATAAAGAAGAAGTCATGGAAGCTCTCAAGGACGGCGGGATTTCGGTGGTCGATGTATTGCCTCCCGAAAGTTTTGAAGGCACACACATCACAGGTTCCACGTGTCTCTCCGCCATGGATCTGATGCAGGGCCTGGATTACTTCCTGCCCGATGACAAACTCGCCCTGCGCCTACAGGAAAAAGCTGGATACAAACGTATCATCACCTATTGCGGCGGCGGCATCGCGGCGGTCATCAATGCAATGGCGCATCTCATGGTCGGGCAGGAAAATGTCGCCGTGTACGACGGCTCGCTGTATGAATGGATGGGAGAAGGTCTGCCTGTGACTGGGTCTGGCAAATGGGAGATATGGAAGCAGCCAGCATAGTGACCGCAACACACGCGCCGCGTTCTACTTTATACTCAAAACATGCCTCAACTCATCCTCGTTGTTGACGACGAACCCAAGGTTGCCCGCCTCGCCCGCGATTATCTGGAGAAAAACGGATTCCGCGTCCTGACTGCGAGCGACGGTCAATCCGCGCTGACAACTGCCCGCCGCGAAAAACCCGACCTCATCGTCCTCGACCTCATGCTCCCCCACATTGACGGGCGCGAAGTCTGCCGCATCCTGCGCCGCGAAAGCGACGTGCCCATCATCATGCTCACCGCCTTATCCGAGGAAATTGACCAGGTGACCGGTCTCGAGATCGGTGCGGACGATTACATCACCAAGCCGTTCTCCGTCCGCACGCTGGTGGCGCGTGTGCGGGCGCTCCTGCGCAGGACGCGTGGAGAGGTCAAAGCGCCGGTTATCATCCGCGTCGGCGGGCTGGAGATCGACTCGGAGAAATATTCTGTCACTTTCAATGACGTTCCCATCAAACTCACCCCGAACGAGTTCAAACTTCTCCACCTGCTCGCCAGCCGACCGGGTCAAACCCTCACCCGCGAGCAATTGCTCGAAGACCTGCACGGCGCTGCATCCAG
This sequence comes from uncultured Chloroflexia bacterium, assembly GCA_963718215.1. Classification (GTDB taxonomy): domain Bacteria; phylum Chloroflexota; class Anaerolineae; order Anaerolineales; family Villigracilaceae; genus Defluviilinea. The sequence goes on from CAVQYK010000024.1 coordinate 221,966, forward strand.
CCTCGACCGCAGTGTGGATTCGCACATTAAAAACCTGCGCAAGAAACTCGAAGCCGCGTCAGGTGATCCCATGATCGAGACCGTCTACGGCATCGGCTACCGCTTCAATGTGTCACCCTGAGCGTAGCGAAGGGTCTCCCCATGTCTGAAAAATCATCATCTCCTCCCTCAAGAACCCGCCGCGTAAGTCGTGCATTGGCGTTCACGATCTTCTTTGTTATCTCCGCCGTTATTTTTGTTGGAGGCGTTGCGGCAATCCTCTATCTCCTCTTTTCAGAATACTCCGGCGTCAGGAACATCTGGCTTCTCATCTGCGGCGCGCCGCTCATTTTAGTCGTGCTCGTCATCCTTATCATCTTCAATTTATACATCCGCTTTGGCAAGCCGTTGGAACAACTTTTCGACGCCATCAACAAAGTTGAAGAAGGCGATCTCTCTGTGCGCGTGCCTGAAAACAAATCCGACATGTTCAGCGACCTGATCAAGCGCTTCAACAAAATGGTCGGTGAACTGGAACGCGCCGAACAGCAACGCCGCAATCTGACCGCCGACATCGCCCACGAACTGCGCACGCCGCTCCACATCATTCAGGGCAACCTCGAAGGCGTCATTGACGGTGTGTATCAACCGACTACTGAACATATCAAGGACACACTGGACGAGACCCGACTGCTCACCCGCCTCGTGAACGACTTGCAAACTCTCTCCCTCGCTGAGACGGGACAACTTCCGCTTCACCCCACCCGCTTCCTGCTCGCTGACCTGATGGCGGACCTCACCTCAAGTTTCACCTCCCAGGCCGCCTCCCAGGGCATTGACCTGACAAACGAGCCTTGCCGACCCAACTCAAGAACTCACCGCCGATTACGACCGGCTCAATCAGGTGCTGTCCAACCTGGTTCCAATGCCCTGCGCCACACGCCTGAGGGCGGGACGATTTCCATCGAAACAGGATCAGGCTCAAGCGAGGAAAGAAGCGTGCGGATCATGGTCAAGGATACAGGCGCGGGGATCGCGTCCGAAGATCTCCCCTTCATCTTCGACCGTTTCTGGCGTGCTGACAGGTCGCGTACCGAACGCTCCCACAGTGGGCTGGGACTGGCGATCACCAAACAACTCGTCCACGCGCACGACGGGACGATTGAAGCACAAAGTGAAGTAGGAAAAGGCACAACCTTCATCATCGAATTACCGTAAACAAAAACTCCCGAAACCTTTCGATTTCGGGAGTTTTGCTATTTACGATTACGCGGGCTGACTTGCCTTCGCCACGATGTCTTCGAGCATCTTCGTGGTCAGCGACTTGGGGCGTTCGATGGGCCAGCCGAGGGCGCGCGCCCAGACGTAGTTGGCGGTCACGCCGAGGGCGCGACCCACACCGAACAGCACAGTGTAGAAATCGAATTCGCGCACGCCATAGTAGTGCTGCAACGTGCCGCTGATGGCGTCCACGTTCGGGGCAGGGTTTTTGGCTTTGCCCTGTTCACGCAGGACGGTCGGCACCACGTCGAAGACCATATCCGCAAGACGGACGAGGTCATCATCAGGGAAGTGCTTCTTGGCAAATTCCATCTGCGCGGTGAAACGCGGATCGGGCACACGCAGAACGGCGTGACCATAACCGGGAATGACCTTGCCGCTGTTGAGGGTGTCCCAGGCGAATTTGTACAGGTCGTCGCGCGAGGGAACGCCGCCAAACTGTTTGTGGACGTCCAACAGCCAGCCGAGACATTCCTGGTTCGCAAGTCCATGCAGGGGACCGGCGAGGGCGTTCAGCGCGGCGGAAAAGGCGTAGAAAGCGTCCGAGAGCGTGGATCCAGCCAGATGCATGGCATGAGCCGAGGCGTTGCCGGATTCATGGTCGGAGTGCAGGATGAAGTACAGGCGGGCAAGTTCGGCATATCCCTTCTTGTCCGTCCACTTTCATCATGCGCGCGAAGTTCAGACCGTAGTCCTGCTTCGGGTTGTACTTCATCTTTTTGGTCTCGCCGAAATATTTCATGCGGTAGATGAAGGCGGCGATGAGCGGGAGTTTGGCGGTCAGGTTCAGGCTGTCTTCGAGCGCGGCCTCCCAGTAGACGTCCTTTTTCATTTCGTGATATTTCGCCGCGAACACCGAGCCGTTCTGCAGGGCGAGGACCGCCTGCGAGAAAAGTACCATCGGGTGCGTTTCCTTCGGCATGGACTTGAGCATTTTGTAGACGTAATCGGGGATATCCGCGCGCTTCGCCCATTCGGCTTCCACAGCCTGCGCCTGCTCCTTGGTCGGCACTTCACCGATCATGAGCAGGTAGTACAAGCCGCCGACGAGCGGCATCTTGCCGCCGCGCGCCTTGGGCAGTGCGTTCAACGTCTCAGGGATGGACATGCCGCGGAAGCGGATGCCTTCGGCCGGGTCCACGAACGAGACATCGGTCAACAGCGACTTGATGTCGCGCATCCCGCCGACGACCTGTCCCACGGTGACGTGGTCCACGACGACATCGGCGTGTTCCTTGGCGAGCGACTTCATCCGTTCGCGCCAGGCGGGTAATTGTGCAGAGATTTTTTCGTGCAGGATCATGAATTCCTCCAGGATAATTATGTCGTTGCAGGAGGCACCGAAACGTCGAAATCCCGCGAAGACTCCGTGGGACATTCGTCGCTTGCACCCTCGCAATGACATTACAGACTCACCAGCTTCTTCAACGCCTCGTGCGTTTCCTTCACCGCCGCGGCGGATTTCTCGAACATGGCTTTTTCTTCGTCATCCAGCTTGTACTCGATGATCTTCTCGATGCCATTGCCGCCCAGCATGACCGGCACACCGAAGAACATATCGCTCAAGCCGTACTCGCCGTCCATGTACGCGGCGCACGGGACGATCAGGTTCTTGTTCTTGAGGATCGCTTCCGCCATCTGGGCGCAGGCGGCAGACGGCGCATAGTACGCCGAACCGGTCTTGAGCAAATTGACGATCTCGCCGCCGCCTTTGCGGGTGCGGTTGACGATCGCTTCCAATTTGTCGGCGGGGAGATAATCACGAAGCGGGATCCCCGCAATGTTCGAATGACGCGTGAGCGGCACCATCTCGTCGCCGTGACCGCCCAGCACGTAGCAGTTGATGTTTTCCACGCTCACGCCGGTCTCCAACGCCACAAAGGCGCGCATGCGGGCCGAATCCAAAATCCCCGCCTGACCGATCACGCGGTTGCGCGGCAGACCGGTCTTCTTCATCGTCAGGTACGCCATCGTATCGAGCGGATTGGTCAGCACGATGTAGAACGCATCCGGCGAATACTTCAACGTCTCGGTTGCGGCTTTCCCCACGATCTCGGCATTGGCAGACAACAAATCATCACGGCTCATGCCCGGCTTGCGCGCCAGACCCGCCGTGATGATGATAATGTCCGAACCTTTGGTTGCGGAATAATCGTTCGCCCCCACGATCTCGACATCCTTGCCGATGATCGGCATCGCCTCCAGCATGTCGAGCGCCTTGCCCTGCGGCATCCCTTCCACCACATCCACAAGGACGAGGTCGGCAAGTTCGCGCTCCGCCAGCCAGTGGGCGGTTGTGGCGCCGGTCATCCCAGCGCCGATAATGGAAATTTTCTTCATGGATCCTCCAAACGGTGCAATTTGTATTGATTTTATCCGAAAAACATTCGCAAATTAGTGTAAATTGTCATACATTTGATGTGACCGGCGGTAGACAAGAAAACAGTGGCGCCGTAGACGCCACTGTCCGCTTCACTCCTGACCTTATTCTGATTCCGCTTCGAGGAACCTCGTCGCCTGGATGGCTGCCGCAGCCCCCATCCCCGCCGAGGTGACCACCTGCCGAAAGTGCGGATCCGCCGCCTCGCCCGCCGCAAAGACGCCGGGCACGCTCGTTTCCATTTTGTCGTTGACTTTGATATAGCCCAGATCGCTCATCTCCAGTTGACCCTTGAACATCTGTGTGTTCGGAATATGGCCGATGAAGATGAACAGACCGTCGGTTTCCAGGGTGGATTCCTCGCCGGTCTTCACATTCCTGAGCTTCAATCCTTCGAGTTTTTCCGCGCCGACCGTCCCCGTAACAACCGTATCCCAGACGAAATTGATCTTGGGATGTGCCATGGCGCGCTTCTGAAGGATCGCACCGGCACGCAACTCGTCGCGGCGATGGACAATGGTCACCGAAGTGGCGTAGCGCGTGATGAACAACGCCTCTTCGAGCGCGCTGTCGCCGCCGCCCACCACAACGACCTTCTTGTCCTTGAAGAACCAGCCGTCGCAGGTGGCGCAATACGACACGCCGCGCCCGGTCAGTTCCACTTCGCCCGGAATTTGCAGGTGGGTCGGGCTGGCGCCCGTGCCGATGATAAGCACATCCGCAAGGTACTCGCCGCTGTCGGTTGTCACTTTGAACGGACGTTTCGACAGGTCCACCGAATGCGCCATATCGAACTCGGTCACCGCGCCGAAGTGTTCCGCCTGCTTCTGGAACAACTCGCCCAGTTGCGGACCGCCCACGCCTTCCGGGAAGCCCGGGTAATTCTCGATGGTGTGCGTCAACGCCGCCTGCCCGCCCAATTGCATGCCGGTCAGCACAATGGGTTGAAGCTCCGCACGCGCGGCGTACAACGCGGCGGCATACCCGGTGGGACCTGACCCCAATACCAATACCTTTACGTGTTTCGCGTTTCCATTGCTGGACATTCTATTTTCCTTATTATAGGCATTTTCGCCTGAGATTTTATTTCAACCGCAGTTGAGACAACTTTTTCAACCTCTTTATTACCGTTCCTCACTTTATTGGATGCGTAAATGGCTGAAAAGTTGCATAAAGCATCCTCTCGTTCACAGGAAAGGGGACAATTCGAGGGTCAGGTGGGTTGCGAACGCCCTATTCCTTCACTCTCTCAAGTTTCGCTCCCAGCGCGAGTAATTTCTTATCCACATCCTGATAGCCGCGTTCGATCTGACCGATATTTCGGACCGTGGACGTCCCCTTTGCCGCCAGCGCCGCCAGCAACAGCGACATGCCGGCGCGAATATCGGGGCTTTCCAGGTTCTCGCCGTAAAGCCGGTTCGGTCCCTGGATGAGACAACGATACGGGTCGCACAGGATGATCTTCGCGCCCATGCCCACCAGTTTATCGGTGAAGTACATGCGCCCGGAAAACATCCAGTCATGGAACATGATCGAGCCGCTGGCCTGGGTCGCCACTGTGATGGCAATGCTGATCAGGTCGGTCGGGAAGGCAGGCCAGACGTTCGTCTTCACTTCGGGGATCGCACCGTCCAGATCGGGTATGATCTTGAGTTCCTGGTTTGCCGGGACGATCAGGTCATCGCCTTCCACATCCCAGCGCACGCCCATACGGTCGAAGATGTGCCCGATCATACCGAGGTTGCTCACCCCCGCATTCTTCACCCGGACCGTGCCGTGCGTCACCGCCGCCGCGCCGACAAAACTGATCACCTCCAGATAATCCGGGCCGATCGTGAACTCGCCGCCGTGCAGTTTCGTCACGCCGTGAATATGAAGCGTGTTCGAACCGATCTCTTCGATCTGTGCGCCAAGCCCGTTCAGGAAGTGGCACAACTCCTGCACATGCGGTTCGGATGCGGCGTTACGGATCACGGTATCGCCCGTTGCAGTGACCGCCGCCATGATGGCGTTCTCCGTCGCGGTGACGCTGGCTTCATCCATCAGGAAATCCGCGCCGTGCAAGCCGTTCGACCGGAAGGTAAAACCGCGGTCATATTGCACGTCCGAGCCGAGCGCGCGCAAGGCCAGGATGTGCGTATCAAGCCGGCGGCGGCCGATCACATCTCCGCCGGGCGGGGGCAGCTTGAACTCGCCCACCCGCGCCGACATGGGTCCCGCCACGAGGATCGAAGCGCGGATCTTGCGGCAAAGGTCCGGGTCGAGGTCCGCAGGCCTCAGGTCCCGGGCGGTGATGCGCCACGAAGTGGCATCCAGACCCTCCACCTGTGCGCCAAGGCTTTCGATGAGACTCCTCATCACGGCCACATCCTTGATGTGGGGAACATTGTGTAGAATGACCGGTTCCTCGGTCAGCAAACACGCGGCGACCAGGGGCAGTGCGGCATTTTTGTTCCCTGCGGGCACCACCTCGCCGTTCAGCGGCGTCCCGCCTTCGATTATGAATTTATCCATGTTCATCTCCTGGGGGATTTAAGAAGATTGTAAGACAGTTCACAAACTCCCGCAAGCACATTACAGTTGACTTACACGGCCCAAACCCCGAAAAACATCCCCTGCTTTGGACTATAATAATAGTAATGGATTTTACCTTGCTCCTTCCCGTCCTGCTGGGCTGGATCGCCGGCCTGCTGGTGAACTATCTGTCGGATGTTTTGCCGGTCACGCGGCGCTTCAGCCAGCCCGCCTGCCCGAATTGCCAGGCCGTCTTCTCATGGGCAGACTACCTGACCCTGCGCGCCTGCCGTCAGTGCGGGACGAAGCGCAGCCTGCGCACGTGGATCGTGCTGATCCTGGCAGTCGCTTCCTTTACCTACTTCTGGCTGTTCCCACCCATCGGGCTGGGTCTGCCCCTCAGCCTGATCGTCCTCACCTATTTCGGCGTCGTCATCGTCATTGACCTAGAGCACCGCCTGATCCTGCACCCCACCAGCCTGTTCGGCGCAGTTCTGGGATTGGTGGTTGGGGTTTACACGCAAAGCAGGGTCAACGGGCTTTCCTCCGGCTTCCTCACGTCCCTTTTGGGCGGTGTCGCCGGGTTTGCCATCATGTTCGTCCTGTACCAATTTGGCGGCTGGGTGGCGCGCATCCGCGCCCGGAAGATGCGGGAGGCGGGTCAGGCAGAGGACGACGAAGAGGCGCTTGGCAGTGCGGACGTGATCCTGACCGGCGTCCTGGGGCTGATGCTTGGCTGGCCCAACATCATCCTGGGGATCACGGCCGGGGCGCTGGTCGGCGGCGTGATTGGACTGCTGGCAGTCGTCGGGCATTTCGTCAAGAGGCGCTACGCTGAGAACAGCCTGATGACCTTCATCCCGTACGGCCCCTCGCTCGTGCTTGGGGCGTTCTACATCCTGTACATCCTTTGATTTGCAAAAGTGTAAGCAATTTAGTACGAATGTCTTATTGGACTGGACAACCGGTATATTAAACTAAGAATTAGGACTACTAGTACTCGAACAAGAAAAAGTTGTAGGGTAAAAAATATGAGAAATACTCGTATTCAACCTTTCAACTCTAGGTTGTTGGAGTACTGGAGAATAGGAACGAACATGAAACTCTTGAAATTCAACCCCCGAAAGAGCAAAGCGCAGGCCATGGTCGAATTTGCGATCGTACTGCCCATCCTGCTCCTGGTTATATACGGATTGATCGAGGTCGGACGGCTATTATTCATCTATTCCTCCGTGAACAACGCCACCCGCCAGGCCGCGCGCTACGGCTCGACCTCCGGTATAGGGCCCAACGGTGTGCCGCGTTACCAGGATTGCGCCGGCATCCGCGCCGCCGCGCAGGGCGGAGATTTCCTGAATGCGTTCGAGGATGGAGACATTCAGATTCTTGTGGATAGTGGGCCTAATACAACTCAAACACAGTATTGTACGGGTGGAGCCGTAACAGACACCGGCATGGTGCCAGTGCAAGGCTCTCGTGTCACTGTAAGCGTTGACGCGGACTACAACGCCATCGTCCCGCTTGTGCCATTCATCTCGCGTACGGTGGCAGGTGGAAATCCAATTGTCGCTGAGAGTTCCCGCACCCTGCTGTTGACCATCTCGATCGCGCCGCCGAAGGAAAACACGGTGACGCTCATCACGTCGGACATGCCTGACCCGTCCGAAATTGGTGGATATGTAACGGTCTCCGTAACCGTCACAGCCAACACAACTCCCACCGGCACGGTGACCATCAGCGGGGCGGAGGAAGGCTGTACCATCACACTCTCCGGCGGTTCGGGCAGTTGTAATGTAAGGTTCCTGTCCGTTGGCGAAAAAACGCTCACTGCCACCTACGGCGGCGACTCAACTCACAATCCCAGCGGTGATACGGAATCCCACACAGTGAACCCGGCCTCCACGACCACCGTGATCACGGCAGACACACCCGACCCATCCCAGCCGAACCAGACGGTCAATGTTTCCGTTACCGTGAGCAGCGCCTGGGGGACTCCCACCGGCACGGTGACCGTCACCGGTGCGGACACGAATTGCACCATTACGCTTCCAAACACAAATTGCAGTGTAAACTTTACATCATCCGGCCCAAGAACACTGACCGCCACGTACAATGGCGACGCTGAGCATGCCACGAGCAATGATAATGAAAACCATACCGTGGTGTTGCCCGGCGCGACCATTACCACGATCACATCTGACTCCCCCGACCCATCCAATATTGGGCAGTCCGTAACGGTCAATGTTACTGTAACCAGTTCCACAACACCCACCGGTACCGTGGCCATCACCGGCGCCGATTCGAATTGTTCGTTCACGCTCACGAATGGCGCGGGCAGTTGCACAGTGACCTTCAACTCTGTCGGCAACAAAACATTGACCGCAACCTACACTCCCAATACGACCAATCACGCCGGCAGCAGCGATACCGAGAGCCATAGCGTGGCATTACCAGCCACCATAACGACCATTACAGCCGCACAGCCATACTACTCAGGCCAGAACATAAGTGCAACAGTAACTGTGGCCAACGTTCCCGGCGGGTCAACGGTCATCCCCACCGGCACAGTGACGATCACCGGCCAGGATTCAGGCTGCAGCGGCCCCATCACCCTTGTCAATGGAGCCGGTAGTTGTGCCGTGGTCTTTACTACCACAGGCTCCAAGACCCTGACCGCCGTCTACAGCGGAGACAGCGGGCATTCCGGCAGTACAGGTACATTGACCATCACAGTTACAACGCCTGCGATCACAGGCTGCAACACGGTCACGGTCGGTTTGCTCAGGCAGACGAGCGGCACAATGACCATGACCATCAACAACCCTCTTACGCAGTTCCTGCAGATCGCCAACGTGACAGTCACGTGGAACCACGACAAGGGTCACCAAACGGGCGGCGACAAAACACTGCGCCTGCAAAGTGCCAGCCTTGGGAGTGTGTTCTGGAGCGGCAACCAAATCGGACCGACATATACCATCACCCCTGCCTCACCGATCTTCATCCCACCCGGCACATCCACACTTGTCTTCACCTTCCATCAAACATTTGATAGATGGAGTGATGCCGAACAGGTCACCATCAACCTGTCCACACCCGGGTGCGAGGGTGTCATCCTGTTCCAGAACCGGCACTAGGAAGTGAGTGAGCATCCTATGAGAAAGACCACATCTGAACGCGGACAAAGCCTGGTGGAATTTTCCATCAGCCTGGTGATCATCCTCTGGCTCCTGGCGGGAGCGGTTGAATTCGGTATTGCCCTCTTCCAGTACATCCAGCTGCGTGACGCGGCGCAGGAAGGCGCGTTGTATGGTTCGATCTGTCCCGTCCAGGCAAATATCATACAGCGCGTGCGCACTGCATCCTCATCCCCCATCGACCTTTCCGTCACCAGCGGGGCGGAGGCAGTGACCGTCGTAGTAACCGGGAAAGTGGGCTCCACTGCCACTGACAAACTCCTGACCGTTGTGACGCCTGGCGATGGCGTGTATGTGCAGGTTTCCTATAACCACACATTGTTCATGCCTTTTGCGACATTGTTCACGGGCGGATCCACCACCATACCCATCACTGCGTCGGTCACCAATACCGTCCTGGATGGAGACATAACGAAGGTGGTATGCCAGTAACAAGGCAGTGACCGTCAGCCACATCCCACTGGGATGGACCAGCGACTAATACCTGATGGAACCTGTTACGTTTCATCAGGTATAATTTTGCCCACACTTTTTGAACCAGGAGGTGAACCGGCAATATTTCCGGGAAAGACAGCGCATGGGCTTTAGTCTTATAGTCTTGTAGTCAGATAGTCTTATAGGTGCATTGTCTCAGAAACGTGACAACCGCAAAACTATGGGACGATTTGACAATCAGTCTATACGACTAAAGTTGACGAGGATAAGGGTTCTCCATCGCGGGATGGAGTTAACCGTCCCGCTGGTTTCGATACAGGGCGAGAAGACCTCGCCCCTACTCAACCAACGGGACGGAAAAATCGACAGATCAGCGGAAGCCCTTCGGGTGCGCCATCACCCGTTTCTCTTTCCCTCCGAACAAATCGACCCGGTCATGAAACGCCGCGCGGGCAACCACGCGGACAAAGAGGCTGGGAATGGCAATAAACCTGTGTCAAGTTCCAGGTGTCAGGTGTCATGTTTTTTCACCTGACACTTGACACTTGGCACTTGGAACTTTCTTTTCGGAGGAACCCCATGTGTGGAATTGTAGGCTATATCGGACCGCAGGACGCGGTGCCGGTGATCATCAACGGCTTGAAGCGGCTCGAGTACCGCGGCTATGATTCGGCTGGAGTCGCTGTATTGAAAGCGGACCAGATCGAGGTGCGGAGAGACGCGGGCAAGTTATCCCAGTTGATCGACCTCGTCGCAAAGTCGCCCATCGAAGGCGCGCCGGGCATCGGTCATACGCGCTGGGCAACGCACGGAGCGCCGTCGGCGCGCAACGCGCACCCGCATCTCGGACAGACGAAGCGGGTGGTCGTGGTGCAGAACGGCATCGTGGAAAACTTCCTTGAGATCAAGGATGAACTGACCGCCGAGGGCGTGGAATTCCAGTCGGAGACCGACACGGAAACCATCGTGCATCTCGTGGAGCATTATCTCGCGACCGGCATCGGGCTGGTGGAAGCCGCCCGCAAAACGTTCAATGACATCCAGGGCGCGAACGTGGTCGTGCTGATGTCCGCCGACGAGCCGGACAAGATCGTGACGGCGCGCATCGGCAATGCGGGCGGCGTGGTGATCGGCATGGGCGAGGGCGAGAACTTCATCGCCAGCGACATCCCTGCCATCATGGAGCACACGCGCGAGGTCATCTTTCTGGAGTCGCGGCAGATGGCGGTGGTGACGCGCAATACGGTCACCATCGAAACGCTGGACGGCGCAAAGGTCAAGCCGCAGGTGCATACCGTTTCGTGGGACCCGGTCGCGGCGGAGAAGGGCGAGTACCGCCACTTCATGCAGAAGGAGATCCACGAACAGGTACGGGCGTTGACCGACACACTGGCGGGACGCGTGGATTTTGCGCAGGGAAGGATCCGCCTGCCCGACCTGAAACTGACCGAAGAATTTGCAAAGAAGATCGAGAAGATCTACATCACCGCCTGCGGCACCGCCGCCTACGCGGGCATGGTCGGCAAGTACCTGATCGAAAAGATCGCGCGCATCCCGGTCGAGGTGGTGATCGGCTCGGAGTTCCGCTACAGCGACCCGATCCTGAACGAGCGGACGGTCGTGCTTGCCATCTCGCAATCCGGCGAGACCGCCGACACCCTCGCCGCCATGGAGGAGGGACGCCGCAAGGGCGCGGTCATCTGGAGCATCGTCAACGCCATCGGCTCGCAAGCCATGCGCGTGGCGGACGGCTTCATCTCGATGCAAACGGGACCCGAGATCGGCGTCGCTTCGACCAAGGCTTTCACCGCCCCCCTGGTCGATCAGTACATGCTGGCGATACTGCTCGCCGACCTGCGCGGCGTGATAGACGACAAGACCCGCCGCGAACTCGTCTCAGACCTGCGCCTCGTCCCGGACCTGGTGGGACGCACGCTCGAACGCGAAGATGAAGTCGAAGTCGTCGCCCACACGTTGAAGGACATCCGCGACTGCCTATACCTCGGGCGCGGGATCAACATGCCCATCGCCTACGAAGGCGCGTTGAAACTGAAGGAGATCTCCTACATCCACGCCGAGGGATACCCGGCCGGCGAGATGAAGCACGGTCCCATCGCCTTGATCGACGAACGTATGCCGGTCCTGTGCATTGCGCCGAAAGACCCCTGGCACGAGAAAATGATCTCGCAGATACAGCAGGCCAAGGCGCGCGGCGGGATCGTGATCGCCGTCGCAACGGATGGGGATGAACTCGTCAAGGGCATGGCGGACCACGTCCTTTGGGTGCCTGAGGCGCCGTGGATGCTCTCGCCGGTGATCACTGTGCTCCCGCTCCAGTTGCTGGCGTATCACATCGCCGCCCTGCGCGGACTGGACGTGGACCAGCCCAGGAACCTCGCCAAAAGCGTGACCGTGGAGTAACCAGGCTGCGGGTCACGTGTGAAGCGGAAGAACTTGCGGCAGTCGTGACCCGCAGGTTATTTAATCCGTGGCGAATTCTTCGAAAAGACGCCCATCGTCTAAATAGTACCTTTAGGGGAGGATACATATCAATATTGTCAGGCGTCATGTTTGTTGAAATTTGCTGAATTTGGCTTACAATAGAGTCAATCCAGCCTGTCTGAACAGGAAATTACAGAGCCGAAAAGTTATTATTTTTTTATTTGCCTTGTATTTTTCATTTTTTCCAGGCTCGCAAGCACAAAAAAGGAGTTCAGACATGAAAGGGATCCATTCACAAAAGGGACAGGCGCTCATCCTGATCGCGTTCGGGATCGTGGCGCTGATCGGTTTTACCGCGCTGGCAGTGGACGGCGGGCGGGTCTTCTCAGACCGCCGCAACGCCCAGAATGCGGCAGATACATCCGCGCTGGCCGCCGCGCTCGAGTACATCTACCAGGAAGAAAACGAAACCCTGGCAAAAGTCAAAGCCGTGGAACGGGCTGCCAGCAATAACTACCAAACCGACGCCGACCACACGGTGATCGTCGAGTTCTGCGACGAGGTCCCCGGTGGCGACCCTCCCTGTAATCTGCCTGGCGTCGCCAGCGCCGACTATGGTGAGTATATCCGGGTGCGGATCATATCCAACGTCCCCATGACCTTCGCACGCGTCCTAGGGCGGGATTTTGTCACGAACCGCGTCGAGGCCATTTCGCGCGTAGACAGTGCTCCGCCGATTACAGGCACCGTATACGGTGCAGGTATGTTTGCGACCAAGAAGACCGGCAATGATTGTTACACGGTGACAGGCAATGCCGACCTGACGTTTCACGACTCGGGGATCTTCGTAAACTGTAATGGGGCTGATGCTTTTAATATTACCGGCGCGGCGGCGTACATGTACATGGATGCCAATGCGCAAATTGTAGGCTGTTCGGATAACGCAAATCAAAATCCTCCCAGGATCAAGGGTACCGGGAAAATCGATTGCGGTGCCACTCAACAAGACATCACCAAGGACACCTACAAGGATATCCCCACCACCCTCCCCGCGCCGAAATATCCAAATGACTGCCCGACCAAGGCACAGAAGTCTGGTAACACATGGATCGCTGGTTACTTTGATTACAACCCATCCATAAAGTCAACGGAGTTTCTTAGCGATGGCACCTACTGTTTCATCAATGGTACCGCACCGAAATTAACGGGCGGTGCGAGCATGAAAGGCGGAGATGTGAAGCTGGTCCTGTCGGATGATCTCGATCTCAAAGGAGGTGAAAATCAGTTTAATAGTCTCGAGATCTACATGAATGATGCAGATTTTACCGTAACCGCCCAAGGTGTTCTTACCGCCACCCGCATGCGTTTCTTTGGTGTTGGGGATAGTTCATTTACCGTAGGCGCCCAAGGAGAACTCACCTCCGGCAATATTTACATCTACTCTGAGAAGGGTGAGATCGACATTCAGGCGGGAGCCGACGTGGACATTGCCGCTCCGCCAGCCGGGGATACGTTCGGTGGCTTGCTGATGTACATGCCCTGGGACAATCCCAACGATTTCACGATGAACGGCGGCGTGGGCAACGTCTGGCGAGGACTGATTTTGATGCCAACTGCTCATGTCACATATAACGGAAGTGCTGGTTTCGAACTCTACGGTCAGGTTATTGCCGAGACCTTCCAGATCACTGGTACCGCCAAAGGTGATATCTACTTTGTTGCCTCCGATATTTTTGGTCCGGCAGGCAACCCAACCATCGAATTCACCAAATGAGCAGGTAATTCTGACAGTTTTGTAACCTTTTCTAATTATAAAATGTTGACACAAACCGTCTAAAATTTGTACAATAGAGATGCTTGATTCTGGCATCAAGTATCTCTATTTATTTTGCAAGACCAAACCGAACGAAGAGGAGACAACATGGTCAAAACACTACGCACATTTTTCCTTTCTTTTACGATCCTGGCTTTCCTGTTATTCAGCACCGTAGGCACCACAACTGTCTATGCCGATGACGGCACCGGGACCGAAACCCCGCCGACGGAGACCACAACCCCGCCGGGAGAGGAGCAGCCATCCGAGCCTGTGCTGGATGACGACACTTCCACCGGCGACGAGGGACAACCGTCGGAGCCCGTGACCGAGGAAACAACCCCGCCAGGTGAGGAAACCCAGCCAGCCGAGGAAACTCAACCGGCTGAAGAAACACAACCTGTCGAGGAAACTGCAACCGAAGAGACCCTCGTAACCATTCTGGAACAGGTCCCGGACAATACAACGGTGACAGTCCTCAATTCCGAGGGCGAAGCGCTTCCGCTTGCCTCGCAGGAATCGGCGGACGCGATCGCCTCGGACTACGATCCGATCTGGTGCCCGTCCGGTCAGGTCCCCACCCCCGGGGCGAACGGTTGTACACCGTCCTTCAGCAGTTTCGATGAACTGCTGGCCTACCTGCAAACCAATGAAGCCTCCTATTCGGCAGCGGGAACCATCTACATCCAGCAGGGCGAATACCTGGGCGGCGAAACCAGCATTGACTTCAACAACTACGAGTTCGACACCTTCGACCAATACGACCTGACCCTTCAGGGCGGTTGGGACACCGCCTATGATCCCGCCAGCGGCGCACCGACCTACACCACCACAACCTTCAACGTCCCGATCATCATCGGTTCCAGCACCAACCCGTGGGCTGGTTCGCTCACCCTCAACAACATCAGCATCTCAGGCGTTTCCGGCGAGGCCGGCCTGACGCTCTATTCCGAGGGCGACATCAACCTTGATGAGGTGGAGGTCACCGACTCGCAGTCCGGCGCGAACCTCAACGCGGGCGGCGATGTGAACGTTAAGAATTCCAGGTTCAACCAAAACGGCTCCGGCAACATCGAGGATCCGGTCGGCAAGGGCCTGGAAGTGACAAGCGGCGGCATGGTTTCACTGTTCTCCGTGGAAGCGAACAACAACCAGCTCTTTGGGGCGAATATCCAGGCAGTTGGGGATGTCGTTGTGACGGACAGCTTCTTCAGCGGCAACCAGGGCTACGCCTATGTCTATGGAGACGGCTGGAAGTATGACGGCTACGGTTTGCAGGTCGTCACTGCCGGGGACATCGAACTGGACGGCGTGACCGCCAATGACAATTTCCTGTTCGGCGCCCACCTCGAAGGGGCGATCGTTGAAGTCTCCGACAGCTTCTTCAGCGAGAACAACTCCGACTGGCACGAGCACTCCACCGGCTTCGGCCTTCAGGTCGTCGGCACTGGGGATGTGACCCTATCCAACGTGACAGCCAACGATAACCAGCGCTGGGGCGCGGACATCACAACGAGCGGTGACGTACAGGTGACCGACAGTTTCTTCAATGGGAACGTATCCTACACCTACTCGTCCGGGGGTGAAAAACTCTATCATGGCTACGGTCTGCGGATCGATGCGGGTGACGATGCGTCGCTGATCAATATCGAGGCAATGAACAACCACCTGTATGGCGCACACATCGAAGCCAACGACGTTGAAATCAGCAACGCCAACTTCAGCAACAACGGCTCCGGCGACGCGCTGGACCTGACCGGTTACGGCTTGCAGGTCATCAGTGAACGCACTGTTGCCCTTTTCGGCGTAACCGCCAACAACAACCAGCTGTACGGCGCGGACATTGCGGCATCTGGCGGCGTGGCGATCAAACAGTCCTCCTTCAATGGTCACATCACATACTACCACGACTACTTCACTGGTGAGATTTTGCACCGGGATGGCGGCTACGGGTTGAGAGTGGTCACGCTTGGTCCCATTGCCCTTGAAAAAGTAACCGCCGAAGGTAATTACCTGTATGGCGCTTACCTGCAAGGTGGCGAAACTGCGGTCCAGGATAGTTCCTTCACCGGTAACGGTTCGGGCGTCATTACCGACCCCACCGGTTACGGTCTGATGATTGACAGTTCAGATGAGGTTGTCCTCACCGGCGTCGATGCCAGCAACAACCAACTCTTTGGTGCGAATATCAAAGCCAAAGACCAGGTCACCATCACCAACTCCTTCTTCTCCGGTCACCAGACGGTCACCTTCACCCCCTGCCTGGGCCTGACCTTCTACGGCTACGGCTTGACTGTTGAGACACCTAAGGACATCACCCTGAACGGCGTGGAAGCCAACTTCAACAACCTGTGGGGCGCCAGCCTGAAGGGAGACGATGTCACCGTCTATAACAGCCAGTTCAACAACAACGTGTCAGACTCGAACGTCTTTATCGATGATACCGGTCTGCTCGTGGACGCTGCCGGCGATGTCGACATCTGGAAAGTGGAGGCAAAAGAGAACCGCCTGATCGGCGCAACGATCAAGGCCGATGGCGATGTCTATATCGCTGACAGCACCTTCACTGACAATCGCGGATTCACCTGCCTGTTCGACTGGTGCCCCGAGGGAAGCATCACCTATCACGGCTACGGCCTGGATGTCACCACACCGGGCCTCATCGAGGTGACCGGCACGAACGCCAGCAACAACAACCTGTTCGGCGCATCCCTGAACGGAGCGGTGGTCACGGTCGCGAACAGCACATTCAACAACAACGGCATGGGCGACGAACTCATCGTCAATGCCACCGACAACGTCACGTTGACCAACGTCACTGCGCTGGACAACGGCGGGGACGGCGTGGATGTGACCGGCGTCTGCCAGAAGATCGTCCAGGTCACCGGCGGCACCTTCTCCGGGAATGACCTGTACGGGCTCAAGGTGCTCAACGCCACACTGAGCCTCGACGGCACCCAGACCTTTGCCAACAACGGCTCCGGCAACGTGTTTACCGACACGAGCACCTGCGTGATCGTGATCCCCACGGTCGTAACCACAACCGGCCTTCAGACCACGTCACCGGTCATTACCTCGACCATCAAGAACACCAACCCGACCACTCTGCCGGTCATTGTGAGCATCACCACAAGCACGGGCGATCAAGGCACGACACCGGTCGTCACTGCTCAAAGGACCGACGACAAGAACCCGGAAGCCAGGATTGGCCAGGGCAATAAAAAGTCCATCAAGGCCGAACTTGACAGGAAATCCAAGATCAGGAAGAACTTCGTACTGAAGTTCCGCCGGGCGCTAAAGTAAGCCCAGTCCAGGCACGGTCAACTGCTATAATTGAGGAACAGCCCAGGCTGTTCCTCAATTTCATGTTAGGACAATTCAACGCCATGACAGTAAAAAAACATCATCTTGTCACCTCCATGCTTTTATCGCTGGCTGTCCTGCTTTCCGCCTGCGTAGCCGCTCCCGCTGCGGGAAATGCCACCCCTGAGACACAGTACATTGTCGTCACAGCCACGCCACCGCCCGCGACGAACACGCCCGATCCCTGTGCCTCGGAAAATATCGAGGCGGAAGTCCAAAAGATCCACGCCTATATGCGTGAATTTGACGACGCATCGACGCTCGCCGCCAGCCGTCCGCGCGAGGAACTGGCCGATTCCGTCGCCGGCTTGCAGGAGATCCGCCGTGGGGCAGAGGACCAGCCCACGCCCTCCTGCCTGGCGACACTGAAGACCCATCAGGTCTCACACATGAACTCGGTCATTAATACGTTGATCGCCTTCATGGGCGGCGCGGACCAGGCGACCGTGGACCAGGGCATTGCCCTCGCCCGCGACCAGCACGATCAATATACGCTGGAACTGGCGCGCCTGCTGGGAATCACGGTGGAGCCGGCCTCTTCCATTCTCCCCTCGCAGACGCCCAGCCCGTAACCGGATGGAAATCGTCAAATTGCAGAAGAGAGCCTGGTGACAATCAGGCTCTCTTTTTCGGTTCCAGCGCCTTACCAAATTGCAATGCCCGCTTATGTCATATTCTTGGGAATTCAAAAGGTGTAACCTCGTGAAAGGTTCCAGCAAGGTGCCTTGAAGGAAAACCCTGATATGATTGTCAACAACGAAGGCGGACCGATCGCCTTCCACATACGCCGATGATTGAAAATAGCAAACCCGTCTAAAGGCGGGGACGCAAAGCCAAGGGTCTACGATCACAATTCCGTGATTATGACAGCCAGGTTGCCAAAACGCATCAAGACGATTTTGACGAGCCTGGTATTAAGGAACCAGGCTCGTTTCTTTGAACCGGGCGATTTCCTTGCAAAAGAGAAATTTTGCGTCAAAACTTGCAGGATTGTTTGTTACCTCCTGTATCAGTGAAAGAAGCCTCCCGTCATGCGTGCGTAATCAAATCATTCAGGAGCAATGTTATGAAACTCAATTCAGAAAAAGGACAAGCGCTCATCCTGATCACCTTTGCAATGATCGCCCTGATCGGGTTCACTGCACTGGCAATCGACGGCGGGCGGGCATTCGAGGAAAAGCGTCATGCACAGAACGCGGCCGATACCGCCGCGCTTGCCGGGGCGCTTGCCTATCAGCGTAACGAGAACATCATAACCACCGCACAGGAGCGTGCCACATCGAACGGATACAATGACGATGGCACGACCAACAACGTAACAATTACAGTGACGAACATTGCCGCTGGTTCCGGCTTGTGCCCCGGCGATGCCGCCGGAAAAGAGATCAGTGTGGACATCGTCACGACCACAAACAACACATTTGCGCGCGTGCTCGGCAGGAATACCACGACCAGCACCGTGACCGCCACAACCCGTGCCTGCAGTTTCACCATCGCAGAACCATTCGGCGGAGCCGCCATTGCCGGTTTAAATCCCAGCACCACATCCTGCGCCTTCAACAGCGGTCAGAGCAACTCCGCCCATTGGACACTTGAAAGGCGGCGGTATTTTCTCGAACGGCTGCGCATATTCCAAGAACGGTAATTCCGTTACGCTGGATCCCGGCGAATGTGTAACGACGGTTGGGAGTGCAAGCAATTTCACCTGCATGAACCCACACCAGACATCCCAGGCGATCAGCTACCCGGCAGGTGCGCTCGCAATGATGCCGGAAAACCCCTGCGACGGCACCCCCGGAGATGTCGGGCTTCCACAGGGGTCGGGCTCGACCTTCAGCAATGGTGTTTATTGCATCTCCAACCTGGACGCGCTTGATAAGAAAGATATCGTGCTGAACAATGCCACACTATACGTTACGGACATGGTGTTTGGATTGAAATTTGCAGGCGGCGGCGGTTTCAACGGCACTCCCACCGCCAGCGGACCTTACGCCGGCTATTACATGGTCGTTGCATATAACCCGTCACCCTGCCTCACTTTCAATTCCAATAATGTTCAGACCATGGTGCTTCGCGGCAACAGCGGCGGGACGTTCACCGGTACGATCCTTGCGCCGTCCGCCTGTATCGATATCCGCGGTAACGGCGAGCCGAGCGGTATGCACACGCAGATCATTGCTTACAATATTTCATCCAACGGTAACGCAGAGGTCTATATCAATTACAACCCGAATCCGAACCTGCAGGAACCGATCGACCCGACCATTACACTGGAAAAATAATATCCAGGATTTCAAAAAAGGCGACGCGCAATCCGCGTCGCTTTTTAATTCAACTGTATAATACCCGCCAACATCACCTCAAGGAGACAAGTCCATGCGCCCGGATTGGGACTCTTATTTCATGAAGATCGCCTACGCCGTATCGGAAAGAAGCACCTGCGACCGCGCCTTCGTCGGCTGTGTTCTGGTGCTCGAAAAACGCATCCTGACAACGGGATTCAACGGTTCCCCGCCGGGCAGGATCACTGTGACGAGGCCGGTCACCTCATGGTGGACGGGCATTGCGTCCGCACCATCCACGCAGAGACCAACGCCATCATCCAGGCGGCATTGCACGGAATTTCCACCAAGGGCTCGACCTGTTACGTCACGCACCTTCCATGCATCAATTGCACGAAGGTGCTCATCAATGCGGGTATCGCGCGCATCGTTTACAGCGTTTCCTACCGGACGGACGAAAACGCCATGAATTTCTTGAATGCGGCAAATATCGAAGTGATGCAAAAGGAGTTCATCCCGGAATAAGCCGGGCAAAACATGAGCTGCAGAGCGAAAAAAGCCGCGCGGTTTCCGCGCGGCTTTCGTTTTCAAGAGCCGATACGATACTACTCTCCGGGATGACCATCCACAGGATGAAGTAGATCAACAGGCCCGGCACGCCGCCCGGAATGAACGCAATGATCAGCGCAAGGCGGAACCAGAACGAACTGATGCCGAAGAACTCGGCAAGTCCGCCGCAGACGCCGGCGATCATGCGGTTGCTTTTTGATCGGCGCAAGGTTTTTTTCTGATTGGTTGTCATTTTAAGCTCCTTTGTCGTTATTTCAATATCATCTACGCAGGTATTCCGAAAAAGTAGCAGCGGGGAAAAGGCAAATTATGGGGAGGCAGGTTGCAGATCCGGGTGGAGGCGGGGGCAAATCCTGCTGTACAACCTGCGGGGGGAACGGGTACAATACGGCGACTCCGGACGTCATGCGCGTCCGAAGTCCAGACTACCCGCGCGGTATAAAGCACCCTGATAGCATGACCTATTCAAACAATGTACGAAAAGAAACGCTCAGGTCCCTTTCCAACGTAATCCGTACCCCCTTCTGGCTGGACGATCCGCTTCGCCCCGCCCCCGAACCTGCTCTCACACAAGAGACCTCCACCGACCTCCTCGTCATCGGCGCTGGCTACTCAGGCTTGTGGACAGCCCTGCTCGCCAGGGAGGAAAATCCCAACCGGGACATCATCATACTGGAAGCTGGTGAAGTTGCCACCGGCGCCTCCGGGCGCAACGGCGGTTTCATGGATTCGTCCCTCACGCACGGCTTCAGCAACGGACTCGCGCGCTGGCGGCGTGAACTGCCGACCCTGCTCGCGCTGGGACTCCAAAACATGAAAGAGATCGAAGAGACGCTGGAACGCTATAACATCGACTGTGATTACATCCGCACAGGCGAAATTGACATGGCGACCGAGCCGCATCACATCGGGGAGATGAAGGACGAATTGGAGGAAGCCGCGCCCTTCAACACGAACTTCCAATTCATGGAGCGCGAAGAGGTGCAGGCGGTTGTCAAATCCCCGATCTTCATTGCAGGTCTTAAGAAGCCAGATTCCGCGCTCGTTAACCCTGCCCATCTGGCATGGGGACTGCGCAGAGTCTGCCTCGATCTGGGTGTTCAGTTATTCGAGAATTCCCCTGTCACAAAACTGGAGGAGCAAGGTAACAACGTTATCGCTCACACCCCGCACGGACGAGTCCGCGCCTCGCGCGTGGCGCTTGCCACGAATGCTTACCCTCCCTTATTGAAGCGGCTTTCATATTACGTTGTCCCGGTCTATGACTATGCGCTCATGACTGAGCCTTTAACCACTTCGCAACGCGAATCCATTGGCTGGTACGGACGTGAAGGCGTCAGCGACGCCAGCCGGCAATTCCACTACACCCGCACCACCGCCGACGGGCGCATCCTATGGGGCGGCTACGACGCGGTCTATTACTGGAATAACGGCTTCGGTCCACATTTCGAAAATGCCCCCGAAATGCACGCGCGGCTTGCCGAACATTTCTTCCAAACCTTTCCGCAGCTGGAAGGCATCCGCTTCTCGCACGCCTGGGGCGGAGCGATTGACACCTGCTCGCGCTTTGCGCCGTTCTGGGGGACAGTCCATCATGGCAAGACCGCCTATTCGATGGGCTTCACAGGTTTGGGCGTCGGCGCGACCCGTTTCGGCGCAAAGGTCATGCTCGACCTTCTGGATAATAAAAAGACCGAACGTACCGAACTCGACTTCGTCCGCACCAAGCCAATGCCCTTCCCGCCCGAGCCGCTGCGCTCCATCGGCATCAACCTTACCCGCTGGTCCATGGATCGAGCCGACCGCAATGGCGGGCGCGAAAACATCTGGCTCAAGGTCATGGATTGGACTGGGTTGGGGTTCGACAGCTAACTCAACGCACCAGGAACACGAACGGGCACCCGCTCCTCTGTGTTTCTGGTTTTGATTCGCGCAACACAAGCCGCGCTGCCAGCAGGGAGAGCAGATTCGTGTCCATTTCACACAACTCCGGGTGCTTTCCAACGACCGCCGCGTATGGGCAATGCCCGAACAGCACGCGCGGTCCCTCCGCGCCCGCCTCCCAGTGCGCGTGATAATGCATCTGGTTCAATTTCTCGACGATCAGATTCAACCGCTTTGCCACCGGTTGACCTGCAAAATCGACCCCGCCCGCCAGACGTTTCGCCAGTGCTTTCATTTGTGACGCTTCGTCTGCGCTCAGCGCGCCTGCCTCCGTCAAAAGAGCCTGCGCCAACGCCGACAAATTATCCCCCAACGCCGCCTGTGGAAGGGAATAGACCTTCTCGGGCCTGCCGCGTCCTCCTCGCGTCCCCGGGCAAACTCCGCCTCCAGACGCCCATCCGCGACCAGTACCCGCAGGTGATGCCGCACCGTCTCGATGGACATCTTCAGCCCGCGCGCAACCTCCCGCGCGGAGGCTGTGCGGTTCTTGGTCAGGTAGTTGAGTACTCTTTGTCGGGCGGTCATGATAGATATTTTCAAAATGCCTAGGAAATCTTAGCGATTGTCATTTCAAACTGATAGCGAGAAATCATGCGCCTAGCAATGGAAGATTTCTCTCGATTGTTCTCGATCGAAATGACCAGATTCAGGTTTTCAGGGAGGTAAAGGCTCCTCGAAACCGAGGCAACTGTCGGCTGTGCATGTGAAGCGGATTTGTCATCCTGCCAGCATGATTATACTCACTTTCCCATTTTTATAAATATATTTTTACGCAATTCAATTGACTTTGGCAATTCCAAAGGTATAATCTACACTTGTGACGGAAAACACCATCCATCCACCAACCTGCCAATGACCCTCAACTGGGAATCCACCTACGCCATCGCCCTGGAGTTACGCAGGCAGCATCCGAACATCAACATCGAAGAAGTGACACTGCGGCAGATCCACGACTGGACGGTAAAACTTTCGGACTTTGAGGATGATCCCGCGCTCGCGAACGACGACATCCTGTACGCAATCTATCAAGACTGGTTCGAGGAGAACATCAATGGACAATGAAAAGTTAAATCTCCCCCAATACGACATCCCTGAAGACATTCAGAATGCCGTGGCCATCACCACGCTCGACCGCCTCTACAACTGGGGCCGTCGCTCGTCGGTGTGGCCGCTCATGTTCGGTCTGGCGTGCTGCGCCATCGAAATGATCGCCGCCCAGGCCGCCCGCTACGACATGGCGCGCTTCGGCATGGAGGTCATGCGCCCCACCCCGCGCCAGGCCGACATGATGCTCGTTTCCGGCACGGTCACAAAGAAAATGCTGCCGTCCATCATCCGCCTCTACAACCAGATGCCCGAGCCCAAATATGTTGTTTCCATGGGCGCGTGCGCATCCGGCGGCGGTCCCTTCAAGGAGGGCTACAACGTTGTCGCAGGCATCGACAAATTCCTGCCTGTGGACGTCTACATCCCCGGTTGCCCCCCCACCCCGCAAGCCTTGATCGCAGGCATGATCAAACTGCAGGAAAAGATCGACAAACAATCGATCAAAAAGGTGCACTGGTATCGCAAGGGACCGGACACAATGGAAGTCCCCATCCCGATCCTCGGACCCGACCTGATCGACCCGCGCCGCAATGCTGAGATCAAAACCGCTGCCGCAGTCAAGGCGACGCAGGAGAGTGCATCATGACCGCTCCCGCCTCCACATCGACCGTCGACCTGATCGCTCGTTTCCCGGGCATCGTCACCGCTGACGCCCGCCCCGGCTACTCCGGCTTCATCGTCGAAAAGGATAAACTCGTCGAAGTCGCCACCGCCATCCGCGATGAGTTCGGCTTCGACCTGCTCACAGCCGTCACCGCCGTGGACTACCTCCCCGAGAACAAAATGGAAGTGGTCTATCACGCCTACAAGACCACCGGCGGACCCGGGCTCGTCTTCCGCGTGCAGGTCCCGCGCGTGGACCCGGTCGAAGTACCATCCTTGATCGATATTTACCCCGGCGCCGACCTGCAGGAACGCGAAGCCTGGGACCTGATGGGCATCAAGTTCACCGGTCACCCCGACCTGCGCCGCATCCTGATGTGGGAAGGCTACGAGGGTCACCCGCTCCGCAAGGATTGGCAGGAACCCTTCTATGAAGAGGATGTCAAGCCTTTCAAGAGCCGCTGGCCTGAGGGCAAACATGTTCATGGCCGAGGAAAAGAATCCATTCAAGGACAACCTCAAGTTCCCGCAAAACTTCGACCCCGAAAAGTGGGTCCCTGAGAACGAGGAAAGCCTCTACGCCTCGCTCAAGCGCTACACCGTCGAGAGCGAAGACGGGATGAACACCGACCGCATCGTGGTCAACATGGGACCGCAGCACCCGTCCACGCACGGCGTGTTCCGCGCTGCGATCACGCTCGAAGGCGAGACCATTGCCGGCTTGAAGCCTGTCGTCGGGTACCTGCACCGCAACCACGACAAGATCGGCGAGCGCAACACCTTCCTGCAGAACATGCCCTACACCGACCGCCTGGATTACTTCAACTCGATGAGCAACAACCTCGGGTATGCCATCGCGGTCGAAAAATTGATGAACATCCCGGTCGCCGAACGCGCCGATTACATCCGCGTCATCATGGCGGAACTCAGCCGCATCCAGAACCACCTCATCTTCATCGGCATGCTGCTCAACGACCTGGGCGCCATGTACACCCCGGCGCTGTACGCTTTCGAAGAGCGCGAATTGATCCTCGACATCTTCGAAGCGGTCGCCGGTTCGCGCATGATGTGCAATTACCTGCGCTTTGGCGGCGTGGTGCGCGACGTCCCGCCGTATGTGATGCAGAAGATCAAAGACCTGGTCTTCGACCGCCTGCCCGGCAAGACCGATGAAATGGACCGCCTGCTGAGCGAGAACGAAGTGCTGGTTTCCCGCCTCAAGGGCGTTCCGGTGATCGACGGGGAGACCGCGGTCAAGTACTCGGTCACGGGTCCCGTCCTGCGAGCCGCGGGTGTGCCGTATGACATCCGCCGCGCCGACCCGTACAGCATCTACGACCGCTTCGACTTCGATGTAGCGGTCCGCCAGAACGGCGACCTGTTCGACAACTACATCATCCGCCTGGATGAGATCCGCCAGTCGCTTCGGATCCTGCAGCAGGCTGTCAAGCAGATCCCCGATGGGCCGATCAACTCCCAGAAACCGCAGTACCAGGTCCGGGTCCCGGCTGGTGAGGCGTATGGTCGCATTGAGTCACCCAAGGGCGAGCTGGCGTTCTACGTCGTCTCGAACGGCAAACCGAATCCGTGGCGCTATCACGTGCGACCCGCGTCGTTCGTGAACATCACCTGCCTGGAGCAGATGTGCATCGGCACCAAGATCGCGGACTTCGTGGCATTGCTCGGCGTGCTCGACATCGTCATGGGCGAGTTGGATCGCTAAGAGGAGATGAACATGTACGGTAAAGGTATTCTTAAAGGACTGAGCGTCACCTGGAAGCGATTCTGGGATACATATCTCGAGGATATTTCGTGGATATTGAGCGGCAAGAAGCGCTATTTCACCGAGGAGGGCATCAAGCACCGCTCGAGCAAACATACGCGCGGCATTTTTACGGTGCAGTACCCGGAAGAGCGGTTGATCATTCCGGAGGAATTCCGCTATGTGCCGTTCCTCGTCTACGACGAGGGCGCAGGCGGGAAAAAGGAGGTGCGCTGCACGTCCTGCGGCATCTGTGCCAAGGTCTGCCCTCCGCAGTGCATCTGGATCGTGCGCTCGAACGACCCGAACACTGGCCGCCCCGTCCCCGAGCCGACCGAGTTCTACATCGACGCGGACATCTGCATGAACTGCGGTTTTTGCGCCGAGTACTGCCCGTTCGACGCGATCAAGATGGACCACGATTTCGAGATCGCCGGCTACGGGCGAAATGTGTATAACCTTGAGAAGCTTCTCAAGCCAGCATCGTACTATGCGGGCATCCGTCCGGAGAATTACACCCGCGAAGAGGAAGCACGCAAGGCCAAGGAAGCGGCAAAAGCTGCAAAAGCAGCCGCGAAACCGGCGGCATAGTTTGTCATTGCGGCGAAGCAATTCCCAACACGATCAGGAGATTGCTTCCCGAAGGCTCGCAACGACATAAATGAAATATTGGTAAAAACAAATGACTCAAATCACAAAAGAAGCGATAATGGCGGCTCTCAGCACGGTGCAGGAACCTGAGTTGCATCAGGACCTGGTCACGCTGAATATGATCCGCGAATTGGAGATCCAGGGAGAAAAGGTCTCGTTTACTGTTATGCTCACCACGCCCGCCTGCCCGTTGCGCGGAAAGATCGAATCGGAGTCGAGGCAGGCTGTGATGTCCGTGGGCGGCGTGAAGGAAGTCGTCATCAAGATGGACTCGGATGTGCCGAACGACGGCCGCATGCGCGGGCTGGTCAACATGCCCATCCGCAACGCCATTGCGGTCGGTTCGGGCAAGGGCGGCGTCGGCAAATCCACCGTGGCGGTCAATCTGGCAGTGTCGCTGGCACAGGCCGGTGCACGCGTCGGCTTGATGGATGCGGACATTTACGGTCCCAACATCCCGACCATGCTTGGCGTGGAAAAACTCCCGCCGCCAAAGGAACAAAAACTCCTTCCCGCACAGGCATACGGGATCAAGATGATCTCGATGGGCTTGCTGGTGAAGCCCGGGCAGCCTCTCATCTGGCGCGGGCCGATGCTCAACTCGGCCATCCGTCAGTTTTTGGGCGATGTGGAATGGGGCGAGCTTGACTACCTGATCGTGGACCTCCCCCCGGGCACAGGCGATGCGGCTCTTTCACTGGCGCAGGCGTTGCCCCTGAGTGGCGCAGTGATCGTGACGTTGCCGCAACTGGTCTCGCTCGAAGACGCCGGGCGCGGACTCAACATGTTCCGCACGCTGGAAGTGCCCATTTTGGGAATCATCGAGAACATGTCGTACCTTGACCTGCCGGACGGCACACGCATGGATCTCTTCGGCTCGGGCGGCGGCGAACAACTGGCGCAGGCGACCCAAACCAACTTCCTCGGCAAAATACCCATCGACCAGAACGTGCGCATCGGCGGCGACAGCGGCAAGCCGATCGTGGTAAGTCATCCTGATTCACCCGTGGCCAAATCGTTGATCGAGATCGCGCAGAAGGTTGCGGCGCAGGTCAGTGTGGCAGCGCTGAGTGCGAAGAACGAGATGCCGATCAATATTGTGGAAGAATAAACTGCGGGAGAAAAGAATATGAAGCAAAGACCCGACGGAAAAATCCACCGGGTCTTTTTATATTCTGGGTATAATGAGTCTCGTACAGTGAAAACCAACCCTTACAGATAGGAGAGAACCATGCTCATCAGGCAAATTTCACTGAAACGCGGGGTGACCGTCAAAGCGGCAAACATTTCAAGCGATAATGAAATTCAGGAAGCGCTCACCGAACTGGGTCTCCCACAACCCAGTACAGTGATCGTACTGGTGGGCGGCGCGGGCGGCATTGGCTTCATGGAGAAATTCCCCATGCGGAAAGCGGTGGGCATCGTTGCACAACTGGCGGAGGAGACCGGAGCCGTTGTCGTAGATGGCGGTACGCAGGCGGGCATCATGACCGAGATCGGCAGGCAGCGCAAAAAGAACAAATTCACGTTCCCGCTGGTCGGGGTCGTGTTCGACGCGCTCCTCATGAAGGAGGAGCCGGCTTCCATTCTGGATCCCAATCATACCCACTTCTTTTTGATCCCCGGCGACGACTGGGGGGACGAATCAGCATGGATCTCGAAGATAGCGTCCGTCATCGCAGGCGGAAAAAAGTCGCTCACCGTGCTCGTGAACGGCGGGAAAATATCAAGGTCGGATGTCGAGTACAGTCTCATGGAGAACCGCCCCACAGCCGTCTTGCGCGGCACAGGACGTCTGGCGGACGAGATCACGCTGACAGGCAATGTCTTCGCAATTGACATATCCCAAAAACCTGACGAGATCCTGGAGACGTTAAAAACAAAACTGTAAACTCGTTTGCAATCGAGTTGTTGTAATCGACGGGCACGCTCATGGTTATACTTGTGCCACCATGACCGACACATCCACCTATGACAAGATCTCCCTCCTGCGGCTGGCCTTCAAAGGGCTGGACGAGGACGAACTGCGGGAAATGGCGGACCTGACCGAGATCCGCACCTACCCGCCGGGTCATGTGCTTTGCCTGGAGGGCGCTTATGAGGATGTGTTTTACATAATTGCCGATGGCAACGCGGAGATCACCAAGAAAATGATCGAGGGAGAGGATGACCGTATACTGCGCCTGGCGCGCAGGGGCGACATGGTGGGCGAGATGGCGCTGATCCAGAACGCGCCGCGCGCAGCAACCGTACGCACGACATCCGAATGCACAGTGCTGGAGATGGAAAAACAGGACTTCGAGACCATCCTCAGAAGCAGTCCGCGCATGGCGATGGATATCATCCGCATCACGCTGGACCGCATCCGCGCCAATGACCAGTCCATGATCGAGGAACTCCAGAAGTCCAACAAGGTTTTGCGCCAGCTTGATCGCAACAAACTTGAATTCATCCAGGTTGCCGCGCACGAACTCCGCACCCCGCTGACGGTTTTGAACGGATACGTCAATGTCCTGCGCTCGCTGCCGAATACCAGCACCAATGCAAACTTTGGCGAGGTGATCCAGGGAATACTCAAAGGCACGAGCCGCATCCATGAGGTGGTCAACCTGATGCTGGACGTGACCCGCATCGGAACAGAGACGTTGAAGATCGCATCCGTTCCCGTGCTGTTGAAGCGCATCCTTGACGACCTGATCCATGATTTCGAAAAAGCCGCCGCCGAACGCAGGATCAAGATCTACACCCAACATGCGGAAGGCGTGCCCGGCATCAACGGCGATCCCGCTTTGATCCAGAAGGCTCTCTATCAACTGATCGTTAATGCCATCAAGTACTCGCCTGACGGCAGCACGATCCTCATCACGACACGTCCGATTGCGATGAACGACGGGACACCCGGCGTGGAGGTTGCAGTAAGGGATCGCGGCATTGGGCTGGACGCTGAACACCTTGACCTGGTTTTCGAGAAGTTCTACCAGGTGGGCAGTGTCGACATCCACTCTTCGGGCAGGACCAGTTTCAAAGGCGGCGGACCGGGTCTTGGCCTCGCCATTGTCAAAGGAGTAGCTCGTGCTCACGGCGGAAAGGTTTGGGTGGAAAGCGCCGGTCACGACGAAGTGAACTTCACCGGCAGTACGTTCTATTTGCAATTGCCCGTTGACCCGCCCAAACCAGGCACATAGGAAGAGAAAAAAAGCCCCGACGTTCGTCAGGGCTTTTTTGTTGCCGCGAACTTCCTCCCGTCTTCGTGACAAATCAACTGGACGACACTCCTGCCCGACGCCGCGGCGAGCGGGATGCTTCCGCCTGGCTCGACCCATTGCCCTGCCATGTAGAAGTTTCCCAGGCGCGGCAGGGTCTTCGGGACGCCTTTGATGAGCATGGGCATGGTCTTTGTGGTCAACAGCCAGCCGCATGTGGAGCCAAGCCAGTTGCCGGTGTACCGTTCGTAACTGAGCGGCGTGGCCTCGTCCACGAATTCGATGTCCTTTTTGATGCCGGGCTGCCAGCTTTCGAGATGGTCCACGATAATGCCGGAGACCTGTGATTGTTCGGTGTCGTACAGGCGGCGACCGTAGATGCGTTGCCAGTACGAATAATCCGAGCGGACAATGACCTCGATGACCGACCTCCCCTCCGGCGCGAGGGATCTGTCGAAGCAGTAGTGCTTGACGCCGATCTCGTGACGCGGCTCGCCCGCGACCAGGACCGGCTCCTCGAGCAGATGCGTGACCCAATGCGGCTCGGCGGACATATCCCGCTTCACCCCCAGGGACACCTGCATCATGCCATGCGTGGACAGACTCCCATCGTACATCTTTTTGACGCGCCGGTCGGTGTAGGCGCCATCCAGCATGTCGAAGATGGTGCCGCGCCCGTCGCAGGCGGAGATGACATAGTCGGCGCGGTGGACCTCGTCATTGTACAGGCGCACGCCCACGGCACGGTCGTTTTCGACCAGTATCTTTTCAACCTGCGCTTTGTAATGGATTTCGCCGCCGAGTTCGAGGAATCGCCTTTCGATGGCGCGGGCGAATTCGAGCGAGCCGCCCACAGGGAAGCCGGCGTTGCCGGTGTGCATGTACGCCAGCAGGGACATGCCCATCATGACCGGCGCTTCGTCCCAGGAGAAGATCTGCGGGATGGCTTTTCTCAGGAACGGGTTCTTGAACTTCTTCGCAAACTCCCCCGCCGATAAAGTTGACCATTTCATGACGGGCATGAGATACGGCAACATCGCCGTGCCAAGGTCGCGGTAATCCATCGCGTTCAGGATGGCGCGCGGCTTGCGGTACATGGCGGACATGTCGAATTTGGTGAACTGACGGATGCCGTCCACGAAGGGTTTGATCAGGGAGGCGTCGTCCGGGCTGAGTTCCAGCATGTGACGCTGGAGCAGGTCCGGGTCCGTGTGAACCGTGAGGGTGTCCGTCCCGTCGGTGATGCGCTGGTATTCGTCATGGTCGATCATGGGTCGGTTTTGGACCGCTCCCAGTTCCAGCCACATGTCGTGGAAGGGCTGACCTTCGCCGGAGCCGAACAGGTAGTGGATGCACCCGTCAAAGATGTAGCCGCGGCGCTCCCAGGCAGTGCAGAGACCGCCCGGCAAATCGTGCAATTCAAAAATGACGGCGCGGTAGCCGTTCATGCGGGCGTAACAGCCCGCGGCGAGACCAGCTACGCCCGCGCCGATGATGATGACCGATTTCTCGAGCATGGCAAGGGTTTTAGTTCCAGCCGCCGGTTCGCTGACGGTTGCGGATCTCGTCCTGCAGGGCATCGAGCATTTCGACATAGGATGCCCGATTGACGGGACCCTGCTGGGTTACTTTTTCCTCCAGTTTGGAGAGCAGGTACACCACCCACGAAAGCCACGTGCGCGGGTTGTCGTCTGCCTGTGTGATCTCTTTCACGGCGTCATCTAGAAATTCACGGATCGCATCTTCTTTACTCATCTTTTTCTCCTGTTTCAGCGGGGTTCTTTCCCTTCCATTGTACTCTCACCCGCAAAATTGGTTGGGTTGGACTTGTTCCTTCGTCATGACCGATGACGTAATTATAGGTTTTTCAGATGTCCCCCGCAATTGGAGAATGTCAAGGATTGGGGTGGCTGATTGTCATGCCACCATTCTGGGAGATTGGGAAAACACCCTCGGCTATAATCCCCTACACATCACACCAAAAGGGTATAAACAGAATGCAACTCTACTTCATCCGTCACGGACAATCGGCTAATAACGCGGGCTGGGGCGACCCAAACTACAAGGAAAGTCCCGACCCCATGCTCACCGAGGTCGGCCTCCAGCAGGCGCAGGTTGTGGCAGAGCATCTTGGGAGAAATCAGAAAATCTCCAGACCCGACGCCTGGAACGCGCAGAACGAGCACGGCTACGGCATTACCCACGTCTACGCCAGCCTGATGGAACGCGCCGCCCTGACCGCCTCGCACACCGCCCGCAGGCTGGGTGTTCCGTTCGAGGCGTGGGACATCCACGAAAGCGGCGGCATCTTTGGACGCGACGGGGAGATGAAGCTCCAGGGTCTGGGGGGCAGGCCCAGGTCGTGGTTCGAGGCGGATGTCCCGGGGTTCACGCTCCCGGAAATGCTGGATGAGAACGGCTGGTGGAACCGTCCGTTCGAGACCGAGGAGGAATGTCAACTGCGCGCCGAGCGCGTCTGGGCGGACCTGTTAGCCCGTCACGGCGATAGAGAGGGACAGCCCGAAGACCGCATCATCTTCGTCAGCCACGGCGGATTCTTCATGCACCTGATGTGCGCCATCCTGAACCTGCCCTGGAAGAACGCCTCGAACGGACTGAGGTCCTGGTTCCTGCTCCATAACTGTTCCATCAGCCGGTTCGACGTGAGGAACGATCATGTCACCATCTGTTACCTCAACCGCACCGACCATTTGCCGCGCAGCCTGATCACCTGAGAGCCATTGAAATCCGCATCCCTGCGTGCTATATATAGTGAGGATGGATGCACAAATGAAAACCACATCGAATCCCTTTCTCCGAATGCCCCAAACCAGGCCTGGCTGGTGGGCGGTAGGGTTTGCCGCGGCAGGCATCCTGTTGGTCTTTGCCTGGAGCATCCTGCCCGGGGGAGCATGGCTCGGTTTCCTTTGCGAACTGGCTGGGGGCATCCTTGCACTGACCGCCATCGTACGGGAGCGCGAGCGTTCATGGCTGGTTTGGCTGTCCATTTTGCCCATGGTCAATGTGTTCGTTTTCCTGCTCGCCGAGTTCCTGTTCCCGCACTAGTACTCGAACAAGATAAAACTGTAGGGTAAAAAATATGAGAAGTACTCGTATTCAACCTTTCAACTTTAGGTTGTTGGAGTACTAGCCCTTGCGCAGGGGCAGTGCAATCAGTAGCACGTCCAGGAAGGCCAGAACATAAATTATTGTCATTGACTGACAAAGTAGTGGGCAATTCAGCGGCTTCAAGTCAAGTAGCGGTAAAATCTATTGGAATCAACATGGCATCGGTAAAAATTTTGATCGTGGACAATGACAAGGCTGTGACCCGGGACCTTCAGGAACGGCTTATCAGACTGGGCTATGAAGTGGCGGGCATTGCCACGACCAGCGACGATGCCATCGCCCAGACCAATGAACTGAAACCGAACCTGGTCATCATGAACACACGCCTTCGCTCGGGCAGGGATGGGATCAAAACGGGGACACTCATTCATTCGACAAGCAACACCCCGATCATTTATTTTTCATCCCAGGCAGGGCAGGATGCGGTTCGACGGGCGGGTACCACCGGCTCTTTCGGTCATATCATCAAGCCGTTCGACAATTCCCAGCTTTTCGTCACCATCGAGATTGCGCGGATAAGATACAAACTCGAAAGACAACTGCGGGAGAGCGAACAATGGCTCAACGGTGTTTTGATGAGCATAGGCGACGGCGTGATCGCGGCGGATAATTTGGGGAAGGTCCGCTTCATCAATTCCAAAGCGGAGAAGATCACAGGCTGGAGCCAGGCAGATGCAACTGGCATGTCCCTCCTGGAAGTGCTCAAATTGAAGGACGAAACCAGCGGTGAACTAATCGATCCGTCGAGTCGTCTCTTCCGGGCGGGCGATGCAGGACTGGAGGCAGTGTTGACCGCCAGGGACGGCTTGCAGATCCATCTGGAGATCAATCTCAGTCCCCTCATCGATCAGGAGAACCACCTGCAGGGTCTGGTCTTTGCCTTTCGGGATATTTCCTCACGACGGCAGGCAATGGAGCAGATCCAGCGCCAGACCAGCCGCGCCGAAGCGCTTGTGGAGATCGCCAAACAATTGAACCTGCGCCTGGACCTGAAAGAACTACTTGAAATCGTGTGCCGGATCACAAACGAGGCGCTCAAATCATCCGCTTCCGTGGTTTTTCTGTTCGACCAGAAATCGAACAAATATCTCGACATGGCAAGAAGATTCGAGGATGAGCTTCCCCAGGCACAACGGAATCCGGTCCGCATGTCGTTCTCGCGCACCATGCTGGACAGGTACCTGCCTAAAGATCATTCCTCTTTTATCGTACAAAACGCGGAATCCCAAAAGGATGTCCCCATGCGAAATCTCCTGCGCCTGTTGGGGATCAACCACCTGGCAGTCGCGCCGCTTGTCCGCAACCAGGATGTGATCGGCGCGCTGGTATGCGGTTCCGTTGGAAAACAGGGCTTTTCACAGGACGACAGGGATTTCCTGAACGGTCTGGCCGAGCATATCATGATCGCGATCTCCAATACGAGGCTGTTCGAGCATGTGCGGCTGGGCAGGGAACGCCAGCGGATGCTCTCCAGGAGCAATGTGGACATTCAGGAGGCCGAGCGCCGCCGCATTGCACGCGAACTGCACGATCATTTGGGACAATCCCTGACTGGGTTTCAGTTCATGCTCGAATCCGTCAAACACCAGGTCGAAGAGGTTCACAAGCCGGGCATAGCCGAGATCCAGAACTCGGTCGCCGACATTATCGAACAGGTCAGGGAAATGTCCCTCAACCTGCGCCCAAGCATCCTGGATGACCTTGGATTGGTCCCAACGGTGAAATGGCACATCGATCGCTATACGAAGCAAACCAGGATACACGTCAACTTCTTCAGCTCGAATTCCACCGAGAGATTTCCCGCAGAGATCGAAACGACCGCCTATCGCATCATCCAGGAGGCGCTCACAAACACTGCGCGCCACTCCAGGGCCACAGAGGTGTTCGTGGGGCTTGTGGTCAATGACAACACACTTTGGGTCGAAATACTCGACAAGGGAAATGGGTTTGACGTTTCAGCGGTTCTGAACAAGCCGACATCTGGTCTGAGCGGCATGTCAGAGAGGGCGGACCTGATGGGAGGGTACCTGACGATCAAGTCCTACATCGGGCAGGGCACACAGATCCTGGCGGCGCTTCCCCTGACAGACAAACCTCTCGAAAGGAGGAGAAATGACCGTAACAGTCCTGCTCGTTGACGATCATCCCATGATCCGCCAGGGGTTGCGTAATCTGGTGACCAGCGAAGCCAACTTTCAGGTCGTTGGCGAGGCGGGTGACGGGCTGGAGGCCATCCAGAAGATCGAGCAAACCAGGCCGGATATCCTCATCATAGATATGATGATGCCGAATTTGAACGGGCTGGAGGTCTTGTTACACGTCAAAAAACTCTCCCCCAAGACACGCACGATCGTATTCTCGATGCAGAGCGCCGAACCCTATGTTGTGGAGGCATTGAGGGCGGGCGCAGACGGATATATCCTCAAAGAGACGGGTCCCGGCGAACTGATCGCCGCCATTCATTCGGTGCTGCAGGGCGATCGCTATCTCAGTGAAAGGCTCTCGGAATTATTGGAAACGAACGGCTCGAGGGTGGAGGATGCCCCGTTGGATTTGTATCAGTCCCTGACGGCGCGGGAACGGGAAATCCTCCAGATGGCGGCGGAGGGCAGGTCCAGCATCGAGATCGGGGAGAAACTCTCCATCAGTCCGCGCACCGCAGAGATACACCGCAGCAGGTGCCTGAAGAAATTGGGGTTGCGGAACCGGGCAGAACTGGTCCGTTATGCGATCAAGCGGGGAATTTTGTCCCTGGATAAGTAGAACTGATCTAAATTGGGGGAATTTTGCTCATCACTTCAAGCTATTTACAGAAAAAGATCCCGGGGGCGTATTTTCTTGTTCTCCTTGCATTTCTGTTAGCCCATCTGTCGGAAATATACGTAGATATACGTATTCCAATCCCAGGGTAACTATGCCAAAATGCACCCTGTAACAATTCTTATCTCGACACAAAGGAGAATAAAATGAAACGGATCGTTCAAATTTCACTTGCAATTGTTGTGACCTTCACCCTCTTGATCGGGGTATTCCAGTTGTCTCGCGATGTCTGGACAAACGTCGGTTGGAATGGCGGGATAAGTGCGTCTGCACCACAGAGCGAACAGTTTGCAGCCTGCACGCGATGTGTTGTACCAGACCCCTTCGTCACCCCCAACGTCGGCTGGAACAGCGGGATCTGACAGACACATCAAAATGGAACCGGGTTTGAAGATTCCAGCCCTCGTAAGCATGCGGGGGCTGGAATAGCGATAACCAGGTTCCCACGGCTTAAGTTGATGCCGTGGATACGCGGCAAGTCAGGTCACTCAGGATCATACTCAGCAAAGAAACGGCAAACCTGCTGAAAAGCAGGGACGCAAAGTCACAGACCTAAAGGGTACAGGGTACAAAACAGGACCCGGTACGTACCCAATGGTGGCTGGATCGCCTCCTGCTCTCTACAAAACCAGTTACTCACCGCAAAGTCGGGTAGAAGAGAGCAACATGAACAAATTGTCATCCACTGCAAGGATATATATTATCAGCACCATCCTGATCGGCCTCGGGCTGATCGGATGGATGGTCACGGAATTGGACTGGGCGAAACCGGGGCTATATCTGCTGTCAGCCCTGGGAGCCGCGGCTCAAACCCTCAAAGTGGAAGGACCAGACGACAGGACCAACTATAGTATTGCCTGGTTCGTCTACGGGTTTACGTTCATCGCTTTTGGTGCGGCAGCCACGCTGTTTGTGGTGGTCGTGTCCCACCTGGTGGAATGGGCATGGCACAGGTACCCGTGGTACATCCAGAGTTTCAACATTGGGGCGCACATCCTCCCGGTTTTTCTATCTGGATTGGTATTTGAAGCTGTCAGCCGGGGGATGAAGGTAGCCGATCTGAACGGCGCCCTGGGTTTGGCATCTGCCAGCCTGATCTTCGTCTTCGGGAATCATTTCCTCGTGGGGGTGGCGGTCAAACTGGCCCGTGGTCAGAGTTTTGCAGAATCGGGGGTATTTGGGCTCTTCACCCTGTTTCTCGATTTCACGGTGCTAACCATGGGCGCGGTCACTGCGCTGATCTGGTCTCAAAATCCATTTGCATCGGTGCTGAACATCCTGCCCCTGTACCTGCTCTATCATGCCATACGGGTGCCCGCACTGAAGCGCCAACTGGAGGAGATGAAAAACACCAGTGCCCCGCAGAGGCTTGCCGCCAACGGAGACTGAACCCACCAAAAGAAAAGCATTGAAAAAACGCCTGCATTCCTAAAGCCTTTCGAGAACAGTTCTCGGAAGGTTTTTTTATCTCCTTGCGTTTTTGTAAACCATTCCATCAAAAATATACGTAGAACTACGTATTCCACTTTGTGGAGAAGAAAGGGAAAATATATGCAGACCTACAACAGGTCGAAAGGAGCTAATCATGCAAAAAGGAAAACTATTCAACTTGATCATGGCTCTCCTGCTGGTGGCAGGCTTGATCGGTTCGTCCACCCCGAAAACTGTCAGCGCGGCATCACGTTTGCACCCCGCCCTGGCAGAAATGGCATCTCAAACCCCCGCCCAGACCGTGCGCGTCATCGTGCAGAAAGCGGATCAGACCTCGGACGCCGAGCAGAAAGTTACTCAACTAGGCGGTCAGGTGACCCGCGACCTGAGCATCATCAACGCCTTCGCGGCGGAGATGACGGCTGAGGCGGCGGTCGAACTGGCTCGGAGCGGAAGCAGTCCGCTGGGTCAGTTTGGACGCGCCTGTCCAGCAGGCGGCGGTTTCCAATAAGTTCCACACCTGGGGTACCGTCACCGGGCAAGATCGTCCGGAACGGTTTTACCAACCCCGCCAACATGCTTTCGCTGGTGGGACCCAACGGCACCTATGCCTCGGGCGGAGTTGTGAAAGGCTCGGTCACCGGGTTCCAGCCTGAATATGCGCCCGGGCAGAAGATCACCAAGGTGGAAGTGGCGCTGAAGCTGTACCTCTCCACCACGTTGACCAACACGCAGGTGCCCAAGATCACTGCCTATGCCAAGAACAAGGCTGGCAGTATCGTCACGATCTCGCCGACCGGCATCAACGGTTGTGTGGGCGCGGCGAAAGCCTGTCTCACGTATGTGGATATTACCGCCTCGCGCACCTGGTTGTGGGATGATTTTGCCACCCTGGAAATTGCCATTGACCAGAGCCTGCTCGGCAAGGGCAAGACCATCTATTACGATGCGGTGGGCTTGCGCATCACCACTGCCGATGGCAGTGACGGGACGACCCCGCTGAGCATGACCACCAGTGCAGATACCAGCGCGATCAGCGCCACGAACATCACCAACGTGTTCCCCAAGGTCGTGCGCGCCACCGATGCCTGGAACACCGCCCCCTACTACCAGGGCAGCGGCGTGACCGTGGCAGTGGTGGATAGCGGTAACTTTAAGTCCAATGGTCTGGGTACCCGCCTGCTGGGCGTGGTGAATTTCAACAGTTCCGAGCACCAGGCATCCGACCAGTACGGGCACGGGTCGCACGTCACCGGCATCATTGCCGATGGATCGACAACATATCCGGGAGTCGCGCCCAAGGTCAATATCGTGGGCTTGCGCGTGGCGGACGACTATGGCATGTCCTACGAGTCGGATGTGGTCGCCGCCCTGCAATGGGTCTACAACAACAAAACCGCCTACAACATCAAGGTGGTCAACCTGTCCATGAACTCCAGTGTGTACCAGTCCTACCACACCAGCCCGCTGGCGGCCGCCTGTGAGATCCTGTGGTTCAACAGCGTTGTGGTGGTCGTTTCGGCTGGCAATAATGGCACCAGCTACGCTCTACCCGCCTGCCAACGATCCCTTCGTCATCACAGTGGGCGCCACCGACGACAAAAACACGGTGGACTCTGGCGGATGACGTGGTGACGACCTTCTCTGCCTATGGTATGGACGAGACCGGCCGCGTCAAGCCGGACCTGGTCGCCCCCGGCCGCAATATCATTGCCTACCTGCCTGATACCAGTGCCCTGACCATTCCACAAGCAGCATCCCGAAGGCGTTGTTTCAGCTACTTATTTCCGCATGTCCGGCACTTCCATGTCTGCCCCGGTCGTCAGCGGCGCAGTGGCGCTCCTCCTGCAAAAAGCGCAGGAAACCGGCGTAAACTTGAGCCCCGACCAGGTGAAATTCCGCCTGATGGCAACTGCCAACAAGAACTGGGCAGGCTATAACCCGGCAATGGCAGGCGCGGGCATGCTCGATATATTCGCCGCCCTGAACAGCACCACCACGGAAAGCGCTGACACTGGTATCTATCCCAGCCAGTTGCTCTCCACCGGCACAGACCCGGTCACTTTCGGCAGTGTCGGTTGGAACTCCGTCGGTTGGAACAGTGTGGGCTGGAACTCGGTCGGTTGGAACAGCGTCGGCTGGAACTCGGTCGGCTGGAACAGCGACTACTGGGGTCGATAAATCTTCATGGTTCATTTCATGCACAACTACTCAAAATGCTTTGAAGAAATGGAAAATACAATGAAAACACAAACCTTGGTCAAAATCTCCGGAATATTCCTTTTGGCGGCGAGTCGGGCTGATCATCTGACTGTATACGCTCTGCAGAACCCCCAGGTGATGGTAATGCTCGCCACCGTCAGTTGGAATGGAAGATACATCCACCAGTTTTTGAGCTTTTTGGGCTTCTCTCCTGAAAGGCTCTCCTACAAACACGGAGACTCTATATGAAAGAAGCCACATTCTCTACACGATTAAGCATGCTGGTAAACAATACGCTGGATGCCCTGGTGCAACAAGAGAAACCCTCTGCAAAGCCACATCCGGGAAAAGAACTGCCCAGCGATAAACGCAACAGACCGGACAGAAAAGAATTTTCCTATTACCAGAAGGTAATGGACCACGACACGCTGCAAATCGTCGGTCACCTGGCTGACATCAGTACCGGGGGGTTCAAAATGGACAGCCAGAAGCCTTTGCCGGTCAACAGGGATTTTCGCTTCCGTTTGAGTTTGACCAGCGAAGTGGCCGACAAGCCGTCCATGGTGTTCGTGGCGCGCAGCCGGTGGTGCAAGGTGGATCCGCTCGATCCTAATATCTACAATGTCGGATTCCAACTGATCCAGATCGCTCCGGGAGATCTTGAGATCTTCAATCGCATGATGGAGAAATACGGGAGGGAACAGGCAAAAAGGAGTTTGGACTTGCGCCGCTCTAACAAGTGGTGAATCCTGTTGCACATTCCCCTATCATTCGTTACAGAACCTGCCAACCGGCCGTGTCAGCCGTAACCGGCGCAGATATTTCAAACAGACCATTAGCCTTCCGGGAACTCTCTCGAAAGGCTTTTTTCTTTCCTCACTTCGAACTCTCCTGATTGGCCAACCAGAAATACCTATTTATTTTTTGTGAGCAATCCGTAATGTCTCTTGCATATCAGCAATCCACAGTTTTGGCATATAATAACCGCATGGGAAGAGATAAAGGCTGATCGAAAAGTACTGTGGCTATGGATAAACCTTTTGCATTGATCGTTGATGATGATCGTGATGTTGGGGCCCTATTCCGGCATGTATTGGACCTGGCCGGGTTCCGGACAGAGATTGCCTTTCATGGTCAGGTTGCTCTTGAACGCCTCTCCAATTGCCAGCCGGACATTGTTTTATTGGACCTGAACCTGCCCGGTGTTTCTGGAAACCGGATCCTGGAATTGATCCAAAAAGATGACAGGTTAAGACACGTCAAGGTTGTCGTGATTACAGGTTATGCGCAAGCAGTCAGTGCGCTATCCACACAGCCCGATCTGGTATTGATGAAACCGGTCAGCGTTGAGCAGTTGACAGATCTGATAAAACGGATCACTTTATCGAAAAATGCTCCACAAGCAGTACCGGTCCAACAGAAACCGTTCGACAGCCATACCGGTCTATACAATCAATCCTTCTTCAAAAGCCGTCTGGAAAGTTCTCTCAGGCAATCACGAGAAGTTGATCAATATCGCTTTGCTGTGCTCTTGTTCAAACTGGAGCAGAAGAAAAGGGGGAAAAATCAGGCAGTCACTTATGACTGGGATACCACCCTCCATGAGGTGGCTCGTTCGTTAAGAGGTATGCTGCGTCCCACAGACACCCTGGCCAAATTTGACCACGACACCTTCTATATCCTGATCGAGAATGTGCCCAACAGCGATATTCTGACCATGATCGCGAGCCGCATACAAGATAGACTTTATCGGAATATCGTGGATATCGGGGAGAAGATCCGAATTCCCATCAGGATCGGCATCCTGCTTTGTGACAACGGGTACGAGAATGTTGACACCATCCTTAATGATGCCAGGTATGCCCAGATCCTGGCAGTCGCACAGGGAGACGAATACTCCAAGTATTATTATCAGGTTTCTACGAAAAAGGGAAAATCCATGGCCGGATAAGTGAAACAGAGCCTTAAGTTACGAGTCAGTCAAAAGCCTCCCGGGAGTCGGTTCCAGGGGGCTTTTCTTTTCCCGACCTTGCATTTCTGTAATGCGTTTTCAAGAAAATATACGTAGACCTACGTATTCCGCCTGCCAAGTAAAAGGGGAAAATATACATGGACCCATATTAGATCAACAAGGAGCCGAACATGTTTAGAACCAAATTCACAAACCTGATCATAATCCTCTTTTTGTTGGCAGGATTGATCGGTTCTGCCGCCCCGGCACCTGCCAGCGCCGCCCTCAGGCAGGAGTTTGAAACCGCAAATATCCAGCCGCGGCTGCTGGAAATGGCGGCACAAGACCCTGCGCAATTGGTGCGCGTAATTGCCCAGAAATCGGCTGGTGCACAAGGCGCCGAGGCCCAGGTCGCCAGGCTGGGCGGCAGGGTGACCCGGGACCTGCATATCATCGATGCTTTTGTGGCGGAGATGACGGCCGAAGCGGCGGTAAAACTGGCTCGAAGCGGGTCCGTCCGCTGGGTCAGTCTGGACGCGTCGGTCCAAAAAGCCAATCTGACCGACGATACAGTCGCAGATTTCTTTGAAACTGTCTCCTACAGCAACAACAACGGCACGAAGCCCTGGCTGGGAGCGTGGAGGGAAAGCGGCGAAACGACTTCGCCATCCGCCGGTTCCATCAGGATCACATCCGGGACGCTGCGGCTTTCCTCTTCAAATCGCGCCGTCAGCCGTTCGGTCGACCTGAGCCAGGCAAACTCGGCAACACTGACCTTCACCTATAGACGCTCCAGTTTCACTTCTTCCTCGCATAAGGCCGTGGTACAGGCATCGAAAGACGGCGGAAGCACCTGGACAACCATCGGCTCCATCACTGGACCCGGCTCGGATGCCACCCCAATTGCCGTTTCCCTCGACCTGACGCCGTATATTTCGGCCAACACAACCATCCGTTTTGGGATTACCGCCGGCACGAGCAATTACCTGTACATTGACAACCTGCAAATATCGTACAAGCGTCCTTTGGCGTTGCCGCCGCTCCCGCCTGCCGGGACCGTCCTGCCCCACAACGTTGAAGATGACCTGTACGCCCCGGTCATCCTGGATTACCGCCACAACAGCGGCACCCGTAACTGGACCTCCCCCTGGACGGAAGCCGGGGAAAACGACGGTCCCAAAGCAGGAGACATCTACCTCGGTGTAAATGATTATTGGGACCGCATTCTGATCCAGGAAACATCGTTTGACGGCAACTGGACGCGCACAAAGGGCATCGGCCGCGCAACCGACCTGTCCACGGCCACTACCGCCGTTCTGAGCTTCGTCTACAAGCGGATGTCGATGGAAGGTGCGGATTACGTCAAGCTCGAGGTCACGCCTGACCGGGGAGCAACCTGGTACGAAATTGCCCGCTTTACCGCGGGGTCAGATACGGCTTTTCAAAGTGTGAGTTACAACATCTCGCCCCTGATTTCGGCTGATTTCGCCCTGCGTTTTGTCACCGATTTTGCCCAAACCGACTCGGCCGATTACTTCTACTTTGACGATGCCAAAATCGCCTTCGACCCCCAACCCCTGCCTGCGCCACCCCACACCTATCTGGACACCCTGAATGTCCGTCAGGTCTGGAACATGGGACTGAAGGGTACCGAGGTGTTTGTAGCGGTCATCGATTCAGGCATGGCTCCGGATTGGGATTTCCAACGCCTGCCGGGTGAATTCGGCTACACCAGCTCCCGCCTGCATACCCAGATATCCTTCAATGACAACTCCAACCTGGCATACGACACTAATGGTCACGGCACGCACGTGGCTGGCATCATCGGCGGCGGCGGGCAGAAATCGAACGGACTGTATAAGGGTATCGCTCCAAATGTCGGCTTCATCAGCGTAAAAGTCTGTGATGATGACGGCATGGCGTACGAGTCCGATGTGGTTGCCGCCATGCAGTGGGTGTATGACAACAACAGGAACGTGGGCACACCCTCCGCCATCACCCCCTACCGCATTCGCGTGGTCAACCTGTCGCTCAACTCGACCGTCGAGCAGTCCTATCACACCAGCCCGCTTTCCGCGGCGGCTGAAATCCTGTGGTTCAACGGGATCGTGGTGGTCGCCTCTGCCGGCAACTATTCCGCCGAGGCGGGTTATAACACCATCAACGCAGGCCCCGCCAACGATCCTTTCATCATCACGGTGGGCGCCAGCAACGAAAACGGCACATCCAACCGCAGTGACGACAATGTGGCCCTCTTTTCAGCCTACGGTACAACAGTGGATGGCGTGAGGAAGCCCGATATCATCGCCCCCGGGAAAAACATCATATCCACGCTGGCAGAAAGTTCCTGGTGGCGCAACAGCCACAACAACCGCTTTGTGGATGGCATCTACTTCCGCGCCAGCGGAACATCCATGGCGGCGCCCATGGTAACAGGCGCGGTGGCATTGCTGTTACAGGATGAGCCGAATCTGACCCCCGACCAAGTGAAATACCGCCTCATGAACACGGGTTCGACCATCCAGGGCATTCCCGGCGATCCGAACAGTTATCCCTACCTGGATGTCTATTCAGCCGTGACCGGCACCACCACCGAGAGCGCAAATCAAGGCCAACTTGCCAGCCAACTGCTCACCACCGGCTCGAATCCGATTACATGGAACAGCGTCGGCTGGAACTCGGTCGGCTGGAACAGCGTGGGTTGGAACAGTGTGGGATGGAATTCCGTTGGTTGGAATAGTGTCGGCTGGAATTCCGTCGGCTGGAACAGCGATTACTGGGGTCCCTGAGCCTTCGATTTCCTTTCAAATTTGTAAACTGGATGTCTCAATTCTGACAGATAAATTGTTACTTTCTGCACTATTGCCTGTCAAGTAAATGACTGTCGTCAAGGAGCAAAAATGAAAACTGACGAAATGGTTTTTGCATCAAAAAGAACACACCAGCAGGTATTGAATTTAACCCTGGTCGTGGTTATGTTATTGAGTTTGTTTGGCACCACGGGTTCCGTTCCACGGATGGCCGAGAATAAATCCTCGTTTGCCAATGCCTTTGTGGAACCGAGTTTATATTCAGAGAATTCGAAAACCGTTTCCGTCATAGTGACGGCTGCCGATTCCCAATCTGCCGCCCAGGCTGTAACAGCTGTGGGCGGTACGGCTACTTCTGATCTGTGGCTCATCAATGCCGTGGCGGCCACCCTGCCCAGCGATGCGGTGAGTAAGCTGGCAAAGATCTATGGGGTGAAATCCATTGTCCACAACAAGAACATTGTCTCATCCAACAGCTCAGATTGTGACCCAAACCAGGGACCTTGTTCTTCCAAACCTGGATGGGTTTCTGATCGCTATGTAAAGACGGGTCAATTTCTGCTGGCTGAAAAACAAACTGCACCCATCGTTAAATTACCCGATGGCGGCTTCGTGGCTGTGGCAGAGAAGAACGCAGTCACCTTTCTGAACCCGGATGGGTCAATACGTTCCAGTGTACAAGCGGTTTTCGAAAATGCCAAGAATGCGCCCCTTGTCGGACAGGATGGATCCATTTATTTTACTGGGACGACGACTATCAATATTACAAAGGTTGCAACGGTATTTGCGCTGAATCCAAATGGCTCTCTAAAATGGAGTTTTACAAAAGACACACTCCTGCCCGGCGGTATTACGCTCGACGAGCCCCGCGGTTATGTATACGCCTTGGCGACAGATGCAACCATATATTTGCTGAACATCAACACCGGGT
Source organism: uncultured Chloroflexia bacterium (assembly GCA_963718215.1). Taxonomy (GTDB): domain Bacteria; phylum Chloroflexota; class Anaerolineae; order Anaerolineales; family Villigracilaceae; genus Defluviilinea. Next base: position 266,763 of record CAVQYK010000024.1, read on the forward strand.
CAAAGATAAAAGATATTAAGGGCTACACCGACAAACCCGGTCTGGTGACTGTTGCCCCGTTCCTGGACTCCAATGGAATGTTATATGTGCAAACCAGCGGAGTAAAACCACAATTATCGGGTTTGAAGGGCAATCTGGTCGCCTTGAACCCATCCCTGTTCGTGGATTCAAGATACAAATATACATGGCGTTTTATCACGCCTAAAATTTCGGGCAGCTTGAATTATGTTTCGCTGGATTACAGCCCGGTCGTGCTGAATGGCACCATTTTCATCACCAGCAAGAAGGAAAACAAGGTGTTTGGCGTGGACGCCGCGGACGGGCAGATACTGTTCACCATCAACCTGCCGACCAGTGTGGAACTTCAACCGGTCAAAGGACCAAATGACAGTCTCTTGGTAACCGCTGGAGAATACCTGTTCAAACTGTCGCCGTCCGGCACTATTTTATTCCAGATACGACCCATTATGGGATCCAAGATCACCAGTGTGCCGGCTATTTCGAAGGATGGTTCGGCGCTCTATCTTGGAATCAAGAAGGATCTTTTTGCCCTTTCGGCTTCAAACGGGACAATGCTTTGGAAACATTCATTTGAAGACGAAATTCTGGACATGCCGCTGGTCGCTCTCTCCGGGGATCTGATCGCCGGCAGCAAGAAAAATTTGGCGGTATTTTCTGCGGACGGAAGTGTGAACAGCAGTTTACTTCTGGACGATGATCTTCATCTGGCCAACTCACGGATGATTCAGGACAATACCTTCCTGGTGGTGGGTGGTGACAAGAAATTGATCAAGTTGACACCAATTTCAAATTCACTCGTACAGGCCGCATCCACGGGTCAGGATCCGTCTCAGGCAAATTCACATCCGTCGACAAATGTGATCGGCATCGACATCGGCGCCGATAAGCTGCATGAAACGATTCTCGCGAATGGGGAACCCATCCAGGGGCAGGGTGTTACCATCGCCGTGGTCGATAGCGGCGTCTTTATGGACGATCACGGTAAAGGATGTGTTGGGAAGCTCCATCAAGGATCATTACCTTGGCCAGGTGGATTTCACCCGGGCGGGCATCTGCCTGTATGGTGGCATCCAATATGACACCTATTGCTATACTGACAATAATAAAAGCGTTGACCTTTACGGTCACGGTTCGCATGTAGCGGGTATCATTTGGGGGGAAACCCTTGATGACGCGACCGGTGTCAGCCAGGGAGTGGCACCGCAGGCTACCATTCTCAGCGTGCGTGTGCTCGACGAAAATGGTATCGGTACATATGAGAACATTATAGAAGGGATTCAGTATGTAGTCGCCAATAAAGATGTCTACAATGTGCGGGTCATGAATCTCAGCCTGAGCGCCCTGCCGACCACACCTTATTTTGTTGATCCTCTTAACCGGGCTGTCGAACAAGCCTGGCAAAGTGGCATCGTTGTTCTGGCTGCGGCCGGAAATACCGGACCCGAGGCTGAAACGATCACTGTTCCAGGCAACGACCCGTATATCATCACCGTGGGAGCCCTGGATAATAACTGGACTCCCGGCTATTGGAATGATGATAGCCTGGCGGTCTGGTCTGCCACCGGACCGACCTACGATGGTTTTGTCAAACCGGATGTCCTAGCTCCGGGTCGCAATATCATCTCCTTCATGCATTATGATGTGGATCATCCTGGGAATTCCTCCAAACTGGCTAATGATCACCCGGATCGGGCTCCCAAGGAATCCATGTTCCGCATGCACGGCACCAGCATGGCGACAGCCGTTACTTCGGGAGTGGCTGCCCTCATGCTGCAGGCAAACCCCGATCTTACTCCCGATCAGATCAAGTTCCGCCTCAAATATACAGCCATTCCAGCTGTCGATTCCAACAATGAAGCTTTCTACAATACATTTCAACAGGGCTTGGGACGCATTTGGGCGCCCTCTGCGGTGCTTGGCGATGTCCCGGTTGGAAACGGTAACTATGGCATGGATATCAGCATGGATCTATCCAGTGGTTTTGCCACGGAGGAAGATCTGGCTAAGCACTACCAGGGTCTAATTCAGCGTGTACTAAGCGAGGATGGTACCCAATACCTGTATTTCGTCATTGATCCAGTAGAGAACATGCTTTATGGATTGGGCATCGTTGATGCAGAAAACATGGGCTGGGCTGGCAACATGGGCTGGGCTGGAGGTACGGGTTGGGCTGGCAACATGGGCTGGGCTGGCAACATGGGTTGGGCTGGCAACATGGGTTGGGCTGGCAACATGGGCTGGGCCGGAAACATGGGTTGGGCTGGCAACATGGGTTGGGCTGGCAACATGGGTTGGGCTGGCAACATGGGCTGGGCTGGCAACATGGGCTGGGCGGAACATGGGCTGGGCTGGCAACATGGGTTGGGCTGGGGGATTGGGCTCGGCTGGCAACATGGGTTGGGCTGGCAACATGGGTTGGGCTGGAAGCACAAGTGAAACATTGGTGACCGCCAACTTCTGGGTAAATGACGACAACACTGTTGTCATCCCCTCCTTCCTTATCCCCCAGACCATGAACATCTCTGACCTGGATATTGTCAGCACCACTGACCAGGATAAATGGTCTGCGGTGGTCACCGCCCGGGTAGTGAATGCCCTTGGTGAGCCTGTCTCTAACGCAAAAGTATCCGGAACCTGGAGTTTCGGTGTTGACAAGAACTGCACCACGGATCTCTCCGGCTTATGCCAGATCACTACCGGTGATTACAACGGCGAAGTTGTAGGCATACTGGCTTTTACGGTAACAAATATTGAGAAAAACGGCATGTCTTATATCCCTGCCAGGAACATTGATTTTGATGGAGATAGTGATGGTACGACCATCTCTGTCAATCGCCCATCAGCAACCTCCATGTACGTGGCAGACATAAGTGGGGTCAACACTGCCACCGGCAGCAAGTGGTACACCACCATCACCGTCACGGTCAGAGGCGGGCAGGACGCGCAACCGGTCGAAGGTGCAAAGGTCTATGCCAGCTGGAGCTATGGAAATAATGTGAATTGCACCACGGATGAAAACGGTCAATGCAGCCTGAAAAGTTCGACTTATGAAGGCGCCATTATGCCCGCCATGGGTCTTACTGTCACCGATGTAATCCACCCAGAGAGTCTACAGTGGACGTACAACTCGACCTTCAATACCGACCCGGATGGAGACAGCGATGGAACAACCTTGGTGATGTCCAAACCGGTGGCTGCTCCGATGTACGTGGCGGAGATGAGCGGAGTCAACACTGCCTCCGGCAGCAAGTGGTACACCAATATCACCGTCACGGTCAGAGGCGGGCAGGACGGGCAACCGGTCGAAGGTGCAAAGGTTTATGCCAGCTGGAGCTATGGAAATAATGTGAATTGCACCACGGATCAAAACGGTCAATGCAGTCTGAAAAGTTCGACTTATGAAGGCGCTGTCATGCCTGCAATGAGCCTGACCATCACCGGCATGACACATAGCGAACCCCTGATGTGGGTTTATGCACCCGAATTCGATACGCACCCCGATGGAAGCGACACGACCACCCTGACCATGTTTAAGCCATGAAGCTCCCGAATACAACAACCGGTTTCTAATAATGGAAGAGGTACGCACATGAACCCAACCGACTTCGGATATCCTTCTTTGAGGTCAATCCTCAAGAAAATAGATCGTCCAACCTGGGTATTCCTTTATACCAATGGTGTCACACTGTCTGGTCTGGGCATCCTCATATACAGCTTATATCACCTGCCTGCGGATCTGGCTGGAGTGGGTTTATTTATCCTGCTGGCTATTGTTGCAGAATTCACCAGCATTGAACTCTTCAACCGCAGTACGGTTTCCATGTCGCTGATTGTTACCATTGGCAGTATCGTAACCATTGGTCCTTTGGTGGGGGTATTGACTTCCCTGGCAAGCGGTTTAACCACTTCCATCACTACCCTGCACAAGGATGTTTCAAAAGTGCCCCGTGCCACCCTCATTAGACGGACCAGTTTTAATATCGGTATGTGGATCATTGCAGGGTTTGCCGCCGGACAGGTTTTCGTCCTGAGCGGGGGTATCCCGGGCGATATCACCCGCTTGCTAAATATCCCCGCTTTGTGCATCACCACCCTGGTGGAATGGACGGTCAACGGGTTGATCCTGATCGGCGTCATATCGCTTTCCTCCGGTCGATCTCCGATGGAGATTTGGAAACAGGAAATCCGCTGGCAGGCACCTGTCTCACTCGCCAGCGGAGTACTGGGCGGGGGCATACTGGGAATGTCTTACGGTATGTTTGGTGTTCTGGGCATGGTGGTTGTCATGCTGCCACTTTTATCGACCAGCTATGCGTTCCGCGTATACAAGAATAATATGAGAGTATATGTGGAGGGACTGGAGAATTTAAACAGGGATCTGAAAAGTGCCCTGTCGTCTCTGGAAAAGTCGAACAATGATTTGCTCGAGGCCAACCATGCTGTCAAGCGCCTAAACAATCAATTATTCCAGTCTCTGGCGAAGGTCTTCGATATGCGTGATCCTTACGTGGGCGGTCATGCTGCACAGGTGGCCACCTATGCCGTGGCCATTGCCACCGAAATGGGCCTGCCCTCCGAGCGGGTTGAGATCATCCGGCAGTCCGCCTTCCTGCACGATATTGGGAAGCTTTCCATCCCTGAGGCGATCCTTCACAAACCAGGCAAGTTGACCGAGATCGAATACCAGTTCATCAAAAAACATACTGATATCGGCGGGGACCTGCTGGCTTCGACCGAGGGCTTGAAACACCTTGCACCATTCGTTCGTCACCATCATGAACGCTGGGATGGACATGGGTATCCATTCGGGCTTGCGGGCGAGGAAATCCCTCTCGAAGCGCGCATCTTGAACGTGTGCGACTCGGTCGAATCCATGGCGTCTGACCGCCCCTACCACCGCGGCATGTCCCTTGGGGAGATTAAGGCAGAGGTTCAACACTGTCGTGGTACTCAATTCGATCCTGAAGTGGTGGATATCTTCATCAAGTTGATCCAGCGCAACGGGTCGGGTTTTGTAATTAATTCAGCCCGCTCGGTCACCCAGCAATACGCTGCCAGCCTGCTGGCAAATGAAAGCCTGACCCACAACATGTTCGCCTGGGTTCTCGAAAAAGAAGCACAAATGCAGCTTAGTTCGGTGGAAAAGCTACCGACAAATCCTTGAGAAGAGGGTACTTCTCAGCCTGACCAAACTTATGAATTGGTCCAGATTTTTCACTACACAGCCTGATAGGAAAGACATCATCAGGCTGTTTCTGTTCCTTCCTTACATTTCTGTAATGCGTTTTCAAGAAAATATACGTAGACCTACGTATGTTCACTTCCCCTGCAAAATGGAATAATAGCATCAGGAATTATCCCGAAAGGAGCCAAGATGAGTAAATTCAAGGTGTTTATTAACGGAATTGTCGCCCTGGTGCTGGTTTTGACGGCACTCGGCGCCAGTTCCACGCCCGCCCAGGCTGGGAAGGGCAATGACGAACTCAAAGCCGACCCGCGCCTGTTGCAGATGGCGGAAGAGAACCCGGATGCCGTCTTCATGGTCATCGTCCAGAAAGAGGCGAAGAACAAGGACCTCAAGGACATGGAAGTGGAGGACGAAGTCCTCAAAGGCGGCGGGCAACTCAAGAAGCAACTGGACCTGATCGTCAGTTTTTCGGCGGAATTGACCGGCAAGGAGATTGTCAAACTGGCGAAAAATCCCAAGGTGCGCTGGATCTCGGCGGATGCCCCCATGGTCTCCACAACCGCCCCCGGCATGAACACTGTCCGGGACATATTCGCTTCGAAGTCCTACAGCCTCAATGCTGGGACCCTGAATTGGAGCGGAAACTGGACAGAATCCGGGGAATTGACCGACGCGGGCAAAGGGGCCATCACTGTCGCCACGATCAACCGCTGTTCCGGCGGAAGCGGGTATTGCCTCCGCATCGATCCCGACCCGGCAAAGACGGCAACCATTTCTGTCTACCGCCAGGCAAACCTCAGCGGAGCCTCCTCCGCCATCCTTTCGTTCTACCGCAATAACGAATTCAATGTTGCACCGAGCGGTGTTGCGGGAATGAGCGAAGCCGCTGATCTGCAGATTTCCGCAGACGGTGGAGCGACCTGGACAACTTTGCAGACCTACTCAAGCACCCAGTTCACAGGTCAAGGCGTCGACTCCTTCGACATCAGCGCGTACGCCTCCGGCAATACCCAGATCCGCTTCCTCATCACGAGCAAACAATCCGGGTACCGCTTCCTGTACATTGACGATGTCCAGATCGAATACGCCAATGCAAGCGCCTTCGTATCTGCGGTCAAAGCGGATCAGCTGGCCCTGAATGGCAGCGGCGTCACCGTTGCCGTGATCGACAGCGGGATCGCCTATCACAATGACTTCAAGGTCAGCGGCAGCAACAACCAATACCGCATCATTGCCAACGAGTACTTCACCGGCTCCGGTGGCTCCGACGACCTGTACGGTCACGGTACGCACGTGGCTGGCATCATCGGCGGGACCGGTTCGATGTCCAGTGGAAAATATCGTGGCATGGCACCGGGGTCAACCTGGTCAACCTCAAGGTTGCCGATAAAGACGGCATGACCTACGAATCCGATGTGGTGGACGCCATGCAATGGGTCTACAACAACAAGAGTACCTACAACATCCGCGTGGTCAACATCTCGATGAACAGCACCGTGGCACAGTCCTACCACACCAGCCCGCTCTCCGCGGCGGTCGAGATCCTGTGGTTCAACGGCATCGTGGTCGTGGTCTCGGCTGGCAACAACGGCACCGGCGACGGACCGTCACCATCTACCCGCCCGCCAACGATCCCTTCGTGATCACGGTCGGCGCGACCGAGGACAAAGGCACAGCCGGTCTGGGTGACGATAACCTGGCGGTCTTTTCCGCCTACGGCACCACCGAGGATGGCTTCGCCAAACCCGACCTGGTGGCGCCCGGACGCAACCTTGTCGCCCCGCTGGCTGCCAAAGCTTCAACTGTATACACAGCTCACCCCTACACCGCGTAGGTGATTACTACTTCCGCATGTCGGGCACCTCCATGTCCGCCCCGGTGGTGAGCGGCGCGGTTGCCCTGCTCCTGCAGGATGAACCGAACCTGACCCCCGATCAGGTCAAATACCGCCTGATGGCAACCGCCAACAAGACCTGGGCGAGCTACAACTCTGCCAATCAGCTGGCGCAGGTTATCTGGATGTTTATGCCGCCGTGAACGGCACAACCACCGAAAGCGCCAACACCGGGCATCCTGCCCAGCAAGATGCTCTCCACAGGCGAGGAACCCATCACTGGGGCAGTGTCGGCTGGAACTCGGTCGGCTGGAACTCCGTCGGCTGGAACAGCGGTCGGTTGGAACTCGGTCGGCTGGAATACCGTCGGCTGGAACTCGGTCGGCTGGAACACATCCACCTGGGATGACTAGGAAGTACTCAAGATGTAATACAGCAAAGAACCGGCAAACCTGTCGAAAGGCAGGGACGCAAAGTCACAGACCTACAGGGTGCGGGTGAACAGGAACCCCGCCCGCACCCCAAGGTGGCTGGACCGCCTCTTGCTCTCTGAAATGAATACAAATCACTCGCACGAGTAAAAGAGAGCAAAACATGAAAAATCTATCATCTTCAGCGAAAGCCTACATCCTCGGTACCCTCCTGATCGGTCTGGGACTGACCGCCTGGACAGCCGGGCAACTGGATTGGACGAACCCCTGGCTGTACTGTTGCGCTGGTCCTGGGAGCGGTGGCACAAACCCTCAAGGTCGAAGGACCGAACGACGAAGACCAACTACAGCATCGCCTGGTTCGTCTATGGCTTTGCCTTCCTCGCCCTGGGTCCCTCCGCCGCCCTGATCGTGGTGGTGGTCGCCCACCTGGTGGAATGGAGTCTGGCACAAGTACCCGTGGTTCATCCAGGGTTTCAACATCGGCGCGCATGTCATCCCGGTGTTTCTGGCGGGACTGCTCTTTGGAGCGGTTAGTCGTGGGACCCAGACCTTCGATCTGGTGCGCGCCCTGGGGCTGGCAACCGCCAACCTGGTCTTTGTCTTCACAAATCATTTCCTGGTGGGACTTGTGGTCAAACTGGCGCGCGGACAGAGCTTTGCCGAATCCGGCGTCTTCGAACTCCTGACCCTCTCCCTCGACCTTTCCATCCTGTCCCTGGGGACCGCCACAGCCCTGGCCTGGGCTTACAATCCCTTCTCGGCTCTTTTGACCATCCTGCCGCTTGTCCTGCTCTACCAGGCCCTGCGTCTCCCTGCGCTTGGTGCGGCGGATGAAGGAAATGAATACAGTGAGGAGCAAATTCCCCTGTCGGATATGAACCGTGATCCCTTATCCCGCATAATTGTCTAAACATCCAGTCTGTCAAAAACCTTACGGGAACTTGTCGTAAGGTTTTTTTCTTGCAGTTTTGTAATCATCCCGCAAGCAAAGATACGTAGACCTACGTATGTTCACTACGGCGACAGAATGGAATAATACCATCAGGAATTATCTAGAAAGGAGCCAAAGATGAGTAAATTCAAGGTGTTTATTCAACGGAATTGTCGCCTTGATGCTGGTTTTGACAGCATTGAGCGCGAATTCCACACCCGCCCAGGCTGGGAATGGCAACGACGAACTCAAAGCCGACCCGCGCCTGTTGCAGATGGCGGCAGAGAACCCGGACGCCGTCTTCATGGTCATCGTCCAGCGCGAAGTCAAGAACAAAGACGTGCAGGAAGACGATCCGGAGACAGACGTGGAAAAGGACGGCGGCAAGGTCAAGAAGCAGATGAAGATGATCGAGAGCTTCTCGGCTGAACTCACTGGCAAACAGATCCTCAAGCTGGCCAAGAAAAAAAAGGTGCGCTGGATCTCGGCGGATGCGCCCATGGTCTCCACAGCGGTCGGCGATCCAACCGTACGTGACGAGTTCGCTACGGCGACCTACAGCAACAATAACGGGACGCAAACCTGGGCGGGCAATTGGGCTGAAACCGGCGATGGCAGCGTGAGTGCCACTTCTGGGTATGTGAAAATCTCCAGCGGCCAACTCCGGTTCAGCAGCACGAACCGCACGCTCAGCCGCCAGGCTAATCTGTCCGGTGTGGCATCAGCTACGCTGACCTTCCAGTACAAACGCAGCAGTTTCGACGGCACCAGTGACTATGTGGCGATCCAGGCCTCCGCCAACGGCGGTTCCACCTGGACCGAACTGGCGCGCTACAAAGGAGCGGGCTCAGACAGCACCTGGCAGACCGCCAGCTTCAATATTCTGAGTTACGCGGCGGCGAACACGCAGATCCGTTTTGCGACCTCCTCGTCACTGGGGACGTCCGACATCCTGTATGTCGACAACGTGCAGATCGAGTATGCTTTGCCGGTGCCGACGAGCACGGTAACGCCCAGCCCCTATACAAGTGTCGTACGCGCCGACCAGCTCCCGAGCACGCTCACCGGGCAGGGCGTGACTGTAGCTGTGATTGATAGCGGCATCACCTCGTTCCATCCCGACTTCATAACAGGGAGCAGTTCGCGCATCATCGCCAGCGAAAAATTGGGCTACAATCTCACTACCGAAGACCTGTACGGACATGGCACCCATATGGCTGGCATCATCGGCGGCAACGGCTCTGCCTCTAACGGAACCTACAAGGGCATGGCGCCCGATGTCAACCTGATCAACCTCAAGACCAGCAACGAGTTCGGTATGACCTATGAATCAGATGTTGTAAATGCCATGCAGTGGGCCTACAATAACAAGGATGCCTACAACATCCGTGTGGTCAACCTCTCAATGAACAGCACGGTTGCCCAGTCCTATCACACCAGCCCGCTCTCCGCGGCGGTCGAGATCCTGTGGTTCAACGGCATCGTAGTAGTCGTTTCGGCTGGCAACAACGGCACAGCAAATGGGCCATCCACCCTTTACCCGCCCGCCAACGACCCCTTTGTGATCACGGTCGGTGCCTCAGAGGACAAAGGGACGGCTAGCCTTTCGGATGACACGATGGCGGTCTTCTCCGCCTATGGCACGACCAGCGATGGCTTCGCCAAACCTGACCTTGTCGCTCCCGGACGCAATATCGTTGCCCCTCTGGGTGGCTTGCTCAATATAGTTTTCCAACAACATCCCCTGCACCGCGTGAATGATTATTACTTCCGCATGTCCGGAACGTCCATGTCGGCCCCAGTGGTAACAGGAGCGGTTGCCTTGCTCTTGCAGGATGAGCCGAATCTCACCCCCGATCAGGTCAAATACCGCCTGATGTCCACCGCCAACACAACCTGGAGCGGGTATTCCGCCAGCCAGTCAGGTGCAGGTACCCTGGATATATATGCAGCTGTGAATGGCACCTCCACCGAAAGCGCCAACACTGGCACAATTGCCAGCCAAATGCTCTCCACTGGCTCGACACCCATCACCTGGGGCAGTGTCGGCTGGAACTCGGTCGGGTGGAATAGTGTGGGCTGGAATCCGTCGGGCTGGAACTCGCGTCGGCTGGAATTCCGTCGGCTGGAACTCAGTCGGCTGGAACACAACCACCTGGGACAAGTAGGAGAGGAAATCACAATGAAAACACAAAACTTGATCCGAATCTCCGGAATGCTCTTGTTGGCGGCCACGGTCAGCCTGGTCATCCTGGCCCTGATATACGCCCTGCAAAATCCCCAGGTGATGGTAACGCTTGCCACCGTCAGCTGGAATGGATAACAACCAAAATCCTTAACGTCCCGCAGGTCTACGAGCCGGCCCCAAATCGATCGACCTGCGGGACTTTCATTAAAAGACAATCGAGTTTGAGTAGTTATGCCAATCTTCTCAAGGTGCAGATCATTGCTCTAGTAACTGGCTATGATGCGATGATACTCGACCACCCCTGCCGCTGTGAGTCCACCAGCCGGCAGACCATCCAAAGCCCACGTGAAGGGAGGTGCAAGCAGTGGCATGCATATGTGGTCAATGCTTTTGTGGATATGAGGCAGCAAAGCTGGATATCCAGTCATAGAACACCATTAAAACAAAATCTTCCCTGTGATATCAAAAACAATTGCCAACTCATCCTAACCAATGCAAACGTTCAAGGAGGGCCAGCGATGCTAAAATGCATCCAACAACAAGTATAAGTTTAATGGCAGTTCAGTTCCAGTTTTAAGTCGCGATATGTCTGTAAAAGGATAAAAACCATGAAAAACCTTTCCATACAATCAAGAATCTACTTGGTTTCGACCTATATCGCAGGAGCATTGCTTCTGTTGCTCAACCTTTGGGACATGAAGATCACAGAGCCTGTCATATTCCTTACCCTTTGCATCCTTGGTTCAATTCTCCACATTCTTAAGGTCGAGGGAGCAACAGAACGTTCACATTACACATTCAGTTTTCTTATCTTTGGTTTTGCAATTCTATTTCTGGATCCTTCGCTGGCATTGACGGTCATCATTGTGTCCAATATTGCAGAGTGGGCGTGGAACCGTCCGCCATGGTTTATTCAACTATTCAACATCAGTTGTTACATCATTTCCGCTCAGGTGGCGATCCTGATCAACCAGTCCCTCAATGCACAGGGCGTCTTTACTTCCTGGGAGGTTATCCTTGCCATTTCACTGGCGATGATCGGCTTTACGCTGGTCAATCACATGCTGGTCGGCGTGATCCTCTGGCTGGCACACGGCGAAGGCTTTAAACAATCTGGAATCTTCGATCTGATCCCCATTTCCATCGACCTGATCATGCTGACCCTTGGCGCCAGTCTGGTGTTGATCTGGAACTACAACCCTTACGCACTGCTCATCTTCCTTACGCCTTTATATCCCATTTATATGTCACTGAAGATACCGTCCTTGGAACGCAAAACGGAAACCGACCAGAAAACGGGTTTATTCAACCATAATTACTTCATGGAACAGTTGAAAAACGAATTGCATCGCGCAAATCGTTATGACCGTCCTCTCTCGATCATCATGGCGGACCTTGACCTCCTGCGCAACATCAACAACACCTATGGGCACCTGGCAGGCGACGAGGTGTTAAAAGGCGTGGCGGACATTCTCAAACGTTCGGTCCGTGAATACGATGTGGTTGCCCGCTTTGGCGGCGAGGAATTTGCCATCCTCCTGCCCGAAGCGGAGACCGAAAAAGCCATCGAACGAGCAGAATTCATCCGCAGGGAGATCGAAAATGCCAGGTTTAACATCCCGACCAGCGTTAATCCCATCCAGGCTACTTTAAGCCTGGGAATAGCCACACGCGAGAATTTCGAACAGACCGGTGAAGAGGTCATCCATAATGCTGATGCTGCCCTGTACAACTCGAAACTTAAGGGACGAAACCGGGCGTTTGCCTACACTCATAACACTTTCAAACAGGCTGGACCGGGTGGTACGACCATCATTAATACTGTTGAAGGTGAGCCTATCCAGCAGGAGTCCCAGGTCACCAACAGCGACAATGCCAATTATTCAGCATCATCCCGACAATATATTGTCAGAGATTCTTCAACTCGCGAAAACCTGCCTGAGAAACCAGCCGATGCAGAACCAAGAGAAAAAAGTGGGCCGGACAATGTCGCACCAAGAGCATCCCGCTCCAGGTTGCACTTATACATAGCCACCCTGGCATTGACAGCCGTCTTCACTTCGATCCTGGCGTTCTCAAGAGCCCTCGATCTGGAAGTTTTTTTACTGAGCAAGTCATGGATTGGTCTATTGGCGATTTCCTTCATGGTGATCTCCACTGAATGGTTCTCCATTGACCTCTATGTGAAGAATACCTCACTATCCACATCTGCGGTCCCGCTTATAGTTGGATTTATCCTTTTTGGTCCGGTTGGCGTTTTGGCAACAAGCCTGGCGTTCGCCATAACGGCCGGTGTCAAATACCGAAGTAAACCCAACAGAATCGTATTCAACCTGAGCAATCATGTTATTGCCGGCATGCTTATCAATCTTATGCTGTGGGGAGTGAATGGCCTTATTGGATCACTGGGACAGCATGTTGACGATCTGCTCTACGCGTTGATAGCATCCATGGTGATGTTCTTTATAACCACCAGTCTTATCTCCTTTGGGATTGGCATGGATCTAAAACACTCCCCGTACCAGATATGGGATGAACAATACAGATGGATGACGCCCTATTATCTGGGGATCGGTCTTGTTGCGTATTCCATGATTTTTGGTTATGAAAACGCAGGCATAGGCGGCTTCCTGGTCATGATCATGCCGCTGTTTATCCTGCGTTACAGCCAGAAGCAATATATTGAGCATACTCGAAATATCGTGAACGAATTGCACAAGAAAAATTCGGAACTCGAAAAAAGCGCGAATGAGATCAATGAACTGAACGAGGGCTTGTTAACCACCCTTTCCGAAATCATAGATCTTCGTGACCCTTACGTGCTTGGCCATTCCAGGCAGGTGAGCGAATTCTCGACCAGGATTGCGAGCCTGCTGAAGCTAAGTGAGAGACAAATCCAGTTGATACGGAAGGCGGGTCTCCTGCATGATATCGGAAAACTCGGCATTCCCATGGAAATTCTCACGAAGCCCGGCAAACTAACCAGGGATGAATTTGAAATCATCAAGCGGCATGCCGTAATGGGCGGGGATCTTGTAAAGAACAGCCCATCACTGCGCCCCTTGATTCCAATCATTCGACATCACCATGAGTTTTACAATGGTGGAGGTTACCCGGATAAGCTGGCAGGAAACCAGATTTCCATAGAAGCAAGAATTGTCTCGGTTGCAGATGCGATCGAGGCCATGATATCAGATCGCCCGTATCGTAAGTCCCTTGGATTGGAACAGGTTATAGAAGAATTACGAAAAAATTCGGGGACCCAATTTGATCCCCTGGTGGTCAAAGAGGCTGTCAAAATGCTCGAGGCAAGACTTATCAGTGAAGATGTGCTAAAAGCCCAAAAGGACAGCCCGGGATTGGCGGCCTCAAGGCTGGCTGCCGACCCACAGACGCTATAGTCGTCCGAAACGCAGAAGGCAGGGATTGATAATGTCAGCATTATCAATCCCTGTTTGCATGTTAACACCTGTTCCGCACTCCCAAAATACAATATGATTTGGGTATATCAAAGCGTGCTTCACGAGGGGTCATGTCGCGACGGACGGGGTACGGTATAATTCGGCACATGGAAAAGAACATTATCGGTGTACGTTTTACCAAAATAGGCAAAATTTACCATTTCGATTCGTCAACCGTCCCTGATGTTGGAATCGGTGAACAGGTCATTGTGGATACCTCGCGCGGCAAACACCTCGGCGAAGTGGTGCAGGTGATGAAGGAACTCCCTCCAAGGCCCGAAGGCGGCTGGAGGTCCGTGGAAAGACGCGCCACCCCGCGCGACCTGCTCCTGCTCCAGTCCTGGCAGTCCAAGCAAACCGAGGCCATGATCAACTGCCGCGCCCGCGCCTCCGAACTCAAACTCAACGGCGTCAAGATCGTCGCCGCCGAATACAACTACGACGGCTCGCGCCTCGCCTTCCTGTTCAGCACCGAGAGCGAGGAAAAGGCGGACCTCAAATCGCTCAAAAAGGATATGAGCGAACTTTACCCCAACACCTACATCGAACTGCGGCAGATCGGTCCGCGCGACGTGGCAAAACTGCTGGGCGGCATGGGCGCCTGCGGCATCGAAACCCGCTGCTGCTCCAAATTCCTGACCGAGTTCTCCCCCATCTCGATCAAGATGGCGAAGGAACAGGGCATCTCGCTCACTCCCGAAGAGATCACCGGCATGTGCGGACGTCTGCGCTGCTGTCTCATTTACGAGTACGAGCAATACGTGGAGGCGCGCAAGCAACTGCCCAAGCGCAACAAAAAGGTCGTCACACCCAAAGGCGAGGGCAAGGTTATAGACATTTATCCGATGAGCAACCAGGTCGTCGTGCTGATCGAGGATGCCGAAGGCAAACGGTCGCGCGAGACCTATAGCAAGGACGACATCCAACCCTGGGATGAACTCGAAGCCCTGCGCCGCAAATCCGAAGCCCCCTGCGACCGTCACGATAGCGGAGAATGCACCTGCGGCAAGAAAAGCCCGCGCGACAGGAATAATTGATCACCCGTAGGGGCGACCAGCTGGTCGCCCCTACTCCAATCCAAACCCGCCTCTTTCCCCGCCCAAACCTAACTCATGGACCCCGAACCCTGGACCTCCCCTCAAAACATCCTCGTCATCCTTGCCCACCCCGACGACCCTGAATTCTTCTGCGGAGCGACCCTTGCCAAATGGGCGCGCGAGGGACATCACATAACCTACATGCTCCTGACCTGCGGCGACAAAGGCTTCAATCCCACCACCGACCCCGAAATGACGCCCGACAGGCTGTGCGCCATCCGCCACGAGGAACAGTACGCTGCGGCGAAGGTCATCGGCGCGGAAGCCGTCCACATCATGGACCATCCCGATGGCTACCTCGTCCCTGACCTGAACCTGCGCCGGGAGGTCGTCCGCGAGATCCGCCGCCACAAACCCGATATCCTCGTCACCTGCGACCCGCAAAACCTGTTCGCTACCTACGGCATCAACCACCCCGACCACCGCGCCGCTGGTCAGGTTGTCCTCGACGCGGTTTTCCCCGCTGCTGGTAACCCGGTCTACTTCCCTGAACTGCTCGAGGAAGGCTTCCAGCCGCACATGCCAAAGGAAGTCTGGTGCTCGCTGACCACACAACCTAATGCCACCGTGGACGTCACCGATACCTGGGAAGTCAAACTTCAAGCCATCCTCCAGCACAAAACCCAGGTTCAGGACCCCGAAAAACTGACCGAACGCTTCAAGTCCCGCCGCGCCGAAGACAGCACCGAAGAGAACCCGCGATACGAAGAAAAGTTCAGGGTTGTGAAATACAGTTAACAAGCAGGCGCAGGTGGTCGAGTAGCCCGAGCGTTCGTTGTGAGGGCGTATCGAGACCACCCGCGCAGACACCGTAAAGGAAACCACCCATGCCCAACTTCCTCCAGCAAGCCAAAGACCTGTTCCCCTACACCCAATCCCTGCGCCGCGACTTCCACATGCACCCCGAACTCGGCTTCAATGAGGTCCGCACGGGCGGCATCGTGGCGAAGGAACTCGAAGCGCTCGGCATCGAAGTCACCAAAGGCGTCGGCAAGACGGGCGTGGTCGGCTATCTGGAAGGGGCAAAACCAGGTCCAACGATCCTGCTTCGGTTCGACATGGACGCGCTCCCCATCACCGAAGAGACCGGCGCAGAATATACGTCCACTAATCCCGGTGTCATGCACGCCTGCGGACATGACGGTCACACTGCCATCGGGCTGACCGTCGCGAAGATCCTCAACGAGCACAGGGACGAACTGAAAGGCAGTATCAAATTCTGCTTCCAGCCCTCCGAGGAGGGGACGAACGGCGAAGAGGTCGGCGGCGCGTTGATGATGATGCGCGACGGCGTGCTCGAATCCCCGAAGGTCGAAAAGACCCTCTCGCTCCACGTCTGGAATGACAAACCGGTTGGCTGGATCCATGTTGCCAAGGGTCCCGTCATGGCAGGCGCGGAACTCTTCATCGTCAAACTGACCGGCAAGGGTGGTCACGGCGCCGCGCCGGATACCACGATCGACCCCATTGTCTGCGCCGCGCAGATCACCACAGCCCTGCAAACCATCGTCTCGCGCAACGTCGAACCGCTCAAACCGGCTGTCGTCAGCGTCACGTCCATCCACTCGGGAACCGCCTTCAACATCATCCCGCAGACCGCCGAACTCAATGGCACCATCCGCACCTTCGACCCCGCCGTCCGCAAACTGGTGCTCGAGCGTTTCGAACAGATCGTGACCGGCATCGCCTCGTCGATGGGATGCCAGTCCGAGATCACCATCAAGCAGGTCACCGCCCCGGTTATCAACAACGAGGCCGTTGCCGAGAGTGTCCTGCTATCCGCGCAATCCGTTTTCCCAAACACCGACATTGCCGGCAACCAATACCTCACCATGGGCGCCGAAGACATGGGCTACATGCAGGAAAAGGTTGACGGCTGTTACTTCTTCATCGGCTCGGCAAATGCTGAAAAGAACCTCAACTACAACCACCACCACCCCAAATTCGACTTCGACGAAGGGGCGCTCATCAACGGAGTCGCGCTGATGGCGACCGCCGCCGCAGACTTGCTGAAGTGAAGATGAAATTCACGCTTCTCTTTCTGACCCTCATCCTGGGCGCGTGCTCAGCGGGCACACCCACGCCTCAAGTTCTGCCTGCCCAACTCCCCACCGATACCTCCCCGCCTCCGACTCAGGATACCTCCTCCACCCAGTGCGGATACCAATGGGCATATCAGGACCTGCCCGACCTCACCGCACAATTCGACGGGATGGTCCAGTCCCTGATCCCCAACTCCACGTCACGCACCACAGCTTACGGGGAAAACTGTGTCGCGCAATGACGGTCAAATCGTCCGCTTCCTCCCATGGAAACGGATTTCTACGTCCTCGCCACGGTCGAAAATTTGGACGATTACGAAACTTTCGGAAATTGGATATATGATGTCATGCAGGTCGTGGACGGATTCCCGCCGGAAGATCTGGCGGGTCCACAGCCGGGTTTTGTCGAGTTCAGGTTCGAGAAGAGTATTTCAGAAAGCATCGGCTTCCGCGTGCCGATCCAGGGATACAACGAAACAGCGGGCGGAAAAACAGGGGAAGAATTGTTCCGACTGTTTTACACAAGTCCCTGAAATTGCGTTGCGGATGGTGAATCCGCTATACGAAGCAGAATCAGCCGTCCCGTAGGTTTGAAGCGGGCGTCAGATTTGTCCAAAAACGGGGGCAAGTCTACATCCCAATACTGGTCACTTAAGATCACCGGTAAGTCTACACGAATGGAAAACCATTATGCTTGTCATTTCGAAGGAGCAAAGCGACTGAGAAATCTTTTGGCTGAAGATTTAAGATTTCTCCTTGCTGCCGCTCGTCGAAATGACAGAAATTGTGCGAAGCCATAGATTGCCTACGCGCAAACTCAATCATCTTGACAAACATTGTCTTATATTGTATATTACGTTTAGTAATTACTAAACGTATAAAACGAAAGAAAAGTCATGCCAAACTCACTCACTCAAATCAAAAAGGGTTTCACCGAAGGGCTCAGCCAGATCAGCCGATTTTGGGGTTTCCCAAAAGGGATGGGCGCCATCTTCGCCGTGCTGTACCTCTCCCCCGCCGCGCTGTCGCTCGACGAGATCGTGGCGGAGACGGGGTTGACGAAAGGCGCGATCAGCACCGAGGTGCGGACGCTGGCGCGCATGGGGCTGGTGCGCCGCTCCACGAAACTCGGCGACCGCAAGGACTACTACACCGCCGAAACGGATTTTTACGCCGCGATCCGCTCGATATTGCAGGAGCGGCAAAACTCGGAGTTCGACCGCGCGGTCCGTTCGGTGAAGGAGACGCTCACCGTGATGGAGGAAAACTGGGAGGAGGACGAGGAGTGGAATTTCGTCTACGAGCGCGTGAAGGCTCTGCAGGAGTTCTTCGACGCGATCGACAGCCTGTCGAAGGCGGTCATCCGTCTGGAGAAACTGGGTTTGTCGAATGTGACGAAGATTTTGGGTGTGTTGAAATAATTTTATCGATGCTCACAACGCCGTCCCCGGCGTTGTGCTTGCCGCCGAGGACGGCGGCAGGAGCGAAGGGAAGCCGCCAGCAAGCTGGCGGAGTCCAAAGAGGAGTAAAAATGATAATCGCAATTACCGGTGCATTCAGTTATTCGGGAAAATACATCGCAAAACGACTTTTGGAACGCGGAGAGAAGGTCATCACACTGACCGGCCATCCCGAACCGCCCGGACCCGTTCAACGGACAGGTCAAAGCCTATCCGCTGGACTTTGATGAGGCGGGCATGACCCAGTCCCTGCAGGGCGTGGAGGTGCTGGTCAACACCTACTGGGTGCGCTTCGACAAGGGCGAAAACACCCAGCCGCGCGCCGTGGAGAACACGCGGAAACTGGTCAATGCCGCCAAAGCCGCGGGCGTCAGGCGGATCGTGCACATCAGCATTGCCAATCCCTCCGCGGACTCGCACCTGCCCTATTATTGGGGCAAGGCGGCAAATGAGCAGGCAGTGACTGACTCGGGATTGTCTTACGCGATCCTGCGCCCCACGGTGCTGGTCGGCGGCGGAGAGGACGTTCTCATCAATAACATTGCGTTTTTCCTGCGCCGCTTTCCGTTCTTCTTCATCCCCGGAGACGGATCGTACGGAATCCAACCCGTCCACGTGGAAGACCTGGCTGACCTCGCCGTGGAAGCCGTGTACAGCAAGGAAAACTATGTGATCGATGCCGTCGGTCCCGACAGTTACACGTTCAAGGAACTGGTGAAGCTGGTCGGCGAAACCATCGGCGCGAGACGACCGTTGATCCCGGTCCCGCCGCGGCTGGCGCTGTTTGCGGCGCAGTTCATCAGCCTGTTCGTGAGGGACGTAGTCCTCACCCCCGAGGAAGTGGACGGTTTGATGGCTAACCTGCTCGTCTCCAGGGAACCTGCCCGCGGGAAAACGTACTTCAAAGACTGGTTGAACGACAACCGCGACAAAGTCGGCGTGAAATATGCTTCTGAACTGGAAAGGCATTACTCATGAAGCCTCGAACCTACTTCGGTCTTGCCCTGCTGTTCCCCTACATCTCTATGGATCGTCTGCGCATTGATCGCCTATATGTTATCGGACAGGAAACCTCCACTGGCTGGGACATCCTGCTGACGCCGGTCTTCTTTTATGCGATCGGGATCCTTATCTGGTTCATCCCCTATACGTTGCTGGCAATCGGATTGTGGATATGGAGCCGGAACAAGTCCGTGACCGCGCTCTTCAGGGCAGGGATGGCATCGCCAGTGATATTTGGCGTTCTCATGCTCCTCGAAGGGCTGCTGGTGAACCTGCCGGCCTCCGACCTCGCTCAACTGGGAAGGGAATTGCCCGGTCAAGTCGCCCTGCTGGGAGGGTTAAGCCTGTTGTTTGGTTATTTTTGTGTGGGAATTGCCCTGGGAATATACAAAATACTCAAGACGAGGAAGTTTATCGCGGAGGAAATGCCGCAATTAATCTCAGCGGACTAAAACGGCGGAAAATATTCCAAATACGGTGTCCTTCGACTGCGGGCTTCGCAAAAATGCTCAGCCCTCCGCTCAGGACGAAATTAACCGATCTCCACCACCCCGCTGCACTTGGGACTGTCCATGCAGCCGTAGTACTTCCTCCCTGCGTTGGGTCCGCTGCGGTGGATGCGCAGGACCATCATCCGGCCGCAGACCGGGCACATCGGGACTGAGTCGGTTTTGGCCGCGGTGCGAAGCGCTCCCGTCTCCTTCACCCTCATGACGGCAAATTTGATCAGTTCCGCCAGGTCGTCCTCCGAGTAGCGGTCGCTTGAGGGGACATGCACGAGCGGAAGTCCCGCGCTCAGGAAGAGGTTTTCCATGAACTGGTCGGCTTCGCGCGTTTCGTTGCGGGAGATCGGCTTCACCAATTCGATCCCGATGGCTGGCTTGAGGGTGTCGGGGTCGCACAGCAAAAAGTCCACGTGCTTGCGGAAGAATTTGTTGAAAAAATGAACGTTCTCGTTCGGGCGGACGATGTAGAACAGGTCATTGAGCGCCACCTTCGGGCAGATGACGTAATGCCCGCGCGCCATTTTCTGCAAAACACGCAACAACGCCAACTCAGGCGTGGACAGGAACGTTTCGCGCAGGCGGTAAGGCAGGCGGTCGTCGAGGTCTTTGAGCGGCGTTGACTTGCGTTCAGGCATCTGGATTTCCCGACCCATTATAGCAGGATGCGCTACGCGCTTCGCATCAATTCCATGACTTTTGGCTTGAGCGCGGCGTTAACTGCCAGCGCTTCGCCGTGAGTGTGACCCTCTTCGCCGCTCCACGAGCCGAAGTAGCCGCCCGCCTCGCGGAAAATGGGCGGGAACGGCGCCACATCCCACAGCGCCACGGACGGTTCGACATGAATCTCCGTGCGACCCGTTGCGACGAGGTAAACGCCGTAGGCGTCGCCCCAGCCGCGACCGATGAAACAGTCGCGGTGCAGGTTCTCGAAGATGTCGAGGCGTTTTTTCGTGCGGAAGCCCGACCAACTGGTGAAGGTGAACACCGCTTTCTTCATCTCACTGACTTCCGAGACATGCACTCGTTTCTCATTGCACCATGCGCCGAGTCCGTCCGCGGCGTACAGGACCTCGTCCAGGGCAGGGAAACATGCCGCTCCGACGCGTGCCACGCCTTCGATCTCCAAGCCGATCAGAACCGAATAGAACGGGACACCTTTGATGAAAGACTTCGTGCCGTCAATGGGGTCAATGATCCAGCGGAATCGGATTCCCCTCCCCTGCCTTTTCGCCGTACTCCTCCCCCACGATGGCATGGGACGGGTATTTCTTCTCGATCTCGCGGCGGATGAATTCCTCCGCCGCCCGGTCCGCGGCTGTGACAGGCGTTTCGTCCGCTTTCATGTCGTGCCGGATGCCTTTGTTGAAGTATTCGAGGGTCAATTTTCCAGCTTGATGGGCGAGCTGTCTGGTAAAGTCGAGGTAGGGTTGGAGGTTCATTTAAGCAAATCCCTCAAAAGTGATTTTTCTTCCTCTTCCGTCTTTACAGCCCCATCCAGCCAGGCATTGCGGAGTTGACGGAGAAGCACGGCGTAGCGCGGTCCCGGTTCGATGCCGAGGGCTTTCAGGTCATCGCCAGTGGTGTGCGGCTTGATGTAGCGCCATTTCGAGATGTACTCGTCGAAAAGTTCCTTCACACGCGGGTCTTTTGCCGCGTATCCCACCGCCTCGACCGCATCGAGCGGGTACGACTCCAGCCGTTCGACACATTGACTCGGCTTCAATCCTACAAAGGACGACTGGTCCGCGTACATCATGGACGCGGCGAACAGCGAAGCCAGCAAATCTGCGGTGAAGTGGAGGCGGTCATTCAACGCCGACACCTGCTCCTGCGAAAGGGACATGAGCCACAGCAGCCAGCCGAGGTCCGAGTCGTGCATCTGCCCGCCCCTGGTGATGTTCCACGGGGAGAGGTGTTGCAGTCCGCGGTAGGTGTGCAGGTTCGCAACCCGCTCCCGCATGGACGAGTCAAAGGTCAGCGCGGGGTGGATCGGCTGGAGCAGGTCCAGGTCGGCAAGGCGGGCAAGCATGGAGGCGGCGTTCCATTCTTCGAGGACGAGGTCAAGTTCGTGGCGGATACGCTGGGCGGAGAGTTTTTCGACCAACGGGCGTGCCTCGGGGATCAGAGCCAGCGTCTCTTCCGCGATCTTGAAACCGTACCGTTCCGCGTAACGGACAGCGCGGTACATGCGCGTGGGATCGTCCACGAAGGATCTTCGCGTGCAAAACACGGACAATGCCCTGTTTCAGGTCGTCCATGCCGCCGAGGTCGTCGCGCAATTCGCCGAAGTGCGAACCGTCGAGGCGGATGGCGAGGGTGTTGATGGTGAAATCGCGGCGGCGGATGTCGTCGTCCATGGTTCCCGTTTTGACGGTGGGCAGGGCGGCGGGATGTTTGTAGGTTTCGGAACGGGCGGAGATGAGGTCCACGCTGTCACGGGATTCGGTCGCCAGGTCTTTGGGCAGGAACCAATTGGCGGTGCCAAATTTGGAATGCGCGGTCACCCTGCCGCCGTGACGCTTTGCAAGCGCGCGCGCCAGCGCGATGGCGTCCCCCTCGACGGTGAGGTCAAGGTCTTTCGTGGCGGCGCCAAGGATCAGGTCCCGCACGGAACCGCCGATGATGTAGAGCGGGAGTCCGCTTTGGGAGGCCTCATCCGCAACCAGGTGCAGGATGCGGAGCTGGTCCGATGACAGGGTTGATTTAAGTTGGGGTTTGAGGTTCATGAGTCCAAGTCCATTTTACCCGTAATCCGAATCGCATCACAGAAGATTTTTCAGGTATAATCTGCGCATCATGCTGAACCCGTTGCCGTCCCCCGCAAGCGTACATACACCTGCCTGGTCTGGATAAGGTTCAGTTCATCACGTCAACGAACGGCTCCCAGAACTCTGGCGAGCCGTTTTTATTTGGATTATCCTCGCGCTGAGCGGAGCGTAGCGAAGTCGAAGCGCCCTCACCCCAACCCTCTCCCGAGGGAGAGGGAGAAAAAGTGAAATGGACATCAGACAACTCACCGAGGAAATGCACCGCCTCGTGGAATCGAAAGGCTGGTACGCCAAGGACAGCAAACGTCCGCAGACGCCGCGCAACCTGGCGGTTTCGCTCTCGATAGAGGCCGCCGAAATATTGGAGCATTTCCAATTCACCGATGAGATCAAAGACCGGGACGAATTGGGAAGCGAACTCGCAGACGTGACGTTGTATCTCCTGCAACTGGCATCCGTTTCAGGGATCGACCTGGAAGAGGCAGTGTTGAAGAAGATCGAAGTGAACAAGTCCCGTGAATGGGATGAAGATTGAATTTGCAGGGGCGGTGTTTCCCCGCCCAATGATAGGAATATTTGAATCGGGACGAGAAGACCTCGCCCCTACGGAATGAATGAAATGAACATTTCTGTATTTGGCGGCTCACAACCCAAAGAAGGCGACTCAGCCTACGCCGAAGCAATGGAACTCGGCTGGCTGTTAGCCGGACGCGGACATACCGTCCTGACCGGCGGTTACATCGGCACGATGGAAGCTGTCTCGCGCGGCGCGTATGAAGCCGGCGGACATGTCATCGGCGTGACATGCGAGGACATCGAAGCGTGGAGACCCGTCAAGCCAAACGCGTGGGTAAAAGAGGAACGGCGGAAGAAAACGTTGATCGAACGGTTGCAGGTTTTGGTCGAGGAATGTGACGCGGCAATCGCCCTGCCCGGTGGTCCCGGCACATTGACAGAGATCTCCCTGACGTGGAATCTCATGATCGTGGAGTCCCGTCACCGGAGCCCGTTGATACTGGTCGGGCACGGCTGGCAGTCCACGTTCGATCAGTTCTTCAACGAATTTCATACCTACATGCCCGTGAACCAACGCGAGTTGTTGCTCTTTGCGGAGGATGTAAAAACTGCTGTGGAGATTGTTGGAATAAATTCCGTCCTGGCGAGGAGGAGCGGAGCGACGAAGCAATCCCCAACACCATGACGGAGATTGCTTCGGGCTGAAGATCACCGCCCTCGCAATGACGAAACAAAATGAAGAGGAAAAATGGCTGAAGAAAAACTACCCACCCGTGCAGAAGATTTTGCAGAATGGTACAACCAGCTTGTATTAAAGGCGGACCTTGCCGATTACGCGCCAGTGCGCGGATGCATGGTCGTCAAACCCTATGGCTGGGCGCTTTGGGAAAACATCACATCCTGGCTGGATGCCGAGTTCAAGAAGACCGGCCACGTCAACGCGGCGTTCCCCACCCTGATCCCCCTTTCGTTCTTTGAAAAGGAAAAGGAACACGTGGAAGGTTTTTCGCCCCAACTGGCGGTCGTCACCCACGGCGGAGGCGAGGAACTGGAAGAGAAACTGGTCGTCCGCCCCACCTCAGAAACCATCATCGGTCACATGTATGCCAAATGGGTCAAATCGTGGCGCGACCTGCCCATACTGATCGTGCAATGGGGTTCGGTTCTGCGCTGGGAGATCCGCACGAAACTCTTCCTGCGCACCGCGGAGTTCTATTGGCACGAAGGTCACACCGCGCACGCCAGCGCGGAGGAAGCCGTCGAGGAAATGTACCGCATCCTCGATATTTACGAACGCTTCTGTCTCGAGGAGGCGGCGATCCCCGTTTTCAAGGGACCCAAAAGCGAATCGGAACGCTTCCCCGGTGCGCAGATCACCACTTCCATCGAAGCCATGATGTGGGATAAAAGAGCACTACAATCTGGCACGTCCCATTACTTCGGGACGAACTTCGCCAAAGCGTTCGAAATCCAGTTCCTGAACAAGGAGAACACCCTGCAATACTGCGAGACCACCTCCTGGGCAATCTCCTCCCGCATCATCGGTGCGATGATCATGGTGCACGGCGACGATCAGGGATTGGTCCTGCCTCCCCGCCTCGCGCCCATCCAGGCGGTCATCGTTCCCATCTTCAGGAAGGAGGAGGAAAAGGCAAAAGTGATGGAGGTTGCCGACCGCGTCTTCTTGGAACTCAAAGCCGCCGGGATCCGCGTCAAAATGGATGACCGCGACAACGTCAGCAGTGGATTCAAGTTCAACGACTGGGAGATGCGAGGTGTCCCCCTCCGCGTGGAGATCGGTCCCAAGGATGTGGAAAAGGGATCCGTCGTGCTCGCCCGTCGTGACAAACCCGGCAAGGAAGGCAGATCCTTCGTCCCACAAACGGGTCTTACTGCGACCGTGAACGGGCTCCTCGCCGAAATACAGGCTTCACTCCTTAAGCGCGCCACTGAATACCGAGACGCCAACATCCACGAACCCAAAGACTACGAAGACCTCAAGAGAATCGTTGCAGATGGTTGGGCGTTCGCCTACTGGTGCGAATCAACCGAATGTGAAACCAAGGTGAAGGAAGACACGAAAGCCACCACGCGTAACATCCCCTTGAACCAGCCCGAACAGGAAGGCACGTGTATCGTCTGCGGCAAGCCTGCAAAACGTAAAGTGTATTTCGCAAGAGCGTACTAAACGCAGTAATCGGTGACCAGTAATCAGTGCAACAGTACTGATTACTGGTCACTGCAAACTGATTACTGACCATGCCCGCCATAGACCTCGCCCGCCTCAAAAAACAGACTGCCAGACTGGCTGACCTCTTCGACCAGCCAGCGGACTTCCTGCGCGAACACCGCGAGATACTGGATTATTACGTCAATCGCACGCTGCGCAGTCAGGGCGTGGCGCCGTCGTCCGTGCTCCCCACGTATCGGACGCCGCCTGTCGTCCTGCGGCAGATCGAAACGGAGTTGGGTCCGGTTGCAGAGCAAAGACCCATCCAGGCACTCGAACTCGCCGATGCCCTCTGGGACGAAGGCTGGCTCGAAACCCGCCTGCTCGCCGCCTTCCTGCTCGGACGCATCCCGCCGCAGGAGGAACGTCTCCTCGCCCGCCTCACCGCGTGGACGCAAGCCGTCCGTGACCCGTCCGTCCGCGCCGCATTGCTCACCACCAGTCTCACCCGCCTGCGCAACGAAACCCCCGACCTGTTCCTCGTCCTCGTCAAGGAATGGATGCACCCTGCCCGCCAGCGCATGTGGTCGAACGGCATCCAGGCGCTTGTTCCGCTCATCAATACACCTGATTTCGACAACCTGCCCCCCATCTTCGATATCGTTGACCCCATCATCAAAGCATCGCCTGCCGCGTTACAATTCGACCTGCGGGAACTCATCACAGCCTTATACAAGGCATCCCCCGACGAAACAGTTTTCTTCCTGGGGCAGATCGTGAAGGTGACAAAAAGCCCGCTCCCTGCGGTATCCCTAAGACGCATGTCCCCCGAACTGCCGCAGGAATTACAGGCAAGCCTGCGCGAGATCCTGCGCAGCCGCAAAAAATAAGAAAGGAGAGAGCCATGAATATTATTGCAATTAGAGGGATTGCCGGGGTAGTGATCCTGTTTTTGGGGCGTGAACTCAGTTTTCTCTTCTCTGCGGTCATGGCGGTGTTCATCGGAACCCGTTTGACCCATCTGCTCCCCCCTTCCTGGCCAGCCTGGGCGGACCTCGCTTTACTGGCGGTGCTTGCGATTCTGGGTGCAGCGTTCACGCTCATTGACAAAAACACAGGCTATTATGTTTGCGGTTTTTTGGTGGGCGGATTCGTCTTCAACGAGATCTATTCGCCGGGAGGGTCCACAATTCCCATCCTGCCCTTCTTTGTCGGGAGCGTGCTTGGGGCGGTGATCATCGGTCTCCTGGGCGAGTGGGCGTTGATCGTTGTATCCAGCCTGATCGGCACCTACCTGATTTATGGAGTGCTGCCGCTCTCCGGCACAGCCCGCACGCTCGCCAGCGCCGGTGTTTTCGTCATTGGTGCATTGGCACAAGTCACCTTTTATCAGATGCAAAAACACTCGGACAGATAAGGCATGGACACAAGCCGCCTCATCTACCTCCACGGGCTCGAAAGCGACAGCAACAGCGGCAAAGCGCGCCAGTTCCGTGAATGGTTCCCCGGCATGCTCACCCCCGACTTCAAAGGTTCCTTCGAAGAACGGATGACCCAACTCGAGCCGATCCTCGCCGCCAAAGAGGACTGGACCATCATCGGCTCGTCATTTGGCGGGCTGATGGGGACCGTCTACACCTGCGGACATCCGACTCGAGTGCGGAAACTCGTCCTGCTTGCCCCTGCCCTCCTGCGCCACCCTTTCGGCTCCTTTCTGGACCTTGAACCTGTTTCTGCTCCAACGATCATCATCCACGGGACGCTGGATACGGTCGTCCCGCTCGAACCGGTCCGCGAGATCGCACAAAACCTCTTCACGGATCTGACCTATCACATTGTCGAAGACGACCACCGCCTGCACAAAACCGTGCAGGAAATGGACTGGGAAACGATCCTGGCATAACTTTGGACTCCAGCTTGCTGGCGGCGATCATGGAGCAAGCTCCATGATTCCACAGGATACACATGAACCAACACAACTACTGGCTGACCACCGCCCAGCTCCCCGCGGACACGAACACGATCACGCCCTTCCCCGAAAAAGTGGATGTGGCGGTCATCGGCGCGGGGTACACGGGCTTGAGCGCGGCGTACACACTGGCAAAGCAGGGAGTCAATGTGGCGGTGCTCGAAGCGGAAAGCATCGGCTGGGGGGCGAGTTCACGCAACGGCGGCATGGCATTGACCGGTCTCAAACTCCCCATGCAGACGGTCATCAAGAGATACGGGCGGGGTTTGGCAAAACAACTCTTCCAGTGTTCGCTGGATTCGGTCAGTCTTGTGGAGCAGATCGTCCAGGAGGAAAACATCGACTGCGGCTTTGCCCGTAGCGGTCATTTGCTGGTGGCGAACAAACCCCAGCATTATGACGCGCTCAAAGGGGAAGTCGAATTCATGGCAAGGGAGTTCAACCACGAGGTGAGTCTTGTCCCGCCGCGCGCGTTGCAGGATGAGATCGGCTCGGTTGCGTATCACGGCGGGCTCGTAGACGAGGTCAGCGGCGGGTTGAACCCGGCGCAGTATGTGGCAGGTCTTGCACACGCGGCAGAAAAGGCCGGGGCGAGATCCACTCAAGGGCGCGGGTACGCAGGATCGGGCGCGCTTCGTCTCCGCTCAGCATGAGAGGGAAGCGTTTTCTCCTTGAAACTGAAAGAGGCTCTGTAAGCGCGGAATCCGTTTTGGTGGCAACCGCCGGTTATACGGGGAGTGTCGCCAGGAAACTGCAACGGAAGGTCATCCCCATTGGTTCGTTCATCATCGCGACCGAACGGCTCCCGGAGAAATTGGCGCGCGAACTCAGCCCAAAGAACCGCATGATCTTTGACTTCAAACATTACCTGAATTATTTCAGACTGTGGGATAACCGCATGATCTTCGGCGGGCGGGCGGCGTTCTTCCCTGAAACGGAAAATACGATCAAACGAAGCGCGGAGATCCTGGGACGCGAGATGGTGCAGGTCTATCCGCAGTTGAAGAACGTAAAGGTGGAGTACGTCTGGGGCGGCACGCTGGATTTCGCCTTCGATATGATGACGCACGTCGGCAGGGAAGACGGTATTTTTTACTCACTGGGCTATGCCGGGCATGGCGTGGCGATGGGAACCTACCTGGGCAGGACGGTTGCTGAGGCGATGATCAAGGACACCATCGAGGAGCATCCGTTCGCGCAGTTCAAATTCCCCGGCGCACCATTGGGACTGTATAATGGCTTTCCATGGTTCCTGCCGTTCGCGGGGGCATGGCACAAGTTTTTGGATTGGATCGAGTAGCAAGCGTTCGCTCCTATCTCATACGGGACAGGAGCGTGCTTGACCTGCTACTTTAACAGTGAGCCCCCTTAATCGTTTACTTAACGGAACTCTCCAACGCCTGAATGAGTTCCTGTTTTTGTTGATCATTCATGCGCGAGTTCGGGTGAAAGACCCAATATTGGATCGGCGGCATCTCACCGCTTTGGATCACTTCAGCCATTTCGTCAATTTCACCTGGATTGTTGTTCCAGTCTGAGAAATTGAATGTCTCTGCGACCTTCGATCACATCCATGGCGATCAACCATGAGCCCGGTGCGATGTTGCTATACCAGGGCCATTCCGTTTCATTGCTGTGACATTGGAAACAGTGCTCCTTCGCAAGCGCTCTCGCTTGCGTGCTCGACCAGTTCGGTTCAGAAACGGTCGGAGGGTTGGTATGATCATGTCCAAAGGGGATCAACTGGATCAAGGCAAAAACAACCACTGCGGCGATTAACAGCCGGACAATCCATTTCTTCATAGTATTCTCCATTCTCTCGCGTGTACTTCGATGCGCAGTTTCATTCTACTGCTACCACACAGCGAGGACAAGTACCTTTTCCCACAAACTGGACAATTCCAGTATGAAAATGTATCGAAATCTCAAAACGGGTGTTTTCGCATAAAACTGATAAAATAGCGACAGTTTGCCAAAGGAGAATTCGAGGAGCATGGACATCAGCACCTTCTATGCAGTCACATCTGCGACCTGTTTTGCATTGGTCGGTCTGTGGTGGTCGGTGGTGAAGGACAAGCCGGAGTGGTTTAAAGGCGAAGCAAAAAAACGCATGGCAGGAGGCGTTTACGCTTCGTTTTTGATTCCCGGCGTGATGAGCCTTGCCGCGCAGATCGGCGTGGATAGTTCGTTGATCTGGCGGGGGGTATTTGTCATTGCAGCGCTGGCAGGGCTGGTCTTTTCCAGCAGACTGATCGGGTTGACACGCGAAACAAACCCAACCGGCGCCTTCAGCAGGAATAGTTGGATTGTCCCGGTTCTGTACGGGCTCGTCCTGTTCTTCGCGGTTTTTTCCGGTCTCGCGGGATATTTGGGGTTACAGCCGCTTCAACTGGAAGGTCTCCTGCTTTGCGGCTTGATCCTGTGCGCCCACGCGCTGGCATGGGAATTTTTGACGGCCAATTCTTGAAAATTCAATCAAAATCCAACTCAGAGGAGAGCGATCATGATGGCAAAAACACAAAAGGAAATGGAAGGGGAGGTCTATTATCCATCCGAGCAGGTCGTGGCGCAGGCATACGTCCAGGATTGGGATGCGATGGCGGAGAAAGCCTTGAGGGATCCGCAGGCGTTCTGGGCGGCGGAGGCGGAGGAATTGGAATGGTTCAAAAAATGGGACCAGGTGCTGGACGACTCGAACAAGCCCTTCTTCAAGTGGTTCGTCGGCGCCAAGACGAACATCGTCCACAACGCCATCGACCGCCACCTCAAGACCTACCGCAAGAACAAACTGGCGTTGATCTGGGAAAGCGAGGATGGCAAGGATCACCGCACTTTTTCATATTTCGCCATGAACCGCGAGGTCAGCCGCATGGCAAACATCATCAAAGCCATGGGTGTGGTCAAAGGCGAACGCGTGACCATTTACATGGGGCGCATCCCCGAGATCGTCTTTGCCATGCTGGCGTGTGCCAAGATCGGAGCCATCCATTCGGTGGTGTTCGGCGGCTTCTCCGTGGACGCCTTGCAGGGACGCATCGAAGACAGCCAGTCGAAGCTTGTCATTACGATGGACAAGAGCTTCAACAACGGCAAGGTTGTTGAGCTCAAGAAGACCGTGGACGAAGCGCTCAAGCGTTGTCCGTCCGTGGAGAATGTGATCGTGGTCAAACGAGTCGGAGAGGACGTCCCAATGGAAGCAGGACGCGATCACTGGTACCACGACCTGTGCGCGCTCCCCATCGCCAACGGCAAATGTCCCACCGAGGTGATGGATGCGGAAGATCCGCTCTACATCCTGTACACCTCCGGCTCGACCGGCAAACCCAAAGCCATCCTGCATACGCACGGCGGTTACATGGTCGGCACGTATACGACCCTCAAGTACGTCTTCGACCTCAAAGACGATGACCGCTGGTGGTGCGCGGCGGACCCAGGCTGGGTAACCGGACATTCCTACATCGTCTACGGTCCCATGATCCTCGGTGCGACCTCCTTCATGTTCGAAGGTGGACCGACCTACCCCTACCCGAACCGCTGGTGGCAGTGTGTAGAAAGATATGGGATCACCGTCCTGTACACCGCCCCCACCGCCATCCGCGGCCTCATGCGCTTCGGCGAAGCCTGGCCGAACAAGCACGATCTTTCCTCGCTCCGCTTGCTGGGTTCCGTTGGCGAGCCGATCAACCCCGAGGCCTGGAAGTGGTACCACCGCGTCATCGGCAAGGAGCGCTGTCCCATCATGGATACCTGGTGGCAGACCGAAACCGGCATGTTCATGATCACACCGACTCCCACCGTTCCGCTCAAACCCGGCTCGGGCACGCGTCCGTTCTTTGGGCAGGAGGCCGAGATCGTGGACGAACACGGGAATCCCGTCCCGGATAATACCGAGGGATATCTCGTACTGAAGAACCCGTGGCCCTCCATGCTGCGGACCATCTACGGGGACCCGGATCGCTACGTGACCCAATACTGGTCCAGGAACCCAGGCAAATACACCACCGGCGACTCCGCCAAACGCGACAAGGACGGCTACTACTGGATCATCGGCCGCGTGGACGATGTCATTAAGGTCAGTGGTCACAGGCTCGGGACGGCTGAGGTTGAATCGGCACTGGTCAGCCATCCCGCAGTGGCGGAAGCGGCGGCCATCGGTCTGCCGCACGAGGTCAAGGGACAGGGCATCCACACTTTTGTGCTTCTGCGCACCGGGTTCACCCCCTCCCCTGAACTGGCCGAAGAGCTCCGCCAGCACGTTGCCACCCACATGGGAGCGATTGCCAGGCCTGAAGATGTGAAATTCCTCGATAAACTGCCAAAAACACGCTCCGGCAAGATCATGCGCCGCGTATTGAAGGCAAGAGCACAGGGATTGCCCGAAGGCGATGTCAGCACACTGGAAGAGTAACCGATAAGACCTCCGAGTTCTTAAAGAACTCGGAGGTCTTCAAAACAAGTATAATCATTCCCGATGACAACCAAAAAAGACCGTGAATACGAAGAAAAAGTCCTTGCGTGGCGGGCAGGGAGGTATGACTCACTCGTTCGTGAGAATGGCTGGCTGGCACTGGCGGGTTTGTACTGGCTGAATGAGGGCAGGAACCTGGTTGGCTCCAACCCCATGTGTGAGGTCGTCCTGCCTGAGCGCGCGCCAACGTTCATCGGAGTTGTGGAACTCAAAGGCAAAACTGTCCGCTTGACGGCGGCGGAAGGGGTGCAGGTGAAGGTCAATGGCCGTCTGGCGCAGAAGGCAGTTCTAAAGTCCAGTATGGAGGCGAAGCCCAGTTTCGTCACATGGAAGGAGACCCTGCGGATGGTCGTCCACGAACACGCGGGCAGGTTTGCCATCCGTATTTGGGACAATGAACGGAATGAACGCTTCTCGCTCCAACATTTGAAATGGTTCCCGGTCAACAAGCATTTTCGCATCCCTGCGCGGTATACGCGTTATAAAAAACCGCAGGTCATGGAACATCCCGACGCGTTCGGTGATATGGTCGAAGCCAGAATTGACGGATATGTCGCGTTCCGGTTCGAGAACGAAACTTACAAACTCGATGTAAGCGAAACAAAAGACAAACAACTCTTCGTCAAATTTCGCGACCTGACAAGCAACAGGGAAACCTACCCGCCCAGCCGGTACTGTTACACGGAACCGGTCAAAAATGGCAGGGTCGCTCTCGACTTCAATTTTGCATACAACCCACCCTGCGCGTTCACGGAGTATGCGACCTGCATCTTTGCGCCGCCGCAAAACAATCTTCGGTTCCGCGTGGAGGCTGGGGAGATGTATCGCGGATAATGAAACCGCAACTAATTTATTACAAAACTGTAAATTGGGGCGCTGGTCACGGACGGTATAATGCAGACCATGACAAACGAAGAATATGTGAACAACATACTGAAATGGCGGCAGGAGGTGGATACCAACCTGCGTCGTGAAAACAGCTGGCTGGCGCTGGCAGGTTTGTTCTGGCTTCGCAAGGGCGAGAATATTATTGGCTCCGGCCCTGATTGCGACATTCTGCTCCCCGGACGTGCGCCGAAACGACTCGGCACATTCGAATTCGACGGCAACAACGTAACATTGAGCGTTGAGGCCGACCTGCCGGTGGAGGTCAACGGTACGGTGACCAAATCCGCCCTGCTGGATGCAGATCAGGAGGATGTGCCAAGTTTTATCACATTCAACGACATGCGCATGGTGGTCGTGCGCCGCTCGAAAGGAGTCGGCATCCGCCTGTGGGATAACACAAGGGAGCAGCGTCGTTCCTTCCCGACCCGCGAATGGTATCCTGTAAATGAGGCATTGCGCGTCCCTGCGACCTATATCCGCTACGATATACCCCGCATCGTCAAGATGCCCGATATCCTTGGCGCCATCCATGACGAGCGCATGGAAGGCTACGTTACCTTCGAGTTGGACAGGCAGAAACACGAACTGATCGTCAGCGAACTGCCCGATCACCGCCTTTATATCCAGTTCATGGATCCAACCAATGGGGACACGACGTATCCTTCCGGACGATATCATTACACCGATGCATACGAAAATGGGAAAGTGTTCGTTGATTTCAACAAAGCTTACAATCCGCCCTGCGCCTTCACCGATTACGCGACCTGCACCTTCCCGCCGCAGGAAAACCATTTGAAAGTCAGAATCGAAGCGGGAGAATATTTCATCGGACACCACCACTCATAAGGTTTTCAATTGAGATCAAAAAAGCGACGCAAGCAAGCGTCGTTTTTGATTTAACCGCCTGCCAGTTTGATCAGGGTCTCGGGTACCCAGAAGGTTCCAAATCCCATGAGACTCAGGGGTCAAAGATATAGCCAGTATCGCTACACCAAACCCAATCAATATTCGATCGTGTGTTTTTCGCTCAAGCACATCGATCCACGTGCGCGGACCGACACCAAAGGCGCGCAAATCCATGGCATCGATGATGTCTTCGCTCCCAATAATCGCATGGATGACAACCGGCACAAAGATCGGTCCCATCTTGCGGACTTGTTCCACGAGTCCGCCGCTGAGTTTTTCGAGTTCGTAACCGCGTGCCCGCTGGGCATCCACGGTCAGTTGGAAGTCGCGGGCAAAGGTTGGGATGAAGCGCATGGTCAGGTCCATGGCGTAGGCGAATTTATCGTTGAGGCCCAGTCCCTTGAAGGTGATGCCGTATAAAGCAGGGTTGAGCGAATAGGGGATCAGGATCGTCATGATGGCTATACTGCTCACGCGCACCAATTGGCTGATGGCGAAAAAGGCACGCTCTACTGTGATCTTCAGCGTTGGTGTCCAGCCAAAAATTGAAAAAGAAGCCCTGAACTCGCGGATAAGATGTTCCTCTTCATAAAGCTCCGTTCCCCCGCGACCCGTTAGAAAGGTAAGGATGGCAAAGAAGAACACAAACGCGATGATGAACAGGAAGGCGCGGCGCATCTCCTTCCACGTCACCCCTGAATTGAACAACGTGAACATGGCAATGGCAAAAAAGAACAACAGGTAACGAACATCCCAGAACGCGAGTGTGGAAACGAAATAACAGCCAAAAAAGGTCAGCCAGGCGCGCGGGTCGAAGGATTGGATGATGGATTTACGTTCGCGGTATTTCCAGGCAACTAGCATTGAGCAACCAGCTTTCAGCAATCAGTGGTTGGTAGTTGACGCATATCCGCCAACTACCAACCGTTACCATCAACTATTTTCAACGACCAGACTGTCTCTGCACGGAGGCGTACGCGCCGACCAGCAAAGGCACTAAGATCGCGGCAAAGATCAGGTTCGGTCCAGCCGCGGGCAGGAACTGACCGACAATGGTTGCCGCCAATGAAAAGCCATTGATCCAAATGTCGGCGATAGCGGCGAAGAGCAACCCAAGGATGTTACCCAGCATACCCCACATCACCGCTGTGGCAACATTCTCATTGGATGCAAATCCAAACCGCACTGCCAGCACAAGGATGAAGCCGATCACAATGGATAAGCCCGCAAACACCGAAATAGTCGCATCACCGAAGATGCCATTTTCCACGTCAAAGAAAAGCATGTTCGGCATGTTGCGGTTTAGGAAATAAAGTATGGCCGTAAGAGCAACCAATGCTCCGCCGACATACATCACAGTGTTCATGCTCTGCTTGCGGTCCTTGAAGAGCATCCACAACCGGCAATGAAACCGATCAACCCGTTGCCAATGCTCCATTGCGGAGAGAGACCAAAGCCGGTCAGGGCGTCGCCGAACATGTTTCCGACCGCGCCGGTGAAGAAACCAACCACGGGTCCAAAGGCATAGCCGAAGAACATGGGGATCGCAATGGCAGGCCGCAGTGCCACCTGGCTGGCGGACGGCACAACGAATACCGTGCCGTTGAACAGCCACGAAAACACCGCATACAGTGCGGCGCCGATCGCCATCCACACCACCTGGCGGGTTCCTACTTCCCAGGCAGCATTTTCTTTGGTGGCGTAGTAAACAGCAAAGGCGATCAATAGACCAATCACCACAAACACGAACCGCAAGACAACGGTCGCTTGGTCAACCGAGAAATTGAAGAGGCGCCCTCCTGCGCTTCCTCGCGCAGTAAGAACATGATTTCGCCAACAGCGCAAGCAAACATCACCACGTGCAAACAGAAACAAAACATACGCCAAGCGAAAATGCAACATTGGTTTACAATCTTGTTCATCATTCTTCTCCTCGTTAGAAATTAGATATGCGCCAACGCTTCAGCCTTCATGAACCGGCCGGTGGTACTGAGTCGCTTGAGGTTGAGAGCCAGCAACGAGGTCGGGACGAGGCGGTTGGCTTTGAGTCGGTCGAAGTCGCGGAGCACATCCTGCGGCTTCCCATCGGCGACCAGTTTCCCATCGTTCACAATCAACACACGGTTCGCATAAATGACTGCCAGGTCAACATCGTGCGTGATGAACAGGATCGCTTCGAACGAAGGAAGTTCCCAGGATCGAATCCATGAAGCTCATGTAATTCTGATAGTCCTGCCCGGCGGTTGGCTCGTCCATCACAAGGATGCGGGACTGCATCGCAAGAATCGCCGCAATGCTCACGCGCTTCTGCTGGCCAAACGAAAGTGCCAGCGGCGGGTCTTGCTCTTTATCAGAAAGGTTAACAATTCGTAAAGCCTCTTTCACCTCCTGTTCGATCTGTTCCTTCGGATGCTTTAAGTTCTTCGGTCCGAACGACAACTCCTCATGCACGGTCGGCGCAAACAACATATGGCTCGGGCTTTGGAACACATAACCCAACGTGCTTGCGATCTGCGCAACACTTGCCTGTTTCGTATCGCGCCCGTTCACCAGCACACGCCCCGATTTCGGTTTGAGCAAACCAATGGCATGCTTGACGAACGTCGTCTTGCCCGCGCCATTCGGACCCAACACTGCGATCACATCACCACGCTTGATCTCAAGATTGAGTCCATGCAGGACTTCGACATCAGACTCATACCCAAATGCCACATCCTCAAACTTGACCAATGCCGCCTCATCCGTCCCTTTGCCTGCCACGCCAGGCAGGATTTTTATCTCCGCTGGAGGCGGGTCCTGCTTCGCGCGTTCGACGATATCTTCTGCCGAGAGTTTTACTTCGCGGTAGTTCACTGCTTTTGATAACCCCGAAAGACTTCCAAGGTAACGGATCTCGCCCCCGCTCATGAACATCACACGCTCAGGTTTGATTCGCAAAACATCCTCGACGCGGTGCTCCACCATCAGAATGGTCATGCCCTGGTCTGCAAGAAAACGGGCGGTATCCAGCGCATCCTGCGCGGAGGCGGGGTCAAGGCTCGCCAGCGGTTCATCAAGCAACAGAATCGAAGGGCGCATGGCAAGCACTCCCGCCAAGGCCACCTTTTGTTTTTCGCCGCCGGAGAGCGTGAACGTCTCCCGCTCGCGCAGGTGAAAGATCTTCAGAAACCTAAGCGCTTCATCCGCGCGCTGAAGGATTTCCTCACGCGGGACACTCAGGTTTTCCAGTCCAAAAGCAACTTCATTCAACACCTTCGTGCCAAGGATCTGGCGCTCCGGGTCCTGCAGGACCGTTCCGATCTTTTGTGAGATCTGCGAGAGTTTCCAGGGTTGTAGTTTTTCGCCAAATACCTGCACACGCCGGTCATTTCCCCTTTATATGAACGTGGCATCAATCCATTGATACAGCGGATGAGCGTGGTTTTCCCGCACCCGCTGGCACCCGCAATGAGCAGCACTTCCCCGGGCTTTGGCTTCAAACGAAATATCACGGATCGCCGTCTCCTGGCGGTCACGGTAACGAAAGGATAGGTTTTCAATTACAAGGGGAGATGGGTCATCGGTCGCAATTATCAATTCAATGATTCGGAATGTCAAGAAAGACATTCACACACACTGGAACACAGAAACTCGGTTTGAGTTTCTTTCTCAAAATGAACTGAGCAACGAAATGACCTGACAGCCGTGCTATACTGAAAAGGCGCAAGTCAATGACCGGGAGGCAGTCATGAAAGCGACTTTTGTCCTGCTGGCAAATCCAGAAGTTCACAACCTGGTTCGGAAACTTTCGTGGGAGATCCACCAAAAATACCGCACAGGGACGCGCCACGCCATCCTGCCGCCTCACGTTTCGCTCAAACAACCTTTCAATGTTTCAAACCTCCCTGCCCTCGAAAAGTATATGGACGAGCTGGCTGGTTCCATCCCGCCCTTCGACATAACCCTGACCGAGCTTCAGGCTGTGCCCATCCAATATGACGGCATGGAATACGGCATCCTTTGGATAGACGTTGAAGAAACCGAACTATTGCGGGGACTCCACAACCGCATCAACCATGACCTGGACCTGCGCTTTGGAGATACTCCGGCTGACTTCGACGGGGAGGCCTACCGCTTCCATATGACTGTCATGATGTGCGGGCAACTCATGGATATCTGCCGGAAGTACCAGGGTGACATCCAACACTCCAAAGTCAACCTGTTCTACACCGCCAGGGAACTGGCGATGTTTGTCTATGACGAACCGATGGGACCGCACGGTGATTCTCTGTGCTACAGGATTTTACCGCTGAGTGGGTAGCATGTTTTTTGCATGCAAATGAGATCATTCCAGCAGTTCGAGCAATGATATACTTTCAAGCATCATCTCAAGAAAGGATATGAAATGTCCAAAAATCCAGAACCACAAACGCGAGGCGTGAATCTGGCATCACTTTTCAATGTTGCCACCCAGGCGTTAAGCGCAAACCAGAACACCCTCAACGATTCGGATACAGAGAATCACAACCATGGCGACAACATGGTTCAGGTTTTCAACATGATCTCACAGGTCATGGCAAATAACAGTAACGCCTCTCCATCACAACAATTCAGCCAGGCCAGCCAGTATCTGGCGCAGAACGGCACCAGCGGATCGGCACATGCCTATTCGCAGGGACTTGCCCAAGCCGCGCAGCAATTCCAGGGACAGCCTGCTGTTACGCAGGACAATGCCATGACGTTAATCCAGTCCCTGCTGGGAGGCGGACAGCCACAACAACCAAGTAGTAATCCCCTGGACGCGCTCCTCGGCGGTGGTGGAAACACATCCCAAGGCGGCGACCTGCTCGGCACATTGTTTGGCGGCGGACAATCAGCACAGGGAAACCAGGGACAGAGCGGTGGCGACCTGCTCGGAGCGTTGCTTGGCGGCGGACAACCGGCACAGGGACAGGGAAACCAGGGACAGGACGGCCTCGATATGGGCGACCTGCTCAACGCGGGAATGGCTTTCATGAATGCCAAACAACAGGGACAGAGCACTCTGCAGGCAGGACTCAGCGCCCTGATCGCGGCCGGACCGTTGGGACAGAAACCGCATCGCCAGCAATCCGGTCAGGTGGTTGCGAATGCCCTGCTTCAGGCATTCACGCAAAACCGGTAGTAGCACCTAAAAAACAAGAAGCCTTGCAATCCCGGACATCCTGCCTATAATGGGATATGCAATAGGCAGGTTTTTGCTCATAATTCACCCAAAAGGAGTCCAACATGGCCGGTAAATTCGTACTTAGAAAGACTGATAAAGGGAACTTTGTCTTCAACCTCAAGGCGTCAAATGGGCAGGTTATTCTGACCAGCGAGCCTTATTCCGACAAGCGCAGTGCAATGAACGGCATTGAGTCCGTACGCAAGAATGCAGGCAAGGACGCGAACTTCGAGCGTCGCACTGCCGGCAACGGGCAACCGTATTTTGTGCTCAAAGCCGCCAATACCCAGGTCATCGGGCAAAGCGAAATGTATTCCACCAAGGCTACCATGGAAAGTGGCATCGAATTTGTGATGAGAAATGCCTCGGACGCCGGCCTGGAAGACCTGACCGGTTAGTGTTTTTTCAGGCAGAGTCTGATCGGGGGATGAATGGGCTTTGGAGAAGTCACTGTCCGTAAATTTGGACAGGAGAAAAGCGAGGTGACAGCCACCTTTGTTCCATTCCGCTTCGGCGGCGGCGCGCAAAGGTGACTGTCATTTTGATATACTCAGGAAGGCGCGCGAGCCGAAGATCATGTCCGTGAAGGATTTTGGAGAGGGGTTGGGACCAATCTGCAGAGGTAACCGATGAGAAATAATCAACCAAACAATGACAATCGAAACACCATCCGTAAATTGTTTATTATCGTTCTGGCTTCCATCGTTTTTGGGTTTGGTGTCTATTTCAGCATTGTTTTATGGGCGTTTCCCGTATTTTCGGTCAATATTTCCGGGGTGACGGACTGGAACATGCTCGAGGGATTTGCAAGCGTGTTATCCCTATCCCTCCTTGCTGGAGGTCTCATTTTTGCAGTCACAGAATACATCAATACCGAGAACACAAAACAACATGAAAAACTTGTCGAAGACCGCGAAAAAGCCAAACTATCCTATGATATTTACAAGGCGATCTTCGATAAACTGACCGACCCCGAACAGGAAGCCGCCCGTAGATGGATATTATCGAACATCTCCATCAAAAAAGACGACGAGGATATTGCCGCCTGGTACGAAAAGACGCATAAGAAGATCACATCAGGCGGGACGAAAGCGCACGGCAGGCCTGCCCGAGGGACAAAAAGCGGTCAAACTGACCTTGAACTGCTTCGACTACATCGGGTTTGTCGCCAGCCACTACTGGGAGGTCGAAAACGACTCGCTGGACTGGATCAGTGCGCCCATCGCCAAGATCTGGCGGCGGATCGGACCTTATGTCTTGCATACCCGCACACTGCGTAAGACCAGGGATTATTACCTCTCAGCAGAATACGTTGGCAAACTTTGTGTCGAATGGCGGAAAAAGAAGGGGTTTTCAGACGAGGAAATTGTAAAAAACTCCATATAAAAAGTGACGGTCACGTTCGGGTGACCGTCACTTTTTAAGTTCACTGCAAATATTTTGCAAATTCCTCTTCGAATTCCTGTTCCGATGTAAAGCCCACCCACTTTTTCAAGATATTCCCCTCCCCATCCAACAAGTAGACCTCAGGTTGGTAGAAGAAACCAAGTTGCTGCTGGAATGGCTGTGTGTTTCTGTCGTCTGCGTCGAGATAAACAAAATTGATCCTGCCGAAATACTTTGCTTCAAGCCCATGAACCATGGGCGCCATGGAACGGCAGGTACCTCAGGTGAATCGGAAGAATTCCACGAACTGCAACTGCCCTGAAGCGAGGTTGACCGTGCCTGGGTCGGTTGCGTGCAGGTCGGGGCCGCGCGAGGTGGCAACAGGAAGCGGTGCCGGAGCGGCGGCCTCGGAGGTTGGTTCCACCGCAGGCGCTTCACCTCTGAGGAATGGGCGTTGCACTCGGCTCCACCGCGGCACGGGTGCGGCAGGCTGGGTAGGGGCATCGGTCACTGCCGCAGGGGCGCACGAAGCCAATAGAAGGGCGAGCAGGAGGAGGCTTGTCCTGAGCGCAGTCGAAGGGGTCGGAAAGAGGCGGTTTTTCATTATCATCATCTCCATTTATATTACGGTATAAGACCTTTTATATCTTAAAAACCTTACCCAGAGATTAACGGATGTTCATCACGCCACATCCAGATGCCCATCTTTGACGGTTGTAAAATCCTGGACTATACTCAGATAAGTCCGACTTTTGAACCAATCTACCCGAAAATTAATCAATTTACCCCAGGAGGAAGCATGGCTTTCAAACTCACGTACGCTACGATGTTCAACCCGCCCGAGGAACTGCACAAGGGTTTCGACAAGGCTGTCGCCAAACTTAAGGCAAACCTTGGCAGGGAATACGGGATGATCATTGACGGCAAGGATGTCTTTGCAGACGAGAAATTCGAAGACCGCTCGCCCGTGAACACCGATTGGGTGCTGGCGGTGATGCAGAAAGGCAACGCCTCTCACGCAAAAATGGCGATCGACGCCGCCCGCAAGGCATTCCCAGCCTGGAGCCGCACACCCTGGCAGAAGCGCGTGCAGTTGGTGCGCAAGGCTTCGGCGTTGATCGAGAAGCGCATTTTCGAACTCGGCGCGGCAATGGCGTTGGAGGTCGGCAAGAACCGCATGGAATCGCTCGGCGACGTGCAGGAGACCGCCGACCTTATGTATTGGTCTGCTCAAATGGTGGAGGAGAACAACGGCTTCATCAAGCCGATGGGCAAGGACCCGCTGGTCGGCTACGATTCGACGAACATCTCCGTGCTCAAACCCTACGGCGTCTGGCTGGTCGTCTCCCCGTTCAACTTCCCATTCGCTTTGAGCGGAGGCCCCGTCGGCGCCGCCCTCGTGGCTGGAAATACGGTCATCCTTAAGCCGGCAACTGATACCGCCTGGATCGTGCGACTCTACGCTGAATGCCTGCGCGATGCGGGCTTCCCGCCGGGCGTGTTCAACTTCGTGACCGGCCCCGGCTCCTCGCTCGGGCAGGCGCTCGTCGACAGCCCCGAAGTGGACGGCGCGACCTTCACCGGCTCCTTCGACGTGGGCATGAAGATGTTCCGCGATTTTGCCAACCGCAACTACGTCCGCCCGATCGTTCTGGAACTCGGCGGCAAGAACCCTGCCATCGTCTCGCGCAACGCAAACCTTGAAGACGCCTCGACCGGCATCGTCCGTTCGGCGTTCGGCTTGCAGGGACAGAAGTGCTCCGCCGCCTCCCGTGTGATCGTGGAGGAACCCGTCTACGACGCGCTGATCGCCAAACTCAAGGAAAAGACCGAAAAACTCGCCATTGGCGACCCGACCGAACGCGCCACCTACCTCGGACCGGTCATCAACAACAGCTCCTACAACGACTTCAAGAACTTCAACGAAGAGGTCAACGGCGCGGGCGGCAAGTTCCTGACCGGCGGCCATGTGAAGACCGGCGGCATGTTCGACAAAGGCTACTTCTGCGAGCCCACCCTCGTCACCGACCTGCCGTTCGACCATCGCCTGTGGCAGTACGAGATGTTCCTGCCCATCACCACCATCGGCAAGGTCGGCAGCCTCGACGAAGCCATGAAGATCGCCAACAGCGTCAATTACGGTCTCACCGCGGGCTTCTACGGTTCCGCCAAGGAAACCAAGTGGTTCTTCGACAACATCGAAGCAGGCGTCACCTATGCCAACCGCCCGCAGGGCGCAACGACCGGCGCGTGGCCTGGCTTCCAACCCTTCGGCGGCTGGAAAGGCTCCGGCGCCAGCGGCAAGAACGGCGGCGGTTACTACTACGTCCAGCTTTACATGCACGAGCAGATCCAGACCTTGATCAAGCCTGCGCCTGTCAAAGCGAAGACATCGTCCCCAAAGGGGAAAACAGTCAAAAAAGCTGTAAAGAAAGTCGCCAGGCGCAAATAACCATCACCTGACCTCACCCCTGCCCCTCTCCTAAAAGGAGAGGGAGTTTTGTTATGCCCTGGAACCCGGACCTCTATCACAAATTCCAAGCCGAGCGTTCTGCCCCGTTTTATGACCTGCTCGCGCTTGTGGATG
Organism: uncultured Chloroflexia bacterium; assembly: GCA_963718215.1. GTDB lineage: Bacteria > Chloroflexota > Anaerolineae > Anaerolineales > Villigracilaceae > Defluviilinea. The sequence goes on from CAVQYK010000024.1 coordinate 309,770, forward strand.
TGCGACCGAATCTCAAGGTCATTGACCTGGGATGTGGGAGCGGCGAATTGACGCGCCAACTGGCGGATCGACTCCCAAACAGCCATGTGACCGGGCTGGATGGTTCCCCGCAAATGCTGGACAAAGCCGCTTCCTTCTCGACCTCGAACCTGGTCTTCCAACAAGGAGACCAGGCCACGCTGACAGGTGACTGGGACCTCATCTTTAGCAATGCCGCCCTGCAATGGAGTGAGAATCATGCTGAACTGATCCCCTACCTGTTCAGCCGTCTCAACCCCGGCGGACAACTCGCCGTGCAGGTCCCATCCAACCATAACCACATCTCGCACCAGATCTACCGCGAGACCGCCGAAGAGGATATGTTCAAGTTCATCCTGCAGGGATTCCAGCGTTACTCCCCAGTACTGAGCATTGATGACTACGCCCGCATCCTGTTCAATTGCGGTGCGGAGCAGATCACCGTTCTCGAGAAGGTCTATCCGCATGTGCTGGAGAACTCGGACGCGGTGGTAGAATGGATTTCAGGCACGGCGCTCGTCCCCTACTTTGAACGGCTTGGTAAGTATAAAGAGGAATTCCTCAAATCCATCCGCGAAAAGATGCGTGCCGCCATGCCGGACAGTCCGGTGTTCTATCCGTTCCGCAGGATATTATTCTCAGCAAGGAAACCGCAGTAAAAAAACCTGACAGATCCCTGCAAGACCTGTCAGGTTTACCCACCTTATTATGGGCGAACCGCAAGATTACAATCCCAAGGAAATTATCTACCGCGTCGGCACTTTCTTCCTGCTTGTCGGGTTGGGATTGCTGGTCTTTTTTATGATGTCTGAAGCTGCCGGGCAGCCTACCTTCAGTTATTTTTGCTGGAGCATTGTCCTGCTGATCGTGGGTTTTCTTTTTCGAGCGCAATACAAAAAAGCTGTCAAATCCAGCGGACGGTTCAGCATTCTGAAAAGGTTCAAACCAAAACCCAAGGAAGAGAAAAAGAAATGACCAAACTCACATCGCTTTCTGATGCCATTGCAAAATATGTGAACGATGGCGACACTGTCTACGCGGCGGGATTTACTCATCTCATCCCGTTCGCGGCAGGACATGAGATCATCCGCCAGGGTAAAAGGAACCTCACCCTCGCCCGAGCCACCCCCGACCTGATCTACGACATGATGGTCGCAGCGGGATGTGCCAGGAAGGTGATCTTCTCGTACATGGGTAACCCCGGGGTGGGATCGCTACGCATTGTCCGCTCGGCAATTGAAAAAGGCGGACTGGAATGGGACGAGTATTCCCACTTTGGCATGATCACGCGTCTACAGGCTGGCGCGTCAGGCCTGCCCTTCCTCCCCATGAACCAGACCGGCGCCACCGACCTTGAAAAGGCAAATCCCAACATCAAGCGCATCCCTGATCCGTACGGCGGCAAGGATGTGATCGTTGTGCCGGCGCTCAACCCGGATGTCGCCATTGTCCATGTGCAACGCGCGGATGCAAATGGCAACTCACATCTTTGGGGCATCATCGGCGAGCAAAAGGAAGCCGCGTTCGCTGCGAAAAAGGTCATCGTCACGGCAGAGGAAATTGTGGACGAATCAGTCATCAGGTCCGACCCGAACCGAACGATGATCCCCGGCATCGTGGTCAGCGCGGTGTGTCACGTCCCGTTTGCGTGCCATCCATCCTATGCACAGGGATATTACGACCGCGACAATGAGTTCTATCTCGCCTGGGACAAGGTCAGCGAGTCAGCAGATACGGTCAAAGCTTGGATCGATGAATGGGTATACGGCGTGAAGGACCGCGACGAGTATTGGCAGAAGCTTGGGGATGAAACTCATAAGCGACTGAAAGTACCCCAACAAATGAGCGTGCCCATCAATTATGGTAAATATTAGTGCGGATTAACGGATGAAACATTTCGATCTTGGCGGCACAGGTCAACCCTTACATTTTCTCCACGCCAATGGGTACCCGCCTGACTGTTACAGACCACTTTTTGAACTCTTAAAAACCGAATATCAAGTCTTTGGGATGCTGCTCCGCCCATTGTGGGGCGAGGCCAAGCCGGATCAGATCGACGACTGGCATACATTTTCGGAGGATTTGCGCGTCTTCCTGTCTTCATCGCCGTTGGGCGCCTCGCCCAACGGCGCGTCTGACCCTGTCATCGGGGTGGGACATTCCGTTGGGGCAATCGTCACCTTGCGCACCGCCTTGCGATACCCCAAGAAATTCCGCGCGCTGGTTTTGCTCGACCCGGTCCTCTATGTACCGCGACGATTGGTTGAATGGAAGGTCCAACGCGCAAAGGATCCATTGTCGCATCCATTGATCCAGAGCGCCCAGAAACGCAGACGCACGTTCAGCGATCTGGAATCGGTCTTTACCAGTTACAGGGAAAGGGATGTATTCCGTTACTTAAGCGACGAGCATTTGCGGATCTATATCGAGGGAATTACGCGAAAGACAGAAAATGGATATGAACTGGTCTACTCCCCGGAATGGGAATCTAGAATATATTTCACGAGCCTGCAGGACTTCGACATATGGAACAACCTCCAATATCTCCGGGTGCCAGCCCTCTTCCTGCGCGGCGAGGAGACAGATACATTTCTCGAGAATGCGGCGGAACTTGTGAAATTCAAACAACCTAAAGCGAGGGTCGAGGTATTGGAGAAGGCCACACATCTGTTTCCGCTCGAACACCCCAGGAAGGTTTTTGACATCATGCAATCATTTTTAAGAGAGGTCATATGAGTGAGATCAAATATTCATCCGCCGAACTGATGATCATCAATGCCGCGCGCCTGTTGCGCGATGGCGACGTGGTGTTCGTTGGTGTCGGCCAGCCCAACCTGGCGTGCAATCTCGCCAAGCGGACACACGCCCCCAACCTTGTGATGATCTACGAAGCGGGCGTGATCGGTGCGGAACCCGAACGTCTGCCGCTATCCATCGGTGACCCCACGCTCGTGAGCGGATCGCTTTCGGTGGTGAGCATGTACGACATATTTGCGAACTACCTCCAGCGCGGCAACGTGGACGTGGGTTTCATGGGCGGCGCGCAGATCGATAAATACGGCAACATCAACGCCACTGTCATCGGCGGGTATGACCATCCCAAAGTCCGCCTGCCTGGTTCCGGCGGTTCTCAGGAGATCGCGGCGTGGGCAAACCGCTGTTACATCATGACCCCACACCAGAAACGACGCTTCCCCGAAAAAGTGGAGTTCATGACCTCGGCTGGCTTTATCGGCGGGCGCGGCGACCGCGAAAAGGCGGGTCTGCGCGGCGGAGGCATGCTGGCAGTCGTGACCGACATCGGCATCCTGGAACCGGACGAATCCGGCGAAATGATCCTGACCGCACTGCATCCCGGCAAGACGGCTGAAGAGGCAAAAGCCAACACGGGCTGGGATTTGAAGGTTGCGCCCGAACTCAAAACGACAGAAGCCGTTACCGAGAACGAACTGCGAATCCTGCGCGAAGAACTCGACCCGACGGGAATCTACCTCAAAGGCGGCGGGTAAACTCCTGGGGTTGCGTGAATATAATTTGGTAATAAAGGTATTTATTGGTGGAGTATTGATGGCAATCTCTGAGCAGAAAGATTTAGTCATGTGCGGTAATACAAATGGCTAGCCTGTTCATTTCGTATTCGCGCAAAGACATCGAAATGGCGCGCAGGCTGACGGAAGCCTTCAAGAGTCGCGACCTGGATTTCTGGATCGACTGGGAAGGCATCCCCCCCACCGTGGACTGGTGGAAGGAGATCGAAAAGGGCATCGAAGAGGCGGATCTTTTCGTCTTCCTGATCAGCCCGGACTCGGTCGCGTCGAAAGTATGCGCGCAGGAAATCGAATGCGCGGCAAAGAACGGCAAACGGCTGATCCCCATCGTCGTAAGAGACATCAAAGTCAGCGAAGCACCGCCTCAGCTCAGTCCGCTGAACTGGATATTCTTCCGGGAGCAGGATGACTTCGATCAAAGTCTGGAAAAACTGACCACGGCGATCCATACAGACTACGAATGGGTCCAGGCGCATCGCCAATTGCAGGTTAAGGCGCTGGAGTGGGAAAGGAACAACCACGAGAACAGTTTCCTGTTACGCGGCAGGGAATTGCAGGATGCCGAAACCGACCTTGTCAGAAACACGTCCAGGGAGCCGCGTCCCACGGTCCTGCAATATGAATTTGTGTTGAAAAGCAGGCAGGCGGCTGACCGACAGAGAAGAAATGTCACTGTCATTTCAATTGTGACAGCCGTCATCATGGCGGCACTGGCAGTTTACGGTCTCGTTCAGGCAAATCTCGCGGGCGAACGGGCGCGTATCGCCCGTTTACGTGAACTGGCGGCCCAGTCCGCCCTGCTTCGAGACCAACGCCCGCAGACATCCCTCCTGTTGGGGCTGGAAGTATTCCGCCAACTCGGCAGTAATCCCCAAACCCTGGGATTATTGCTCGACAATGTACAGAGTCATCCTCAATTGAAACAATATCTGGTGGGGCACGCAGGCGCTGTCAACAGCGTTGCCGTCAGCCTGGATGGAAAGATCATTGCTTCGGGAGGTGCCGACAGCACGGTCATGCTATGGGACGCGGTGACCAACCTGCCTCTCGGCGCGCCGCTGAATGGCCACACAGATGCCGTGAACAGCGTTGCTTTCAGCCCGGATGGCGGGATTCTCGCCTCCGCAAGCGCCGACGGGACAATCATCCTGTGGGATGCTGCGACACACGAACCCCTCGGTTCTCCACTGACGGGACATCTGGCTTCCATAAACAGCATTGCCTTCAGCCCGGACGGGCGACTCCTCGCCTCCGCAAGCGACGACAACACGATCCTATTGTGGGACATGGATTTGTTCGAAAGGACAGGCCCGCCCCTGGTCGCGCACACAGGCTCGGTTCTGAGCCTCGCATTCAGTCCGGATGGCAAAACCCTTGCATCGGGCGGTTCGGACAGAACGATCATTATTGTGGGACTCGAAACCCGCGAACGGATTGGCATTCCATTGCAGGGACACAACGGGTTCGGTCAACTGCCTGGCATTCAGCCCGGATGGAAAAATCCTTCTATCGGGAGGCGACGATACCAATATCATTCTCTGGGATGTCGTCACCCAAACCGCTCTCGCTCATCCCTGACCGAACATGCGAACCGGGTGACAAGCATCGCTTTCGACGCCGACGGACGGACCTTCGCTTCCGCGAGTTATGACAACAGCATCATCGTCTGGGATGTGGAAACACAAAAGGCGATGGAAAAATTCCAATCCGGGCATACAGGCCCGGTCAAGAGTGTTGCGTTTGGTCCAGATGGCAAATCCCTTGTCTCGGGTGGGTCCGATGCCAACTTAATCGTTTGGGATATGTCCGGGAATCAATCCATCACAAACGTTTTGAGACCGCAGTCAAGTCGAATCAATACGGTTGCCTTCAATCCGGCTGGAACCATTCTTGCGGCAGGGACATTAAATAACTCGGTCACGTTATGGGATGCCGACACCTTGCAGCCTATCGGAGCACCATTATCCCTGCAATCAGGCTCGATCAACAGCGTGGCATTCAGCCCGGACGGAGGATTTCTGGCGTCTGCCAGCGCCGATGCCACGATCGTTTTGTGGAGTGCAGACACACTTCAACCCACCGGGCCACCTCTTCTCGGTCATTCAGGCGCGGTCAACACTATTGCCTTCAGCCCGGATGGAACACTTCTCGCCTCGGGAAGCAGTGACTCCACGATCATCTTGTGGAACCTTGACATGCTTCAACCCGCCGGACCGCCTCTGGCGGGAAATGCCAGTCCGATCAATAGTGTGGCTTTCCAGCCGAATGGCAATGTTCTTGCTTCAGGACACGCCGATGGGACGATCATCCTCTGGGATCTGACGGCACGCCCGCCAAATAGTCAGGTATTGACGAGTCAATCGGACTCTGTGAACAGTATTGCCTTCAGCCCGGACGGGAATCTTCTTGCATCTGCCGGCACGGATGGCACGATCCATTTATGGGACATGGTCACCAACAAGCCAATGGGTCAGCCGCTGGTTGGGCATGCCGGTTTGGTCAAAACCCTTGCCTTTAGTCCAGACGGACAGATCCTGGCATCCGGGGGATTTGATAGCACCATCATCCTGTGGGATGTCGCGACACAACAACCCATCGGCCAGCCGCTTGCCAGGCATACAGGCGGAGTATTCAGTCGTGGCTTTTCGACCAGACGGTACATACTGGCATCCGGAAGCGTTGACAACACCATCATCCTATGGGATCTGGACCCTCAGACATGGATTACAGAGACATGCCAAAGGGTCGGTCGCAATTTCACCCAGACTGAGTGGCGACAGTATTTCAATGACCAGCCTTATCCATCTGAAGAGTTAACCTGCCCCCAATGGCCAGCAGGGGATTGAGAATATACAACACCTTCCACAGACTCAATTATTGGCACGCACAGGTAACAGGGTCGTAGGGTCCTCCGCCACAATTGGGAGGCGGATTACACCCGAGGGTTGATCATTCCTCCGCGGGCTTATTACGGGTTGCAAAATCGATGGGACATACCTTGGGCTCATAACCCGTGGATGTGAAGCCATACACCTCCCAGCAGGTATTATCCACGGCATACAAAAGACCCAGCGGGAAATTTGCTTTTCCTCTTACGGGCGATCCGGCCTCGGCAGGCGTGAAGCGATCCGCATAATCGAACATGGACACATCCTTCAGCCCCGCATCCGCCACGACGCCATACATGAAAGAGTCGCCTATCCATGATTTCTTGAATGCAAATTGGATCGCAGCGTTCTGTTCATCGTCCAGCCGAACCCAGGCCAGGTCAGGGTCATCATTACCGCCTGTTCCACCATCGAAAATCATTGTTTCATACCCGTCCCCATCAAAGACTGTCTCCGCCCGTACAACATCCGACCCACCCGAATCCCTGTTTGTATCCGCAAAAACCTGCACACCACCCGTATCCCAGGCAGGTGTATAAGGGGGATTTGCCCAAACAATAAAATCACCATAACCATCCGCGTCCCGATCAAGTTCGACCCCATAACTGATCCCCAGACCATTGTTGGGATCCTTCCCGATCAACTGGATGGATATGTAGTACCAATCCGCATCCCAGCTTAGCCCGAACTTGTAGATGTCCAGATCGGGAATATAGGTCATATCTTCCGAAAACGGACGCTCGAAGCGATTAAGGTCAAGGGAATCCCCGTAAGGAGCGCGTCCTTCCGGCCCGGTTCCAGAAGATTCCACATCATCAACATAACCACCAGGAGCTGGAACGATGTCAGCCGGTCTCATCAAATGACCAGGAACAGCCAGCGTGGGGGATTCGATTGTCCCAGATGCATTCATGGGTTCTTCAGGCACAATTGGCGTGGAGCCTGGCACGTTGACTGATGATTCGGTGGGCTGTGAGGCGGTTTCGGTACCAGTTGATGTGGCGCAGGAGACCAATAGTATTGCAGATAATATTGCTGATAGGGTTGTACGAGTGATCATAAAACTACCTCTTTCAATGTTTCTCAGAGATATTCAGAGTAAACGCCCAGGATTAAGAGCACCTGAGAAATTTCAACCAATAAAACGGAGTGTTCGATCAAAACGCCTCGCGGACGAAACATCCACGAGGCGTTTTGTATCGGGAAAGGTCAACTGCCGAGGAACTTCCGCACTTCGGGCAGGACCACGTCGCTGTGCTGTTCGGGGAACCAGTGGTTGTAGTCGTCGAACAGGATCAGCTTGCAATCGGCCCGGGAACGCAGGAGCCGCTCAAAGGCGGAGGTGGAGGCGATGCGGTCCAGTTTTGTCCGCATGTAGAGCACGGGGAAGTCGAAGTCCAGGTATTCCTTTTTGTAGAACAGGAAAAAGAGCGCCTGCGGCAGGATCGTGAGCGGGAGGCTGGGACGGTCCCAGTAGTGATAGGCATCCTGCCAGAGTTCCATCGCCGTTTCGGAGCGATACCCCGCGGCTCCCACAATGGACCTGGCAACTGCCCCGCGCAAAAAGGGCAGGTACCACGCCGACCCAAACCAGATACCGTAGAGCCAGGTGAAGGCGTTGAGGCCATGCTCGAACACATCATAGCGGAAGGACGAACCGACCGAGAGCGTCACCATCTTCTCGATGGGCGGATTCTTTTTCGAGCGCGCCCAGCGCCAGGTGTGCGTGGCACCCCAATCGTGGACGATGAAGTTCAGTTTGCCGGTCGGGCTTTTCTGTGCGAGTTCGTCCATGGTCGCGTCAAATTCCTTCACCATCACGCCGTGCATCAACGCACGCAACGGTGGGAAGTTCGGGTTGTCGTGACGATTGGGGAAGGCGTAGGTATAGATACTGCGCCGCTCCAGCCACGGCTGGCTTCGCTCGGACTCGGCGTAATACGCCGCGAACATCTGCGGCGAATCGGGGAACCCATGCACAAAGACCACCGGGGATTTGTCCGTAGGATTGGCATCTCGGAGGCAGGTCAGTTTGGCGTACATGGTCGTTAACTCCAATAATTTTTCTGATGATGAGACGAACCAAACAAACGCCTCGCAGACGAAGCATCCACGAGGCTTCATAAAAAAGACCTCTGAGTTCTTGGAGAACTCCGAGGTCTCGTTTGATTTAGGTTCCTTCTTCCCACGAACCCAAATACTTCACCTGCTCGGGGGTGAGCGTATCGATCCTCACGCCCATCGCTTCAAGCTTGAGGCGGGCAATTTCCTTGTCGATATCTTCAGGCACAGAATAGACCTTCTTCTCCAACTTATCGGCGTTCTTAGCCATATATTCGGCGGACAAAGCCTGGTTGGCGAAAGACATGTCCATGACGGAGGCAGGATGCCCTTCGGCGGAAGCGAGGTTGATCAGGCGTCCCTCGCCAAGGATGTTGATCTTGCGTCCGTCCCTGGTGGTGTATTGTTCCACGAACGGGCGGACGAGATTGGGTTTGCCGACGCTCATCTTCTCCAGCGCTGGGATGTTGATCTCCACGTTGAAGTGACCGGAGTTCGCAACGATCGCCCCGTCCTTCATGACCTTGAAATGGTCTTCGTCGATCACATTCAGGTCGCCCGTAACGGTGCAGAAGAAATCGCCGATCCTGGCGGCGCTGCTCATCGGCATGACCTGATAACCATCCATGACCGCTTCGAGGGCCTTCATCGGATCGACTTCCGTGACGATGACCTGAGCGCCCATGCCGCGTGCGCGGGACGCGAGGCCGCGGCCACACCACCCGTAGCCTGCCACCACGAAATTCTTTCCAGCCAGAAGGACGTTTGTCGCGCGGATGATGCCGTCAATGGTGGATTGACCTGTCCCATAGCGGTTGTCGAAGAGGTGCTTGGTCAAGGCGTCGTTCACGGCGATGACGGGGAACTTTAATACCTTGTCCTTTTCCATCGCCTTGAGGCGGATGACGCCTGTGGTGGTCTCTTCGGTACCGCCGATGACCCCCTTCAACAGTTCACTGCGCTCTGCGTCGGTCAGTCCGCGCGCCCAAGAAGCGAGGGAGGGTTCGAGATTATCAAAACGCCCCATTTCGATGAAGAACAGGGATGAAACGAGGTCCGCACCATCGTCCATGGTCATGTGCGGCTTGTGCTCGAGCGCAGCGCGAATGTGCTTGAAATACGTCGCTTTATCTTCGCCTTTGATGGCAAAGGTGGGAATCTCGAACTGGTTCACCAACGCCGCGGCGACATCATCCTGCGTCGAAAGCGGGTTCGAGGCTGTCAGGACGATGTCTGCGCCGCCATCCTGCAATGTGACCATCAAATTGGCAGTTTCTGTCGTCACGTGCAGACAGGCCGAAACGCGCAAACCCTTGAGAGGCTTCTCTTTCTTGAAGCGCGCGCGGATCTGCCGCAAAACGGGCATCTCGTGTTCCGCCCAATCCATGCGGCGGCGGCCGCCTTCAGCCTGGTTGATGTCTTTGATATCGTAATTGCTCATTTATTGCTCCTTCTTATTTAATATGGAATCGCGGAGCTTGCTCCACGCCATCGGCCAGCCGATGGATTCCAAAGTTTTATAACAATCCATCCAACCTGCCAGCATCGTCAAAATGCCTGCGGAATCGCTCAACAAATTCCTTCCTTGTGTACCCGTGGCTCTGCGGACCGCGCTGTTCGAGACAGTAGACCGCCGCCAGCGAACCGATCTCGCCGCACAATTTCCAGTCAAAGCCGCGTGAATAACCAGCCAGGAAACCACCGCGGAAGGCATCGCCCACGCCAGTCGGATCGACGACCTCGTCTTCAGGGACAGTCGGGATGTGGACCGCATCGCCCCCGACGTAGAGGTCTGCCCCGTCCTTCCCACGGGTGATGACCAATACCTTGACATGCTCGAGCATCTGGTCGAGGCTCCAGCCCGTCTTCCTGGAGATCAATCCGAATTCATAATCGTTGCAGAACAGAAACTGCGCGCCTTCCATGTCGCGCGCCAGTTCGCTCCCTTCGAGACGAAGGACCTGCTGGCTCGGGTCATACAGATACGGGATTCCCAACTCACGGCACTCGGCAGGGAACTTCATCATCGCATCGGGCGCGGACGGAGAGACAATGACAAGGTCGGGCTTTTTGTCCAGATCCTTCAGGGATTGTGTGGCAGAGTACGCCATCGCTCCGGGGTAGAAAGAGGCGATTTGTGCAGAGACCCGGTCCGTCGTCGCAAAGAACGAAGCGGTGAACTCGCCGGGGATCACTTTCATCAAAGAAGTGTCCACGCCTTTGGATTCGAGCCAGTTGCGATAGTCCGAGAAATCCTCGCCCACTGTTGCCATCACTCTTGGTTTTGCTCCAAGCAATGCCATCGTGTACGCAATGTTCGGGGCGATGCCGCCGCGCTGTTTCGACATGGATTCAACAAGGAATGAAAGGCTGATCGATTCCAGGCGTTCGGGAAGGATCTGTTCTTTAAAAAGACCGGGAAAGGTCATCAGGTAATCGTAGGCAACAGAGCCTGTAAGAAGAATGTCCATCTGTCCTCTGTCATTGCGAGGAGCGTTTGCCGCGACGAAGCAATCTCATTCTTCGCAAGGAGATCGCTTCGCCCTTCGGGCTCGCAACGACACAACTTATTCACACTAAAAGGCGTGACGCTGAGCGTCACGCCAGTTTTGTGCGGACAAAAGTTTATCATGTGATGACCGCATTGTCTAGAAAATTGGATTACAAATTTCAGGTTTGCAGGCCAGATCAATACCGGCCCTGCAGGGATTGATAACTTTGAAATGCAAGGACCCCGAATAGCAGTGCAATATACACGCTGTCCATTAGAAAACCGCCGACCAGGGCAATGACCGCGCCTGCAATGACCGACAGCCACAGGGATTTGCGCACCCCGTCGCGCGGGTCGTATTGGATAAGGGCGTTTCGCGTCACCTGCCCGCCATCGAGCGGATATACCGGCAGAAGGTTGAAGATGCCCCAAAACACATTGACGAACAGGAGCATGGTCATGAATATGCTCAACACCCTGCCGCCGAACGGCATAAGCGCTGTCAGCGGCAATGGGATAAAGCCGAATAAATTACTTGTGAGCAATGACCCGCCTGTGAGTGCAGTAACCGCCATGATCAGCAAGGCGAAGGAAAACCCCGCAAATGGACCGGCGAGCGAAATAATGATCTGCTGCCTTGGATTCGGTGAGACACTTGCCCAACCGGTACCCCACGGCGTGGCCTCAGGGATGGTGAGGCCGCCCATCGCATGAAGCACGATCTGTGAGCGGATGCCATAGAAGCGGAACGCAAGCGCATGTCCGAGTTCATGGATGAGGATGGAGATGAAGACAACAACGATCCAAACCGGGATCGTCGACAGGTCACCGGACGAGCCTAGCAGAAGGGCGATCAACCAAAATAGCGGATGCACGCGGACGGGAATTTCACCAATGGAAAAACGAAGGTCATATCGTGTGGGAGGCAGGGCTTGAAATATCATAATTGTCCTATTCTCCCAACACTGCCTTCTTCAAGTTGACTTCGAACGGCGGATAGACCACACCGTTCTCCGTCACAATCGCGGTGACGAGACGGTTCGGGGTCACGTCGAAGGCAATGTTGCGGGCTTTGGCGTTCTTCGGGGCGACGCGTTCGCCCATGAACTCCAGGCCGAGCACTTCCTGGGGATTCCGCTCTTCGATGGGGATCAGGTCGCCGTGCGCGAGGGACAGGTCAATGGTGGAGGTGGGGACAACGGGATAGAACGGCACGCCGTTATCGAAGGCGGCGAGCGCCAGCATATACGTCCCGATCTTGTTCGCCACGTCGCCGTTGGCGGCGGTGCGGTCGGAGCCGACAAAGCATTTCTGCACCCTGCCCGCCTTCAGGAAATATCCCGCCGTGTTGTCGGGGATAATCTCGTACGGGATGCCGTACTGCTCCAGCTCCCACGCCGTGAGCCGCGCGCCCTGCAAACGCGGACGGGTCTCATCCACCAGCACATGCACGCGCTTGCCCTGCTCATGCGCCGTGCGGATGACGCCGAGCGCCGTGCCCCAATCCACCGTTGCCAGCGCGCCCGTGTTGCAGTGGTGGACGACCGTATCGCCGTCGTTGATGAGTTTCGCGCCGTGCTCTGCCATGCGCTTGTTGATCTCGACATCCTCGTCGGCGATGCGCTGTGCCTCTTCGAGGACCATTTGACGGACTTCGTCTGCGCTTCGCTCCCCGCCGACGCCTGCCACGACACCCATGACCCGGTCCACCGCCCAAGCCAGGTTGACAGCGGTCGGGCGGGCAGATTTCAAGGCGGCGGAAGCGGCTCGTAAGTCGGCAAGCAGGCTCGAGGTCGAGGAGGAAGCGGATTCATATCCCGCAAGCGCCAGCCCGAAGGCAGCGGCGGCTCCGATGGCTGGCGCACCGCGCACGACCATGTCCGTGATCGCCCCCGCAACGGACTTGTGATCCCTGAACGAAAGGACTTCGAAGCGACCAGGCAATATGCGCTGGTCTATCATTTTGAGTTGGTCCTCTTCCCAGAATACGGTTCTCATAGGGTGTATTTTACACTACGCTCCAAAAATGAGACAAAAATCACATGACGTATTCGATAAAGCGTGCAATAATAGACGTATATTCGAGAGCGAATGCAGGAGGCAGGTATGTCTGAAGAACTGTTGAAAGCGATGGCGCAAAGCATCATCGACGGGGAGGCGGAAGTCGCCGCGGACCTGGCAAAACAGGCTATGGAAGCGGGAGTGGAGCCGCTGGAAGCCATCACGAAGGGGTATATGCCGGGGGTGAACGAAGTGGGCGATAGTTTCGCCTGCGGCAATGTGTTCCTGCCCGAACTGGTGATGGCAGGCGAAGCGATGAAAGCCGCCATCGCCGTATTGGAACCCGAACTCAAAAGGCAGGGGACTACACGCGAGATCCTCGGCAGGGTGGTGCTGGCGACCGTCGAAGGGGACATCCACGAGATCGGCAAGTCGCTGGTGGGGACGATGCTGACTGCGGCCGGGTTCGAAGTACATGACCTGGGAGTCAACGTACCGGCGGAGGAGATCATCGCCAAAGCCGAAGAGGTGGGCGCGGACATCGTCGGGTTGAGCGCACTGCTCACGACGACAATGGTCAGGCAGAGGGAAGTCATCGAAGCGATGGACAGGAAGGGTCTGCGGAACAAGACGCGCGTCATGGTGGGAGGCGCGCCCGTGACAGCCGACTGGGTCCAGAAGATCGAAGCGGACGGCTACAGCGAAGACGCCATCGGTGCCGTCAATACGGCAAAGAATTTGATGAAACAGTAACACTATCGCGCTGAGCGGAGTGACGAGCGCTTTTTGCGACGAACGCAGACGAAGTACGCTTCGTCTCCACTTTGTTCCGCTCACGAAGTCCCGATGCTCTTTCGGGAGCGCGGTGGGAAACCATCCATGAAAACAATCCTGACAAGTAAAACCAAAAAAGCGACCATCAGCACCGATGGTCCGTTCGTAGTGATCGGGGAAAAGATCAACCCGACGGGACGCAAGAAGCTCGCCGCGGCGTTGCAGGAAGGCAATCTCGACTATGTGCGCGACCTGGCGAAGAAGCAGATCGAAGCAGGCGCGGACATCCTCGACGTCAACGTCGGCATGGCTGGCACGGACGATGTGGAGTTCCTGCCAAAGATCGTAAAAATGCTGGTTGACGAATTCGACATGCCGCTGTGTCTCGATACGCCGAATCCCAAAGCATTGGCGGCGGCGCTGCCCCTCGTGCAGGGACGGGCGCTGGTCAACTCGGTGAACGGCGAGGAGAAGTCGCTGGAGGCTGTCCTGCCCATCGTCAAGGAGCACAATGCAGCCGTCATCGGCCTGACCATCGGCGAAGGGGGAATCTCCAACGATCCCGAGAAACGGCTCGAAGCCGCGCGCAAGATCATCGAACGCGCCGCGCAGATCGGCATCGCCATCGAAGACATCGTCATTGATCCGCTTGTGATGACCGTCGGCGCGGACAGCAGCGCAGGGCTGGTCACGCTGACCACCATCGAACTGGTGCGGAAGGAATTCGGCGTTAACGTCAACCTCGGCGCGAGCAACGTCTCGTTTGGTCTGCCCGAACGGGACGTGATCAACCAGGCTTTCCTGGCGCTTGCCATCGGCGCGGGCGCGACTTGTGCCATCACCGACCCGATGAAGTACAGCCTCGGCCTCAAAGCCATTGACCTCCTGCGCGGACGGGACAGCTACGGCGCGAAGTATTTGAAGTATTACAGGGCACACGCGCCAGAGAAGGCACCATAGAAGTGTAAAGACCGTGCTAACGAGCACGGTCTTTTGTTTTATAATGAGAACAGGTAAAACCTGAAAGAAAGGAGCGTTTATGGACAATCAGACTTTGGATACAGAGAAACTCCTACGGGAAGTGATTACCGACGTTGCCAGCCTTCCCCCAAGTGATTTATTGGTCGTGTACGAAACCATCAACGACTTGAAGCAAAGGGACAAGGCAGGGCATTCCGCCTTCAATGCAGATGATATTTTGGCGCGTGCCAAAGCCCGCGTTTCTGAATTGAATCACCTTACCCACGCTGAAGTTGTCCAGCGTTTCATCGACGTGACCGACCGCATCCGCGCCAAGGCAATCGAAAAAGGTACTGCCATCGAGGGGGAATGGGAAAGTGACTAAAAGACCAAGGGCGGTTTTCGATACCAATGTATTTGTCTCGTCTTCCTTGAGCAAAAACGCCAACAGCCCCACGCGCGAACTCCTGCAAAGATGGAAAAACGACGAGTTCACGCTGTTGATATGCGACCAGATCGCAAGGGAATTACTTGAAAAACTCCACGAGCGCGGCGTTGACGTTGAAGACATAAACGAGCAGGTCACCGCGCTGGCGCGTTCGGCCGAGTGGGTATTTGTGCCAGAGGAAAAGATCGAAAACCTGCTCTCCGACCCCGACGACAATGTGATTGTTGCCTGTGCAGTGGAAGGCGGCGCAAATTATCTCGTCACATACGACCCGCATTTCGATTCCCTGAAAGGTGTTTACAAAGGGATAAAAATCGTCAAGGCGATCCCGTTTTTGGAAGTTTTACGGGGAAATGACGGGTAAAAGCCATTGACCTCCTGCGCGGACGGGACAGCTACGGCGCGAAGTACTTGAAGTATTACAGGGCGCATGCGCCGGAGAAACCCGAGGTCAAGCCTTAGCAATAAATGAACGATCAACCTCCGAGGGAGAAGTCCTTCGGAGGTTTTTGTAATGTTGTATAATCGCATCAAATGGCAAACCCAAAAGAGAACTACAAACTCTACATCGAGAACGCCCATGAGATGATCGATGTTGCCAAGTCAAATCTTGGGAATGATTATTACAGTTCCGCCTGCAATCGGGCGTACTATGCCGTTTTTTATGCGGCAAGTGCTTTGTTATACTCAAAAGGAAAGTCCTATGGCAAGCACAGCGCAGTGATCGCCGCGTTCCGCCAGTATTTCATCAAGACAGGTGAATTCGATAAAAAATGGAGCGATGTTTACGAGTACATCATGTCCAGCAGGCATACGGGTGATTATGAGTTGTTCGATACCCTGGAAAAAGAACAGGTTGTTGATGTAGTTAAACAAGCGCAGTCATTTGTTGAGGAAGTTGAAAAATGGTTACTCGAGCGAGACCTCCTGTAACCCTACCCCCAAAAGAGAAGAAAGCCGTCAGGGAGTTTATGTCGGCTGTTCGCAATGCTTATGGGGATAAGGTTCAGCGCGCCGCATTGTTCGGTTCCAAAGTCCGCGGGGATGCGAATCGTTATTCCGATATTGACATCCTGTTGATCGTGACAGACGACAACTGGAAGTTTCGGAAAGCCGTCAGCGGGATCAGTTCGGATATCGCCTTGAAATATGACGTCCTGCTCGATATTCGCATGATCAGCACGACCCGATGGCAATACATGGCAGATATTCAATCGGGGCTTTATCGAAATATTTCAAGGGATTCAGTGCCGATCAAAATCACCCCAAAAAGACCTGCAGCACGTCCATCACCGACCCGATGAAGCCATTGACCTCCTGCACGGACGGGACAGTTACGGCGCGAAGTATTTGAAGTATTACAGGGCGCACGCACCTGAGAAGATGTAAACGGTAGTATAAGACATCGGAAGTCTTTGAGACTTTCGATGTTTGTATATTTATAATGAGACACTAAGTTGCAATGAACCCTTACATGTCGAAAATTATCATGCTAGACTACTGGCAAAAAATTGTGCAGGATTCAGGTTTAGTGTAGGGTGGCATCCAAGAAAACCAAACTATTCTTTGATCTTCGTTTGTCACTCTTACTAATTCAGTACCATCTGCATTGATAACATAAATTACCGAGCGTGCATCAACAGAAGTGGTACTAACGTATGATACAAACGCTATTTTTTCTCCAGACGGTGACCATTTTCGGGAAACTCCTCCAATTTCACCTGTTTCAATTCGTGTAAAGTTAGTGCCATCGCTTTGTATTGTATAAAATCCTTGGTAATCATCACCCCAACAACTAAATAGAATTCTGTCATCCGCAGGTGACCAATCAGGTTCCATACACCCACCATTTTGAGGTACAAAGACTTCCTGTATTTCATTTGTGTCAACATTTATGATAAATATTGAACTTTGCATACCTCCTCGGTCAAATGTAATCTTATCTCCACTTGGGGACCAATTAGGATTTTGACCGATTGCTACAAACGAAGGCTTAGGATTACAAATTCGCCGATGACAATGCATTTGACATCCAAAACATAAATTTCGTTGCGAACAGTATACACGATCCGGCTGCCATCAGGTGACCAAACTGGAGACTCTCCCTCTTTTGCTACCTTCCTTTTCTTTCTTCCATCAATCTTCATAATATATATACCAGATCGTATTGGGGAAAGCACACTGTGTACAATCCATTGACCGTCAGGAGACCAATCAGGGACATCACCTACATGCTTCATAGAGAGCACTACCTTATGAGGGTCTTGCATACTCACACCATAAGTATCTCCAAACCAATCCCCCACATCTGCATTAAACACAATCCATTCTTCATCTTCTAAAGTGGTCTCTACAACTGGTTTAACACAGGATACAAGCAAAATGGAAATTAGAAGTAAAAGAATAATAGTATCCTTTTTCATGATACAAGACATGCTCCAGCCTCCGCCTCTTATTGCCTTAACCGGTCTCATTGAAACTTTCTAAAGTGTATCATCAACTTTGGATTATTCTCCACTTTGGCTACGCGCCATCCCAACCTTCCCTGTGCAAAGTTGTAGAAACATTTCCATCCATTTGGCGGGGATTTCTGATCCCTGCGGCACGAATCACCGAATCCTGCGGCAGAAGTTCCCAACTCCTCGGGCAGAAATTAAAATTTCTCGGCGAGAGATTACCGATTCATCAGTGAGGAGTTGCTGATTCCTCAGTGATGAATCACTGACTCATCGGTGAGGATTGCCCAACGCATCAATGAGGAGTTGGGCAATGCCCCTGTAAGATCCATCGCGCCGAATACGAAACCTGGGCTTCCCTCGGGAATTTTCCCACAAATTGTCTACGCGCTATCTAAATCGATGCAGAGAGCCTGACCCACTGATGCCTGGAGGATGTTAAACCTCCCCTGTCAGGACCGCAATCCTCTGCTTTGACGTTCCCAAAGACATAGTGAAGTCTCGGTTGAGACATAGTGATGTCTCAGTCTAGACATAGTGAAGTCTTGGGGGAGACATAGTGAAGTGTCAGTCGAGACATAGTGAAGTCTTTCTAAAAATGTACTGAGGAGTGTGGGAATCCCTGCTGTGAGGATCAAAAACTCCCCCCGTGAGGTTTTGGAGCTCCTCTCCCTTCTCCAAGGTACAATTACCCGAAAAAAGGTCACAATGCCCGAAAACTTCCTCATCAACCTGCTCGGCTGGGTCGGCACGATCCTGTATCTCATTGCCTATGCGCTCATCTCCATGAAAAAGGTCGAGGGCAATTCCGTCCTCTATCAGGGCATGAACATCGTCGCGGGCGTCCTGCTTATCGTCAACACGCTCTACCTGCGCGCCTATCCCTCCGCAGGGTTGAACGTGGCGTGGGTCGCCATCGGTCTGTTCACTTTGGGACGAAAATGGCTTCCCCGCAGCTAACCCCGCGCTTCACCCCGTCCGCCCGTGTGGAGGAACTCGCACGCGACCCTTCCCATTACCGTCTGACGATCCCATCTGGCGGAGCGGACTCCTACCGTCTCGCCCAATTGGATGACTACGACGCTGCTCGCAAGACGACGCTTCCCGCATCGCTTCCCCCTTGCCCTCAACCTGTCTGCCCGTACCTCCAGCGACTCTCCCCCGGCACCTGGGGATTCGGTCTATGGAACGACCCGTTCGGGCTCTCGCTCGGCTTCGGGGGCAAACCGTTCCGCCTGCCTGCCCTGCCGAATGCGGTCTGGTTCTTTGGGGCGTCGAGGGAGAATTATCTTTCCTTCCGCGCTGAGCGGAGGTCGAAGACCGAAGACGAAGCGCTATTAGCAAGTCGCGCTTCGTCTCCCGCTTCGCCAAACTCAGCGTCCGCTCAGCGCGGAATAGCCAACGGCTTCCTTGCTCAAACTTTCCGCTCGCCGAGGTTTCATCCGCAGTTGATTCCTGCCGGGCTGGCGCTCCCCTTCTCGCGGAGTGACAACTCGGCGGCTGTTGGGCAAAGTCATTGCGGAGGATGGGATTCAATTATGGGGTCAGGAGCGCGACCAGCAAGCTGGTCTGAGTCCATAAGGGTGGACCCAACCGATTGGCACAGATACAGGCTCGAGTGGAGTCTGAAGCGGGTGCTATTCGAAGTGGATGAGGTTCAGGTGTTCGAGTCTTCTGTGAGTCCGAATCCGCCGCTTGGGCTGGTCATCTGGATCGATAACCAATATGCGGCGTTCACCCCCGAGGGAAAGATCGGGTTCGGAGTGTTGGAAAACCCCGAACCCGCATGGTTGGAGATCAAGGAAATTGAGGTAAGCTAGAAAACCCAGAAGGTGGGGAGGAAAATCCGCAGGAGCGCGTCCAAGAGCAGACCCACCAAAATATAACCGCCAAAGTGACGGTTGTGCTGGAAGCCGAAGCCCGAGAACCACGCAGGCCAGGCAGGCCACCAATCCGGTGCCTTGTCCGGCTTCGGGGAATTCAACACTTTCAGGAAGTTCAGCGCATCCTTTGATGCAAGGAAGACGATCAGCATGGCCGGTGTGAAGTAGCGGGTGACGAACACCAGGTACAGGATCACAACATAGATCATGACCACCGCGAATTGGTTCGTGCGGCGGGCGAAAGCCTCACCCGCGCGCACCGGGAAGGTTCCCACGTGGCGGGCGGCGTCGTCTTCGCGTTTGTCGATGTGCTTGCCAATGTTGATGCTGGCAACGGCCAGGCCATACGGCACGCCCGCCAGCACCGCGTTCCAGACGTTCGACATGACGATCTCCTGTCCGCTCACAAGGGCGAGGACAAAGTACACGCCGCCGATCATGATCGGCCCCCAGATCAGGAAGATGGACAGCTCGCCGATGCCCCAATACTTGAAGGGATAGGTATAAAGAAGCAGGACGATCGCGCCGAAGGCGAACAGACCGATGACCACGCCGTTGAAGCCGGTCGTCAACAACGCCCACACGCCCGCCAGAGTGGCGAGCACGCCGCTGACGAGGAACCAGCGGATCTGCTGGGGCTTGGTGAAGAAGCCCTGCGCCAGCGGGTGGACGCCGTACTGCGTGCGGAAGTAGTTCCCGTTATCGAGCCCGCGGGTGTAGTCGGTGTAATCGTTGAGCAGGTTGTTCGTACCGTGCGCAATGAACAGGCCAAGCGTAAGGATCAGGAAGGGGATCCACGAGAAGTACCCGTCGCGCCAGGCAAGGATGCCCGAAATGACGCAGGAATACACAGTGACCAGCGTCACGGCGGAACGGGTGGCGATCAGCCATTTGGAAACCACATCCAGGGCGTCCCACTCCTTCTTGTCGTCCATTTTGATGAGCTGCCATGAGGCTTTGCGCCACATTGCGAAATTGATGTGCATTTGTCTCTCCTTAAGAATTGGTCAACGGCGAAAGCCGTCAGGAACAGATTGTGCAAAATTATACAACTTAATTGATATTCCGAGTAATTTTGTCTGGAAAGGGAGTGGCGAATATTGTGTGTAAGCCACAGAGCCCACAGAGAGATTTTGAGTTTTTTCTCAAAGAACTCAGGGATCTCTGTGGCTAAGAAAAGTCCACCACTCACTCCTTTAGCCACTCCCTCTGGAAATTAAAAACACACGGGCAGAGATGTCCCTGCCCGTGTCCATGCCAATTGGAGGAAATGCCGCGCGCTAACGCCAGAAGTTCTGCGTGAGCGGGAGCAGGCGCAACGCCACATCGATCAACAGGCCGAGCATGAAGAGCGTGCCGAACTTGCGGTTGTTGAAAAAGGCATAGCCCACAAAGTACAGCGGCCAGCCGGGCTGTCCCTCGGGTTTGACGGCAGGCTTTGGTTTCAGGAACACGGGATAGTATTGCCTGAAGGCAGGGATCGCCAGCAGCACGATCAACATGACGGGCGTAAAGAACTTGATGGCGATCAGGTACAGGGTGATGAAATAGGGCGCGACCATCATCGCCAGCACGGCATAACGGGAGGCCTTTTCGCCGATCACCACCGGCAGGGTGTGGATGCCTTTCTTGGCGTCCATGTCGAGCTTGTCGATGTGCTTGCCGAAGATGACGGTGGTCACACCCAACACATAGGGCAGGCTGGCAAGGACGACGTTCCAACTCCATTGTTGCGCCATCACGAAATATCCGCCGCCGATCATCAGCGGTCCCCAAACGATCAGCACGGCGACTTCGCCGAGCGCCAGTCCCTTGAGCGGCCAGGTGTAGAACAACAGGAAGAACGCCCCAAGACCCAGCAGGATCCATGTGGTGGGGTTGAAGCCGGTGTAGGACATCAAGTACAAGCCAAAGGCAAACGCTATCAGGGCAGTCACGGCAAAATAGGTGAGATGCTGGCGCCTGGTCATCAAGCCGCTGGCAACCGGCTGCGCGCCGTAAATGTTGCGGTAGTAGTTGTCCTTGTCCACGCCGCGCACGAAGTCGGTGTAATCGTTGAAGATGTTGTTGCTGGCATGGGCAAGGATCAGCCCGAACGTGAGGGCGATCCAGGGCAGGAAACTGAAAGATCCGTCGCGCCAGGCAAAAAGTCCCGCAAGAGCCGCCGAGATGAAGGTCATCACCAAGACGGCGGCACGGGTCGAGATCAGCCATTTCGAGACGACGTCCAGTTCATCCCATTCGGCTTTCGACACTTCAGGGATGACGTTGAGGGCTTTACGCCACATTGCAAAATTCATTTTTCCAATACTCCTTGAGCGAATTTGCCGAATTATACCGAATCAAGTCCAATTTGGGCTTGGAATTTGTAATCAAAAAGCGCTACAGCAACGCCCTCACGTATGCCGCAATGATCTTGTCCCACAATTCGTCTGCGGCACGATCCACGCTCTGAAATTCTGGATGCGCCTCGAACCACGCCAGCGACCGTCTCACCCCCTCCGCCCATTCCACCTTACACTTGAAATCAGGGACGTACCGTTTGATCTTGCTGTTATCGAACACCACGCTGTTGGATTTGTCGCCGATGAGGCTTCCCACCGCATGAGCATCGAAGCGCGCGATGAAATCGGACGGGATGTGAACCACGTTCGGGTCCAGACCGAGAGCCTGATACGCCTCGAGATGGATCTGCTCCCAGCTGAGAACTTCATCGGTCGTGATCTGGAACGCCTCGCCGACCGCCTTTGGATTGCCCAACAACCCGACCAGTCCCCTGGCGAAGTCCGCATTCCACGTCAACACCCACAGCGACGTGCCATCGCCAGGCACAATGACCTTCTTGCCGCGCTTCATGCGCTCGATCACCGTCCACGGCTGGAGCCAGCTCGAGACCGCAAACGGGATCTGCGAAGGTCCGTACGTGTGCGACGGGCGGATGATCGTGACAGGGAAGCCGTTTTCGCGGTATTCCCGTATCAAGAGGTCTTCACAGGCGATCTTGTCCCGCGAGTATTCCCAATACGGGTTCTCGAGCGGGGTTTCCTCGGTGATGAGGTAATTCTTCACCGGCTTCTGGTACGCCGACGCCGAACTGATGAACACGAACTGGTCGGTCTTGTCGCGGAAGAGGCGCAGGTCGCGCTGGAGGTCGTTCGGGGCAAAAGCGATGTAGTCCACAACCGCGTCGAAACGGTGACCAGCCATCAGCGCGGCGAGATGCGCTTCGTCCCCGTGAACGTCGCCCTGGAGCAGGGTCGCTCCGTCGGGCAGGGGAAATTTCCTCGAGGCGCCGCGGTTCAAGATGAACAGGTCATGCCCGCGGGCGGCAGCCAGGTCTGCACACGCCGAACTGATGATGCCCGTGCCGCCGATGAACAATATCTTCATTAGCCTTCTCCCAATTCAGGGATGGGCTGGACCGGCACGCGGTTGGCGAGGTAGTTTTCCGCCACAAAGATGATGAGCGCCACCCAGACGATGCCGAAGCCGATGAAACGCGAGCGGTCAAAAGGCTCCTTGTAAACCAGTACGCCGATCAGGAATTGCAGGGTCGGCGCGATGTATTGCAGGAGCCCGACGACCGTCAGCGGGATCTGTTTCGCCGCCGAGGCGAACATCAACAGAGGGATGGTCGTCACAAGTCCCGCGCCGATGAGGAGGACATCCACGAGCGTGCCGGTTTGGAGGAACGCGCCTGAGCCAGTCACGCCCACAAACGCGAGGTAAGCCAGCGCGATCGGAAAGACGATCCCCGTCTCGAGCGTCAACCCGTACAACGAACCCAGCGGCGAGAGCTTTTTCACGAAACCATAGAAGCCGAAAGTGAACGCCAGCGAGAGGGCGATCCACGGCAGGCGCCCATATGCGAATGTGAGGTATGCCACGCCGAGCGCCGCCAGTCCCACAGGGACCCACTGCCAGGGGCGCAACCGTTCGCGCAGGAACAGCACACCCAGCAGGACACTCAACAACGGGTTGATGAAATATCCAAGGCTGGTCTCGACGATAAAACCTGCATTCACGCCCCAGACATAGATGAACCAATTGAACGAGAGCAGGACCGCCGCGATCGAATAGGTGCCAATCGTCCTCCACTTGAACGCAACCGACCGGAATTCCTTCCATTGCCCTGCCAGCAGGATATAAGCCAGCAACAAAATGAACGACCACCCGATGCGATGTCCGATCACCTGCTCGGCGGGTACAGCGTGCAACAGCTTCCAATAGATCGGGAAAAAACCCCAAAGCGCATACGCGCCAATACCGTACAAAATACCCTTGCTCATTCTGCTCCTGTGCGTTTAGAAATCCTCGATCGGCTGCCGCCCCGCAAATCCCGCATCGATCTCATGCCAGAAGGCAATGTCCCCTTCCCCATGTTTCCAGCACAGATAGACCTCCCGCCCGTCCCGCAAGGCTGGGAAATCCAGCAGTCCGATATTGACATCCTTGATCTGCACGCCTGTGGACTGGATCTGATGGATCAGCGCGTCGAACCGACCGAAATCCTGCACCATCGCACTCAAAGCCTTGTTCCCCCCGTTCCCTGCGGATTTCTCGATGGCAGGCCAGGCTTCAGGCTGGTTTGCAAGGACCTTCCTGCGGATCGCCTGCACCTCGTCCATGAGCGGACGGATAATATTTAGCGTTTCGTTGGCTTCCTGAAGGGTGAAGTAGCGGGGCATAAGTTCCTCTTGTATCGCAAAAGTATACACCAAATAAAAAAGGCGGCTAGCGCCGCCTGATGTATTGCACAAACAACCAAAACTCTATGCAGGGATCGCCTGATAGCCTTTTTTCTTCACCGCCGCAATGATCTGTTCGTCGCTCAACTTTGACTCGTCATATTCGATAACCATTTGCAGTTTGTGATAACTGGCGTTGATCTCCTTCACGCCTTCGAGGCTATCCTCGAGCGACTCGAGTTTCATGGCGCAGTTGGAGCAGGTCATATCGGGAATATTGAAGGTTTTTTTGATCATGGTTCGCTTCGCTCCAGACCATAGACCGTGGACGATGGCCGACGACAAAGCACGGTCTATCATCCACGGTCTATGGTCAATTATTCAAAGATGATTGTTCCCGTATACATGCCCATCGAGCAGGTGAAGAACATGCGCGTGCCTGCGGGCTGGGCGGGGATGTCCACCTGGACGGTGCCGGTGTCGGGCAGGAGTTGGTAGAAGTTCAGGTCGGGGATGACGAAATCGCGCGAGCAGGAGTAGGTCTTGTCCGTGACGAGGTTCAAGACGACAGGTTGATTTGCGGTCGCTTTGAGGGTCTGCGGGAAGTAACCTTCATTCTGAACCATCAGCGTCAGGTCAGTACTGGGAGCAGAAGCAGATGTCTCCGAGGCAGAGGCGGTGTTCGTCGTCAATCCACGGGCAGGTTGGTGAAGGGAGTAGGGAGAGCCCATCAAGTTGAGTCCGCCGTCCAGGGTTACCAATCCCAAAACAAGCAGGACAACAGCGACAAACCGCATGAAGAATTTTTCAAGCCGCGCGCCGAGTTCGGTCGTCAGGTAGGCAACGATAAAGAAGACAGGGCTGGTGCCAAGGGTGAAGGCAAGCATGAGCGCCGCACCCATAAGGGCACTGCCCGTCCCGAGTGCGGTCGCCATCATCGCCTGGGTCACGCCGCAGGGAATGAAAACTGTGAGGAGACCGAGAAAGAGAGGGGTGGCAGTGTCGGTACCCTTGGCGGTTTTACGGATATAACGGGTGATGAACTTCGGCGGCTCAACCGAGAAATAGCGGAAGATGGGATGCACATTGAACATGCGGAGCGCATTGCCCACCATGAAAATGCCGATGGCGATCATGAGTATCGCGCGCGTAACGGGGCTGAGCGCAAGGAAGGAGCCGAGCCAGCCGAGCAACGCACCGAGCAGGGTGTAGGCGACGATCTTCGAAGCAAGGAATAACAGGATGGGTTGCGCCGTGCTCGAACGTGCGACTTCAGCCTGTTGCCTTTTCGATTTCTTTTTTTGTTCCGCAGATTGATCGAGATAATCCTGTTCGATCTGATGCGCCAGCGAACTGGCAAGCAGACCGCCCTGCACGGCAAGACAACTCAGGCCGCCCGTGGTCAGCCCGGTGATAAAGGCGGCCATGATATTTCCGGTGAAGCCCGAACCTGAAATAATGGAAATCCCCTGCTCGCCAAGGTTTTGCGTGATGAGCATGACCACCGCAATGGTCAACAAGCCGATGCCAAGAGCCAGAAGAATGACGGGATCCAGCGTGGTTTTTCGTTCTTTGGACATAAAACCTCAGATTTTCAGAAGGTAAAAGCTGTTGGGGAAATCTATCGCTGTCCGCCATCCCATACAACGAACGGCATGTTAATGACAACACCGGGTTGTTCGATGGTTAATTCGCCGGCGGTTTCGGCTGCAAGCACATCTGCCGCAGAGGTGAGTTCGCGGGCTTTGGTTTCATCCACCCAGGCGGTCACATTCAAGCGGCGCAGCGGAGAGTAGCCGTCTGTGCCGGGCGGGTTGTCGAAAACATCAGCTTGAAAGCCGAAAGGGCCCGACCCGGCAACGCCATTCGTGAATACGTACACGTTCGCCAGCGATTCCGCAGGGACATTTGCCAGCGATGGCACAAGAATGACGGGAGATTCCATCATGTTGGTGAGTTTTTCAGCGACCCCCGCGTCAGATGCCTCAGTATGGACAAAGAAGATCTCCCTGCCGTCCGCCCAGGCTTTACCGGCGGGCAGTTCGGCTTTCGGCATTTCTTCGGCGGCTTGAGGCGCGCACGCGGCGACGATCAATGCCAGCATGGGCAGAAGCGTAAGAGCAATTTTCTTCATGTTAAGTTTTCCTGTTCATTGAATTTTGGTTTTCGACATCCTCAACAGGATGTTCGATCTCGCCCGCCATGAAGGCTTCCGGGGCTTCCAGAAAGGCAACCAAGCAGGCGTTGTTGCAAAAGTAAACGAGTTCGCCTTTGAATAAGGCGGTCGGGTACCTGGACGGGTCATGCAAGATCCCGCCGCAGGCGGTCTTTATGGTCGAGGCTTCGGGGGTGGATCTGAATGTTGTCATTGCTCATGACCGTGGACGATAGACCGTGAATTCCTGTCCACGGTCCACCGTCTATATCTTCACCCTGCGCAGGCGCAGGCTGTTCGTCACCACAAAGACACTACTGAACGCCATGGCGCCAGCCGCGAGCATTGGGTTCAAATATCCCAGCGCAGCGGCGGGGATCAACACCACGTTGTAGAAGAATGCCCAGAACAGGTTCTGTTTGATCGTCCGCAGTGTTTTGCGCGAGAGATTGATCGTACGCGAGACGCCGCGCAGGTCGCCGCTCATCAGGGTCACGGGCGCCGCCGCCATGGCAACATCCGTTCCGGTGCCGATGGCGAGTCCCACGTCGGCTTGCGCGAGAGCGGGCGCGTCGTTTACACCGTCGCCGACCATCGCCACGACCGAAGACAGACCATTGACAGTGGATGATTGAAGTTTCTTCACCTCGAAAGATTTGCCCTCCGGCAACACTTCCGCCAGCACCGTATCCACACCGACCTGTTTCGCAATCGCCTCGGCGGTTTTCTGGTTGTCGCCGGTAATCATGGCAACCTTCAAGCCCATCTTGTGAAGGTCAGCAATCGCGTCCCGCGAACTGTCCTTGATCGTGTCTGCCACGGCAATGATGCCCGCGGCCTGACCATCCACCGCGACGAGCATGGCAGTCTTTGCTTCGGATTGGAGACGTGACACTTCGGATTCGAGCCCGGTTAATTGAATGCCTCGCGCCTCGAACATTCTCCGGTTCCCAACAATGACGCTTCTTCCCTCGACCTCAGCCTGCACGCCATGCCCAGCCTCCGCCTTGAACCCGGCCGGTTCAGCCAGCGACAGTCCGCGTGTCGTCGCCTCCGCCCAGATCGCTTCGCCAAGCGGATGCTCGCTCCCCTTTTCGACGGATGCAGCCAACCGCAGCAGTTCGCCTTCTGTCAACTGTCCACCGTCTACGGTCACAATGTCCGTCACCGCCGGTTGACCTTTCGTAATTGTGCCGGTCTTATCCAACACGACTACTGAAACCTTCCCCGCCCGTTCGAGCGCTTCGCTGTTGCGGAAGAGGATCCCAGCCTCCGCGCCTTTGCCCGTCCCGACCATGATGGCGGTCGGCGTGGCAAGCCCCATCGCGCACGGACAGGCGATCACCAGCACGGCGACCGTGTTGATCAGCGCGCGGGTGAAGGTATTGATGTCCGCGTTGACCGGGAACTGCGGGCCGAAGAAATACCAGCCTGCAAAGGTCAGCGCGGCAATGACGATGACGATCGGCACGAAGACCGCCGAAACCTGGTCTGCCATCTTCTGGATGGGCGCCTTGCTTCCCTGCGCGTCCTCCACCAGTTTGATGATCTGCGCCAGGGCGGTCTCGCGCCCGACTTTCGTCGCTTCGAATTTCAACATGCCAAGTTTGTTCAACGTCGCGCCGATCACGGTGTCACCCTGCTTCTTTTCAACAGGCAGGGACTCGCCCGTCAGCATGGATTCATCCACGGCGCTGCGGCCTTCGACGACCACGCCATCCACGGGAATTTTCTCGCCCGGTCTGACGAGGACCACGTCTCCGACGCGGACATCATCAATCGAGACATCCGTCTCCTCCCCGTCGCGGATGACGCGGGCGGTTTTGGCGCGGAGTCCCATCAGCTTTTTGATCGCTTCGGAGGTGCGTCCCTTGGCGCGGGCTTCGAGAAATTTCCCAAGTTTGATGAGCGTAATGATGACCGCCGCTGTCTCGTAGTAGACGTGCCCCATCAGCAGACCGAACGTGATCGGGAGCGAGTAGAAGAACGCGGCAGAGGAACCCATCGCGATCAGCACGTCCATGTTGGCGGATTTGTTGCGAAGCGCTTTGAACGCTCCAACATAGTACTGCCAGCCCACGTAGAACTGGACCGGGATGGCGAGCGCCAGCATCAGCCAATTGAACCATGGCTGGGCGTCGCGCATGCCGCTCATGGAGGTATTGGTGTAGACGAAATCAGGGAGGAGTCCGAAATCCTTGCTCATGGAGAGCACGAAAAGCGGCACGGTAAAGATCAAACCAATGACGAGCAGTCGCCACTGTTCGTTAATCTCGTGCTCGCGCGCCTTCGCTTCGGCATCTTCTGCATCCCCGCCAAGTTCCACCGCATCAAAACCGGCGGACGAAACCGCGCGGCGCAGTTCTGCCTGCGTTACGATGGTGGGAATGTATTTAACGCGCGCCTTTTCAGTGGTATAGGTCACCTGCGCTTCGAGCACGCCTTCGAGCGCCGCAAGCGCTTTTTCGAGTCGGCGGGCGTCGTTGTCGTCCGAGAGTCGTTTGATGATGAGGTCGGCTTCTCCGGTGGCGACCCCGTACCCGGCGCGGTTGACGCGGGCGATCACATCCGCGAGTTGCAGTTTCGCAGGGAGGAAATCCACGGTGGCGCGTTCGGAGGACAGGTTGACGACCGCGCTCTGCACGCCGTCGAGTTTCTTGAGGTTGCGCTCGACGGTGGCGACGCAGTTGGCGCAGGTCATGCCGGTGATCGGTAAGGTTAATTGTTTTGTATCGGACATGGGTACCTATGGCGCAGGTTACGTTTCAAGCGTTACCTGCAATTTAATGACTACAGCGCGATCAGACCTTCCGCCGGGTAATTGATCTCAGCCAGTAATGCCTTGATTTTCTCCTCGCTGGCAGGCGCGTCGAAAGTGATGACGACTTTCTTGGTGTCGATCTCCGCTTTCACGGATTGCACACCGAGCCAACTCGCCCACTTCGGTCTCGATCGTGTGGGTACAGTGTCCGCACGAAATGGCGGGGACGGTATAGGTTACTGTGGTCATGGGAAACTCCTTTTATGGGATTTTGGATTTACAAATTACGATTTACGATTTTCGGCAGTCTCGGTACAGCTTCGACCACCGACCATCAGACTATCCGACTATTCGACTATCAGACTTTTGTCGACATCTCAAACACTTCAGTGATTTCCTTCAAAACGCGCTCGCGTTCACTTTTGTCGTTTCCCTGAATGGCAGTGATGACACAGGAATTCAGGTGTTCCTCCAGAATACGCGAACTGACCTTGTTCAACGCAGCCTCCACCGCCTGGATCTGGCGGATCACGTCGATGCAGTACGCGTCCTCCTCCACCATGCGGATGACTCCGCGCAAATGGCCTTCGACTGTCTTCAGCCTTCTCAGTGTGTTATCGTTTTCCATGGTTTCCTCTTCCAAACAGACACGGTTTATAGACCTGTCCTAACACCCCCCCCAGGGGGGATGGGTACCCCAAATATACACCATCCTTCATTCCCCTGTCAACATGACAAATATCACTACTTTGGTCAAGTTTTGGTTTGGAAAAATTAAAACGTCCCGAATGTGTGAAACTTTCGGGACGTTCCAAATCGCCGTCTATTTGTAGAGGTTCTGGTAAAGCGTCTGCGCCCAGGAGAATAACTCAGTCTCGCTGTCCTTCGCCGGTTTGGCTGACCCGCTTCCGTACAGGTTCAACACCAGGCTCATCCCATCCGCAACGCCCTTCGGATCTGATGCATCAAGTGTCACTGTCCCGTATTCGTTCATCCATGCCTGGAATTGGTCCATTTCATTGATGGAGAGCAGGCTGGCAAAAGTGCCCATCGTACCGTCGGGCTGGGATTTGCATGAACCGCCATACACCTCCCCCGAGCGGAACACCGTCAACCGGTCGCAGAACCCGGCGATGCCGCCCTCGCGTGACCAGGTCAATGCCAGTGTGGCGGGTTGGATGCGCATTCCATCTTCACTTACACGGTATTCGTATTGGACATCAGCCGACTCCAGAATAACTACCCGCCCAGGCGTGAGTACCTGGGCACACATCACATCCTGCATCGCGACCCCCAAACAGGCATCAGAGAACTCGGCAGGCTCATTGCTTACCACTGAGATGTCTTCCGGTTCCAATCCCAGGTTTTCAGCCAGTTGCCCAACAAGGACACCCTCGATGAGGGTGGAGACATCCAAATCACTGGCGACGACAACCGCGCTGCCTGTGGCGTTTGTGTGAAGTTCGTATTCCTTGCCGTTCGCTTCAAGGATGATCCTGTATCCCTCCACCAATGCCTGTGTGCACATCACATCGGGACGATTCACACCGAGACAACCATCCGGCCAGGTCACGGCCTCAGTGGAGACCAAAGCGATCTGGTCAGCGGGCAGGTTCAAAGTCACAGAAAGATGCGTGAGGGCGGCGGTCTGTGCCGGCGTCATTTCGCTGTCTCCCGTTGTCGGCATTTCAGCAGTGGGTAAAGGTTGGACTGCAGGCGTCGGCGGCGCACAGGCGGATAATAGGAAAGCCAGGATAAACAATCCGATTCTGATTTTTTTCATTCTCTCTCCTTTCCAGCAAAGACGACCAGGCCGGGTTGATTGTTCCGAAAGCCTGTATAATCACAAAATGCGTTACCTTTTGATCGTACTCGCCTTAATTCTAACAGCCTGCGCGCCAAAACCTGACCCGAACATACAGATTCAGGTGGCGGTCATGCAAACCCTGGCGGCGGTCCCCACCGTCACACCGCAGCCCTTCCAAGCGCCCTACCCCTCCCCCACGCCGTTCGACCTCAAGGGGTTGTTCTGTGAATACCAGTTCTGTGTGGGACATCCCGTGGACTTGTCGTTCTTCGACGTCAGCGCCCAGAACAATCCCGCATCGCCCAGCACCTATTCACAGGGACTGATCGCCGCCTTCAACGGGAACCTGTTCATTCAGATGATCTGGCAACTCGCGCCCGGGACCGCCGACCCGCAGTTCATGCTCGACCTGATCCTGGATGGTGAGGTGGACACGCGCGTCGGGGAACTTAACGTCAGGCTGATCCGCGACATGAACGTGATCTACATCCCGATCACTTCCACAGCAACTCCGGTCCTGCCCTTCGGGGCAGTGGGCGCATGGACCTGCGGCGACCGGGCTTTCGCCTGGAAGGTGTACAGTCCGCAGGCGGAAAATACACAGGCATTGTTCGACCAGGCAATTGACCGTTTCATTTGCAATCGATGATCAAATCCATTTCAACACCTGGAGGGGATGTGGTCGTTCGCGAAGCGAATCTCGCAGACGCAGAGCAGTTCCGTGCACTGAGACTGTTTGCCCTGCAGGAAAGTCCCACCGCCTTCAGTGCGGATTATCAAGTCAATCTCAACCAGCCAATGAGCTTTTGGGAGGGCAGGTTAACTTCTGACGAATATGGGGTGATCTTCCTTGCCGAACATAATTCGCAAGTGATCGGCATGACGGGAATCCGCAAGGGCAAATCGCCAAAAACGAAGCATGGAGCCTATATCTGGGGAGTCTACATCCACCCGGAGTGGCGAGGATTTCATCTTGCGGAAGCACTGATCGATACCTGCAACGAATGGGCAAAGGCGCGGCAGGTTGATATCGTCAAATTGGGCGTTGTCACAACCAATACATCCGCCATCCGCTGTTACCAAAGATGCGGATTTGAAACCTATGGAACAGAGCCGAAGTGCATTTATTATGATGGCGTATATTACGATGAATTCCTGATGTTCAAGAACTTGAAACCGTCATAGTTCCTTCGTTTTCGCCTCGTTCCACAAGGCATCCATCTCTGCAAGCGTCAAACTGGACAAATCCCTGCCCTGCTCCTTGGCGCCTTTCTCCACATAACCGAAACGTTTTTTGAACTTCATGTTCGTCCCCCGCAAAGCGGACTCGGCGTCCACTTTCTTCCAGCGCGCCAGATTGACGAGGGCAAACAATAGATCGCCCAGTTCGGAGGTCAGTTCAGCCTCATTAGTCGTCTGTTTTACTTCTTCGATCTCCTCGGCGATCTTGTCCAAAACACCTTCGATCTCAGGCCAGTCAAACCCGACGCGGGCGGCGCGGTCCTGATACTCTTGCGCCTGGCTTAAGGCAGGTAATGCCAGCGGCACACCATCTAAAATCCCCTTATTCTCTTTCTTCCCTTCGGCTCCGCTCAGGGCAAGCTTTCCTCTTTCCTTCTCCTTCAATTTCTCCCAATTCACCAATACACCGTCCACTCCGTCCAGTTCAAGGTCGCCGAACACATGCGGATGCCTCCGCACGATCTTCGAGTGGATGCCGTGTACCACCTGGTTGACGTTGAACCGCCCCGCCTCGCTGGCGATCTGCGACTGTAACACGACCTGCAATAACAGGTCCCCGAACTCTTCGCGCATATCGTCGAAGTCGCCCGAGTCGATGGCGGAGATGGCCTCGTAGGATTCCTCCAGCAGGTGTTTGCGGAGCGTTTCGTGAGTCTGTTCCCTGTCCCACGGACAGCCATCCGGCGCGCGCAAATGGGCGATGATCTCAGCGAACGACTCGAACGAAGTCCCCTCCCCCAGCGCCGGGACATACAAGCAAGCATCTTTACCAGATGTTTCCCCGCTCAATTCAGTCAGTCTTTCCTCCTTCACCTTTCCTTCATCCACCCATTGAACCAGATGGTCGGGGGGATATGTTGTCAACAAAACCGTCTTCAAGTGCAAAGCCAGTTCAGACGTATCGACACCGGTCAACAACACCGGCATATCGGGCGGATAAGGCGGCACGTGCGCGGAGGAAAGAGTCCGCGCTTCGAGCAGGATCAGCCTCGAGGGCGGAGCGATACGAAGCGTCTCAAAAGCGGATATCGCGAGGGAAAAGTCCATGGGGTCTCCTGGTTAAAACGAAAAACGTAACCCGTAGATTGTATCCCACGAATTACGCATTTCGTATGTTGGTTTATGGAATGAGGTTTAGCGCTTGGTGTAGGTCGGAGCCTTGCGGGCTTTCTTGAGACCCGGCTTCTTGCGTTCCTTCTCGCGGGCATCGCGGGTGAGAAGGCCTTGTTTGCGAAGCGCAGAGGTCCAATCAGTGTTGATCGCCTGGAGCGCGCGCGCCAAACCCAGGCGTACCGCCTCGGTCTGACCGCTCACGCCGCCACCCATGCACTTTGACGCTGACATCGTACTTCTTTGCATCCTCGCCCACAGCCGAGAACGCGCGCATGATATCCTGCACATCGCCCACGCGGGTAAAGTAAGCGCCGCCTTCCTTCTCGTTGACAGTGAAATTGCCGGAACCGCCCATCACGCGCACACGCGCGGTGCTCTCTTTGCGGCGTCCTACTGCTTCATGATATTGTGTCATATTTCTTCTTCCTCTTTTCCCTACGCCAGCGGCTCGGGATTGTTCGTGGTATGCGGGTGGTTGGGACCCGCATAAACCTTCAAGCGTTTGAGCACGGAGCGTCCCATGCGATTGTGCGGCAACATGCCCCACACAGCGGCACGGATGACACGATCAGGGTGCTGTTGCAACTGGTCGCGCAATGAAATGGACTTCAAGCCGCCCGGATAGTTCGAGTGCTTGTGGTACATCTTGGTTTCCATTTTGGTGCTGGTCTTTGTACCGGTCACCGTGATGCGTTCGCAATTGACGACGATCACATAATCACCCATCTCCACGCCGGGCGTGAAGGTCGGTTTGTGTTTGCCAAGCAGCACATGCGCGATGCGTGCGGCAAGACGGCCCAGGTTCTGCCCATTGGCATCCACCAAGACCCATTTACGTTCGATCTCACTTGCTTTCGGATAGTACGACTTGTACACTTTCCAATCTCCGTTTCTATTCTTTTTGACAATCAACTCTTACTCTCGATATTCGACTTTGACCAGCGTCAGTCCATGTGCAGGAGCCAGACCGGCTGGAAGCGTCGCCGTGGCGCCTTGGCGACATCCGCTTCGGGACTTGGCTGATGCCTGCTCCGCTAAAGAGCGGGCAATCACCTCTGCTGGAACCTTTCCCTGCGCAACCGCCACCTGGACAAATACCATCCTGCGCACCATGCGGTAGAGGAAGGCATCTGCCTGCACTTCGAAGTGCCACTCGTCATCGCCAACTTTTATCCACTCGGCTTTCATCACGGTCCGCATGGTCGTGCCTTTGGGAGTGGTCGGGGAACCGAAGGCGGAGAAATCATGCGTTCCAATGAGTTGCTTTGCGGCATCTACAAGCCCGTCGCCTGTTGTTGCAGGCCAGACGCGCCACGCAAATCTTTCGCGGATCGGGTCTCTGAGCGGCTGGCAGAACAATCGGTATTGATAAGTGCGAGAGATCGCATCAAAACGCGGGTGGAATTTCGCATCCACCATCTGCACAGATCGCACGGATATGTCGGCCGGCAGGTTTGAGTTCAACGCGCGCAGGAGTTCGCTGTCAGTGTGGGACCAGTGGAGGTCCGCCGAGGCAACCTGACCCGTCGCGTGAACGCCTGTGTCCGTCCGCCCGGAGATGAGTACCGAGCGTGCGGTCCACCCGAGTTTGGTCAGGGCTTTTTCGAGTTCACCCTGAACCGTCCGCTTGTTCGCCTGACGCTGGCTTCCGTTGAAGTTCGAGCCGTCGTAGGCAAGAGTCAATTTGTAACGTACCATGATTTTGTCACTCTGAGAGAGCGTTCTTTGCGGTCGAAGAGTCTCTTTTGTAAAAAATGGAGATTCTTCGCTTCGCTCAGAATGACATTAACTACCTATTCTTCAACCAGTTCCAATATGACCATTTCAGCCGAGTCGCCCATGCGGGGACCAAGCTTCAACACGCGCGTGTAACCGCCATTTCGGTTCGCGTAACGAGGTGCAATTTCGTCGAAGAGACGTTTGATCAACTGGTTGTCTCCAAGTTTGGAGATCGCCAGACGGCGGGCATGCACTTTTTCGGCGTCACTCGCCTGCGCGCTGTTGCGGGCAAGCGTGATCAGGCGCTCGGCGTCGCCGCGGATCGCGGCAGCCTTGGTGCGTGTGGTCTTGATACGCTCGTGTGTAAAGAATTGTTTTATCAGATTGCGGCGCAGTGCAACTCTGGCACCTGTACTGCGTCCAAGCCTGTAACCGGATATTTGATGTCGCATTTCTAAATTACTCCGCAGAATTCGAATCGTTCTTCATGTAGCCCTTTTCCTGCATCTTCTGGCGGAGCTCGTCGAGACTCTTTTCACCGAAGTTGCGGATGGACATTACAGCCGTTTCGCCTTTTTCCAGCAGGTCAAGCACATCACCGACCGTCGTGATCCCTGTGCGCTTCAGGGAATTGAAGACGCGCACCGAAAGGTCGAGTGCCTCAACCGGTGTATCTGCCAGTTCGCTCGTAATACGGCTGCTTCCAATTTCCTTTTCAACCGGAATGGTCAGCGTTTCCTCGCTAACGCCGGCAATGTAACGCAGGTGATCGATGACGATCTTGGCAGCGGTACTCAGGGAGCGCTCAGGGGAGATCGTGCCATCGGTCCAGATCTCAAGGGTGAGTTTGTCGTAGTTCGTGCTCTGCCCGACGCGGGCAGACGTCACTTCCCAGTTCACACGCTTGACCGGGCTGTAGATGGCATCGATCGGCAGTTCACCGATGGGCATGTGCCCGCTGCGCTCGTTTGCAGGCGAGTACCCGCGTCCGCGCTCGACAGTGAACTCAAGGTCGAGCTTGGTCTTCGGGTTGTCCACCGTAAAGAGGAACAACTCGGGGTTGACGATCTCCACCTCAGCGGATGTGATGATATCCGCCGCGGTGACCGTCCCTTCGCCGCGCACTTCCAGGTGCATACGGGTGCTGTCCACGCCATCCAGTTTGAGGCGCAGCTGCTTGACCTGCAGTGTCACCTGGATGACATCCTCGCGCACACCGGGGATTTCGCTGAACTCATGCAACACATCCGCAATACGAATGGATGTCACTGCCGCGCCCTCCAGGGAGGAGAGCAGAACGCGGCGCAACGCATTTCCCAGGGTCACGCCATACCCGCGTTCAAGCGGGCTGATAATGAATTTGCCGTAGTTTCGAGCCTCAGCTTCGCGCTCGATCTTCGGCATAACCATGTTCGAGATACCCGTCACGGTTCACCTCTCCCAGTCATTACAATAGAAGCTCCGACAGGCAGAATGCCTGCCAGAGATAAAATCCAGTAACTATCTTGAATAGTATTCAACAATCAACTGCTCATTCAAGGTGCCGTCGATCTCAGTGCGTTCGGGAAGTCGCTGAACAACACCGGACATCTGCCTGGTATCGCGTCCCAACCAACCGGGAGTTGTGCGGGCATCCGCCAGGTCTCCAAGACCTTTGAAGTACTCAAGGGCACGGGAACCTTCACGAACAGCCACAATGTCACCTTCACGCAGCAACATGGATGGCACGTCTGTGCGGCGGTCATTCACAGTAAAGTGACCGTGAGTCACCATTAAGCGGGCCTGGGCGCGGCTGGATGCGTAACCGAGACGGTATACAACATTATCCAGACGGGATTCAAGGATCTGCAACAGGTTCAAACCTGTCAGACCGCGGCGCTGGAGCGCGACTTCATAATAACGGCGGAACTGGCGTTCCAAAACTCCATAGACGCGGCGTGCACGCTGTTTGGCGCGTAACTGGCGCAAGTAATCGGACTCGCGCCCGGAGCGATTTCCGCCGCCCCGATTGCCTGAACGTCCATGCTGGCCGGGAGCGTAGCTCCTGCGCTCGAACGCACACTTGGGGGTGAAACATCGTTCACCCTTGAGATAGAGTTTTTCGCCTTCGCGCCGGCAAAGTTTACAAACCGGACTAATATTCTTCGACATAAATCACTTTCCTCTATATCACTTTCAAATCACACGCGTCGCTTTTTCGGCGGACGACAACCGTTATGAGGGACCGGCGTAATATCGGAAATGGAACGAACCCTCAATCCCATCGCCTGCACGGCGCGGATGGCGTTTTCACGACCTGGGCCGGGACCCTTAACGAACAACTCCACTTCCTGGATGCCCAATTGCTGGGCGGCTTTGATCGCCTGTTCTGCGGCAAGGCGGGCGGCAAATGGGGTGCTCTTGCGCGAACCCTTGAAACCTGCTGAACCCGCACTGCCCCATGCGACAGTATTACCGTCCATGTCAGTAACGGTCACGATCGTATTGTTGAAGGAAGCAAAGATATGCACCTGCCCGGAGGACAATGCGCGCTTGCTCTTCTTTGCGCCTGCAGCGCGGCGTGTGGAACGTACACTTTGAGCCATATTCTCTCCAGCCTTTTATTTCTTGGCACCGCGGCGGCGTCCGCGACCGGCAACGGTCTTCTTGACACCTTTCCGGGTGCGTGAATTCGTCTTTGTCCGCTGACCACGGACCGGCAGGTTCCGGCGATGGCGTAAACCACGATAGGACCCGATTTCGATCAGGCGTTTTATGCTCATCTGCACTTCACGGCGCAGATCGCCTTCAACCGTGAAGTGCTTGCCAATGTATTCACGGATCGCCGCCACATCCGACTCAGACAGGTCCTTCACGCGGACATCCGGGTTGACCTTGGTCTGAACCAGGATCTCCCGCGCGCGCGTGGGACCAATGCCATATAAATATGTCAAACCAACTTCCACCCGCTTATTGCGGGGCAGATCGACACCTTCAATTCTCGCCATAGTTCACACTATCCCTGTCGCTGTTTATGTTTTGGATTTTCGCAGATGATATACACTCTGCCTTTGCGCCGGACGATCCTGCATTTGGCGCAGCGTTTCCGTATAGACGGTGAAACTTTCATATCAACATTTCTCCTTGCCTACAACCATTCTTCGCTACAAAGCAAATAGCCAAGAGTATAATTATATACTTTCATTCTTCTTTCGTCCAGATTTCACGCATCCCGGGTTATGGATCATGGGACAGTCAGGATAAGAGGTTCTCCTTCGGTGACAGCGATCGAGTGCTCGAAATGCGCTGTCAATGATCCATCCGCAGACACCACAGTCCATTGGTCGGGCAAGACCCGTGTCTCCGCTGTTCCGCCAAGCACCATTGGCTCGATGGCAATGGTCATGCCAGCCTTTAGCGGCATGCCCGTACCTGCCTTGCCATAGTTAGGCACTTGCGGACCTTCGTGCATCTGACGCCCGACACCGTGACCGGTGTATTCGCGTGTTACAAAAAAACCACGACTTTCAACATAATTCTGTATCACCGCAGAGATGTCACCCGTGCGGTTCCCAACCCGCATCTTGTCTATACCGGCATAGAGAGCATCTTTCGTGACATCGAGCAGGGTCTGCGCATCCTGTGAGATCTCTCCCACCCCGGCAGTAAAGGCCGAATCCGCTACAAACCCATCCAAAACAGTGCCGCAGTCAATCGAAACAATGTCACCAGCCTTAAGCTTCCGATTTTTAGTCGGTATGCCATGGACGAGTTCCTGGTTGATGCTGACCGTAATGGATGCAGGGAAACGAGGGTGTCCATATCCTTTGAACGGTGATACACATCCGTGTTTCCTCAGTACTTCCTCAGCAGCCGCGTTGAGGTCGGCAGTGGAAACACCCGGTTTTAAAAGTTCATTGACTGTCGCCAGCACAGTCGCATTTATGCGCCCGGCTTCGCGCATGGCTTGAATTTCTGCCGGGCTTTTCAGGTGAATCTGGCGTGACCAACTCATAATAATTACATTTTCAACGCAGACATCAGAGACTGGGACACCTGCTCAATCGTCTGCATTCCATCAACCTCGATCAACTTACCATGCTCACGATAATAAGCGATCAACGGGGAGGTTTGCTCCAGATAGACTTTGATGCGGCGTTTGACCGTCTCAGCCTTGTCATCATCACGTTGATATAGCTCCGAACCGTCAAAATCACATCTGCCGGCTTCCCTGGGCGGGTTGGATATGTGGTTAAAAATGTGCCCATTCGCTCGACATGTCCAACGATCGCTCAAGCGTTCCACCAAAACATCTTCCGCACTGGTGATGAACGGCACCGCATCAACATGACCTTTGAATTCCTCCAGCATGACTTCAAGCGCGTCCGCCTGGGCTGGGGTGCGGGGAAAGCCGTCGAGGATGACACCAATTCCACAGTCGGGACGGCCGAGGCGTTCGCGGATCATCCCAATGGTCACATCGTCAGGTACAAGGTCGCCCTTGTTCATGTAGGTCTGAGCCAGCTTTCCAAGTTCAGTTTGATTTTTAATGTTCTCCCGGAACAGGTCACCGGATGAGATATGTGCCAAACCAGTCCGTTCCGCAAGGATCTTTGCCTGCGTGCCTT
Source organism: uncultured Chloroflexia bacterium (assembly GCA_963718215.1). Taxonomy (GTDB): domain Bacteria; phylum Chloroflexota; class Anaerolineae; order Anaerolineales; family Villigracilaceae; genus Defluviilinea. The sequence continues at coordinate 349,390 of CAVQYK010000024.1, forward strand.
TGCCTACACCTGGAGGTCCAAGAATGACAAGGTATTTGGTCATGAGCGTGATCCTAGCTGACGAGTAGTTTTTCCTGATAACCGTGCAGTTTCAATTCTGCTTCGATGTTCATGAACGTGTCGCGGACAACGCCAACAACGATCAGCAGGCCTGACGAAGAGACAAGAAATAGACCGGCATTCGATGCGGCAGCGGGCAGGACCAGTTGCAGGAGGAATGGCATGATCGCCACAACCCCCAGCAATAACGCCCCCGGCAAAGTGATGCGGGATTGGATACGGCTGAGATATTTTTGCGTGGCAACGCCGGTATGTACACCCGGGATCTGTGCACCCGAGCGCTTCAAACTATCTCCATAGTTCTGTTGATCGAACAGGACTGTCGTATAGAAGTAGGTAAAACCGACAACCATGAAGAAGTACAGTGTCCAGTAGCCCCAGGAATTGACCCCGGTGGCGTTAAAGAACGACTGGATGGCTGTGGCGGTATTCTGGACCCAAGCGGTCTCCGACTGAATGAAGAAACCAGCCACAATTGCAGGGAATTGCAGGAGAGCGCTGGCAAAGATCAAGGGGATCATGCCCGCCAGGTTGACCATCAATGGCAGTGTCGGCTGGGGCATGCGGACATTCTTTCCGCGCTGCATGGCATAGAAAACCGCACTCTTTTGCGGATAAATGATCGGAACTTTCCTGCGCCCCTGCTGGACGTACACAATGGCAAGGATCGTCAGCAACATGATAACGATCATGGCGATGAGCAGAGACCAGCGGTTTATCTCGTCGCTCCACAGGGCGATCATGTTCTGCGGGATCTGAGAGACGATGCCCGCGAAGATCACGAGGGACAAGCCCTGTCCGCGGATGCCGTACTCGGAGATCAGTTCACCAAGCCAGATCGCAAACATCGTTCCGGCTGTCATTACCATCAGGGTTGTCACAGATGACAGCCACAATTCCGAAGTAAATCCAAAAGGAATGATCGTCTGCTGGGCAAGGGCATTGAAGGTATTGATCTGACCGATGGCGGAAAGTGCCGCCATGGGTACAGCCAGGTAATAGGTCCATTTTTCCATCCAGCGGCGGCCTTCACGCTGATCCTCCTGCATCTTCTTTTGCAGGGATGGAATGATCGGGATAAGCAATTGAAGGATAATCTGCGCCGTGATGTAGGGATAAACACCCATGGACAACACGGAGAAGTTCGAGATCGTTCCGCCGGAGAGCAGGTTCAGGAAACCCAAAAAGCCACCCGAACCCGCTCCTGCAAAAAAGGCCTGCAGGGCTTCCCGATTAACGCCGGGCGCTGGTACGTTCGCCGCAAGACGGAACAGCATCAAAATACCCATCGTGATGAGCAGTTTTGTGCGGATGTCCTGGGAGAACCACAGATAACGCCAGGCTGATTGTTTCTTTTCAGGCATGTTTGTTTCCTTATCGGTCCGGATCAGCCAATCAACTCAACGCTGCCGCCAGCCTTCTCGATCTTGGTCTTGGCACCAGCTGTAACGCGATGGGCGCGCACCTTAAGCGCGACGTTCAATTCGCCTCGGCCCAGGATGACAATGGGATTCCGCGGGTCGCGAAGCAGGCGGGCAGACTCAAGCGTCTCGGGGCTGACTTCGGCGTCGGCTTTGAACGATTCGGTCAATTGATCGAGGTTGACTTCATTGAATTCGACCCGGTTCCGGGGTGTGAATCCCTGACCGCGCATGAACGGCAATCGACGGTAAAAGGGGAGGTTACCGCCCTGGCGGTACATCTTGCCGCCTTCGCCTGAGCGTGATCCCTGGCCTTTCGTACCGCGTCCAGCCGTCTTTCCCTGACCGGCAGAGATACCGCGGCCGACACGTTTTCTGTTCTTCTTGGAGCCCGGATTGGGCACGAGATCATGTAGTTTCATCGTTCTATCCTGCTATTCTTCGACTTGAACCAGATGAATGATCTTGCGGATCATCCCGCGCAGAGCCGGGTTGTCCTTGTGTTCAACAGTCTGGTGTAAACGGCGCAGACCAAGCGCTTTCGCAGTTTCCTTCTGGTCCTTTGTGTAACCGATCGGACTGCGGACAAGCGTTACGCGGATGGTCTTGCCGGCTAATTCCTTCTTAGGCATGTTGCTTCCTCCGTTCCCAGAACGGCAACAATTCGTTCACACTCTTGCCACGACGTGCGGCTTCCTCCTGCGGTGACTTCAACTGTGACAGGGCGTCGAATGTGGCTTGTACAACGTTCAATACGTTCGCACTTCCCTGCGATTTGGTCAGGATGTCGCGCACGCCAGCCACTTCGAGCACCGCACGCACGCCACCACCGGCGATCACGCCGGTACCAGGCGAAGCTGGCTTCAACATGACACGGGCGCCGCCGACCCTGCCCAGAACTTCATGGGGGATGGTCGTGCCGGAGAGGTTGACAACGTGCATTTTTTTGCGGGCACGTTCGGATGCCTTCCGCATCGCATCGGGCACGGCATTCGCCTTCCCTACACCCATGGAGATGGTCCCCTTCTTGTCCCCCACCACCACGGTCACACGGAATTGAAAGCGGCGCCCGCCTTTTACAACCTTCGCCACGCGCGCGATCTCAATGACGCGTTCTTCGAATTGGTCCTGGGCTTCAAAATCCTGCTGTTCGTTTCTTCTATTATCTGCCATGTTTTTCTCCACTAAAACTGCAAGCCGCCTTCACGGGCACCGTCTGCAAGAGCTTTGACGCGTCCAACATAGCGGTAACCGCCGCGGTCAAAAACGACCAATTCGATGCCCTTGCTTTTAGCACGTTCGGCAACCGTCTGGCCCACCAGTTTAGCCTGTTCGGATTTCTTCATGCCCTTGACCTTCTCACGCAAATCCTTTTCCACGGTGGAAGCGGACACAAGCGTGCGACCGGCCTGATCATCGATCACCTGGGCATAGATGCCGGTGATACTGCGGAAAACGTTCAAACGCGGACGTTCGGCCGTTCCCGCCAGATTTTTTCTTACGCGTACGTGACGGCGCATCCGCGCAACTGCACGAGATTTATTAGCCATGCTTTACTTGGCTCCTTTCCCGGCCTTACCGGCTTTTCGGCGAATTTTCTCGCCTGCGTAGCGGATGCCTTTGCCATGATAGGGTTCCGGCGGGCGTACGCGGCGGATCTCAGCGGCGGTCTGACCGACCAGTTCCCGGTCAAAACCAAGGACTTTGATCTGGCGGGCCTTCAGTTCCACCTCAAAGGAAATACCGGCGGGCGGTTCCACCCTCACAGGATGGGAATATCCAACATGCAAAACCAGTGTTTTGCCGTCCATTTCAGAGCGATAACCCACACCTTCCACTTCAAGCACAACAGTGAAGCCAGTGCTGACTCCGTGAACCATGTTGGCGATCACGGCGCGGGTCGTTCCATGCAACGCGCGTTCCTCGGGGCTATCTGAATTGCGCGTCAAAACAACCTGATTGTTTTCAAGGGCGATTCCGATCATGGACGAAAACGTCCTCTTAAGTTCGCCCTTGGGTCCTTTTATATGGACATTCGAGCCTTGTACATTTACCTGCACACCGGCCGGAACATCCACGGGTAAACGTCCTATGCGAGACACTTGTACCTCCTGCCTTTCTACCAGACCTTGCAAATAATCTCGCCGCCCACACCCAATTGACGGGCACGGGCACCGGTCATGACACCCTTGGGCGTTGAAAGGATCGCAACTCCAATGCCGGAAAGCACCCAGGGAATGTTCTGTTTCTTTGTATAAACGCGGCGACCCGGCGTGCTTATGCGCTCGATGCCAGAGATCACGGGACGGCGCGTGCGGCGTTCGCCCACATACTTGATCTTGAGGCGCAGGACCTTCTGGATCTGGTTCTCGCCTTCGACCATTTCAAAGCCTTCCAGGTAGCCTTCATCCTTCATGATCTTGGCGATCTCGATCTTGATCTTCGAACTGGGCATTGCAACCAGGGTTTGACCGGACATCACGGCATTGCGGATGCGGGTCAGCATATCAGCGATTGGATCATTAATAGCCATGCTTATTCCTCCATCCTACCAGGACGACTTCACAACGCCGGGGATTTGACCTTGCAAGGTCAGTTCGCGGAAGCAGATACGGCACAGACCGAAACGGCGGATATATCCGCGCGGGCGGCCGCAACGAGTACAACGATTCCGCACCTGGGACGGATAACGCCGGCGGGCTTCACGATATTGCATGCATTTCTTTGCCATGATTAAGCTTCCTTCTTGCTGAACGGCATGCCAAGCATCTGCAACAGGACACGTGCCTGGTCATCATTTTTGGCGGTGGTCACGATCGTGACTTCCATGCCGCGCAGTTTGTCAATTTTGTCGTATTCGATCTCCGGGAAGATCAATTGATCGCGCAGTCCCAGCGTGTAATTGCCGCGCCCATCAAAGGCATTGGCAGACACACCGCGAAAATCACGGACACGCGGCAACGCGGTATTCACCAGGCGGTCAAGGAAGGACCACATGCGCTCGCCGCGCAGGGTCACCTTGGTGCCGATCAGGCGCCCTTCGCGCAATTTGAAATTCGCGATGCTTTTGCGGGCCTTGTTCGTGACCGGCTTTTGACCAGTGATAATGGTCAGGTCAGACACTGCGGCTTCGAGTGCCTTGGGGTTGTCCAGAGCCTCTCCCATGCCGATGTTGACCACGATCTTTTCGATACGCGGCACCTGCATGATGTTCTTGAAATCAAATGATTTGCGCAGGGCCGGGACAATTTCATTCTTATAGCGTTCGTGCATTATATTCATCACTCATCACTCCAAGGCTTAATCAACCAATGCCTGGCAACTCTTACAAACACGGTGGACGCCATCCTCGACGCGTTGAACAGAGACACGGGTGGGTTCCTTGCATTTCGGGCAGACCAGCATCACGTTTGAGATGTCGATCGAGCCTTCGAACTGGATCCGGCCGGGTTCATGTTGCGTCCCGCCGCGGTCTGCACCTGTTTCTGGTGCTTTGTGCGGATGTTGACACCCTGCACGACCACGCGGCGTTCGTCCAAAAGGACGTTGATCACCTGACCGCGCTTGCCCTTGTCTTCGAGGCGCCCGCTGACCACTTCAACTGTATCGCCTTTGCGAATCTTTACCTTCATACCTTTACACTCCTAGACCTTAAAGCACTTCCGGCGCAAGGGAGACGATCTTCATGAAACCTTTTTCACGAAGTTCCCTGGCCACAGGACCGAAGATACGGGTGCCCTTTGGGTTTACGCCGTCAGCATCAAGGATGACCGCGGCATTATCATCAAAGCGGATGTACGAACCATCCTCGCGGCGCCATTCCTTCGAGCAGCGCACAATGACGGCGCGGACCTTTTCGCTCTTCTTCACGCCGCCCTGCGGGGATGCAGACTTCACCGTGGCAACGACAACATCTCCGATACTGCCGTACTTGCGGGTGGAACCGCCCAACACATGGATAACCAGCAATTCACGCGCACCGGAATTATCCGCAACCTTCAGACGAGACTCGTGCTGGATCATGACCTATTCCTCCACCTTCAAGTCGGGGACGCCAGCGTCTTCGGTACGGATCTCACGCTTCACAACCTTTTCCACGACCCAGCGCTTATCGCGTGAGATGGGAGCAGATTCCACGATCTGGACTTCATCGCCAATCTGGCACCCGATTTCATCATGAGCCTTTACACGCTTGCTGGTATATACAACCTTGCGGTACAAGGGATGTCGGAACTTGCGCGTGATCTCGACCACGACGGTCCTGGTCATTTTATTGCTGGTGACGACACCAACGATTCGACGACGATTGTTCATCCTTCACCTTCCACGACTTCAGCCTCCGGCTGTTCCCGCAGGATGGTCATCATACGGGCGATCTCTCGCTTCAGGATTCGCAGACGGCTGGCATCGGTCAATTGGCCTGTCACCTGCTGGAAGCGCAGTTTCATCAATTCTTCACGGGCATCGGCAAGCTTTGTCTCGATCTCGCCCGGTTTCATGTTTCTAATTGCACTGGCCTTTACCGGTTTCATGCCTGCTCTCCTGCATCACTTCTCGACACGATCTTGGTCTTGATCGAGAACTTATACTGGGCGTTCTTGAGAGCCTGGATGGCAGTTTCAGCATCCAAACCACCAACCTCGAACATGATACGGCCCGGCTTGACAACAGCCACATAGTACTCAACATTACCCTTGCCGGAACCCATGCGGGTTTCAGGCGGTTTATGAGTGAACGGCTTGGCAGGGAAAACACGAATCCAGACCTTGCCGCGGCGTTTCATCTCGCGCACGATGGTCCTGCGCGCCGCTTCGAGCTGCCGCGCGGTCACCCAACCCGGTTCCAATGCCTGCAAACCGAATTCACCAAAACTTACCTCTGCGCCGCGAAGAGCTTTTCCTCTCATACGGCCGCGCATTTGCTTGCGCCACTTTACACGTTTAGGCATCAACATAATTCTTACCTCTCAGATCGCAACCTGGCACGCGGCTATTCGCTCACGTACACGCCTTCGGTTGCCTCCGCCTTTTCTTCGGTTTCAGGGGTGATTTCACCTTTATACACCCAGACCGTAACACCGATCTGGCCGTAGGTTGTGGTGGCCTCCGCCCTGGCGTAATCCAGGTTTGCGCGCAGAGTCTGCAGGGGCACGCGCCCGTCGCGCAGCCAGACGTCACGGGACATTTCGGCGCCGCCCAACCGGCCTCCGACCAGGATCTTGATACCTTCCGCGCCCTGCTTCATCGCCTGTTGGATCGCGCGTTTCATCGCACGACGGTAGGCAATACGGCGCTCAAGCTGATCCGCAACATTCTTCGCAACGAGCATGGCATCAGTATCCGGCGAGGCGATTTCCTTGATGTCAAGTTCCACCTTCCTGCCAACAAGGGTCTCAAGGCAGGCACGGACTTTCTTGACACCCTCGCCTTTACGACCGATCAAAATACCAGGTTTGGCGGTGTAAATCGCCACGCGGAGTTTGCCCGGGTAACGCTCCACTTCTATGCGGGATATGCCGGCTTTACCGTTCTTTATGGTATCCGGCAGGTCCTTGCGAAGTCTGCGAACATCAGCGCTCTTCGCCGCACCGCCCTTTGACGGGATACCCGTCAATAGGTTGCGGATGGCAAAATCCTGATGCAACTGATCACGGTATTGCGAGCCTTCTGCAAACCAGCGTCCCTGCCAGCCCTGGTTGATACCAAGGCGCATACCAATCGGATGAACTTTACGACCCATAATATCTCCTTCTCTCCCGGTTATGATCCGCGCTCGCGCAAAACCACTGTGACGTGCGAACTGCGGCGCAATATCGGCTTGAAACGTCCGCGCGCACCAAATCGGCGCCACTTTCGCGTGGTGGCTTCATTGGCGAAGATCTGCGAAACAAACAGGTCATCGCGGCTTACGCCAAAGTTTTCCTCGGCATTTGCCACAGCAGATGCCAGCAGTTTCCTGACAGGCAGTGCCGCCGCTTTGTTCACAAAGCGGAGCATTTCCAGCGCTTCGTTGGCACCCTTGCCGCGGACAAGGTCCACAACCAGGCGTACCTTTTGCGCAGACATGGGGAGAGAACGCAAATGTGCTTGAATATCGTGCATGTCTCAGCTCTCCTGCATTACGCAGCCTTCTCACCGGCCATATGGCCGCGGAAGGTACGCGTCGGGGCAAATTCGCCCAATCGGTGACCGACCATGTTCTCGGTAATGTAGATCGGGACGTGTCGGCGTCCATCATGGACTGCAATGGTATGTCCAACCATCTGGGGGAAGATCACGCTTGCACGACTCCAGGTCCGCAAAACCTTCTTCTCACCTTTCTGGTTCATTGCTTCAATTCTTTTCAACAACTTGGGCTCTATAAAAGGACCCTTTTTCAATGATCGTGACATATCGTACCTCTACCTTTTAGCGGCTCTTCTTACTGCGGCGGCGAACAATATATTGATCGGTCTTCTTGTTATGGCGGGTCTTGTAACCCAGCGTGGGTTTGCCCCACGGGGTTTTGGGGCCGGGCAGACCGATCGACTGGCGTCCTTCACCACCACCATGTGGATGGTCGCGCGGGGACATCGCAGAACCGCGAACCGTCGGGCGGATACCCAAATGGCGTTTGCGTCCAGCCTTGCCGTATTTGACGTTCCCGTGATCGAGGTTGCCGATCTGTCCGATGGTCGCGTAGCAAACCTGACGAATAAGACGAACCTCACCGGAAGGCATACGGATCTGGGCGAAATCGCCTTCTTTCGCGAGTACCTGAGCGGAACCACCCGCTGAACGAACCATCTGGCCGCCGCGCCCTTCCTTGACCTCAATGTTATGGATCAAGGTGCCAACCGGGATATTCGAAATCGGCAAAGCATTCCCGGGACGGATCTCAACTTCTGCGCCAGACATGAGAGTGTCACCAACCTTGATATCCATTGGGGCAAGGATGTAGCGCTTCTCACCGTCGGCATAATGAAGAAGAGCAAGACGGGCCGTGCGGTTGGGATCGTATTCGATCGCCGCGACCTTCGCCGGGATGTTGTGCTTGTCGCGCTTGAAATCAACTAGGCGGATGTAACGGCGGTGACCGCCGCCGCGATGGCGGACAGTGATACGCCCCTGTGCATTACGCCCGCCGCTCTTCCGCAGGGAAACAAGCAGGGAACGCTCAGGCTTGGACTTGGTTATTTCGTCGAATGTGTAGCCGGTCATCCCGCGGGTGCCGGGGGTGACGGGTTTATACTTTTTTACTGGCATTACTGCACCCCTTCGAATATGGGTAGGGTCTGTCCTTCTGCCAGGGTCACAATCGCCTTCTTGAAGGCGGGTTTGCGAATGGACATGCGACGGCTTCGCAGACGACGGCCGCGCTTGGCAGGGACATTGATGATGTTCACACGCGCCACACTGACGTCGTAAATGGTCTCGATCGCATCCTTGACCTGCGTGCGTGTGGCAGAATCCGCAACAATGAACGAGTATTGGTTCTTGCCGGATTGATAACTGGTTTTTTCCGTAACGAGCGGGCGACGAAGAATTTCATATAATGTAGTCATTATCTTGTCTCCTAGCCCAGATGCGCCACAAGGGTATCCAGTGCCTTGACCGGCAGGATCACTTTGTCAAAACCCAGCAAGTCACGGATATTCAGATAACTGGCAAGCAGCACCTTGGCATCTGCAAGATTATCCGTTGACTGCATGACAGCATCGTAGGATTTATCCTTGACAGGCATGACAATCAGGGCAGTGGACTTCCCGGCAAGGGCGGAAATGGCGGTCGCCATTACACGCGTCTTGACCTCATCAAGCTTCAAGTCGTCCACAAGGATCAACCCAGCTTCAGCTGCCTTGGCGGAAAGAGCGGATCGCAGCGCGGCCTGACGCATTTTCTTCGGCATGCGCTGTTCATAACTGCGCGGGTGCGGTGTATGGATACGACCGCCACCAACCCATTGAGCCGCACGTCGCGAACCCTGACGGGCGCGTCCCGTACCTTTTTGCTTCCAGGGCTTTGCGCCGCCGCCCGCAACTTCACCACGCACCTTGGTTTCATGAGTGCCAAGGCGGGCGTTTGCCATCTGGCGGACATAAGCCTGGTGCATCAAATCAACATTAATTGGGGCTTCAAAGATTGCAGCGGGAAGTTCCATCTCGCTGACCTTTTTGCCTTCCATGTTTAACACATCCACTTTCATAATATCCTGCTCCGTTTCCTCGACGCCTATTGCTTGCGCGCTTCCTTGATCAGGACCAAGCCGCCCTTGCCGCCGGGCACTGCACCTTTGATACCGAGCAGATTCCGCTCCGCATCGATCATGACGATCTTCAAGGCCTGGACAGTCACCCGGTCAGTCCCCATGTGACCTGCACCGCGTGCGCCTTTATACACTCGCCCCGGAGTTGTACCCGAACCTCGGGAACCCGGCGCGCGATGACGGTCGGATTGACCGTGCGTCTTCTTGCCGCCAGCAAAATGATGGCGTTTTACACCACCGGCGAAACCTTTACCCTTGCTGGTACCCACGACATCCACGCGTTCGCCCACAGCGAAATTTTCAACTGTCAATTTGTCGCCCACATTGACAGCTTCCTTCGAGCGAAATTCGCGCAGGAATTTCATGGGAGCCAATCCGTTTGTGTTGAGGTGGCCCAATTCTCCGCCCGTCAAACGTTTGGGATGCACTTCGCCAAACCCAAGCTGAACCGCCGCGTAGCCATCTTTCTCGGGGTTGCGAACCTGGGTAACGAAACATGGCCCAGCTTCGATGATCGTCACGGGTTGCGCGACGCCTTGCTCATCGAAGATCTGGGTCATGCCGATCTTCTTTCCAATAAGCCCTTTCAACATACTCTATTTTCTCCTTCAAAGAATTTTATCGAGACTGTCAGCCTGGGCTTAGGCTGCATCATCTCCGGGCAGCGCAGTCAAACGGTCCCGCGGGATGCGTGTTTTTGTTTATCCCGCACAGGTACTGTTCTTACGCTGTCGAAATTCGAGAGTAGAGATTTTCTTTCACAGGTCTCTACTCTCGTTTAACGACCAACTTATATTTTTATCTCGATATCCACGCCCGCAGGCAGATTAAGGCGCATCAACATATCAATGGTCTTTGAGTCCGGATCGAGCACATCTATCAAACGATTGTGCGTACGGATCTCAAAATGCTCATGCGAGTCCTTGTCTATGAATGTCGAGCGTCGTATTGTAAACCGTTCGGTACGAGTTGGCAAGGGTACGGGACCAACTACATGGGCACCGCTGCGCTCGGCTGTTTCAACGATCCGCTTTGCGGACTGGTCAAGGACACGGTGGTCATACGCTTTAAGGCGAATGCGGATTTTTTGTTTTGTCATGCTGCACCTATTCGAGGATTTTGGTGACGACACCCGCGCCGACGGTCAGACCGCCTTCACGGATGGCGAACTTCGAACCCTGTTCGAGAGCAACAGGAACAATCAGTTCCACCGTCAGGTTCACGTTGTCGCCGGGCATCACCATCTCCACTCCCTCAGGAAGTGCGATGTCGCCCGTCACATCCATTGTGCGGATGTAGAACTGCGGCCGATACCCGCTGAAGAACGCCTTGTGCCGCCCACCCTCTTCCTTCTTCAGCACGTACACTTCCGCCAGGAACTTCTTGTGCGGCGTGATCGAACCAGGTTTCGCCACCACCTGTCCGCGTTCCACGTCCGCGCGCTCGATACCGCGCAGCAACAGACCCAGGTTGTCCCCGGCGATGCCTTCGTCCAACTGCTTGTGGAACATCTCCACGCCCGTCACCACCGTGCTGGTCGATTTTTCCTTCAGACCCACGATCTCGGCGGGATCCCCCACCTTCACGACGCCGCGGTCCATGCGTCCCGTCACCACCGTGCCGCGTCCCTTGATCGAGAACACGTCTTCCACGCTCATCATGAACGGCTTGTCCATCTCGCGCTTCGGCTCGGGAATGTACTCGTCCACTACACGCAACAACTCGCGGATGCACTCATATTCAGGCGCATTCGGATCCGTGCTGGTGCTGTCCAGGGCGATCTTGGCACTCCCGCGCACGATCGGGGTCGTGTCACCGGGGAAGTTGTAGCTCGTCAGCAGCTCGCGCAGTTCCAGTTCGACCAGTTCCAACAACTCGGGGTCGTTCATCTGGTCCACCTTGTTCAGGAAGACCACGATGCTCGGCACTTCCACCTGGCGCGCCAGCAAAACGTGTTCGCGCGTCTGCGGCATCGGACCGTCCGGCGCTGCCACCACCAGGATCGCTCCGTCCACCTGCGCCGCACCTGTGATCATGTTCTTGATGTAGTCGCGGTGCCCTGGCATGTCCACGTGGGCGTAGTGCCGCTTGTCCGTCTGGTATTCCACGTGCGCAATGTTGATCGTGATGCCGCGCGCTTTCTCTTCCGGCGCATTGTCGATCTGGTCGTAGGCTCTGAACTCCGCCTTCCCCAGAAATCCCGATACCTTCGTGATCGCCGCCGTCAACGTCGTCTTCCCGTGGTCGATGTGACCCATCGTTCCCACGTTCAGGTGCGGCTTGCTCCTGTCAAATTTTGCCTTCGCCATTGATGATCTCCTTAGTTATCCAAAAAGAAAAGTTTATTTTAATATTTCCTGCGCAACTGTCTGAGAGACAGGCGCATAATGATCGAATTCCATGCTGAAGACGCCGCGTCCCTGCGTGGCGGAACGAAGCTGGGTTGCATACCCAAACATCTCCCCGAGGGGAACCATGGCACGGATGGCCTGCGCGTTGCCAGGGCGAACATCCATACCCTGGATCAAACCACGGCGGCCGTTGATCTGTCCCATGACGTCACCGAGATATTCTTCCGGGACAACAACCTCCACTTTCATCATAGGCTCAAGGAGGATGGCGTTCCCTTTATGAACGCCCTCCTTGAAGCCAATGGAAGCGGCAAGTTTGAACGCCATCTCGCTTGAGTCGACTTCATGGTACGAACCATCGAACAGGGTGATCTTCAAGTCCACAACCGGATATCCCGCCAGGACACCGTTTTCACATGCTTCCTTGAAGCCTTTTTCGATGGCTGGGATGTATTCTTTCGGTATCGAACCGCCAATGATCTTGTTCTCGAAAATGATCCCACTGCCCCGCTCGCCCGGTTCCAGCGAGAATACTACATGACCATATTGTCCCTTGCCGCCGGATTGCTTGGCGTATTTGTAGTTTACTTCCTTGACCGGCTTGGTAATTGACTCGCGATACGAAACGCGCGGAGCGCCGACATTCGCCTGCACTTTGAACTCACGCAGGAGGCGGTCCACGATGATATCCAGATGAAGTTCGCCCATACCAGCAATAATGGTCTGACCGGTATTTTCGTCAGAGCGTACACGGAAAGTCGGATCTTCCTCCGCCAGTTTGCGAAGAGCCTCACCCATCTTTTCCTGGTCACTCGTGCTCTTCGGCTCAATAGCGATGGAAATCACAGGCTCGGGGAATGAGATGCTTTCAAGAAGAAGCGATTTGCTGTCGCAAAGGGTATCGCCAGTGAAACTTTCCTTGAAGCCGAGAACAGCGCCAATATCCCCGGAACGAATCTCAGTGATATCCTCACGGCGGTCTGCATGCATACGGATCAAACGACCGATGCGCTCTTTTCTGCCCTTTGTGCTGTTCTGAACAGTTTGACCCTGACTCAGCACCCCGGAATAAACTCGGATATACGCCAATCGACCGACATAAGGATCGGTCACGATCTTGAAAACAAGGGCGCTCAACGGAGCTTCATCCCGTGTGGGTATTTCAAATGTATTTTCGGGATTCCCCGGTTCAGATGCCTTGATGGATTGAATATCCGCCGGCGAAGGCAGATAATCAATCACCGCATCCAATAAAATCTGAACGCCTTTATTCTTTAAGAGACGAACCACAGAAGACAGGTGTCGCCTTATTGGCAATAACCCCTTTTCGCAAGGCCGACTTCAGTTCATCGATGCCGATTTCCTGCATCTCCAAAAACTTTACGGTCAAATCATCATCAAGTTCAGCGATCTTTTCCACCGCTTTGGCACGAGCTTCTTCAGCTTGTTGTTTCAGATCTGCAGGAATTTCCATGGGCTTGGGATCTTTACCCAGATCATCTTCCCAGATCCATGCCTGCATGGTAAGAAGGTCAATCACGCCTTTAAAAGTGGCTTCGAACCCGATGGGGACTTGCATGGGGATCGGGTTGGCACCAAGCCGGTCGATGATCGTTTCAATCGTCCGTTCGTAGGAGGCGCCGACACGGTCCATTTTGTTCACAAAACAGATGCGGGGAACTGCATAGCGATCTGCCTGACGCCATACCGTCTCAGATTGAGGTTCAACACCCTGCACTGCATCAAAGACAACCACACCACCGTCCAATACGCGCAATGAACGCTGAACTTCAGCGGTGAAGTCAATATGCCCTGGCGTATCGATAATATTGACCTGATAGCCCTTCCACTCTGCCGAAACAGCTGCAGAAACAATGGTAATGCCACGTTCGCGTTCCTGCACCATCCAGTCAGTGACAGTTGTGCCGTCATCCACGGAACCAATGCGATGCGTCATGCCGGTATAGAACATGATACGCTCGGTCGTGGTGGTTTTACCGGCGTCAATATGGGCTATGATCCCAATATTTCGATATTTCTCAAGCGGGTGTTCGCGTGCCATTCGGTGGGGGATCCTAACTACTATAACAAATATTAAACGCGATAATGCGAGAATGCGCGGTTGGCCTCAGCCATTTTATGTGTTTCATCGCGCTTACGGATCGCGGCGCCCGTCTCATTGGACGCATCGATCAGCTCGGATGCCAGTTTGTCGGAGAATGATTTTCCGGCACGCTCACGGGTAGCGGACAATATCCAGCGGATCGCCAGGGTGAGGCGGCGATTGGTCGATACTTCCATTGGGACCTGATAGGTTGCACCACCCACACGGCGGGGACGGACTTCCATCACGGGAGAGACGTTTTTGAGAGCGGCATCGAAAACTTCGATCGCGCTCTTCCCCGTGCGCTCATTGACCAGGTCCAAAGCATCATAGACCAGCCTTGCAGCAAGGCTTCTTTTCCCCTGCTTCAAGACATGCTGCATCAATGTCTGAAGGTGGACACTGTTGTAACGGACATCGGGATAATTCTCCCGCTTTTCGGGTTTTGCTCTACGCATTCTATTACATCTCCATCAAATTACTTTGGACGCTTCGCGCCGTACTTCGAGCGGGCCTGCTTACGATTAGCCACACCGGTGGTGTCGAGCGACCCACGCACAATGTGATACCGTACACCGGGGAGATCCTTCACGCGGCCACCGCGCACAAGGACCACCGAGTGTTCCTGCAACTGGTGACCCTCACCCGGAATATACGCTGTCACTTCAATACCATTGGTCAGGCGTACGCGGGCGATCTTCCGCAAAGCCGAGTTCGGCTTCTTGGGCGTCATGGTACGCACGATCGTACACACGCCACGCTTTTGCGGCGCTCCTTTTGCCTGGCGCACCCGGCGCTGTTTAAATGAATTCAGCGTATATTGCAACGCGGGGGCCTTGCTTTTGACCTTTTTGTTCTTGCGGCCCTTGCGGACCATTTGATTGATTGTCGGCACGTTCAGCCTCCAGTTTCCTATTTCACGGATATTTAATGTATTTGCGCAAGAAATGAGGCCATCCATAAACGTACTGATGGCCTCATGTTAGTGCCATGCATTTTTAGCGGGAGTATAGCCGCTTGTTCTTTTGGCAACGGACAGTGATTTTATCACGCTGACCGGCAAGCGTCAAGATTACCGCTTGCCTATAAACTTCTCGCCGATGCCCAACAGGCCCGTATCCATCCTCGGCGGATGTTGTTTTTCCTCGTCTTTACCGAACTTGACAATATCGCCACTTTCATTCACAGCCTCAACTGCCAGACCAAGCGACTGTAACTCCTTGACAAGAACACGGAACGAGGCAGGGATACTCGGCTCTTCAATCGGCTCGCCCTTAACGATTGCTTCATAGGTATTGACGCGTCCCTGCACATCGTCGGATTTGACCGTCAACATTTCCTGCAAGGTGTAAGCAGCCCCATAGGCTTCAAGCGCCCACACTTCCATTTCACCGAAGCGCTGGCCGCCGAACTGAGCCTTACCACCCAACGGCTGTTGCGTCACCAGGCTGTATGGGCCGGTGGAGCGTGCATGTACTTTGTCCTCTACCAGGTGATGTAGTTTAAGGACGGTCATCACGCCGACAGTCACGGGCTGGTCGTATGGGATGCCTGTTTTACCGTCACGCAAGACCTGCTTGCCCAGGGTTGGTACAGGGTGACCGGTTGCTTGCATGATTTCCTGGGCAACCTCCGAGAGACGCGCTTCCGCAATGCGGCTGCCATGTCCTTCACTTTCGATCCATAACCGCAGGCAGGCATTGATCGCAGACTTATTGTATTCCTCGCGCTCACGCGGATTTATATCTTCAGAATAGAAAACCGTATCGGGATCATAACTGCGATCGCGCAGCCATTCAGCCGCGGTGGACATACGGGCATAATCTACGTCCTTTAGATCATAAGGATCGTATTCGCGTTCACCCAGCCACTCGGCAAGATACAAACTGCGGACTTCGTCGTCATCTTGAATGAACTCGGGATCGTATTCCTGTTGCTTGATCCACTCCCATGCAGTCACGGCAGTCTCACGCCACGCCTGGTCAATGAGCCAGGCGCGCGCGAGTTCCGCTTCGATTTCGTATTCCGACGCACCGTCAAATACCGGTGTGACGGCGCGATATCCAAGCCGTTTCGCCGCCCAACCGAGATGAACTTCCAATACCTGACCGATGTTCATACGGCCGGGAACGCCGAGCGGGTTCAGGATGATGTCCACAGGCGTACCGTCCTCAAGGAACGGCATGTCCTCCACCGGGACGACCTTCGAGACGACACCCTTGTTTCCGTGACGACCTGCCATCTTGTCACCGGCCGTCAAGCTTGCGGCGCTGGGCAACAGAGACCCGTACCATCATATCCACACCAGCAGAGAGGTCAGAGTTCTCTTCGCGTGTGAACACCTTGACGTCCACAACCTTGCCGCGCTCGCCGTGCGGCATGCGCAGGGAAGTATCCTTCACATCACGCGATTTCTCTCCGAAGATGGCGCGCAACAGGCGTTCTTCAGGCGTCAGTTCCTTTTCACCCTTGGGTGTGATCTTTCCGACCAGAATATCGTTCGGACCGACCTCGGCACCGATGCGGATGATACCGTTCTCATCGAGGTCTTTGATCGCGTCGTCGCCGACGTTCGGGATGTCGCGTGTGATCTCTTCCGGTCCCAACTTTGTGTCGCGGGCTTCCACTTCGTACTTCTCGATGTGGACAGAGGTAAAACGATCCTCCTGCACCAACCGTTCAGAGATCAGGATGGCGTCTTCAAAGTTACCGCCTTCCCAGGAGACGAACGCCACGACCACATTCTGTCCAAGCGCCAGTTGACCGTTATCCGTGGAGGAAGAGTCGGCGATGATATCGCCCTTCTTGATGACCTGTCCCTTGACCACTGCGGGACGCTGGTCGATACAAGTGCTCTGGTTGGAACGCTGATACTTGCGCAGGGGATAGGTATGAACTCCGCCTCTTTCTTTGACCGTGATCGAGTTGCCGGTCACAGAAATGACCTCACCGTTCGCCTCTGCCACCACAACCTGACCAGAATCCAGCGCAGCATGGTATTCCATACCCGTGGACACAAGCGGGATCTCAGGGCGGACGAGCGGGACAGCCTGCGCCATCATGTTCGATCCCATCAATGCGCGGTTGGCATCGTCATGTTCAAGGAAGGGGATCAATGCCGCACTAATGCCCACGACCTGGTGCGGGGCAACATCCATATAGTCAAGCGCATCCGGCATGGAAAAGATAAAGCCGGAGTGATAACGGGAGGATACACGTTCGCGCACAAACTCGCTGTCCTCGGTCAATGGCGCATTCGCCTGTGCGATCACGTACTTATCCTCGGCATCAGCGGACAAATAATCAAACTGAGCCGAAACATAAGGCTTGATCGCAACCGGCGCACCGATCTTGGCGATCCGCTTTAACATTTTGGAGTCGATCTTCTCGCCTGCCTTGAATACTACTTCCTCGGTTTTGGGATCCACAAGATTCTCGCGCAGTGAGCGACCTTCGAGGCGTTCATCATCCGCTTCCATCACCCTAAACACCTTACGATAGGGTGTTTCGATAAAACCATACTCATTCACGCGGGCAAAGGAAGCCAGACGACCGATCAAACCGATGTTCGGACCTTCAGGTGTCTCGATCGGACAAATGCGCCCGTAGTGCGAGTGGTGGACGTCACGTACGTCAAAACCTGCGCGTTCGCGCCGCAGACCGCCCGGACCAAGCGCCGATAGTGTGCGCTTATGACGCAACTCAGCCAACGGATTGGTCTGATCCATGAACTGGGAGAGTTGGGATGAACCGAAGAACTCGCGGAGCGCCGCAACCACCGGGCGGATGTTGACCAGTGTTACAGGCGACAACTGTTCCTGGTCGCGGATGGACATGCGTTCTTTAATGACGCGTTCCATGCGCCGCAGGCCGATCCGCAACTTGTTCTGGATCAACTCCCCCACTGTCTTGACGCGGCGGTTGCCCAGATGGTCGATGTCATCCGGCTTTTCAACACCGTTATTGATCTGGATCATGCGGCGGATCAGGCGGACCACATCGCTCTTGGTCACCGTGCGGTGAGGGATGGGAATGCTCAGGTCAAGTTTCTGGTTAAGTTTGTAGCGGCCTACACGCTCGAGGTCGTAATGGCGCTGGTCGAACAATTGCTCTTCGAGGAACTGCTTCGCATTTTCGATCGTGGCGGGATCACCGGGGCGCATCTTCTTGAAGAACTCGATCAATGCGGCTTCGGCAATGGTCTGACCGCCGGTCAGTTCCCACTCAGGCTCCTGTTTGAAGGTGGAGGCGATGAACAAACGTTCAGGATTGTTATCCACATCCTTGAAGAGCGACAAAAGCTCTTCATCTGAGCCGGTCTTGAGCGGGGAGTCTTTCGTGCCATCGTCCACAGCCGCCAAAGCACGCAGGAAGACCGTGATCGGCACGGTGCGTTTGCGGTTGAACTTGAGGATGATGTAATCGGATTTGCGGGTTTCGAACTCCATCCAAGCCCCTCGATCAGGAATCAGCTTGGACATGGCGAGCAGGCGTCCCGTCGCGCGATCCGTGGGGGCTTCGAAGTAAACGCCTGGGGAGCGGATCAACTGCGAGACGACGACACGCTCCGTCCCATTAATAATGAAGGTGCCCTTATCGGTCATTTCGGGGAAGTCGCCGAGGAAAATATCCTGCTTGATCGGCTCGGGCACGTCGGGTCCAGCCAGCAAAACGGAGACATACAAGGGGCTGGCATAGGTTAGGTCGCGTTCCACACACTCCTCGATGGAGTGTTTGGGCTCCCCAAACCAATACTTCAGACCCCACTGTTTCGAACTCGGGGCCGCGGCTCGGGAAATATAACTTCATCCCCTTGTTATAAGATTCGATGGGCGACACTTCATGGAACAGGTCGCCAAGCCCCTCTTTCTTGAGGCGCTCGAAAGAATCCAACTGGACTTCGATCAGATTGGGAAGGTTGATGTTGACGGGGATTCGCGCATAACTCTTTTTGGGCAAAGAAGAAGACATTCGGTTCACTCCTGACCTTTGGGTATGTGCGCCGTTACGAAATACCTTTTCCCATGCCGAGACTTAGTGCTTGCCAGGTAACAGTTGCAATTCAAGTATCGGCGATCGTGCGGGAATGGTAAACACACGAAGCCATCCCGCTGGTTTGGCGGGATAGCAAACAATGATTATAAATGAAGGATTATATATACGCAAGGGATTTTTGCTTTGAATTTCTTTCTTTTCCCTAATGCCTTGCACCTCCAGATTCTATCACATTCCCCCACTTGCGCAACAAACAGCGACAAATCGGGTTTAGACTGTTAGAATCTGCAAAACTCTTTCCGGAGGGCACAATGGCAACACCGCAGGCAATGGTCAACGACAGAAAAGAGATCTTCGGCTGGGCAATGTACGACTGGGCGAACTCAGCCTTCAGCACAACAGTGGGGACGGTATTTCTTGGTCCGTATATTGCATCACTTGCGGCTGCATCTGCGGGGGCAGATGGACTGGCGCGCTTCCTCGGCATCCCCATCGCACCGGATTCATTCCTCCCCTACTGTATCTCATTTTCGGTGGTACTTCAGGTTCTGTTTCTTCCGATCCTGGGGGCAATTGCAGATTACTCCCATCTACGCAAACAAATGATGCAGTTATTCGCCCTGATCGGCGCTATTTCGACCGTACTGATGTTCTTTATAACAGGGAGCCTGTGGTGGCTTGGAGGTGTTACTTTTCATCATTGCCAATCTATCGTTCGGAGCGGCGATCGTTTTTTACAATGCCTACCTGCCGGATATTGCAAGCGAAGAAGAACGGGATCGCGTTTCATCCTACGGCTGGGCAATGGGATACCTGGGCGGCGGCATTTTGCTTGCACTTAACCTTGCCTTCTTTATTTTCAGTGAGGACCTTGGCGTTCCCGGAGACCTGGCTGTTCGCATAAATCTGGCATCCGCGGGTGTCTGGTGGATGGGATTTGCCTTAATTACCTGGACCCGCCTGAGACCGCGTCATGCCGCGCGAGCCCTGCCTGCCGGCGAAACTTATGTCAGCATCGGTTTCAAACAATTAGGAAAGACTTTCCGCGAGATCAAAAATTTCCCCGAGACACTCAAATATCTCCTGGCATATTTCCTGTATAACGACGGCATCCAAACGGTGATTGCAGTTTCATCCACATTTGCCGCGGCGCCCATCATACGCGGTGGTCTTGAAGTCGACCAGGACACATTAATCGCGATCATCCTCATGATCCAGTTCGTCGCCTTTGGCGGCGCATTGTTCTGGGGAAAATTGGCAAAGTGGATCGGAGCCAAGCAATCCATCATCGTCAGTCTTGTGATCTGGTCGGGCGTGGTCATCTTCGCATATGGCGGCATGCGGGGAGAAAACCGCGTTACGGAATTCGTTGTCCTCGGTGCGCTGATCGCCATCGTCCTGGGCGGCTCGCAAGCCATCAGCCGCAGTCTCTTTGCACAAATGATCCCAAGAGGAAAAGAAGCCGAATATTACTCGTTTTACGAAGTCAGCGAACGCGGCACCTCGTGGACGGGACCGTTGATCTTCGGTCTTGCCAATCAAATTTTCGGAAGCCTGCGCTACGGAATCCTTGCCCTGATCTTCTATTTCATTGCTGGCTTGATCGTGCTCCCGCTCGTAAACGTGAACAAAGCCAAGGAAGATGTAAAATTCGATACGACGCGGAACAGTCATAACCAAAAGACCGAGGCTCATCACCTCGGTCTTCTTTTTACAGCGACTTGAAAAATCTGCTCACCTTTTCCATCGCCCGTTCGATGACCTCCATGGACGTGGCGTAGCACAGGCGGATATATCCACTCCCGCCGGGACCGAAATCCGTTCCCGCCAAAACAGCGACGCCCTCCTCTTCGAGCAATCGCAACTGGATCTCCCGTTCTGAGACGCCGAACGACTTGACGTTCGGGAAGACGTAGAACGCGCCTTGCGGTTTCTGCGCGTGGACTCCGGGAATCGCGTTCACCAATTCCACCAGCCGGTCGCGGCGTTTTTGATACTCGGTCACCATTTCCTGCACAAAATCCTGCGGACCGGTCAGGGCTTCCATGCCGGCATACTGCGTAAACTCCGCCGTGGACCCGGTTGAGTGCGTGACCAGCAGTTCCAGCCGCTCCGCCAGTTTGGGAGGCGCGATCACGTAGCCCAGCCGCCAGCCGGTCATGGAAAAGGTTTTCGAGAAGCCGTCGGCTATTATCGTGCGGTCAAGCATCCCGTCGATGGAAGCGACGCTCGGGGCGGATCCCATCCCGTCGTAGACGAGACGCGTGTAGATCTCGTCCGCCAGGATCCAGGCATCATGTTTTTGCGCTTTTTCAGCAATGTGTTTCAAGTCGTCGAGCGGAATCACGCCGCCGGTTGGGTTGGCGGGCGAGTTCAGGATGATGAGCTTGGTGTTGTCGGAGATCTTGCGGTCGAAGACATCCAGGTCAAAGGAAAACTGGTTTTCCTCCTCGAGCGGGATCGGCACCCCGACCCCGCCCGCGACGCCGATCATGGCGGAATAGGTGGGAAAGCCCGGGTCGGGATAAATGACCTCGTCGCCCGGCTCGACCAGCGCCAGCGTGGGAAAGAACAAGCCGACCTTCGAGCCGGGACCGACAACGACCCTGTCCGGCGTGATATTGACACCGCGCTGTTTGCCAGCAAACTCCGCGATCAACTCACGGAAACGGTGAAGACCGGCGGGCGGCGTGTAGCGTGTGCGGTTCTCGCGGATGGCTTGCATACCCTTTTCCTTGACATGCTCAGGCGTGAAGAAATCAGGCTGACCCAGTTCGAGGTGCAGGATCTCGCGTCCCTGACGCTCCAATTCCTGTGCGCGCGCCAGAACGGCATACGCGCCTTCTGCTTCGAGGTGGGAAACACGGTTAGAGAATTTCATAGGTTATGGACTCATGAGTTCAAGTTTATATTGCGCCATCAATGCATAGTGACTATCAGGAAAATCATGCCACAATTGCCAGTAAATCTGTGCGGCTTTCTGCTGATCGCCGGATAGTTCATAAGAAAGTCCGATGATGTAATAGGTATAAGGTATTGCATGGGACAGGGACCACCATGCGGGCTCATGTGGAAATTTTTTCCACCGATCCAGTAAAGGAAGCAACATCTCCGCAACTTCAACGGATTTTTTTAGAATCATGTGCAATGAACAAATTGTATTCGAGCAAATCGTTCTCGAACTCCTTTTTCCCAGCATTCCAACGATAACCATCCCAAGGATGATCAGGATAATCTTAATGCCGACTTCGGTTCTGAATAATAAACTTGAAGTTGAGGGCTTGCAGTTTGATCTGAAATCTTGTAATTTGTTACATAAATGGTATCAAGGACAGATTTTGAATTATAGCGTTCATCAATTTCGGAAATAGCAAAATCTTGTTTGCATTGAATGATGAAGAATGGGTTTTGCTGGCCATTAAACCGCTCAACAGAAACCTGTATCGAAGAACAATCGACCTTAGCCCACGTCTCAAATGCGTCTAGCCTCTTTGCCTGATAGTGAGCCGCATCAGGAAAAACCAGGAACAAGTTGTCGCCGCCAAATACAATAAGCCATCCATTCGGTTTATCAAATAATCTTGCATCTATTTCCTGAGAATAGGAAACATCAACGCTGCGCTTTCGCAATTCAGATGGAAGATTGTCAACCGCAGATGGAATTGAATTTACAAGCAACTTAAAGGCATCGACCTTGTTACATACGAGGGGATCAAAATCGTAATAATCAACAAGTCCGAAACCTACGGGATTATTGTCAAATTTCTGGTTAGGGATTGATTTGACTTGAGATAAGGGGCAAGTGCTTTGTCATAAACATTGCGAGACTGGCGGCAAGCTTCATAAATACTTGCGTCGCCCGTGTATGATTCCAAGAATTTCTTGGCCATCGCTGGCAAAATCTTCCTTGTCTTGTCTGCTGGTGACGAAATTAAATCTTGAAGTTCAGTGATTGCTTCACTGCTCTGTGACTCAAGCGCATAAACTATTCCTAATCGGTATCGTAGGAAATCTGCGTACTCTGTACCTGAAGCCATGACCTGTTTCAATAATTCGATCTCGTCGGCATATGAAAGGCGTCCGGCAACTACAGAATTGCGCCAAGTTTCCAACGGCGTCATACCTGTGTAGCGTGAAAATGCATATTGTGTCCCGTTCCACAAATAGAGTTCTTTCTTCTGGGAATTAAATCCCAATAATAAATAGCAGGAATGCCATTCGTTTCAGCGTACTCAAAATCATCATTGCAATCGTTACGCTCGAGATTGCCATCCGTCAACTCATCAAATCCATCTTCTCTCCATTCATAAATCATCAAGCGTCCTTGACAGAGCGTTCCGCTGTGGATACCAAGGTACAACGCAATCTCAGGGATGCCGTTCTTATTATGGTCATCAACCTTGAATACTGAACTATCAGAATCCGGGGCTGCTACTTAGGTTGACAATTCTGAAATTTGCCAGTTTCAACTTCACGAATAGCAATGATTAATCCTCCTCCTAAAGAATAATCTTCGGATACCTGCGGATCAATCCAATACAACCAGCCTGGCTTGCCATCGCCAAAGAGATTCTGGACAGTCTGAAAGTAACCGACGGTGAATGAGTATTGACGAAGAATATTTTCGAGATGATCTGGGGTTGTCTCCTCCTGATTAAGTCTTCTTTGCAATTCTGCCGCAATCCATTCATCTCCATATTGATTCCCAGCCAAGTTACCAGAAAATAAAGAATTGATAAACGCCAATTGCCATCGCAGGCGATAAGCATTAGGATTGTCAGGGAAACGGTAAAGATACTCTTGAATAGCCAGTGCGACCGGTATTTGAGAGACAATAAAGTCGCCTTCTGCCCACCACGAGGGAGGAAAATTCTGATAAGAATTATTGATTCATCTCATCAATCAAATCAAGAATATCGTCTTCCGAAAGATTCCGTAATCGCATTGAAGAATATCCCAGCGCCGGAGTTGCGATTGGCGTTGGCGTAGTATCAAGATATGGATGCATCGTCGGAATAACAAATATTTCATCAACTCGCGATGGCGTAGTTGTTGGTGAGGGAGTTTGTGTCGGGATAGGTGTGTAGGTCTTTGTTGGTAAAGTCGTTGCTGTTGATGTAGACGTAACCGTTGGTACCGGCGTCACCGCCCCGCAAGAGACCAACAAAATCGAACAAAGCAAAATAGTCGACAATGCCTTTGAAGTAATTTTCATTCCCAACTCCCAAACAAAAATCAGGATTACAACTCGTGTAATCCTGATTTTAGCACTCTACAACTTCGGCAACACAATGGACTGTTGCTTCTGGTATTTGCCCTTCTTATCTGCGTACGAGATCTCGCATTCCTCATCCGCTTCGAAGAAAAGGACTTGCGCCAGCCCTTCGTTGGCGTAGATCTTGGCGGGCAATGGCGTGGTGTTCGAGATCTCCAGCGTGACGAAACCCTCCCATTCAGGCTCGAAAGGAGTCACATTCACTATGATTCCACATCTTGCATACGTAGATTTGCCTAGACAAATCGTCAGCACCTTGCGCGGGATGCGGAAGTATTCGACCGTCCGCGCCAGCGCGAACGAATTCGGCGGGATGACGCACACGTCGCCGATGTAATCCACCATGGATTTGGTGTCGAAGTTCTTCGGGTCCACCGTGGCGGAAAAGACGTTGGTAAAGATCTTGAATTCATCCGCCACACGGACGTCGTATCCATACGACGAAACGCCGTAGGAAACAACTCCATCGCGGACCTGTTTCTCTTCGAACGGTTCGATCATGCGGTGTTCGTGCGCCATCTTGCGGATCCAGTGGTCAGGTTTCAATCCCATTTTTCTCTCCAATTAATATAGTGTGCTCAGCCGCCGTCTCGAAGATACCGAGTAGCGGTACCGGCGGCGAGGACGCCGCCGAGAGCCAACTTAATCTACAACAAACACAACCTGTGTAAGTTTGCCCGATTGTACTTCAACCCAGCGTTCGTAAATCTGACCGTTGTATTTCAAAGCGACGCGATACCACCCGGGCGGCAGGTCACCGAGTGCGGCGTTTTCCTTCCCTACCATCATATCCTTCGCATATGTCACAATATAATGCGACTTGACCCTGGGTCCGTTCTTGTCAAGGTGATAGCGGGCAGTGAATTCTACAAATTGAAAGTTGGAATTCCCATCAATGATGGAGAATGAAATCGCGCCAAGCAGATCGTCATTTCCGTCCTCGTTCGGCGCCAACCACAGTTCGGGGTTTTGCGTAGAGAAGTAATCCGTCCCATCACCGCCCTTTCGGACTTCAAAATGCAGATGACTCCCCGTCGCCACACCGCTTTGGCCGACCTCCCCGATCAGGTCGCCAGCCTTGACCTCATCCCCCGCCTGCACATCCACCTTGGATAGATGCGCATACAACGTGTACATCTCGTCCGCGTGACGGACGACGACGACGTTCCCATAAAAATCCGCCCACGGACTATACATCGCTTCCTTATCTGGACCTGCGAACTGAACGGCGCCATCCCCCGTGGCATGGACCGGCGTCCCGAACTTGTTCAGGAATTCGACTCCGTGATGCGGTTCGCGCGTCCCGTTTTGGGTGGAGCCGTAGCGATAGGTGATGTCCACAGAGGTGTTGCCGGGTGGAAAGATGGGATTCTGGAAGAGGAAGTGACCGTCCGTTACGCAAAAATCCGCGGTGAGAGGATTACACGCAACCTGTGTCTCGGTTGGCGAGGGAGGAGGAGGGGGTAGGCGTAGATTCAGGTGCTGTGGCAACAAGTGGGGTTGCAGTGATGGTAGGCAATGCTTCAGCCACGGCAGGTTCGCTGCAGGCGCGCAGGATGTGAGGAGGAAAATAAAGACAAGAATAAAATATTTCATACACAAATTATGGATTCAGCCAGCTTGCTGGCGTCCTTTCGGGAGCAAGCTCCCAGGTTCCAAAGTTATAATCGACACATGGAAGCCATTTACAAAGTCTACCTGCATAATCCACCGCATTACTTCGTTCCGAATGCAATGTACATGGTGACAGGGTCTATTTTACATAAACAGCATTTATTAAGCGAAGACAGACGAAAAGAATTCTTTCTGCAAACTTTATTCGAACGGGCAAATTTATTTTTTTGGAATATGGAAGCCTGGTCTGCGCTGGATAATCATTACCACTTTGTCGCCCAGGCACCTGAAGATGCAATGACACTGGCAAAACTGCTCCAACAGGTTCATTCGATCACTGCGATTCAATTCAACAAATGGGATAAAACACCGGCAGGTCGGTCTGGCAAAATTACTGGGATACTTGCATCACCCACGAAAAATCCTATCTGGCGAGGCTTCGATACGTTCATGAAAACCCAGTAAAACATGGGCTTGTTGATGATGCGATCAATTATCCGTTTTGCAGTTATAGGTGGTTCATAGAACAATGCGACAATGACTTGAGAGAACAGGTTGTCAACCAACCGATTGATAAAGTCAATGTGTTCGATGATTTCTAACCCAATGGCAAGCTAATGGATTCCATCTCTTTGGACTCAACCAGCTTGCTAACGTGGTACGAAAGCAGGCTCCCAGACTCCATAACAAAATCGACCAGCAAGCTGGTCGATTCCATAATCAAATCCCTCCCCGTTCCTTCATGACGGCTTGGATTTCCAATTCGAGTTTATCGGCTTCGAATTCCAACTCGACCAGTTCGGTCAACATCCTCTCCCCCACCGACTTGTCCTCGAGCGAGTTGACGTTGATCCTCACGTTGTAGCCTGCGGCTGTCAACGCGGCGCGGGACATGGCAAAACCGGACATGGCATCGCTCATGGCGCTCTGGAGTCCGT
This sequence comes from uncultured Chloroflexia bacterium, assembly GCA_963718215.1. Classification (GTDB taxonomy): domain Bacteria; phylum Chloroflexota; class Anaerolineae; order Anaerolineales; family Villigracilaceae; genus Defluviilinea. The sequence goes on from CAVQYK010000024.1 coordinate 376,392, forward strand.
GTTTGGCGCATTTGATCGCCAGTTCCATCACCTTGACCGCGTCCTCCGCCACATGCAACGGGACATGCGCGGCATTGAGGGTGGCTTTGATAATGGCGGATTGACGCGCTTCCTTCTGTTCGTCCGTCTCCTTGGGCAGTTTGAACGTTGCCATGAGGATCTCAAAGGAGGAAGCGTCGTCGTCCACAGCTTGAGTGAGTTCCTTGCGGAATTTCTCAGCCATGACGCGGATGGCTTGCATCTCGGCTTCGACCTCGGCATACTTTTTCTTGCCGATGGTCACTCCCGCCACCATGGCAACCAGCGCCGCGCCCATCGCTCCCGCGTACGCGGCGGCGGAGCCGCCTCCGGGAGTCGGGGTCGGGGCGGCGAGTTCTTCGATGAATGAGGCAGGCTTGGGTGAGTCCGAACCGTTGGCGGAGGCGGCAGAGAAAAGCCTGGATTCAAGGATCTGCTCTTTGTGGAAGGCATCCAATTGGGTGTACCAGACCGCCGCATCCACCAGCGCCTCCTGGGGAATCAACCCGACGAGTTCGCTGTGATGAATGCCCACGCCGTAACGCTCGGCTTCACGGCGGATGAACTCGACCACGCGGGCAACGGGCGTCTCGCGGAAATTGGTCAGGTTCATCGAGACCTGCGCGCGTCCTTCAACAAGCAGCCCGAGACCTTTGACATACCGAAACCCGCCCGAAGACTGACGCACAGCTTTGGCGATCTTTTTGGCGATCTCGACATCGCCGGTGGTGAGGTAGACGTTGAAGGCGATGAGCGGATTGCGCGCGCCGATGACGGTGGCGCCCGCCTTGGGTAGTTTGCCGGGACCGAAATCAGGCTGGCGGTTCGGGTCGGTTTCGATCTCGGTTTTGAGCGCTTCGTATTGCCCCCTGCGGATGTTTTCGAGGTTTGCCCGCTCGGGACGCGTCGCCGCCGCTTCATACAAATAGACGGGGATGCTGAGTTCGTCTCCCACGCGTTGACCTACTCTTCGGGCGATCTCCACGCAATCCTGCATGGACGCGTTGCTCAACGGGACAAAGGGCACCACGTCCGTTGCGCCGATGCGCGGATGTTCGCCGGTGTGCTGGTCGAGGTCGATCAGTTCGGCAGCGGTCTGGATGGCGCGGAAGGCGGCTTCCTCCACCGCGAAGGGCGGACCAGCAAAGGTCAGCACGGTGCGGTTGTGGTCGAGATCGGAGGAACGGTCGAGCAGGCGTGCCCCCTCGACGGACGTTATGGCGGCGACGATCTGGTCGATCACTTCAGGTCGCCGCGCTTCGGAAAAGTTGGGGATGCATTCGATGAGGGTGGTCATAGAGTCTTCTAGTCTGATAGTCTGATGGGTTGGTGAGGCAATTATAAGGTAATTCAAATGAACTGGAAAAACTCCGTGGCTCGGTGTCTCCGTGGTTGGGGGCTTTGGGGCTATCTACAAACTTGGAGTGCTCCCCATACCAGAAAAGAGATGGTATGTTTGTGGTTCTCCCGTCCCCCAAGTGGCGGAGGGGATGACTCCCTGACAGATGGATGCGGCTGGGGAGGCTTTGCTGTATGCTGAGTCCATGGCCCACGTATGTCAGGGGCAGGTTTCAGTTTGCGTAATTGCGGTCCATGGAGAACATGATCATGAATATCGAAAAACATAACACAAAATTATTTGACATCCTTTCCATTGTATTCCTTGCCTTGATACTGCTCACCATAGTCGGCGGCGTCCTTCTTCAGCGTCTGGATCTATCCCCGAGGGTTGCCCGCATGGGTGCCGGCGATCACGATTTCATGCAACCCGAGTTCACGCAGACCAGCCCCACAGGGGAACTGGTTTTGAGCACAGGCATCACCCTGCTTACAGTCGGATTCGTGATTTCCGTGTTGATGTTGCTGGTCAGGCGCAATTGGTTACACCATACTCCCGCTTGAGTTCCCCAAAGCACCGACGGCAGGCTTGACGACATGAATCTCCAGACCCCCATCCGGAGATTTTTGTTTGGGGAGTGGCTAAAGGAGTGAGTGGTGGACTTTTCTTAGCCACAGAGATCCGTGAGTTCTTTGAGAAAAAACTCAAAATCTCTCTGTGGGCTCTGTGGCTTACACACAATATTCGCCACTCCCTTTGTTTGCGGGGTCGAATGAAAACAAGTGATACAATATAAACAGACAACGGGGCGTCAATATACAGACTGCACGTTTCATACAATTCAAGATAAAGAAAGAACCACATGCACCCAATCATGACCATCGCAATCATCAGCGAACGCGACACGAGGGCGGGCGAGATCGTTGTCGCGGCTTCCACAATACTCACCATGACGTACCTGACCGTAAAGCCGGTCTCATCGGACAAGACCTGCCGGGACGAGTTCATCAACGCCTGCCGGGGGACGATCCGCAACGGGACGCCCAAAAAATATGCCGCGAAGATCGCAAATCCAGCCCTGGTGGACGCTGAATTCGCCGATTTCTGGCTGGCTTTTGACAAAAAAGGCGAAAAAATGGCGAGACAGATCATCCAGAACGCCGGGAAATCGGTCGAAGAAGGGAAATATGATTTTCCCGGAATGGTCCATTTATTCGAACATATGGTTCCCGATCCTCCCAGGGATGGCGATATCAAACCGTGGGTCCGCATGTTTGCCGAGCAACTGGCTCCCTGGAGGGAAAAAATACAAAAAATGCATCTGGACAACTCATAGGCAATCATCCTCGCCCCAAAGCCCCAAACGTTCATTTTAGCGACCTGAACCCCTGTCACAACCTTCGGACATTTTTTCCTTTTTATGGTTAAATAGAGCCATGAAGGAACTTGTGCTGCTCAAACTGGGGGGGTCACTGATCACCGATAAAACACAGCCCTACACTCCGCGCCTGGATGTGATGGACGACCTCGCCCTCCAGGTCAAAACCGCGCTTCAAACCCGCCCGGACCTGCGTCTTGTCCTCGGGCACGGCTCCGGCTCGTTCGGCCACGTGCCCGCCAGCGAATACCGCACGCGCGACGGACTTCCCCCCAGCGCAACCCCGCTCGCCCACCGCGAACACGACGAGACCGAGGAAAACTACTGGAAAGGCTTTGCCGAGGTCTGGTATCAGGCTTCGGCGCTGAACCGCTTCGTGATGAATGCCCTGCACAGCGCCGGGGTGCCTGCCATCGCCCTTTCGCCCGCCTCCAGCGTGATCGCCAGCAACGGTCAGGTCTCGGTTTGGGAGACGACGCCGCTGCGGATGGCGCTCTCGGCAGGCATCGTGCCCGTCATTTACGGGGACGTGGTCTTTGACGAAATACGCGGCGGCACGATTCTTTCGACCGAAGACCTGTTCGGCCATCTGGCGCGTGCCCTCAGCCCGGACCACATCCTGCTGGCGGGGCTCGAAGCCGGGGTCTGGGAGGACTTCCCGGCCCGCACGAAAAAGATCGAACGCATCACCCCTGCCTCCTTCCGGGAGGTCAGCTCGGGCGTCGGTAAAGCCGCGGGCGCGGATGTGACCGGCGGCATGGAATCCAAGGTCCGGCAAATGCTGGGGCTGGTACAGGAGGTTCCGGGGTTGACGGTCCAGGTCTTCTCGGGGGATGAACCGGGCAATCTGGTCCGCACGTTGACCGGGGAAGCGCTTGGGACGCTGATCACAGCGTAAAACGCGACAAATCCCTCCCTGCATGGGGCGAAAGTGACAAATACATGACGGAAATCCATTGCCTTTTTTGTGAAAATTTTCGATAATAGGTATGTATACAACCCTGCAAGCCTGATCTCAAACGATTTCATATCCACAAAGGAGAAGATATGGCAACGAAGAAAACAACCGTCAAGAAGACCGTCAAGGGGGCGAAGAAGGCTGTGAAATCAGCCCCGAAGAAGATACAGTTCCCGTACGCCCCCACAAAACTCAAATTGCTCAAGCCCGTCCCTTCCGACATCGATATCGCGCAGGCCGGCAAATTGAAGCCCATCCTCCAGATCGCACAGGAACTGGGCATCAAGGAGAGCGAGCTGGAATTGTACGGACCGTACAAAGCCAAGATCAAACTCGAGATCCTGAAGCGCCTCGCCAGGCGCAAGAACGGCAAGTACATCGACGTGACCGCCATCACCCCCACCCCGCTCGGCGAAGGCAAGACCACGACCACGGTCGGCGTTTCGCAGGCGCTCGGCGCGCACCTCGGCAAGCGCGTGATGACCGTCATCCGCCAGCCCTCACAGGGACCGACCTTCGGCATCAAGGGCGGCGCGGCAGGCGGCGGCTACAGCCAGATCATCCCGATGGAGGATTTCAACCTGCACCTGACCGGTGACATCCATGCCATTACCGCCGCGCACAACCTGTGCGCCGCCGCGCTGGATGCCCGCATCATGCACGAAGCCAACACCCCCGACGACGAAAAACTGTTCAATGCGCTTTGCCCGCCTGACAAGAAGGGCAACCGCAGGTTCTCCCCCACCATGCTGCGCCGCCTGAAGAAACTCGGCATCGACAAAACGGATCCCAACGAAATGACCGCCGAGGAAAAACGCCGCTTCGCCCGCCTCAACGTTGACTACAGCGGGGTGCAGTGGCGCCGTGTTATCGACATCAACGACCGCATGCTGCGCGACATCCAGGTCGGCCTGGGCAAGGATGAAGCCGGTTTCGAGCACAAATCGGGCTACGATATTACCGTCGCATCCGAGATCATGGCGATCCTGGCGCTGACCAGCAGCCTTGAAGACATGCGCGACCGCCTGGGGCGTATGGTCGTGGCACTCGACCGGGATGGCAATGCCGTCACCGCCGAGGATATCGGCGTGGCTGGCGCGCTGACCGTCCTGATGAAGGACGCCATCAAACCGAACCTGATGCAGACCCTCGAAGGGACGCCCGCCATCGTCCACGCGGGACCGTTCGCCAACATCGCCCACGGACAGTCCTCCATCATCGCTGACAAGATCGCGCTCAAGATGGCTGATTATGTCATTACCGAATCCGGCTTCGGCGCGGATATCGGCATGGAAAAGTTCATGGACATCAAGTGCCGCTACTCCGGGCTGACCCCGAATGTAGTGGTGCTGGTGGCCACCGTGCGCGCCCTCAAGATGCACGGCGGCGGACCCAAGGTCGTGGCTGGCAAACCGCTCGCCCCTGAATACACCGACGAGAACCTCGAACTGCTCCAGAAGGGTTTGCCCAACATGGTCCAGCACATCGAGAACGCCCTCAAATACGGTGTGAACGTGGTCGTGGCGGTCAACTCCTTCGCCAACGACACCCCCGCCGAAGTGGAAATGGTCCGCAAGGCCGCGCTCGAAGCGGGCGCCATGGACGCGGTCGAATCGCGCCACTGGATGGAAGGCGGCAAGGGCGCCATCAAACTGGCGGAAGCGGTCATCAAAGCCTGCGAGAAGCCCAGCAACTTCAAGTTCCTCTATCCGCTGGACATCCCGGTCAAGGAAAAGATCGAGACCATCGCCCGCGAGATCTATCGCGCCGACGGCGTGGACTACACCCCCGAAGCCGAAGCCAAGATCGAGCAGTTCACCAGGCTCGGCTTTGGCGACCTGCCGCTCTGCATGGCGAAGACCCACCTTTCCTTCACCGACAAGGCTGACCAGAAAGGCGCGCCGCGCGGCTTCCGCGTGACCATCAGCGACATCCGCGCCAGCGTGGGCGCAGGTTTCCTCTATCCGCTGCTCGGGACCATGCGCACCATGCCCGGCCTGCCCACCCGCCCCGTCTTCTACGACGTGGACCTCGACCTCGAGACAGGCAAGGTCCTCGGCTTGTTCTAACGACCATCTGCGCAGGGTCTGAAGCCTTGTGCAACCAGAAACGAAAACTCCCTTCAGAATTTTGACTGAAGGGAGTTTTCGTTTACACGCCGCAAAGCGGATCGAGTATCTCAGTAAACTGTTCCTCGTCTGTAAACCCGGACCAGCGATATAAGATGTTTTTGGATGAGTCCAGGAGCGCAAACTCCGGCGAGGCAACCGGGTAGATCAGTTCATGCCATTCCGTCCAGGCATGATAGTTGACGCGCTCCAGGCGGAGGCAGGCGCGGTACTTCTTCTTTATCCCATTCACGATGGGCTCCATCATGCGGCATTCCATTCAGGTGATCGCGAAGAACTCCAAAAAGATCAGGTCGCCGCTTTTAGGGATCAATGTCGGCGTAACCTCAGGCGTGGTCACCGCCTCGGCAATGATGGGCGTTGCCGTTGCATCCTCGGCTTCGGTCCCAGGCGACGCACAAGCCGCCAGGATCGATACTGCCAGGACAAGGTTACAAACATACCATTGATATTTTCGCGGCATCAATCTATTATAATGGAAGCAATGGACGATCTTCACACTCTCACCATTTCAGACGCCCTGGAGATGTTCAGCCGGGGATTTTCGCCTCGTGACCTCGCCGAGGCCTGCTTCGACCAGATCAACCGACTCAACCCGACGCTCAACGCCTACATTACTGTCATCCCGCCGCAGGATGCCCTTGAAGCGCAGCAACCTCCCATAACGACCGCCCCTCTCTACCGGGCCGTGCGCGGCATTCCCATCGCGGTCAAAGACCTGTTCGACGTTGAAGGCGTCCGCACGACCATCGGCTCAAAGTTCTTTGCTGACAACGTCGCCGACCAGGATGCCTTTGTTGTGGAAAAGCTCAAACAATCCGGCGCGCTTATCAACGGCAAGACGAACACGCACGAGATCGCGCTCGGCATCACGGGGAACAATCCGCATTTCGGGACCGCGCGCAACCCGTGGGATACCACGCGCATCCCTGGCGGCTCCTCGAGCGGATCAGCCATCGCTGTGGCAACCGGCATGGCACTGGGAGCGCTCGGCACCGACACCGGCGGCTCGATCCGCATCCCTGCTTCTTTGTGCGGGATCGTCGGCTTCAAACCCACCCGCGGACGGGTCAGCACGCGCGGCGTATTCCCCCTCTCCTGGAACCTCGATCACGTCGGTCCGCTGACGAAATGCGTCAAAGATGCCGCCATCATCCTGCAGGTCATCTCGATCTACGACCCGATCGATCCCTCCTCCATCAAAATGCTGACGGGCGACTACCTCGGTCACCTGGTGGATGACATGGAAGGACGCAGGATCGCAATCGGCTCCGGCGACTTCATTGAAACAGCAGACCCTGAAGTACTGAATGCGGTCCGCGAAGCCGCGAAAGTGTTCGAGGGGATGGGTTGCAAAGTGGAAAAGGTCAACGTGGACTGGATGCGCGACGCTGCGCTCGCCAATAAGACCATCACCCAGGCGGACGGCGCGGCTGTCCACCGCGACCGCTTGAAGGAACACCCCGACTGGTTCGGGGACGATATCCGCCGCAGGCTGGAGGATGGTGCGAAAACCACCTCGACAGAGTACGTCCTCGCAAGGCGCACACAGGCTGAGGTCCAGAAAAGATGCGAATTGTTCTTCGAGTCCACTGATTTTTTGATCGTCCCCACCACCCCCATCGCCGCGCCCACCATCGAAGGTCATGATGCCGTCGAACAGGCGGGACGTCTCACGCGCTTCACCGCGCCGTTCAATCTGGCGGGCCTGCCTGCGTTATCGGTTCCATGCGGCTTCACAAAAGATGGCTTGCCCATCGGCTTGCAGATCGTCACCCGCGCCTGGGCGGACGCGAAAGCGTTGAATGCGGGGTATGCTTACGAGCAAGCCACCGAGTGGCATAAGCAGGTCCCAAAGATCTGATCGCGGCGCGCAATTCGCCACGGTGTTTGCCCCTCTCGCAGCAGCTTGCGCAAGTAGGCTTTATGCGTCGGTTTCAACCGGAATTTTTCGGGCGTTCGACCACGCATGGTTGCTCTCCTGTTTTCAACAGATGACCAACCCTACTCCGTTCGCCCAATTTTGGCAAGGAATTTCGTGCATTATTTAGCTAACAGACCACTAGGTGTATTTACGCCACCCTACCGGCGATACCCATTAAATCCAGAATGGTTGGTAGAATATTGCCGTTCCGTTATCTCACGTTTTTGACATTTCATTCCATTATTTTACACACCCTCTTCACCACTCCCCTGGAAATGGAAATGGATTCTTCGGCGGACAATAAAGATTATAATAAGCATCTCCACTCACGGGATTGACACGACATAGCTGGGGATCAGGACTGGCCGGTAAAAATTTATAGGGATTAGTAGAGTCCATTACTGGGTTATACCATTCAATCACATCTCCATAATATGCGGGACTCCTGACAATAATCTCCAAAGATCGTCCAGGTAACAATAGGTCCCGATTGATTCCAATCATAGACGCTGTAACAGAAACTTCGAGATTTTACAAAGGTTGAAAAGCTAAATCCCTGGAAGGAAACAACAATATTCTTATCTGCCGCTGATTTAGGTCCCATGCAGGTAACAATGTTCCCATCCTGACTGCAAGTCATTCCAGCGGTCTTTCCTTCCCATGAGACACTGCCTAGCAGCCAACCGCCACCTTCGATATCGCCAGTTATTTCGAAAGTGAATTTCACACCGCCACCTGTCCAGACGGCTTCCAACAACTTGACATTCGAAGGCGCCGCTCCAACTGTGTCAACAAAAATTGTTAACATAGATAGTACAACAAGGATTGTAACCAAGGATTTTTTCATTTTGTTCTCCAATTTTTCATTCTCCAGATCACTCTGGAACGCATTTTTCATTATAATGATTTTGAAAATAAAAACAATATCATCCCTCAAATCTGATATTGTTCATCCTTAAGGAAAAAATGATGGAGTCATGTAATGTAATTGCAGCAATATCTTCTCGTAAAACTCCAATGATCTGCGGGTTGATCAATGCGTCCCTGTTGCTGACCGGGCGTCCGTTGATGATATTCGTTACCGCGCTTTCAACCTTCTTCATGTTCAATGTGTACGGGATCTCCGGCGCCTCGAGAATCACCGCCGGGACGTGACGCGGCGAGGCGTTCTCGCGCAAGGTCCAGCGGATCTTGGCTGTCAATTCGTCGGTCAGGGTGAAGCCGGGGGCAAGTTTGACGAACAGGATCACGCGCTGGTCGTCCTGATACGTTTGTCCCACCGCGAGGCTGTCCGCGATCTCGGGCAGTTTTTCCATCTGGGCGTAGATCTCTCCAGTGCCTATACGCACCCCGGAAGGTTTCAACACGGCATCCGAGCGCCCGTAGAAGGTCACGCCGCCCGTGTCGGAGTGGATCAGGACGTAATCGCCGTGCCGCCAGACGCCGGGATAGACGTCGAAGTACGCGCTGTGATATTTCGAGCCGTCGGGGTCGTTCCAGAAATAGAGCGGCATCGAAGGCGCGGGTGCTTCGCAGACCAACTCGCCTTGCTCATCGCGGACCGGTTTCCCTTTTTCGTCATACGCGTTGATCTTCATCCCCAACGCGGGATTTTGCAACTCCCCCGCATACACCGGCAGGATGGGACTGCCCGCGGCAAAACAGCCGTTGATGTCCGTGCCGCCGGAGATGGAGTTGAAGTGCAGGTCGGGTTTGATCTCCTGGTAGACGTATTCGAACCCCTCGGCAGAGAGCGACGAACCCGTCTGCGAGATCTCGCGCAGGGAGGAAAGGTCGTAGTCACGGCGGGGAGAGACGCCCTCCTTTTTCAGGAAGTGGATGTAACTGGCGCTGCAACCAAAGATCGTGACCTTCTCGTCCTGGATCAACTTCCACATCGCGCCGGCATCGGGGAAATTTGGGTTGCCGTCGTACAAAACGATCGTCGCACCGACCGCCAGCGAACTGATCAGCCAGTTCCACATCATCCAACTGCAGGAGGTGATGTAGAAGATGCGGTCGCTGCGCTTGAGGTCCGTGTGCAGGACCAACTCCTTGAGGTGATTGATCAGCACGCCGCCCGCGCCCTGCACCAGACACTTCGGCTTGCCCGTCGTCCCGGACGAGAACATGATGTACTGCGGATGGTCGAACGGCAATTGCTCGAATTGGATTTCAAGGTCATTCTCTTTTGCAAGAAAATCCTCGTAATGCACTCCATTCGGGATTTGCGAAATATCAGGCCTCTCGCGCGTGTACGAGACCACGATCACTTTTTGCAGCGACGGAATTCCTCGCGCAACCTCAGCGGCGTGCTCCAGCGTATCGAAAGTCCTGCCTTTGTAGAAATAACCGTCGGCAGTGATCATCGCCTTCGGCTCGACCTGTCCCAGCCGTTCGATCGCCGCGGCGGGACCGATGTCCGTGGCGCAGGAGGACCACGTCGCGCCGAGGCTCGCCGCCGCCAGCATACAGACGACTGTCTCGATCAGGTTCGGCATATACCCGACCACCCGGTCACCCGCCCCGACACCTGATTCCTTCAACGAATGGCTTAATCTTGCAACTGAATCATACAACTCCGCATACGTCATCTGTCTGGCAATCTGCGTCTCGCCTTTGAAGATGAAGGCGAGGTGATCGTCGCGGTGACGCAGGAGGTTCTCGGCAAAATTCAGACGCGCGCCGGGGAACCATTCCGCGCCGGGGAAGACGGACAGATCCGTCACTGCGGAGACGTATCCTTTTGAGGATTTGATCTCGACGAAGTCCCAAACCGTCAGCCAGAAATCAGGCAGGTTGTTCACGGACCAGTTATAAAGGTCCGAATAAGAGGCGAGACTTAACTTGTACTGTGTATTGACCACGTCCATGAAGCGCGTGATGTTGGCGTCCCGTTTGCGTTCCTCCGAAGGCACCCATAAAGGTCTCCTCATAACTCACTCCTCGTTGGCGATGTTTTGATGCCCAATTATACAATCCTCAAAATAAAAGAGACTGGTTTGCACCAGTCTCAAGTTCATCAGTCCAATATCAATTTGCTTCGCTGGAACAATCGTCTGGCGATAGTGACCAAGATCAATTCGACCACAAGCAAAAACACAGCCAGCCCGATCGCGATCTGCACCGGCTGGGCGTTTTCCATGAGATTGCCTGCCACATCCAGCCACGATTTTGGGATGAACTGGATTAACATAAACGGCAGGAACAAGACGAGCATGCCGGTACTCATCAACTGTTGCGCCTGACGGACGCTCCCCGCCCGCAGCGACACCAATACGCCGATGCACCCCGAAAGCCCCGAGATGAGGAGGCTGAACCCCAAGGCCGCCAGTGTCATATCCAATGGGTAGAATAACAATTCGCCCTTTCCAAAGCCAATGTTGACCGTGATGAGGCTGGCGATCATGATGACCCACGTCAACGTGAAACCATAAGTCAGAGCGGCGAGCAACTTGCCAAACAGAATGGCTTGATCAGAGAGTCTCGTAGCCAGTAATGCCTCAAGGGTATGTCGTTCGCGTTCACCTGCGAACATGTCAGCCACGACACCAGAAACCCACAGGAACGGCATCCATGCCCAAACCATGATATTGACCGGCGAATCCACCCACTCACGCCCACTCTGCAATGGAAAGACAATACCGAACACAACGACCAAAACCAGCAGGCTGTATTTGCTCCGTCCGCGCGCATCTCCGAACGTGAACACCTCGCGCAGCTCCTTGCCTGCCACAGTCAAAATATCTGTGATCATTCCTCACCTCCTTTTTCTTCCTCGACCAATTGCAGGAAGATTTCCTCCAGGTCAGCCTTTTCTTTTCTCACTTCGTCGATCTGCACGCCTGCCTTCACCAACTGTGTGACAAGTTCATGCGAGCGGTTCAGGTCGTTCAAGTCCATTACCAGCTTCCCGTTTTGACCTTGTATCTTATTGACCAGCGCATTGCTTTTTATATCTTCAACAACCTGTGAGGTGATCCCCTGCCCCGTCACATACAAGCGCGGCGCGGACGTCTTCGACCGCAAATCGGAGGGACTGCCGACAGCCAGCAACTGTCCGTGGTTGATGACGCCGACCTGGTTGCATAACTTCTCGGCCTCGGCAAGGTTATGGGTCGTCAGGAAGATCGTCACGCCCTCCTGTGCGACCAATTTGGAAAGGTCGTCGCGCAAAGCGGATGAGGCAACAGGGTCCAGGCCAGCGGTCGGCTCATCGAGGAAGATCAGCTCCGGGCGGTGCATGAGCGTCCGCGCCACGGCGAGTTTCTGCTTCATGCCGCGGCTCCAGCGTCCGATGGGTTCGCCGCGCCGCTCATACAAATCCAATGGTTCGAGCATTTCGCGGATGCGTTTCTCGCGGTCTGCTTTGGACATGCGCCAGATGCGCCCGTAGTAATCGAGATTCTCCGCCGCGGACAGGCGCTCGTACAAGCCGTGATGCTCGAGCAATGCCCCGCATCGCACGCGGACCTCGTCGGGCTGTTGCTTCGTATCGAAGCCCAGAACCTGCGCCGAGCCTTGATCGGCATCCAGCAGACCGAGCAGGAGGCGGATGGTGGTCGTCTTGCCTGAGCCGTTCGGACCGAGAAAACCGAAGACCGTGCCGCGCGGGATTTCCAACGTCAGGCGGTCGACCGCTTTCAGGTTCCCGAACGAACGGGTGAGTTGGTTGGTTTGAATTGCGTTCATAGGTTCCTACTGTGTTGTAGATCTCCATAAAACTCTGCAACTGCTGGCGGTATTGCGCCACCGCCTTCGTGCCAGCCGCAGTCAACTTGCAGACGGTCAAGGGCAATTTGCCCTTGAAGGTCTTTTGTATTTTTACGTAACCAGCGTCCTCAAGTTTGCTGAGGTGCGCGGAGAGGTTGCCTTTGGTCAAGCCTGTTTCACGTTGCAGGAAGAGGAAGTCCGCGCTCTCGACCGTGGACAAGTATCGTAACGATCAGCAAACGCGCCGGCTCATGGATGAGTCGGTCCAGTTCGGTTACGCGGCGCAGGTCGTCACTCATCGTCACCCTCCGCCGGCAGGGGATTCTCCTTCAGGTAGCGGAACAGCACCCAGCCTCCCGAGATTATGACTACGAGCCCCATCAAGCCATAGAATGTTGCCAGGCTGTAGCCATTCGGCAATCCGCTGAAAGACAAGACCACTCCCAGTACCATTGAGATCGCGCCGAGGAAGTAGAAGCGCTGGACGCCGTAGGATTTTCCGCGCAGGAGGATGAACACCACCCCGACCACGATTCCCGTAACAAGCACCGTCGAATCGACAATCTGGATCGACCTCGCCAGCAGGACCATCAGGAAAGCCATCACCATCGCAAACGCCATCGCAAAGGTGCGGATGCGCAGGGCTGTTTTTCCTGTCGACCCGATATTCGACATACCCCGTCCGCGGATAGGTAAGGCGGGTCTTCAAGGCCGTGACCAGCCAGCGGACGCCGAAAATCCCTCCGATCAACACCAGCACGAGACTGCTTTGAAGAATGACGCTCAAGAGATTGTTTTCGCCGAGGAATTGCGGAATCCCAAAATAGGCTCCCAGCAGCAGGAACAGTCCTCCGCCCGCCAACTCCCCGATCCCATCCGAAAACCAGTAGCGTTTGACGCGTTGTTCGACATCCAGGAAATGTATCGCTCATTTCTACTCCATGTAAACTGGTTTGTAATGCAAACTAGTTTACACGCATAATACTCCCACCGTTCCTGTTTGTCAAGAGGGACAAAAAAAGCCCGCTTGCGCAGGCGGGCTTGGGAAATTTACTTTTGCAGACAGCCGATCAATTGGTTGACCGCTCCCTGTGGTTCGCTTTGCGTGATCGCCAGCACGGGGATTTTTGCCACCGAATAGACCTCGCGCACATCCCCCGCCTTCCAATGCCGCGGCAGGATTCCCACTGTGTTGGATTCAGCGTTCAACACATCGGACATCTGCTGTGGACTGACCGCCAATGCCGCAGACGAGGAAACGCTTCTTCCTCTCATCACGAACTGGTCAAACACCTCAAACACATCCTCCTCTGACGCATATACCCACACCTGCACGGATGGGTCTCCCAACCCCGCAAACAAATTCTGCGCTTCCTCAAGGGTCAAATTTTGAACGGGACTCTGGCGATGGGTCACGATCAATAATTCTTCCTCGTCGATTTGATAGGCGAAAGATGTCAGGATACTCTGGCTCGCCGACGCGCAGGGAAATATCAGCGGCGGTGGGATCGTCGGCGCGGGAGATGGTTGCAACCGATTCGGCGCAGGCGTAGAGGTCGGTCAGCCAGGGAGTGGCGGCAGAGGTCGAGTAGACAGAGACAACCTCCAGCGGAGTTTGAGGCGTTTCTGTCGAGCAGGAGGAAAGGAAAAGGGAGAAGAAGCCCAGTAAAGAGAGAAAAGCCCATCGCATGAAGTTTCTACCAATTCCTCAACAAAACAGAGAGCAGTTTCACACGTTGTTCGAGGCTATCGGCAAAGATGTATTCGCGCTCGGAGTGATAGCCCTCACCCACCGCTCCCATCCCATCCAGCACAGGGACGCCGAACGGCGCAACGAAGTTCGCATCCGACCCGCCGCCCGAGCCGCCCGCCTTGAGTTCCATTCCAATGGTCGCCGCAATGGATTTTGCCTTCTCGAATGTAACTTTCATCGTATCGTCAAACGGCATCGGCGGACGGTTCAACTCACCTTTGACTTCGATCGATGTCCCCTCGAGGACAGGTTTGAGCTTTTTCACTTCCGATTCGACTCGTTCCCATTCGCCGGGTTGCATTACGCGCACATCCACTTCAATCGTCGCCTCTTCCGGGACAACATTCGAGACCGTCCCACCTTGAATGACGCCGACATTGAGCGTGGTTTGTTTCGAGTAATCTGTCAGTTTCTGGATCGCAATGACCTGATATGCCATCTCTTCAATGGCGTTGCGCCCTTTTTCGTGGTCGCCGCCCGCGTGTGCGGCGCGTCCCTTTGTTTTGACAAAGAACTCGCCCACTCCCTTGCGCCAGGTCTTGAGCGAACCATCCACCAAAGCGGACTCCAGTACCAGCACCAGCGCGGATTCTTTCGCAAGCCGTTCGATGTGTTTGCGCGAGGTGTGACTGCCGATCTCTTCGTCGGACGTGCAAAGCAGGGTGACGGGGCGCTTCAAACCGGACCTTTGGGCTGATTCAACCGCCGCAAGCGAGATGACGATTCCCGCTTTCATATCCAGCACGCCGGGACCGAAGATCCTGCCGTCCGCTTCACGGTAGGGCATCCTGGGAAGTGTGCCGAGCGGGAAGACAGTGTCCATGTGGCAGAGGAGCAGGATCGGTTGAAGGTTTAAGGTCGAAGGTTGAAGGTTGGGCAGGAATCGCACAAGGATGTGATCGCCTGTATCTTGATTGGGAATCACTTCAACCTGTGCGCCGAGTTTGCGGGATTCCTCGGCAACGATGGCGCCGACGCGGTCCACGGCGGATTTGTCATGCGAGGGAGATTCGGTTTCGACGAGGGTTTTGAGAACGTGGTTTGTATTCATGATTTATCCCGGTGGTCGAGTAGTCCCGCGTGGTCTTTGCGGGACATATCGAGACCACTACTAATAGAGAGTATTTTGCTTATATGTGGTCTCGATATGCCTTCGGCGTTCGCCTCAGGCTACTCGACCACCAGAATATTTATCGAAGAAAAAACACAACCATTCCTACAACTGCACAATACATGGCAAAGACATATAACGAGTGTTTACTTAAATAACCGATAAGCCACTTGATGGCAAACCAGCCAACCAGCGCGGCAGTGACGAATCCCACTGCGAGCAAGGGAAGGAATTCGCCGAGGTTGGGCATTTGGAGCACATCCAGCATCTCGTATCCGCCCGCCGCGAGCATGACCGGCACGGACATGAGGAATGCAAACCGCGCTGCGGACGGACGGTCGAAGCCGCGGAACATGCCTCCGCTGATGGTCGTCCCACTGCGGGAGGCGCCGGGGAAGACGGAGACGATCTGGAACAAGCCGATGATCAGCGCATCCAGCCAGGTCATTGAGGTGAGAGACCGATCCTTTTTGGTGAGCCACTCGGCGAGGGTCAGAAGGACTGCGGCCGTGAACAAACGAATGGAAGCCTGAAGCATTGGCTGTCTAAATAAGTTTTCGACGGCATCTTTGAGCAGATAGCCAGCCAGAAGGGCGGGAATGGTCGAAATGATTATATAAAAACCCAGGTTGCGCTCAGGGGTCGGACGTCGAAAGTCCAGTGCCGCTTTGAGAATGGAAAGCAGGTCTTTCCAGTAAAACACGAACAGCGAGACAAGCGTTCCGAGTTGGACGATGACAAGGAAGGAGAACATCGCCTCATCGGCGGGAATTTCAAGAATGGTTTGACTAATCAAAAGGTGGGCTGTGCTCGATACTGGAATAAATTCCGTTAATCCTTGAACAATGCCAAGCAAAAAGGCTTGAAGGACGGTCATGTTTCTCCTATGTTATTTTATGGTTTGCCAGCCATCCAGATATTGGAACCTGCTCTCAAAACTTTTGGTTGTGCCAAACTGACCGTAATATATCACCGTATACATCAGGCTTTCTCCAATAAAACCTTCCGGCAGGATGTTCCCTCTTGTACCATCCACGCTGGCGATCAGGCATTCGCGCCCGGCAAGGATATCAATGATCAGGAGCAGGTAGAGTTTTGGCGGGTTGGCTTCCTCGGTTTCCTTCCATTCCTGAACGGAAAGAAAGCGCGATTCGGGAGACCACTGGCATACCTTTCCAAAGATCCGATTCGCAAATGAATTTGGATATTTATCAATGGAGAGGGTGTAATAACTGGAACCCGATTGGCTTTCACCAAGGTGCGTTAAGACAGCGTTATGTTTCTTATCCGGGGATGGAAATGTGAGTTGATTTGACATTAATACTCTTGATTATCTATCCATTCGAGTAATGAGGATTACGCGAGGGATGTATTTGGTGGCAGGTACACAGCGAAACGTTCTCAGGATTTTGACGATTAATCGTCGCGCTGTGTCCCTACTGTTATTTGATTACGTTTTGCATTATTCGCCCATTGATCCAACAACTCCGGCACCCGCGACTCAAACGTCCCATCGGCGATATAGACCCTGATCTGCTCCATGAGCCGGATCAACGCCCGCAGGTTGTGGATGGAGATCAGCGTCGCTGCGAGGAATTCCTTTGCAATGATCAAGTGACGGATGTACGCCCGCGTAAAAGTTTTGCAGGCGTAGCAATCGCAGGTCTCGTCAATGGGACGTTCATCTCTTGCGAAGGTTGCGTTCATCAGGTTGAGGCGTCCATCGGGGGCGAAAGCGGAGTGGTGACGGGCGAGGCGCGTTGGCAGGACACAGTCGAAGATGTCGATGCCGCGCGCGACGCCGTTGATCAAATCTTCGGGGGTGCCGACTCCCATCAGGTAGCGCGGTTTGTCCTCGGGCAGGAGCGGAGTGACCACGTCGAGCGTGTCGTGCATCTCCTGTTTGGTCTCGCCGACGGAGAGTCCGCCGATGGCGATGCCGGGCGTATCGAGAGAAGCGATAAATCGCGGCAGATTCAGCCCGCAGGTCCGCTTGAACGCCGCCTTGCACGATCCCGAATAAAGCCTGGTCGGGACGAGTCTGCGCTTTGAGGGAACGTTCCGCCCAACGATGGGTCCTTTCCATGGCGATGGCGCTGTAGGCTTTGTCGTTGGGGTCGGAACATTCGTCGAATGCCATGATGATGTCCGCGCCGAGGTTCTCTTGAATGGCAATGGACTTTTCGGGCGTGAAACGGTGCATCGAACCGTCAATGTGACTCTTGAAGGTCACCCCGTCGTCGTCAATTTTGCGAGTTTGTGCTAGAGAGAAGACCTGATAGCCGCCCGAGTCGGTCAGCATGGGACGATGCCAGCCCATGAACTTGTGCAAACCGCCCATGTCGCGCACGAGTTCGTCGCCGGGACGCAGGTAAAGATGATACGTGTTGCTCAAGACAAGCGAGGCGTTGACATCTTTTAGATGTTCGGGCGTGAGCATTTTGACCGTTGCCTGCGTGCCGACGGGCGCGAAGACCGGGGTGACCAGGTCGCCATGAGGGGTGGAGAAAATCCCCGTGCGGGCGCGATTGTTTTTGGAGGTGATTTGGAAATCAAACATCGGGGGTGATTGTAAACGAGAATCGGAGATCTGCTTCGCAAAATCTCCGAGTTCTGTAATCAGTTATTTACCTGAGAGTGACGCGAACTCGGAGATCTACTTTGACAATATGTACTCCGAGCGCGGTAATCAGAGGACCAGATCTCGGCGCTGGAGATTCAATTAACCGACCTGCGCAACCAGCGCGACGAAGCCTATTCCCTCGGTTGGAAGTACATTCTCCGCCTGCGCAACGGGATCAAAGGCATCTATGGGGATAACTCGACAGAGTACGAGATGAATGGGCATGAAAAGCCGCAGTAAACACAAACCGCGTTCGAGGCAGGTCAAAAGCAAAACCTCCTGAAATAAAACCCTCCCCAATCCATGCGATCGGGGAGGGTTTTTATCAGCACCGCCTCAACTTACCGTGTATATGTTATAAACTCGAAATTCGCGACGAAGTTGTCGTCGAAGTCGTAGGCAATGATGCCGACCGCGTATTCGCCGTCCGCAAGGTAGCTGGCATAGAACGAGAAACCGGCCTCGCCCCAGGTGAACACGTCCTCGCTCAGTTCGTAGCTGTACTCGGCGTTGTCTTCGCTGTCGTAGGTAATATATTGGACGTAATCGGTGAATGTGTCGCCGGCCTGGGGCGTGATCTCGACGGGCGTGCTGGCTCCATTCCCGTCCGTATCGGGATAGGCATACGCGTACAGGAAATTCCCATCCGCATCGAAGAAGAGGGAAGCCTCCACGGGAATCCCGCTCAAGAAATCGGTATATTGTCCATAAACCGTGTACACGGACTTTCCATCCGCGCTCAGGTATTCATACGGTTCCAGCAGGACGAACGCGTCATGCGTCCCATCGGTCATGGCGTACAACGAAGGCGACCACTCGTATTGCACCTGGATCGGGCTGTCGCCATAGTCCGGCGCGTTGACGCCGTCGACGGTCGTCGTGTTCTCCGCGATGTAATAGGAGATGTCGCCGACCCAGTAGGACTCAGATTCAGGGTCCCAGAAGTAAAGAGCCGTGTAAATGTAAGAGACGTTTCCCTCGACCGTGGTGGAGACGTCCACCACTTCGTCGCCGGAGATGTCGGTATCTGAAATCTGGATCGGGCCAATGGTCAATTGTGAGGCGCCGGGCGCGACGAGTTCCGCGGAACGGGAGGGGGTGGTCGTCTGCCCCGCCTGCGGGTTGAATTCCTCGCCAGCGTAATGATAGGCAAGGAACTCATCCCAGACGGATTGCTCGAGGAACTTGTAGGAGGATTCCGCGTAGTAGGGCGGGAACTCAGAGTTGAACTCGGTGAAATAGTAAATGTCCGAATCGGGGAAGTGGAAGGCGATGCCGTTCGAGCCGGACATGTTCGCTCCATGTTTTTCTGCAACCACCGCCGAGGAGATCGCGATCTGCAATTGGGACGCCGCCTGCTGGACATCCGCATCGTCGGTCAGGCTGGCGAGCACTTCGGAAAAATTCCCCAGGTCTATGTAGGAAGGCGCAACATCCTCGCCGAAAGCGGAAAAATAACTGCGTGTGTACGTGCGCGCCTCCGCCACCAAACCCTGATCGATGAACGCCGCCGCAGATATGAAACCGTTCATCGCGCCGATCACATCCGGTACGCGCGCGCTCTCGACGGCGCTGAGCGTGGTTGACGACTCCTCCTGGGCGATCTCCTCGGAGGTCGCCCTGACCTCAGTGAGATACGTATCGTTGATGATATAGGTCGAGATGACGGATCGCGCCATCCCGCCTCCATCCACCGCCGGGTTTTGAGCAACCTGCCCCAGCCAGGCGGCATAAGACCAGCCATAGGAGGGAATGACCTCCTCCGAAGCGACCATATACTTCGAATACGGGTAAAGGGAGGCAAAGACCTCGATCTGCCCCATCAAGCAGGCGTCGAAACCGATCAGGTCGAACTTGTCAACGCCCGTGTTCTGACGGACCTGCTCGATCGCGGAGACGATCTCCGGCATCGACAAAGCCGAGTTGCCGGCAGACATGTCCGAAAAGCCGCCGGTCCAGCCCCCGCCGTGGTCGGACATGACCAGCGCATATTTTTTCGCGGGATAAGTCTGCACCGCCCAGGTGACAAAGTCGATCAGGGTTTGCGGGTCGCCCATGTCCGCCTCGCCGAGGTACTCGACCACTGGTGAGGTGATACTGCTGAGGTCGCTGTCCTTCTGGACGAGGTAGCGGCGGGTGTCGGTCCAGTTGCCGTCGCCGTCAAAGCCGCTGGCGTAGCGGTCGATCTGCAC
Source organism: uncultured Chloroflexia bacterium (assembly GCA_963718215.1). GTDB lineage: Bacteria > Chloroflexota > Anaerolineae > Anaerolineales > Villigracilaceae > Defluviilinea. The sequence continues at coordinate 396,530 of CAVQYK010000024.1, forward strand.
CACGATGTTCATCTGCGCATTGGAGCCGACCAGTTCCATTTCGTTGACGTCGAACCACATGGTCTCTTCCAGCACATCGTCGTCCGCCGCAGAATAGATGATGACCGTCCACTCGGGCAGGCTGGAATCTACCGGCTGCTGGGATGGGATAACGGCAGGCTCGGTGGCGGGGATATCGGGCTCCGGTGGATTGACCCACGCCAGCAGCTGGTCTCCCGTAAAATACAACACGGCACCTGCACAACACACGCAGGCAAAACACAGGATGATGACCCCCGCAATGGACGGGATCAGGAACTTGGAATTTGTCTTTCCCATGGCTCTCTCCTCGAATAAGATGCCCGGTAATATCGGACCAACATGACAAGTGCCGATTGTAATACGCGGCAGGACGAAATGGAATGAACAGGGGCAATGCCATTTCTGTTTTCCCCACACTATCTTCACATTTCCTCCGCAGGTTCTTGATTTGTGAAAAATATAATTTGCACATCAAACTTTCGGAGGTCGCGCATGATTACTGTTTTCGGCAGGCGGATACGTCTCTTTCGTCCACGCAGCATCTGGATACGCAGGGTCGTCCAATGGTTCTTCTTCATTCTCATCGCTTTGATCGCGGTCAACCACACGCTGGCTGAAAGCGGAGCGGCGATCCCCATCCTATCGAGCGCGTCATTACATGCGGTCTGTCCGTTCGGCGGGGTGGAGACCCTTTACACCTTTCATCGCCAGCGGACTTTTCGTCAAGAAGATCCACGAATCATCCCTGGTCTTGATGGGCATCAGCCTGGTGCTCGCAATTCTCTTTGGACCTGTCTTTTGCGGCTGGGTCTGTCCTTTGGGAACCGTTCAGGAATGGGTAGGGAAACTTGGGCACAAACTCTTCAAGCGCCGCTACAACCATTTTGTCCCCGTCAAATTGGATAAAGTCCTGCGCTTCGCCCGCTACGGGATCCTGGTCTGGGTTCTTTACGTCACCGCCATCAGCGGACAATTGCTCTTCCAGGATTACGACCCGTACTTCGCCCTCTTTAACTTCTGGAGCACGGAGGTCGCCCCCACCGCCCTGCTCGTCCTGGGCGTCACGCTCGTGCTCTCGGTCTTCGTCGAACGACCGTGGTGCAAGTACGCCTGTCCGTACGGCGCGGTGCTCGGCGTTACCAATCTCTTCCGCGTGTTCTCCATCAAGCGCGCCGAATCCACCTGCAAGGCGGATGGCGCCTGCTCCATCATGTGTCCCATGAACATCGAAGTGGATAGTGTCAAGAACGTGCGCGATCATCAATGCATCTCATGCCTTGAATGCACCTCCGAAGCGATCTGCCCCGTGGCACGCACGGTCGTCTTCACTGCGGGAGGTGTGAAATGACGCTGACATCCAAACCTTTGGCATTCATCGTGCTCGTCATCATGTTCGGCGGCATCGGTCTATCGTCCGCGCTCGGTTGGTGGGAGACCGAGTCCACGAAGCAACCCGCCAAATATACAGAAGGAGAATTTGCGGGCGAGGCAAACCCCGCCGACATCCGCGGTTCATACACCTTCGGCGACATCGCCAACTCGTTCGACGTCACACCCGAGATCCTCGCACAGGCATTCCAGGTCACGACGGATGACCCCGCTGCCTTTGCCATCAAGGAATTGGAGGAGATGTATCTCGACAGCGGCTACGAGATCGGCACGAGCTCGGTCCGTTTGTTCGTTGCGTACCATCTCGGCCTGCCGTTCGACACCGCGGGAGAGGACATCTACCTCCCGAAGCCTGCCGCGAACCTCCTGGTGAACCGCGCCGACCTGACTCCCGAACAGTTGACCTACGTCCAGGCACATACTGTGGATGTACAACCCGCCTCCGGCACGGACGTTGAAACTGATCCCGCCCAAAGTGAAGAATCCGCCCCTGAGGCCGGATCAACCCCGGGCGCGTCCGAAACGGGTACTTCATCCGAAGAAGATTACACGGTCAAAGGGAAGACCATCTTCGGCGACCTGATCCGCTGGGGCGTCCCCAAGGAAACAATCGAGCAGATCATCGGCACTTCCATGCCCGACCCCGCCATGAAGGTCAAGGATTTCGTAACCGCCAACGGATTGAGTTTTGAAACGATCAAGACGCAATTGCAGGTTGAAGTGGATAAAGTAAAGCCGTAACCTCCCCAAACATAATTCACGCTCGAATTTAATCTTCCAGTCTTTTAGTCACGAATTTGCACAATAAAAGCCAACCTTTTGAAGCAGGTTGGCTTTTCGATTCGCTCATTTTCCCAGCATTAATTCATAATCTGTGAGAATCAGTGTAATCCGTGGCTGAATTTAAAGTTTGGGGATGATCGCCTATTTCGTCTTCCCGTGCCCCTCCAGGTCGGTGAGCAACAGGTCCAGCGCGCCGACGGAGATGAACAGCTCACGCAGGGAAATACCAAGCGACACGATCATCAGGATCAACGCGATGGCAAAACTCCACTGCCCCCCGTCAGTCCAGCCTGAGAAAAGGGCGAACATGCTGATCACACAGAACAGCAGGCTCAGCACGCCGAAGATCTGCATGTTGCGGATGAGATACGTGCGGAAGCGAAGATTTCCGATTTGCCTGAGCAGATTGTCGTTGTGGTTCTCGTTGTAGCGGTCATACAGGTTGCGGATGATGGTCGCCAGCGTCAGGAAACGGTTGGTATACGCAAGCAGGAGGAGCGAGATGGTCGGGAAAAGCAAGGCGGGGGTGGTTAAATCTAGTTTCATGGGGTGGATTATATCGCCAATAAATAAGACCACAGGCAAATCACCAGCGGTCTGAACCTGTTCGATCCGATTATTATCTGTCAACTAATGGGGACAGAGTACAGGGAAGTTTTTAGATTTCAGGAAAACGTGTAACATCCCCAACCCTAAAAATCTGAGGGAAACTCCATTTTCTATGATATAAACCTTCCAATTTAAGGAGCTGCGGATTCTGTTTTATGTCACAGAGAAACCGTTTTTACCTGGAATGGATGATATTTAATCCCATCGGCTTCACCCTCGGAAGCCTGCTCGGCGCGACAAGCAACGGTTTTGTCCCCATGGTAATCCCCGGTCTGTTCGGATTGGTGCTAGGCGACCTCATCTTCGGGGCGATGTTCGGCTTTGCGCAGTATCTTGTGTTCCGCCGCACGGGCTTTTTGCCAGCCTCCATTTGGTGGATCATCGCCAACAGCATCGGATTCACCCTGGGGGCGCGGATCGGCGCATTACTCACATTCCGCTTCACAGATGAATGGTCACTGGCAGGCATCATTTTTGGGGTTATCATGGGAACGAGCGTTGGTCTCGCCACGGCTTTCGCCCTTTTTCAAAAACTCACCCCCGGGCATTTCTTTGTCTGGCTGGGGACCAGCATCCTGGCATGGATCGCGGGGGAAAGCATCGCATTCGCAGCAAATTTTTCCCTGATCACCGTTCCGCTTGTCGCTTTGGCGATCGCAGGCATCACAGGGTTGGGTCTGATCCACCTCCAACCACGCCTGCAGGCAGAATAATCTCCGCTACATGTCCACCCCAAAGGCGACCCGCTCCGGGTTTACCAGCATCATCGGCACTTGCACAAGGGGCATCTGCGGCAGGTACGGATTCGCGATCTCCGCATCATAAAGCGACAGCCAGGAGGCGCGCGCCACTTCCAGGCTGGTGCCAAACTCCGTCTGGGATGAGATGCGGATCTTTCCCTTCACAACGAATGTCCCCACCAGTACTTTCACATCCTGCATCACGCGGTTGGCCTCGTTTGGGTCGTAATCCAGCGGCTCATCGGCTGGCGGCAGGATATGGAACGCGATCAACTGGGTAGTGGGGAAATAAATCTCGGAAAACGAGAGCGGTTTCACCGGCGCTCCGCCGAACACGAGCACCTGCGGCTTGAGGACATGCATATACTTCGGCGCGCCGTCGGTACGGAGCCAGATGTTCACGCGCAGGACGTTTTGTTTCGACACCACATCCCCGCGCACCACTGTATCGTGCGTATAGAACATCACGGGCGTTGTCTTTTCGTCGGGCCTGAGAACGTACATACTGTCTCCTTGGGATAATTATACACTTGTCCCCAACTCCTGTCACAGTTTATACTATGCCGGCAACTATCAACTTTGAAATCTTAATCACGAATGGACTCTCACTGGATGCATAATAAACGCTGGGTCATACAACCTCCGATCACACCACAAGCCGACGAAGCCCTCGTCAAATTCCCCTACGTCCTCAAACAGATCCTCTTTAACCGCGGCTATGGCACCGACGCAGAGGCGCGCGTCTTCCTCAAAGCGGAGCCCAATTCGAACACCGATCCCTTCCAACTCATCGGCATGGGCTCCGCCGTGGACCGCATCCGATACGCCATCGAACACAGCGAACCCATCGCCATCTACGGCGATTATGACGTGGACGGCGTCACGGCGACCGCCCTGCTCGTCCAGGCGCTCGAGGGACTGGGCGCTAATGTGCGCGGCTACATCCCCAACCGCTTCGACGAGGGCTACGGCCTCAACAAGGACGCCCTGGACTTCCTCAAAGCCGACGGCGTCAAACTGGTCATCACCGTCGATTGCGGAATCCGCTCGCCGGACGAAGCGCTTCACGCGCGGACCATCGGGCTGGACCTGATCATCTCAGACCACCACCACCCTGACGGTTTGAACCTGCCTCCCGCCCTGGCAGTCATCAACCCCAAACAGCACGGCGACCCCTACCCGGACAAAGACCTCGCGGGCGTCGGCATCGCCTACAAGATCGCCGAAGCGCTCTTCAGCCTGCTGCCTGCGACTTTCGACCTCACAGACCTGCTCGACCTCGTCGCCCTCGGCACCGTCGCGGACCTTGCCCCCCTCGTCGGCGAGAACCGCGTCCTCGTCCGCCGGGGACTTAAACAGATCCGCGAGACGAAGCGGCAGGGACTGTTCTCCCTCGCTGGCGTCGCGCAGATCAAAATCGACAAGATCAAAGCCGGGGACATCGGCTTCATGCTCGGACCGCGCCTCAATGCCTCCGGCAGGCTGGAATCGGCGCTGGCCTCCTTCGAACTGCTCACAACGACCGATTTCATGCGCGCCGGTCAACTCGCACAGCAGCTCGAAGTGCAGAACAGGCAGCGGCAGACCATCACCAAATCCATGCAGGCGCAGGCCGAAGCGATCGCCCTCGGCGAGGATCCGGAGTCCTTCCTGTTCTTCGCCGCACACGAGGAGTTCAACCCCGGCGTGGTCGGTCTGACCGCCTCGAGGTTGACAGAGGTCTATTACCGCCCGGCAGTTGTCGCCGCGAAAGGACCCGAAGAGACGCGCGGCTCGTGCCGCTCCATCCCCGAATTCCACATCACCGACGCGCTCGATCAGTGCAAGGACCTGCTCGTCCGTCACGGAGGTCATGCCGCCGCGGCGGGTTTCACGGTCAGGAATGAAAATCTTCCCGAACTTGTCTCCCGCCTGAAAAGCCTTGCAAAGGAACAACTCGCAGGCAGGGACCTGCGTCAGACCTTCACCGCCGACATGGAAGTGGCGCTCGAGGAGTTGAATTTCGACGTGTTGAAACATCTCGCTTACCTCGAACCAACCGGTTATGGCAATCCCGACGCGGTCTTTGTCGCAAGAGATGTCAAGGTCAGGTCGGCGCGCACGGTCGGGGCGGAGGGCAGGCATCTCAAACTGTCGCTTGAAGATTCGCGCGGCGCGGCCTACGACTGCATCGGCTTCCGCCTGGGAGGTTTGCAGGCATCCCTGCCCCCGCGCCTGGATGTGATGTTCACCCTCGAAGCCAACGAGTGGAACGGGCGCACCACCCTGCAACTGAACCTGAAAGACGTCAAAGCCTCGGGGACACCCGATTAATCAGCCGCTCATTTTCCGTCATTGCGAGCTCGAAGAGCGAAGCAATCTCCGTCATCATGTTGGGGATTGCTTCGGTCGCTACACCTGCACTTGCGTGTGATTTGCTTGGCAAATCATGCAAGTGTCGCTCCCTCGCAATGACGGTATGTTCTGCAACCAATCTCCTGCAGGGGCGTATATCAAAATGAACTCATTACTCAGGAGATAGATATGAACACACAAAAACCCACCCTCTTCCAGGTCATCGCCTGGATGACCCTCGTCAGCGGTGTCGTCAACCTGTTCTGGGGCTTTGCCGCCTCAGGCACAGCCCTTGCGACCATCATCGGCGTGATCTGCACGCCCCTCACCATCCTGCCCGCCGTTCTGGGCGTCTTCGAATTGATCTACGCCGCCAAATTGTTCAGCGACCCGCCGCAGGCGGTCCAGCCGTCCACCAACATCGCAGTATTCGAGATCGCGTCGGTCCTCACGGGTAACGTCTTCTCGATGGCGGTCGGTATACTTGCGCTCGTCTTCTACAACGACAAGGTGGTCAAGGACTACTTCGCACGCCTGAACGGGACTCTCGCGCCCGAGCCGGTGGCACAACCCGCACCCGCCTCAATCCCTCAACCGGAACCTGTGCCTGCCATCGAAGAGCCCCTTGCCTCCCCGACGGAGGAACCGGCGACACCTTCCGCGGAGGAAGCCTCCGAAGAGACATCCGCCAAGCCGAAGCGCGGTCCGCGCAAAGTGGCATAAAACGGACCCAACACAAGACATCCCGGGCAGATCGAACCCGGGATGTCTTGTTAAATCAATGAGTTTCTTCCTCTTGACTCTCAATCCTCTAAACCGTAGAATCAAAATACAAATTAACGGGTAACAGGGAAGAGATCCCGCAAGCGAGCGGGACGCCGAAGGTGCAAACCTGGAACAGGCGAAACCAGGTGAAACTCTCAGGCAAAAGGACCCTGTCCCGACCAAACTCTGGAAAATCCCGCTAGGGATACCGACGGTGTAAAGTCAGTCGAATAGTCTGATAGTCAAACAGTCTGATAGTCACACCCAGTTGACTATGAGACCATGTGACTAACGACTATCAGACTACACTAATCTCTCAGGTCCAATTACAGAGGCGCGCGATTGACTTCGTGCGCCTTTTTGATTCGCCAAATCTCCCATATGGAATCAGGGAGCTTGCTCCCGTATTACGCCAGCAAGCTGGCTGATTCCAAAACACATCTGAAGGAGACAAAAACAATGAACGCTCCCGCCAATTTGAAATACACAAAGTCCGATGAATGGTTCGATCCCGCCTCAGGCAAGGTTGGGTTGTCCGACTACGCCCAGGGACAGCTCTCCGACATCGTCTTCGTTGAGCTCCTCGTGGACGAAGGCGACACCATCGAAGCAGGCAAAGCCATCGCTTCGGTCGAGTTGGTCAAAGCCTCGGCTGAGATCTACTCCCCCGCCGGTGGAAAGGTCATTGCCGTCAACAAGGGACTTGCCGACAAGCCTGAATCCATCAACACCGACCCCTTCGGCGAAGCCTGGATGATCCAACTCGAAGGCGGCTCCGCTGGCGACGTGATGGACTCCGCTGCGTACGAGAAGTATTGCGAAGAGAGAAGCCATTAGCGTTTAGCAATTAGCAATCAGCCAAAAGCTAAGAGCTTGAGGCCAACAGCTAAGCGCTAACCGCTCGGAGCTAAAACATGACCTACATCCCCATCTCCCCCAAGGAACGCGATGCCATGCTGGGAACCATCGGCGTCAAGTCGCTCGATGACTTGTTCGATGCCATCCCAGCCAAACATCGCTTCCCAAAACTTGACCTCCCCGCCGCGCTGACCGAAATGGAAGCGATGGACGAACTTTCAGGTCTCGCCCAGGCAAACGAAAATGTGCGCAGTGACCTGATCTCCTTCCTCGGCGCGGGCATGTACAACCACTACATCCCCTCCGTCGTGGACCACATGCTTCGCCGCGGCGAATTCTATACCGCCTACACACCCTACCAGCCAGAGATCTCGCAAGGCACACTGCAAGCCATCTTCGAATATCAATCGTTGATGGCTGCCCTCACTGGCATGGAATTGTCCAATGCCTCGCACTACGATGGCGCGACCGCCGCGGCGGAAGCCGTCAATCTTGCGTATGCCCAGTATCGCGGCAAACGCAAAAAGGTGATCGTCTCCCCCACGTTGCATCCGCAGTATCGCGCAGTCATCCGCACCTACATGCAGGGCATGGAACTCGAAGTCGCGGGCGACGACCCGAATGCCGACCTCGACTTAAATCCCAACGAGTTGATCAACCTCGTGGACGACAACACCTGCATCGTCATCGTGCAGTACCCCGATTTCTTCGGGCGCGTATACGATTACACCAAACTCATCGAAGATGTCCATGCAAAAGGCGCGCTGGTCTGCGTCGTTGCAAATCCCACGGCGCTGGCAATGTTCAAGACCCCAGGCTCGATGGGCGCTGACGTTGTCGTGGGCGATGGGCAGCCGTTGGGCATCCCGATGTGGTTCGGCGGACCAAGCGTCGGCTTTTTCACGACGCGAAAAAATATGGTTCACAAAATGGCTGGTCGTCTCGTCGGTGAAACCGTCGACAACAAAGGTCAACGCGCCTACGTCCTCACGCTCACCGCCCGCGAGCAGCACATCAAACGCGAACGCGCCACATCCAACATCTGCTCCAATCAGGGTCTGATCGCGCTCGGTACGGCAGTGTACCTTTCATTGCTTGGCAAGAAGGGTCTGCGGCAGGTCGCCGAACTTTGTTATCAAAAGGCGCATTACGCCGCGCAGGAACTCAGCAAGATCGACGGCATGGGGCTGTGTTTCACCGAGCCGTTCTTCCATGAGTTTGCGTTGTGCGTCAACCGCCCCGTGGATGAAGTCAACGCGCACCTGCTCGAACACGGCATCATCGGCGGATACGATCTCGGTCAGGATTATCCCGCGCTCAAGGATCACATGTTGATCGCGGTGACCGAGATGAACACCAAGGAAGAAATTGACACGCTTGTCGAAGTGCTGTCGGAGGTGGCAAATGGCTAACGAGACTTCCCCGAAGATCGTCGAACCGACCATCTTCGACCTATCCTCCCCAGGACGCACGGGCGTGACGATGCCCGCTTCAGACGTCCCCGAAACTGCCCTGCCTCCCGAAGCGTTACTTCGCTCCGAACTGCCCCTGCCCGAACTCGCCGAAGTGGACGTTGTGCGTCACTACACGCGTCTCTCCACATTCAACTACAGCGTGGACAGCGGCTTCTATCCGCTCGGTTCGTGCACGATGAAGTACAACCCGAAGATCAACGAAGATACCTGCCGCCTGCCTGGCTTCCTGTTCACGCATCCATTGCAGCCTATCGAAACCGTGCAAGGCAACCTCGCGTTGATGTATCAATTGCAGGAATGGTTGAAAGAGATCGCCGGCTTCGCGGCAGTGACGTTGCAGCCCGCCGCAGGCGCACACGGAGAATTCACCGGCGTGCTCATCATGCGTGCCTACCACAAATCACGCGGCGATGACAAGCGCAGGAAGATGCTCATCCCCGATGCCGCGCATGGGACCAATCCCGCCTCGGCTGGCATGATGGGCTTCACCGTTGTCACCATCCCGTCCGATGAACGCGGCAACGTGGACCTGAAAGCCCTCGAAGCTGCCTGCGACGACACGGTCGTCGGCATGATGCTCACCAACCCGAACACGCTCGGCTTGTTCGATGAAAATATCGAGAAGGTCATTGAGTTGGTTCACGGATGCGGCGGCTTGATGTACGGCGACGGCGCGAACCTGAACGCCCTGCTCGGCATCGTCCGCCCGGGTGACTTGGGCTTCGACGTGATGCACTTCAACCTGCACAAGACGTTCGCTGTCCCGCACGGGGGCGGCGGACCAGGCGTCGGTCCCGTGGGAGTCGCCGCGCATCTGGCGGACTTCCTGCCCGAGCCGCTGGTCGGCATCGTCGAAGAAGGCGAAGATGATATGCCTCCACTGTATGGCTTCGTCAAACCTGCCAAGACCATCGGTCGCATGAAAGCCTTCCACGGACATTTCGGCGGCGGTTTCGTCCGTTCCTTCACCTACATCGCCATGCACGGACCTGATGGCCTCAAGGACATCTCGCAGTATGCCGTGTTGAACGCCAACTATTTGCAGGTACGCCTGCGCGATACGTACAAGGTCCCGTATGACCGCATCTGCATGCACGAGTTCGTCGCAGAGGGACGCTTCGAAGGCAGTGACGTGCGTGCGCTGGATATCGCCAAGCGCCTGATGGACTACAACTTCCACCCGCCCACGAACTACTTCCCGCTCATCGTGCACGAAGCTCTGATGATCGAGCCGACCGAGACCGAAAACAAGGACACGCTCGACGCCTTCGTTGACGCACTGGTCAAGATCGCGGAGGAAGCCAAGACCCAACCTGACCTGCTCCACAACGCCCCCAGCACGACTCGCTTTGGAAGAATGGACGAGGTCAAGGCGGCGAGAGAATTGGTTCTCTGCTGTTGGTTGCCTGAAGGATACGATTTGGAAGCGTAATATAAGTTTGATTCCCACAAAAGACCAGGTTGAAAAACCTGGTCTTTTAGCTTCCCGAAATAAAGGTAAAATAACGACATGCCCAGAAGAATCCCAACCCACATCAGGAAGCTGATGAAGGAACTCAAGGAAGGACTTGCCAAAATTTATGGCGACAAGTTGAAAGCCGTCTATTTATACGGCTCCTATGCGCGCGGGGATTATCGGCAAGGCTCGGATGTGGATGTGATGATTCTGTTGAAAAGTTACAGAAATTATTGGAAAGAATATATGCGTTCCAGCGATTACGTGAGTGATATTTCGCTCAAATATGACGTGACAGTGAGCTACATTCTCATTAAGGAGATTCAGTGGAAGGAAGCAGATAAACCTGTCCTGCGCAATATCCGCAAAGATGGGGTGCTTGCATGAGGGAGCATTCCCGAAAATTGTTTGATAAAGCATTAGATTCCATCGAAGTTGCAGAAGGAATCCTTGATATGAACAAACCAGACATGGCTGCTGGGCGTGCATATTACGCCATGTTTTATATCGCCGAAGCACTGCTGTATGAAAAGGGGTTGGAATTCAACACTCATGGTCAGGTTATTGGCGCTTATGGAAAAGTATTCGCAAAGACCAAAGTACTCGACCCCAAATTCCACAAGAGCTTGAGGGCAGGTTTCGACGCCCGTATTTCTGGTGATTATGATGTGGATACGAACATCACGAATCAGTTTGTTGCAGATATGATCAACCAAGCCCGCGAATTTCTCAAAGCTGCGCAGGAATATTTGGAAAAGCCCAATGCCTGACACGTCCTTACTTGTTATTCCCGACGTGAAAGAAGTGAAAGCAGTTGCGAATCACATCCATTTGCTTGGTAAACACTGGCAGGGAGAGCTCTTCGGCTGGCAGGCGGAATACCCCCCCGAGAGTGACAAGAAGCCCGAAGACTTAAATATGACCTTTACCCCTGCGGATTTCTGGATCGGTGAAAGCGGCATCTGGTTCTTTTCACTCATGTGGGAACACGGCAAAGACAAGGACCCGGTCGATTTTCTGGACTACCGTGGAATTGTGAAATAGATAAATATGCTCAACAATAAAGACCTCCGAGATTTTGAAAATCTCGGAGGTCTTTATTTGCATCAGTCAACTCACACGGTCTTCGGGATGCTCACTATTCCACATGGCATAGACCTCGTCCGCAGTCTTGCCGATGTTCTTCTTGTTGCGGATGCGTCCGCTGAACTCCCCTTTGATGTTCAATGCCTTTTTCAGCCTGCGGTCGAGGCGGTGCGCTACATCGAAAACGCCTTTATAGTTGATGTTCGGCAGGTACGTTCCGAGTCCCTCCAGCTTGACACCGCGACCTTGCAACAGAAAGTAAATGATCGCCGCCTGCAGTTCGAGCAAAACGCGGATCACGTCCACTGGACTTAAGCCCGTGTGCTTGGCGATATGGTCTGCCACTTCGCGCCAATCGGCGGTCTCGCCATATTCGATCTGCGGACGGTAATGGTTAAGGGCTGAAATACGGGAAGCCATGCGTTCTCTCCTTATATTTTGGGAAGATCATCCAGATCTCTTCGGTAAATGATGTGGATAAGGTAACAATTTCAAGCCGATATTTTCTCAATATCCTGTCAGGGTATTAGAAGTATCCTGCCAGGATATTATAAATATGCTGACAGGATATTGTCAATTTGTGCTGGCGGGTTGAGAAACTTATCTAGATCAGTTGTGAGAAACTTGCTGAGGAGTTGTGAAATAGCAAAGGACCTATTCCCCCACGACACCGTGCACTTCAGCAGACGGACAAGGTCAAAGCGACGAGAGAGTTGGTGCTTTGCTGTTGGTTGCCTGAGAATTACGACGAGAACACGTAACAAATCATGTAGGGGCGGAGCGTTGCTCCGCCCCTACCGTTTATAATGGGGCAATCATGACAAACGAAAGACTATCTTTCATCCGAACTCCTCTAAAACTGTTAGGTTTGTCAGACGAGGCGATTGACAAGGTTATCGACTTCATTTCTGATCTGTTATTCGAAAAAGAAGAGAAATCTTCCAAAACCGAACACCCATATCATCTGGTGGATGAGTTCATTTCTCCTGCTGAACTCAACTTCTTTTTCAATCTCAAATCCGTTGTCGGGGATACAGTTCAGATATTTTCCAAAGTAAAACTGAGTGACTTGTTTTACGCCAAGACAGGCGATTTTGGGAAGAACCGTTCGTACACGAATAAAATTGATCGCAAGCACGTTGATTTTCTCTTATGTGATCCCAAAACCCTGAAACCAATTCTCGGAATTGAACTGGACGACAAAAGTCACCAACGTGCCGACAGACAGGAACGCGACGATTTCGTAAATCATGTTTTTGAGGCGGCAAATCTGCCATTGATGCATGTTTCTGTTCAAAGAGGATATTCCCAAAGCGAACTGAAATCAAAATTATCGGCTTATTTGTCAGGCAAGCAAATCAGGAACGAACAGCCTGAACAAGAGAAAGAAGTACCCGCACGTTGCCCTAAGTGTGGAAGTGAGATGGTTCTGCGTACTGCTAAGCGCGGAGATAATCAAGGCGGAAAATTTTGGGGATGTTCAACATATCCCAAGTGCAATGCTATTTTAAATATCAGCACAAAATAAACACCATCCGAAGCGGATTACAATTCCCTCAAAAGGAAAGTCATCATGCAACGCACCTTTCATCGCGACCGCTTCACGTGGCTGGCGTATCTCTCGCTGGCTCTCTACGGCTATTTCCTCAACGTACTGGGTCCCATCACGCCGTTCCTCAAAGACGAACTCCGTCTCACCTACACCGTCAGCAGTTTTCACTTCACAGCCTTCGCCATCGGCATTTTGCTGGTCGGCGTGGGCGGGCATTGGGTCATCCAGCGCATCGGGCAGGGACCTTCCCTCTGGCTCGGTCTCTTCGGCATCAGCCTGGGCGCCCTGCTCCTGCTGGCTGGCAGAGATCCGCTCATCACCATCGGCGCATCCTTTCTCATGGGGCTGGTCGGCTCGTTGATCATCGCCATTGTCCCTGCCGCACTGTCCGACCAGCACGGCGGGATGAAAGCCGTGGCACTCTCCGAAGCGAATGTGATCGCCTCTCTGCTCGCCACGTCCGCGCCCCTGCTGGTGGGATGGTTCGTCCGTTCTCTCGGGGAATGGCGGTGGGCATTGGGTCTCATGGCATTCGCGCCGCTCCTGATGTTCCTGGTCTTCAGAAGGGATTCCTCGCCCGCCGCCGCTTCTTCCCAAGCCGAAAAGTTGACCCCGTCCGAAGGGCCTTTGCCTCCCCTCTTCTGGGTCTACTGGACGGGAATCGTCCTGGGAGTCTCAGCCGAGTTTTGCATGGTCTTCTGGAGCGCGGACTACATCGAACAAGTTCTCGGGTTGACGAAGGCCAATGCGGCGCAAGCGGTCAGCCTGTTCCTTGCGGGAATGATCGTGGGACGCATCCTCAGCAGTCGCCTCGTCCAGCGTTTCTCCACGCGTGCGGTGGTCAGTGTCTCCATCGTCGTCGCAGGCATCGGCTTCCTGCTTTTCTGGAGAACGGAGAACGTTTTCATCGGGCTGAGCGGCCTCTTCCTGACCGGCCTGGGGATCGCCAGTCTCTATCCCCTGATCCTGTCCCTGGCGATCAACGCCTCGAACGGGAACACCGTCCAGGCGGGAGCGCGCGCCACGCTGGCTTCGGGCACGGCGATCCTGGCGCTTCCCCTGCTATTGGGCAGGCTGGCGGATGCGGTCGGCATCCGCTCGGCGTACAGCGTCGTCCTGCTTCTTCTCATCGGTATTCTACTGATCGATCAAATTGCCGGGCGAAGCAACTCACTTCCCCCAATCACCAACCAGCGATAAGATTGGAACATGCCCAAATACTTCGCCTTCCTGCGCGCCATCAACGTCGGCGGGCATACCGTCAAAATGGATCACCTACGGGGAATATTTGAGTCGCTGGGGTTCTCGAACGTCGAGACCTTCATCGCCAGCGGCAACGTCATTTTCGAGACCCGATCAAAGGATGCGGGTGCGCTTGAGAAGCTGATCGAGAGAAAATTGAAGGATACGCTCGGCTTTGAGGTCGCTGCCTTTCTGCGGTCGGACTCAGAACTGGTTGATATCGCAGACTACAAGCCTTTCCCAACCACCCAAACGGAATCCGCCGCCGCGCTCAACGTCGCCTTTCTGTCGGCGCCGCTCGCTGACCGTGAGAAGAAACTGCTGGCAGCTTTGAAAACAGACATTGACGACTTCCACGCTCACGGGCGCGAAGTCTATTGGTTATGTCTCAAGAAACAGAGCGAATCCAAATTCTCGAATGCCGTGTTCGAAAAGACTCTCGGCAGGAGGGCTACGTTCAGGGGGATAAACACCGTCAGGAAAATGGCCGAAAAATACGTTGCATAACAAAGGAGTTATGTTATGAATCCCCTTGCTATTGGATTGATCGCTTTAGGAATAGTCCTTTTGCTCTTCGGGGTATTCTCCCTGATGAAAAACAAAAGGACAACAGGATGGGTATTGTCAATTGCGGGATTGCTTGCGATCGCCGCCCCATTTCTGATCAGCTATTTTCTCGCCAGATAAATTACACCTCTTGCAGGGAAACATCCGCACGCGGCAACAGGTTGAGCAGGAGCGGAAGCGACATGATCAACGCCAGCCAGACCCAGGTCATCAGGGTGGGGACCAATTCATCTTTCCATGTCGAATTGAATACCTGAAACCAGGATCCCATGAACAAAACCGCCTTGCCCGCCGTCACGGTCAGCATGGATAAAGCCAGCCCGATATGCAATGACACGAACCGGGTCAACGGCTCGTCGTTTTGCAGGTAGAACCATCCGCCGAGCGTAAGCATGAAGAGGGACAGGATGACAAAAGGCTCCTCGTTCACGTAACCGTCGAAGGTAAGCCAGAGCGCTAACGGAACCCCTCCGTACAACAAAAAGGAAAGGAGCGTCCAGTCGTCTCTGAGACGCTGGTAAAAGTGATGGAACCTCGGAACCACTCTCGATATGACAAGCAAAAGGAACACCAGAAGGATCAATCCCATCCAGAGAAATCCCCCAAAGTTGAAACCGCTCAAAAATCCTGACAACCTGTGCCACCAAACGTCCACCCTCATTTCGACAAGAATGTTGAAGAGCAGGATGGCTACGAACAGCAACGCTCCCCCCAAATACGGCAGGAACCAGCGAGGCAATCCTTTGGCAGACCCGAGCAGGAACAAGCCAAGGACCGCAGACCAAAAGAGAATGACAAATGCGACCTGCATCCACAAGGGGACGGTCAGGTAGCTGCCGAGGTAGCCGAATAGGATCATCGTCATGCCAAACAGGAACGGTGCCAGCGCCGCGAAGGATTCGGTCCGTGAACCAGGCGCAAAGTCGAAGCGTGAGGCGAATGTCTTGTTCATTTCCATTCTTCTCCGCTCCCGCAGGTGCTCGTGAATGATCGCTTCCGGCAGGCAGAACATTTCACGAAACGTTATACGCGCAACTTCCATCCCGCCTGACCGCATCGCATCATCAAGCGACAGATCGAAAACAGACTGCAACTCCTCGCCGTATTCCTCCCGATATGCTCTCGGGAACAAATACAGGAGCAGGGCGTATAGATTTTTCACGCCCCATCCTCCCGCAAGCGCAGGCGCGCCTCTTTGACCATTCCCTGCAAGCGGACATGCTCCGCCTCGAGCACGCGCCGCCCAAGATCGGTCAATTCATAGGATTTGCGCGGCAACCCCGGACCCGCATCCTGCTCCTCGTCCGAGAGGCGTTCGATCAACTCCTGGTCCAGCAGACGACCGACCGCTGTATACAGTGTGCTCGTGCTCAGGTTGACACGCCCCCTGCTGAGGTCCTTCACATCCTTCATGATGGCGTATCCGTGCTTTCTGCCGGGCGCAAGACTCAACAGGATATAAAACGTCGGTTCGGTCAGGGGGAGATAGGAGATCGGGTCAACGGTCATTGGATTCACCTAATAATCATTTATTGATATATCGTTATATGACGTATAATACGCCTTTTTTCCATCCATGTCAATGGATGGATTAATGGTATCCTCGCGGACATGAACCCCATCGCATCCATCCTTAACCGTTATCCTGTCCTCGTCATAGACGGCGCTCTCGCCACCGAACTCGAACGCCGCGGCTTCGACCTGAAAGATGACCTGTGGTCGGCGAAGATATTGCTCGAAAAGCCTGAAGCCATCAAACAACTCCACTACGACTACTTCAAAGCCGGGGCGGACTGTGTCATCACAGCCAGTTACCAGGCTACCCTTGAAGGATTCATGAAACGCGGTTTGACAGGAGAGCAGGCTTATGCCCTGCTTCAAAAATCCGTCAAACTTGCCATCAAAGCGCGTGATGAATTCTGGGCGGAGGAGGCAAACCGCGTTGGCAGGGCGAAGCCGTTCGTTGCCGCGTCCGTCGGACCGTACGGCGCGTACCTGGCAGACGGCTCCGAGTATCGCGGAAATTATGGTCTCAGCGAAGAACAGTTGATGGACTTTCACCGTCCGCGGATGAAGGCATTGATCGAAGCGGGTGCGGACCCTTCGACAGGCTCAGGGCAAGTCTTGCTGGCATGTGAGACGATCCCATCCCCCATCGAAGCGCGGGCGCTGGTCAGTCTTTTGGGCGAGTTCGAAGGCGTGAGTGCATGGATCAGTTTCAGTTGCAGAGATGAGGCGCATGTCTGTGAGGGGGAAAAGCTCGAAGAGTGTATCCGGCCAGGTTGAGTCAAGTCCCCAGGTGGCGGCGGTCGGGATCAATTGCACGTCCCCGAAGTTCATCCCCTCGTTGATCCGCGCGGCGAGAAAGGCGACGGATAAACCCATCCTTGTGTATCCCAACTCGGGCGAATCCTACAGCGCGGAGAAAAAGGATTGGAACGATGATCCCGTCTACGAATTGTTCGGAGAGGAAGCCAAAGTTTGGTATGAGGCGGGTGCGCGCATGATCGGCGGATGTTGCCGCACTTCGCCGGAAGATATCCGTGTGATCGCAAGTTGGGCAAGGAGCAATGGATGAATTCGCCAAAAATAGTACGCCCCAAATTACCAAAGGGATATGCCGACAACCCCGCCTCCTTCGTGGACTGGGAGTGGGTCGCCGCGCAATTGACCGAATCCAAAAACTACTGGCTTTGTTCTGTCCGCCCCCCTTCGCCTGACGCTCAGGGCGGCAGGCCGCACGTCGTCCCGCGCTGGGGCGCGTTCCTCGAGGACAAGTTCTACTACGACGGCAGTCCCGAGACGCGTCACGCCCGCAATATCGCGGAAAATCCGCACGTCTCCCTCCACCTCGAAAGCGGAAGCCAGGTCATCATCATGGAAGGGACTTCCCAGCCTGCCGGGAAACCCGAACCGGAATTCGCGAAACGCCTTGCCGAAGCCATCGGCGGCAAATACGGCGACCAGGGTTACTCGCCCAAACCCGATCAATGGGACGAGGGCGGGCTGTACGTCTTCACCCCGCGCCAGTGCATCACCTGGACGGTCTTTTACGAGAACCCGACAAAATTCGTGTTCGAAGAATAACTCAATGTGGCTGTACATCGTTCAGGGAATTGGATTTGGATTCGCCGCCGCGGTGCAACCCGGCCCTTTTCAGACCTACATCATCTCGCAGTCGCTGGCAAAAGGCTGGCGGAAAGCCCTGCCCGCCGCGCTGGCGCCGCTGGTCAGCGACCCGCCGATCATCGCGCTGTGCCTGTTGGCGCTGAGTCAGGTTCCAGCCTGGTTCGAGCGCCTGCTTTACTTCGCGGGCGGGAGTTTCGTCATCTACCTCGCCGCCGGGGCGTACCGGGCATGGCGGGACTTCGCAGCGGACAGTCCGGTCGTCGAGGCGGGAGCAAGCCAGAGCGTCTGGCGAGCCGCGCTGGTCAACGCCCTGAGCCCGGGTCCGTATCTCTTCTGGAGTCTGGTCACAGGTCCGATCCTGATGCGGGGTTGGCGTGAAACGCCCATCCACGGGGTTGGCTTCCTGGCGGGGTTCTACGTCACCTTTATTTCCAGCCTGGCGGCGATCATCCTGATCTTCGGGACTGCGAGGGAACTGGGTCCGAAGGTCAACCGCGCCCTGCTTGGGATCTCAGCCATTGCCCTGTCCTGCTTTGGCCTATATCAGTTGTGGCTGGGATTGTCCTACACCTTGCCCTGAACCGCCAAATTCGTACCGTTTCATCCCGGTATTAAATCTACACGCAGCTCATCGGGGGGAAAGTGAACGTCAACCCTGATTCCTGCGGGACTGCGTCAGGCAAAATGAACGATCTGATGAATGTTGCCTTTGAAGGGAGCAGGAGATTTAATGTCGCCGCGCGCGGTGACGATCATGGGCAGTCCGTTCTTCGGGCGGATGGAGTTCAGCCCGGCGCAATCCACGCGCGCGCCCGGCTTAAGCGTGAACGAGTAGCGCTGGAGCAGCATCGAGAGCGAGATCTTCAACTGCAGCATGGCAAGCGAGGTGCCGATGCAATAGCGCGGACCCGCTGAGAATGGCATGAATTCGTACGCCGGATGGTTTTCCGTCAGCCAGCGTTCGGGCATGAAGCGGTACGGGTCGGAGAAGATCTCAGGGATGCGGTGCACCACGTACGGGCTCATGACGATCCACGTGCCTTTGGGGAGCGGATGCCCGTCCAGTTCAAATTCGCGCATGGCGAGGCGACCGGTCCAGGTGCCGGCGGGGAAGAGGCGCATGCCTTCCTTGATCACACCCACAAGGTACGGGAGTTTCTCCACGGCTTCGGGCGTCGGATCCTTCCCGCCCATCGCCCCGTCGAGTTCTTCCAACACCCTTTTCAACGCTTCGGGATGCCGGCTGAGCAGGAAGATCGTCCAGTAGAGCGCCATGCCGTTGGGGTTGTACCCGCCGCGGAACATGGTCGTTGTGTGACCGACCAGTTCGTCCTCGCTCAACCGTTCGGGGTCCTCCTCGTGCATCTGGATCATGACGGAGAGGATGTCGTTGCCGGTGAGCCCTTCCTGCTTTTTTGCGGGCGATCACACCGCGCACAACGCGGTCCATTTCGGCGGTATGTTTCATCAGTGTGTGGAAAGGCAGTCCCGGGATGTCGTACGGGAATAACAAGGCAAACGGGTTGAACAGGGTCTTCATGGTGCGCTCGAGCTGCATGCCAATGGCTTCGCCCTCCTTTTGCGGGTCGAGCCCAAGGACGGGAGCCGTCCCCAGCCAGATGGCGAGGCGCTCCATTTCGGCGCGCATGTCCAACTCTGCGCCCATTTTCCAGGAGGCGATGCGGCGTTCAGTCACGTCCACGCAGGCGTCATGGTAACGGGTGACGAATTTCTTGTGGAAATAGGGAAGCAACGCCGAGCGGTGGTCGTCGTGACGCGGTCCGTTCATGAGCGGCATGCCGGTTGCGACCGCCTTGACCGAACTATTCTGCGGGAACTTCAAGGGGACAAGGTCAATGTCATAGACGTAGAACGAATCGGGGTCGCGCAGGATCTGGCGGTTGTATTCGGGGTCGAATACCATCACGGCTGGATAGTTCCCAAAACCGATCCGCACCACGTTCCCATATTGTTCACGCAGCGATTCCAGAGTCTCCAGCGGACGAAAAGCGAATTTAAGGATCGCCGGGAGCCAGCCCAATACCGGCATGGGCGACGGCCCTGGGATCCCTTTACCCCAATCCTTTGATAAAGTGACTGACATGGTCCCTCCGAGATGATTACACTTCGTCCCGCGGCGATCCAGACTGGGAAGTCATAAGGAAAGACCCGCGGGAGTTCTGGACAAAGTTACTTAAGGTCTTCCAGTTCCCTGGTGCGCCTCAACATGGGAATTGCGTCCATCTCCCCGAAAATGCGGACTGCCCGATCGTAATGCTCCCTGCGGAGAACCGCATTCTCCGCAAGCGCCCCTCCCAGCTTCATGTGAATCAATCCCTCCTCGTAACGCATCCTGAATTTCTGCGCGGCCTCCAGCCCCAGGTTCCACGATCTCACCGCCTGCGGGCGTTTGCCGTTCAGCCATTCGTACCATCCCTGGTAATACAGCAGGCTCGGCTGGCCGATCGGGAAAACGTTCTTGAAGACGCGCAGGAGTTTGATCGCTTTTTCGGCAAGGGACCTGAATTTGGCAGGTTCAGCCGTCCCATTCGGGTTTTGAAGCACCTTCTCCCACAGCGTAAAATACACGTCCGCGATGGCGGCATAGCCGACATCCATCGAGTAGACGGTCGGAGAGATCCCCATTGCCATTTCGAGCGCCCGGTTGGCGTATTCGAGCGCCCTGCCATCCTGACCGGTCATCAGGTATGCCAGCCCGAGTTGACCGTTCGTTTCGATGGAGGATGACCGGTTGGGAGTCTCCTCGAGGATCTTCAAGGCTTCCTCCAGCATGGGGATGGCTTCCGCCTCGTTCCCAAGCCGGATGTTGTTCACCGCCACCCCGAGCAGTCCCCAACACTGATGCAGCGGACTCCGCCGGCGGCGTGCATCCGCAAGCAATATCTTCTGGATGTTCATCGAATATGCCAGGTCGCCCGAGATGAACGCGCTCTCGCCAAGCATGCCGGTGCAATCGCCCCACTGACGATAGTCGCCGATCCGCTCGCACAGGGCTTTGGATTCCTCCACCCGTTCACGGACCTCGTCCCACTTCCCGACCGTCAGCCTGTACAAGCTGGTCACCACACCGACGGTGATGCGATTGGAGATCTGGTTGACCTCCTCAGAGACCGCGATGCCGCGCTCCACGTACGTCTCAGCCAGTTTGTGCAACTGCATGAAACCAGCCAGCACGGCCATGCTTGCATACGCCGAAGCCAGTTCCGGGGATCTGCCAGCCTTCTCCGCCTCGTTCAGGAAGCGGATGGCGGTATAGACGATGGGAAGCGTCTCATTGGAGTAGAAATAGATGCGTGACATCAATTCGTACAGGCGCGCCACCTCGACTGCCGCCTCCCGGTCCTGTCCCTTCACAAAACCGACGTATCGGGATGGAAAGAAACGATGGAACGTCTGACGAAGGACCTGCGGGAAAATTCCCAGGGCGAACTGCGTGCTGGAATTGGGAATGGGGCTTCCCAGCAATTGCAGCGCTTCGCGCACGTGCTTATCGCAATCAGGCAGGGAGCCAAGCCCATAATAGGACAAGCCCAAACGACTATGCCAGCGCGCCCTGCGCACCTGCCTCTGCCAGGCAGATTCCATGGCAGGAGGAGTGGGTAATCTCGAATCCCACTCCAATGCCTGTGTGTAGAACTGGATCGCCTCGGAATTGGCGTAGTTCTGCATCGCCTGGTCGCCCGCCTTTTCCAGATAGTCCACCGCCTTCTCTATGGCAAGTTCGTTGCGGGAGACATCGGGCATTTCAGCGGCCTGGGTCCAGTGATGTGCAAGCAGGGTGAAATACGATTCGAGGTTATCCGAATGGTTCTGTTCGATCCACTCCGCCACCGCCTGGTGCAACTGCCTGCGCTGGGAATACAGCATCAGGTTGTAGGCCACTTCCTGGGTGACAGCGTGCTTGAAGATGTAAGCCAGGTCCGGCGTTTCCGATTCGACCAGCGTCAGGCTCAGGCGGGTCAGCGATTCCATGTAATTGGGGAGTGAAGCCCTATCCGCTTCGATGGGATGCACCGCCTGAAGCACGCGGAAGGCGAAAATGCGCCCGATCACACTGGCGACCTTGAGCGTCAATTGCTGTGAAGGAGCGAGGCTGTCAATGCGGTTCGTGATGGCGGCTTGCAGCGTGTCGGGCAGGGTCAGGCTTTCGAGATCCATGAAATGTGAATCCACCTTGCATTCCTGGTTCTCGATGACGAGCACCCGCGACTCGCGCAGCGCATAAGCCAGTTCCTCCGCAAAGAACGGGTGCCCCTCCGATTTTTCGCGGATCAGCCTGCCGACCATCGGCGGGATGGATTTGACTCCCAGACGCTGGCAGACCAGCGCCTCGACATCGTCGAGCATCATCGCCTCGAGTTTGACAAGGCGCGTTCCCGGGTGGTCCAATATTTGTTTGAACTGGGCAGGCACCGGGTCCGTTAACGGACGCGTATTCAAGGCAAGGAAAACGGGACGCACCTTCTGTTGCACATCCACCAGCAAAGCCCAGGAGGCAGAGTTCGAACCAGTGCAGGTCCTCCAGAACGATCAGCAGGGGCGTCTGGTTTGCGGCGTGACCCAGCACGCGCGTCAACACTTCGCGGATGTTGCTGCCTCGTATCTCGCCGGTCATGGCGGAGGTCAATTCGTTGTCGGGGATGTGCATCGGCAGGATCACATCCAGCAGGGGATAATACCGGACCAGGTCCTCATCGATCTCCCGCAGGCTTTCGATGACCTTCTTCTGGACCGGCTCGCGTGCCTCCTCGGCAGAGGCTGCCTTGCCTGCCAGTTCGTCAATGTCGAAGATCTTATAGAAGATGGGGCGCCAGGCGTGATACGAGTTCGTCCTCTCGATGGGGTCGCCGCCGCCTGTGAACATGTGCACGTGCAGGGTCTCCGCCTGGCGCACAAGGTCTTCGAACAGGCGCGACTTGCCAATGCCTGCCTCGCCCTGAAGGACCAGCGTCTGATGCTGCTCGCCGCGCGCAAGTTCCTGCAAGGCGTTGGCGATCATGGCTTTCTCTTCCTGGCGGCCGATCAACTCCGTTTTGGGACGGATGATGCTCTTCTTCAGGTCGATCGGATGGAAAGCCTCCACCGGCTCGACCCGCCCCTTGATCTGCTGAGGCGGAAGGGCCTCGAACTCCGCCGCATCCTTTGCCGCGTCGTATGTGACCCGGTCGCACAGGATCGGGATGCCGTATTTCGCGATCAGCTCATCCTGTTTGACAGCCGCACCCATCAACCGCGCCGACAGGTTGACCGCGTTGCCAATGGTCGTGTACTCGCGGCGCGAGTCGTTGCCGATCGAGCCGCAGAAGATGCGCCCCGTGGTGATGCCGATGAAACTGCGCACCTTCAAACCCGCCAGTTCCTTGCGGATCATCAGCGCAGCCTGCACGCCGCGCGCCGGGTCGTCTTCATGCGCGAACGGGGGCAGCCCCAGCGCAGCGACGAGGGTGATGCCCTTATCGTCCACGTTGATCTTGTTGATGCTCCCCTCATAGCGATACACGGAGCGTTGGACCAGGCGCGCCAGGTTCTGCGCCTCCTCCAGTTTGGTTTTCTGGTCGATATCGGGCAGGTTGATGAAGAGCACCGTCACGCGCCTGAGTTCAGCGATCCAGCCGCTTTGACCGGCGGTCAGGCGGTTGATGATGGCGCCCGGAATGTACGGGCGCAGTGAACTTTCCACGCCGTCAGGGATGACCGGGGGTTGCGGCGTCGCAAATATCGAAGAAGGCTTGTTCAGGCTTTTCAGGCGTCCGCCCTGGGCGATGGACTCCTTCAGTTCGAACTCGACGACCTCCGCATTGCAATCGTTGCGGATCAACCGCCACGCAGAAGGAGTGATGATGATCTCGTCCGCTTTAACGAGGTTGTTGGCAATCCCCACCTCCACGAGCGGATTGCCGGTTAACAGGAATTCCCAGCGGTTGAACACCCCGCCGACGTGCGCGGTAGTGATGCTCCCGGTGCTGACGGCAAGTTTGAGGTACAGGTTGGCGTTCTCCACCTTGTAATTGGCGAGCCGTTCGCGGATCGCCAGCGCACATTCCGCGGTGCGCATGGTCCATTGCCACTGGTCGGCTCTCGAGACAGAATCAGGCGTCCCTTCTTCTGAAGCGATATTCCAGACCGCGATGACCGCGTCGCCGGCAAATTTGACCACATCCCCGCCATACTGGTGGACGATGTCTATGAGCTGCCCGAAATAGTCATTGAGGACGTTGGCGATGGTCTCGACGCCGGCAGGTCCCGCTTCAGCCAGGCTTTCGGTCAGGCGCGTGAAGCCAGAGATGTCGGCAAAAAGAACCGCCGCCTGGATCACCTCCGCCACGGGTGATTCAATGGGCGAAGGGTCTGCGGCGACACGTTTTTGGATCAGTTTTGGGACATAGCTGGCAAGCACCTCTGCCAGTGCCGGGTTGGTCATTTACGAGTTGGCTCCATCTGAGTTTGGCGGATTGATGTTCGATATGATACCCCATTCCCCCGTTCTATGGGAGGGAAAGCAACGAGCCTCCGCAGTTGATGCGGAGGCTCGTCATTTGGCTTGCCAGGGGCAGGTTACTTCTCCGGGAACCAGGCGTGGAGGTTTGTCATCTCACAACGAGTGCCATAATCCTTGTTGGTGCCTGAAAGGATGGTAAGTCCCAGGTTGCCGCGCACCGGCTGGCTCTGCGAAAGGGTATATTCACCAATCACGGCCTCGTCAACAAGCACGTAGGCATAATGTCCCTTCACGATCAGGGTGAAATCGGCTTCTCCGGGGTTGCCAAATTTCACGCGCCCCGTGCCGCGCGTCCTGCCAAGTTCGCGGGTGCCGCTTCCGTTCGAAATGAGGAACAGCACTCGTGTACGATCCAGAAAGGCCGCATAATGGTCATTATTATCCTGGATCGCAAAAACAAAACCGCACCCGGAAGTATCCGCGTTTTGATAAGCACTCTCCCACTCGAAATGGGCGTTCATATAAAAATCCGCAGTGGATTCACTTAATATCCACCATTGGTACCAATTCAGTTGCGCCCACTCCTCCCGGAAATCATCGTACTCCTTGAAGCGTCCATTTGCAGTTTCCAGATACCCGAGGTCGAAATAGGCCTGTGCCTCGGCATTCAGTTCATCAGCCCTCTCGGTCGCCGCAAGGTTGGGCGTTTTTGTTGGCCTGGGTGTGGGAGACGGGCGCGGCGTGTTTGTCGGGGTCAGGGTCGCGGTCACGGTGGCGGTAGGAGCGGGTGTATCCGTCGGCTCCGGCGTGGAAGTGGGTTCCGGCGCCGCCGTACCGCACGCCAGCGACACGATCGCCAGGACAAGGAAGAAGGAAAACAGGGGATTCAAGCATTTGGTTTGCATTCGTCCTCCATGTTGATCTGATAGTCCCATACTACACAAAAATCCCCATGAAAATCAATGACGTTTGTCACCAATGCATTATGGTCATCAGACATGTTCTGTCCGTCCACACTCCAAAAATGGCTTAGAATTCGAGAAACCAATCGAGGAGACCATGAAAATCTTGGCAGTAGACATCGGCACAGGCACGCAGGATATTTTTCTTTACGATTCGAACCTCGACCTCGAGAACGGGTTCAAACTCGTCCTGCCTTCCCCCACCATGATGGTTCATCGCCGTCTCAAGCAGGCGCTTCCAGCTCGGACCCCGATCCTGCTGACCGGTCATCAAATGGGAGGCGGCCCCTCCGCCTGGGCCATCGAAGAATATGCCCGCGCGGGGATACCTGTCTACATGACGCCTTCCGCCGCAACGACGATCAATGACGAACTGGAGAAGGTGGAGGCGTTGGGGATAAAGATCGTTTCCGACGATGAAAGAAGAAAGATGAAAGATTTGGAGGAATTGGAGTTGAAAGATTTCGATTTCGAATTGATCTCCAAGACTTTCAATGACTACGGTGTTTCGCTAAAAGATTTGGGAGCCATCGCTGTGGCGGTCTTCGATCATGGCAATGCGCCGGCGGGGGTTTCGGACCGTCAATTCAGGTTCGACTACCTGGACGAACGCATCCGCGCCAGGAATTCTCTTTCATCTTTCATCTTCCCTTCCACTGCAATCCCAAAAATCATGACTCGCCTGCAAGCCGTTGCTGATTCAGCCGCTAATCTCGATTGCCCGTTATTGGTGATGGACACAGCTCCCGCGGCGGTACTGGGCGCGAATTTTGATCCAAAGGTGGCAAAGCGTGAACGGAAGATCATTGTCAATGTGGGGAATTTCCATACGCTGGCATTTCGTTTGGGTGAAAAGGGAATTGAAGGAGTCTTTGAACATCACACTGGCGAAATTGATCTGCCAAAACTTGAAGTGTTTGATCCGCGAGATTGGCGGATGGTTCATTGAAACATGAGGATATTTTCGATGATATGGGACACGGCGCGTTGGTATATGGGATCAATCCGTTTGAGTTTGGCAAGGATGAGTTCGATATTGTAGTGACAGGACCGAGGCGGTCGATGTTTATGACTCAGCCAGCTGCTGACGAGAAACGTGCATCCCACGGGCAGACGGGCCTCACTCGGATTGCGCCCATATTTCGCTGTTCCATTCGGTGACATGATGATCGCGGGCTGTTTTGGTCTGCTGGCGGCAACGGCGGAGGTGATACCCGAATTTGGCGGAGACAATTTACGGGTCATTGCGAGGCGGGCAAGGACGGGGAGTCGCGCCGTGGGATGCGGGATAAAGTCCTCAGAGGATTTGTGTCACGTTGACAGGGCCTGATCATAACGCCGCGCGAGAGCGTTTCAAGGTGTTACCCAGGCGTAATCAAAAATATTGTAGACAGCGTTCTCATCCAGCAGTGCGCTGGCTTCGCCAACGGTCTGGATGTGCAGTGATCACCCAGCCCAACGAACAGGAAACATTCGTTCGAGAGTCGACCACCGGACATGGTCCGTATCGGTTCATATCTCCCCAACGCCTCTATGTAATACTGTTTTGCCATACCGTAGATACCCTCAATTACAACATCGAAATGATCTGAAATGCATCACCGCGGGCTTCGCAGCAATGGTCCTTGCGTTGCTTGTGATTACCAGTGCTTAATGCCACGCCGTTATGTGTTGGACAGGACAATGGCGATGGGAACAACAGCCTCGGCATGTGCATGGGATACGTGGTGACTGTACGCCATCTTTGACGGCATCCCGTACATGATGCTGTTAACGATCGAGCGCAGTGACAGGACCTTGGGCGAAGAAGATATTCGCCGCCATTGCATGACCAGGTCAATGCCTGCGTAATATCATTGACCATCGGGCAAAAAGCGGTGGAATATAATCGGCATCCATCAGGAGTGACCTTGATATCGGCATCCACAGTAGATCGTCACGTTACGCGGCGCGAGCGTCAAAATAATCGCTGTGCGTTTCATTCGAAGTCGAAGATCCAGACTGTGGCATTCTCACCTTCCAGGAACATCGGCGCTGACCAGGTTGTGCAAGCCGCTCCCGTCGGCGTTGACGGCGAACACTTCGCCAGTGTCCTCGCGCTTGAAGGCTATCACCAAGCCGTCGCTGGAGATATGTACTTCCATCACATTGTCTGTGTCCATCAGTGGCGCGGACTTCGCCTTCCGTCCAGATCCACGGTTCAGCGTTCTTCGAGTAAGCCACGCGCAGGAGCGGCAGGCTGGCGGGTTCTGTGACAGTGGGGATGCTCCTGTCTGTTTGCGTGATTTCGAACTGGGGTGCGCAAGAACACAAACAGACAAGGATGAGCAGGATGGGGAGAATGCGTTTCATGAGAACCCCGGCAAATGTTCATGATCCAGTTTAATGGCATATGCCTTCAAATGCAATCCCCCCGGAGAATTGAAATTGGAATACTGGAGAATTACTTATGATACACTCGGCTTCTGCTAACATACCTTTCAGGAGATTTTCTCAACATGTGCGGAATTTTCGGTTACGTTACCAATAAAGAAGAAGCGCTTGGACCTATTTTAATTGCGGCAGCGGAAAGACTCACCTACCGCGGCTATGACTCTGTCGGGGCGGCGACGTTGAATAATGGCAAAATCGATTTGCGAAAAGATGTGGGCAAGGTGGATTCGGTGGCGGCGAAATATAACATCGCTGAGATGCGCGGACAGCGCGGAATTACGCAGTTGCGCTGGGCGACTTTTGGCGAGCCTTCACAAGTTAATTCACAGCCGCATTTGGATTCAACTGGCGATATGGTTGGCGCGCATAATGGCAACGTGGTGAATAACGTTGAACTGCGTCTGGAATTTATGGCGGAGGGCATGACTGTCCGTTCGCAGAATGATGGTGAGACATGTGTCCATGCGGTGGAGAGATATATCAGCCGCGGATACGAATTCATTGACGCAATTCGACTCGCGTATGGCGATCTCGAAGGCGATTATGCCTTTGTCATCGGGCGCGCGAATGATGACAAGTTATACGCGTTCAAAAAAGGTTCGGGCATGGTGATCGGTATCGGCGATGGCTTTACTTGTCTTTCGTCTGACCTGCCTTCGATATTGCCGCTCACCCGCGAAGTGATCCGTCCGCAGGATGGGGAGATCGTGACGCTGTGGGCAGACCGCGTGGAAGTGCGCTCTGTCAAAGATGGAAAAATAATTCAACGAATGCCAGAAACAGTTACGGAGTCGATGGATGCGGTGCAGAAGGGCGGGTATCCGCATTTTATGTTGAAAGAAATCCACGAGCAGGCACAAGTCGCCCGTGAGTTAATCCACTTATTGGATGGCAGCCCCGATGTGCAGCCGTTGGTCGAAAAGATGAAGAACGCGCGTCATCTGTATTTGATCGGATGCGGCACGAGTTATCACGCGGCGGCGGTGGGCTCGGTGTACATCGCGCAACTGGCGGGGCTGACCGCCATCCCCGTGCTTGCGCCGCAGTTCATCGCGCAATACGCGCCCGCGGTTGGGTATGAAGACGTGGGGATTTTCGTCAGCCAATCGGGCGAGACCAAGGATGTGCTCAACGCGTTGGAAGCCGCCGAGAAGCGCGGCATGGCTTGTTTTGGATTGGCGAACGTGGTGGGCTCTACGTTGACGAAGGCGACTTCGTTCTGTCTACCCTTGTGCTGCGGATACGAAATCAGCGTGCCCGCCACGAAGACATTTACCAACCAGGTCGTGACGTTCCTGTATCTGGCTTATAGACTCGCGGGTCTCGATGCAACTGCTGGTTTCGATACGCCCTTCGCAAAGAGCGCTCAGGGCTACTCAACCAGCGGATCAGGGCGAATGATTGACCGTATCCCTGAATTGATGGAGCAGACGATTGAGATGGTCGGACCGCAGATCGAAGCGATTGCGAAAGACATCAACGAGTGGAACGATATGTACTGTCTCGGCTACGGCGCGACTTATCCGATCGCTTTGGAAGGCGCATTGAAATTAAAAGAAATTACGTACGCCCATTGCGAAGGCATGCTCTCGACCGAGTTCAAACACGGACCGCTCTCCGCGGTCAGCAAGGGATTCCCGATCATCTTCGTCGTTGGACCGAACGATGTGCCGCTCATCATCAGCGGAATCAACGAAGTGAAAGTCCGCGGCGCACGGACGATCACCATCGGCGAAGAGGACGCCCGACTGCGCGCCAACGGCGATGACCTGGTCGTCATTCCCAAGTCAGATGCGCAGATCAGCGCGTTGCTGGGAGTGCTGCCGTTGCAGTTGCTCTCGTATCACATGAGCGTGTTGCGCGGATTTGATCCCGATTTCCCGAGGAATTTGTCCAAGACGCTGACGGTGGATTAGAGACAATCATTTCGTTTATAATAAAGAAAGTACACCATGCAGACATTTCCATGCCCCTACTTGAAAGGTGATGTTGAATTGACGGATGAGCGCGAAGTACACATTACTCAAACCCATCCAGACTTGTTGCCAGAATATTTGCCGCAAGTAAAACAAACGTTGGCAGATCCCGATCAAGTACGGCGAAGTATCCGCATGAGCGGAGCACGTATTTTTTATCGTTGGTTCGATGATGTTCGTCAAGGCAAGTACGTAGTTGTGGTAGTCGTAAGCGAAGCCGCTCCCACCGAGAGGAATTGGATCATCACCGCCTACGTCACCCGCCACTTATTGAATGGAGAGATAGAATGGCAGAAAAGCTAACCTTCCAATACGACCGTGAAGCAGACATCCTGTATATCAATACCGTCACTCCCTACGCTGAACAGGAATCCGAAGAGCTAGCCGATGAGATTATTGTTCGTCTCAACCCGAAAACAGGCAGGATCGAGAATTTTGAGGTGCTGTTCTTTACCAGTCGCCTGCTGAGAAAAGAACTATTCTCCCTGCCTGTCATTGCAGATTTGCGCCAGGTTACACCCGCCTAATCATCAGACGGCAACAATAAACTGTTGCCGTCTTTTTTGTTGCTCTCGTATCACATGAGCATGTTGCGCGGGTTCGACCCTGATTTCCCGCGGAATTTCTCCAAGAACCTGAACATGGACATGGACATGGATGAATAAGGCTTCCAAAGTCTTATTTTACTGACCCGATTTCCAGGGAGGTTTTCCCAGGATACTGATAAGGGATTGGAACAATCAAACCCAAGTTTTAGAAATCCAGGGGACAAGTCCTTCGAAATGGTTTTGCAGACCTCTCTGATAGTAACGATAACCGCATCTTGACTTTCAGTCCAAAATCATTATTATGATATTGGACAAATAAAATCCTGTAACTTCGTAAGGTTTGGCATAACGGGGACGAATATGGCGATGGAGTGCGCCCACCAGCCATTTCCAGGTCAGGTCAAAGGAGAATGTCATGCGAATAAAAACAAAAGCCACCCAACGCGGTTTTGAAGCCAAAGTCTTCAGCGGTACGCATACGATCCTGATCGCACTCAACTGTCCCGACAAAACCCGCAAGGGACTCAAGGGGTTCGCCTTCGAACGCCAGATCGTCGGTCCTGGCAGCCATAAGCCAAAATTCCTGCGCTCACAAAAGGTATTCAAGTCCGTTGTGCCGGACCCCAAGAATGCCCGTGACCCGAAAGATCCGACCAGGCATATGGCCTTCTATACCGACAAGTTTCCCGTGCAGAGTTTTCTGTGGGGAGACTACGCTGCGTCGCCCGGCACGACCTACCGCTTCCGCATCCTGCCGAGGTTCGGTACACCGGGCAAGTTGACCACCGATCCGAAGGACGAGATCAAGTTCGAGATCACCACCGAAAAGGAATGGGAAGCAGGCGAGACCCATGGCGTGTGGTTCAACCGCGGCGCGATTGCGAGCCAGAAATTCTCCGAGGAATTTGGCAACAGGCCGCCAAAGAACATCAACAATCCGAAGGATCCAGCCGTCAAGTGGCTGTCGCGTGGACTGCTTGAAGCCTGTCTCGGTTTCATCAATAAAACAAAGTCCGGCGACGCGCTGCGTGTTGCAGCCTATGAGTTCACCTACCCACCCATCCTCGATGCGCTGAAAAAACGGATCGACAAGGGCGTCGACGTTCAGATCGTCTATCATGACACCACCGATCCCGACACCGGCGAAGATGGCGAGAACGAAAAGGCAATGAGGGCGGCTGGACTTCCGATCAACGACCAGAAGACCACCTACAAGCGCTCGAAGACGAAGATCCCGCACAACAAGTTCATCGTGCGACTGAAGGGCGGGAAAGACCCGGTCGAAGTATGGACAGGCTCGACCAATTTCACCGCCTCGGGATTTCTCGGCCAGACCAATGTCGGGCACCGC
This sequence comes from uncultured Chloroflexia bacterium, assembly GCA_963718215.1. Lineage (GTDB taxonomy): Bacteria > Chloroflexota > Anaerolineae > Anaerolineales > Villigracilaceae > Defluviilinea. The sequence continues at coordinate 428,266 of CAVQYK010000024.1, forward strand.
GTGGCAGATGCCAGGGCTGCGAAGCAATATTTCGAGTTTTGGAACCTGGTAAAGACCGATCCGGAGCTGAAAGATGCCCGGACGGCCCTTGTCCAGCTGACCCCCAACCCGGACGAAGTCATCACCCCGAACTCAGCCATGCGATTGTTCTCGCCGCGTTCCAAATCCGAGATGCTCGGTTGGTATGGCCGGCGGATGCTCGACGCCGCCAACTCAGTGTGGTTCACCGCGGCATTCGGTGTCGGCCAGGTCCTGGTTGAACCGATTGCAAAAAAGCGCACACAGATGCGCTTCGTGCTTATGGAAAAGCCGGCTCCGCCCGCCCAGAAGAAAGCTCTCACCGCCGATTTCAATCGTGTGATCCTTTCCTACGGTGTCCCACTTGGGGAGATCTACCGGATAAAGGACGGCAAGGTCACATCACGCATGCCGATCAAGGAGTTCGAGCTTGACAAGTGGTTCTTCAAGGAGGAGCACTTCCGCCCGAAGAATGAAGGTTTCGTCTTCTTTGTACACACCAAGTTCCTTCTGATCGACCCGCTATCAGATGACCCGCTGGTGTGCTCGGGCTCCGCGAATTTCTCCTCCGGTTCGTTGCTGCAAAACGACGAAAACATGATGCTGATCCGCGGCGACACGCGTGTCGCTGATATCTACATGACTGAGTTCGACCGCATCTTCCGTCACTTTTACTTCCGCAATATCGCCAACGAACTTGCCGCAGCCAAAACCAGCGATGAAGCCAGGTCGATCTTTCTGGATGAGACCGACAAGTGGTCTGACAGTTATTTCAAAAAGGGAACCCTCAAGAATAACCGGCGGTTGATGTTCTTCGAAACGACGGAAAACCGGTAGAGAAAGCGGGTACGACAACAGTCACTACAAAAAGAGAACGGCTGGAACATAAAACGAATGTCTTCGGCAATACTCTGGGACACATACCCGCCTGCGCGCCAACGGCGATGACCTGATCGTGCTTCCCAAGTCTGACCCGCAGATCAGCGCGTTGCTGGGAGTCCTGCCGTTGCAGTTGCTTTCGTATCACATGAGCGTGTTACGCGGGTTCGATCCTGATTTCCCGAGGAATTTGTCCAAGACGCTGACGGTGGATTGATCTCGTAGGTCACGCTTTTAGCGTGACATTGCAGGTATCACCAAAATCGTCACGTCACAGACGTGACCTACGGTTCCTCCTACTCATCGGCGGATTTGCCGATATTGGCGCGGTTCAGGATCGTCGCCGTGAACTTGGAGCGGCCGCTCTGTCTTCGTAGGTCACGCTTGCAGCGTGACACTTTACATCATCCCCAATAACCGTCACGTCACAGACGTGACCTACGGTTCCTACTCCTCCACAGGGTCTTCAGGATGCTCGCATTCCACTGCGCCACCAACTCGTCGGCAGATTTGCCGATGTTGGCGCGGTTCAGGATCGTCGCCGTGAACTTGGAAGGGTCGTTCAAGTCCCTCAGCATGGCTGGGTCGGGGCGGAAGAGAATGTCGAGTTCGCCGTCCATGCGGATGGTGGGGGTGAACGTCCCCAGCCCGTCAAATTTGACCGCATCCCCCATAAGGTGCGCCATCAAGATCGTATCCCGCAGTTCATACACCACCAGGCGGATCGTGCCCTCGGTCAGGGTGGTGGCGCGGGACATGCCCCGCACCAACTCGGGCATGCGGCGCGTCCGTCTCTTCTTGATCTCGGGACGATACCTGCGAATGACAGTGATCCTTTTTGCCATGAATTCTTCCTTTCCTCTACGGAACGACAGTTTTTCACCCAGATTATAGCAAAATCTCGGCGAGGTATTTTATTATCTTGCCGAGATAATTTAATTTCTCGGCGAGATATTTGGTTTTCTTGGCGGGAGAATCAGGTTTCAGCGGAGGAAGAGGCGGGATTCCTCGCAGAAAAAAGCCGTTTGCAGTGCAGGTAAATCCGCTTAAAAGCGAACAGGCGCCCTTTCGGACGCCTGTCTTTCTCATGTCTCGTCGTTCTTACAACTTCAGGGAGGCTAACAACTGCCTTTCGTTGGCAGTGGGTTCGATCTCGAAGCCGGCCTTTTTGCAAAGGTGCAGCATGACCTGGTTGTCATCGGTAAAGATGGTGCTGATGCGCTCAAGACGATCGCGCCGGGCAACATCGATGATGCGGCTGACCAGTTCGCCCCCCAGCCCGGTGCTCTGGTACGGGTCGCCGATAAGAATGCTAAAGCGCGCCTCTTTCATCCCATGCAATTTGCTCAAACGCACGACCCCCATGATGCTGCGCCCTTCGCCGTCACCCTCCTTCTCGGCCACCAGCGAGATCTCACGGTTGTAATCGCCGTGACAGATGCGCGCCAGCCGTTCATGCACCACGCGTTCCTGGTACAGCATGGGCTGCAGGTAACGCATGTACACGCTGCGGTCCGAGAGGATGCTGTGGAACTTCACCAGCCGTTCCTCGTCCTCGGGCAGGATCGGACGGATGGTCACTTCGGTCTTGTCCCTGGCGATCCACTTCCCGACATACTGGCTTGGATAGGCGCGTATGGCACGCCTGGGCAGTTGGTCCTCGGCGGTATTCAGGTCATAGACCAGCACCCGCGCATCGAGTGCGATCAATTTCTCCGGGGAAGCCACCAGGGGGTTGATGTCCAGTTCCTTGATCCAGCGTTGTTCCGTGACCAGTTGCGAGAAGCGGACGATGAGGCGCTCGAGCGCAGCGAGATCCACGGAGGCGCGTCCGCGCACGCCCTTCAGGGCGGTGTAGATGCGGGTCCCTTCCATCATGTGGCGGGCAAGGGTGGTGGTGAGGGGCGGCAGGGCGAGCGAGCGGTCCTTGAAGACCTCCACCAGCTGCCCGCCAAGCCCGAACAGAAGCACGGGACCGAACTGCGGGTCGATGCTGCTGCCGAGGATCAACTCATAGCCGTCCATCTTCGCCATCGGCTGGACGGTCACACCGAGGAAATGCTCCGCGCCGACCTTCTCCGCGACGGACCTTTCGATGCCGTCGTAGGCATTCCCCACCGCCTCGGCATCCTGCAGGTTCAATTGCACGCCGCCCACGTCGGTCTTGTGGGTGATCGTTTCGGAATGGATCTTGAGCACCACGGGATAGCCGATGGCGTCGGCTGCCTTCACAGCCTCCTCCCTGCTCTGCGCGATGCGGGTCTCCACGGTCGGGATGCCGTAACAGGCCAGCAGTTGTTTCAATTCGTACTCGGTCAGGATGGTGCGGCCCGAGCTGCGCACGTCGCTGATGATGCGGGCGGCTTTTTCGCGGTCCACGGGGTCGTCGTCCTCCCCGTTGACGGGCTTCGGCGTTTCATACAGGCTGTGCAGGTTTTCCGAGTAACGCGCCATGTAATCGAACACGCGCGCGGCCGTATCCGGGTAGGGGAAGGCCGGGATGTTGGCCTTGTTCAGGATCGCTTCGCCCGCGGCAACGTCATTGCCGCCCATCCAGGTGGCGATGATCGGCTTGCCAAGGCTCTGTGCGTAGGGCACCAGTACCTCGGCGGTCCTGGTGGGATCGGTCATTGCCTGCGGGGTGAGGATGACGAGGATGCCGTCGGTGTTCGGGTCCTTTGCGGCGATCTCGAGCGCCTTGCCGTAACGCTCGGGGCTGGCATCCCCGAGGATGTCGACCGGGTTGTTGTGGCTCCAGGCTGCCGGCAGGAGCTTGTTGAATTCCTCCATCGCCTCGGGCGAGATCTTCGCCAGTTCGCCGCCGTTGGTGATGAGCGCATCCGTGGCGAGCACGCCGGGACCGCCGGCGTTGGTCAGGATGGTCAGGCGGGAGCCCTTCGGACGCGGCTGTTTTCCGAGCACTTCGGCCATGTAGAACAGTTCCGCAATGCCGTTGACGCGCAGCACGCCGCTGCGGCGGAAGGCCACTTCAAGCACCTCGTCGCTGCCCGTCAGGGAACCGGTATGAGAGGCGGCCGCCTTGGCGGCTCCTTCGGTGCGGCCCGGTTTGATGACGATGATCGGCTTGGTGTTCGCCACTTCGCGGGCGGCGGAAAGGAAGGCGCGGGCTTTGCCGATGGTCTCCATGTAGATGACGATGCTCTTGGTGTGCGGGTCGTCACCCAGATAATAAATGAGGTCGCTCCAGTCCACATCCAGCATCGAACCGATGGAGACAAAGGAACTGAAGCCGACGTTCTCGCGCAGGCTCCAATCGAGGATGGCGGTGCACAGGGCGCCGCTCTGGCTGATGAAGCCCACGCTGCCGCGCCGTGCGATCGTGCTGGCAAAGGTGGCGTTCAAACCGGTGACCGGGCTCATCACTCCAAGGCAGTTGGGGCCGATGATGCGCATGTTGCCGCGGCGGGCGTGCTCCATGATCTGGCGCTCCAGTTCCACGCCTTCCGGTCCGATCTCCTTGAAACCGGCCGAGATGACGATGGCGCCCTTCACCCCGACATCGACCGCCTCCTTGATGATGCCCGGCACGGTCGGCGCGGGCGTTACGATCACGACCAGGTCGATCGGCTCGGAGATGGCGGAAAGGCTGGGATAAGCTTTGATGCCGAGCACGCTCGGGCGCTTCGGGTTGACGGGAAAGATGGTCCCGCCAAAGGAACTGCTGATCAAATTCCAGACGATCGTGCGCCCGACACTGCCGGGCGTCTCCGTTGCGCCGACGACGGCCACGCTTTTCGGGGCAAAGATGGCGTCGAGGGGCTGGTTTTGATAATGAAGAACATCATGCACCGGGTCCAGGCCGGGCGTAAAACTTGGGTTCATGGTCATTTCCTCTTGTCAGTGATATGTGTGTCGTTTTTCAACATAAGAACAGGCTTCCCGCAAAAGTCATGGCATCCACCCTGCTCACGGCGGTGTCCATCCGAAGCATCCCTGTGGGACGCTGCCGGGGACTGCCGCGGGAGCACTTATGCAAGATGTCGAATATATTGATCAAAGACGGCTTCCAACAGGTATATCACAAGGTGGACGGGAAAGAATGCACGATTTTGGCAGTACTTTTTTCCTTATTATCCCCACAGGCAAATAGCGCATCACGGCATATATTCCAATGTCCCGATCCAGCCGTGCGGGCGATCTCGGAACACGGCAATACGGCGTCTTCCCGACAAAGGGATCTCTGCTCGTAATATCAATATCGTATCATATTCGGCAGCCCGGCACCCATCCCCATTGACAAGCGGCAAATTTTGAGTATCCTATGATTAGACCAGCATTAAAACGGAGAAGATACGATGAAAACCCAAAAATTCGTCCAGTTGATCGTCGTTTTTGCGCTCCTTGTCACACCTTTCGCGGCGGCGGGCGGCGCATTGGCGTGGTCGCAGTGCCCCACGTACATCACCGTGCAATGGGGTGACACGCTGAGCGGCATCGCAAAACTCTGCAATACCACCGTGGATGCCATCCGCGCGGCGAACCCCAGCCTTGGCTGGTGGCTGTATGCGGGGCAGGTCATCTACATCCCAAGCGGGAGCAATCCGCCAACCTATCCGCCCACTTCGGGAACGTATGTCGTGCAACGGGGGGACACCCTCGGGAAGATCGCGGCACGCATCGGCTCCAGCGTGAACAAGATCCTGGCAGTGAACCCGCAGATCACGAATGCGAATTTGATCTATGCCGGGCAGGTCATCAACCTGCCTGCGGGCGGCAGCGTCCCGCCGCCCACCAAGACACCACCGCCTCCTCCGCCCCCCACCAAGACGCCACCGCCTCCCTCAGGAACGTACTCCACCGTGAAGATCGCCTACAAGGGCGGGATGTTCATTCGAAGCGCCCCCGGCGGGACGATCATCGCTTCGGCGCTGGACAGGGAAACTGTGTACTACAAACCAGGCTCCATCTTCATCGACAAAAAGTGGAAGGTCTGGGTGGAGGTCAAGCTGTTCCCGCCCACAAAGGGATACACCACGGGCTGGCTGCTCGTCCGCGACCAGTTCGGTACGAACTTCACCGACCCGCCGATCGACCCGTAAACGAACAATGAACGAACAAGCCCTGCGAACGCGGGGCTTGTTCGTTCTGCAGTCGCGCGTGCTGCGCAGCAAGCTGTAGGTCACGTTTTCCGCGTAGCGTCCCCGCAGGGGGCAACGTGACAATTGCGATATTCCCCTAAAACGTCACGTCAAAGACGGGGGCACTCAAAGTTTGTTGATAAATCGGCTCTAGCCGTCGTCTTCGGCGGCGTTCTTCAAGTACTCCCTTCGCCGAGGACGGCGAGGGGAGCAGGCTCATCTACAGCCTTTTAGTGCATCCTCAAAGACGCGACCTGCATTATTTAAGCGGGGTTATAATCACTCAGGCGGAAAACGATATCGAAAGGCAGACAACAATGCAAAATGAACTCACCCACCCCGGTCCCTTGCTGGATTCAAACGGTGCACTGGCGCAAGTCGGCTGGTCGCGCAAGCCGCTGCTGGATTGCAACCTCGAGAACGCACGCTTTCACCGCTTCCGCGTCAAACGCTGGGACTACTACGCGATCTTCACGTCAGACAGTTTCTTCTCCGCCACCATTGCGGACCTCGGCTACGCGGGCAACATCTTCGTCTACACGCTCGACTTCAAGACAGGCGAACTGCACGAAGAGGGGCTGGTCATTCCATTCGGAAAAAGGATCCGACTCGAGCGGAATCCCGAAACGGGCGAAGCCTCCTTCAAGAATGACAAAGCCTCATTGCACTTTCAAGCGGATGGCGGCCAGCGCCGCGTCAAAGTGGACTGGGATGGGTTCAACAATGGACGCGGCATCCACGCTGACATCACCCTGCGCGAACTGCCAAACCACGAGTCCATGAACATCATCATCCCCATCGGCGCGAAACGCTTCTACGACAACACCAAGATCAACTGCATGCCTGCGAGTGGTTATATCGAGTACGGAGGAACACGGCATGTGTTGAATCCCAAAAATTGCATCGGCTCGCTCGATTGGGGGCGCGGCGTGTGGGAATATCAAAGTTTTTGGAATTGGGCAAGCGCTTCAGGGTTCCTGCCCGATGGGCGGACCATCGGTTTGAACCTGGGACAGGGCTTCGGCGACCTGAGCAAAGCCACCGAAAACGCCGTCATCCTGAATGGGCGCGTGCACAAACTTGGCAAGGTTCCCTTCGAGTACAAGTCGGGCGATTACATGCAGCCCTGGCGCTTCCGCGATGACGTAGGGCGCCTCGACCTGACCTTCACTCCCTTCAAAGACCGCACCGCACGGACAAACCTTGGGATCATCTTCAGCGAAGTCCACCAGATGTTCGGGCGCTACAACGGACGGGTAACTCTCGATGACGGCTCGCCGCTCGAGATCCATGATCTGATCGGGTTTGCCGAAGAACATCACGCCCGTTGGTGATAAAAACCATGAAACAAACCATCGGCGCCATCTCCCTGCTTGTGCGTGAGTACGATGAAGCCATCGCGTTCTATGTCGGCAAACTCGGATTCCATCTGATCGAAGATACAGACATGGGCGGAGGCAAACGCTGGGTGATGGCAGCCCCGCCCGGGTCCAGTGAGACGCGCTTGCTATTGGCGAAGGCGGTGACGCCCGAGCAGGCGTCCCGTGTGGGGAATCAAACCGGCGGACGCGTCTTCCTCTTCCTCCATACCGACGATTTCTGGCGCGATCACGAAGCGATGAAGTCAAAAGGCGTCCGCTTTTTGGAGGAGCCGAGGAACGAGACCTATGGAACGGTCGTCGTCTTTGAAGACCTGTACGGCAATAAATGGGACTTGCTGGAAACGAAATCGTAGAACTGTAGGTCACGCTTTCCGCGCAGCGTCCCCGAAGGGGGCAGCGTGACAATGGCAAAACACCCAAAACCGTCACGTTGCAGACATGACCTACTCGCCGTGAAATGAAATCATGGTGGCATCGGATAAAATAGAATAATCAATCGAAAGGAAAACATCATGCCCACTCCCCTTCCCCGCTCACAAGTAAGCAAGGAACAAACCTGGAACGCTGAAAGCGTTTTTACTTCGCCCGATGCATTCGACGCAGAAGTCCAAAGCATCCTCGAATATCTGCCCGAGGTCAAGAAAAATCAGGGGCATCTCGGCGATAGTGTGGATACCTTCCTCGAAGCGATGAACACCCTCGACGCCCTCGAACAGCGCTCGATGAAGGTGCGCGTCTATGCCACCATGTCCAGCGCGGTGGATGCCAACGACGAAAAAGGTGCGGCGATGAACGGCAAAGCCATGTCCGCGCTGGCTCAGGTTGGGGCGGCGGCTTCTTTCGTGGAACCAGAACTATTGTCCATGGGCGAGGCGAAATTGCGCGGCTGGCTGAACGACGATCCGCGCATGAAACTGTACGAGCATTACGTCAACGACCTGTTCCGCAAGCAGGCGCACGTCCGCAATGCGGAAGTGGAAGAGCTGATGGGCATGCTGCGCGACCCGTTCGGCGCGGTCCGCTCCACGGCGAGTCAACTGGCGAACGCCGATTTCAAGTTCAAGCCCGCGCGCGACAGCAAGGGTAACAAACTGGAACTGACCCAAAGCACGAAGAACTCGCTCATGCACTCGCCCGACCGCAAGGCGCGCAAGACGGCGTGGAAGCATTACAACGACAGGTATCTTGAATTCAAGAACACGCTGGCGGGCAACCTTGCCGCCTCGATCAAGCAGAATGTGTTCAACATGAAGGCGCGCGGATTCAACTCCTCGCTCGAAGCCACGCTCTTCAACGGGGATGTGCCCGTCGAGATGTTCCACAACCTGCTGGGCATCTTCCAAAAGAAACTCCCGCTCTGGCACAAATACTGGCGCATCCGCCGCAAGGCGCTTGGCGTGAAGACCTTGCATCCGTACGATGTCTGGGCGCCGCTCACGACCAAGAAGCACAAGGTCCCGTTCGCGACAGGCAGTGGATTGGATCTGTGAAGGTCTGGCGCCGATGGGCGAGGAATACGTCGGCGTGATGCGCAAGGGATGTCTCGAAGACCGCTGGGTGGACTGGTCGCCGAACGCGGGCAAGCGCGAAGGCGCCTTCTCGACGCGCGTGCCCAGCGATACGCATCCGTTCATCATGATGAGCTACACCGACGACGTGGGCAGCATGAGCACGCTCTCGCATGAACTCGGTCACTCCATCCATGCCTACTACGCCAGCCGCGCCCAGCCGATGGTCTATTACACCTATCCATCCATCATCGCCGAGACCGCCTCCAACTTCAACCAGGCAATGACACGTGCACACCTGCTCAAGACCAACCCGAGCAAGTCCTTCCAGATCGCATTGCTGGAGGAGGCAATGGGCAACTTCCATCGCTACTTCTTCATCATGCCCACCCTCGCCCGCTTCGAACTGGAGACCCATCAGCGTGTGGAAAAGGGTCAACCCCTCACCGCCGAAACCATGAACAACCTGATGGCAGACCTGTTCAGCGAGGGCTTCGGCGGCGAAATGGACCTGGACCGCGAACGCGTCGGCATCACCTGGGCGACCTTCACAACACATCTGTACATCGACTTCTACTCGTTCCAATATGCGATCGGCATCTCCGCCGCGAACGCCATCGCCAAACGCATCCTCGACGGCGTCCCCAACGCCGCGCAGGACCATATCAACTTCCTCAAGGCGGGCTCGTCCCTGCCGCCGATGGAAGTGTACAAAACCGCAGGCGTGGACATGACCTCCACCCAGCCCATCGAAGACGCGTTCACAGTGCTGGAGGAATATGTGGATAGGCTGGGAGAGTTGACGGGAACATAACATTTTGCAAAACTCCGAGATTTTAGAAATCTCGGAGTTTTATTATCCCTTGACAAATAGACAAACATCTATATAATAAACACATAGAAGGTTATCTATATGAAATTCGACCCTGTCCTCTTTGCCAAAGCCATCGCTGACGACACCCGCCAGAAGATCATGAGCGCATGTTGTTGCTTTGAAGTCTCTGTCGGCGACCTGGCCGTCAAACTCCAGGTCACACAACCCACCGTCTCGCATCACCTCGCCATCCTGCGCGAGGCGGGTCTGGTGGAAAGCCGCGAGGAAGGCAAGCAAACCTTCTACACCCTCAACCAGGAACGTATCGCGGTCTGCTGCGGGCAGATCATGCTCAAGTTCGCACCCGAATCCGAAACCACGCTCACCATAAAACAAGCCATCCAAAGTTGAACGCGGGACTCCATCCTAGGCGGCGTCCCGTTTATTTTACACAAACGCATAGACAGTCATCTATATAAGGAGAAAAATGACCACGAACACCCCCATCCATGACGTTGTCCGCGAGCATTATGCCGAGCGGATCAAGAACAACGCTTCCTGTTGCGGACCCTCAGACTGCTGCTCCACCGACAGCGACCTCTACCCGCTAGATCTGCTTGCCACCCTCCCTGAGGGCGAATCAGCGGTCAGTTATGGGTGCGGCGACCCGATCACGCTCGCCTCACTACAACCCGGTCAAACCGTCCTTGACCTCGGCTCAGGTGCGGGACTCGACTGCTTCTTCGCCGCAAAACAGGTCGGCGAAACGGGAAAAGTCATCGGTGTGGATATGACCCCCGAAATGATCGAACGCGCCAGGTCCAGCGCGGAACGGATGAATATCACAAATGTCGAATTCCGCCAGGGATTTATCGAAGACCTGCCCGTCGAATCGAACACTGTGGATGTCATCATCTCAAACTGTGTCATCAACCTTTCACCCGATAAGTCGAAGGTGTTCGCTGAAACCTTCCGCGTGCTCAAGCCCGGCGGCAAACTGGCTGTCTCGGACATCGTCACCGACGGACCGTTGCCAGAGGTTGTCAAACAGAGCCTGAGCGCCTGGGCAGGATGCGTGGCGGGCGCAGTCGAAGCCAGTGAATACATTGGCATGATGGAAGCAGTCGGCTTTACGAATGTTTCGGTCACGCCGGTGTTCTTCGACAAGGAGGACTGTTGACTCCGCGCTGGACGAGATGAAAGATTCCTTGAATGTCAAGGACCATCCGCGCGAGGAGGTGTACAAGGCGGTTTACAGTGCAAAGATCACAGCGTACAAGCCTGCATAACCGCAAGTGACAGTCACCTTTCTTCAGAGAGTGACGGAGATTGGCTCCGTCACTCTTTTCTTAACCTGCCATTATCTTCGTCATCTTGACAGTGCAATCTTTCGGGGGTAAAAACAAACCGACTGGTCGGTTTTAATCCCCCACCTCCTACCCTCGTCCCGCTTCGACTGCGCTAACGCTCCGCTCAGCGCGAATATGAGAGGGAGAAAATGGAAATATGCAGCAACGCAGTGAAGAGACTCGCACGAAGATCATGGAATCAGCCATCAAGTTGTTTTCCAACAGCGGCTTCAACAAAGCCAGCGTGGACGACATTTGCGCCGAGGCGGGGATCAGCAAGGGCGCGTTCTATCATCACTTCAAAAGCAAACAGGAACTCTTCCTCGCCCTGCTCGATGGCTGGCTTCAAACCATAGACAACGCCATCGAAGCGTCGAAGGATATGACCGTCCCAGAGACCTTCATGCAAATGACCGAAGCCTTTCCCTACATCTTCGAAACCGCCGGCGATGGCCTGCCCATGTTCCTTGAGTTCTGGCTGCAAGCCAGCCGCGACAAGAAGATCTGGGAGGCGAGCATCGCCCCCTATCGCCGCTATCACAAGTATTTCACGTCGCTCATCAAGAAAGGCGTGGACGAAGGTTCGTTCGTCGAAGTGGACCCCGAACTTGCCTCGCGCATGATCGTCTCCACGGCGATGGGCTTGCTGCTGCAAAGCCTGCTCGATCCAAAAGGCGCAAAATGGGAAAAGGTGGCGCGTGAAAGCACGACCATGCTGGTGAATGGTTTGTTGAAAAAATGAGGAAATGAATATATGTGGCTTGTAACAGGCGCAACAGGACATATCGGCAACGTCCTTGTGCGGAAACTTCTCGAGCGCGGGGAAAAGGTGCGGGCGTTGATCCTGCCCGGCGAAAGCCGCGAATCAATTCAGGGATTAAATGTCGAGGCGGTCGAGGGCGATGTCCTGAATCTGGATTCGCTGTTCGAATCCTTTCAGGGAGTGCATGGCGTCTTCCATCTGGCGGGAGTCATCTCGATACTGCCCGGGCATAATTCACTTGTCGAACAGGTGAATGTGGATGGCACACGCAATATCCTGCATGCCGCAAGGGAAACAGGGATCCAGAAACTGGTGTACACGAGCTCGATCCATGCCATCAAGCGGGTCGAGGAAGGTGTGATCGATGAGGCATTGCCATACGATCCCGACAACCCCTACGGCGCGTATGACCGCTCGAAGGCGCAGGCAACACTGGATGTACAGCAGGCGGCTCGCTCTGGACTGGAGGCTGTGATCGCCTGCCCCACCGGCGTGATCGGTCCCTTTGACTTTCGCGGCTCGATGATGGGAGATGTGATCCGCACCGCCGCAGAGAAGAAGCCGACGCTGTATGTGGACGGCGCGTACGATTTCGTGGACGTGCGCGACGTGGCGGACGGTTTGATCGCCGCGGCGGAACACGGCAAACGCGGCGAGAGTTACATCCTGTCAGGTCAACGCATGAGCGTGCGCTATTTGCTCGAAACCGTGCGCGAGATCACAGGACAGGGGTTCATGCTGATGAAGATGCCGTTCGAACTGGCGAAGTGGGCGGCGCAGTTCACCCCGTCCTATTACCGCTGGACGAAAACATCCCCGCGTTTTACGCCTTATTCGTTGGAAGTATTGAGAAGCAATTCAAATATCAGTCATGCAAAAGCGACGCGTGAACTGGGCTATCAGCCGCGCTCGTTATATGAAAGTATTGCAGACACCGTGAGGTGGTTCCTGGCACGCAGGGCTTTTGCAACAATCAAAAAATAACAAAGGAAAAAGATAATGAAAATCGTAACCGACTGCGCGGCAGACATGCCCAATGAGGAACTGGAAAAACTGGGCGTCATCCAGGCTCCGCTCTTCATCCAATTTCCCGAAGGCGAAGTAAACTCCGCCGACATTTCAGCGGATGAGTTCTACAACCGCCTCGAAGCCATGCGTCCGCAGATCCCCACCACGGCGCAGCCTTCAGGCGGGATCTTTGCCGAACTGTACCGCAGGATCGCACAGGCGGAGAAGAACATCATGTCGATCCACATCTCGTCGGGCTTGAGCGGAACGATCAACGCCGCGCGCGATGGCGGCGAACAGGTGAAGGGCGAGGCGGACGTCAATTTTTGGGACACGCTCACCCTCTCCGGCGGGGAACGCTTCCAGGTGCTGGCGGCGGCATTTGCATCGAAGGCGGGCTGGGCAATGGACAAAATCCATGAACGGCTTGGAACGGATCCGCGAAAAGACGGAAGTGATCTACACACTCGATACACTCGAATATCTGGCGCGCGGCGGCCGCATCGGACGCGTACAGGCAATGGCAGGCGCGCTGTTGAATCTAAAGCCTGTCATCCGTGTGGATTCGGATGGCAAATACAGCACCGTTTCAAAGGGACGCTCCATCGGCAAGTCCATGACGATGATCGCGGATCACCTGTTGGAGAAATACGGGAACACCCCGCTGTGGGTCACTGTATTGCACGGGCGTTTTGCAGAAAAGGCGGATGCGCTTGCCGAAGAATTCAAAGGGAAACTCAACATCGCCAAACTGGAGGTGATGCGCATCTCGCCGGTGCTGGGCGTGCATACCGGTCCGGGCATCGTCGGCGCGGCGGTGGTGCCGATGGAGTTGATGGAAGACCTGGGCTAGATCGAAAACGCCTCCCGCGACAAACGGGAGGCGTATCAATTCAAAACGGATGTTCAGGCAGGTTCCGCCTTTGCGAGAACATCATGATCCGGCAGGAGGGTTTCAGCGTTGCGAATCGGTTTGATAAAGTATCCTGTCAGACCGGCCAGAGCCGCTCCCAGCCCGCAAAAAATGAACAGCAGCGCCATCCCAGACCCAGGTCCGGTGCCAACCCAGCCACTGAACGTGGCAGCCAACCCAGTCGTGCCAAGGGTCATGGAGGGTTCCAGCCATCTGTCGGCCAACACCCCGGCAATGATCGGCGCAATCGGCTGGGTAAACCAGGCAATGAGGCGGCGGGACGAAAAGACGCGTCCCTGAATATCCGGCGCCACTTTGGCCTGCCAGATGGACTGGTTGGAAGTATTAATCAACGGCCCTACAAGCGCCTGTGCCACAATGAAAGGGATCCAAAAGGCCAGTCCGGTGCCGAATCCAAACAGGGTAGAAAATAGGCCCGTTGCGATCCAGCCGCCCAGAACCCCGTGGGTGCGCTTCTTGAATCCTCCCCAGGCACTCATGAGCACGCCGCCAATTACCCCGCCGATGGCCATTGCCGAATTGAGTGTTCCCAGAATAATGCTATTATCGTTCGTCCGCAGGAGGATCATCGGGGTGAATACTGTCCAACCAATGCCGGAAAATAAATTCCCAAAAAAGAAGATCATCTGCAGGCCGAGCAGGCTGGGGCGTTTGAAAATGTAGGTAAAGCCATAAGCGGCCTCCTTCCAGATATTGCCACTTTCCCTTTGACCCTCCACGGTCTTTTCGGGTTGAGGCACATGGACAATTAACAAGGCGCCGATGGCGATGAAAAAGGTGAGCACATCGATCCCCAGGAGGCCGGTCAGGCCAAGGACAGGCAGAAGCGCACCCGCCAGGATGGGAGCGAGGACGCCCGGCCCCGCCTCCATCAGGGACATCAAGCCGTTGGCGCGGCCGTATTGCTCCTTTTTGACCATGGTGCTGATCGCGGCCGAGTAGGCCGGCCACTGGAATGTGTTGCCCAACCCATAAAACACATTGGCTATAAAAAGATGCCAGAATTGCAGGTTCCCGCTGGCCTGCAGGATCAGGATGCCCCCCGTCGCCATGACCGCCGCCAGGTCGCTGACCATCATCATCAGTTTACGGTTATAGCGGTCCACCATCACCCCGGCGATGGGAGAAAGCAGCAGGAAAGGCAAAATGTAGGATACAAAACCCAAGCCCATCATTGTTGCCGAGCGCGTCTGCTGGAAGAGCCAGATGTTCAGGGCAAAACCGCTCATACCGGAGGCCAGGATGGAAATGATCTGACCGAGCCAAACGATTATAGAATCCGAACATGCCCGCCAGGCGTTTTGGCCTATTTTCCATGAAGTTATCGGATAATCTGTTGCTTACTCGATATAAATTTCGACGTGTTCGCCGTCTTCGTCATCGGTCACGTCAATGATCTTGCCGGTCATGCCCGAGCGCATGGCTTCCATCACGTTGGACATGTCCACGCCCTCGACCTCCGGGGCGAAATGTGCGCCGATCTTCAAGCCCGCATCCACCAGGGCCAGCGGGATCTGCACCGAAGCCTTTGAGCGTCCCGAGCGCGTATCCGTCACGCGGATCCTCAGCCATTTGGCGGCGCCGGGCATCCCGGGTCCGCGAGGCGGAGTCGGTTTCTTCGTGCCCAAAGCCACCAGGAGTTTGGTCCCCTCCTCCGCGCTGAGTTTCCCCTCCTCGATCATTTTCAAGATCTTCATTCTTTCTTCAACTGATGCCATATCTACCTCCAGTCTATGATTTCATGATGAAACAGCGGCGATTGCGGGTTCTTCCAATGTTTCCTCGTTCTTCGGAAGTTTGAACTTCAACCAGATGGGGATGATCGAAAGCAATATGGCAATTGCCGTAATTGTGAATGGGAACTGCGGACTGAATCGCTCCCACAATTGCGCACCGATCCACGGCGCGGGCAGGGATACGATCCCCAGGCTGGTGCTGAACAGACCGAACGCCATGCCGCGCAGGTTCTGCGGGACCGCCTTGCTGATCAGGGACTGGTAGGCGGGCGTCGAAATGCCGACGCCCATGCCAGCCATCGCCCAACCTGCAAAATACAGCCACTGGTTGCCCTGCGGGATGTTGACCAGCACAAAGAGCGAGCCGCCCATCAGGACCATGCCGATGATGATGCTGATCCGCTCCCCTGCTTTGTCCGAAAGCCAGCCGCCGGGGATGGTGGTCAGCATCATGAACAACCCGAACAACGCGGTCGCCCAGCCGATCTGCTGGATGGACAGCCCGCCGATGTCCTGCATGTACACAGGGAACAGGTTCCCCGACAACTGGAACGAGACATCGCGGAAACCGTCCGTGAGCAGGATCCAGGTGATCAATCCGCCGGAGAACATCAAACCGGCCATCGCGCCCAGGTTCGATTTCAATCCGTCGAATGAAAGTTTTTTCTTTGCCGTCCCGGTCTTCGCCGCCTCGCGCGCCATGCCGATCCGCATGACCGCCGCGATCAGGTAAAACACACCGGCCACCAACAGCATCAACTTGAAGCCGTAATCCTGCGCCAGCCAGCCGCCCAGCGGCGGACCCACAACCCCCACGACCATGAAAATCGTCTGCGAGATGCCGAAGACCTTGCCGCGGTTCTCCTCGCTCGAATGTTCTGCAATGAACGCGTCGAAACTGGGACCTACAAGCGCGCGCGCCACCGACCCTATCGCCACAGACATCACAAGCCAGCCCCACGAATCCGCCAGCACAAGCGGGATAAAGCCGATCACGCCAAACACACTTCCGATCGCGATCGCGCGCAGGCGTCCGAGCGTATCCGAGATCCAGCCGCCCAGGATCTGTAAAAAGAGCGGCACGATCTGCGAGATCGTGAAGAACAAGCCGATCTGCGGGATCGAGGAACCGAGGTCCTTCAGGTACAACGGCATCAAGCCGCCGTACATGTTCCCGCCGATGTTCGCAAAGATCATCGCCGCCAGGAACAGGATCAGCAATCCACTCAATAAAGGTTTCTTCTGCGCTTCAGCCATTCGTGCTCCGTCAACCGATATAAACCTGCACGTGAGCGTCGTCGTCATCCACATTGACCATCAGGGGTTCATCGGAATCCCTGGTTGCGCGCATCATCTGGACAATGCCGTCAACCTTGCTCCTGTCCATGCCCTTCAGGCTTTGCCCAAAATTATCAAAGAACCACGCCGCAAATCCCAACGGCGCGGGGAAACCAAGCGTAATATGCTTCGGACCGTCGCCCGGTTTGGCATCCTTTCGGTTCACATCCACATAGATCCAGCGCGAGGCGCGCCCGCCGCCGCCCAACGCGATCAGCAGCATACCGAACATCAGCGGGAAGATCATGCAATAGAACCAGAAATTCGTCCCTGCGCTCTGCTGGATGGAATAGATCGCCCAGGCGCTCAACACGGTGACGAAGACGCCGACCCACAGCGGGATCAACGCGAAGCGGCGCGCCCGCGCCTTGATCTGCTCGAACTCCGGCGCATTGCTCTTTTCGTAACCGTAGCCTGGTCTGCTTTCAAAGACCTCGACCTCCGCCTCGACCGGCTCGTCCGCATCATCATCCACCAATGCAGACATCAAACTCGCGGCTTCCTCCGCCGAGATCTTCCCCTCCTCGACCATCTGCAGGATCTTCCTGCGTTCCTCCGAAGACATTACTTGCCTCCTTCCAGGGCAGACAATAATTGCTCAGCCTGCTCGGCTGTGATCTTCTTCTCTGCCAGCATCTTCAAAATTGACATGCGCTCATCATCCGAGACAGGCTCGGCCGGCGGTGCCGGTGGGGTCGGCGGTTTGGGTGTTCCCTTCAAATCCCAATTCCAGCGTCCGATCTCGAGCCCGACCCTGCCGCGGCGCGCATGACGTTCTGCATGGCGTTCCGCCCGGCGGACCGCTTCTTCAGCCCGTTTTGTCGCGCGGCGGGTTGCCTCCTCCACACGCTTGGAGATCTGCTCGCCAAAACCGGACCAGTCAAAGTTCATGCCAGCAAAGTTTCCGAATTCCTCGGCACGTTCGCCGGCGTCCTCCTGGGCGCTCACACGCACATCCCCGCCCGCGCTCAGTGAGATCTTTGCGGAGCCGGTGCCAAGCACGACGACCCGTTCAGTCGCATCTTCATCGGGTTCAACCCCGGGCAGATCCACATCTATCTGATCCCCCTGCATGGTTAGGGTGGCGTTTGTATCCGGAGGAATGACGAGCAAAACATCGTCGCCGGCAACGACCGAGTACTCACCGTCGGCTTTGGGGTCGAGATACACGATCACATCCGCGCCCACATTGACCTTCACGTCGCCGCGCGCGCCGCGCAGAGCGAGGTCGTCGCCCACCGCCTCGAGGGTGACCTTTCCCTCCACATCCCGAATGGACACATCCGCGCCTGCACTCCTCACGTGGACATCGCCTTTGCCGTTCCGCAGACTGAAGTCGGCGCCGACATTGCCGATCGTGACTGGACCAGCATCACGGATGGAGAGATCGCCGCCGATGTTTTGCAGGTCAATGCTCCCTTGCACGCCGCGAATGGAGGCGTCACCGCCTATGTTCACAAATTCGAACGAGGCACCCTTGGGCACGCGCAAAGACAGGTCGCCGCTGCAGGAAAGGGACACTTCCCCGTCTCCCTGCTCGAGCTTGACTTCGTCTTCATCACCCTTTACAAGAATGTCGCCATCCCAGCCGACCACGCTGAGGTCGCCTCCGATGGTATCCACCTTGATCTTCGGGTTTTCCCTGCTGAAATCATCTTGGACATGACCTACATCCTCCTCTCCGCGCAACATGCGCATGGCTTCATCAGCCGAGATTTTACCTGCCTCCAACTCCTCAAGCACGGCATTCCTTTTATCCACACTGACCTCAACCACATCCTCCTTGCCCGGCTCATAACCCAGCGCACGGATCACCTCATGCAGGCGGTTGCGGATCGTCGGGTAGGAAAGACTCAGTTCCTGTTCCATGCGGTTGATCTTGCCCTCGCACCGGACGAAGGTCACTATGAAATCCACATATTCAGGGCTCAAATGCCCGAAAGGACCGCTCGTAAAACGCCCCTCGATGACCGTGTCACAGGAAGCGCAATGCAACCGCGCAACGGTCAACTCGGACTGACAAACTGGACAACGGGATGGTGCAGGATGCATGTGATACTCCTCTGAAAATAGTTCTAGGCACTTGCTTGCATATAGGTAGCAGACGGGATGGCTTTGCCACGCAAACGAAGCAGACTGGAAAAACCGATCATGGCGATGGAACCTGTTCTCATTGTCCCCCTGGCACATTTACTGGTAAGATAAAGTTCAGGACGAAAGGACAAATAATTCACCGGAACCCAAAAAACACGAGGATACTCGTGATATACACTTTTCATTTTTGGGAGCCGAGATTTAAGCATTTTGTCTCAATTCTCAATTTTCTGCCAAATTCTTTAGTTATTATAATAACTTTTTTGAAATTGTCAAGTTTCATTTTCATAATTTCAATTATTCTAAAGAATATTTTCAAATAATTGGATTTCAAGATTAAATTTCACAACATTTTGGAGAAATAATGATCCGCTCCCTCTACTTCACCCCCGGTGACCCCATTCGCAAGGATATCCCCCCACAGGAATTTCCCAAACTGATCAGGAACCAACGCGGGCTCTTATGGGTGGATTTTGCGAGCGAACCGCCCGAAACCTGCCTCCCCATCCTAAACGGCTTCGACTTCCATCCTCTGGCGATCGAGGATGCCCTGCAACAAACCCACGCGCCCAAAGCTCGATGACTGGGGCGAGTATCTCTACATCGTTCTCAATTACATGAACCGTGGCAGACAACGGAAACGAATGGGACACGGAGATCGACGAACTGGATATCTTCCTCGGGCAGCAACTATATTGTCACCCACCACGACCAGCCCATGTCCTCCATCGATGAAACCTGGGCATCCTGCGACCGGGACCCGCGCATTTTACAGGAACGGCGCCGACCACCTCCTCTACAAAATTGCTGACAACCTTGTCGCCGACTACATGCCTGCGGTTGAAAAGGTCGACGCCGCCATCGACCAGATCGAAGACCAGATCTTTGACAAACCTTCGCATCGGACCCTCGAAAAGCTGTTTGCCCTTAAGCGCGTTCTCCTGGCTATGAGGCGGATCCTGCTCCCCCAACGCGAGGTGATGAACAAACTTGCCCGCGACGACTATCAGGTTGTCGACCCAAAGGACCGCATCTTCTTCCGCGACATCTATGACCACCTCGTGCGACTACACGACCTCAACGAAAGCCTGCGCGACCTGGTCGGCGGCGCACTGGACATGTATCTATCCGTGATCAACAACCGCATGAATGAAATAATGAAAACCCTGACCACTATCACCGTTCTATTCATGCCACTTACTTTCCTTACAGGCTATTTCGGAATGAACTTCTTCGAACCACTCGGCTCATTGACAAGCTGGACAACGAACCCAGTTTTTTATCTGACCCTTGCCACTATCTTCATATTGCCAATTGTCATGTATATTTGGATGCGCCGCCGCACCTGGGTCTAGTAACCAATTTGCACGAACAAAGGCTTGACACAGAACAGACGTTCGAGTATTATTCATAGCACAAATGAGCGAAGAATGCTCTTACCATGCCAGGTTTTTGGCAGGAGGCTGCTATGATGATGGTTCGTAAAAGTAAAGGGATTACCGACAAACATATCAAGGTGCTGGAGTTTGTGAACGACTACCAGACCAGGTATGGGCGCCCACCTTCGATCCGCGAGATCGGTGAAAAGGTCAAAATTTCCTCGACCTCTGTCGTGAATTACTATCTCCTGCAATTGGAAAAAATGGGCTATCTGGAGCGCGATAACCGTGTCTCACGCGGCATGCGCCTCACGGAAAAGGTCAATCAGGTTATGCAGACAGGCAATACGCTCCACATTCCGATCCTGGGTCCCATTGCGGCAGGTATCCCCCTCCCCGAGCTTGACCCTGCTGTCAGTTACAACACGGAAAGCGAAGCTGATGCCGTGGCAATTGCCCGCAGTCTTCTCCCTACCAAGGAAAAAGGCGATGGTCTCTATGCGCTTCGAGTACAGGGAGACTCCATGATCGATGCCATGATCAACGATGGCGATATCGTTGTCATGAAGCAGGCGAACGAGGCGCGCAACGGTGAAATGGTGGCTGTCTGGCTTCCAAACAACAGTGAAGCCACCCTCAAGTACTTCTTCAAGGAAAAGGACCGCTACCGTCTCCAGCCTGCGAACCCGACCATGAAAGCCATTTACATAAAAAAAACCGAACCGCTGGAGATCAAAGGCAAAGTGGTCATGGTCATCCGCAGGATGGAAAAACCCCTCGCCGCATAGGCAAAAAGCGAATCAAAAAAGACGGCTCGTACGAGCCGTCTTTTTTGATATTGGTGGAAATTTACTCAAGGACGACGGATGCGCCGGCTTCTTCGAGTTTCTTCTTGGCTTCGTTCGCCGCATCCTTGCCGACACCGGTCAACACCTTGCCACCGGCGGTTTCGGCCATGGTCTTGGCTTCGCCGAGGCCGAGGCTGGTCAACTGACGGATGACCTTGATCACGTCGATCTTCTTCGCGCCGGCATCCTTGATGACCACATCGAATTCGGTCTTCTCTTCGACAGGTTCAGCAGCGGCGGCACCGGCAGGCATGGCGGCCATCGCAACAGGAGCGGCGGCGGAAACGCCCCACTTCTCTTCGAGCTTCTTTACCAATTCAGCCGCCTCAAGGACGGAAAGTGTGGAAAGTTCTTCCACGATTTTTTCAAGTTTTTCAGACATTGCTTAACACTCCATTACATGATGAGATAGATTTTATTGATTGCGTAATTAAAAGCCGATTACGCCGCGGCATTCGCTTCACTCGCTTTCTCAGAGAAAGCCTTGATGACGGCCGCCAAACCGCGGGCGGGCTCGGCAAGTGTGCGGACCAGTTTCCCAGCGGGCGCCTGTAGAACACCCAGCAACTGGGCGCGGACAACAGGCAGCGGCGGCATATCAGCCAGGGCTTTGACCTGTGCGGCACTTAGGACCTGTCCATTCATGAATCCGCCTTTTACCTTGACGAACTCATTGCCTTTTGTGGCATCGTTCAATGCCTTTGCCGTCAAAGCCGGGTCGGAAAATGCGAACGAGACCGCTGTGCTTTTCACCAGGAAATCTGCGGGAAGACCCATTCCGTTATCTGCAAATGCACGGCGGGCAAGCGTATTTTTCAACACATGGAACTCACCACCGGCCTCGCGGATCTTGGCGCGGATGTTATCCAGGTTCTTCATCTTTACGCCGGTATATTCCACGAGGATCACAGCTTCACTCTTCTTGAGCCATTCTGCATATATGGCCAGCACTTCCTCTTTACGTTCTTTTGAAACTGCCAAAGGGTATCACCTCCTTTCAATTAAAAAGTCTTTGCCACTTTATTTCATCCTGGTGTTTACCCAGGACAGGCAAAGACTTTCAGCAAACTCCAAAGGAGGAATTTTTGCTTTTGTCCTCACCTGAGCAGGATATTAAGTCCCATATTTGGGACACCCGCCTTCATAGGCGAAGTGGCGTACAGGATTGTCGGGCTTATTTTACCCGGTTACCTCGAGTTTGTGGGTCTCGGCAGGGTTGACCTTGATGCCGGGTCCCATCGTCGTGGCGAGAGTAATACGCTTGATATACTCGCCTTTTGCCCCTGCGGGACGCGCCTTGTGCACTGCATCCATCAACGCAGAGAAATTGTCGAACAACTGATCCACACTGAAGGAGGCCTTGCCCACCGAAACGTGGATGTTCGCGGTCTTATCGAGACGGAACTCGACACGACCAGCCTTCGCTTCTTTGATTGCGCGCGGCAGGTCATTTGCATTGACAACGGTGCCGGCTTTCGGGTTCGGCATCAGACCGCGCGGACCAAGCACGCGTCCCAAACGGCCAACCTTGCCCATCGCGTCGGGTGTGGCAATCGCAACATCGAAGTCCAGCATGCCGCCTTCGATCTTCTTCAAAGTTTCGTCATCATCGGCGACCAGGTCAGCGCCTGCAGAACGGGCGGCTGCGGCACCCTCACCCTGGGCAAAAACAAGCACGCGGACGGTCTTTCCCAATCCATGCGGCAGGACCACCACATCACGCACCTGCTGGTCAGCCTGACGTGGGTCGAGCGCGGTGCGCATGTGAACTTCCACAGTTGAATCGAACTTGGTAATGGTGGTTTCCTTCGCAAGCGCAATTGCATCGCGCACCGAATATTCCTTGTCCAGATCCACCTTAGCCAGAGCGGCTTTGTATTTTTTTCCGTGTTTAGCCATTGTTTCCTCCGTGGTTCAGACGGGTCACTGCAGGTGATCACTCCCACTAAATTAATCTACGATTGTGATGCCCATCGAACGGGCCGTGCCTTCGACCTGCTTCATCGCGCCGTCCAGATCGATCGCGTTCAGGTCTTTCATCTTTGTCTCAGCGATCTCCTTGATCTGCGCACGCGTCACCTTGCCGACCTTATCCTTGTTCGGCACACTCGATCCCTTCTGGACTTTTGCGGCCTTGCGCAACAGAACTGAAGCAGGGGACGTTTTCAGGACGAATGTAAAAGAGCCATCGGTAAATACCGTGATCTCTGCCGGCAGGATCTCGCCCTGCTTGCCCGATGTACGGGCATTGTATTCCTTACAAAAAGCCATGATATTGATACCATGACCAGCCAGCGCGGGACCCACCGGGGGCGCCGGGTTGGCTTTTCCAGCTTCAAGCTGGAGACGAACGATTGCCTTAAACTTCTTTGCCATTTTTTCTCCTTTGTGGTTATAGCGGGCGATTTATACGGGACGCCCTCCCACCGTTTCAGACTGCGGATCTGGACACGCTTCCTTCCAAACCTCAGGCTGTTACCGTTCCACTAGGCTTTCTCTACCTGTAGAAAATCCAGCTCAACAGGTGTTTCGCGCCCAAAGAACGACACGTTCACGCGGACCTTCGTGCGCTCCATGTCGATCTCGGACACCACGCCGCGGAAATCGTTGAACGGTCCATCAATGATCCGGACGCGCTCGCCAACCTTGTAAGTGACCTTGACGGTCGGCGCATCGGCTTCCATGCGTTTGATGATCTGCGCAACTTCCTCGGGACGCAGGGGGGTGGGATTGTTCCCCATGCCTACGAAGCCTGTCACACCCGGGGTGTTGCGCACCACATACCAGGATTCTTCCGTCAACAGCAGGTTGACGAGCACATATCCCGGGAAGATGTGCCGCTCAACCGAACGACGCTTCCCGTCCTTGACCTCGATCTCTTCCTGGGTGGGAATGACAACATCGAAGATCTTGTCCTTCATCCCCATGGTCTCGATGCGTTGCTCAAGGTTATGGCGTACCTTGTTCTCATAACCCGAATAACAATGGATCACGTACCAGGCCGGGCCTTCCGCTTCGGAGCCGGGTAAGGCATCCGGGGAGTCCGAAGGCTCGGGAGCAGGAGCAGGTTCGGGATTATCCTGACCCGCCGTATCCACATCTTCCGGCTCTGACGACGAGGTTTCTTCATCCACAGGACCAGTTAAAGAGTCAACTGCCTCCAATGAAGTATTCTCATCAGAAGCCGTTGAGTGGGTTTCGAGTGCCCCGCCCGGCGTTTCAGCCGTTTCTTCGGGTTCACGTTCGATCTGATCCGGCGATTCCTGTAAAACCATTCGTCCTCAAATTCCTTGTTTCGTGGTTAACCGAGCAACAACCCCAACAAGCCGCGTGCGGCGCCATCGGTCAGTCCCAAAATGATGCCGACAACCACCATTACCACAATTACGAGACCCGTCAATTGCAGGGCTTCGCGTCGTGTGGGCCAGGCCACCTTGCGGAGTTCGCCAATGGTCTCGCGAAAATACGCCTGGACCGGATTGGACTTCTTGCCTTTTGCTTTCTCAGCCAAGATTGCGTCTCCTTACTTTCCATCATACTTGCCGCTAAAATGCCGCCTTTCAAAAGCGGCATTAGCAGCATAGGCAGGCCAGGCAGGACTTGAACCCACAACCGCTCGTTTTGGAGACGAGTGCTCTACCAATTGAGCTACTGGCCTACATGGCAGGGACACGCACGAAGCACGTC
The DNA here is from genome assembly GCA_963718215.1 of uncultured Chloroflexia bacterium. GTDB lineage: Bacteria > Chloroflexota > Anaerolineae > Anaerolineales > Villigracilaceae > Defluviilinea. Next base: position 453,102 of record CAVQYK010000024.1, read on the forward strand.
CCTGCACCTACCATATTACTTCGTTTCGCGATGCGCAGTATGTTTCCTGCAACGCGGACAATACTTGTTGAACTCAAGACGGTTCGGGTCATTACGACGGTTCTTCTCGGTCGTGTAATTGCGTTCCTTGCAGTCGTTACACTGAAGTGTGATGACCGGTCGAACGTCCTTCTTTTTGGATGCCATACGAACTTACCAACTTTCTCTGCTTATTCGAGGATTTTGGTGACGACACCCGCGCCGACGGTCAGACCGCCTTCACGGATGGCGAACTTCGAACCCTGTTCGAGAGCAACAGGAACAATCAGTTCCACCGTCAGGTTCACGTTGTCGCCGGGCATCACCATCTCCACTCCCTCAGGAAGTGCGATGTCGCCCGTCACATCCATTGTGCGGATGTAGAACTGCGGCCGATACCCGCTGAAGAACGCCTTGTGCCGCCCACCCTCTTCCTTCTTCAGCACGTACACTTCCGCCAGGAACTTCTTGTGCGGCGTGATCGAACCAGGTTTCGCCACCACCTGTCCGCGCTCCACGTCCGCGCGCTCGATACCGCGCAGCAACAGACCCAGGTTGTCCCCGGCGATGCCTTCGTCCAACTGCTTGTGGAACATCTCCACGCCCGTCACCACCGTGCTGGTCGATTTTTCCTTCAGACCCACGATCTCGGCGGGATCCCCCACCTTCACGACGCCGCGGTCCATGCGTCCCGTCACCACCGTGCCGCGTCCCTTGATCGAGAACACGTCTTCCACGCTCATCATGAACGGCTTGTCCATCTCGCGCTTCGGCTCGGGAATGTATTCGTCCACTACACGCAGCAACTCGCGGATGCACTCATATTCAGGCGCGTTCGGATCCGTGCTGGTGCTGTCCAGGGCGATCTTGGCACTCCCGCGCACGATCGGGGTCGTGTCACCGGGGAAGTTGTAGCTCGTCAGCAGCTCGCGCAGTTCCAGTTCGACCAGTTCCAACAACTCGGGGTCGTTCATCTGGTCCACCTTGTTCAGGAAGACCACGATGCTCGGCACTTCCACCTGGCGCGCCAGCAACACGTGTTCGCGCGTCTGCGGCATCGGACCGTCCGGCGCTGCCACCACCAGGATCGCTCCGTCCACCTGCGCCGCACCTGTGATCATGTTCTTGATGTAGTCGCGGTGCCCGGGCATGTCCACGTGGGCGTAGTGCCGCTTGTCCGTCTGGTATTCCACGTGCGCAATGTTGATCGTGATGCCGCGCGCTTTCTCTTCCGGCGCATTGTCGATCTGGTCGTAGGCTCTGAATTCCGCCTTCCCCAGAAATCCCGATACCTTCGTGATCGCCGCCGTCAACGTCGTCTTCCCGTGGTCGATGTGACCCATCGTTCCCACGTTCAGGTGCGGCTTGCTCCTGTCAAATTTTGCCTTCGCCATGTCTCTTTCTCCTTTTGATAGACATAGATCTTGTATTCAGCAACTGAGCCCTCAATGAGATTCGAACCCATGACCTCACCCTTACCAAGGGTGTGCTCTGCCGACTGAGCTATGAGGGCTTAACGTGCTGACCGGAAACATTCCGGTAGTGGGCGGTGAAGGATTCGAACCTCCGAAGTCTTCTGACAACTGATTTACAGTCAGTCCCCTTTGGCCACTTGGGTAACCGCCCGGGTAAAAATATTATGTTGTATCATCATACGCCGACTCGATTTCAACGCATGATATGTAGAGCCGACGACGAGAATCGAACTCGTAACCGCCCGCTTACAAGGCGGGTGCTCTGCCGATTGAGCTACGTCGGCAGACCCAATTAAGCAGGACGATTATACCAAACCCACACTTAATGGGGAAGTGAAACAGGCAATTAAATTGCTCCCGCGCGGAAGGGAGCAGGGCGTTAGTTTAGCAGGATTCACCACACTAGTCAAGCATTGCCGCTGCATTGCGAAGACCTCTCCAGCCTGACCTTCGGACAAAAGTTCGGACATTTCTTTTTTGGCCACAGATTAACACAGATTTGCACTGATTTTCCTTTTGATTCTCCGTGAAAATTCGTGAAATCCGTGGCTGAAAGCCTGTTGTCCGAACTCCTGTCTGAACTTCGGTCCAGCCCCTTGACACGGACAACATTAAGTTGTATAGTTAGAACAAATGTTCTAGGAAAGAGAGGCCGCCATGACCGATGACATTAATCGTTTCGAACTGATGATGGAAGCATACACCGAGCTCAAACCTGAAATAGAGACAGCACGTCAACCTAAGCCGATACCTGCCCAGCCGACCCTGGAACAAGTCCTGGCTGGATTTGGTCCCATGCCAGAGGAAGCGCTGTTTCTGGGAGTTGCATCGGATGAACTGCCGGTCCTGTTGAATTTGCATGATCCGGTCCCCGGTCCCCTGCTGATCATCGGTGACCCGGGTACCGGTAAGACGGCTTTGCTGCAAACCATCGCACGCGCGACAGCGACAATGCATCAGCCGCAGAAACTGCAATTTGGTGTATTGACCAACCATCCCGATGAATGGGGCGGTTTTGAGGGCATCCCCAATAATGTCGGCGTCTTCTCGATCCATCACAGGTCATCCGAAGATTTCATCCTTTCGCTGGCCTCCTGGGCGCATGGGAACAAATCCAGCAAGCAGTCTGTGCTGCTCATGCTGGACGATCTCGAAGCCATCACCAACATGGACGTGGACACGGTGCAAAACCTGCGCTGGCTTCTCCTGCGTGGACCGTCACGGCGGGTCTGGCCCATCATTACCTTGAGCACACAAAGCCTTGGAAACATGGAAGCCTGGCTTGGAACTTTCCGCACGCGGATTTTTGGAAATGTGAAGAACAATAACGACGTCCGCAAACTGGATGCAGGACAGGCAAATCTGAACACTTTGGAGAACGGTTCTGAATTTACTTTGCGTGAAGGCACCCGCTGGTTGAGATTCTGGATACCTGCTTTGGAAGAATGATCGGAGGCATATATGCACACCGGGATGTTATGGTTCGATAACTCGCAGGTCGCGCTGGATATCAAGATCCGGAAGGCGATGGATTATTATCACAAAAAGTATGGGCGGATACCGGATCTTTGTCTGGTGCATCCGAGCATGTTGAAGGACGCCAAACTGGAAGACAGGAAAATTACCGTCCGCCCCTATCGGCCGGTTTTACCGGGTCACATCTGGATCGGTGTGGAAGATAACAATTGATATATCGGCAATATGGATGGGAATAGAGTCCCATCCTTTGCAAAACTTCCCGAGGAACTGGCCCTCGGGAAGTTTTCATTTCAACCTGCCGCCACTACGAACGCCACTGAATGGCTCTGGCTGTGACTGATGCTCACAGACCAGTTCACCAGGCCTAATTCCTTCGCCTTTCGTTCAGCGGCACCATGCAATGTTAATAGCGGGGCATTTTGTTCGTCTCCCAAAACCTCGATCTCCTTCCACGTCACATCGCCAATCCCGCAACCCAGCGCCTTCGCAACTGCCTCCTTTGCGGCAAAGCGACCGGCGAGCGATTCGGCACGCTTACCGCACTGTTCCAACTCTGCCGGAGTGTAGATCCGCTCGAGATAGTGTCTGCCATGGCGCGCAACCACCTCTTCAATGCGGGCGATTTCGATCAGGTCAACACCGGTTCGTAAGATCATCAGGGACCTGCAACCGCAATCGCCAGTTTGCCGGGGTCAATGAACTTCCGCGCTGTGTTCAAGACATCTTCACTCGTCACTTCGTTCACCAGGTCGGCGTAACGGAGATAATAATCCAAACCAAGGCTGTGCCGTTCGATATTCAGCAGCGCGCCAGCCACGCCGCCGTTCGACTCCAGCGAAAGCGGCAACCGCCCAATAAAATTCGCCTTGCTGTCGGCAAGTTCATCCTCGGTCACACCCTCCTGAACGAAACGCTTCAACTCATCCACGATCAGATCGGTCGCCCTGCCGACATTGTTCGGGTTCACACCCGCGCTCACTTCCCAAGAACCTGGACCGATCCCGGCATTCAGGCTGGAATATGCATAATATGCCAAACCCGCTTTCTCCCGCACCACATCCCCAATGCGACCCATCATCCCAAACTGCCCAAGGATGTTATTCCCCAGCGAAGCGGACATGAACTCCGGGTCCCTGCGCTTTGGACCGTTCGTGCCGATCACGATATCGGATTGGGACTTGCCCGCGATCCGATGATGCCTGCGGACCGTTTTCTTAAGCAGTTTCAACTCAGGAAGCTCAGACGCTTCTTTCTGACCTTTGACCTGCCACCCGCCCAATGCACGTCTGACTTGTCTGACAGCTTCCTCCGCCTCCACCGCTCCAACGACCGCGAGCACCATCCCGCGCGGACCATAACACCCGCGCTGGAACTTCACCAGGTCTTCGCGTGCGATCCGCTCAATGGATTCTGGCGTCCCTTCGTCAGGACGGCTGTAAGGATGATCCTTGTACAGGATCTTGTCAAAGGTCTCTGAAGCCATTTCAGAGGTGTCTTCTGCACTGATCGCAAGGCCGGTGAGTATTTGCGCCCGTAACTTTTCCATTTCTGCTTTTGGGAAGGATGGCTGGGTCAAGGCCTCGGACAGCAGGTTGAGTAATAAAGGCAGATCCTCCGCCAGGGAACGCCCATTAAAGCCTGACTTGTGGACACCCGTGCTAAATCCCAAACTCGCCCCGCAAGATTCGAGAATATTGTATATCTCGTCAAAACTGTGTGTTTTTGTGCCCCTCATCAACGCGGACGTGACAAAATCGGCCAGTCCCAGCTTTTCGTCAGGGTCAAATAACGACCCGGCATCGAAATATCCGCTGATGACCACAGACGGGCTGTTGAAATTCGAGCGGGTCAAAACCGTAATTCCATTCGGCAGCACCTCGCGGAAAATATCATTCGGACCGGGCAGGGCGGAATTGGCTTTTTTCATGGTTACGCCTCCCTCCCATCCAAAGGAATGTAGGTCCCAACAACACGGCTTCGGGCTTTGAAATACTCGTTTGCCACGCGCTGAACATCCCTGACCGTCACAGCCGACAGTTTATCGAGATAGGTTTCGAACCAGTGGTAATCTGCAAACATCTCCGAATATCCCATCCAGAAGGCCTGATTGGTAATATTCTCGCTTCCATACGCGAACAGTGCACGCGCCTGTTTGATCGCGCGGGCGATCTCCGCTTTGGTGACTTTCTCCTGCTTGATCCGTTCGATCTCCCTGTCGAAGGCTGCAAGGGCCTCTTCAGACTTTCGCTTGGGGTGAACGGTCATGATGACCGAGTACAGGAAGGGGTCCACTGTGGCTTGTGCTCCGCCGTACACACCGACCGCGTATTCCTTGTCCACGAGGGCGCGGTAAAGGCGGGAGGTTTTGTTCGAGATGCCGCCGCTGAACATGTTGAGGTTGCTTGGGCCGGCAAGCAGGCTGTCGAGCACGGAGAGCGGGAAAAAGTCCGGGTGAGAAGCGGCTGGGAAACGGTAGCAGACCTGGACGTAGGATGTCGCGCCAGGTCCCTCCACAGAAAGCCGCACCTCCCCGCTTTGCTCCGTTTCCGGACGGGCAAGCCGGGCAGGATCCCTTCCAGCAGGGATCGGCTCGAAAAGTTCGCGAATACGCGCCAGCATGGACTTCGTGTCGAAATCCCCCGCCACCGCCATGACCGCGTTGTTCGGGACGTAAAAGGCGCGATAGTGATCGTAGAGGTCATCGCGCGTCATGGAGTGGAGGTCGGCCATGTCGCCGATGACCTCGTGGTGATACGGGTGGATGCGGAACGCCGCCTGCTGGACCGCCTCGCCAAGTTGGAAGAGAGGCTCATTTTCGTTGCCTTCGCGCTCAGAGATGATGACGGTCCGTTCGGAGGCGACCTCTTTTTCATCGAATTGGCTGTTGACCATGCGATCCGCTTCGAGGCGCAGGGCAAGGTCGATCCTGTCAGCCGGCATGGTTTCGAAATAAGCCGTCCAATCCAGGTAGGTCATGGCATTCCACGTGCCGCCTTCGCGCGAGATGGCTTTATCCAGCATGCTGGCAGGGAATTGCGGTGTGCCCTTGAACTGCATGTGCTCGACCCAATGCGAAATGCCGGTTCGCCCCTGCACTTCGTCACGCGAGCCGACCCGGTACCACAACCATGACGAGATGATCGGCGCGGTGTGGATCTCCTTCAGGAAAACTGTTAGACCATTCGAAAGTGTTTCTACAGTTAAAGATTTTTTCATGAGGTGGCGGTTTCCTAAGGATTGATTGGAAGAAGCGGAGCGGCATTGGCGCAAACGTCAACCCCATTGACTATGACACTCGGTTGAAGCAGACAATAATAAGGCTCGACCACTTTCTGCAAGCCTACAAATGGCTCATGCAGTTCAGTTGCATTGAGAGGGATGTCCACCGGCACATCCAGGATCGCCGGGACCGTTTTATCCACCGGCACAACCAGGTTTTCAATAAAGATCGGCAGGACAGTGCCGGCCGGGAGCACAATGTTGGCGCGCGCATTGTTGATATTCAAGCCGCCGGTGTTGACCGTCACCAGCGCACCGCTGATCGAAACATTCTGACTCAGGGTGACATTGGTGGCGCCGCTGACGTTCAAAGTGAACTGCACCGGGATATCCTTTTCGACATGAATGGTGGTCTTGATGCTCGCCGCGTCCATTTTGACAAAGTTATTGTGCAGCCCGCCCAACAGGCCGTTTGCCTGGCTTTGGGCAAAAGCAAGCGCGGATCGGGTGCCGCCCAAAAGATATATGACGACGATCAGGGCGATCACAACGCCAATATTGACAAGCATGGAGATCACGCTGGCAACTGTCCAGAAAGTGGGCAGGAATTTCCACTCAGAATAGTTCGCCCTGGTCGTTGTTGCCGGCTTGGGCGTGGCATCTGCCTTTGGCTTTGTTGTTTTGGGTATAAGAGAGAAAACAGGCTTCCTGGGCTGTTCCTGTTTGGGATTGGCAGCAGGAACAGGCTTCTCGGTGTTCTTTGGAAGCGCCTCAGACGCCCCACGCGGCAAACGTGACAGGGGGGATGCATCCTCGCCATCTTCACCGGCCAGGAGCTTTTTCAACTTGCTGGGTTCATTCGATTGTGGTTCAAGCTGTGACATACGACCTCCATAACAGGTGGTTAATCTTAACATAGAGTATCCATTTTGGAGGAAACGACTTCCCTGTTTGCTGCATTCCCGGGGTAATGAGAAGGTGCCCCGCCTCGACAATTGGATGTTCTTCTGTACTGGCTATCGCATTCCGGGCAATATCGCATGTTGTGACATTTTTCACTTGAAATACGGCTTGTTTTTCCCTACAATAATAGGAAGACCAGAGCAGAGGCGCTCTCCATACCCACTCATCAGTCCATGTAACCATTTTGGCTTGTGAAGGTCTAGCATTGAGACTATAATCTGACAGTTTTTGTCTAAAATAATTGCCACACTTCAAGGAGGCACTGTGACCAATCAATACTTCGTCGCCGTTGTCGGCGCAGGACCTGCAGGATTATTCGGCGCACGCGAACTTGCCAACCAGGGCGCGCGCGTGGCCGTTTTCAACCGCGACATCAAACCCGGAGGGCTTGCAGAATACGGCATCTACCCCAGCAAACACACCATGAAGATCGGCTTGCGCAAACAGTTCCGTCAAGTGCTCGACCTGCCCAACCTGGATTATTTTGGAAATGTGACCGTCGGCGAACAGGGTGACCTGACCCTCGATGATTTGCGCGCGCTCGGTTTCCAGTCCATTCTTGTCACTGCGGGGGCGCAGGGAACCAAATGGCTTGGTTTGCCCGGCGAGAACCTGATTGGTGTCTATCACGCCAAAGACGTGGTCTATTTTTACAACCAACTCCCCCCCTACAGCCAGAAACCGTTCCGTTTTGGAAAGCGTTGCGCTGTCATCGGCGCGGGGAATGTAATGCTCGACATCGCGCACTACCTTGTCCGGGATGAAAAAGTGGACGAGGTGATCGCAATCGTGCGGCGCGGTCCTGCCGAAGTAAAGTTCGACAAGAAGGAAATGGAGTACGTGATCGCCAATCTCGATCAGGCGGCATTGGATGCTGAGATCGAGCGCGTGACCCCCATCATGCAGGCGGTCAATCAGGACCCGGTCACTGCCCGGGCCTCGATCATGGAAGCCCTCCCGAAAGGCTTGACCAAAGTCTCCGATACCAGGTTCCGCTTCGAGTTCCTTGCCTCTCCCGTGCAGATGCTTGGGGATGCTGACGGCAACCTGACGCAGGTCGAGATCGAGGACAACATCCTCGTTGCAAAAGACGGTGACACAAAGGCCCGGGGAACCGGGAACAAGCGTCGGCTTGAGGTTGAGACGGTTGTCTTTGCCATCGGTGACAAGGTGGATGAGTTGTTCGGTCTGCCCGTCGAGTGGAATGAGTTCGTCAAGAGCGAGAATCCAAGATATCCGATTGAAGGGCAACTCGTTCGAAACCCCGTTTGAAGATGTGTTTGTCGGCGGCTGGTCGCGCAAAGCCAGTTCGGGGTTGGTGGGGTATGCCCGCAAGGACGGCACGAGCGCGTCAAAGGCGGTCTGGCAGTATTTGCAAACCAAACAGCCCGTCGAAGTGAAAATGGATCTTCTGCTTGAAAAGATGAGAAGCCTGGGCAAACCGATCATCATGAAAGACGATGTGCGGAAACTGGAGGCTGCAGAGACAGCCGAAGCCCAAAAGCGCGGACTCGAAGCCTTCAAGTTCAGCAGCAACGAAGATATGCTGCAAGCCATGGGCTTCATGGAAACGGCGTAAACATCCGAACCTCCCGAAGGTTTGAAACCTTCGGGAGAGTTTTATATTGGGTGTAAAATCTCACCATGAAACTTTCCGACATCGAATTCCGTGCGATGAATACGTGGTGGCGCAGGTGGGGACATCAACACTTCGAACTGCCCATGTTCCAACGGCTTGGTCTGGATGTAAAAGATAAGGACGTTCTTGAAATTGGCTGTGGCAACGGCTATGGCGGTCATTTGCTCAATCAACTCGGACCGAAAAGTTATATCGGCCTGGATGTGATGGAAGAACAGGTCGAGATCGCGCAACGAAATTATCCCCAATACAAATTCATCGTTCAGGACGCGGCCGACCTTGGTCAATTTGCGAATGCGAGCAGGGACATAGTCATCATCTTCGGCGTCCTGCATCACATACCTGAGTGGCGTAAAACGCTCGACGAGATTGCGCGCGTGCTCAAGCCGGGCGGCAGTCTCTTTCTCGAAGAACCGCGCGGGCTGGACATCAAATTCTTCGATTTCTTCTTCCGCTGGGGGCACCCGAACACCGATTTTGGGCTGAAGGCAATGGAAGAATATCTGCAATCACGTGGTTTCAAGTTCACAAAACAGTGGACGCCGCTATTGACGATGTATCATTGTTCAAAATGAAACGCGACCTGTACTTCAGTAAACCTCTCATGAACGCGGCGGGATCGTTGGGATTCTTCCCAGAACTCCGAGGTCTCAAAGACCTCGGAGTTCTCGACCAGTTCGGCGCGTTCGTGACCAACCCGTTCTCCCTGCGTCCGCGCCTGCCGACTTCCCAACCGGCAGTGATCGAATACCCGGGTGGATTCCTGCTCCACACAGGACTGCCGAACCCCGGTCTCAGCGCGGGAATCCGTAAATACGCCTCGAAATGGGACAAATCAGACCTCCCGGTCATCGTCCACCTCATGGCTGACCGCCCCGAAGAGACCCGGTCCATGGTGCGGATGCTGGAGGAGATCGAGAATGTGATGGCAGTGGAACTCGGCTTCGCTCCCCTGCTGGCAGACGACATCATCCTTTTGACGCTTGAAATGTGTCTGGGCGAACTGCCGTTGATCTTTTCCCTGCCGGTCGAGCAGGTGCTGTCGCTTGGACCGAAGCTGGTTCAGGCGGGGGCTGAGGCGGTCAGTATCGGGTCGCCGAGAGGGTCACAGGTGAGCAGGTCAAAATCGGTGGTATCCGGGCAGGTTGTATGGTCCATCCCTGTTCCCGCAGGCATTCGACGCTGTCCGCAATGCCGCCAAACTGGGACATCCCCATCATCGGCGCGGGCGGGGTGTGGACAAAAGAAAACGCCGACGCGATGCTCTCGGTCGGCGCGCTGGCGGTGCAGGTGGATGCGGCGTTGTGGAATCCAGTGTCTACTTTTTTGGCTCCAACAACATGACCGGGATGTGTCGGTGGGCGGCTTGTTCCTTATACTTCTCATATCCTGCGTAATACGAGACCGCCAACTGCCAATAGTGGTCGTAATCGTCCCCTTCGAGTTCACGGGCAATATATTTCCCTGATCTGCCGTTGAATAACACTTCACATTCGGAATGCTTTTTTAAGTTGTAATACCAGCCCGGGTTATGCTCGCGCCCAAAACTGGATGCGATGAGGGCGATCCGCTCGCCTTCAACCACCCCAATCAACGGAATGGTGCGCGGCAAATCGGATTTCGCACCGATGGTCGTGATCTCAACAATGGGCCAGCCCAATATCTCGGCGGCAGAATGTTTTCCTTTGGTAAGTTCCAGCATGGATTTATCCAGCCGATGGATCCAGGGCGCGAAAAAAGCTGTTACCGGACGGATCATCACGAAGCGATGCAACAATCTTTGAAAAGCGTTTGGTTTCGTTATTTCTCGAGCCATACCGTGACCGGTCCATCGTTGTGGATCTCCACTTCCATGTGCGCGCCGAATTGACCGGTCTGCGTCGGGACGCCGTGTCCGCGCAGGAGTTCTACGAAGCGGTTTACCAGCGGTTCAGCGACTTCGGGCAGGGCTGCATCTGTGAACGAGGGGCGTCGTCCCTTGCGGGTGTCTGCATACAGCGTGAACTGCGAAACGACGATCGCTTCACCTTTCACATCGAGAATGGATAGATTTGTTTTCCCCTGTTCATCTTCAAAGATGCGCAGATTGGCGACCTTCTCAGCAAGAAACCCAGCCTGTTCCTCCCCATCGTCATGACCGATGCCCAACAAAATCAACAGACCCCTTCCAATTTTGGAAATGGTCTGTTCGTCCACGGTCACGCTGGCTCTGGAAACTCGCTGAATTAAAGCACGCATTCATCCACCACGAAGGACACAAAGGTCACGAAGGATTCCCGGTAGAAGGCTTTAAGCCTTTGTGTCCTTCGTGTCCTTTGTCGGTTTAAGGGTTTTACGGCAACTGGATTGCCTCGCGTACTTCCGACATCGTCTTTTGCGCGATGACGCGGGCGCGTTTTGCGCCATCATTCAGCACATCATTGACATAATCGGGCTTTGCTTCCAGTTCGGCGCGTTTGGCGCGGAACGGTTCGAGATTCTTGTTCAAGTTCGCGGCAAAGCGCTTTTTGCAGTCCACGCAGCCGATTCCAGCCACGCGGCATTCCCTGTTGATCATCTCCACTTCCTCGGCGGGAGAGAAGATCTTGTGCATCGAGAAGACGTTGCAGATGTCCGGGTTGCCCGGGTCGGTGCGTTTCATGCGCGCCGGGTCGGTGACCATGTCCCTGACGCGGGCGGCGGTCTCTTCAGGCGTGGAGGCAAGTTCGATGTGATTGTTCAAACTTTTGCTCATCTTGGCTTTGCCGTCCGTGCCCAGAACTTTGAGTATTTCCGTGTGCTTGACCTGAGGCTCGACCAAAACTTTCGTGTTGTAACGATAGTTGAACGATCGTACGATCTCACGCGCAAACTCAAGGTGTGGAGCCTGGTCGATGCCAACAGGGACAACATCCGTTTTGTAGAGAACGATGTCCGCCGTCATCAAAACGGGATAGCCCAGCAGGCCGTAGTTCACATTATCCGGCTGTTGCGCGACTTTTTCCTTGAACGTCGGCAGGTCGGTCAATTTGCCGATCGCTGTGACCATCGAAAGATACGTGTGCAGTTCCATCACTTCAGGGACATGCGACTGCACAAAAAGGATCGACTCCTCAGGGCGGATTCCCGCCGCCAGCCAGTCGATCGCCATTTCAAACGTGTTCTGACGCAATTCCTGCGTCGTTTCCACGGTGGTCAACGCGTGGACGTCCACGATGCAATACACACAATCGTAGTCGTCCTGCAATGCAACATAGTTCTGGATCGCACCAAGATAGTTCCCCAAATGCTGCCGACCCGTCGGCCGGGCCCCCGAAAATACACGTCCTTTTTTGGACATCAAACCTGCCTCCATCAAAAAAATTCAACGCCACAGAACTTCCAGACCATCTGAGACACAGAGCCCCGGAAATTTTCAATAGGTTTTCTCTGTGCTCTCCGACTTGCACTGGGCTACTGACTAATCATTATTCACCAACCAACTTCCTCACCAACCCCAAAACTTCCCCGGGTTCGGCATGGCGGTGCAATTCCGATTTCGAGAACAGCAAATTGCCATTCACAGTAATTTCGAATTTACCGCCATCCGAAGGCACGAGCGTGATCGTCTCGATCACATGCTCGTAGTTCTTAAGCAATTCATCCATTAGGCTCACGGCCCGGCCTGTATAGTGTCAGACCGCGCAGTAAACGATCTCGATTTTCAGCATACTTCTCTCCAAAGTGGTTTGGGAGATTATATCATTGAGGCAATTCCTGCAAAAACGCCCGCACTGTTTCATCCGCAGGGTGCGACTTGATCTGCTTCGCCGTTCCCACCTGCCGCAACACGCCCCCGACTACCACCGCAATGCGATGACCTACCATCGCCGCTTCGCGCAAATTATGTGTGACAAAGACCGCTGTACGATGGTCCTGTTTCAGGATATTGGATAGATCATCAAGCAGTTTTGCGTGCGTTGGCGGATCGAGCGCCACAAAAGGCTCATCGAGCAGGAGCAGTTCCGGTTCCAGTACGAACGCCCGCGCCAGACTGACCCGCTGCGCCTCCCCGCCCGACAACTGGCTGGCTCTGCGCTTCGAAAGCGACTCTATCCCCAAAGCCTGAATCCACTTACCCACCCGCTCCTGAGTCTCATCCTTCGGAGACTCCGCGAAACTTCAATCCCAAAGCGACATTCTGCTCCACGGTCATATCCATCAGCAAGGGAGCCTGGAACACAAAGGAGATCTTCCGACGGTATTCCAGGTCGTTCCATCAACTCACGGATCTCCCCTCGAACTGGATGTCGCCGCGCGCAGGTTTGAGCAGGTGCGCCAAAGCCAGCAGGAGCGTGCTCTTCCCTGCGCCATTCGGACCGACGACGGTCAGGGTTTCGCCGCGTTGAATATCAAGCGCATCAACTTCGAGTGTGTTACGCCCGCCGCGCTGGATGAGAAGGTCGCGTATTTGGATCATGCTCATCGCCGCCAGGCGGATCCGTGATCTGCCCTGCGTCCCTTCTGCTGGATCCACGTCAATGCAAGGTTGATCAGGTACGTAATGACAAGCAACAAGGCGCTCAAAGCCAGCGCACGGTCAAACTCGCCCTTGCTCGTTTCGAGGACGATGGCTGTCGTCAACACACGCGTCTGCCCGCGGATGTTGCCTCCCACCATCATGGATGCGCCCACTTCCGAGATGACGGAACCAAAGCCCGCCATCAAAGCGGCTAAAAGCGGCAACCGGGCTTCCCGCCACAGGTACCAGATCATTTGTCCGCGTGAGGCGCCGAGTCCCAGAAGTTGTTGTTGTAGTCGCGGATCCAAAGCTTCCAGCGCCGCGGCAGTCAATCCCGTCACAACCGGCGCGGAGATGACCGTCTGCGCGATAATGATCGCCCAAGGGGTGTAGATCAACTTCCAATCCCCCAGTAGACCGCTTCGCCAGAGCGTCATCGCAACGACAAGACCGACAACGACGGGCGGAAGGGCCATGCCGGTATTGACAACACTAAGAATAAACGAACGTCCGCGGAAGTTGCCAAGCGCCAGCCAGGTGCCAAGCGGCAAACCAATCAACAGGCTGATGGCAGTGGCAATCCCAGAGACTTGCAGGGAAAGCGAGGTAATTTGCCAGACTTCAGGGTTGAATAGCATAACGTAAGTATAAAGTAGACAAGCAGGCACATACAAAGGTAAACAATGCGCCTGCTTGTCTGTGCAATTAAGAGCCGGTTGCTACAAGCCGAGATCGGCGTCGGTTTTATCGGCGTCGGGGAAGAACAGCGGGGCGCCGAATTTATCCACGCCAAATTGGCCGATAACTTCCTGGGTGGCGGGGTCGATCATGAAGTTCGAAAATGCCAGTGCGCCTTCATAATTGACTTTGGGCCACTTATCCGGGTTGACGGTGATGACATGATACACATTCAAAAGGCTTTTATCGCCTTCGACAAGGAGCCCGAGTTGATAGTTATCCTTGTTGGCAAGATAGGTGGCGCGGTCGGTGAGGATATAGGCTTCCTTTTCCGACGCAACGATCATCGAAGCACCCATGCCTTGGCCGGTTTCGATGTACCAAGCCTGGCCGGCAGGATCAAGTTCGGCGGACTTCCACAAGGCAAGTTCCTTTTTGTGGGTGCCGGAGTCGTCGCCGCGGGTGATAAAAGCGGCGCCGGCATTGAAGATGGCGGCAAAGGCTTCCCTGGCGGTCGCCATGCCTTCGATGCCAGCCGGGTCGGCGGCGGGACCGACGATGATAAAGTCATTGTGCATAACCAGGAAGCGGTCCTTGCCATTGCCCGCATCCATGAATGTCACTTCGGATGACGGCGCGTGGACAAGCAGGACATCGGCATTGCCTTCCTCACCCATCTTCATGGCTTCCCCCGAACCGACGGCAATGGTCTGGACCGTGTAGCCGGTCTGTTCCTGGAAAATCGGCACCAACACATCGAGCAGACCCGAATCCTGCGTGGAGGTGGTCGTTGCGAGGATCAATGTGGGGTTGGCGGGAGGTTCTGGCGCGGCTGCAGCAACGGTCGCCACTTGAATTTCGATCACGCCCTTAACCTGAAGTTTTCCAGGGTATGCGGGAAGGACAGTGCTGAAACCACCCTTATCGCGGAAGGACACGATGCAGTCTGTGCAGGCGGTCACTTCTTCGAGGCTGATCTCGGCGGTAAAACCATCATCTGCCACAAAGATCACGGTATTGGCATCGGCATTCGGTTCCGCCATCGCCAGCAGGTCGGAGATCAACACGCCGGTGTAGGTGGATGTCTCACCATTCTTGTTGGTGGCTTCCACATCAAGCGTGGTCATGGCTTTGACCTCATCCTCGGTCCAAGCCTGTTCACTGGCGACATTACCGGTGACCTTCAACGCCACTTCAGCGGCTGGCGCTTCGGTTGCGACAGGGGCGTCGGTGGCAACAGGAGCTTCGGCAGCCGGAGCCTCAGTCGGGGCGGGTGATCCGCAGGCGGATAACGCCAGTGACAGGATCAAGCCCATGAACAAGATAAATTTAGTCGTGCGTGACATGTTTCAATTCTCCTTCTTTCGTAAAGTGATTTGCTTTCCGCAATAATAATTCTGCGGGATACAGCCAAATACAATGGGACTATTCGTCCACGGCGACCATGATGTTGGACGCCTTGATGACGGCATACGCCGCCTTGCCCTTTTTCAGCCCCAGCGATTTGACCGAGGCGTTGGTGATGATGGAAACAAGTTGTTCACCGCCGGGCAGTTCGATGGTCACTTCGGAGTTGACAGCTCCTTTGATGACTTTCAGGATTTTTCCCTTCAACAGATTACGCGCGCTGAGTTTCATGATTTTTCTCCTTTCAAATTCACTCGCTGCTCTCTTTGAGCAGAGACAACCGCAAAAAGATGAACGTTGCCAATGCGACCAGTACCAACAGTGCCGCAACAGGCTGTGCGGCAACGAGACCAAACCCCTCGAAGCGTTCGAACACCAGCACCGGCACGATCTTGGGATGGTAGGCAAGGATGACCACAGCGCCAAATTCACTGATGCCGCGTGCCCACATCATCAACGCGCCTGCCAGTACCCCGCGCCACGCTTGTGGAAGCGATACATACCAGAACGCCTGCCACGGGGATGCTCCATCTATCAACGCCACCCGTTCGAGTTCTTCATCCACGAGCGCAAATGATTCGCGGCTGAGGTTCACCAGAAACGGCAGGCTGACGAACAACATGCCAACGACGATGCCGGAGAAATTGTCGGTAAAGGCAATGCCAAGCGGTGTCAGCCACTGACCGAGCAAGCCGCGCCTGCCAAAGACGAGCAGAAGTGCAACCCCGGCGGCGGTGTGCGGAATCACGATGGGCAAGTTGACCAACGCTTCCACCAGGCGTTTGCTGGGGAATTTTCTGCGCGCCAGCAGGAACGCCAGCGGCACACCGGTAAAGATTGCCAGCATCGTGGCAACCGCCGCCGCACCGAAGGTCAGGCCGATGGAACGCAAGACTTCCGGGTCGGTCAGTGCCAGCCACAAGGTCTGGGGCGTGGAGCCGAGCAGGATGCTGATCAATGGGAGGACGATGAAGAGCAACAGCATCCCGCCCAGCATGGAAAAAATGATGTTAAAGAACAAGTTCCGTTTTTTCACGCTACTCCAGCGGAACCGTGAGCGTTTGCAGGCTCGATGGCAGGTTTTCATAACCATCCGCGGAAAAGACATCGAACATGGGGTGGTAATTCACTTCCATCACAGCGCGTCCTTCATCGCTCAATAAAAATGCGATGAACAGGGATGCCTCCTCGGGATATTGCGCACCGGCAGGAATGGTCACACCGTACCCAATGCGCTCGCCGCGGAATTGCGGCTTGACTGAGGCAAAACGCTGGAAGTCCAGATCCACCTGCACTTGGTTGTAAAAGGTCTCAAAATCAGGCTCGCCCAAATTCACTTCAGCGGGCAACTTCACCATTTTCAACTTATGTTGCTGGATGACGCTTTCATATTCAAAGGCGTAATCCAGATCGCCCAATTCAAGCAGGGCGATCAACTGAATGCTCCCGCCGCGCAGGACGATGTGCGATCCCGCTTTCGTTTCCAAAATCTCCGGCACGGTGATGGTCGTCAAGTCATCACCGCGAAAGATCGTCACTGGAAACGAGAACTGCCCGTCGAACATCGGGCCGAACGAACCGTACTCTCCATTCGCCATTTCGGTCAGCGCGAACGCCATCAACGCGCGGTAACCAGAGGCATCGAAACGCGGGTCGGCAATGCCGGTCTTCACATCAGGTCGGGCGATCACCTCCGCCCAATTCTGGGCGTTGATCTCGTCGGCATATTTGCTCCCCTCACCATACGCTAGCGCAAGGTGATTGCTCGCAAAGCGGATATACCAATCGGCGTATGGCTCGTTCGTCTCCGGCACGCGGCTCTCATACATCAGCATTGGGATGAGCGAGGCGTCCGCCGTTACCACAACATCGATCAATTCGTGCAGTTCTGTCGCATGGCGGATAACCTGAATAGAGCCGTGATACTCCGCCTGCACATCGATGTTCGGATACTTCGCCTCGAACACCCGCTCGACCTCTGCAAACGGGAGGATGAGACTCCCCGCGGCGAACACCGAAAGCGGGGTCTTCTCCACCGGCGTTTCCGCATCATCCCCCGCCCCAGCCTGTTGACTGGAACACGAGCCGAGCGCCAGCCCAAGCAGGGACAAGACCAATACGACGACAAAAGTTTTTCGCATCACGAAGTTTCAGTCGACAGTCACCTTCACAGGGCATGTGACTGTCGACTGTTGCGATCTATTTCACTTCCAACTTGACCACATCCTTGACCCACGCTCCGCTGGGCAGGTTGGGCATGACCATCTTGAACTTTTCGAGCGTGTTGGTGAAACCAAGCAGACAATCTGTGCAGGCACGCACCTCATCAAGGCTAATCTCTGTCGAATACCCATCCGAAGCGGTGATGGCCAGCGTGGTCGCTCCTTCCGTCACGCCAGCCAGGTCGAGCAGGGCATTCAAAGAAACGCCTTCGAAATCCTGTTTGCCGTTCTTGGGATGTTCAGCATTGATCGTCAACACTTCCATCGCGCGCAGGTCCGCTTCCATAAAGCCCATCGGCTGACTCACCGCACCGACGATGACCAGGCTTCCTGTCACCTCCGCTGGCGGGACAACCGCTTCTGTTGATTCTTCAGCAACCGCAACAGGTTCCACGCCCACCTTGATCTCAGCGACCATGCCGATCGTCT
Source organism: uncultured Chloroflexia bacterium (assembly GCA_963718215.1). GTDB lineage: Bacteria > Chloroflexota > Anaerolineae > Anaerolineales > Villigracilaceae > Defluviilinea. The sequence continues at coordinate 471,111 of CAVQYK010000024.1, forward strand.
CATTCTTCTGTAGATCCGTGCCGACCAACCGCAGGGGGAAATACTCATCGGGCAGCGGGTTCTCATTGACCTTGTATGCCGCGATGATGTTGTCATTGCGTTTGATGCGCGCCGCGTCGAACGTGACCGTGTACCCGTCACCGGCAATGACGTCCACGGTATAGCCTGCATCGGCTAGCGCATCGTTGAAGGCCGGACCTTCGTGCTCGACCTCGTCATCCACCGAACCGACCAACAGCCAGAGCGGCACACCCACCCACTGCTGGGCCTTGTCGTCCGTCCATGCTGTGCCGTGACATTGCGGTGCGCCGCACAACTCGATGCTGGCGCGGTCAATGGTCTTGTCGATGCCGCCCAAGGCATGTAAGACCCATTCCTCACCCAGACTCTTCGCCTCGAGTTTGTTCACCCATTTGACAGACCAATGCCCATCGGTGACTTGATTCAACTCCGGGCTTATGATGGCGAGGCGCAGGGTGCCATCCTCTTTGGGGTCGAAAGACTTGCCGTTCGCTTCATAGGCGAGGATGGCAGTCAGTTCAACAGGGTTCTTGAGTTCGTTACCGGTTGCCGGGTCGTAGGCAATGAACGAGCCGTTCTGGATCTGATCGAAGGAAAAGGTGATGCTGTAGCCATCCTCCGCGACCACGTTGAAGCCGGTCGTTTCGTCCATGCCACCTGTGAGTTCAGTCAGGTCTTTCAACGCCACACCTTTGAACGGGACCGGCGGTGTGATCTTACCGGTACTGCTCTTGATGCCAGCGTACCCCTCCGTTACCGGCAGAGCCTTCAATTCCTCCATGGTCAGGGAAATGGTTTGACCTGGACCAACGATCTCCAACACAGGTACGGATTCCGTTGGAGCGGGTATTTCTTCAACCACGGCTTCTGTCGCTTCCACAACAGGTGCGGCTTCGGTTGGCGACCCCGCCGAGCAGGCAGCAAATACAGCCGTCAGCGCAAGTAAAAGTGCACCGCTCAGGATCAAACGCAGATACAGTTTCATACAATTCTCCTTGTTTTTACGCGGGCATGCAAACACCCGTTATTTTCGATGTATGGAGAAGGTCTGAAATTTTCAATGGACATCAGCTGTCAGTTTTTTTGGAATAGTGCTGGATACCCAGCACGATCAACCCGCCGACCAATCCACCGATCATTCCAAAAAGCAAATGGCTGGCAAACGGATAAAGGACTCCATAACGGAACGAGCCGAACGGCCAGCCCGTGATCAAGTTCATCGTGAGTTGCCCGATCGGTTTTGTCACATGCGCCAGACCGCCAAGCAAGACCATGAACCACACTTTGTTCGTAACGCCGGGGAAATAACGAAATGCAAAATCCATCACGAACCCGGGCAAAAGATAAAAGAGCCACGCGAACGGATTCCCACCCTGAAGGAATGGCACGGTTGAGGCAAGCGCTGCGCCAATGCCGGTCAGTGTGCCTGCTCCGCGAAAACGCGAGGAGGCGCGCCCTATGACCATCAAGGCCATCCATTCAAGGCCGTGATGACCCGGCAATCCCAGTGACGTGTCGAATGAGCGATGCAACACTACCGCAAGAACGCCGCTGCCAAGCAGGAGCAGGGCTTCCCACCACTTCAACTCCCAATCAGTTAGATAGGTTCTTGATGTGGTCTTTTGAGATAATATGCCATTCATGATTTTGCTCCTCCACATAAAGTGTTGATTTACCGTCACGCAAAACGGGACGCACCCATTCACCGACATCAACAACGATTTCAAACGAAAGCTCATCCTTTTCCAGCGTGCAAACACGTTCAACATGAGCTTTCGCGATCACTTCCTCAATTGGATATTTCCCCTTTAACTCTCGCAGACCAGGGAGCCACAAAAAGCGACCATCATTCCCATCACGATGCAGACCGACTCCCGCCAGCGCGCCGATGATCCCCCCGCCTGTCCCGGTCAACCCCTCGCATCTGATCTTGGACCCTGAGGCTGTTTGACGGGCTTTGGGCATCGTCAACACCTCAACCTTTGCACGGCGACCAAAAGACAATACTTCATCATTGATGTTGTCCCAAGCTCCGATGCACAAACCGACATCTGAACCGGGCGCGCTGGAGAGCATCAGAAATTCGCGGGCAGCATCCCAAACACCATCCACATCATCGGTCACGATGGCCAAACAGGCGGAACTATTGTGGGACGTGTAGGGGATTTGCGGATCGACCAGTAATTGATGGCGTGTAATACCCTTGGGTTCAGCCAAATGGTTCTCGGCGAGCCAGTCCGCAAGTTGACGGACGCGATGCCCGGTGCCGCGTGTTTCCAGATTATCGGTATCGTCGATCCCGATCAGGTAACGCTTCATTTCACTGTGATCTCCGCGACATCTTTTGTCCACTCGGCTTTCGGGATGTACATGGAAGATAACTTCATCGTTCCATGATTGTTGAAGTCGAGAATGGTGTTTTCATCCACTTGTTCAAAGGTCAATGTAACAGGATTGGAACTGCCAGTCAGCGTGACTTCTGTGAATTCAGTAACGCCTGCCAAAGCCAATACATCACGAAGATAGGGGCCTTCCTCCACCTTGCCTTCAGCTGTGACTTGTGCCAGCGGTAATGTTTTGAGTGCATCGAGAGTTACATCAAATCTTGTGCCGTCAGCTTTGACGATTTGGAACAATGCAGTGGAGACCGCGGTGGGCTGGAGCGCCTGCGGTGTTTTGGGTCCATCGGCATTTGGTTGGGTTGATGAACAGGCAGCAAGGAACAGACCTAAAACAAAAAGCACATGAAGCAATCTTTTAGCCATCGGTCATTTTCTCTAAAAAGGGATTTGTTCACCGCTGTGGGCGGTGTTATAGCCTGTAAGTGATATGAGTGAATTGCGAAAGGCTGAAGTCTGCAGATACTCCAGAAGGGGCACGAGGGTTTCTTCGTTCTCCCGCGGCAGGACCAGGTCGTAGCGTTCCTCGAACAACGGGATGAAGTCGAGCCCATGCTGGTGCGCCGCAGCTTGCAGACCGAGCGCCGCATCTGCCTTGTTGCCGACGATCAGATCCGCGGCTTCGGTGTGCGTCTTCACTGCCTTGTCGTAACCATTGATGTTTTCAGATGGGATTTTAAGTTTGCGGATCTCAGCGTCGAACCATAGACGTGTTCCCGACCCCGCATTACGGTTCACAAATCGGACATTGGGCCTGGCAACATCCCCGATTCGCTTTATCCCCTTTGGGTTCCCCTCTGCCAACATCAATCCCTGCGTGCGATGCGCCAGTGTGACGATCTCCACGTCACGGTCAGGGAAGAGGTGGCGGACAAAGGGCGTGTTGTACTCCCCCGTTACGTCCAAAAGATGCGAGCCGCTGATCTGGCAAAGTCCCTGACGGAGGTTCACAAGTCCATCCAGCGAGCCGACGGGCATGCTCAACAAAGTGACATGCTTTTCAAGGTGTTCGGCGATCCCTTCCAACGCAAGATCATGACTGCCTGAGAAGATGACGGCAGGCTTTTTCGTTTTTGGGAGAATGATTTCTTGCAAGAATAACGCGTCCGCCTTGGCGCGATAGAACTTCTCTGTCACCTTGCCCGTTTTGCGGACTTGACCCACTTCGATCAGGTCCGCAAACTCGAGCGCGAGGATGTGGTGACGAATCCATGCGGGAGACTGTTTCAGGGTCCGCGCGAGATGCGTGAGCGTGGCGGGGGAAGCCATCAGCAGGCGGAGAATGTCCATGCGGCGGGAATCCGCCAACAGCTTGATCTTGTCAAACGAACTGATCGGTTCTACTTTTCTCATTTCGATTAAGTATTTCCTTATCCGAGAGTCTACTTTTGAAGTCATCCAATGTCAAGCCAATTTTTATTTGACATCGCTCCCCCATCATGTTATAAAGCGGGAACAATTTACGGATTTACTCATCCAGAGAAGCTGAGGGACCGACCCGATGACGCTTCGGCAACCCGTTAGCGGTTAGCAACTAGCCGTTAGCGATCAGCGAACTATACGCTAATCGCTAAAAGCTGACAGCTAAAGAAGGTGCCAACTTCGGCGGACAAATGTCCGGGAGATGAGAGATGGCTTCGATTGATGTCGCCTCTCATTGTGAGAGGTTTTTTTATTGTTACGGAGGAAGCATGGAGATCGGCGAAACACTTTATGTGACAGACCGCGATGACTTCCGCAAGTGGCTGATCGAGAATCATCAAACCAAGAAAGAGATTTGGTTGATTCAGTATAAAAAGGCCACGAAGAAACCGTCCATTGATTATGTGGAGGCGGTGGAGGAAGCCATCTGCTTCGGCTGGATCGATAGCATCGAAAAAGGCATGGACGCGGAACGCTATGCCCTGCGCTTCTCCCCGCGCAAACCAAAATCGAACTGGACCAACACGAACAAGGATCGCGCCCGCAAGATGATCGCCGAAGGCAGGATGTCGCCCGCGGGGAAGGCGACTTTGCCGCCAGATGTGAAATAATGCAAGAGAAAATTAGATGAATAGTTATTTTTTGACGAACCGTTCCAAGTATTATTATTTTGCATTCAGCATGATTCCACTCATAGCCATCATGGGGTTATTCCTTTACTTCACCAGAAATTTTGTTTGTGCTCAATTTTATTTTCTAGGTTGTGCGTTATATGCCATTTATGTTCTGCTCAAGAAGTTAAGGACTGAGCACGTAGCTATTTCTGAAAAAGGAGTTGAATATTCTGCGCCAGGAATAAATTTTGAAGTACATTGGAGCGATGTTGAAAAACTCTCCAAGCACTGGCGTTTTGGTTTTCAACATGAATGTCTTTTAGTTGGTAATTCCAAAGTCCGTGTGAAAAAGTGGTGGGGTGGGAATTTTGGAATACCAACCCCAATGAATTTTTGGACGGACAAAACCATAGTTCCACTATCATGCTTTTCTGAAAACTGGCGTGATTCTGAACTCGGACGACAAATCAAGCAATACGCGCCACATCTATTTGAAAAAGAAAAATCTGTTCAATCCGCGTAATCTGCGGATCAATTTTAGGAGAACCAACTTAATGACAAATCGCAAATACACCAACCGCCGCTACCTCGACGCCCTCGAAAAGAAAGTCCTCGTCTTCGATGGCGCGATGGGAACCAGCCTGCAACTGCAAAACCTCACTGCCGAACATTTCGGCGGCGAACAATACAACGGATGCAACGACTACCTCGTCATCTCGTATCCCGCAAGCCGTGGAAAAAGTCCATCGCTCCTTCCTCGAGGTCGGCGTGGACGTGCTCGAAACGGACACCTTCCGTTCCAACCGCATCACGATGGCGGAGTACAAACTGGGTGACCGCGTCATCGAGATCAACGAGACCGCGGCAAAACTTGCACGTCGCCTCGCAGATGAATACTCCGGTGTAAGGGCGGACGGCCGTCCGCCCCAACCCCGTTTCGTCGCTGGCTCCATCGGACCATCGGGCAAGCTCCCCTCCACCAACGACCCCGAACTCTCCAACGTCAGCTTCGACGAACTCGTGGATACATTCCGCGAGCAGGCAGTCGGTCTGATCCGCGGCGGCGTCGACCTGCTCCTCATCGAAACCTCGCAGGACATTCTCGAAGTCAAAGCCGCCATCATTGGCATCCACAAAGCCTTCGACGAGACTCAAGTCTATTTGCCGATCCAGGCTCAGGTCACGCTCGATACGACCGGTCGCATGCTCCTCGGCACCGACATCAACGCATCCCTCGCCATCCTTGAAGGCATGGGCATCGACGTCATCGGTCTTAACTGTTCCACCGGACCCGAGCACATGCGCGAGCCCATCCGCATCCTCGGCGAAAATTCCACGCTGCCCGTTTCGTGCATCCCCAACGCGGGTCTGCCGCTCAATGTCGACGGTCAAGCCGTGTATCCGCTCGAGCCCGAACCGTTCGCAAAAGATATGTACGAGTTCGTGACCAAACATAATATTTCAATTGTTGGGGGATGTTGTGGCACGACGCCTCAACATCTTAAGTTGCTGGTTGACAAGCTGAATCAGACTCCGCCTCCCAAGCGACCGCTTCACTCTACGCCTCAGCTTGCCTCTGCCATGTCAGCCATTGCCATGCGACAGGACCCAGCCCCCACCCTGCTCGGCGAACGTCTCAACGCCCAGGGCTCGCGCAAGTTCAAGCGCCTTCTGCTCGAAGAAGATTACGACTCGATCCTAGAGATCGCGCGTGAACAAGTTGAATTCGGCGCGCATGCGCTCGACATCTCCTGCGCCGTCACCGAACGCCCCGACGAAGTGGAACTCATGCGCAAGGTCGTCAAAAAACTCGAAATGGGCGTGGATGTTCCTTTGGTGATCGACACAACCGAACTCGATGTTCTCGAAGTCGCGCTCAAGACCGCACCTGGGCGTTGTCTCATCAACTCAACTCATCTCGAATCAGGTCGCGACAAAGCCGATAAGATTTTCAAACTCGCCAAAGACCACAACGCCGCTGTCATCGTTTTGACGATTGACGAAAACGGCATGGCAAAGACCCGCGAGAAAAAACTGGAAGTCGCCAAACGCATCTACGACATCGCTGTGGACGACCACGGGCTCAAGCCCGAAGACCTGGTCTACGATACACTGACCTTTACACTGGCGACAGGCGACGAAGAATTCGTCAACTCCGCCATCGAAACCATCGAAGGGATTCGCCTCATCAAACAGGAATTACCTGGCGTTATGGCGTCGCTCGGCGTGAGCAACTTGTCATTTGGTTTTGCTCCGCAAGCCCGCCCGCCTTTGAACTCGGTCATGCTCTATCACTGCGTCCAGGCGGGTCTGGATATGGCGATCGTGAATCCCGCTCACATCACCGCGTATGCGGATATCCCCGCCGAAGAAAAAGAACTCTGCGAAGACCTGCTCTTCAATCGCCGCAAGGATGCCCTTCAACGTTACATTGAACACTACGAAAAGGTCACGCCGACAACCGAATCAACACTCGTTGACCCAACCGAAGGCATGACCCCTGAACAGCGCCTGCACTGGAAGATCGTCCATCGCCACAAGGAAGGCGTCGAAGCGGATATTGATGAGATCATTACCAGAGAGACCTCCGAGGTCTTCGAGACCTCGGAGGTCTTGCGAACGAAACATGAAGTCGCCGTCCACACCCTCAACAACGTCCTGCTCCCCGCCATGAAAGAAGTCGGCGACAAATTCGGCGCGGGCGAATTGATCCTGCCCTTCGTGCTCCAATCCGCTGAAGCGATGAAGAAGACCGTCGCCCATCTCGAAAAATATCTTGAAAAGATGGAAGGCGTCACCAAAGGTACGGTCGTCATCGCCACCGTCTATGGCGATGTACATGACATAGGCAAGAACCTCGTCAAAACCATTCTCGCCAACAACGGCTACACCGTGATCGATCTCGGCAAGCAAGTCCCTGCGGAGACGATCATTACCAAAGCTGTCGAAGTCAACGCCACCGCGATAGGGCTGTCAGCATTACTGGTGTCAACATCCAAGCAAATGCCGCTCATCGTCAACGAACTCCAACGCCGCGGGCACAAAATCCCCGTGCTGGTGGGCGGCGCGGCGATCAACCGCCGCTTCGGACGCCGCATCCTCCAAACCGAAAGCGGAGACTTCTATGATCCCGGCGTTTTCTACTGCAAGGATGCGTTCGAAGGTCTCGAGACGATGGATCAACTCATCGACTCGAATCGCAAGCCCCTCCTTCTTGAACAAGTCCGCAGGGAAGCGGATATGGAACTGGGTCGCGCCAGCGCCAAACTTGTCAACGCTCCAGCCTTCCAACGTTCGAACATTGTTCCTGCCCCTCTCACCCTCCCACCATCCAGGTTCGGTATGCGCGTGGTCAAGAACATGCCGCTTGAGATCGTCTTCACACATCTCAATATCAATGAACTCTATCGCCTCTCTTGGGGCGCGAAGAACACCCACGGCACTGAATGGGACAAGCTCAAAGCGGAATTCGATGCGCGTCTCGACAAGATGAAACGCGAAGCCATGCGCGAGAAGTGGCTCAATCCGCAGGGCGTGTATGGTCTCTTCCCCTGCCAAGCCGATGGTGATGATCTTATCATTTACAACCCCGCAAATCTCGATGAAGCCTTGATGCGTCTCTCCTTCCCGCGCCAGCCTTACGATGAGCATCTCTGTTTAGCGGATTACTATGCCTCGGTTGAATCCGGTCAAATGGATGTGGTCGCCTTCCAGGTCGTCACGGTCGGGCAGGAAGCCAGTGAACGCTTCGACAGGCTCCAGTCCGCGCATGATTACACCGAAGCCTACTTCACACACGGACTCGGTGTTCAAACCGCCGAAGCGACAGCAAATTACCTTCACGAACATCTCCGCCGTGAAATGGGAATCCCCGAGAATCAAGGCAAGCGTTATTCATGGGGTTATCCCGCCATCCCCGAACTGGAAGACCACAAGAAGATCTTTGAGTTACTGCCCGCTGTCACAACAGAGTTGGGAATCACTCTTAGTCCGTCATATCAGTTGATTCCCGAGCAATCCACCGCGGCGATCATTGTCCACCACTCGCAGGCGAAGTATTACAGCGTCGGCGAGTCACGCGTTGAGCAATTGATGAGATAGAGCAAAAGATGAATCAAAATAAATTCTTAAACCTCCTTTCCTCACAAACCATCCTCGCCGACGGTGCGATGGGCACCATGCTCCACGCGCGCGGTGTGGGGTTCGATAAATGCTTCGATGAACTCAACCTCACCAATCCTGCTGCCGTGGCGGAAATTCACCGCGAGTATATCGAAGCGGGCGCGCAATTGATCATCACGAATACCTTTGGGGCAAACCGCTTCAAACTCACCAAACATGGTTTGCAGGAAGATGTAAAGGAGATCAACCACAAAGGCGTGGAATTGGCGAAGCGCGTCGTCGCTGCGTCGTTCAGGGAGGTGCTGGTCGCAGGGGATGTTGGTCCGCTGGGGGTGAGGATCGCTCCCTATGGACAGAGTCCAGCTTGAGCAGGCGCGGGAGGCGTTTGCCGAGCAGATTCGGGCGCTGGCTGACGCAGGTGCGGACTTGATCGTCATCGAAACCATGAGCGACATCTATGAGATCCGCGAAGCGATCAAAGCCGCGAGAGAAGTCTGTGATCTGCCTGTCGTGGCGTCGGTCACGTTCACGCGCGATGACCGCACCCTGCTTGGGGATCATCCTGCAAAAGTGGCACGCGCCCTCAATGAAGCAGGGGCGGATGTGATCGGCGTCAACTGCTCCGGCGGACCCGCACAATTACTGCGCATCCTAAAGCAAATGAACCAGGCCGTTCCCGATGGGAAGTTCTGGGTGAAGCCGAACGCGGGCTGGCCCGAACAGGTTGGCGGCCGCATCATGTATCCCGCGGATGCCGAGTATTTTGGAGATTATGCACTTTCGTTCCGTGAGGCGGGCGCGGGCATAGTGGGTGGATGCTGTGGAACGACCCCGCAGCATATCGCCGCGATGCGCAAGGCCCTGGATACAAACCCGCCAATAGATCAGTCACAGATCGAGATCCTTCCACAAGAAGAACTGGCTGAAACTGCCCAGGAACAACCCACAAAATTCGCGCAAAAACTGACCGCAGGCGGATTCGCCATCTCAGTTGAAATGGACCCGCCGCGCGGACTCTCGACTCACAAACTGCTGGCTGGCGCTTCGCTTCTAGCCGACGCCGGAGCCGACGTGATCAACGTTGCCGACTCCCCGATGGCGCGCATGCGCATGTCTGCCTGGGCGGTATGTGATGTGGTGCAGCGTCAGGTGGGGGTCGAGATCTACGCTCCACTTCCCCACCCGCGGACGCAACCTGCTCCGCGTACAAGGCGACCTGCTTGCCGCGCACGCGCTCGGCATTCGTAACGTCTTTGTGGTGATGGGTGACCCAACCTCCATCGGTGATTACCCGGAAGCGATGGATAACTACGATCTTGTCCCGTCTGGCTTGATCAAACTCATCCAACAGGGGTTTAACGAAGGTGTGGATCACTCAGGCACCAGTATCGGGCAGCCGACGAATTTCTTTGTCGGTGCTGCGCTCAACCTGTGCCCGCCGGATATCGACAACGAGATCAAGAACCTGCATCGCAAGGTCAAGGCAGGCGCAGATTTTTTCCTGACACAGCCTGTTTACAACCCGGGTGACGGTCCCAAAATTCTGGAAGCCTACGAAGCCAAACACGGGAAATTGAACAAACCGATCCTGGCGGGCATCCTTCCGCTTGTGAGTATCAGACATGCAAACTTCCTGCACAATGAGGTGCCGGGTATTTTCATCCCGGATGATATGCGGAAGCGCATCGAAGCCGCCGGGGAGGAGGGAGGCAAAGCCGGGGTGGAGATCGCGGTCGAATTGGCGGAGCAGTTCAAGGCTTGGGCGGGAGGCGTGTACATCATGCCCCAGTTCCACAAGTATGACATGGTCGCTGAGATCATCGAGGCCATCCGATAAAGTAATTCCAATAATGGTAAAAGAGGAACGAGTGGTAAAATCCAGAAGGTCGTTCCTCTTTTTATTTGGGTAATCCTATGCTCCTCACCATTGACATTGGCAACACCAACCTCACCCTTGGTTTATATGATGGCAACAACCTGGTCGCACACTGGCGGCTTGCCACAGACCATGCCCGCATGCCAGACGAATACGGCTTGCAGTTCCAGGGGTTGCTGCAAAATGTTGACCATTCGCCGAAGGACCTGACCGGCATCTGCCTTGCATCGGTCGTGCCGCAACTGACCAGCCGGGTCGTACAGGCATGCCGCGAGTATCTCGACAAGGAACCGTTCATTGTGGATGTGGGGATCAAAACGGGCATCAAAGTGAGATATGACGACCCGCGTGCCGTCGGCGCCGACCGTATCGCGGACGCGGTCGCTGTGATGTTCATCTATAAGGGACCCGCCTGCGTCATTGACTTCGGCACAGCCACCACTTTCAATGCCATCACAAAGGATGGTGAATACCTCGGCGGCGCGATCACAGCCGGCATCAACCTTGCCACCGAAGCGCTTTTCACGCACGCCGCCAAACTGCCGCGCATCGACCTGCAACGGCCTCCCTCCATCATCGGCAGCAATACCGTCCATGCCATGCAGTCGGGTTTGTTGTTTGGTTATGTCAGCATGGTCGAAGGCATGGTCGAACGTTTCCGCAAGGAGCTCGGTCCTGGCATGAAGGTCATTGCCACAGGCGGGCTTGCAGAGATCGTTGCGCAGGAAACCGATGTCATTCAGATCATCGCCCCCTGGCTCACGCTCGACGGTCTGCGCATCATTTGGGATCTCAACCACCCGCTCTAGGACAAAACGCCTCTTCCCCCGCCGATCACTGTCACCACCAAACCGACTTTAACCTCCCTGAGACATCCACCCACTCAACTGTCCCAGCCTGCCTGCCCATCTTCAATACGCCTGTTCCCCAGCGGGGAACAAAACAAGCTCTCCATCAGTCGGTGAGATGTGGAAAGGAGAGCGAAGTGAAAATACAATTTACGATCGGTGTCTTGATCTTGATTCTGGCAACCTGTTCCGCCCAACCGTCCACGCCGCCGAATAGCGGGATCGAGGGGCAGGTATTCATCGGTCCCATTTGCCCGGTGGTGCAGGTTGGGCAGGAATGCCCGGATGCGACGTACCAGGCTGTTTTGAGCGTCAACAGCCTCGAGGGCGAAAGACTCGTCCAGGTCCGGACGGATGGGGAAGGCCGGTTCAGGATTCCGCTCGAGCCGGGGAATTACATCCTGCATCCAGAGTCTGAAAATGTATTTCCGTTCGCCGGGGAACAGGCCTTCACAGTGGACGAAGGGAAGTTCACGCAACTGGTTGTCCATTACGACAGCGGAGTCCGTTAACAGAACTCTTATGCCCCATCCCTTGTCACGTCCCATACGGCGCGCTATAATTCTTTCGCATTTGAAAGCAAGGAGAAAGCAATGCCCGTTTATACCTATCGCTGTGATTCATGTGGTGTCCAATTTGAGAAACACCAGTCGTTTCACGACCAGCCGTTGAAGACCTGCCCCGAGTGCAGGAAGAAGTCCGTGAAAAGGGTGATCACTCCCACCAAGATCATCTTCAAAGGCTCCGGATTCTATGCCACCGATCACAAGTCGCCTTCGGGTGGCGAGTTGCGTGAGAGCAAGGTCGAGAAAAAGGAAGAAGGCAAGTCGGCCGAATCGAAAAGTACTGCCAAGAAAAGCGAATAATTATCACTGGAATCAAAAAGAGAGAAGGTTGCGCCTTCTCTCTTTTTTATTGGTTATCCTTTGGATCGCTGTAATTCGATCAGACCGTCCAGGGACCGACGATGGCGTCGATGGAGATCCCATACGCAAGGGAATTCCAGAACCGCCAACTGGGCGGAACGTCCTTGATCTTCTGCCAGTAACCAGAGAAGACAAAGAAGGTCGTGACCAGGGCAACCACCAGTCGGGCAATGATCGTGGGCCACGTCCCAAAATCCCAGGGGGTCTGGTTTTTGATGACTTCGACTGCAATGGTGTAGATCCAGCGCAGGATCACACCGAAAAACACGCCGGCGAACACCTGCACTTTGGCGTTCGTGTCTTCCTGCTGGGTTGCCAGCCTGAAACGGATCGCGTCATTGAAACTGAAGAATTGCATTTCTGTGTAGTCTCCTTTCGTGGGTTGGACGGATTATACGCCCTTATCCGCTCACGATGGGCCACTTGGAAATGTCCGAACGGCCTACAAAGACCATGATGGACATGAAGATCACGAAGATCAATACCACGAAGAGAATACCCTGGAAGATGGGCATCAGGAAGATCACCGAAAAGATGACCGTCAGCAGGAACAGGTACACACCCACAACACGGAAGGCGAACCATTTGCCAAACACATTGGGGGCATACAGGTAGAACATGGCAGCGGTCAACGCGATCGAGATCCCAAAAGTTGGGACGATGCCAAAGTACCGTATGAGATACGAGACAAACAGGTAGTAGAAGACATCGATCATCCCAAGGAAGAGGTAATGGAAGGGGTTGAACTTCACGGCAAATATCTGCGAGAATATGAAGACCACCACAAGGAGAAGAGCCAGCGAGACCGGGGAGTACCTCATCAGGCTCTGGATCTGGTCAAGGTATCTTTGTCTCTCGAGGAACGCGACACCCATATCCTGGGTGGTGGAAAAATCCTTCACATCGAACCGCAGGACCGCGCCGTCGGTGGTGGCATCCTCGGTATGTGGAATACCCTCCCGATAAATGGCGTAATTCTTTGTATTGAGCTTGATATCCGCCGTAAGCCCCTGAATGACGTTATTTTGATAGGCTGACAGGTTGTATTTATAAATATCCATGCCCTTGGTCGAGTATGTGATGATGATCTCCACCTGCTCACCCGCATCCATTTTGGGGAGCAATGCAACCGACCCATCCATCACCGGGCGGACAACGAGGTTCCCTTTCGAGGGGATCGAAATGGTATAGTCGTACAACAAATTCGCGTTCTCAGGCTTGGTCACCTTCACCTGCAGTTCGCCCGCATATTCGGTGTTGTTGACGATGACGTACGTCTCCTGATTGTGCACTTCGAACGCATTAAAGACCAACAGACTGCGGACCTTTTCCGCATAGTCCAGGTCGGTATCGATGTTGATCGACTGCGGGACAAGGTTGTAGCGCTCGGTCTTCTGGACCTCCTCATACTGCTTCGCGTCCTTGTTGTACTCCGTTACGGTGTATGTCCTCTGAAGGGAAAAAGTGGGCGGCACGATCCCGATCTCGCCGCCCCACCCCTCCTGAAACAAAAAGTAGGCATACCCATAGGTGCTCGATCTGTGTTCCCCGACGCGGGAGGCCGTCAGCGCCAGGATAACGGCGCCCGCCGCAAACAACCCGCCCAGCCAGACCAGCATTCCAAAAATTCGAGTTGGGGCATTCATGGATCACTCCTATTCTGTATATATCGGATATTGACATATATACTATACTACTTTTTCCAGCTGGGAGTCAATTAGAAATAGTTACAGGCAATTAAACAAAAAAGACCCGTTTTAGAGGGTCTTTAGCTCCTCGACCTGGACTTCGAACCAGGAACCTAGCGGTTAACAGCCGCTCGCTCTGCCGATTGAGCTATCGAGGAAGGCGAGCGAGATTATACCTTAAGGTCAGAGAGTGTCAAGCAGTGCCGGTCAGCGCTACACAGTTCCTAATATTTGAACGCGCTCAACTGCCGCAATTTGTCGATCTGGTGCGTTGCAATGATCTGGCGGACCGTGCCGGTCATGCCGCGGACGACAAGAGAGTCGGTACTGGCACTATCCCCAAAGTAGCGAACGCCTGTAAGCAGTTCACCGTCTGTGATGCCGGTGGCGGTAAAGAAAACGTCCTCAGATGACACGAGATCGTCCATGGTGAGAACCTTGTCGAAGTCATAGCCTGCATCGCGTCCGCGGCGCAGTTCATCCTCGTCACGCGCATACAACTTGCCCTGGATCTCCCCACCCATCGCGCGCAATGCACAGGCCGCGATCACACCTTCGGGTGTGCCGCCGATGCCGATCAGGACATCCACACCGGAGTCTGGCCAGGCGGTCATCAATGCCGCGGCGACGTCGCCATCCGGGATCAGGCGGATACGCGCACCAGCTTTGCGGATCTCAGCGATCATCTCCTTGTGGCGGTCACGGTCGAGGATGATCGTCGTCAGGTCTTCGACATCTTTGTGTTTGGCCTTGGCGATCGCCTTGAGGTTCTCCGTGATCGGTCTTTCGATGTCGATCGTACCTTTGGCTTCGGGTCCCACGGCAAGTTTGTTCATATACACGAACGGTCCCGGGTCGAACATGGAGCCGCGCGGGGCGATGGCAACCGTCGCAAGCGAGTTCGAGCGGCCAAATGCCAGGGGGCGGGTGCCGTCAATGGGGTCCACGGCAACATCAAAGTCCGCGCCTGAGCCGTTGCCCACACTCTCACCGTTATACAGCATCGGGGCATTGTCCTTTTCCCCTTCGCCGATCACGATGACTCCGTTCATGTCAATGGTCTGGAGGACGATCCGCATCGCGTTGACTGCGGCCCCATCCGCCCCCTCCTTATCGCCGCGTCCCATAAAGCGACCTGCCGCCAGCGCCGCAGCCTCGGTTACGCGCACAAGTTCGAGCGCAAGGTTTCTGGTTGGATCCTTTGTGATGTCCATATGCCTCCTTTATAGAATGAAATATTGGATCAGGAAATAGCCGATGGCGGCGCCCCAGATCCACGAGTCAATACGGTCCAGAAAACCGCCATGCCCGGGGAAGATATTGCTCGAGTTTTTCATGCCGCTCTGACGTTTGAACATGCTTTCGCCCAGGTCACCCAGCGGGGCAAGCGCGCCGATCACAAGACCGAGCAATCCGCCCCGCGCAGGGGTGATGAAGCCAGCCAGGGGTCGGGGTCCCATTGAGGAAAACGCGTAAGCGAAAAATGCGCCGACCAAAACAGAGGTGAAAATCCCCGCAAAATACCCCTCCCAGCTTTTCTTGGGGCTGAGCCTCGGCGCCATTTTATGTTTTCCGTATACCGCACCAATTGAATACCCGCCCGTATCCGCCGCCCAGACCAGCGGCAGGACAAGCATGAGCCACCAAACGCCCATTTCATTACTGCCAAGGTTGCGCATGTCCAGCAGGTACGCTCCGATCCAGCCAAGATAGACAATACCCGCCACTGTGACGCCAAAGTCGTGCGCGGCTTCATCCCGGCCGCGTTCGAACGCAAAGAGATGGGCCGTCATCGCGATCAGGACCAGCGCGACGAAAACGGGGACCGCGAAATCCGCAAAAAAGAAGCGTGCAGTGACCAGCACAAGCACGCCTCCAACCGTGACCAGTTCATTTGGTTCGTGTTTAGCCGCCCGGTACAAGCGGACGTATTCCCACGCCCCGCCCACCAGAAAAGTCCCCATCAGCAGAAAATAGAATACCCCTCCGTAGATGATGGCCGGCAGTCCCACCGCCGCCATCGCCAATGCCGTCAACGTCCGTTTAAGCATTGGATGCCTCGAACTCTTTCGAGGATACCTTTCCGAACCTGCGGTCGCGCTGGGCAAAAGCCTCCAGCGCGCGGCGGTATTCTTCTTTATCAAAATCAGGCCAATATGTGGGAGTGACGTACCATTCCGAGTATGCTGCCTGCCAGATCAGGAAGTTGCTCACGCGGAGTTCGCCCGAGGTGCGGATGATGAGGTCCGGGTCGGGCACGCCGGCGGTGTAGAGATACTTGCTGACGAGTTCATCGGTGACATCTTCCGGCGGAATGCCATCCTTGATGATCTTCTGGATGGCGTGGACGATCTCGTCACGCCCGCCGTAATTGAAGGCAACGTTCAGGACAAGGCGGTCATTGTTCTTCGTCAATTCGATGGCGTCCAGCACCTGTTCCTGAAGCCTGCCCGGCAACCGCTCCAACCGTCCGATATGGCGCAACTGCACGCCTTCCTTATGCAATTCATTCAGTTCCCTCTGCAGCACATCTTCCAGGATGGACATCAACCCGCGCACTTCTTCGAGCGGACGCCCCCAATTCTCGGTGGAAAAGGCATAAATGGTGAGGTATTTAACCCCAAATTCCACGGTCGAGCGGATGACACGGCGCAGGTTTTCCGTCCCAGCCTTGTGACCGGCGAGACGCGGCAAGCCGCGCGAAATCGCCCAGCGTCCATTGCCGTCCATGATCATGGCAACGTGACGCGGGAGTTTATCAGCGGGAATGGTGTTGGAGGGGATCGGCATCAATTAAGACCGTGTCGGCGCATCGTCCGCCTACACTTCCATGATCTCGGCTTCTTTTTTCCTGCCCTGTTCAGCGACCTCATCGACGAACCGATCGGTCAATTTTTGAAGACCTTCCTCGCCCCGCTCAAGGTCATCCTCGGAGATGAGCTTTTCCTTCTCGAACTCACGCATATCGCTCATCGCGTCCCGGCGGATATTGCGGATGGCAATGCGGGATTCCTCGAGGCGGTGGTGCATGTGCTTCACAAGGTCGCGGCGGCGCTCTTCAGTGAGGGGGGGCAGGTTGAGGTGGATGGATTTGCCGTCGTTGTTGGGAGTCAGCCCAAGGTCCGAGGCGAGGATCGCCTTTTCGATCGTCTTCAATGTGGACGCATCAAAGGGCTTAATCAGTATGGAACGCGGCTCGGGAACACCGATGGAGGCAAGTTGCAGAAGGGGAGTGGGCGTGCCATAATATTCGACCTGTAATCTTTCGACCAGGGCAGGGCTGGCGCGACCCGTGCGGATGGCAGCAAGGTCATCATGCAGGACGGAAATCGCTCCGCGCATTCGAGTTTCGGCGTCGTTGAGAATATCTTTTATCACCGCAGTCTCCTGAATTTTGGGAATGAACTTGCGGTTAAGGATACACCAAAATTAGGAAATTTGCTATATGAGCGCCCATCTCGAGAGCAATTGGCGGATCGTTGAGAGACTCTCAAAACAAAAACAGGAGAGAAGGATTCTCTCCTGTCAAAGGTTCGGGTGGGATTATCCTCGAACCAGCGTCCCGACTGCCTCGCCGCGCAAAGCACCGGTCAATGCCTTTACATCCCAAAAATTCAGGACAAGAATGGGCAGGTTATTTTCCATGCATAATGTTACAGCGGTACTGTCCATTACGGTCAGCCGGCGGCTTAAAAAGTCGATATGCGACATCTCATCAAACTTCATTGCGTTTGGATTCTTCTTCGGGTCCGAGTCATACACCCCATCCACCTTGGTGGCTTTGATCACCACATCGGCGCCGATCTCAGTGGCACGCAATGCCGCAGCGGTATCTGTTGAAAAATACGGATTCCCGGTTCCGGCACTGAAAATGACCACGCGTCCTTTTTCCAGATGACGGATTGCTCGGCGGCGGATATAAGGCTCCGCGATGGCGCGCATCTCGATGGCAGACATGACGCGCGTATACACCCCGGCGCGCTCCAGGGCATCCATGACGATCAAGGCGTTCATCACCGTCCCCAGCATGCCCATATAATCGGCCGTGGCTCGATCCATGCCCCTCTCCAATCCTTGTTTCCCGCGCCACAGATTTCCCGCGCCGATCACCAGCGCAACCTCCACGCCCATATCGTAGACTTCCTTGACCCGGCTGGCGATCACCTCCGCTTCACTGACACTAATTCCCGTGCCATCCTCCCCTCCCAGTGCCTCCCCGCTCAGTTTGAGCAATATGCGTTTATATTTCAAGTCAGCCATGGATGCCTCCTTTTATAAAAATGACCAACCCGAAGGTTGGTCATATCGATTAATTTTCCAAACTCTCACCCAACTCCCATCGCTGGAAGCGGCGCACAACGATATTTTCTCCGATGGCGCCCACTGTCTGAAGAACCAGCTTCTCGACGGTGATGGATTCATCGCGGATGTAAGCCTGCCGCATGAGCACGACCTCATCCTTGAACTTCTCGAGACGTCCCGCCACGATCTTCTCAGCGACATTCTCCGGCTTGCCTTCCTCTTTCACGCGGGCCCGGGCGATCTCCGCTTCATGTTCCAGGACCTCGGCAGGAATCTCCTCCACCTTGATGTAGCGCGGCGCTGCTGCGGCGATCTGGAGGGCAAGTTCGTGCGCCAGTTCACGGAACTTATCGGAGCGGGCTACGAAATCGGTCTCACAGTTGACTTCCACCATGACGCCCACGCGCCCGCCACCGTGTGAGTACAGTTCCACAATGCCCTGCGAGGCTTCGCGGTCGGCGCGCTTGGCGGCGGTTGCCATGCCCTTTTCGCGGAGCCAGTCCACCGCTTTTTGGTAGTCGCCGTTGGCTTCAACGAGCGCGTTGCGGCAGTCCGAGATACCGGCGCTGGTCGCGGCGCGCAATTCTTTGATCATTTCAGTCGTGATTTCCATCCAGGTATTCCTTCTATCTAGTATTTTATTCTGCAGCAGCAGGTTTCTCTGCTTCAGGCTTGTCCGTTTCAGTTGTTTCTGCTTCCGGCTTGACTTCTTCCACCTTGACCGAGTTGTCGGCCGCTGTCGTCGTTTCTTCGACAGGTTTTACCTCATCATCGCGCGTAACATTCAACTTTGCCAGTGTGGACTGACCCAACAGGTCACCCTCTTCCAGCTCATCCTCAAGTTCGACGCGGCGGGCAGGCTTGCGGGCGGATTTATCCGCAGGCGCCTCAGCGGCGGCTTCGCGCACATCCATATCATCTTCCTTGCGCATCGCCTTGCCTTCCAGAACTGCGTCTGCGACCTTGGCGACCAGCAGTTTGATGGCGCGGATCGCGTCATCGTTGGAGGGGATGACATAATCCACGTTCTGCGGATTGCAGTTCGTATCCACCAACGCCACGATCGGGATGTTGAGCAGGTTGGCTTCACGCACTGCCGAATCTTCGCGGCCGACGTCAATGATAAAGATCAGGTCCGGGCGGCGCTTCATCGTGCGCAGACCTTCGAGGCGGGTCTGCAAGCGGATGATCTCACGCCCGATCAACAACCCTTCCTTCTTGGTCAGGTGCTGGAGTTCGTTGTTATCGCGCATCTTCTCGAGGCGCTCCATCTCCTGGATACGGGCGTGCATCGTATTCCAGTTGGTAAGCGTACCGCCCATCCAGCGCTCGGTCACGTAGGGCATGCCGCAACGAGTCGCCTCTTCAGCGATGGTCTCCTGCGCCTGGCGCTTGGTACCAACGAACAGAACAGTGCCGCCGTTCACCACCGAGTCGCGGATCAAATTGTACGCCGTGTTCAACAGTTTCGAGGTCTGTTGCAGGTCAATGATGTGAATGCCGTTGCGCTCGGTGAAGATGTACGGCTTCATACGGGGGTCCCACTTGTTGGTACGGTGCCCAAAATGGACGCCGCTCTCAAGCAGGGCTTTCATGGAAATAACAGCCATTTTTCTCCTTACAGCCTGCCGACCTACGCGTGGCAGATGTCTCCAGCGTTCGGCAGAATGAGTTTAGCGGGAGTTTGTAACCCGCTCAGGGACGCTTGTTGCCCGTCCCAGGCAAGATTGTTCCCTCTGACAGGGAAAGCGGCGGGATTATAACACAGGATTCGGGCCTCCCGCTTCACACTTAAGGGAAAATTGATCCCCTCCGAATTGCCTTTCCTCGCCGAAAAAAAGCCCCGAACTGCTTCGGGGCGATCGGACTACATGACAGCGGTCCGCTTCGACAGCATGTCGCTGATCTTCCTGGCGCGGCTCTTCAACTTCTCGTCCTCGGCCACCTTCCTGATCGCATACAGGACCGTGGTGTGATCGCGTCCGCCAAGCAATTCACCAATTTGAGGCAAAGACGTCTCATTGATCTCACGCAGGAGGTACATTGCGATCTGGCGGGGACGCGCGATCTTTGCGGAACGGTTTTGCCCGATCAAATCCTTGATCTCCACGCCTTCATACTCTGCAACCGCATCCAGGATCTTATCCGAGGGGATGTTCCGCTTTTGGGGCAGGAGGTCCGCCAGGGCAATCTCGACCAGGTCCTTGGTCAAATGGGTCCCGCTCAGGTCGGCAAAGGCGATGATACGGTTCAACGCACCTTCCAATTCACGGATGTTGGAATGCACGCGCTGCGCGATCAACTCCAGCACTTCATTCGGCACGTGACGGCCTGTCCGGTCCGCTTTTGTGCGCAGGATGGCAAGGCGGGTCTCGAGGTCAGGCGGCTGGATGTCGGCGGTCAATCCCCACTCGAAGCGGGAACGGAGGCGTTCCTCCAGCGTCACCAACGCCTTGGGCGGGCGGTCGGACGAGACGATGATCTGCTTGTCCTGTCCGTGCAGGGTGTTGAAGGTGTGGAAGAACTCCTCCTGCGTGGATTCCTTGCCGGCAATGAACTGGATGTCGTCCACCAAAAGCACGTCCATCGAGCGATATTTCTCACGGAAAGCCTGGGTGGTATGGGTGCGGATGGCGGTGATCAGGTCGTTGGTGAATTCCTCCGACGAAACGTAAAGGACTCTCAGTCCGCGCGCCTGGCAGGCATTGCCAATGGCATGGAGGAGGTGGGTCTTCCCGAGGCCCACCCCTCCATAGAGAAATAGCGGATTGTAGGCGCGCGCAGGCTTTTCTGCGACCGCAAGGCAGGCGGCATGCGCCAGACGGTTGCCCGAACCGACCACGAAGGCGTCGAAGATGTAACGCGGGTTCATGTTTGAGTTGCGCGAAGGCTGTTCGTCCACAGGACTGCTGCGCTGGTAAGCCTCAGCAGCCTCGATACGGGTCTGAACGCTGGAATCAGCAGATGAAACGGGCGCTTCATCCACGATCCGTTCGATCTCATTGCCATGAACCACAAAGTGGACATCCACAGTCGAGTTAAAAATACCGACCAGCAGGCGATTTACGGTACTCGCAAGACGGCTTTCAAGCCAGTCACGGGCATACGCGTTGCGTACGCCGATGGTGAGGGTGCCTTCATTGTATGAAACCGGTTTGGTATCGCGCACCCAGGTATCGAACGAGGCACGCGGCATTTCCATTTGAAGTTGCCCGAGTACCGATTGCCATGCCTGATCAGCGTTCATAAATGCTCCGTTGCCATGATTTTAGAGTGTGTCGAATTAATCCGCTTCGTCAGCGGCTTAATTTGGAAATATTTCTTTATAACTGGTCTTACAGGGAGTGCAAGATGTGAACTCTTCTCCACATCCTTTACATCAGCGTGTCAACATTCTAGCAGATAGTAGTGGAAAATAACAACACGCCCAGCCTACGTTTGTTTTAAAACATCGTTTTTTTTAAGGTCGCTCAATGTTAAAGATTCAACGCGTCTATTTTTTTACACGCATTCTTTTTTAGAACATTCGTTTCAGCCAAGTATCCTTCAAAAAGTTATCCACACCCCCATATATGGGGTTAAGAACCCGGAATACCGGCAGGAATACATATATGGATGTGTGTTCTTAAAGAAATGTATTGAAGAACTTGGTTAATGACTCGTTAACGAGACTCAGAATCCTGTAACTCAACGTTAAAGAATCTTTTTGGCCGCTGTTTTATGGACGTGTATCACGGGGAACCCATGCCAATATGGTCGTTCCCTCGTTCGGAGCGGACGATATATCGACATCACCGCCGATGGAACGCGCACGCGTGCGCATGTTTGCGAGTCCATGACCGATATTGGCGTTCATGGACTCCATGTCAAAGCCTTTTCCATCGTCGTTGATCTCCATCAGCACGCGTTCATCGGTTGCCCAGACGGCAATTTGAACTTTTCTCGCCCTTGCATGCTTCGCCGAGTTGGCTAAAGCCTCCTGGCAGATGTGAAATAACGTCAATACGTGGCCTTGCGGGAGGTCTTTCAGGTCAGACTCGGGTTCTGTGATGTAAACATCGGCAAATGTATTGGCGCGATACTCCGCGCTCAGGCGTTTGATGCCGCTCATCAAGCCGTCATTGCCCAATTGACGCGGTCTCAAGTCCAGGATATAGGATCGAAGGTCACGGATCGCCTGGTTCAATCCATCAATGGCATGTTGCACGCGCTTTTTGGCGTCATCGGGATTGTCTTCAACGGAATGAAAGGCGCTTTCAAGCGAAAGCCCCACCCCATAAATGGACTGGATGATGCCGTCGTGCAGGTCCATGCCGATGCGTTCGCGTTCTTCAAGGATGGCGAGCCTTCGTGCATTGGCATGCAAGCGTGCATTTTCGATCGCCAGTCCCGCCCAATTGCCGACTGCCGCCATCATTTCGACGTTGCGGTCGTCTATGGGTTCGGTCCCAAGCGTTGCGACGCTCATCACTCCCATTAGATTTTCACCGGAAAGCATGGGAATGCACGCAATTTGATGAAAACCCGCCTTGACGACCGCTTCACGCAAAAAGCGGAGATCATTGGCAATGTCTGTACTGACCACCGGCTTGCGGGTCTGCGCCACCACGCCAATGTAACCATCCCCCACTTTGAATATATTGCGCGTCCAGAAGGCTTCGGCGGCCTGCCCGCGGTGCAAAACCATGCGCAGAGAAGTGCGATCCTCCTCCAAAAGGAAGATCTCGCCCGCTTCCACGCGCATGTAGTTCATCACAAGCCCGAGGGTCTTATTAAGTATCTCGTCCAGTTCCAGGCTGGAGGTCAGGGTTGAAGCGATGCCGTTGAGAAGCGCCATGTCCACGTTGCGGCGGGTCAGGGCGACGTCACGTTCCCGCATTTGTTCATACAAGCGCGCATTCGTGATGGCGGTTGCGGCGTACGCGGCGAGCATCTGGATGATCTTTTCATCATCGGCAGTGAACTCGGGCGCGTCCTTCTTCTCTGTGAGATAGATCTGCCCCAACTGCCTGTCGCCGGTGCGGATCGGGACGCCCAAAAACGACCGCATGGCAGGATGGTGCACAGGGAACCCCGCCGATAGCGGGTGCTCCTTTATGACAGGGACCCGCAACGGCTCTTTTGCGTTCATCAACGCGCCGATCAGGCCCAGACCTTTCGGGGGGTGGGCGATCCTTTTGATCTCCCTGCTTGTCATCCCAACGGAAATGAATTTCTCCAGCTTCCCCTTCGTGTCCAGAACCCCCAACGCGGCGTAGCTTGCATTTGCCTGCTCGCATGCGACCGTTGCAATGCGCTCCAGCAGTGTTTCAAGCGAAACATCCTTCACCAGTTCAAGGCTTGCCTGGTGCAGGGCGATCAAACGCTCCTGTAATTGTTCCCTCGTCAACAGCATTACAAAGACACCTCTTGTGGATTATCTCATATTATGCCCGCAACGGGTACAAATCTGATAGATTTTGGCAGAGGATGGGAATAAAATAGATAAGGCTTTGCCACAGAGCTCACCGAGACTCTGAGAAACCTTCTTTGAAGGACTCTGTGCTCTCTGTGGCTGAATACGAACAAAGGTGAAAACATGACAACTTCCCGCATTTCTGGATTTTACAACATGACTCTTGCCGAAAGGCATGCCAAACTGGCGGACGCGGCGGGTCAGACTCCCGAAAACCTGTCCGCGTGGACCATCAGGCGGACTCTCCGCTGAAGCCGCCGACCACATGATCGAGAACGTGATCGGACTTGCACAGCCTGCCGCTCGGGATCGCGCTCAATTTTCAGGTGAACGGACGCGATGTACTCGTCCCGATGACACATCGAAGAGCCTTCCGTGGTGGCGGGCGCTTCCTTTATGGCAAAATTAGCCCGCGCCGGCGGCGGATTCAAAGCCACGACCACCGAACCGCACATGATCGGTCAAATGCAGGTGCTCGACCTAGATAACGTCCATCTGGCGCAGCTTTCCATTTTGGAGCACAAGGAAGAACTGCTCGCCGAAGCGGACTCGGTTGACCCCGTCCTCAAGAAGTTCGGCGGCGGCGCGCGCAATCTGGAAGCCCGCGTTATTAGCGACTCCCCCATCGGACCGTTCCTGGTCGTCCACCTCATCTACGACGTCCGCGACGCGATGGGCGCCAACGCCGTCAACACCGCCTGCGAACGGCTGGCTCCTCATATAGAAGCCATCACGGGCGGACGCGTCCACCTGCGCATCCTCTCCAACCTTGCGGATCATCGTCTTGCCCGCGCGAGATGCACGATTCCTCGTAAAAGAACTGGCTTTTGGCGACTTTTCGGGCGAAAAAGTCCGTGATGGGATCATCGAAGCGTGGGCATTCGCCGCCGTCCGACCCCTACCGCGCCGCCACCCACAACAAAGGCATCATGAACGGCGTGGACGCGGTCGTCATCGCCACGGGCAACGACTGGCGCGCCATCGAAGCGGGCGCACATGCCTATGCCGCCCGTTCAGGCAAATATACATCCCTCTCCACCTGGGGCAAGGACAAGGACGGCAACCTCGTCGGCACGCTCGAAATGCCAATGGCGGTGGGAATCGTCGGCGGCGCGACCAAGGTCCACCCGGCCGCACAAGCCGCGGTCAAATTGATGGGCGTGGTACGAGCCTCATGAACTCGCCGAGATCATCGTCTCGGTGGGACTCGCCCAAAACATGGCGGCGCTGCGTGCCCTTGCCACCGAAGGCATCCAACGCGGACACATGTCGCTACACGCAAGACAGGTCGCCATCGCCGCAGGCGCGAGCGGAGAATTGATCGAAAAGGTCGCCGCACAGATG
This sequence comes from uncultured Chloroflexia bacterium, assembly GCA_963718215.1. Taxonomy (GTDB): domain Bacteria; phylum Chloroflexota; class Anaerolineae; order Anaerolineales; family Villigracilaceae; genus Defluviilinea. The sequence goes on from CAVQYK010000024.1 coordinate 496,128, forward strand.
GTGGTGGAGAAAGTGGTTAGAATAGATAGAGCGGAAGAGATTTTGAAAGGATTTTCAGAAGATTTCATGGAAGAGCGAAATCAACCACCCGCTCAAGATAGAGAAAATCCATTTTCATAAAAAACCTTCATACTAAGCTCAAGGTTGAAGTTCTGGTATATTCAAAAGTAACTATGGACAGACAAACTCTAACACTAGAAGATATTTCAAAAATGGTCAGCGGATTTGACCCGATTGATTGGGTCCAATTGGATTTACTTGCCAAAATGCCCCTTGAAAAACGCCTTATCCCTGGCTTGAACGCGCAGGAATTTTCAATGGCGGCGCTCCGCGGTACGTTTCGCAGGAAATTTCCAACGCTTTCGCTCTCTGAAATCAACATGAAGGTGTTGACTTACTTGACCCCTGTACGGATGGGTATGAAATGACATCCATTTCCTTTTACGTCCAAGTTATCAAAGCATTTGATGAAATCGGCGCGCCGTATATGATCGTCGGTGCATTCGGCGGGTATCCCTTTGGCATTACCCGCGTCACATTTGACATCGACATCCTTGTGGATTTACGAGAAGGAGATTTCGAAGCACTCTCAGAAAGATTCCCACTACCACGTTACTATGCCGACCCCGAAATGATGAGGAACTCCGTACAAATGGGGATCATGTTCAATCTCATTGACACAAACGAAGGTATCAAAGCCGACCTTGTCCCGTTAAAACGAGAACCAGAATACCAACTCGCCTTTGACCGCCGCGTTCGCCGCGAATTCGTAGACCCATCAGGGAATTCCTTTTCCGCTTGGGTTGCACAGCCGTCCGACATCATCATCGGAAAATTAAATGCGTGGGATGAAGGCAGGTCAGACAAGCATCCCAAAGATATTTACGCCATGCTTGTCTTCGACTTAAGTGGTGCAAGTGACTTGTCCATTGATTATGACATGGTCACAAAAGAAGCCGCGCACATCGGACGGGAGGCTCTCGAAATGTGGAATCAAGTCCTTGCAAAAGCAAAAGAGGAAGTTGAGAAACACAAGAAATAACTGTCCACAAAACCCCTCTCATGCGGGAGAGGGTAAGGGTGAGGGCGCAGGCAGGTTTAACGTCAAAGTTTTGGTATGTGCAGGGAAGTGGGCTTGACGAAACCTCAAAATAGTATATACTATTGGTATATACCAAAGGAGACAAAATGGAAACAGCAAAACTATTCCAAAACGGTAAAAGTCAAGCCGTGAGACTTCCCAAAGAATTTCGCTTCGGAAGTGACCGTGTCTATATCAAGCGAGTTGGTAATGCGGTTGTGCTTCTCCCCTATAAAACACCTTGGGAAACTTTACTGAACAGTCTTTCACTTTTCTCAGCAGATTTCATGAATGAACGCAACCAACCATTAGCACAAAATCGTGAGGATGCATTTTCATGAAATACATGCTGGATACAAACATCTGCATTGGCTTGATTCGCCAAAAGCCACAAAAATTGATACGGCGTTTGACACGTTGCGAGCCTGGTGAAGTTGGTGTTTCAAGTATCACAATTGCTGAACTGGCATTTGGAGCAAATAAGAGCAATCAAGTCGAGCAAAATTTAACCGCACTTGAGCAATTCCTGCTCCCCATCGAAATAGCTGACTTCGACCAACAAGCCTCCGCCGCTTACGGGGCAATACGCGCTTATCTTGAACGTGAAGGAAAAACCATCGGTTCAATGGATATGCTCATCGGAGCGCATGCACTAAGTCTTGGCGTTACTCTCGTTACAAATAATATAGATGAGTTTCAACGAATTCCCAAAGTTAGAAATTGAAGATTGGATGGCATAAACTCCGAATCTTTCCCCTCTCCCTGGGGGAGAGGGCTAGGGTGAGGGTAAGCGCCGAGCAGGTTGCTAAGATTTTCAAGCAGGCAGGATTGACGTCAAAGTTTTGGTATGCTTAAGTTATGAACACATCTTCTCAAAATCAAGAAAATAGTAACCCGACACCTGAATCGAAATTGCTTGGCTTACCAAGACATCTGGTAGGAGCGCTGTTTGGGATTTTTTTGTTTATATTGACTTTTTCAATATCGTAAGAGACACAATCAAATTTATTCGCAGTAGCATTATTATCACCTGGATTAATAACAGCACTAATTATCGATTCTAAATTTAGCATTCCACATCAAGGATTTTCTATTATTCTTTTCTCGGTTTCAAGTATCCCGCTTGCGATTGTTGGCTCGCTGATTGTTTCCAGCAAAAAAACAAATAGAGTAAACGGCGTCATTTTATTATAGCATATCTTACAATGTCAATTTTTGTTGGAATATTCATGCTTGCACTGTATGGAGATTAATGTTTAGCAATTACGAAATTATATGATATAATTGCGGATTAAGGAAATATAACTCAAATGACAACCCCTCACACACACACCTTCGCCACCCTCCTCAAACCCGTCAAGCCTGTTGGCATCGTTGGCTACGGCGCGTACGTGCCGCGTTATCGTCTGCCCGCCAAGGAAGTCGCGCGCGTATGGACAGGCGGCAAAGGCGGACTCCCCATCAAGGAGAAAGCCGTCCCCGGGCTCGATGAAGACGTCATCACGATGTCCATTGAAGCGGCGCGCAACGCCATGAAACGCGCCCAGATCGACCCGGCCGAATTGCGGGCGGTCTGGGTCGGGTCTGAGTCCCACCCGTATGCGGTGAAACCAACCTCCACCCTGGTCGCTGAAGCGATTGGCGCCGTCCCCAACACCCAAGCCGCCGACTGGGAGTTCGCCTGCAAAGCGGGCACCGAAGCGTTGGTCGCCGCGATGGGCTTGGTCGGCTCGGGCATGGGCAAGTACGCCATGGCGATCGGCATGGACACCGCCCAAGGCAAGCCGGGCGACGCGCTCGAATACACCGCGGGCGCGGGCGGCGGCGCGTACATCGTCGGTCCCGCCGAAGAGTCGCTGGCGGTTATCAACTCGTCGTATTCGTACGTCACCGACACGCCCGATTTCTGGCGGCGCGAATATCAAAAGTATCCCGAGCACGGCATGCGCTTCACAGGCGAGCCCGCCTACTTCAAGCACATCACCGAAGCCGCCACGCACATGATGGAAGCCTCCGGCACCACCGCCAAGGATTACAAGTGGGCGGTCTTCCACCAGCCCAACACGAAGTTCCCGCAGCGCGTCGCGGGTCAACTTGGGTTTTCCGCGGAGCAGATCGCACCTGGACTTTTGGTCCACACGATTGGAAATACATACGCAGGCGCGGCGATGATCGGACTGACTGCGATTCTCGACATCGCCCAACCTGGAGAGCGGATTCTCTGCGTCTCTTTCGGCTCCGGAGCTGGCTCCGACGCCTTCGACATCACCGTCACCGACAAAGCTCCGCTCCGCGCGGGACTGGCGGTAAAGACCCAGGAATACATCGCCCGCCGCACAGAGATCGATTACGCGACGTATGTCCGCTTCCGCGGCAAGTTGGCGATGAAATAACATAAATGCTCTGTCCGCCGTCCTCGGCGGACAACTGCGCCGGGGACGGCGCAGGAAGCATGGAGAACATCATGGCCTTCTTCGACCTGCCTCTCGACCAACTCAAGACCTACCTCCCCGCCCGCGACGAACCCGCGGACTTCAACTCATTCTGGAAATCCACCCTGGATGAAGCGCGGGCATTTCCTCTCAACGCGACCTTCGAAAAAGTGGATTACGGACTCGTCGCGCAGGAAACTTTCGATGTCACCTTCAACGGCTTCGGCGGACAACCCGTCAAAGGCTGGCTGATCCTGCCAACGCGAAGGGCGCATCGCGATGCGCCCCTACCCTGCGTCGTCGAATTCATCGGCTACGGCGGCGGACGTCAATTCGGCTTCGACTGGCTGCTCTGGGCAAGCGCAGGCTACGCCCACTTCGTCATGGACACGCGCGGACAGGGCAGTACCTGGTCCGCTGGCGACACGCCCGATCTCTACGCCGAGGGCGGCAATGCCCACTACCCCGGCAGTATGACCAAGGGCATCCTCGACCCCAAGCATTACTACTACCGCCGCGTCTTCACCGATGCCGTCCGCGCCATCGAAGCGGCACGCGTCCCACGAGGCTGTGGATGCGACCCAGATCGCTGTGACCGGCGGCTCACAGGGCGGAGGCATCACCATCGCCGCGGCAGGACTCGTCCCTGACGTGGTCGCCGCCATGCCCGACGTGCCGTTCCTCTGTCACTACCGCCGCGCCACCGAACTCGTGGATAGTTACCCCTACAAGGAAATCGCAGAATATTGTCACGTCCATCGCGACAAAGTGGATACGGTCTTCAACACGTTGTCGTATTTCGATGGCGTCAACTTCTCCGCGCGTGCAAAAGCCAAAGCCTTGTTCTGTACCGGCCTCATGGACCAGGTCTGCCCGCCCTCGACAGTCTTTGCCGCGTACAACCATTGGGCTGGCGAAAAGGATATCAAAGGTCTATCCCTACAACGGTCACGAAGGCGGCGGAAGTTATCAGACGCTGGAGAAGGTCAAGTTTTTGAAGAATTTGTGGAAATGAACTTGTAGGGGCACGGCATGCTGTGCCCCTACACAACAAGGAAATTAAATGACAGAAGTCGTAATCGCAGGTATCGGACAAACAGAAGTCGGCGAGCATTGGGACATCGGTCTGCGTGACCTTGCCTTTGCCGCCATTCAAGGACGCGGTCAAAGACGCGGGCGGGCTAAAACCGCAGTCACTTATTCGTCGGCAACATGCTCGCGCCAAATCTCTCCAACCAGGCGCACCTCGGCGTGCTCATCGCCGATTTCGCGGGGCTGATCGGCATCGAAGCGGTCACGCTCGAAGCCGCGGGCGCCTCAGGCGGAGCGGCGTTGCGGCAGGGTTATCTCGCCGTCGCCAGCGGCATGGTGGATGTGGCGCTCGTCGTCGGCGTGGAAAAGTTCACCGACAAGGTCGGCTCCAGGCGTGGATGCCGCCCTCGCCACCACCAGCGACTCCGATTTCGAAGCCATTCAGGGGATGACTCCCGCCTCGCAAGCCGCGCTCCTCATGAAGCGCTATATCCACGAGTATGATGTCCCTGCAAACGGCTTTGCAGGATTTGCACTCACCGCCCATGCCAACGGGGTCGCCAACAAGAACGCCATGTTCCGCAAAGCCATCAAGCCTGAGACCTATGCCAAAGCGGAAATGGTCAGCGACCCGCTCAACATGTTCGACATGGCTCCCAATGCGGATGGCGCCGCGGCGCTCGTTCTGACCCGCCGCGACCTGCTCCCGTCCGATTTGCATCACCCACTCGTGAAGATCGCCGGCTCCGCCGCCTCGTCCGACACGCTTGCCCTGCACGACCGCAAGGACATGCTGTTCTTCGACACTGCCCAGATCTCCGCAGGCAAGGCGATGAAACAGGCAGGGCTCACGTCTTCGAACGACATTGACCTCTTCGAGTATCACGACACCTTCAGCATCTACGCCGCGTTGCAACTCGAAGCGGTCGGGTTCGCCGTCAAAGGCAAAGGCTGGAAGTTCGCCGCAGACGGCGAGATCGGACTCCAAGGGACGATCCCCTGCGCGACAATGGGCGGCATGAAAGCGCGCGGATTCCCCGGTGGAGCCGCAGGCGTGTATCAGGCTGTGGACGCAGTCATCCAGCTTCGGGGTCAGGCTGAGGCGAACCAGATCCCGAATGCAAAGACCGCCCTGATCCAGTCCCTTGGCGGACCGGCGTCAACAGCGGTCAGTCAATTTTGCAAAGATTGGATTAAACATGTAGGTCACGTTTTCAGCGTGACCTACTTTTTATTACTTATTACTGACGGATCTCATCATTTGAACAAGGGACGGTATGGTCAGTGCGGACAAAAACGCCGCCACGCCAAACAAAAGACTCGGCACAAGCCAGCGCGCATTCACCAATAGATCCTGATACAACAAAATGCCTTGAATGCGAATTTTGGCAAACACCATCGGGGGAAGGCTTTGTGCCGTGAAGAACACCGCGCCAATGGACAACGCGATCACCAGACTCAGAACGAAGTCATTCCATGTAATGAGTGAGGGGCGCACATCCGTTTGAATGCGCGCCATCACATCGAGGGTGACACTGCGCGGCATCGGCGCGAGCGGCTGTGATTTGAGCGCGTCTTCGATGAGCGCATCCTGTTTTAGGCGGTTATCCATGCGTCCTCCAATTGGGCAAGCGATTTGCGGAGTTGTTCCTTGGCGCGAAAAATGCCCGTTTTGACGGTACCAAGCGGCAGGTTGAGAGTTGAGGCGATCTCTTCATAGGAGAGTTCGTTCTGGTAGCGGAGAGTGATCAGTAATTGGTAATTGGCATCCAAATTTTGAATCGCTGTGCTGTAGGTGCTGTTTCATTTCGCTTGATTCAAATTCGCTGGCGGGGGAATTGAAATGTGGTTCGGGAATGTCTTCCATCACATCATCACCGAGGTCATTGAGGGAACGGCGCAGGTTGGGAAGTCGGTTGTAGCAAAGGTTGGTGACGATGCGGTACAGCCATGTGCGGAACTGGGACTGCCCCTTGAAGTTCGGCAGTGCCGTCCAGACGCGGACGAAGGTCTCCTGCGTCAGGTCAAGCGCCTCGTTCTCATCCTTCACGACGCGCAACGCAAGATTGTAGACGTAACGTTGATGTTCATCCACGAGGGCGGCAAAGGCATCGTGATTTCCCTTCTGCGCACGCTGGATGAGAGCCTTTTCGTTATCCACAAATGGTTCCTTCAAAAGGTTAGACAAGGGAAAGCAGGAAAAGTTTCAGACAGTTTCCGTTGGTCGAGTAGGCGGTGTTTGTACGCCGTATCGAGACCAACAAATAACATAAAGCTCCTTGCTTACATGGTGGTCTCGATATGCCCTTCGCAATAACCGCTCAGGGCTACTCGACCACCAGTGGACTTCGGTTGAAACTTTTCCTCAAATCTCCTGTCAAACGTAGTGAGAAACATCATACCGCTATTTGCGGTACTTCGCACCGCTTTCAGCGGCACTTCGTAAACAAGGAGAACTAAAATGAAAAGACCTATCGTAATTGTTTTACTGACAGTAGCTCTCACGCTCGTATGCCTGGGCATTGGCGGCGTACTCTTTTTCACCTTCAACGGCGGTTTGCCTGACGGCAATCCTTTCGAAATCCTGGCACAGGTGGAGGAAAGCGAAACACTCAAAGTGGATCTGGAAAAACCGCTGACACTGAATGTGTTGAACGACGCAGGCGACGTGACCATCGTTGGGGCGGACGTGGATACCGCGCAGGTCAACGTGACCAAAAAAGCCTACGCCAACTCACAAGCCAAAGCGGATGAGGAAGTGAAAGCCATTAAATACAGCATCACGCAGACTGGTAACGTCATCACCATCAAATATGAATTACCCAACCTGAACAACATCAACAGCTTGGAGGAAGTGGATTTCGTTATCACTGTCCCTAACGAAATTACTGTGGATGTGAACGACAAATTGGGCGAAATCAACGTATCGAACATCAAGGGCGCTGTCACCTTGCAAAATGATTTTGGCGATATTGATGTTGAAAATGTAGAAGGGGCGTTGTCTGCCTTAAAGTAACAGTGGCGAATTGACTGCCGCCTCCATCAGGGCAGGCACGCAGAACATCGAACTGAAATCTGATTTTGGTTCGGTCACGCTCAAGCAAGCCAGCGGCAAAGACGTCACCCTAACTTCGAACAGCGGCAAAATCACCTTCGACGAAGTGCGCGCCACGGGCGATATCACAACCAAGACGGATTTTGGCGACACGGAATTTGAAAATGGTTTAGCCGACTGCGCTCCAGCATCGTATCGAAAGGCGGCACGATGTCTCTGTCCAAATTGAATGTCACCAAACAGATCAAAGTGAACAGCGACTTTGGCGAGATCGAACTGGAGCAAGTTGTTGGCGGTTCCTACGATCTGCACACGAACAGTGGCTCTGTCACCGTTGACGGCGCAAAAGGCTCACTGAAAGCCTCCACAGGTTTCGGCGGCATCAAGATCGAGAATGCTCAATCCGTCACACTTGACCTCGTGACGAAGAGCGGCAGTGTTGAATTCAACGGCTCGTTGGGCGAAGGTCCGCACAAAGTCGTATCAGAATTCGGCGAGATAAATCTTACACTGCCTTCCAACTCGGCGCTAACCGTGGATCTCAAAACAGGTTTCGGCAACATCAAATCAGAGCTGCCTATCACAGTCACGCTGACTGGAAGTTCCAATCCGAGGGAATCCGACCAGATCGTTGGCAGTATCAACGGTGGCGGAGCACAACTCACTGTGCAAACGAGCAGCGGAAATATAACCATCCGCACATCGGCAAAAGAAACTCACACTGCAGCAACAAATGCGGAGGGCTGATACAATTCAGTCGCTCCGCATTTGTTATTGAGAGGCTCCCATGGATGGATTCAATTCCCTGTCTCGGTGTTGCTGGAATACTCGTCGTCATTTTCGGCTTCCTTGCTTTTCTGCGTTACATGAATTACAGGGAAACCATCGCCCTCGCTGAAAAGGGACTTCACCAAACCTGAGACGAAATCTGGCAAAGGTCTATTGCGCTGGGGGATCATCATCGCTTCATTGGGACTCGCCCTCTCGCTCGGACTCTACTTTATTGGCTTCAACTCCCCCAACGACTACCCGCTTCACCTCGGACCGTGGATGCTGGGAGGCTTCGTCCCGCTTTTTCTTGGCCTCGGCCTTGTCCTGCTTCACTACCTCACAGTGAAAGATTGATTTCCCGCGAATTCACACGCAGATTGTCGCCTGCCAGTTCCACCTGATCGCCTTCAACCCCAAAGAACGTCCAAAACGTGACCTGGGGTTGATCTGCCTCGAGCATCACCGAGATGGCTGGCTCTTTGTGACCATAGTACCGCGACCGCCACCCGCGCGTGGAGTTTGGATCGGCACGGACGAGGGAGAAGCTTGCTATTCCCTTCGATCATCCCGACTTTAGTATTTTGGATTTCAGCTTGCCGTTTTGGTTGAAACCAAAACCCAAACCCAGAAGAGCTTCGAATTCCAAAATCTTCAAGCAGCCACTGAAGCGCATAATGATGCGATTCATTTGCCGCAAGATGATCGATCACCAGCCAGCGGTCACCCTCGAGCGCCATGACCGTCCGTTTATGGGACACGGGCTTGTAGCCATCGTGTTCGCCCTGCCAGAGATTCTCATTGTGTTGAAGAACTTTTCCCATTGACCAATTCGTCCACGTGAAGCGGCTGAGCATGGACATCTGGTCTTTGCCATCCACGGTGACCGTGTTGTGCGCCGATGTGCGTGCAAGCCCATTCCACCAAACGCCTTCACCGCTGTAGAGGTATGTCCCTGCATCACAAGCGATATTTTGACCGCGAATCCACAAATCCACGTGGAGTTGGTCGGCGTGGGAGGGGCGGGCAGTGAAGTCCGTGCAGCGGATGAGGGCGTGGGAGTTGGTCGAGCGGAGGATGTAGACTCCCCCTTCGGGGAACGATTCACCGCCAAGCTCGCCAAGAGCGCCAAGATTCTTTCTCTTTCTCTTCTGTGCGTCCTTTGTGCTCCTGGCGGTAAACGACTCTCCGCAAATCCAGAAAACATCCTCATCCCATTCACCGGGCTCGAAGAGACGCTTGCCTTTGGTGATGTACCAGCCCAATTGGAGCAGTGGACGGTAGTCAGTGAAGTCGCAGTTGTTAAGATGCAGGACAAGGGCGCCGTCGTTCGAGCCGTAGACAGGCATTTGTCCCGTTTGGGGGTCGATGAGTTGGGACAGGGTTTCGATGGATTTGGTGACCAGTTTTTGAACGTCATCCGAAAACGAAATGTTGTTCAGTTTCGCGAGTTGCAGGGCGTACAGATAAATGTGCAAAACAAAACGGTGATAGTTGAGCGAGTACATCGAGTAGGTGCCGTCGGGGAAGAGCTGGGCGCGGGCTTCGCGTTCGAGGGAGAATTTCCCAAACGAAAGATATTTTTCGGCGTTTTTCAGTTCAGGGAACAGAAGACCGACCATCCACAGGGCGAAGGCTTCGGTGATGGCATGGTTGCCGCGCGTGAAAATGGCAAAGGACCTGTTCCGGTAGATGCGCTCGGCTTGGGCGGCGACGTAGAGTTTGAATTTGGCGATCCGTTCAGGGGTGGAGGAGGGAGAGTTCAGGAAAGCGTGGTAGCCGAACGTCCATGCCATAAGGCGGATGGCGATCTCTTGTCCGTCCATCCAGTTGGGACCGGTATTAGGCGGGTTGTGTTCCGCCCAATCTTCGATCAAAGTCCAGAAGGCTTCGGGGTATTTTTCGTCGTGAGAGGCGGCGTAGGCTCGGACGAGGGTGTAGACGAAGGCGAAGCGGCTGGGTTCCCAGATGAATTTGATGTCGGCGGTTGCACCTTCGGAGATTTGCGACCAGTGTTTATTCCGCTCTGCTTGAGGCGGCGTCCCCGCCGCCGAGGACGGCGGCTTGAGCATCCCAGGGAGCATGGGGGGTATTTTGTGCCAGTTGGGAGGAAAGCCTGTTTTTACAAATTCATGGGCAAAATATTGGATTTCGCCGTTGAGCAGGCGGTCGGCTTCGGCGATGGCGGTTTGGGGATTCCAGGGGAGGTCGGGAGGGATTTCGCTGGGTCTCGATATGCCTTCGGCTGCTCGACCAGCGGGTTTGGTCGTGACGAGATCTTTATAATCGTTCCACTCACCCATCGGCATCTGCAAGCGGATGAGTCCCGTGCGGAGGCGGAAGGCGTAGGCGAGGCGAAAGAGCATCCAACGCGGACCAAGTTCTCGGTAGAGGGAGGCGAATGTTCGGAGTTTAGTCAACATTTTGGGAGGAGGGTAAATTCAAAGGGTGGATGAGGCATGTTAACGAGGAAATCCCAATGAACTATTCCTTTGTATTTAGCGCATTAGCGTGGCGAATCAGCACGTAATAGTGAGCGGAAGTCCGAAGAGGATGAGGGCGGAGGCGGGGCGGCTGCCGTCCCCCCAGGTGGAGGCGAGGAACAGGGCAACGAAGGTGAGCACGATGTACAGCGCGCTGATCGTTGCGTGCGAATACCCGCCGATGACGAGACGCTGGTAGAGGTGCGTGCGATGCGCGGAAAAGACGTTCTTCGCGCTTGAGGGCGCGCCGAATGAACGTGACACCCGCGTCCATGATGAACGTCCACAGCAGGAGCGTGCCGAGCATGAGCGCGTCGCCCTCCTGGTCGGAGGCGAGCAGGGGCATGACCGCGAAACTGTAGCCAAGGAAGGTGCTGGCGACGTCGCCCATGAAGATTTTCGCAGGGTGCCAGTTGTGACCGAGAAAACCCAGGCTGCCAGCGGCGATGGCGAGGGCGATCCAAAACACGAACGAGTTCGCCAGGTACGGGATGTTCGAGGTGAGCAACGCCCAGCCCAACCCTGCCGCGAACGCCACGCCGCCCGCCATGCCGTCAATGCCGTCCATGAAGTTGTAGGCGTTGGTCAGACCGATGATCCACAGGAAGGTGATGACGATCCCGACCGCGCCCAATTGCAGTTTGCCGAACAGCGGGATGGTGACCGACTCGAAATATCCCAGCCCCCAAATGGACGCGGCGGCGACCAGCGCCTGCACCGCAAAACGGACGCGCGGCGGGAGCGAGTGGGTGTCGTCGCGCCAGCCGAGGAAGGCGATGACCAGTCCGCAGACGAGGTAGATGAGATAGGGACTCCAGCCCGCGCCTCTGACGAACCACAAGCCTGTTCCCGTTACGAGGAGCACGATCGCCAGCCCACCGCCGCGCGGCGTGGGCAGGGAGTGTGAACTGCGTTCGTTGGGATGGTCGAGCAGTTGACGATTTTCGGCGTAGCGGCGGATGATCCACACGCCGAGGTAGGAGAGGAGGGTGAGGAGGAGGAAGGTCAGGGTGGGGGACATTGAGAGACAATCGTAAAAATGCTATCTTGGCCCCGAAGAATTTATCACCGTTCAGGTGAATGCATATGGGAAGGCATTTCTGCAATCCAAACTTCGGTTTCCCAGCAATATCGTTGGCATACTTCTTGTATGTAGCAAAATCAAGAAAAGCTGTTACGTAGATTTTGCCAGCCCTGCATTTTTCGAAAAGCTTTTCAAGTTCAACATGCCTTTTTGGTGAGACAGGACCATGAGTGGTTACTGCTTCAATCAAAAAGAGCCATTTCTTTTTCAGAATCATACAAAATTACATCTGGGAATTTTCCGTGCTCCGAAACAGAAACACCAAGTTTGCTAAAAATTTCTTCATCGAGAATCAATGTCTTTTTCGCTGTATCACCAAAATAAATCAATTTTGCACCAGGAGCAAAACGCGGACCAAATTCTTCCGACGATGGCTACCTCAAGTTTATTGTGTTTGCCTGGTGATAACTTGTAAACTTTTCCTTCTGCCACTTGCAGGGGAATCTTTGTTTGCTCTCTAGCTTTTTGATATACATCCAGCAATCTGCCTTGTTGGCTGACAAAATCCTTAACCTTTGTTTTCCACTTTGAACTTCCATAGGCACAAACAACTGCTAATGCCAAATCGGTCAACATATAATTGGTCAAACCGCTATTTGTTGGTCGCGTTGGGTCGTCAGCATTTCGAATTACAATTCCAGCCTGTTCGAACTGGTGTAGAACCCTGCGACGTATCGTCTCTCGGCTGTTTTCCGCATATTCAGGACCATATTTTTGTTTAATCTCAATCAAAATGTCATGAACCCGCAACATCGGATTCGCCGCATCTTTCCATGTACTTTTTTCCGATAGCTGAGCTAATGCCAACAAAGTTAACGCTGAGATTTCATTCTGTTGCGCCGATGGCAGACCAATTGTCTCCAAAATTTCCTGTGCCTGTTCGATTTTTCTCATGGTAATTCTAGTCTCCTGTATCATTGGAAATTCTTGAGTCAGAAGATTGGACGCCCAAAGTGTTGAAAATATTATGCTATCAACTTTCTCGGGCTCATAAGTATTAGCCTTTTAAATCTTTTTGCCAATATTTATTATCACTTCGAGCGGCGGCAAAGGCAAGTATTCTTAATTCAGCTGCATTGACCTGAGTATTACCGTTCACAATCCTGAAATAACGGTCAACAATTGCACTATTCAAGAATGGCCGAAAGTCCAATTGCCTCAAATGCAGAAAGTGCGCCTCTTCTTCTAAATATCACATTCAAATGATTTTCGAAACCTATTTGCCCAAACTCAAACTTTTCCCCAATAAATGGTGCAGAAACAAGTCGACGTTTATCTTCTTTAGCGCTGAAACGACGCAACAAAGCATAGTTTGCATTAGGCACAAGCAGTGCTGGATTATTTGCAATAATCGCTTGTGGCAGGGCAAAGAAATCGAGTGGATATTGGGTTTGGTATGGCTTGACGTTTTGCATCCAAAGCAAAGGAACAGTACCATTACCAGTTTTGATTTTTTCTTTCAACAACTCTTTTGCTCGAAAAGGAACAAACCCGACCAGTTGAAACCTGAAAATCAGTATTTTTCAAGGGATACATCCCACTTATCAACCGCATCCAGAACTTGCTCATCAAGTATTCCTGTTGGTACTCGAAACAAGAGCAGTCGGTCGTGTTCATTCAAAAGATGTATTGAACGATACTTTGCGGGAAATAATTTCATTATCCAAACTTTTATCGTCTTTTGAAGACGATATATTTATATACCCTGCCCAATATCGATGTTCCTGCGGTTGAGACAGTTTTTCAAAAGAGAAAACTACGTTCTCTTGAAAAACGGCGTCTTCCTTGAAAACGTCATGGCGAGACTGGAATACATGAAGTGAGTATGGTGTAACATCTCTGAGCAAATCACGGTGAAACGCAGAGAAATAAACGCCCGAGCAAAAACTACGAGGGACGATAAAACATGCTTTCCCTTGCGGTAAAAGCAATTTTGCAGAAAGAGCGATAAACAATGTGTAGATATTCGTATGACCGTTTAATTTCCGATAGACTGCTTTTACACGCTTATCTTCTACATTGAGATTAAAATAAGGGGGATGACCAAGAACATAATAAACGCGCTTTGTTTTGATCGTGAACCAAATAGAGAAGGTTGTCGTCTTCAAGCAAGAGAGGTAAATTGAAAAACACTTCCTCGCATTCACCTGCCAAACTGATGTCTTTTCCAGTTTTTCTCGTTTTTCGTCCCAGTCGAAGCCAGTTACATTGCTCAGGTCAATCATAAGTGTAATATTATCATAATATACATAAATTATCAAGCCAGTTCCCGAATTCACCCTATCACCGCCAGAAAACGCAGAGCCAATTGCTGGTGCATAAAGCACCATTTTGGATTTGCCTAGTTGCTTGCATGTATCTAGCCACCGAGATTTCCTGTGTTCAAGCGCTTGGACAATCCCCCCCACATCCACCCCCGAATCCAGGTTAAACACCTTGCCTTCGGCGGCGCGGAAGAGGCGGTCCCAGATGGTGAGACCGAGTCCCTCCTGCGCCGGGGCGCGGACGAGGATGGCGTCCACGCGCAGGCTGTCGAGGCGGCGCATTTGGGCGAAGAGACTGCGTCCGATTTGCGGGAGGTCGGTTTCGGAGCCTAATTCCGCGATTTCGACGGTCAAATCTGCAAAATGGGCGACGTCTTCGGCAGTTGCCATGACGCCGAGGCGGTATCCCTGCCCTGCCAGCGCGGAAGCCAGGTCACGCAGGCGGGCAAGGGCGGCGTCCGCCTGACCGGTGAAGAGCAGGAGGTGGGCTCGCGGCGAGTAATGCTTGGCAAGCATGCCCGGCGCGGACATCGGGAGTCCCTCGTCGGTTTCGACGTAGCGGCGGACGGTCTGGAGGTCGGGGATCCGCTCCCGGAGCAGGTCAAGGGATAGTCCGCCGGGCCGCAGGACGGTCGGGAGAGAGCCGGTCAGGTCCAGGACGGTGGATTCCAGCCCGATGGGACAGTCACCACCGTCGAGGATGACGTCCACGTGACCATCGAGGTCCTCCAGCACGTGGCGGGCGGAGGTGGGGCTGGGGCGGGTGAACAGGTTGGCGCTGGGCGCGGCAACGGGCAGACCGGAGGTCTCCACCAGCGCGAGCGGGATGCGGTGGTTCGGCATGCGGACAGCGACCGTGTCCAACCCCGCTGAGACATTCGGGGCGACCTGCGGACCTTTCCTCAGCACGAGCGTCAACGGACCAGGCCAGTATTCCCGCGCCAGTTCGTACGCCAGCGGAGGGACGTCCCGCGCGACCCGTTCGATCTGGGAGATGTCGGAGAGATGCACGATTACCGGGTCGTACGACGGGCGCTTTTTGACCTCGAAGATGCGCTCCACAGCGGCGGCGCTCAGGGCATTGGCGCCCAGCCCATAGACGGTCTCGGTCGGGAAGGCGACCAGCCCGTCCGCGCGGAGGCGCTCCACCGCCTGGGCAATGACCAACGGGTCGGGGTCTTGCGGGTCAAGCGTGAAGGTTCGGGTTTTGACAGAGTACATGGGGTTATCCCTCCGCCAGCCTGACCAGCAGGTCCAGTGTCTCGTTCAACTTGTCGCGGCGGTCGAGGTGCTGGACGAGATACTCGCGGGCGTTCTGTCCCATTTGCTGGAGGCGCTGCGGGTCTTTCGAGAGTTCGAGGATTTTTTCCGCGAGCATGGCATCATCCCCCGGCTGGACGTACACTCCCCCGCCCGACTCCTCGATCAACCGCCGCGAGACCCCGTCAATGACGAGCATGGTGGCGCGTCCCGCCGCCATGTAGTCGAAGACCTTATTCGGGTACGTGGTGCGGAACATCGGGATATCCTGCAGGATGGCGAGGCAGGCGTCCGCCGAAGCGACGACGCGCGGCATGTCCTTTTTGGCGCGCACGCCCGCAAAAATGACATTCGACAGCCCCATCCGCTCCGCTTCGGACTGGAGACGCGCCCGTTCCTTCCCGTCGCCGAACAGGACGAAGCGGATCTTCTCCTCGAACTTCAGCCGGGCTGCCGCGCGCAGGAGCGTGTCAATATCGTTCGCCTGTCCCAGCGCCCCCGCGTACAACACGACGAACTCCTCCTGCAACCCCAACTCCCCGCGGATCGACGAACCATCCACGCCCGGGTGGAACATGTCCACGTCCGTGCCGTAGGGGATGTAAGTAACCTTGTTTTCAGGCACGCCTTTTGCGATCATGTACTCGCGGTAGGCGGGCGAATTGACCAGGATATGCGTCGCGCGCGCGTACAAAAACCGCTCCAGCCAGCGCGCCAGCGCGATCACCACAGGGTTCTTCAACACACCCATGCTCACCCCAAACTCGGGCCACAGGTCGCGCACCTCGAGCAGGAACGGCACCCGCCGCATCCACGCCACGAACCACGCCGACACCGCCTGGAAGATCGGCGGCGTTGTGCCCATCACCAGGTCCACCTCGCGGACCTGTAGCGCGGTCCACACCGAGCTGAACATAAAACTGAAGAACGACACGATGCGCCAGACGTAACTGCGGTGCAGGGCGGGGTAAATGTACGAGCGCAACACCCGCACCCCGTCGAAATTCTGCTCGGCGAACACGCCCGTCCGCGCCACCGTCCGCTGACCCGTTTGATAGTTCAGGTCGCTGGCGACGATGACCAGCTCATGTCCGCGCGCTTGCAGGAATTTCGCCATCTCAAAGTGCCGGGTATGTCCCGGCTCATCGGGCGAGACAAAAGCTTGGTTAATTAATAGGATTCGCATCGGGGGAGGATTATAGCATTGGGAGGTGAATCCGCTTCAGGCTTAAGGGGGAGGCGGATCCACGTCAAAAAGCCGTTTTTCACACTGAAACCGTCCCTCCCATCCAATAAATAATCTGGCTACGCGCAAATCAAGTGTCAAAAACTCTCATTCTTCATGACAAATTCGCAAGGATGCCATCCTGATAGTCTTTGAGAGTCCCGCCGAATAGAATTACGCTTGCAGAAAGGATAAAACCATGGAAATTCCACGACACTGGAGACTCAAGAAACAACGCTACGGGCTGGTCGGCGAGGTCTGCCCGCACTGCGATGCCAAGATCTTCCCCCCGCGCGACATCTGCCCGAACTGCGGCGACGAGGCCAAGCAGCTCTATTCATTCAGCGGCAAAGGCGAAGTGTACTCCTACACGACCGTCTACGAAGCGCCCGCCGGCTACGATACCAACGCCCCCTACACCGTTGCCCTTATCAAACTGGAAGAGGGTCCCATGCTCACCGCCCAACTCACCGACGTGGACAACAACGCCGTTGAAATTGGCATGCCCGTCGAGATGGTCACCCGCAAGCTGCGCAACGACGGCGACGAACGCGGGCTGATCGTCTATGGCTATAAGTTTCGGCCTACTTCACTACATACCACAGCATAGACCCCCAAATATGGGATGAAACGCCAAAAACAGGACTGAATTTCTCTATATTGCGAAATACTCGTGTACGGGTATTCGATTTACCCTCATAAACGATCATGCCTCACTCCCTGGCTTTCAGTGCCGGGGAGTGCGTTTTTGACACAGCAAGGTGACTCGTAATTGAGTCGCCTTTTCTTATTTCCTGAATTGGCGTATTTGCGTGGTCAACCTGGGCTGGTCGTAAAGTTTGAGAGAAACTTAATATGTATCTCACGGTCTGCATTGATTCTTGCTTCTTCCAAAGCCGTGTCGACTATCCGTTTTTTCAACAGGAATACCTGATGTCTCTCTTGCGGGGTTTGAGGGTCGGCATTTACCAATTCAGTCATCCCAGATTGCAACTCGGCAACATACTTCTTGACCTGCTCCTCCAGGTCAAGTTTTGTGAAATCATCCTTTGTTCGCTCAATGGTTGTCAGCCTGCGTTGTACTCCTCGTTCCTTTTCATACAATGTGTCAATCTGAGGAGTGAATTCTTCAGCAGACATTCGTTCTTTGCGAGCCTTGGTTATGAATTCCTGACGTTCATCATTCAGCCTTTTGAGTTCTTCATGTAGACGTCGCTCCTCTTTCTGCAGCCGGGATACTTTAGCGTCCACTTGAGGCTTTCAACAGGCTCCCTTCGACGGTCAGACTCACCCGGAGTGGCTTCTGCACGCCCATTTTTATCCACCGCTGCTACGCCCGGCGACCGTCCGCAAATTCATGGTCGGTTACGACATGCTGGCGATGCCCCAGCGCGATATCACCCCCGAAGCCACCGCAGACCGCCTGCGAAGCCTGCCTACGGTCCATTACAAACTGCGCAAGTGAAGCGACAATCCCGAAGGACTGGCGTCTTCGAGACCGTTTTATGAGAGCAATTCCGCGCCCGCCCAATCTACGGATGTGATTAGCTTTTTATAAACCTACCTGCCTTCCGTGTTCACGGTAACCACCGCGGTCATGTTCCACAGGAAGCGCGGATCGGATGCGTCCAGCGTGACGGTGACCTGGTAGGTCATGTCGCCGAGGTAGGGCTTGCCGACGGAATCGATCTCGCTGACCTTGCCCACGAACTCTTCGCCAGGGAACGCGTCAAACTTGACCGTGGCTGGATCTCCCACCGTGACTTTCGCCACGTCCACTTCGGCGAGGTCCTTGGTCTCGACGATCCAATGTGACGTGTCAGCGATGAAAGCGACAGGCGAAATCGGCATGGCGGTCTCTCCCACCTTAAGGTCGAGCCTGAGCAGTATGCCGTCGAAGGGAGCGCGCAGTTCGTAGAGTTTCACGGCGGCTTCGGCGGCATTGACGTGCGCGCTCGCCGTTTCGAGGCGGGCTGCGGCGGCGGCGAGGATTTCGGGGTCAAGGTTGGAATCGTCGAGGCGGGATTGCAGTTCGCGAGCGGTTTCCAGCGCGGAAATGGCGCTCAGCAACGCGGCGCTTTCCTCATCGAGAGATTTTTCGTTTTGCGCGAGGGCAGTTTTCAGGTCTGCGTATGCCTCCGCCAGATTTGCTTTTTCTGCATCGAAATCATCCTGCTTGTCTTTACGCTTGCGGTCGTCCTTTTCCAGATACCGCACATCATCCAGTTTTTGGAGCGCGTCGCGATAATCTTCCTCGGCAATGACGTAATCTTCGATGCGCAGTTCGAGGTCGGTGGCTTCGTCTTCGTCGCCGAGATTCCAGCGGTTGGCTTCGCTCTCGTAAGCTTCCTGCGCACGGAGCAAAGCCTGCTCAGTTTGCGCGGAGGTCAGCAGGGCATTGCGGTGGATGGCATCGAGCGCCTGTTGCGCCAGCGTCTGTTCGAGTTGGGCGGCCGTGAGGTCGGCATGCACGGTTTCGACCCCGAGCAACCGCGCAATGACGTCACCTTGTGCGATACGTGCGCCAGCCTGCACGAGTATTTCCTTTACCACGCCACCCTGCGCAAAGGCGAGTTCGGCGGAGCGTTCCGGGAACAATGTCCCTTCGGCAATGACGGCGTTGGGGGAGGTCTCTTCGCTGGGCGGCTCCGCTGCCGGCGCGGGCGTGGCAGTCCCATTGCAGGCGGCGAGTAACAGAGCAATCAATGCCAGCAAGGAGAGGGAATTTCTTTTCATGATGAACTCCTTTGTTGTTGCCAACCTCATGACCCCGAAGGGGTCAAAGGATTGTGGAAAGGCAAATGGTCATCTTGAACCTCGAAGGGGTGATATTGCTCGCAAGCATGCATGCCATCCCTTCGGGATTGTTTTATTCATACGCCAGCACCTCGGTGACGGTTAGCCGCGCAGCGCGCAGGGCGGGGAACAGGCTGGCCATGGTCGAGATGACTATGACGATCAAAGCCCAGGCGAAGATTCCACCCGGGGAAATTGTGGCAGTCATCGGGTAGTCCATGAACGAGAGTCCCACGGCTCGAGCGAGGAAACTACTGATGGGCAGGGAAAGCCCGATCGCCAAAATCCAGCTCATCATCCCGATCAAAAGCCCTTCGATGATGACAATGCGGGAAATCTTCTTGCTGGAAGCGCCGAACGCCCGCATCACACCGATCTCACGCACGCGCTCCATCACGTTCAGGCTCATCGTGCCCATCAGCCCCAGCCCGCCGACCGTGGCGAGCAGGACGGTCATGACCATCAACAGGCTGACGACGATGGCGAAGGCGGCGTCGATCTCTTCGCGTTCTTCGCTGATGAGGAAGTTGGAAAGCACTTCGATGTCGGCGCGATCGAAACGCTTCTCGACTGCGCTGGTCACTGCTCGCTGCTCGACGGTGGATCCCCCGCTGAGGGTTAAGATGACGGCGTTGGCGCGGTTCGGTTCGTGGACGTGGCGGGCGTAGGCGGAGTAGTCGATGATGGTGAAGTAGCCGATGGACGAATTGCCGAGCATGTTCATAATGCCGACGATGGTGTAGGTCTTTTCGATGCCTTCGATCTTGAGGTTCATCGGTCCGCCGAGATGGAGCATGGGTTCGTTGGCAAGCATGCCAGGGCTGATAATGACCGCGTCCGTATCGCCAGGCTGGAGTTTGCGTCCTTCGATGATGGGTGGGTCGAGCAGGGGCGTGCCAGCAGGCGGCGCGAGCAGGTACAGATTGTCGCTCTCGGTGCCATCGGGGCGGACGTACCGCGCGATGGTGAAGCCCCAGCCTTCGGCATGTTCCACGCCAGGCACGGACTCGGCTTCGTTGACGAGACGCTCGACGGGGAGATGCTCTTCCACGATGATCCAGGCGTCGTAGCGCCAGAACTCGAACATCTCGCTGAGGGCGTTGTCGAGCGAGTCGCGCAGGTTGACGATCGCCATGAAGACTGCGCCTGCAAAGGTCAGTGTGACGAGGGAGAGGATGAGCCGTCCGCGTTTGCGGAAGGGGTTGCGCAGGGCGAGCAAGGTGTCGCGCGTGAAGGTCGGGAATCGGTTCAGGAGGCGGTCGAGGATGCCTGCTCCGCCCCACACCTGACTGATGCCGTATTCGCTCAACACGCGGGCGGGAGCGACCTTTGTCCCGTTCAAGATGGTCGGCGCGGCGGCGATGAGCGGAACAAGCAAACCGACCCCGAGTTGGAAGAGCAGGGCCTGCCATGTGAATTGGATTTGAGGCGGGTCGAAGTTGATCTGCTCCGCGGCGAAGGAGGCGAGAACGTCCGCGCCGAGGATGCTGAGCGGGATGGCGATGAGGCAGGCGATCAGCCCGAGGAGGAAGACCATGCTGAAGTACAGGCCGACGATTTGCCAGGCGCGCGCGCCGATGGCTTTCATGATGGCGATCTGTTTTTCCTGCTGGGCGATCAAGGCTGAAATGACGTTGGTGACGAGCAGTCCGCTCAACAGCATGGAGAGCACGGCCACCAACCCAAGCAGGATCAGCATGGTGCTGATGATAAAGTTGAGCGGATGTTCCCCTGGCGTTGGCAGGGTCTTGCGATAGACGGGTGCGCCCATGCCTTCCACACGATCTGAGACGTCGTTCATCACTTCGTGGATCTGGGTCGGGTCTTTGGCGCGGACATAAAGTTCGTTGTAGCCTTCGGCTTCGCGCATCCAGCGCAAGGTGCTCATGTCCACGTAGCCGTAGATCCAGCCTTCGATCAGCGGCGGGATGCGGTACAGATCATGCACACTACCTGTCACGTCGAGATGGAACTGGCGCCCGTCCGGGGTTTTGACCAGGATTCGGTCGCCGGGAACAGCTCCAATGTACGTCAGCGAGGCGCGTTCCATCAGGACTTGTCCCTTTTCGGGCGGAAAGATCCCATCCTGTTGGCGGACAAGGAACAGGCGTTGGTCGTCGTAATCGTGCAGGGCGTAGAGAGTCAGGTCGCGCCAGGTGTCGCCTTTGCCGTCGAGCGAAATACGCAGGAGCAGGTAACGCCTGCCTTCGGCCTCCTCCACGCCGCGCATGTGACGGATGCCTTCGACGAAATCTTCATCGAGCATCGGCTCGGTTTGCAGGATGATGTCGGCGGGCTGCATGTCGGCATACTGCGCGTCGAGCGATTCGATCAACGCCACCTGTGACATGCCGATCAAACCGATGGCAAACACGCCAACAGCGATGGACAGGATGATGAGCACCGTGCGGGAACGGTTGATCCACAGGTCGCGGTAGACTTTGATCCAGCGGGTCATGGTCTGGACCTCCCGGGCTGTTTCCCGCCATTGTCATTCACATCGCTGACGATCGCCCCGTCCGAGATATGAAGCTGGCGGCTCGCGCGGCGGGCGAGGTCGGGGTCGTGAGTGACAACGAGGATGGTTTTGCCGAGGCTGGCAAGACGCTCGAACAGCGAAAAAACGGCTTCGGCGGTTTTCGAATCGAGGTTGCCCGTCGGCTCGTCGGCGGCAAGGATGGGTGGGTCGGTGGCGAGGGCGCGGGCAATGGCGACGCGTTGTTGCTGTCCGCCCGAGAGTTTGGCGGGGAGTTTGTTCGCCTGTTCTTCGATCTCCATCAGGCACAGGAGTTCATGAGCGCGGTCGCGACGTTCGGTGAAGGCGGGCGTACCGCAGAAATCCATCGGCAACATCACGTTTTCGAGCGCGGTCAGGGTGGGGAGCAGTTGGAAGAATTGAAAGACCACGCCGATGGTCCGTCCGCGCCAGATGGCGAGTTGGTTTTCTCCAAGCGTTTCCACTTTCTCGCCGCCGACGAGGATCTCGCCTTCGGTCGGACGGTCCAGCCCCGTGATCATATTGATGAGCGTGGTCTTGCCACTGCCCGATTTGCCGACAATGGCAACATATTCGCCCGCATTCACATGCAGGTCGATGCCCTTCAAGGCGAGGAACAAGCCCGCGTCGGTCTTGTAGGCTTTTTTGACACTGTTCAGGTCAATGAGAGGGGATGCGACCGTGTTAAGCATGGGACCTCTTTCGTATATGTGGAATCAGCAGCGGCACCTGTTTGCAATATTCCTGCCACTGTTCGCCGAATTCCGCGGCGAGCGCTTGCTCCTCCCGCCGCGCGCGGACCAGGGTCAATGGGGCGAACAAGGCGAAGGAAATCGTTGTCCATGTCATGTAGATCAATAATGCCCCGACCGAAGCAAGGATCAACCCCGCATACATGGGATGGCGCACGATGGCAAAGGGTCCGCTTGTGACCAGTTGGTGATCGTCAAATAGCTGTGCGCCAAACCCTGTGGAAACGAAATAATTTTTTCCGAGCGCCAACCGCGCCCAGACCGTGAACGCCATGCCAGGGAAATACAACAACGCCCCGATGACCAGCATCCAAAAACGTACCGGCTGTGGAATTGCCCATTTCAAGGGAACCCATCCAAAGTAAGCGATGCTGAAAAATAGCGCGGAGGAAGCCAGATAGAACCAGAACGACCTCAGTAAATGCCCCGTTTTGCCTGTGGTGCGCCCAGCTTTTCGCTGAGTCCCGCGCCATACTCCGTAAAGCACAAGCGCAAGCGCGGAATAGGCGAATATCCCGCCGATCCATTCGATGACCGATGCAATGTGTTGGAGACTCATATCACACCCCCTTTGACTTCCCGTAGACTGAATGTCCCCCGATGAATAGTTTCTTTTGTTTCATCGTCAACTCTGATGCTGGTCTTTGAGAGTTGAGCGCTGACCATGCTGCGCCGCCGTCGAGGAACGGCAATTATTCTTCTGTTTTGATATGATCAACTCCCTGCTGGAACAACGTCACGATATGCGGGTCGACAACGCTGTAAAAGACTTCCTTGCCATCGCGCCGCGCCCGCACAATGTGCAGTTGGCGCAGTCCGCGCATGTGATGGGATATCGCCAACTCGGTCACGCCCACCAGTTTTGCCAGTTCGGTCACGTTCTTTTCCTCCCCGACCAACGCTGACATGATGCGCACGCGGCTCGTATCGCTGAATGCCCTGAAAAGTTCCGCTACATGGGCGGCGGTGTGTTCATCTAAAGCGGATAAAGTCATGCAGAATACTCCAAGAAATCAAACGATTGAGCATATACTCATTTGTTTAATTGTATAATAAATTTCACAGAATTGCAAGCCTCGATTTTTCATTTTGTTACCGCAAAGTAGTAGAGTCCCCTTTGTGCAAAGTTAAAATGTCCCCTTTTGAAGGGACACAAAATGGACGAAATACTACCTATGAGCACAAAAGAACGAACCCGCCCGGTTAACGACAATTAGAAATGCCCACTGAATAAGGCATCGGAAACGGCTACACTCTTCTGAAGAAGGGGGGCAGATGACCGCAACCGATGCCCAAGTGAGGCTACTGATGAAAGAACGAAGCAACGGCAAGACCCAGCAACAAGCGGCGGTCAAGGTCAACCCACACAGCCGCAAGATCATACAAAAAAATAAGCATTTAGGGAACTGATCCAGATCGATGGATCTGACCACGCCTGGTTCGAGGCACGTGGCGAGCGGTGCAACTTGCTGGTGTTTATTGATGACGCCACGGGTCGGCTGGTGGAGCTACGCTTTATCACGGACGAAAGTTTTTTGCCTATTCCCTTGCCTTCTCACCACCCCGTCACACACCTCGTATTTGACCGAATTTTGCGGGTCGCCGTTTGAGCGCATCGCCGCTGCCGTCCCCGCCTGTGGCTTTGATGGCTTCCACAACCAAGCTGGCGGCGTTCATACCGTCGCCATCGAACAGGTCGGGGTTGACGCCGTAGCACGGCTTGGTGTTGGCAACCAGGGAAACGAAGGCGGAGCCGGCCCAGGTCACAATGCAGGCTTCTGCGCCGGGGTTGGCGATCTGTTCCATGTACGGGGTGAAGTCGGGGTATCCAGCGGGGCAAAGATATCGTCAGCGACGAATTCAACACCTTCGAAGGTGCAGGCATCGCGGAAGGGGGCAGCGGAACCCTGTCCGAACACGTAGTCAGGCGCGGTCTGGACAAAGGTGGTGTACTGCCGGGTCAGGGCGATACATTCATTCATCGCATCCTGATAGTTGTTGCGGCTGGTGCGGAAGGTGTATTCGTTGAAGTTCAGACCGGGGGTGCAGGCAGCCAGTACAAGCGACATGACCGCCAGCAAAAAGGCAAACTTGCGTAAAACCTTTATTTTTTCTCCTTTGATATTTTGTTTCGATTGTTCAGCACGGAGAACGCCTCTCATGCTGCAAAATCCATGATTGTATGCGAGGCGGCTTCCGGGATTTCCATCGGGAAGAAATGCCCTGCGTCGGGAAAGATCACCACCCGGCATCCCGCGATCTTCTGCGCGAGCAGGTCGGCGTTGGCGGGTGGGACAACTTTGTCGTGCGCGCCAAACAGGATCAGGGTCGGGACGTTGAGGCGCGGGAGTTTGTCCTTAAAAGCTGCGGCTTCAGGCATCAGGCTCAGCCCGATCGCCATCTGCGCCTGATAATGAGCGGGTTCGATGGGATTCGCCACCCGCCACTTGACCCATTCCTCGATCATCCCCGGGTTTTTCTCCGCCCAGCCCGGCGCCGTGCTGACGGACAGACCGTTCTTGAAACGGGTGAGAGGATCGCTGGTCACATCGGCGAGGACTTTCATCGCCTCCGCCGTGACCGGGACATGGTGCGGTCCCCCAAAGTTGGTCGAACACAGGATCAGTTTCTCGACCCTTCGCGGAAAATCGAGCGCCACCGCCTGCGCAACGAAGCCCCCCATCGAATGTCCCACGATGATCGCCTTCTCGATCCCCAGCGCATCCAGCAGACCGACGGTATCCGCCGCCAGCATCCCCGCCGTGTACGGACCGGCTGGCTTGTCGCTCTGACCGATACCGCGGTTGTCGAACGTGACGACCTGGAAATGCTCCGCCAGCAACGGGACCATGCGGTGCCACTGCCACAGAGAATACCCAAGCCCGGAGATCAGGACGAGAGGCTTGCCCGAGCCATGTACTTCGTAATACAGTTCGATTCCATTTGTTTGTACTTTTGGCATATTAGCCTCCGAGTGGTAGGTGGTAAGAAAAAATCTTTTCACTTACCACTTTCCACTACCCACTGTTTCTTCAACTCAGCCTTGATCACTTTTCCATACGGCGAATACGGCAGGGACTCGACAAACTCGACCCGCTTGGGGATCTTGTACTTCGCCAGGCGACCCTCGCAGAATTTGAGCAACTCCTCCGCGCTGACCGTCCCTCCCGGCTTGCACGCCGCGATCATCAAACCCACCTCGCCCCATTTTTCGTCCGGCTGGCCGATCAACGCTGCATCGGCAACGGCGGGATGTTCGCGGAAGACGGCTTCCACCTCGGCGGCATAGACGTTCTCGCCGCCGCTGATGATCATGTCCTTGAAGCGCCCGGCGATGTAGAAGTAACCTTCCTCGTCCATGCGCGCCATGTCACCGGTGTGGAACCAGCCGTCTTTGAGCGCCTCACGGGTGGCTTCCTCGTTGTTCCAGTAGCCCGCGCAGACGTGGTCGCCTTTGATGACCAGTTCGCCCGTCGCGCCGGGCGGCACATCCCTGCGATCGGCATCCACCAGGCGCATCTCACTGTGGAAGATGGGCTTGCCCACCGACCCGACCTTTCGCAGCGCGTCCTCGTCGGTCATCGAGAAGCAGTTCACGCCCACCTCGGTCAGACCGTAACCCTGGCGCATCACCACGCCCTTCTTCCCGCTCCACGCCTTGATCAGCGCAGGCGGGCACGGCGCGCCGCCGCTGATGAAAAAGCGCACATGGCTGAAATCCGCGCTTTCAAATTGCGGCGAATTCATCCACACCTGGAACAGGGTCGGCACACCGAGGATGACCGTGCATTTTTCGTCCACGATCAGTTTCAACGAGGCATCAGGGTCGAAAGTGCGTCCGAGCAGCAGCCTGCCGCCGACGTGGAACAGCGGCACGAGAAAAACGAACAGCCCGCCCGAATGGAACATCGGCGTCAGGATCGGCGACACATCCTTCTCGTTCAAGCCCCACGAGACGATGGTGTTGATGGAATTCCACACCACCTGCCGGTGCGGCAGGACTGCCCCTTTCGGACGTCCCGTCGTCCCGGACGTGTACAGGATGCAGACCGGGTCGTCGCCCGAGATGACCGGGCGCTTCGGTTCCTCCGCCGACGCCTGATTCAGCAGCAACTTCATACGCCTCGCCCGGGACCTGCGCCCCCTCCAGCGCGATGACATGCTCCACGCGGACAGCGTCCTTCATCTCGTTGTAGGCCGGGACGAATTCCGGTCCGACGATCAGCACCTTCGGCTGGCAGTCGTTGACGATGTAGGTCAACTCGCGGGAGGTCAGCCGCCAATTCAGAGGGGCGAGGATCGCTCCCAGTTTTGCCAGACCAAACAACAGGTCCACGTAAGAGACGCTGTTGTGCGCCAGGATGGACACGCGGTCACCCTTGTCCACGCCATTTTTTTCACGCAGGAAGTTCGCGGCGCGGCTGGCGCGCTGGTTCAAGTCCGCATAGGTGTAGCGGACGCCGCTGGCGAGTTCGTGCACCGCCTCGCGGTCGGGGGTCAGGAACGCTCGTTTGGTCAGGATGTCGGCAGAATTCATTTTGAGAGTGTCAGGTTTCAGGTTTCAAGTTCCAGGTTGAAAAATACGCGCCAAGCACAGGGTACCTGAAACTTGACACGTGACACTTGAAACCGAAATTTACGTCCCGACGACGATCCCGCCGTCCACGCGCAGGACTTCGCCTGTGATGAACGAGGCTTCGTCCGAGGCGAGGAAGAGGTAGGCGTTGGCGATGTCGCGCGGGTCGCCCAGCCGTCCGAGCGGGGTGCGGGCGCGCATGCCGTCCAGGATCTTTTCGGGCATGGCGGTGATCATCTCGGTGGCGGTGAAGCCGGGCGCCACGGCGTTGACGCGGATGTTGAATTTGCCCAACTCGCGCGCCCAGACCTTGGTCATGCCGATGACGCCGAACTTGGTTGCCACGTAGTTGGTCTGCCCGAAGTTGGCATCCAGCCCGACGACGGAGGAGGCATTCAGGATCGCGCCGCCGCCCTGCTTCGCCATGACCGGCGCAGCCGCCTGCGTGCAATTGAATACGCCTTTGAGGTTGACCGAGATGACAAGGTCAAAGTCCGCCTCGGACATCTGCCCGACGAGCTGCCCTTCCTTGAACTTGATCAACTGCCCGTCGCGCAGGACGCCCGCGTTGTTGACGAGCACGTCGATGCGCCCGTATTTGGCGACGACATCGTCCACCCACTTCTGGACGTCCTCGCGGCTGGTCACGTTGACCTTGTAGAACGCCGCGCCCTCGCCCAGCAGTTTGACGGTCTCCTGCCCGACGGCTTCGTTCACGTCACAAATAATTACCTTGGCGCCTTCCTCGGCGAAACGCAGGGCGGTGGCCTTGCCGATCCCCGCCGCGCCGCCTGTGACAAGCACTACCTTATCTTTCATGCGCATGATTTATCTCCTTGAAAGTGACGGCGGGCAGTCGGTCCATTGCTGGCAGTGATGTCCTGCCCGCCATTCACATGTTGACTTTTATCATCCAACGGTTACTTGCGAGTTACACCTTGAACGCCAGATACGTCTTCTTCGCGTCCCCTTCGCCGAATTCGAGGAAATCCACCGTCAACGGCATGCCGACCTTGATCTCCTCAGGCTTCGAGACGTCCAGACCGATGATGCGCGCGCTGATGGACGCGCCCTCCTCCAACTCGACAATGCCCGAAATGTACGGGGTCTTGCGGTCGAACCCCTGTTCCACCATGAAGGTCGGTCCGCTGTAGATGACCGTGAAGCCCGCCAGTCTGCCCCTGCCGCTGGCTTCGGCCCATTCCATCTCAACGCTGTCGAGCCCGACCGCGTCCACCAGGATCGGCGCGATGTGTGCCTGGTGCTCAAACTGGTCGCTGGAGAAATTGCCGATGTAAACCGCGTCAATGACTCGACGGGTCGAACTCTTTGTCCACCGAACGGGTCATCACCTTGTAGGACTCGACGAACAGGTCGCGCGAGTTCTTTTCGGCGAAGGCGCCGAACTTCGACATCCCCGCGCCGACCATTGCCACCCCGCGGCCAAGGTTTTTTGGCATTACGTCTCCTTTTGTAACCGTAGGGGCACGGCAGAGCTTCTGAGGATCCTGTTGAACCCTCGTTCCGCCGTGCCCCTACAAATTATTTCAACACTTTCCCGAAAGCCGCCATGAATTCCTCGGGCTTCTCCACGTAGGGAGTGTGACCCGTGTCGGCGATGACCACTTCCTCGAACGCGCCGCCCTGCGCCTTGTACTTTTCGAGCAGGCTGCGCGTCTGTCCGACCATCGGCTGGGGCGGATAAACCTCCTCGCCGGGCCAGCCGGGGACATATCCCAGCTTGCCGAGCGTGCCGAAATCGAAGAAGGAATTGTCCGAAACGATCATGTCCGAGTCGCCGCGGATCCAGAGGATGAAGGGCTTGTCCGTTGCGCCGAGGAATTTCTCCACGCCGTCACCCACGTACTTCGGCGAAAGCGCATTGATGGGACCGAACTTGCCGGGCGCCACGTTGGGCCAGTTGGCGGAGGGCACGAAATCGCCGGGATATTTGTCGCCTCCGATCTTCTCGGTCATGAGCGAGGAGAGCAGGTCTTCCTCACGGGCGGGCTTGAAGGGTGGTTTCCAGTAGAAACTGTTCATCACCACGCGCGGAGAGGCTTGCGGGTTGTCGGAGGAGCGATCACCGGCGGCGATCAGCTTGGGGAAGTCCGGGTTGACCACGCCGCCGCCCGAACCGGCGAAGTCGTCGTAGCAGGGCGTCCCGTCGAGGTCTTTCGAGCCGCCGAAGCCGTAGATCGAGCCGGGATTGACCACGGTCCCGCTCAGGACGCGTCCGCCCATCGCGCCGACCAGACCGAGCACGATCGTCCCGCCCATCGAGTGACCGACCACGTGGGTCTTTTCGACCTTGAGCGCGTCGAGCAGGGCGGCGAGGTCGTCCACCCAATCGCCCATGCCGCGCGTCGCGTCGATCAATTTATCCTCCGTGTCGCCGTAGCCGCGCAGGTCGGGCGCGATGCCGCGGAAGCCTGCGGGTAGTTTGAGCATGATCTCCTCCCAATACGTGGCGGAGGAGGCGTTGCCGTGAATGAACAGGACGGGCGTGCCGTCCTCGGGTCCGCTGAAAAGGACGTGCTGTTTCAGGCGGGCGGTATCCACCGTTTGGGATGTGATGCCGGGAAGGGTTGGAACTGTAGACATTGATTACTCTCCTTTGGAATTTTTTATGCGTAGGGGCGACCCGCCCATATCGTCAAGTATCCTGATCAACTATGACGGGTCGCCCCTACATTTCACTAACAAATTTCTCGCGCAATTCGCGCTTGAGTATTTTCCCTGCGGCGGAAATGGGCAGGGCATCCATGAAAGCCACAGACCTGGGGACTTTGTATTTCGCCAAACGCTCTGTCATAAATTTCAATAGTTCCTCCTCCGTTGCGCTTTGATTTGGTTTCAATACCACGCATGCCTTGCCCACTTCGCCCCACTTCGGGTCAGGCAGACCGATCACCGCGCACATGTGGACGGCGGGAAGCTGGTACAGCACCTTTTCGATCTCGGCGGGATACACATTCTCGCCGCCGCTGATGAACATGTCCTTTTTGCGGTCGACGATGTAGAAATAGCCTTCCTCGTCGTACAGGGCGACATCGCCCGTGTGGAAAAATCCGCGCTCGTCGACAGCGGCTTGCGGTCGCTTCGGGATCGTTGAAATAGCCGGAGCAATACGACGGGCCTTTGAGGACCAATTCACCCGCCTCATTCGGACCGAGGAACTGATCCCCCTCCCCGACGATTTGCGCGTCCACGAAGAAGTTGGGTCTGCCGATCGAACCCGCCTTGCGGATGGCGTCTTCCGGGGCGAGCGCAAAGATGCCCGGTCCGAACTCGGTCATGCCGAAGCCCTGCTTGAAGCGGATGTTCTTCTCTTTTGTATATTTCTCGACCAGCGGAACAGGCAGCGGCGCGCCGCCCGACGTGCAGAACCGCAGCGCGGATAGATCCGCCGTTTCCCAGTTCGAGGCGGTGGTCAGCATCTGGTACATGGTCGGCACGGCGGCAAAGATGGTGACCTTCTCGCGTTCAAGCAGACTTAACACCTGCGCCGGGTCGAACTGGCGGATGAAGACCGTCGTCCCGCCGAAGATGACCTGCGGCAGGGTGTAGACGAACAGTCCGCCCGTGTGGAACATCGGGAAGACGTTGAGGTAAATGTCGTTGTGCGTCACGTCATGGATGACGGTGTTGAGCGTGTTCCACGCGATCATGCGGTGGGAGACCTGCGCGGCTTTGGGAAGTCCCGTCGTGCCGCCGGTGAAGATCAGGGCGGCGATATCCTCCGCTTCGAGGCTGGGACAGGTCACGGCGGAGTCGGAGGCGGATTGGAGGGTCGATTCGAAGGGCAGACTGCCATCAATCCCGTCACCGTCGAGGTGGAGAGTGGGAAGCGGAAAGTGGGAAACGAGGTTTGAAACGCCTTCTTTGAAGTCGTCGGAGAAGACGAGGATTTTTGGTCGGGTGTAATTGAAGATCTCGAGCAGTTCCTGCCAGTGAAGCCGCCAGTTGAGCGCGGTGTGGACCGCGCCGAGTTTGGAGCAGGCGAAGAAGAGGTCGAGGTGCTCGTAGCCGTCGCGGGCGAGGATGGCGACGCGGTCGCCTTTGCCGACGCCCTGCGACTTGAGCCAGTTGGCGAGTTTATTCGCGCGGCGGTTCGCGTCGCGGAAGGTCAGCCGCCATTCGGGGGATTTGCCCGCGTCGATGAAGGCAAGTTTGTCGGGGGAGTACAGTTCGCGCCGGGCAAGATAGTCGCCGATGTACATGGTTCACTCCGTTCACCAGTGGAAAGTGATAAGTGGTAAGTGAAAAGAATCATTTCGATAGACGACTGACCAGCGTTCGTGTCATTTTTTGAAGCTCAACCAGGTCAGCCTGTAGACTTGCCGAAACCGACTCAGGTAAAAAGCCCAACTCGCTGGAAATAATGATCTGGGTTTCCAGTTCAGCAATGGAGCCCAATGCAATAAACAAGAACTGCCGAAATTCTCCGCTGTGCTGGCGAGCCTGCCCCTCCGCAATATTGGACGGAATGGATACTGCAGCACGGCGCATTTGGTTGGTCAACCCATATCGTTCGATATCTGGGAATTGTGAAGTTTCCTGATAAATCCGCTTGACAAAGGTTATCCCTTTCTGCCAAATCAACAAATCTCGATAACTTTTTATCTCGCTCACTGCCTGTCTCCTTTCCACTTGTCACTTTCAACTTATCACTTGGTCCAACGCCACACCGACGCCGCCATCGTGATGCCGCCGCCGCTGGCACAGAATAGGATCGTCTCGCCGGGTTTTGGCCCTTTACCCTGGGCGATGGAGTCGTCAAGCGCCATGACCACGCAGGGAGAGCCGGTGTAACCCCACTTGTCCATGACCCAGTGGGTCTTTTCGATGGGCTGTTTGAGCAGGTCCATCATGAACTCGATGGTGCGGAGGTTCAATTGGGTGAAGAAGTAGCGGTCCACGTCGTCGAAGGTCAGCCCGGCTTTGTCGAGCGCACCCTGCATGAGTTTGGGCCAGTATTCGGTGTTGAAGGTCTTGGGGAATTTTTTGACGAACTCCACCTTGGGAGCGCCGAACTGCGCCATATTCTCCGGCGTGCAGGGACGGTACGTGCCGCCCGTGTAGATGCCGAGAGCGTCGTGGAAGGAACCGACCGCCAGCAGGTTCGAGCCAAGGAAGCCCTGCTCCTCGCCCACGCCGAGAACGACCGCGCCCGCGCCATCGGCGAAGAGGTTGGCGGTCTTTTTGTCCTTGAAATCGAGGAAGCGGCTCATGCCGTATCCGCCCGCGACGAGGATGTACTTCATCGAGGGTTCGGTCATCAGGTAGCGGGCACCCTGGTCGAGGGCGGTGACCCAGCCCGCGCAGGCGGAGTTGACGTCGTAACAGCCTGCCTTGTCCGCGCCGAGCTTGGCCTGGACGACCACGGAAGTGCTTGGGGAGAGGTAATCGGGTGTATCAGTGGAGACAATGATCAGGTCCAGGTCTGAGGCGGAAATTCCCGCGCGTTCCAGCGCCTTTTTGGAGGCTTCCACGATCAGATCGGAGGTCACCTGGTCGGGAGCCATCCAGCGGCGTTCCTTGATGCCGACATTGGCAATCAGCCATTCGCTGGTGGCTTCGCCCATGAGCGCGTCCACTTCGGCGTTGGTAACGACCCTTTCCGGAACATAACTACCCGTGCTGAGAATTTGTACGTTACGCATGATGCCTTCCAATGTGGGGGATTAGTAATTGGTAATTGGGGTTTCAGGGGGAGATGGAGACTGGAAGTCTGTGATCTTGACAAAGCGGTGCATGAATTCCAGGGCTTCGCGCCACTCGTTGAAGTTGATCTCCTCCGCCGTCTGGATGTGGCGGATGGTGCCATGGTACGCCGCCGAGTGTTTCGGCGTTTCGTCCATGACAAAACGGATAATGAAGGATGAGATGAGGGGGGAGCTTCCATCCCGCACAGGATAGCAGAGGCGGGTAACAGGCGGGTTACAAGGAATGGAAAGTGGGAAGTGGGTAAGAGTGGACCAGTTTTCTGTACAAGTCCTGCGTTTCCTGCGAGGGCGGGACGTCGAGTTCGTCTTTGAGGGTTTGCAGACAGCGCTGGTAGGTGCGGGCGAGCTGTCCGCGGTCGCCGAGGGCGCTGTAGGCTTGTATCAGGTGGCGGTAGGCGCGCTCCCAGCAGTTGTCGCGGGCGAGGATGCGCTGGCTGAGGGGGCTGATGTTCGCCCGCGAACTCCGCCAGCGCCGTGCTTTTGCCGTACCCGGCTTCCGCCTGCAAAATGGTGAGGCGGTAGTCCAGCGCCTGCTTGAGAACGTCATTGACACGCGGACAGGTCAACGTGCGCATGCTGCGGGGCGGGGGGATGAGCTTGGTGCGGAGGATGCGGGAAAGGGTCATTGAGGTCAAAACTCAATGTAGTTTATCCCAAAAATCCCCGGCTTTGCAATCTCCTTCTGAATGCAAAGCTCCGGGAACGAAACCTGAAAGACCTGTCATGCCCCCATGCAAGGATGCAGGTCAATCGAAGTCGTGCTATTTGTTCGGATTTTTGAGTTCGCGGACCAGTCCCCTGACCTCTGCGCTGGTCTTGCATTTCAACGCCTGGGAAGCCAAATCGCGGGCGGAATCCAGCGTCAGCGAGCGGATGATGGACTTGATCTGCGGGATTCCCGCCGGGTTCAGGCTCAACTCATCCACGCCGAGACCGACAAGGATGGCAGTCGCTTCGGGATCGCCCCCCAGCTCGCCACAGATCCCGGTCCACTTCCCAGCCTGATGCGATGCTTCCACCACATCGCGGATCAGTTTCAGCACAGCGGGATGTAATCCATCCGCCAGGTGGGCAAGCGCAGGGTTGCCGCGCTCCGCCGCAAGGGTGTACTGGGTCAGGTCATTCGTGCCGATGCTGAAGAAATCCACCTCTTCTGCCAGCACAGGACTGAGCAAAGCCGCCGAGGGGATCTCGACCATGATGCCCAGTTCCACGGGCCAGGCATGGGGCAGATTCTCCGCGCTGAGATCCTCGTGAGCCTTCTCCACCAGACCGCGGGCTTTGCGCACCTCCTCCACATCTGCGACCATGGGGAACATGATGCGGCAGGGCAGTCCGTCCGCGGCGCGCAGGATGGCGCGGAGCTGGGCCATGAACAGGTCCGGGCGGGCAAAGGAGAGCCGCAGGGCACGCACCCCCAAAAACGGATTGGGCTCATCGGGCATCTGGATGTAGGGCAGTTCCTTGTCGCCGCCCACGTCCAGGGTGCGGGTGGTGACCGGTCGCTTTTCGCCCATGGTTTCAAAAATGTCGTGCAGGAGCAGGTATTGCTCCTCCTCGCTCGGCGCGGTCTCTCGCGTCAGGAACAGGAACTCGGTCCGCAGGAGACCCACCCCTTCGGCACCGTTCTGGATCGCCGCGCGGGCATCGTGCAAGCCGCCGATGTTGGCGAACACCTCCACGCGATGACCGTCCCGGGTGGTTGCCAGTTGCTGGCTGGTTTGGAGCAGTTTTTCGCGCCCGGCGAGCCACTCTGCGCGGGATTTGGTGAGCGTCTCCTGCACCTCGGCGGACGGTTCCAGCCAGACCTCGCCGGTCGAGCCGTTGATACCGGTCAACGCGCCGCCGGGCTGACGGTCGAGCAGGGTGCCGACGCCCGCCACGGCAGGGATGCCAAGGGCGCGCGACAGGATGGCACTGTGGGAGGTCGGTCCGCCGCCAGCCGTGATGATTCCCAGCACCTTCTGCATGTCCAGTTTGGAGGTTTCGGTGGGCGTCAGGTCGGCGGCATACAGGATGACCGGCTGGTCAAATGTCAGCGGGGCAAGACCGTTCTTTTCCACCATTGCCAGCAGGACCTGGGTGCCCACGTCCTCCACATCCACTGCCCGCGTTTGCAGGTAGGGGTCGTCCAGCGCGCGGTAGCCATCCGCCACAGCAGTGATGGCTTTATGCCAGGCAAGGGCGGCGTTCTCATGGCGCTCGTCGATGCCGGCGCGCGCGAGGTTGATCAGGTCGTTATCCTGCAGGATCAGCAGGTGGGCGTCGAAGATGGCGCCGTCGCTGGCGCCGATGGATTGTTTCATGCGCCGCGCCAGCACGGAAATCTCCCTGCCGGTGTTTTCCAGCGCCGCCTGCAGGCGCGTCCATTCGGCTTCGGGGTTTTCGGCGGCGCGGGTCGGAATGGGCGGGCGCTGTGCCTGATATTTGAACAACGGCGCGAGCGCGAACCCCACCGAAATGGGGACGGCTCTCAGCGCGCCGCTCTCGGTCGTGACGGGCTGGGCATCCGGAAGCGGAGCCGCTTCCGGGGGGATGAGCACGCCAGGCGCCTCGCCGAAGTTGTCCTCCACCAGCACCTTGAGCGCGGAAAGCACCAGGCGGGCTTCCTCGCCCGAGGCGTTGATGCGGATCTGGTGGTTTTCGACCGCGCCGAGGGTGGCGATGGCGTTGAAACTGCCCGCCGAGACCGGTCCCTTGCCGTTCGTCAGGTTGGTGACGGTGACCGTCGCCATGAAACGGGTCGCCGTCTGCACGAATTTCGCGGCGGGGCGGGCGTGCAGTCCGTGGGGATTGGTCAGGGTCAGGGTGATGGATTCGGTCGATTCGTCGGGAACAGGCTGGGGGGCGGTCGAGGCGGTCTCTTCCTCCCCGAGTTGCTCGCGTTTGGGCAGCAGGGCGGAACTGGCTTCGCGGCAGACCGTGTCCAGATCAGCATTCAATCCGATCTGGACGGAGGCGGCGATCGCACCTTCGACCAGCGGCGCGCCGCAAAAACGGATTTTTGGAGCCATTTCGGGCGGCAGGAGTTCGAGCGCCATGTTGGCACTAAGCACCGCGCTCCCCAGGTCCATCAGGACCAGCACCCCGTCCTCGGAATGGACGGACTGGATGGCTTCCATGATCTCGACCGCATCGGTGCCGAACTCGCTTCGGTCCTCGCCGATGCCTGCCGCAACTGCCAGGGGCAGATTCGGGGACGCCACCTGACGCAGTAACCCCACCAATGCGTCAGCCAGCGCGCGGCTGTGAGAGACGATGACAAGACCGACCATATAGTACTCCCCTCTAACCGCCTTTAGATGCAATCGTCAGTGCCAGCCAGATCGCCGTATAGTACGGAGGTGACACCAAGCAAAACCAACAGCCAGGTGACCATGCGGAGCACCGGGCGGGAGGGATTCATGTCGAGAACGATCCCGCGCAAACCGATGAGGCAGTGTGCCACGACCGTAACGAGGAAGAGGATCTCGATGGCCGGGATGATCGGGTTCTGGAAGTAGCGGATGATGTCGTCATAGGTCATCAAGCCGGAGGACATGCTGCCGAGATAGTGGTTGACGGTGAGGTGCAGGATGAAGACGACCACAAGCAGGGGACCTGTGACGATCTTGATCAGCCAGAGCCAGGTGGTTTCTCCCGGGCGGGGTTTTGAGGCATAATTGGGAAGGGTGGATTGTGACATGGGTTATCCTGCGTACATGCGCACGGTGAAGACAAGGATGACGATCACGGCCAGCGCCATGAAACCGTAAAAGAGTTGTTTCTGGCGCGTCACGCCGATGCCGAAACTGGTGAGGACGATGCGGATGCCGTTCAAACCGTGCAAAATGACGGCGGCTACCACGAGCAGTTCGCCGAATTTGACGATGGGGTTTTCGGTCAGTTCCAGGAAGCTGTCGTAGGCTTCCGGTCCCTGGGCGAGCCGCCCCAGAATCACAAGGTGCAGGAACAGGTAGAGGGTCAGTCCCAGGGCGGTGATGCGGTTCAGGATGAACGCCCAGCCGCCGACCTGCCTTCCCAATGGGTTGAACCATGTCCAAAACTTGCCGGCAGAGGGTTGGTTTTTAGTGTTGTTCATAGGTTCCACGCTCCTTATGCCCCGCCGAACAGTTTGCGCAACCGTGCACCGACCACCTGGGTGCGCAGGCTCATGATGCGGCGGCCCGGGTCGACGAACGAAGGGCAGACAGCGGTACATTCGAAGGCGCTGTGACAGCGCCAGACGCCGTCCTCGCTGTCCACAATGGACAGCAGTTCCGGCATGCGCCTGAGTCCCTGGTCCTGTGCGGCGGCGAGCGGCGCCGGTCCGAGGTATTCGGGGGTGGTTGCCGCCACCGGGCAGGCGCTGATGCACAACCCGCATTCGAGACAGTCGCTCAGGCGGATGTATTGCGCGTCGTCCTTGTCCCAATGGCTGGCGGGCGTTTCGATCTCGGCCTGGGTGACGGGCAGAACGGCGCGCGCACCCACCGCTTCCATCTTGCGGTAGAAGGGAGCCATATCCACCGCCAGGTCGCTGACCACGGGGAAGTTGCGCAACGGTTCCACTTTCAGGGTGGCGCCGTCGCGGGTCACATCGCGGATGAGGGTGATGCAGGTCAATTTTTCCACGCCGTCCACGCGCATGCCGCAGGCGCCGCAGGTGGAGTGGTGGCAGGCGTGGCGGAAGCAGATGGTGCGGTCGTGAAATGCCCAGGCGCGTTCGACCGCGTCGAGCACGTATTCGTCGGGGTTGACCTCCATTTTGAACTCGTCAAAACGGGAGGGTTCGTTTTCCTTCTGGCGGTAGACCCGCAGGGTGAGGTTCCATTTTTCAGTCATGGCGCTTCTCCTAGTTGGGAATGGTGTAATACTGACGGTAGGAGAGAAGCGGAGTCTCTTTGGTGACGCAGGGCGTGGTTACCGCCAGTTTGGCGCAGACCACGTCGGCAGTCTTCTCCGCCATGGCGCGCAGGGTGGTGGCTTTCCCGCCGGTGATGGTCACCAGACCGTCCACGTTATGCGACTCTTTGTGATCGTAGCACTTGAAGGTGCGCGCGATACTGCGTCCCGAACCGCCGCCCACCAGCGGACGAGCCGCCATGTAGATGCCGCGCGGTTTGGTGTCCCGGATGCCGGGGATCAGTTCACTGCCGCGTTCGAGCATCAGCCTGGTCTGTTCCTCCGTGACGGGGATGTAGTCCACATCCTCGGCGTCATACGAAGTGGTGCCGACGACCACCATGCGCCGCTGAGGCAGGACAATGTCACCGTCACCGGGCACATTCAGGCGGTTGATCGCCCGCTGTACGAGGCGCTGGTCGTACGCCACCATGATGCCCGGCGTCGGCTTGACGGGCGCTTCCATCCCCGCCATGCCGGTGATATGCCCCGCCCAGGCACCCGTGGCGTTGACGACCACATCGGCGTGCATCTCCTCCGATTTGCCGGAGGCGCGGTTCAAAGCTTTTATACCCGTCACATTCCCCTTACCGTCGGTCAACAATCCTTCCACTTCGGTAAAGGTGCGGAACTTCGCGCCGTTGTGCTTGGCCGTGCCGGCAAACGCCAGCGCCAGCCGCAACGGATCGAACGTCCCGTCAGGGATGAGGAACGCCGAAAGGACCTTGGGG
Source organism: uncultured Chloroflexia bacterium (assembly GCA_963718215.1). Taxonomy (GTDB): domain Bacteria; phylum Chloroflexota; class Anaerolineae; order Anaerolineales; family Villigracilaceae; genus Defluviilinea. Next base: position 534,777 of record CAVQYK010000024.1, read on the forward strand.
TTGATGTTCGGCTCCAGTTTGAGCGCCTGTTGCGGTTTGAGTTCCTCGAGCGGGATGTGGCATTCCTCGCAGGCATCGATGAACTGTTCGGCGTAATCCAGGTCGCCTTCTTCGATGGCGATGAACATGCCCCCGTTCGGTTCGATCACCTGCGGCACGATCTTCCGCAGGATGGTATTTTCGTCTATACATTCGATGGCGGATTCCTTGTCTTTCACTGCGTAGCGCCCCCCGCTGTGAAGCAATCCGTGGGTGCGCCCGGACGTGCCGTTGCACAGGTCGCCGCGTTCCACGACCGTGACGTCACACCCACGCAGGGCAAGGTCATGTGCGGTCGCCACCCCGGTAAATCCCGCCCCAATGATGATGACATGTGGTTTGCTCATAGCAACTCCAGAATTTCGCGTTATCGTTTCGTGCATTGCGGGCAATCGGTCACTTCATGGATCACGCGGTCCATTTCTGCAGACCATCGCTCCGCGGGACCTGCCTTGAAACCCGTCGCCCCGCACCGGCAGGCATACCAACCCATCTCAACCGCTCCCAAGGGAACACGTGCTGCCCATAGATCCACCGCTTCCACGCCCATGCGCCAGCGCGCATTCGTGATCAGCCGCCGCGCCCCGGCATCACAAAGTTTGTCAAAATACAGGCGGAAGCGGGTGCAGTGCCGCATCAGCAGGACGCCGACAGTGACATCTGTTGGGAAGTCGAAGGACCGGGCGTCGGCACAGATCGGGATCAGCGACCCAGGCAGCGGGTCGGACGAAGCGTAAGCCTGATCCAGCACCTCGGCATTGATCTCCACTGCATACACTTTCCGGACGATCCGCGCCATCTGTCGGGCGAGGCGCAGGTCCCCGGCGCCGATGTCCAGCACGATGTCCTCAGGAGTGAGGAGATCCAGAACAGCCTGGTAGGTGGGCTGGTCATAGGGAGCATGCATGGCTTCCCATGCGGGAAGGGGCAGGGCTGATGGCATTTGTAAAGTCCCAGTTATCCCGGGGATAACCGTATTATCTGCGCAGTAATTTGTTGATCAAGATGTTTCCAAAGAAGATCGCCCAGATCAAACCGCCGAAGAGCAGCCCCCACAGGATGCCCTCCAGCCAGCCCCTGGATGGGATGACCTGCCAGGCGGTCAAGACAGCCATGGCAATACTTGTAAAACCCATGATGATCATCCCCCGGCGCATCGAGATCCACGGTTTGGCGAGGGCTTTTTCGAAGCTTTCTTCTTTTTTCTTCTTTTTAGGGGCTTTTGCCACGATAGACTCCATGAAAATAAGACCAGTAAGAACAAAAATGAGGGGGCGGGTGAGCGTATTGCACGCACGCCCACCCCCTCGTTAGGGTCAGGCTGGGTTATTCAACCCAGTCGAAGGTGCGGGTGACGGCTTTCTTCCAGCCTTTGTATTCCTTGTCGCGCAGAGCGGCATCCATCTTGGGATCCCACTCCTTGTCCTTTGCCCAGTTGGTGCGGAGGTCTTCAACGCTCTTCCAGAAGCCTACAGCCAGGCCGGCGGCATAGGCTGCGCCGAGGGCGGTGGTCTCTGCAACCTGCGGCCGGATGACCGGCACGCCCAGGATGTCAGCCTGGAATTGCATGAGCAGTTCGTTGTAGACCATGCCGCCGTCCACTTTGAGGGCGGTCAGGGGCACGCCGGAATCTGCGTTCATCGCATCGAGCACTTCGCGGGTCTGGAAGGCGGTCGCTTCGAGGGCGGCGCGGGCGATATGTCCGCGGTTGACGTAGCGGGTCAGGCCCACGATGGCGCCGCGCGCATCGCTCTTCCAATACGGAGCGAACAAGCCGGAGAACGCCGGGACGAAGTAGATGCCGCCGTTGTCTTCCACGGTGCGGGCGAGCGGCTCGACATCGGGTGACTTGTCGATCATCTTCAGGTTATCGCGCAGCCACTGAATGAGCGCGCCGGTGATGGCGATGGAGCCTTCAAGGCAGTAGACCGCGGGCTGGTCGCCGATCTTGTAGCCGAGCGTGGTGAGCAGGCCGTTCTTGGATTGCACAGGCTTGGTGCCGGTGTTGAGCAGCATGAAGCAGCCGGTGCCGTAGGTGTTCTTGGCTTCGCCTGCGCTGAAGCAGGTCTGGCCGAAGAGGGCAGCCTGCTGGTCGCCCAGGTCGCCTGCGACGGGGATGCCGTCCAGGGCGCCTTTTGCGTGGCCATACACCGCTGCCGAGGGTTTGATGTCGGGGAGCATGGCGCGCGGGATGCCCATCACCTTGAGCATGTCCGGGTCCCAGTCCAGTGTTTCAAGGTTCATCAGCATGGTGCGGGAGGCATTGGAGACATCAGTGATGTGCACGCCGCCCTTGGGTCCGCCGGTCAGGTTCCAGATCACCCAGGTGTCGATGTTGCCGAAGAGCACCTCGCCTTTTTCGGCTTTGGCGCGGATACCTTCGACATTGTCCAGGATCCATTTGATCTTGGGTCCCGAGAAGTAGGTCGCCAGAGGCAGACCGACCTTGGTGCGGAAGCGGTCCTGCCCGCCGTCCTTGGCAAGTTCGTTGCAGATGGTGTCGGTGCGGGTGTCCTGCCAGACGATGGCGTTGTAGACGGGCTTGCCGGTTGCCTTTTCCCAAACGACGGTGGTCTCGCGCTGGTTGGTCACACCGACGGCGGCGATATCAGCGGGGGAGACGTCGCTCTTCTTGAGCGCGCCTTCGATCACTTCCTGGGTGCGCTGCCAGATTTCCATGGGGTCGTGTTCGACCCAGCCCGGCTTCGGGTAGATCTGTTCGTGTTCTTTTTGATCGACGCCAACCACCTTGCCCGAATGATCGAAGATCATGAAGCGGGTGCTGGTGGTGCCCTGATCAACTGCTGCTGAATATTTAGCCATTTTTTACCTCCAGGTAAAAGTCGAATCGTGTGGGTGGAACCGACGAACTTCCCACGGTTTGAGGCCCGGAACTCCCAGGATTGGTGTCCGAAAGGGACTACGAGGCGATGTCCTTCCAGGTGTCGGCGGCGGTTTTGAGGATCAGGTACGAGGAGGTCGCTCCCGGGTCCTGATGACCGGCGCTTCGTTCGCCCAGATAACTGGCCCTGCCCTTGCGCGCCACCAGCGGAATGGTTCCTTCCATGCCTTTTTTGGCGGCTTCCGCTGAGAGTTCGAGCGCTTTGTTGATCGGCTGATTCTCGGACATGGACTGTTTGAGGGCGGCGACCGCCGGGGTCAGTGCGTCGACCATGGTCTTGTCGCCCAGTTCCGCCTTGCCGCGCATGATCACGCCGTTGAGCGCGGCTTCGAGCGCGTCCATCCAGTCAGCCAGATTGAGTTCCATTTTTCCGGCGGTTTTCATGCCCGCCTGCAGAAAGAACGTACCGTACAGGGGTCCCCCCGCCCCGCCAACGGTGGAGATCAACGTCATGCCGATGGTCTTGAACATGGTGCCGATGTCCTTGTCGCTGATCTCGGGCATTTTGTTCATGACCGCTTTAAAGCCCCGCTCCATATTGGCACCATGGTCGGCATCGCCGATGGCCGCATCGAGTTGTGTCAGGTAGGCGCTGTTCTCGCCGATGACGGCGGCAACCGCCTTGACCCAGTTCAGTGCATCGTCACGCGTGATCGTCATTCCATACTCCCGTTGGCTTCGCCGGGACGGAGTGGTCACCGCCCCGGCGGTTCAATGTGATTGTCTTACACTCCCCAGCGTAGACCGGGGGTCTTGACCGGCGCGTCCCACAACTTCAACATATCGTCATCCATCTTGAGCATCGTGATGGATGCACCCGCCATTTCAAGGCTGGTGATGTAGGGACCGATCAGGTTTCGAACGACCTTGATGCCGTGTTTCTCGGCAATTTCGTACGCTTTGCGGTACATGATGTAGAGCTCGACCAGCGGGGTCCCGCCCAAGCCATTGACAAACAGCAGGACTTCGTCGCCCTTTTTGTAGGGGATGTCGCTGATAATGGGCTCCATCAGCATCTCTGTGATCTCGTCCACAGGCTTGACGGGCATGCGAGTGCGGCCCGGTTCGCCGTGGATGCCGATGCCGATCTCCATCTGGTCCTCGGGCAGGTCAAAGGTGGGCTTGCCAACGTGCGGGACCGTGCAGGAGGTGAGCGCCATGCCCATGCTGCGGCCCATTTCCTTCGCCTTGCGGCAGACATCCGCCACTTCCTTGAGCGAGCGTTTTTGTTCAGCAGCGGCGCCGCACAGTTTCTCGGCAAGCACCGTCACGCCCACACCGCGCCGTCCGGCTGTGTAGAGGCTGTCCTTGACAGCCACATCGTCGTCGGTCACGACCGCTTCGACCTCGATCCCTTCGGCGCGCGCCAGTTCAGCCGCCATTTCGAAGTTCATGATGTCGCCGGTGTAATTCTTGACGATATGAAGCACGCCAGCGCCGCCGTTGACGGCTTTGGTGGCTTCCAGCATCTGGTCAGGCGTGGGGGAGGTGAAGACCGCCCCGGGACAAGCCGCATCCAGCATGCCCATCCCGACAAAACCACCGTGCATCGGCTCATGACCTGAACCTCCGCCGGAGATGACGCCTACCTTGCCTTTGATAGGCGCGTCGGCGCGCACGATGAAATTGGGTTCGTAATGAACCTTTACCAGGTCCGCGTGGGCATAGGCAATGCCTTCCAATTCCTCTCGAACCACATTTTCGGGTTTATTGATCAATTTTTTCATGTAAGCACCTCCGTGTGCCTTCAAAGGCAGACAAAGACAAGGCTATTTCTTGTTGGGCAGGTTGGCGGAGACGAACCAGTCATACAGGAAGATGCCGATGACGCCGCCGACGATCGGGGCAAAGATCGGGATCAGCCAGTACGAACCATCGAAGAGACCTTGCGTGCCAGCCAGAAGTCCGAAGAGACGCGGGCCAAAGTCACGGGCAGGGTTGATGGCATAGCCGCTGGGGCCGCCCAGGCTCAAACCGACCGCGAGGACCGTACCGCCGACCAGGAAGGGTCCCATGTTGTGCATCAAACCGGTGTTCTTGGAGTCGCCACTGGCCAAAACGCCCCACAAAAGGACGGCGGTACCGAGGATTTCCGCGACGATGGCATTCATAACGCTGTAGCCGCCCGAAGCTGTTGCTGAACCGGCGCCCCAGAAAGTCTGTCCAAATACAGATCCGGGACCGGTGCTCCACACATTCGGCATGCCGGCGCCTCTCAGACCGTCCATGTAGACCAGGTAAACGCCCAAAGCACCAAGGAACGCACCAACGACCTGCGCGAGGATGTAGGGGAACACCTTGCTCCAGGGGAAATCGCGCTTGACGGCCAGGGCGATGGTCACCGCGGGATTCAGGTGAGCGCCTGAAACACCAGCGGAAACATACACAGCCACGATCACCGCAAATGCCCATCCGATTGTGATGGTATTCCAGTTATAGGCACCGGCGGCCAGGCGGGGCGCCAAACCTACATTTGCGACCACACCGTCACCCAACAGGATGAGGATGAAAGTCCCAAATACTTCGCCAATCAATTGTCCTATCATGATTCATTCTCCTTTTAGTTTGGATTTGGATTTTTTCGATATCAAAACAGCTTATTTATTCGATATTTGAGAGGCAGTTCCTCCTTTCGTCTAGAAGATCCATCAGCCTATAAAATAAAACCGCCGAAAAGTAAAAACCTTTCGACGGTCAACTCCTACAAATGGATGCGCCAAAAACCATGCACCAGGAAAAAATCAAGTTATTTTCAGGTAAGAGACACCTATTGGTTGGCACGATTTAAACTCCACAAAAGGATTTGTGAAAAACCTACTTAATTCATTTTATTGAATTGTTGGGGAAAGTCAAACAAATCTTCAACTAGTGTTCTTAAATGAAACACTTTTTCGCGCGTTTGTGTTCCATATTGAAACTAGCCAGCAATGGATCTGCAATTCTTGATTTCCCACCTTCTACAAAACGGATTTCAACGATATTCATCGGGTTTGATGCCATAGGATTTGAGTTTGCGCCATAACGTGGTGCGGCTCACTCCCAGGACCTGCGCCATGCGTGAGACATTTCCGCGTTGTGCCTGCAACGTAAGCAGGATCGTTTCGCGTTCCATTTCATCCAGGGAACCAACCTGCAAGAGGGACTGGGCGCTCGGAGGGATGGTTTCCGTTTCCATTCGGCGGACATTGCCCGGTATATGCAACATACCGATCTCCCCGCTCCGGCCACCTGGGTGGCGGCACGCCCCAACACCGCCTCCATCTCCCGAATGTTACCAGGCCAGGGATATTTCTTGAAGACATCCATCACTTCCGGCACAAGGGAAACCTTGTAACCCAGTTGCTTATTGAGGCGGATCAAAATCCGGTCCACAATCACGGGAATATCACGCGGACGCTCCCTCAACGGCGGCAATACGATGGTAAAAATGCTCAAACGATAGTACAGATCCGGACGAAAAGCCCCCTGGGAGATCAATGTCTCCATGTTTGCCGAGGTGGACGCAATGATACGCGCATTCACGTCCACCGCCCGGTGGCCTCCCAGCCGCTGGATCATCCTCAGTTCAAGCGCATTGAGCAGAACCGCCTGCGCTTCCAGCGGCAGGACATCCACATCCTGAAAGAACAGTGTCCCCCCCTCTGCGAGTTCGAATTTACTTGGGCGCCCGCTATGCCTGTTGCTCCCTGCTTCATCGTATCCCAGCAGGTCCCCTATAACCAATTCATTGGGTATGGACGCGCAGGAGAAAACAATGAAGGGACCGTCCCTCCTGGCCCCGGCATTATGGATGGCGCTGGCAAGGGCATTTTTGCCCGTCCCCACCTCGCCGCGGATCAATATGCTGGCCTGCGCCCCCGCCGCCGACTTGACAAAACTCCGCACCTTTTGCATTTGCGGTGATTCCCCTGGGATATCGTCCAATGTCAGGGCGGCGTTTGCCCCCACCTGGCGCTGCACGAGTTGACGGACCTTCTTCTCAGGCCGCAGGGTCACAATGATCCATTGCAGTTCATCACGGCTTTTGTAGACAAAATCAAGGCTGATCAGACAGTTGACGCTTTGGTCGCCGATCTTGATCACGCCCTCGACATCGGTCAGGGTCTTTTTCCGAAGGATGGCTTTTCTCATAAACCCGGGCACAACGAACAGTGAATCTGCATGTTTCCCCATCATGGACTGCACCGGGATCCCCAGCACTTCGCCAGCCATGCTATTGACATGGATCAGCACATAATCCACATTCCAGACCAAAATTCCATCTGAAATCTTCGAAAGAATGGCGTTCAATTGAGCCAGCTGACTGTTCTGTTCAACCAGCAAAAAATCGGACTGCCGCTGCCCTTCGATGGCGCGTGCAGCGGCAGCAACCAGGCCGAGCGAATGGATGTGGTAACGGTCCATCGGCATCACAATGCCAAGCACGCCAAGCAAACGACCGCTGATATCGAACATGGGCGCGGCAGCCCCTGTGGCAACATGCAGCTGTTGAACGAAATGTTCCCTTCCGGCAACCTGCACCGGCATGCGTTCCGTCAAAGCCAGCCCAATGGATGTCGTACCGATCAATTCCTCCGATAAAATACTCCCGATGCCGGCCCCCCAATCGTTCATGATACTGATTACTTCATCGTCCCCGATCAGGTCCAGGACACAACCGATGCTGTTTGTTAATATGATGGCGGTTCCAGAATCCTGAATGCACTGATAAACATCCTCCATGACAGGCCGGGCGATCGCGATCAGGTCGAAACTGGCTGTTTGAGAGGCCAGCAGATAGTCCGCGCTCATGCGGGTAAATTCAAGGGACTTGTTTGGATTCACATGCCCCCAGCACCGGCGCCAGGATGCCGCAATGAGCGGAGAAACGAGGGGGTCCAGTTCCTGATTGTGGGTAAATTTCTTCCAGGCATCCAGCATCTTCTGCTGGTAGTTTTCGGGTTCCGCAGATACGGCCGGTTGGATCTCTCTGTTGATTTCCATGAACGGGTCTTATTTGTTCGAATCTACAAGAGCCGCCACAAGTTCACGGCAAAATGCGGGAATATCCGCTACAACACGCCCCCAAACCTGGTTCCCGTCCCGAAAAGCCGCTTCGTCCACCCAGGTCGCCCCGGCATTGACCAGGTCATCCTTGATCCCCAGCGAGCCGGTGGCTTTTCGTCCTGCCACGATCTTTGCGGAGATGGCGATCAGCCCGCCATGGCAAATAATGCCGATCACCCTGCCGCTCTCGTTCACAGCCTGGACCAGGTCGGTGACCGCCGGGTAGCGCCGCAATTTGTCAGGCGCCCATCCGCCCGGTAGAACCAGACCAGACAACTCGTCAGGTTTGACCGCATCGATCGTCACCCCCGGCTTGATCTCCAGCCCATTTTTCCCGCGCACGGGTTTTAGATCCAGTCCCACAGCCAGAACTTCGGCTCCTTCCTCCTGGAGACGCATGAGTGGCACATAAAACTCCAGATCCTCCACCCCTTCGGCAAGCAAAATAGCGATTTTCTTTCCTGCAAGTCGGGACATATTCACCTTCTGTCTGGGAAGTTTATTTTTTGATTGTACTGCTTTCCTCGCAACAGGGAAAGCCCGGCGCCGGAAATGACAAACCGCATCCACCTCCATCCCGTCTTGAGTAGTGGTAAAAATGAAGAAACAATTCTCCGATCCCCAGGAAGGACACCATGACATCCATACCCTATCGCGACCCATCCCTGCCCATCGAAACGCGCCTCGCCGACCTGCTGGCGCGCATGACCCTGCCGGAAAAATGCGCCCAACTGATCGGTCCGTTCGGGCTGGACGAACCCGACGGAAAGTTCTCGCTCGAGTTTGCCCGTCAGCATTTCAAGGACGGCATTTCATACGTCAATACCCATCATCGTTCGCGCGGTGTGCGCCAAACCGTGGACTACATGAACGCCATGCAAAAATTCCTTCGGGAGGAAACCCGCCTGGGTATTCCCGCTTTGGGGATCGGCGAAGGCCTGCACGGTTACATGGCGCACGAAGCGACCAGCTTCCCGCAGGCGATCGGGCTGGCGAGTGCGTGGGATGCTGAACTGCACGAACGTATCTTTCAGACCGTGGCACGCGAGATGCGGGCACGCGGGGCGCATTATGTACTTTCGCCGGTGTTGGATCTGGCGCGCGACCCGCGCTGGGGACGCACCGAGGAAACCTATGGCGAAGACCCATTCCTGGTCTCGAGGTTGGGGGTGGCGGCAGTGCGCGGATTGCAGGGTGAGCGCTTCAGCGGACATCCAGAGCATGTCCTCGCGACCGCCAAGCATTTCGCGGCGCATGGACAGCCCGAAGGGGGAACGAACTGCGCCCCGGCGAATTACGCCGAGCGAACCCTGCGCGAGGAATTTTTCGCGCCATTCGAGGCGGTCGTGCGCGAGGGCGGGATCGGAACAGTGATGGCTTCCTATAATGAGATCAACGGTGTGCCGTCGCACATCAACAGATGGCTCCTCAAGGACCTGCTTCGAGGCGAATGGGGATTCGAAGGATTTGTCATTTCAGACGGATGGGGCGTGGACGACCTGTATCGCCTGCATTTTGTCGCCGCAGATGAAGCCGCAGCCGCCGAAAAAGCCTTCGCCAGCGGCGTGGATATCGAACTCGGGCGCTGTTTCCGCCATCTGGAGCAGGCGGTGGAAGCTGGAAGAATCCCTCTTGCGGCGTTGGATGCGGCAGTGGCAAAGGTCCTGCGCGTCAAATTCCAGTTGGGATTGTTCGAGAATCCTTTTGTGAACGTCGAAAAAGCCGTTTCCATCACGAATTGTGCCGAGCACAAGGCTCTTGCGCTCGAAGCGGCGCATAAATCCATTATCCTGCTCAAAAACGAAGGCGGGTTATTACCGCTGGATCAGTCCAGACTGCGTTCTTTGGCGGTGATCGGCCCGAATGCGGCGTCGGTGAGACTCGGCGGCTACAGCGGCGACCCAGGCTGCGGGGAGTCGGTGATCGAGGGTATCCGTAAAAAAGTGGGCAATCTGGTCGAAGTCCTATATGCGGAAGGATGCGGGCTGACCCAATCCCCGGGCACGGCACACGACTTGTGGGTACAGGATGAGGTACGCGCTTCGGATGCCGCCCGCGACACATCTTTCATTAACGAGGCGGTTGATACTGCTCAAAAAGCGGATATCACCCTGCTGGTCCTCGGTGACAACGAACAGACCTGCCGCGAGGGCTGGTCTACTACACACCTCGGCGACCGCGACAGCCTGGATTTGCCCGGGCGGCAGGAGGAATTACTGCGCGCCGTTGCCGCGACCGGCAAACCTGTGATCTTACTGCTCCTTCAGGGACGCCCTGCAAGCATCAACTTTGCCGCCGAACATGTTCCGGCGATCCTCGAAGGCTGGTATCTCGGTCAGGCGGCGGGCACGGCGGTGGCGGATGTCCTGTTCGGGGATGTCAACCCGGGCGGCAAGTTACCTGTAACATTTCCCCGTTCGGTTGGGCAGATCCCAGCCTATTACTATCACAAACCTTCAGCGCGGCGCGGATATCTTTTCGCTGAGGTAGAGCCTTTGTTCCCCTTTGGGCACGGATTGAGCTACACCACGTTTTCGTACAACAACTTGCGCCTGGGCAGGGAAAAAATCCACGCGGAAGAGGCGACCACGCTCTCCGTGGATGTGACCAACACCGGCACGCGTGCGGGGGACGAAGTTGTGCAGTTTTATGTCCGTGATGTGTTGAGCGAACAGGTCACCCGCCCAGTGAAATTGCTCAAGGGATTCAAACGGATCACGCTTCAGCCGGGAGAGACCCGCACTGTGACCTTCCCCGTTGGGCGCGAACAGCTTCAATTCCTGAACGAGGACATGCAGCGCATCGTCGAACCGGGACAGTTCGAGTTAATGACGGGCGGAAGTTCGCAGACTCTCGAGAAGATCATATTGGAAGTGGTTGCATCCTGACGCGGCAGGCATTTCCCCGTTCTTGAAAGTGGTAAACTCCGTCCGCATGTCGTTGTAATTGAATGGAAGTAACGTGGCTGATCTGATTGCAAGCCTAAGCGGGCAGGCTGTCATGGCGATTTTCCTGCATCTTGCAGGCGGATAACAGGAGAAATGAATGGCTGGTTGGTCTGAAAAGGTTCTGGACATTGATCTGAATACACATACACACAAGACATATCCGCTGGATATGGAGATGGCGCGTCTGTTCATCGGCGGGCGCGGACTGGGTGCGCGCCTGTTGTGGGACATGGTTGGCCCTGAAGTTGATCCGCTTTCACCCGAAAATGTGTTGATCTTTACGAACGGTCCGCTCACCGGCACAGGCTACCAAACGAGCAATCGTTTTTCAGTCACAACGAAAAGCCCGTTGACAGGCACCATCCTCGACGCCAACTCTGGCGGCTTTTGGGGCATGCAGTTCAAGAAGACCGGCTACGATGCAATGATCGTGCGCGGAAAGTCCGAGACGCCGGTTTGGATCGAGATCAAGAACGGTGAGGTCACGTTTCACGATGCGAGTGAATTGTGGGGCATGCGCGTCTTCGCGCTGACCGAGAAACTGGGTCAGAACAACAACAAACGCAACGTCTTGTGCATCGGTCCTGCGGGCGAGAATCTGAGCCGCATTGCCGCCATTATGAATGATCGCGAACGTGCACTGGCGCGCGGCGGTCCGGGCGCGGTGATGGGTTCCAAGAATCTGAAAGCCGTTGTGGTGGAAGGCAGGCAACGACCTGAAATCATGGACCAGGAGCAGTTCAAATTCCTGCTATATGAAGCGCGCAAATCGCTGGCGCAAAGTCCGCTGACAAGCCAGGCTCTGCCCGAATTCGGCACGGTCGTGTTGATGAACATCATGAACACCGTCGGCGCGCTGGCGACCCGCAATCATCAGCAGACCCAGTTCGAAGGCGCTGAGGCGATTTCGGGCGAGGAATTGACCGAGAAGTATCTTGTAAAAAATGCCTCCTGCTGGGCGTGTCCCATCGGCTGTACGCGCATCAGCAAAACCGAAAAGGTCGAAGGCGAAGGTCCCGAGTTTGAATCCACCTGGGCGTTCGGCGCGCAATGCGGCATAGACGACCTGCCCGCCATCATCGAAGCGAACACCCTGTGCAACGACCTCGGCATGGATACGATCTCTGCCGGTTCCACGATCGCCTGCGCGATGGAACTCTCTGAAAAGGGGTATATGGATTCCGACCTGCGCTTCGGACGCGCCGACCAGCTTGCCCCCGCCCTCGAAGCGATGGCCTACCGCCAAGACATCGGCTCCGACCTAACCGACGGCAGTTTGCGGCTTGCGATGAAATATCATCACCCGGAACTTTCCATGTCTGCCAAAGGGATGGAGATGCCCGCCTACGACCCGCGCGGCATGCAGGGACAGGGTTTGCTGTATGCCACGTCCAACCGCGGCGGATGTCACATGCGCGGTAACATGGTGGGACCGGAAGTGTTGGGCGCGCCCAAGTTGATCGACCGCTTTCAAGTGCAGGGCAAATCCAGTTTTGTGATCCTGCATCAGAATACCGCCGCCGCCATCGACTCGCTGGTGCTGTGCAAATTCACCAACTACGGCGTGGCAGAGGAGTATTTTGCGCGCGTTCTTTCGGCGGTAACGGGAATTAAGTATGCCACGGGCGACATGATCAAAGTGGGCGAGCGCATCTGGAATTTGGAGCGGCTTTACAACCTGCGTGAAGGTTTCACCCGCAAAGACGACACCCTTCCCGCACGCCTGTTGAATGAACCGCCAAAGGACGGTCCATCTCAAGGCTGGGTCGTTCACCTCGAACCGATGCTCAAGGAATACTATCGCGGCCGCGGCTGGGATGAGAACGGTGTGCCAACGAAGAAGAAACTGACAGAATTGAAATTGGAGGCGTTATGATCGATCCGCGCATTTATGAACAGTTCCGCGACATTGGGCGCGATCTGTATGTGGCGAACATGATCTCATCGCACGCTGGAAACCTTAGCATCCGCCTGGGCGACCGTCTCATCATCAAACGCCGCGGCGCCATGCTGGGACAACTCAAACCGCATGACCTGATCGAGACCGGCATCGAGAAGAACGACAGTGGCGTGGCACTGGCATCCTCTGAATTGCTTGCCCACCGCACCATCTACATGAACACGCCAGCACTTGCGATCGTGCACTGTCATCCGCGCACAGCCATCGCCTTTTCCCTGTCGCGTGACGAGATCGTCCCTGTTGATAATGAGGCTGCGTATCTGTTGAAAAAGATCCCAGTAGTGACCGAAGAATTTGCCTCGGGCACGCCTGAGATGGCAAACAAGGTCGCGGACGCGCTCAAGAACTACAAGATCATCATGCTGCGCGGACACGGTAGTTTTGCCATCGGTCAAACGCTCGATGAGGCTTTCCTGTGGACGTCCATCCTGGAGGAAGCCTGTCAGATCATGTTATACGCCAAACTTATTGATGAACCATTCATCGAATATCGCAAGATGAGTGATTCATACAACAAATTCTAAAGTTGTGACTTGCGGATCGAGAGTTACTACATAATGTCCAATCTGCTCAAACCGAATTGGGATGTCATCGTCGTCGGCGGCGGACCTGCGGGATTCTTTGCGGCGATCCGTTGCGCGGAGTTGAATCCGAAACTGAATGTGTCTGATCATCGAGAAGGCAAGCCAGACGCTTGGGCAAGGTCTTCATCTCTGGCGGCGGGCGGTGCAATGTGACACATGCCTGCTTCGAGCCTGCACAACTCATCACCTACTATCCGCGCGGGGGGAATGAGTTACGCGGGGCGTTCAGTCGCTTTCAGCCAAAGGATACGGTGGAATGGTTCGAGTCGCGCGGGGTGAAGTTGAAGACCGAAGCCGATGGGCGGATGTTTCCCGTCACGGATGATTCGAATACGATCGCGGATTGTCTGCGGGAGTCCGCGCGGGAGGCTGGGGTGCGGGTGGAGTTGAGGACGAGTCTGCTCGGGGTGGAGAAAGGTCCGAGAGGCGGATTCAGGCTCGAGGTCCGAAATGAGACGGAGACTTTCCTCCTCCAAACGAAAAAGCTGTTACTCGCCACAGGCAGTGACCGCAAGACCCTTGAAACGATCCAATCGCTTGGACATACCGTTGTTAAAGCTGTCCCGTCATTGTTTACGTTCAACATCAAAGACAAACGCATTCATGGACTGTCGGGCGTGTCGGTTGAAAATGTGACGTTGAAAATGGATTCGATCACGACGCGCGGCGCGATGCTCATCACGCATTGGGGCTTGAGCGGACCTGCGGTGCTGCGGCTTTCGGCGTGGGGCGCGCGCGAATTGTTCGAGAAAAAGTATCGCGCAACGTTGATCGTGAACTGGCTTGATGATTATTCGTTCGATAAGGCGCTGGATATTCTGCAAAAAAATAAAGACTGGAAAGAGAATGCACGCAAGAAAGTTTCAACGAACCCTGCGTTCTCGCAAATCCCTGTGAGGTTATGGAAACAGTTGGTCCATTTCGTCGGCGAGAAGAATTGGGGCGATGTTTCAAAAGCCGAGTTGCGAAGGCTTGCAGAGGACTTGACCGCGGGTGAATTTGAGATTCAGGGCAAGGGTCAATTCAAGGAGGAGTTCGTCACATGCGGCGGTGTGAGTTTAAAGGAAGTGGATTTCAAAACAATGCAAAGCCGTGTGGTTGAGGATTTATTTTTTGCGGGTGAAGTGTTGGACATTGACGGGATCACTGGCGGGTTCAATTTTCAATCGTCGTGGACGACAGGCTGGTTGGCGGGCAACGCACTCGCCGAATGAATAGTTCATTGACCTCACAGGCAGACTCCCGTAAAATCCTCGGATAATTTTTTTACTTTCCAAAGGTGAATATGGCTCGCTATCGCATCATGTATTGGAAGCACATCCCGCAATCGTTTACAGTTGAAGGTGAGGGACGCACGATCAAGAAACAACTCTCGCAAAAAGTCCAGGATAAGATCGACGCCTACGCAATGGTGGAGGGATTGACTTCCACTTCGGATTACGCCGCGCAATACAAACGCGGGGATTGGATCGAACGCGACGGTTCTCCTGAAGAAGTTGCGGATGCGCTCCTTTCCCAACTGGAAGCTGATGCCGCAAACATTGAGATTCCCAAACGAAATGAGAATGGCACATAGTAGGGGCACAGCGGGACAGGTTTTCGTCGAAGTCCCTTGCCGTTTCGCTGTGCCCCTATCCCTTATACAACGATGAAAAAACATAACATCATCCTGCAACCATCGGGCCGCCGCGGACAAGTGGAGGAGGGCATGTCTGTCCGTTCGGCGGCGCGCGAGTTGGGCGTGGAGATCGAATCCATTTGCGCGGAGAATGCCACGTGCGGCAAGTGCATGGTCTTAATCGAAGAAGGTCGCTTCGAGAAATACAACATCGACTCGAAGCGCGAGCACCTCTCCCCCGTCACCACCGAAGAAGCGAATTATTTCGAGCGCAGACCCAAATTATTGAAAGACAAAGGCTGGGAAGTGGGACAAGTCCGCTTATCGTGTCAATGCCAGATACGCGGGGACGTGTTGATCAATGTCCCAGAGGAAAGCCGCGGGAATAAGCAGATCGTCCGCAAGAGTGCGAGAGAACGGGAAATTGAGGTCAAGCCTGCGATTCGGAAGTATCTCGTTTCGATGAGCCCGCCCACGCTGGAACGTCCGATTGCGGATTGGGAACGGCTGGCGAAAGGACTGGAAACTTCGATGGGACTTGTACGCGGCACGGAAGAGAAACTTCCGCGTTGGTACGAGATGTCCATTGATTATCAGTGTCTGCGGACGTTATCGAAAACTTTGCGTGAAGGCAAAATGGAATGTCACAGTTTCGGTGTGGAATGACAAGGAAGTGATCCAAGTCCAGCCTGGGTATCATGAAGACAGTTACGGCGCGGCGGTGGATATTGGCTCGACAACGGTCGCGTTGTATTTGTGTAATTTGCGAACGGGCGAACTGCTTGCAGCTGAATCGGAAATGAATCCGCAGATCGTGTATGGTGAGGATGTGATGTCTCGCATCCAATACACGATTGAGCATCCTGATGGTTTGGAAAAGTTACACAAGGCAATTATTGCCACGTTGAACAAGTTATTGAAGCAGGCGGTGAAAACAGCAAACATGTCATTGCGAGCGCAAGATGCGAAGCAATCCCCCATTGACGAAGACGAGATTGCGTCGGGCGATCCTTCGTCTCCGCTCCGCTCCGCTCAGGACGAGCGCCCTCGCAACGACATCAAAGTGGAGGATATTTTAGAAATGGTCTTGGTTGGCAATTCGACCATGCACCATCTTGTGTTGAATCTCCCGCCGAAGGATTTGGGGCTGGCTCCGTTCGTGCCTGCGATCCATGAGTCGGTGGATGTGAAGGCGCGGGAGTTGGGGTTGCAGATCAATCCGTCCGGGAATATCCATGTTCTGCCGACTATCGCGTCATTTGTAGGCGCGGATACGAGCGGTATGATCCTTGCCGAGGAACCGCATAAGCAGGATGAGAATTGGTTGCTGATCGATGTCGGTACAAATGCGGAACTCGTGCTCGGCAATCGCAAGCGACTGGTATGTACGTCCACGCCGACGGGTCCCGCGCTGGAGGGGGCGCACGTGAAATATGGAATGCGTGCCGCGCCTGGTGCGATGGAACGAGTCCACATAGATGAGAAGACACTTGAGCCGAAATACAAGATCGTTGGGGAGGAAAATTGGAATGAAGGCAAAGCCAAGGGCATTTGCGGCTCCGCCATCATCGACGCGGTGGCAGAATTGTTCCGGGCTGAGATCGTGGATTCTCGGGGCAAATTCAGGCGTAGGGGCGGGGTGACCCCGCCCTTACAAGAGTCGAAGCGTGTGCGGGAGGGAGAGTCGGGTTGGGAGTATGTCATTGCCTGGGCGGAGGAAACGTCCATTGGGCGGGACATCCCCATCACACAACAGGATGTGAGGCAGATACAACTTGCGAAGGCGGCGTTGTTCACGGCGGCGCGCACGTTGTTGAAGCGCAGTAATTTGCAAAGCCCTGATAAAATTATTCTGGCTGGCGGTTTTGGAAGTTACATTGATAAAGAGAAGGCGATGCTGATCGGGTTGATCCCCGATTGCGAGTTGGCAAATGTGTATGCGGTCGGGAACGCGGCGGGCGATGGCGCGCGGATCGCGTTGTTGAACGTCGAGAAGCGCAATGAGATCGACAGCGTGACGCGCAAGGTTGAACGTTTTGAACTGCCAACCGATCCCGAATTCCAAAACCAGTTCATGCTGGCGACGAGTTTCCCGCACATGAGCGAGCCGTTCGAACACATCGCGCATTTGATCCCGCACCGCAAGGCGGATCCGATGGCGAAGAATTTCATGAGCAAATAAATTTGTAGGGGCACAGCGAGACGATTAAGTGTTTAGCATCTCGACGGTTTCGCTGTGCCCCTACGGAGGAAACAATGAACAAATTTCTTGAACGACTGAACGGCGGGGAAATCCTGGTTGCGGATGGGGCAACGGGATCGAACTTGCAGAAGATGGGTCTCAAGCCTGGCAAGCCGCCTGAGGACCTTGTCATCGATGACCCCGACACCATCTTGAAACTCGCCTCGTCGTTCGCGGATGCGGGTTCGGACATCATCCTGACCTGCACCTTCGGCGGAACGCGCATGCGGATGAAGGATTCGAAATATCAGGATCGGACTCCCGAAGTGAACATGCGCGCGGCGGAGATCGCCCGCAAAGCCGCTTCTTTACGTAACGGAGGTCTGGTCGCTGGTTCGATGGGACCTGTCGGCGCTTTGATCGAGCCGTACGGTCCGCTCAAGGCGGAGGAGGTCAAAGCGACGTTTGCAGAGCAGGCAAAGGCTCTCGCCGAGGGCGGCGTGGACTTTTTGCTGATCGAAACGATGTTCGCGTTCGAAGAGACCAATGCCGCGTTCGAGGGCGCTCGCTCCGTCACCGACCTGCCCATCGTGGTCTCATTCAGCTATGACCGCGGCACACGCACAATGATGGGCGTCAAGCCCAAGGATGTCATCAAGCGATATTCCGAGATGGGCGCGGTACTGATCGGTGCGAACTGCGGAACCACGCTTGAGAACATGGAAGCGGTGGTCAAGGAATACGCGGCGACCGTGCCGGGCCTTCCGTTGTGGGTGAAGCCGAATGCAGGCGTCCCGCACATGGACATCGAGACCGAACAGGGCGTGTATGACATGACGCCTGAAGACATGGCGAACTACGCGAAGAAGTATGTTGAGTTGGGAGCGAAGGTGGTCGGTGGTTGCTGTGGGAATACGCCAGAGCATATCGCGGCGATTGCAAAAATGGTAAAAGGAAACTAACCACAAAGGGTCACTAAGGTACACAAAGAAAAAACCTTCGTGACCCTATGTGCTGCTTTGTGGTGATTAATGCGCAAAAAGATACTCTCGTTATTGTCGGGTCAAAAAGTTGATATGGTCCCCGCGTTCAGCGGGTTGATCCACGTCACAGCGGAGGGATTGGAGCGCGAGGGGTTGAAGTTACATGAAGTCCATCATGAGGCGGGGAAGATGGCAGCGCGGCGGCGAGCACATTCAAACTGACGGGGATGCCGTCCGCGACGCTGCCGTTGGATCTGTGTGCGCCTGCGGAAGCATTAGGGTCTGAGTTGATTTTTTATGAGGATGGGAGATTGCAGTTTCCGCAGGTGAGGAAGGTGATAATTAAGAGCACGAGAGAGATTGGGGAAGTGGTAAGTGGGGAGTGGAAAGTGGAAAGTGGAAAGTGGAGAGCGGGGAGAATTGGTTTAATCTGTGAAGCGATACGGTTGGTGAAAGAAGATATTGGGAAGGATATCGTCGTTTCGGGGTTGATACCAGGTCCTTACACGTTGTTGTTGTATCTTTGCAATCTGCCGAACATGGTCATGGAGATGAAGAAGGAGCCGCAGATGGTGACGGATGCCCTCTTTCATCTTTCGTCCTTCCTTGCGGAAATTGGCATAGCCTATCGCGACGCAGGCGCGGACTTCATCACGATCCACGATATGGGCGGGTCGGCGGGGTTCGTAGGACCGTCTGCTTATGAGCAGTTTGTGTTCCCGGCAGAACAGGATTTGATCGGAAAATTGCCGAAGCCGAGTGTGCTGTCCGTGTGCGGCAGGATGGACAAAGCGCTTCACCTGTTGGCGCAAACAGGCGCTGACGCGGTCTCGGTGGATCAGATGACGGATCTCAAGTCCGCGCGGGAGGCGATGGGTGATGTGAGGCTGTTTGGGAATCTCGATCCACTGGGGACTCTGTTGCGGGGAGATGAGGGTCAAGTTGCTGAGGCAGTTGTCGGGGCGCGAGAGGCGGGCGTGGACGCTGTCTGGCCGGGCTGTGATCTGGTGCCGTCCACGCCTGTCCAGAATATCCGAATGATGGCAGGGTGATTTGTTCATTTTGCAGGCAGTTTTGGCATCGATCCGGCATTTGACGTCGATTTACATCCCTCCAATATCCCACCCATAAACTTGACGTGCCAACACGGATATGCTACCATCACTGAAACTTTTGTTCGATATTGAGGAGAATTCCATGTCACGTACCAAACGAGGCTTAACCATTGCCTCCACCCTGCTTCTGGTTGCCATTTTGGTGTCAGCCTGTGAACAACCGTATTCGACAGCACCCGCCGTTACCAATACGCCGATCGACCCGAACAGTTTCTTTTCAACGCCAATCCCAAGCCAGCCTTCAAACATGCAGGACGTGGAGAACATCACGACGCAGACTGCCATCGCCGCCATAGTATCGCCAACACCCGGCGGCGCCACCGCTGCACCGGTGACTGGGGCGACTGCGACATCCACCCCGATCATCAACCTGCCAGCCACTTCCACGCAGGCGGTGTCGGTTGTGCCGACTTCCACATCTGTGCCTTCGGGTTCAAGACCATCCACTTATACTTTAAAAAATGGCGAGTTCCCCTATTGCATCGCCCGCCGCTTCAATGTGGACCCGGATCAGCTGCTTTCCCTAAGCGGCCTTACCAGCGCCCAGGCAGACAGCCTTTCAGCCGGGACGGTTCTGACAATCCCGCAAAGCGGTTCCTTCCCCGGTGACCGCTCGTGGCATGACCATCCGGCAACATTTATCGTGGGCACCACTTACAATACGAACACGGTGTATGGCGTTGCCTGTTATTATGGTGATATTGAACCTTCGACAATCGCCACGCAGAACGGCATCTCTGTTGACGCAACTTTGACCGCCGGTCAAACATTGAGTATCCCGTAGAAAAACATTCGCAAATACAAAAGCCCGGGCAAATGCCCGGGCTTTTGTCTTATAATCATACGGAGTGCCATCCCAAAGGAAAAACATCATGCCTACCTTTAAATTGATCAAATCCGAGACCCTCATGCAGGGACGCGCCTTTAAGATCCGCCGCGACCATCTCTTAACCCCCGATGGACGCGAGACAAAATTCGAGATCATCGAACATGGCGGTTCGGTGATTATTGTCCCTGTGGATGCGGATGGGAATCTGCTGTTCGTCCGCCAATATCGCCACGCAGCAGGCATGGATCTCCTGGAACTCCCGGCGGGGACGCGCGACGGCGATGAACCGTTCGAGGAGTGCGCGGCGCGGGAGATCCGCGAGGAGACGGGCATGGAGGCGGGTAAACTGCAAAAGGTTGGCGAGTTCTTCCTTGCGCCCGGCTATTCGACGGAGTTCATGGCGGTCTTCCTTGCAACCGACCTGAAACACAACCCCCTGGAAGCGGATGAAGACGAATTTTTATCGGTGGAAAAGGTCCCGGTTGGCGAGGCAATTCAAAGGGCGGAAAGAGGCGAGATTCCCGATGCCAAGTCACTGGCGGCGTTATTGCTGGCGAGACCGTATTTCAAATGAAATCGTGTCTGAACCCAATCCTACCATTCTTGTCCAAAATATGACAACAGGCATGGGTATTTAAGTCATTCATAACTAACACGTTTCACCTGCGGGGGATACACTTATTCGAATGGATATATCCGGGCAGTTTAGCCCGTTCCAAAGGAGTCAGCATGAAAAAACAAGTAATCATGATAGACGGCAATGAAGCCACAGCCTCTGTCGCACATCGTCTGAGCGAGGTGATCGCGATCTACCCGATCACCCCGTCCTCCGGCATGGGTGAATTTGCAGATGAGTGGTCAGCCAAAGGCCAAAAGAACCTGTGGGGCACCACCCCGCTGGTCGTCGAAATGCAATCCGAAGGCGGCGCGGCAGGCGCGGTCCACGGCGCGCTCCAAACGGGCGCGCTCACGACCACGTTCACCGCTTCGCAGGGTCTGCTGTTGATGATCCCCAACATGTACAAGATCGCAGGTGAACTCACCAGCACGGTCTTCCATGTGGCGGCACGCGCCATCGCGGCACACGCCCTCTCGATCTACGGCGACCATCAGGATGTGATGGCGGTCCGCCAGACAGGCTGGGCATTGCTTTCCAGCGGTTCGGTGCAGGAGGCGCAGGATTTCGCCGCCATCGCTCAGATGGCAACGCTCAAGTCCCGCGTGCCGTTCCTGCATTTCTTCGACGGGTTCCGCACCTCGCACGAAGTCAACAAGATCTATCCAATTTCGGATGAAGAACTCCGCTCTCCTCGTGGACGATGACCTGATCCGTGCCCATCGAGCCCGTGGACTCACCCCGAACAACCCGGTCCTGCGCGGCACCGCCCAGAACCCCGATGTCTACTTCCAGATGCGTGAAGCGGCGAACAACTATTACACCGCCACACCCGCCATCGTTCAGGAATCCATGGACAAGTTCGCAAACGTCACCGGGCGACATTACAACCTGTTCGACTATTACGGTCACCCTGAAGCCGAGCGCGTGGTCGTCATTATGGGCTCAGGCGGCGAGACTGTTCAGGAAACCGTCAAGTATCTGGCGGCGAAAGGCGAAAAGGTCGGCGCAGTGTGCGTAAGGCTGTATCGCCCGTTCTCGTTGGAACATTTCGTCAAAGCATTGCCCAACAGCGTGAAATCCATTGCTGTGCTTGACCGCACAAAGGAACCGGGCGCTTCCGGCGAACCGCTTTATCTGGACGTGGTCAACGCACTCGTCGAAGGAAATCGCACAGGCATCAAAACCATCGGCGGACGTTACGGGCTTTCATCGAAAGAGTTCACTCCCTCCATGGTCAAAGCCGTGCTGGATGAGTTGAACAAGGCTGAGCCCAAGAAACATTTCACTGTCGGCATCAACGACGATGTGTCACATACCAGCCTCGAACGTGGACACAGACTTCATAATCGAACCCGAAGGCACGATCAGTTGTGTGTTCTTCGGTCTCGGCGCAGACGGAACAGTCGGTGCGAACAAGAACTCCATCAAGATCATCGGTGAAGAGACCGATAACTTTGCACAAGGTTACTTCTACTACGACT
The DNA here is from genome assembly GCA_963718215.1 of uncultured Chloroflexia bacterium. GTDB lineage: Bacteria > Chloroflexota > Anaerolineae > Anaerolineales > Villigracilaceae > Defluviilinea. The sequence continues at coordinate 557,083 of CAVQYK010000024.1, forward strand.
CGAAGAAATCGGGCACAGTGACCATGTCACACCTGCGGTTTGGTCCGAAGCCCATCCGCGCGCCGTACCTGATCGAGTTGCACCAGGCAAACTTTGTTGCCTGCCATCAGTTTAATTTCCTCGAGCGCGTGGACATGCTCAAGTACGCCAAGACGGGCGCCACCTTCCTGCTCAACAGCCTGTACGGTCCCGATGAAGTCTGGGATCAACTACCCGTTGAAGTGCAGAAGGACATCATCGAGAAGAAACTGAAGTTCTACGTTATCAACGGCTATGATGTCGCTGAAAAGACAGGCATGGGCGGGCGCATGAACACCATCATGCAGACAGCCTTCTTCGCCATCAGCGGCATCCTTCCGCGCGAAGCCGCCATCGCCGAGATCAAACACGCCATCGAGAAGACGTATGGCAAGCGCGGCGAAGCGGTTGTCAAGCAGAACTTTGAGGCAGTGGACAGCACGCTCGAGAATCTGCATGAGGTCAAGGTTCCAGCGGGGATCACGTCCAAGATGACGCGCCGGCTCCCCGTCCCGGCTGAAGCGCCGGAATTTGTCCGCAATGTACTTGGGGAGATCATCGGCGCGAACGGCGACAATATCCCCGTATCCGCCTTCCCGATTGACGGCACCTTCCCGACCGGCACGACGCAGTGGGAAAAACGCAATATCGCCCTGGAAATCCCCGTTTGGGATGAAAAGATCTGTATCCAGTGCGGCAAGTGCGTGATGGTTTGTCCGCATGCGGTCATCCGCCACAAAGTGTATGATGAGAAACTGGCTGCGAACGCGCCTGAAACGTTCAAACACACCGCATCGAAATTCAAGGAATTTTCACCCGGTTATGCCTACACGGTGCAGGTTGCGCCCGAGGACTGCACGGGTTGTACGCTGTGCGTGGAAGTCTGCCCCGTGAAGGATAAGACCCAGGTGGGGCGCAAGGCGATCAATATGGCTCCGCAACCTGCCCTGCGCGAACAGGAAGCCAGGAACTGGGACTTCTTCATGAGCATCCCGGACCTCGACCGCAAGCTGATCAACCCCTCGACGATCAAGAACTCGCAGTTGCTCCGCCCGTTGTTCGAGTTCAGCGGCGCCTGCGCAGGATGCGGCGAGACGCCGTATGTGAAACTGGTCTCGCAGTTGTTCGGCGACCGCGCGGTCATTGCCAACGCCACGGGCTGTTCCTCCATTTACGGCGGCAACCTCCCCACCACGCCGTGGGCTGTGGATTCAAAGGGACGCGGTCCTGCCTGGTCGAACTCGCTGTTCGAGGACAATGCGGAGTTCGGTCTCGGCATGCGGCTGACGATCGACAAGCAGACCGAATATGCCCGCGAACTGCTGGGCTCGTTCGAAAAGGAACTCGGCAGGGAATTGATCGAAGCAGTTTTAAATGCCGACCAGTCCGATGAAAACGGGATCGAAGCCCAGCGCGAACGTGTCGCCGAGTTGAAGAATAAACTTGGCAAATCCAGCGATACACGCGCGAAAGACCTCGTGAGTCTGGCTGATAACCTCGTCAAAAAATCCGTGTGGATCATCGGCGGCGATGGCTGGGCGTACGACATCGGCTACGGCGGTCTCGACCATGTGATGGCAAGCGGACGCAATGTCAATATCCTGGTGCTCGACACCGAGGTGTACTCTAACACGGGCGGTCAGGCAAGCAAAGCCACGCCGAGGGCGGCGGTCGCCAAGTTTGCGATGGGAGGCAAGGGCCTGCCCAAGAAGGACCTCGGTCTGATCGCGATGTCCTACGGTTATGTGTACGTGGCGCGTGTGGCAATGGGCGCCAACGACCAGCAGACCCTGCGCGCTTTGCTCGAAGCTGAGTCTTATGACGGACCGTCCATCGTCATTGCATACAGCCCATGCATTGCGCACGGCTACGATATGTCAAAGAGTCTTGAGCAGTCAAAACTGGCGGTGCAGTCCGGTCACTGGCCCATGTACCGTTACGATCCGCGCCTTGCCGAGCAGGGACAAAATCCGCTCGTAATCGAATCGAAGGAACCGAGCATTCCGATCTCGCAATATGCCTATAACGAGACGCGCTACAAGATGCTCACCCAAATGGACGAAGCCCGCGCCGAGGATCTGATGCACAAAGCGCAACATGACGCGAAATCCCGCTGGACTCTTTACCAGCAGATGGCAGCCATGCATTACAACGGCGATAAAAAGGAGTAGGACATGACGGATCTTTCCACAACTTATCTTGGTCTGAACTTAAAAAACCCTCTCGTGGCCTCGGCCTCTCCCCTCTCAAAAAAGCTGGAACGTGCCCGGAAACTTGAGGAGGCTGGCATTGCGGCGATCGTGATGTACTCCCTCTTCGAGGAGCAGATCATCCACGAAAGCCTGGAACTGGATCACTACCTGAACCGCGGCACAGAATCATATGCCGAAGCGCTGTCCTACCTGCCCGACGGCGGTTTGTACGGCATCAGCCCGGAGAAATATCTGAACCAGGTGGCGGGGTTGAAGAAAGCCCTGTCCATACCGGTCATTGGCAGTTTGAACGGCGTCTCGAAGGGCGGTTGGACAAATTACGCCCGCAAGATCGAGGAAGCAGGCGCTGATGCTCTCGAACTCAACCTTTACTTCATTCCGACAGATCTGGATATGACATCCGGCGACATTGAGGATATGCAGGTGGAATTGGTGGCGGAAGTAAAGTCTGCCATCAAGATCCCGCTGGCGGTGAAGATCAGTCCGTTCGTCACATCCATCCCCAATTTTGTGAAACGTCTCGTCGAAGCGGGCGCCGACGGACTGGTGCTGTTCAACCGTTTCTACCAGCCGGACTTCGACCTCGACGAACTCGAGATCGTCCACAGCCTGGACCTGAGCACATCCGCCGAACTGCGCCTGCCCCTGCGCTGGATCTCGATCCTGCACGGGAAGGTCAATGTCGATTTTGCGCTGACAAGCGGCGTCCATTCACACAGGGATGTGATCAAGACGATGATGGCCGGTGCGAAGGTGGCAATGACGGCGTCGAACCTGCTCCATAACGGCGAGCAGGTTGTCGGTCAGATCTTGAACGATCTTGAAGCGTGGATGAAGGAACGGGAGTATGAGTCCATTCAGCAGATGCAGGGGAGCATGAGTCAGAAGTCCGTGAAGGAACCAGCGGCGTTCGAACGGGCAAATTACATGAAAGTGCTTGGCTCGTTCAGGGATCTGCCCTGAAAGTCTGAGAATCAACAAAAGGCTCTCGAAAATTCGGGAGCCTTTTTGATTCAAACTATATGGCAATTATTCGGTCGGAACGGGGGTGGTTTTGCGCTGGCGGAAAGTGATGCGGGCACGGGTCAGGTCATAGGGCGACATTTCCATTGCCACACGATCGCCCAGCAAAATACGAATGTAATGCTTGCGCATTTTGCCTGAGAGATATGCCAATACTTCATGGCCATTATCCAGCCTTACACGAAACTGGGTGCCAGGCAAGGCCTCCACCACAACACCTTCTGCCCGAATTTTATCTTCCTCTTTTGCCATATATCCTCTTTCTATTCACCATCGCGGGTGAACGTGCGTCGCTTAATACGACGGATTGCCTTCTTCTTTTCCATGCGGCGCTGTTCGCTCTTGGAGACGAACCAGCGTTTGCGGCGAACAGTACTCAAAATTTGACTTTTCACAACCTTTTTACGAAATCGTTTAAGCAACGAATCCTGCGATTCGCCGTTGCGTAAATTTACAGATGCCAAAACAAGTCACCTCCTTTCCGCATGGAAATAGCCAATAAAAATCGGCCGATATACAAACTCGGCCGAGGGCGTAATTCAAGCAGGAAGAAACGACAAAGTGATCACTGGATCAAAACGCGCGCTTCACACTCCTCATTTTACAATATGGGGACATTTGTTGTCCCTCAACCGAACTTGTAATTTTATTATACACGATTCATATGCAGGTGAAAAGCCTGCACATGAAAATGTTAAAAGAAAAGTCTCTTGGCAATGACCTACTCTCCCAGGAGGTCGCCCTCCAAGTACCATCGGCGCTGACGGACTTAACTGCCGGGTTCGGGATGTTACCGGGTGTGACCCCGCCGCTCCAATCACCAAGAGACTTATTCACAAAGTTGTGCTGAACAGTAACTGATCAATATCTATCGCGAAGAGTAATAAGTTCTCCACATCACGGGATTCAGCCCTCGACCATTAGTACGACTTAGCTGAACACATTACTGCGCTTACACTTGTCGCCTATATAGCAGGTGGTCTACCTGCGGTCTTACTCCATTAACTGGATTACAGGGATCTAATCTTGAGGCGAGTTTCCCACTTAGATGCTTTCAGCGGTTATCTCTGCCCGACGTAGCTACCCAGCAATGCCGTTGGCACGACAACTGGCACACCAGAGGTCAGTCCACTCCGGTCCTCTCGTACTAGGAGCAGCTCCTCTCAAATCCCTTACGCCCACAGCGGATAGAGACCGACCTGTCTCACGACGGTCTGAACCCAGCTCGCGTACCGCTTTAACGGGCGAACAGCCCGACCCTTGGGACCTTATCCAGCCCCAGGATGCGATGAGCCGACATCGAGGTGCCGAGCGAGGTCGTCGATGTGAACTCTTGGACCTCACCAGCCTGTTATCCCCGGGGTAGCTTTTATCCGGTAAGCCACGGCCCTTCCACTCGGTACCGTGGGATCACTAAGCCCGTCTTTCGACTCTGCTCGACGCGTTGGTCTTGCAGTCAAGCTCCCTTATGCCTTTACACTCTTTGGGTGGTTTCCATTCACCCTGAGGGAACCTTTGGGCGCCTCCGTTACCTTTTAGGAGGCGACCGCCCCAGTCAAACTGCCCACCTGGCACGGTCCCCCGCCCGGATGACGGTGCGGGGTTAGGGTCTAAGCATAATCAGGGTGGTATTTCACTGGTGGCTCCACCGAGGCTAACGCCCCAGCTTCAAAGCCTCCCACCTATTCTACACAGATCATGCCCAAACACAATGCCAAGTTACAGTAAAGCTCCACGGGGTCTTTTTGTCCTGCTGCGGGTAGGCCGCATCTTCACAGCCAATTCAACTTCACCGGGTCCCTCGTTGAGACAGTGCTCTGATCGTTACGCGGTTCGTGCGGGTCGGAACTTACCCGACAAGGAATTTCGCTACCTTAGGACCGTTATAGTTACGGCCGCCGTTCACCGGGGCTTCGGTTCAAAGCTTCGCTTGCGCTAACCTCTCCCCTTAACCTTCCGGCACTGGGCACGCGTCAGCCCCTATACATCGCCTTACGGCTTAGCAGAGACCTGTGTTTTTGTTAAACAGTCGCCAGAGCCATTTCACTGCGACCTTCCAGCGCTTTGGTTACCCGAACGCTAGAAGGTACCCCTTCTCCCGAAGTTACGGGGTCATGTTGCCTAGTTCCTTAACGAGGGTTCTCCCGTTCGCCTTGGTATACTCTACCCATCTACCAGTGTCGGTTTGCGGTACGGGCACTCAGGAATCAACGTTTAGAGGCTTTTCTTGGCAGCAAGGCTCAACCACTTATGCCTTAAGGCTCGCTCTCGCCTCAGCTCAACCGGCGGATTTACCTGCCAGTCTCAACACCTAGACGGATCGCACCACCACAACCAATCGGTGGCTGGCCTACCTCGCTGCGTCCCCCCATCACTCATCCTGAGTGGTTCCGGAATATTGACCGGATGTCCATCACCTACGCCTCTCGGCCTCGGCTAAGGACCCGACTAACCCGACGCGGAATGACCTGGCGTCGGAAACCTTAGATTTACGGCGAACACGGTTCTCACGTGTTTATACGCTACTCATGCCTGCATTCTCACTTCCATCCGCTCCAGTCGCCCTTATCGATCGACCTTCACCGCTGATGGAACGCTCCCCTACTGCCCCAGCTTGCGCTGAGACTCATAGCTTCGGTACTACGCTTAGCCCCGTTAAGTTTTCCGCGCAAGGTCACTAGACCAGTAAGCTGTTACGCACTTTTTAAAGGGTGGCTGCTTCTAAGCCAACCTCCTGGTTGTTCAAGTAACCTCACCTCGTTTCCCACTTAGCGTAGATTTAAGGACCTTAGCTGATGATCTGGGCTGTTTCCCTTTCGACCACGAAACTCATCTCCCGTAGTCCGACTGCCATGCTATGGAGTACTGGCATTCCGAGTTTGATTGGGTTCAGTAAGCGGTAAGCCCCTTAGCCCATTCAGTGCTGTACCTCCAGTACTAAACGCATGACGCTAGCCCTAAAGCTATTTCGGGGAGAACCAGCTATCTCCGAGTTCGTTTGGCATATCACCTCTACCCACAGGTCATCTTCTAATTTTGCAACATTAGTAAGTTCGGGCCTCCACGAGTGGTTAGACTCGCTTCACCCTGCCCATGGGTAGCTCACTCGGTTTCGGGTCTAATCCCAGCGACTATACGCCCTATTCAGACTCGCTTTCGCTACGGCTTCGGGTGTTACTCCCTTAACCTTGCCACTGAGATTAACTCGCAGGCTCATTCTCCAAGAGGCACGCTGTCAGGCATAGCGAGGAACATCTCTATTTCTAGAGCGCTCAACCCGCTGTTAGCCCTCCAACTGTTTGTAGGCTTTCGGTTTCAGGTTCTATTTCACTCCCCTAACAGGGGGACTTTTCACCTTTCCCTCACGGTACTTGTTCACTATCGGTCGCCAAATGTATTTAGCCTTGGAGAGTGGACTCCCCAGATTCCTGCCGGATTAGCGTGCCCGGCAGTACTCAGGTATCTGGCGGAAGACAATCAGTTTTCGCATACGGGGCTGTCACCCTCTTTGGCAGGCTTTCCCACACCTTTCCGCTAACTGATCGCTTTGTAACTTCCATATGCCAGACCCTACAACCCCTTCCCTGCAAGCAGGGAAGGTTTGGGCTGATCCCCGTTCGCTCGCCACTACTAGGAGAATATTTTCTTTTCCTCCAGGTACTTAGATGTTTCAGTTCCCTGGGTATCCTTCCGCCAACCTATGTGTTCGGTTGGGGATGTTGCGGGTTCGCCGCAACGAGTTTCCTCATTCGGAAATCCCCGGATCAAAGCCTGTACACGGCTCCCCGAGGCTTATCGCAGTGTCCCACGTCCTTCATCGGCATTTGGCGCCAAGGCATTCACCGAAAGCCCTTAGTAGCTTCTCCACGTGATGCGGAGAATTTATTACTCTTCGGCCTACAATTTTTCTTGCTTTAGATATTTGAGGATATTATCTTTCAGTCAGTTACTATTCAGTTTTTAAGGTACATACTCACTGGTTGACCAGTGAACGATGCTCTCGACAAGTTTCAAGGGCATCGGTCACCCTTCAACATATTCAACTTTTAGAGACAATTCGACCCGGCACACACCGCCGGGTCGGAAAATCGACCTTTCAAGATGCGGTGCATTCTTTGACTTTATGTCTGTTTGCCGTTCAACAAATTTTCCTAAACTCCGATCTTTCAACGAACTCAGTGGAGATGGCGGGATTTGAACCCGCGACCTTCGCCTTGCAAAGGCGCTGCTCTCCCACTGAGCTACATCCCCAGGGCCAGCCTTGGGTGAGTGGGCTTGACAGGATTCGAACCTGTGACCCCTGCGTTATCAGCACAGTGCTCTAACCAACTGAGCTACAAGCCCATAACAACCTTAACAACTGAATAGTGACAGGAAACTTCTTCTCTGTGCCCAGCGCCTCATCACCGTAAGGCACATGGAAAATGAGTGGAGCAAACCTCTCGTGAGGGAGATCGCTCGAGAACTCTAGAAAGGAGGTGATCCAGGCGCACCTTCCGGTACACCTACCTTGTTACGACTTCGTCCCAGTCACCAGCCCCACCTTCGACGGCGCCCTCCTTGCGGTTAAGCTACCGGCTTCAGGTGTTACCAGCTCCCATGACGTGACGGGCGGTGTGTACAAGGCCCGAGAACGTATTCAACGCACTATAGCTGACGCGCGTTTACTAGCAACTCCGGCTTCATGCAGGCGAGTTGCAGCCTGCAATCTGAACTGAGGTCGGCTTTGGGGGATTGGCTCCACCTCGCGGCTTGGCAACCCATTGTACCGACCATTGTAGCGTGTGTGTAGCCCTGGACATAAAGGCCATGCTGACTTGACGTCATCCCCACCTTCCTCCGGCTTAATACCGGCGGTCTCGCGTGACACATATAACACGCGGCAAGGGTTGCGCTCGTTAGCGGACTTAACCGAACATCTCACGACACGAGCTGACGACAGCCATGCAACACCTGTGCAAGCTCCCTTGCGGGTCGGTCACCTTTCAGCTTCCTACCACTTGCATGTCAAACCCAGGTAAGGTTCTTCGTGTAGCATCGAATTAAACCACACGCTCCGCTGCTTGTGCGGGCCCCCGTCAATTCCTTTGAGTTTTAACCTTGCGGCCGTAGTCCCCAGGCGGTGAACTTATCGCGTTTGCTTCGGCACTGATGGTGTTTAAGCCACCAACGCCAAGTTCACATCGTTTACGGCTAGGATTACCGGGGTCTCTAATCCCGTTTACTACCCTAGCTGTCGCGTCTGAGCGTCAGAAACAGACCAGAAGACCGCCTTCGCCACTGGTGTTCCTCCCGATATCTACGCATTTCACCACTACACCGGGAATTCCATCTTCCTCTTCTGCTCTCTAGTCTGGTAGTATTGAACGACCTCTCCCAGTTGAGCCGGGAGCTTTCACGCCCAACTTACCAAACCGCCTGCACGCGCTTTACGCCCAGTGAATCCGGATAACGCTCGCCTCCTACGTGTTACCGCGGCTGCTGGCACGTAGTTAGCCGAGACTTATTCCTGACGATACTGTCCTTTCTCATCTCGCAGAAAAGCGCTTTACGATCCGAAGACCTTCATCGCGCACGCGGCGTTGCTGCTTCAGGCTTTCGCCCATTGAGCAATATTCCCTACTGCTGCCACCCGTAGGTGTATGGACCGTGTTTCAGTTCCATTGTGGGGGGCCACCCTCTCAGGTCCCCTACCCGTCGTAGCCTTGGTAGGCCGTTACCCTACCAACTAGCTGATGGGACGCAGGTCCCTCCCAAAGCGCATTACTGCTTTAGTCACCGGTTTCTAAACCCGATGACCACATGCGGTATTAGCAATCCTTTCGGACTGTTATCCCACACTTTGGGGCAGGTCACCAACGCGTTACTCACCCGTTCGCCACTAGGATACTCTCGTATTGCTACAAAAGCACCTCGTTCGACTTGCATGTATTAGGCACGCCGCCAGCGTTCATCCTGAGCCAGGATCAAACTCTCCGCAAAAATTTTTCACTCTTGCGAGTGTAGATTACGGATTTTTTACTGGATCGACAGAGTTGTTGCTTCCTATCACTGTTCAGTTGTTAAAGTTCTGGTAACAAAGCGGACGGATTTTACCCGCACCACCTTGGCCTGTCAAGGCATTACAGACAAAAACACCGATGTCATTTGTCTTTCGACATCGGCTCGTCAGACTGCAAAACCAACAGGCTTGTGTCTCTGACTAGAGACTGCTATTTAGTTTTCAATGATCTGTCAGGGGGACGAGATCTATGTAACTACTGGCGAACGTTGATTATATGTTTTTCCCCGACTTTGTCAATAGGTCGTCAGACAATTAAACCTTAAAATTTCGCCAATCGGACACATGAGACTCAATTAGGTCAACCGCCCGCTTTACTCCTTCTTCGCTCCTTATCCTTTGACCGATAGCCTGCGCGCGCTTACGAGTGACATCTCTCTCCGCCTCGGCAATCGCCTGCGCCAAATTCTCCACCGAAAGATTCTTTACACGAATGGGCTTTGGTCCCGCACCAATAGCATGGACTCTCCTGCCCCAAAACGGTTGATCTGCTGTGAACGGTACGACAATGTTGGGAATACCCGCCCGCAAACCCGCGGACGTTGTCCCCGCCCCGCCATGATGGATGACCATCTTGCAGCGGGGTAACAACCAATCATGCGGAGCAGAATCAAGGTAAAGCAATTCGTTCGACGAATCTCAATTCACTCCTCCCCAGCCAGAAAGGATGATGCTGCGATTGTTTGTCTGTTTCAAGGATTCGCGAACGGTCGCGTCAATTCGTTTTGCTTCGAGGTTGACCATGCTTCCAAACGAAACACAGATAGGAGGCGCACCAGCATCGAGAAAGTCCTGCAATTCAACAGGTGGATGATATGGAGTAGTTGAATTAAAAAAGAAATATCCCGTAATATGAACATTTGAGTTCCAGTCGCTGGAGGGTGGGAGAACGCTCGGGCTCCACGCGCACAGGATCGGGGTCGGAGGGCGAAGCGGATCGTCGTCAAATGGGAAATACAGTTTTCGTTTGGGAAGTCCCGCCCGGCGGCGGACTTGTTCAAATCCAAACAATGAAGTCCACCAGGTAATCTGTTTTGAGATGGCATGCGTTAAGCGATTCAATGAGCGGAACTTCAAATCTGGCATGGTGACATTTGGATAGTCGCCCGTTGGCGTGAACATCGGGAAGGTTTGAATGTGGATGTCAGGAATGTCCTTCTCACGCGCAAGGGTATGAGCACCGACCGCATGAGAGAAAGTATGGATAATGAGATCGGCATCCTGACAGGCGGTTTCAGTTTGATGCAAGACATCGGCACCAATTTCAATTGCATGATCCATCATCTCACGAACCATTTTTATAAAGTTATGCCCGGAATCGTTCAAACGCCGACTCAAATCTTCTGGTTCACCAGCCAATGGGATGAATTGAATCCCATGTTCTTCAACAAGACTTTTGAATCGAGACGGAGCCGCCAATTTGACAAAATATCCTCGCTCCATCAACCCAAGTGACAATGGGAGAAAAGGCTGGACATCGCCGCGGGAACCATAAGTGAGAATAACGATATTCATAAACAGTATTTTACCTTGCCAGCCATGCTATACTGCCAGTTGACGAGGAGAAACGATGACAAGGATCGGTGTTTTGCATCCCGGTGAAATGGGAGTTTCCATTGCGGCATCCGCCGCCAACAGCGGGCACGAGGTGTATTGGGCATCTCAGGACCGCAGTGAGAAGACGCGTTTACGTGCAGAAAAACATAAATTGATCGATGCCGGTTCGCTTTCACAGCTCTGTCAAAACAGCGAAATGATCTTTGGCATTTGCCCGCCTCACTCAGCAGAAGATGTCGCCAAATCTGTGATCCAGCAGGGCTTCAAAGGATATTACCTGGATGCAAATGCCATCTCACCACAGCGCTCCATCAGAATCGGAGAAATGATGGAGTCCAATGGCATCCGCTTTATTGACGGAGGCATCATCGGCGGACCTGCGTGGAAACCGAAAGAGACCTGGCTTTATCTGTCAGGGAAAAACGCCCAAGTGATCGCTGATTGTTTTTCAAACGGACCGCTCGAAACCAAGATCATCGGCGATGAGATCGGCAAAGCATCGGCATTGAAAATGTGTTATGCCGCTTACTCAAAAGGGACCACCGCCCTGCTTGCTGCAGTCATCGCAACTGCTGAGTCATTGGGCGTGCGCGACGTACTTTATCAACAATGGGATATGGATGATCCGAATTTCTCAGAACAGACAAATCGCAGAGCGACTCGTGTGACCACCAAAGCATGGAGGTTTGAAGGCGAAATGCACGAAATTGCTTCCACATTTGAAGGAGCAGGTCTGCCAAATGGATTCCACGAAGCCGCGGCGGAGATCTATCACCGCATGGCTGGTTTCAAAGATTCACCACAAACGCCCGTGTTGAAAGAAGTTCTGGAAACCCTGCTTAAAAAACAAAAACGCCCCTGACGGGGCGAATTTTCATGACATTTCCTGCCTTCCAGACAAGGCGCGTGATAACGTATTTTGATCTGCGTATTCCAAGTCACCGCCCATGGGTAGACCACGCGCGAGACGTGTCACTTGAATTCCAAACTTCTTTAACTGGGTGTGCAAGTATTGAGCAGTCGCATCCCCTTCCATGCTGGGATTGGTCGCAAGGATCACTTCCTTCACTTCCCCATTCGCCACACGCGCAAGCAATTGTTTGATCTTCAGATCATCGGGACCAATGCCTTCGATGGGAGATAAAACTCCCTGCAAGACGTGATACTTTCCCTGATAGCCGCCAGTGCGTTCAAGGGCAAGGACATCCAGTGCTTCTTCGACAACACAGATGACACTCCCATCCCGCCGCGCCAACTCGCACACTTCACAGCGTTCGCGTCCCGCATCGGTGATATTGAAACATTCCTGACAAAACGCTGTGTTCTTTTTGAGATGCGCCAAAGCCAGCGCCAGATCGTCAGAGACATCGTCAGTGGCACGCAACAAATAGAACGCCAGCCGCGAAGCAGACTTGGGTCCGATGCCTGGTAGCCGCTCGAGGGCATTGATAAGGGATTGGATGGATTCGGGTAGTAACATATGTTAACTCGTAGGGGCACAGCGGAACGGTTCAGGGCTAAATCATTATCGGTTCCGCTGTGCCCCTACATATAATTATTAGAACGGCAACCCACCCGCCAGCGGACCCATCAACTTCTCTTGAAGTTCACGCGACTGATCGAGCGCCATATTCACAGCGGACAATACCAAATCCTGCAGCATTTCGGCATCGGCGTCTTTGATGAAATCGGGGGAGATTTCAACCGACTGACATTTCTGGTCGCCAGTCATGACGACTTTGATCGCGCCGCCGCCTGCCGTTGCAGTGACAGTTGCCACAGCAAGTTTCTCTTGGGCTTCAGCCATTTGCTGTTGCATTTTTTGCAACTGTTGCATCATGCCAGCTTGCCCACCGCCCATTTGCGGTCCTTTGTTGAATCCTTTAGCCATAAGATACTCCTCTAAATATTAATTTCTTACAAAACTAATCCCACCATGCTTCTAAAATCACATACGACTTATCGTCCACTTCAGAAGTGCCAAGCATTTCTACTGCCGTCTCGCCCCCAATCCAACTTGTCTCATCGGCTTTGAACTGCTCTTTCATGATTTCTTCCAACTTGAATCCCCAGCCGTCTTCGGGATAAATGTAAAGTGTATCTGCGTGCCAGTGTCCATCAGCCATATCACGGAGAGAAATAAAGTTAAGCGGCAACAAAACTGCACGCCACATTCTATGATTTTCTTTTAGCCATTCTGCAATTCTTTTACCGTTGAAGAAATTGAAATTCGTTTTCGCAATAATATCGAGTTGTATCTGTTGCGACTCACTGATCTTTTTCTCAGGCAGTTGAGGCACAGGCGGGATAATAAACTCCATCTTTACATCCTTGCGCTTCTTTCCTCTTTCATCTTTCTTCTCTGTCATAATCAAACCTCAATTACGAATTACCAATTACACAACCTCATCGGGCGAGAGAACCTCGCCCCTACTAATCCTGCATATCCACGATCTCGCCGCCGTGTTGGATGGCGGTTGCCACCATGCCATCCTGCGCCACGTTCGCGGGGATCTTGCCTTTCGCATTCGTCACCACACAACGCACGCTCACGTCCGCGCCAAACTCGTCCTTGATCAACTTTTGGATCGCTTCGATCTGATCGGGCTTGTCGATCTTTGAAACCAGCACGTCGCTCGCCAAACCCAAAATCAACGTCTTGCCCTGCACATCGATCATCTTGACCGAGTTCATCAACGCCGAAAGATTTGCCTGCGCTTTTGGCAAAGCGGACGACATATGCTTCCACGCCTTGATGACATCTCCCGCGCTGACAGCAGATTTCTCTACTGGATGTGAGCTTCGACCGCCCGCTTCGGACTTCAGCCTGAGGCTGAATTCCGTTCTGGGAGCGGTAGCAGGCTTCGGCTTGGATCTGAATCGCGGCGCGGCGGGATGTTGGCGATTTGCAGATTCGGTAGGAGCGTCGAGCACTTCTGCTAACGCAAGTTCAATACTCAAAGATGGCTGCCAGCCGCCGCGCAAATCCGTAGCGGCAGTGTTGAAGATTTTCATCATGCGCAGGACATCGCTCGTCGAAAAGGACTTGGCGTGCGCCTGCATCTGCTTCTTGACATCCGCCGTGGCTTCGACTTGATTGGCGTTGCCCATTTGAATGAGCATGAGACCGCGCAGATACTCAACGATCTGACGCGCCAGCGAACGCGGATCGGCACCCGCATCGAGCGCCTTGTGGATGGTTTCAAGCCCATGCGCCGGATCGTGATCCATGATGGACGTGAGGGTATCGAGCACAGTTTGACTCGTGGCAGTGCCAAGCACAGTTTGCGCGAGCGCGAGCGTGATCTTATCGCCCGTGGACGAGAGTTGATCGAGCAAGGAAATCGCATCACGCATCCCGCCCGCAGACTGGCGCGCAATTTGAATGAGCGCATCATCATCCGCCTGAAGGTTCTCGGCTTTGACGATCATCTTGAGATTGGTGACGATCTCCCCCACTGGCACACGTCGGAACTCATGACGCTGACAACGCGAGAGAACCGTTGCAGGGATTTTGTGAATTTCAGTGGTAGCTAAAACAAAGATGGCATGTGGAGGCGGTTCTTCAAGCGTTTTGAGCAGCGCATTGAACGCCGCCGTCGAAAGCATGTGGACTTCGTCAATGATGTAGATCTTGTACTTGCCCTGCGAAGGCGAGAAGTTGATCTTGTCGCGCAAGTCACGGACATCATCAACGGAGGTGTTGGACGCCGCGTCGATCTCGATGAGGTCCATAAAACGATTGTCGTTGACGGCTTTGCAGTGTTCACATTCGTTACAAGGTCGTTTGGTGGGATCGGGATTTGTGCAATTGACCGCTTTCGCCAGAAGACGCGCGAGCGTGGTCTTGCCCGTTCCGCGCGAACCCGCGAAGAGATAGGCATGCCCAACGCGGTCAGCCGCGATGGCATTCTTGAGCGTGGTGACGATGTGATCCTGCCCCATCACTTCTGCCCATTCTTTCGGTCGGTATTTGCGATAGAGTGCTTGTGTCATTTTAGTTTACAACAATTCACTGGTGGTCGAGTAGCCCGAAGGGCGTATCAAGACCACACATTTCAAGTTTTCTTATAATTTCTTGTTTGTATGATACTGGTGGTCTCGATACGGGCGATCGCCCTACTCGACCACCGAGCTAGCTACGGCACCGTATACACCGCACGGACATTTCCACTCGGGTCGAGCAACTGCGCTTCCTCGCCAGATTCCCAAACAGGTTCATTTTCACCCCAGTATAAGTCAATGACCGTGTTCGTCCCAGCATTGGTATGGACTTGCACCGCGCCGCCCGTATTCAGGGTCAGGTTCGGGAAGGTGAACACATGACGATCGGAATCCTGCAACTGCCAGCTTGCCAGGCTCAACGGCTCACCACCCGCATTGCGCACAACCACCAACTCGGCATCCAACGTCCCCGCGCCGATGATGCTCGCAATTTCTATGGGGATATCCACATTTGGGTCAAAAGATGCCGCGGTCGCGCCGCCCTGGCTATTGGAGGGGACGACAGGCTGGATGGAGGAAACGCTCACCGAGCGGTAATTACGGTCATACCAGAACAGGATGCCGCCCGTCACACAGGCAGAGACAAACACATTCAGGAGCAAATACAGGATAAGTTGGCGGTCCATGCTGGTCGAATAATAGCACAGAAACTCTTTGATTGAAATTAAAAAATCCTGCACTCGCGCGAATGCAGGATTCAAATTCGCCAAAAGGCGCTATGGGAGTTCGGTCATTAGAAAATCGTCGAACGAGACATCGGTTTTGGTGGCTTCCTCTGCGCTCCAAACGACCAGGCCGACCACCCCGGAAGAATAGGTGGAATCAGCGACCGAATCCACCATTTGCCCGTTCACGTAGAGGGTCAACGTGCCGTTCCCGCAGTCCGCGCCAAGGCGGTAGGAGGGGGCGTTTGCGGGAATCCGATCCGAATATTCCCACGTATCGTTGTTGGTCAGGAAGACGTCGACCTCCCCGGATGCAGCTTTGGCAATGACATATTGCCCGTCGGGGGTAATGGCGAAGTAATAGAACGATTCTTCGTCAACCTGCTGGTTGCACATCAAACCAAAAGCCGTGTACTGATCCGTATCATTGTCGATGGCGGTGACTTCGAGGTGAACATCCTGTTGGGCTGTGGCATCCGGCCAACTGCGGACAAACCAGTTCCTGTTGTAGACGACTATCCGCAATGATTCGTCATCGTATTCGATGGAACTTTCGGAAGTGGTACTCGTCCCCCAGACCGCGGCAGACTGGGAAAAATCATCCTGCAGGATGACATCCCCGGTAATGACAGGGATGGCGGTGGCTGTCTGCAATTCCACAACCGAGGTTGGGGAAGGTTGGGTTGGAGAAGGCTGGTTCAGAAAGCGCGAAGCAAAAACAAAGACGCCCGCAGCCGAAGCCGCGAGACAGACAATTGCGATACAGCCGATCACCAGACCTGTCGCTGGCTTTCGGAGGCTGGATACGGTCCGGGTCGCTGTGGCAGGCTGACGCTGGGTCTGAGGCGGGGCGTCCGCGAACGGGATGGTCGGCACGACCATCTCCGTCTCGCGAATCGTGCTTTCCGTATCTTTCAGCGCGTTCCTCCAGGCAGAGACAAACTCGGCGGTGGTGGAGAACCGGTCATTGGGATTTTTGGCAAGGGCTTTGAGGATGACCCGCTCGATGGACGAGGGGAGGTCGGGTTTGATCTTGGAGGGCGGAGGCAGCGGATCGCCGATCTGTTTTAGGATGACTGCCAGGGGCGTGTCGGCGGTGAAGGGCACGCGTCCCGTCACCATTTCGTAAAGGATGATGCCGAGCGAATAGATGTCCGAGCGGCGGTCAACGGGCATTGCCTGCGCCTGTTCGGGGCTGATATAGGCGGGCGTTCCCATGATGGCATCGGTCTGCGTAAGGCGCGGAGACGCGTCCTCCAGCAATTTGGCGATGCCAAAATCGGTTAGAAAGAGGTTGCCGTCAGTATCGACGAGCGCGTTGGCAGGTTTCAGATCGCGGTGTACGATCCCGTGATCGTGAGCGTACCCCAGGGCTTCAGCCAGTTGGGTGAAAAGACGGTCGATCTCAGCCCATGGAAGCGCTCCCCCATTCATCCTCTCCTTCAACGTCCCCGCATCCAAAAAGCGCATGACAAAATAGGTGACGCCATCATCCTCGCCAAAATCAAAGACCGGCAGGATGTGAGGGTGTTCGAGATTGGCGATGATGCGCGCCTCCTGCTGGAAACGCTTGACGAACTCCGGGCTGTCCGCCAGTTGGGACGGCAGGACCTTGATCGCCACATTCCGGTCCATGGACGGCTGGTACGCCTTGTAGACGGTTGCCATGCCCCCCTGCCCGATCTGGCTGATAATGCGATATGGGCCGAGCATCTGCCCGGGTTGAAGTTTTTCCATGGAGCCCTCTCCTGACGGTTTGGTTGGTCCGACACTCGGATTTTACATGTGTTCCGGGCAGAATTCAATGCAAATACCGCTCAAAATCAAAATAGATCCTGAAAGTCTGGACCTACAGGGCCCCATATCTGCTTTTTATCCGTCCAACGGCGATTTCGAGGATTATTCCAGTTCCGTCATCACGAAATCATCGAAGGAGACGTTGTTGACCATGCCAGGCTCCTCGCCGCTCCACACCAACAACGCCACCTGCCCCCGTGTATAGGTCGAATCGTTCACAGAGGCAACCTGCTGACCATCCACATACAAGGTCAGCCTGCCGTTCCCGCAATCGGCGCCGACGCGATAGGAATTTGCATTGACGGCGATAAAGTCGGAATCCGCCCATTGGTCATTGTTCGTGAGGAAAACATCCGTTTCGCCCTCCTTCGCCAAGGCGATCGCATACTGCCCGGCAGGCGTCATGACCAGATAGTAAAAATCGTTACCCGACGCCTTGTTACAAATGAACCCGAACGCCGTTGTAGAATCGGTGTCGTTATTGACCACCATTGTTTCCATGCTCACATTCTCATAGGCTTCATCGTCCGGCGTGCTCCAAACAAAATAGTCCTCCTGGTACACAACAATATTCAAGGCTTCGTTCACATACTCGACCATGCTGTCGGCGTCGGTGCCGGTGCCCCACAGTGCGGACGAAAAATCGTCGCTGAGGATGACATCCGGTTCGGTCTGTATCGGGTCAGGAGATACGCTCGGTGGAGCGTCGTCTCCCGAAGCCCCGCCACCCAACGCCTGGCATGCCAGGGCGGCCAGTGTGAGGATCCCAATCGCCAGCATCATTCGAACATTGTTCTTCATGAAATTCTCCTTATAAAATAAAATTAGTCAAAATTTTATCGTTATCAATTGAGAAAACAATCGGACATACGGGGGATTTTGACGGACTCACCTGCTCATCGTCAGCGCGACCCAATCCCCCATCTGCCTGCGTTCGTTCATCCTTAGACCGTGAGCCTGCCCCGCCTCAATGACGCTTCCCTCCTGCTCGAACAGGATCCCGCTCAGGATGATCGAGCCGTCCTCCTCGATCAGATTCGCCATCCCCGCCTCGAACAGGCGGACAATGACCGGCGCAAGGATGTTCGCCACCACCAGCGGCGCCTTCGTGAAGGCGAACCTGCCGTCGAGTATTTCCTGCACCGAGCCCACGCCGAGGATCAATTCCTCCCCCACGCCGTTCGTATCTGCGTTCTCGCGGGAATTGGTGATCAACTCCGCATCAATGTCCACGCCCATTGCTTTCACGGCGCCCAATTTGATGGCGGCAATGGAGAGGATGCCCGAGCCACAGCCGACATCGATGACGGTAGACGGTGGACGATGGACCGATTCGGTCAACGGTCCACTGTCAACGGTCTGAGTGTCGAAGACACTTTCCATTAGTTCAAGACAAAGCTGAGTCGTCGGGTGAGTCCCTGTGCCGAACGCCATGCCGGGGTCAATTTTGATGGCTACACGATCTGGCGCAGGGGATTCCATCCACGCGGGGAGGATGAGGAGTCGCTGTCCGATGAGGATCGGCTTGTAGTACTGCTTCCAGGCCTCCATCCAGTTCTGATCCGCGATCTGTTTGTAGGCCGGGGCAGGCAAAGGGCGGATCATCCCCAGAAAGTAAAGTGCCTCCTCCAGTTTTTGCCGCGTCTCTTCGAGCTGGTCGTTCACTTCCAGATATGCCCGCACGGTGATGGGACCCGTCGGCGTGCCGGCATCCTCGGCATCGTTGTATTTCACACCCTGTTCGGTCATCACGCCGTTGGGGGCAAAACGCGCGAACACATCCGCAACGGATTCGGCGAGTTCGCCGTCCACGGTCATCGAAACTTCAAGCCAGTTCATGCGCAACCTTTTCATAGATCTGTTTTATCAACCCAACATCAAATGGGCGGACGTCGGGCAGGTCATCCAACGGGAAATACCCGAACTCCGACACTTCATCGGTGGGATGGAACTCACCGTCCTGAATGCGGCAGATGTAATACAGGCCGACGCGGTCGGGGGGCCATGTTTTGACAAACAGCAGCTTCTCGATCTCGATCTTCCAGCCGGTCTCCTCATGGACCTCCCGCATAACCCCCCGCTCGGGAGTCTCGCCATATTCCAGGCTTCCCCCGGGCAACCCCCACGGATGGATACGTTGATAGGTCAACTTGACCAGCAGAATCCTGCCCTGCGGGTCAAGTATCACCGCCGCCGCAAAGACCTGGAACAGCGGGCGAATGATGCGGGAGGCAATGGCCTGAAGCCAGGCGGGAAATACCCGCCAGATTTTCAATAGAAGGATCTTGGTCATAAGGTGATCAAAATGAGGAAAATTTTCATTAAGCAGGATCAGGCGTCGGCCTGGATCGACGTGTGCTCTTCATCCACATGGGAGGAACCACACAGATCACAATACATCATATTGGGGAGGCAGTTCACACATTCGAGTTGAAGGGTTGCGTGGGCGATATTATAGCGGTGATACACCATCTCGTTGATCTGACGCTGAATATCCGCACCGGCGCTGATCGGCAGGTCGTTGGTGAGAATGTGGGCGGACAGGGTGCGCAGGTTTTGCGTGAGGCTCCAGATGTGCAGGTCATGGACACCAAGCACGCCTTCGATATTCAAAACGTCTTCGACCAGTTTCGTCGAGTTGATATCACGCGGCTTGGCTTCGAGCAGGATATCCAACGCGTCACGCAGGATGCCCCAGGCGTTGTACAGTATGAGGACGCCGATCAGCACACTGACCAGCGGGTCGAGCCAGTTGGCGCCCGTGAAGTAGATGATGACGCCGGCAATGACCGCGCCGATCGTGGAGAGCACATCCCCCATCAGATGAACGAACGCCGAACGGAGGTTGAGGTCGGAGTCGCTCCCCTTGTGGACCAACATGGCCGTGACAAGGTTCACGACGACGGCAATGAGACCCACACCGATCAGTACACTTGACTGTACTTCAGGCGGGGAGATAAAACGACGCCAGGCTTCGTAGAAAATGCCGAGAGAGATCAAAACCAGGGTTGTCGAATTGACGAGGGCGACAAGGATGCCCACGCGATGATAACCGTAGGTCTTGCGCTCATTGGCGGGGCGGGTCGTGACACGGATGGCGAACCAACTCAATCCGAGCGCAATGACGTCGGTCAGGTTGTGAGCCGCGTCGGTGAGCAGGGCGAGGCTGTTCGAGAAGATCCCAGCCGCAGCTTCGATGAGGACGAAGGCAAGCGTGATGAAAAGCGATATGGAAAGTCTTTTAGTGGATTGTCCCGCGGCGTCGCGCAGGCGGGAGTGAGTGTGTGTTTGTGTCATATCGGAAGTCTTTTACCGCGAAGGCACGAAAAACGCAAAGGGTTTACAACTCAAAAAGATTTTTCTTCGTACTCCTCACCTACACTTGCGTGCTGGTGCAAGTGTCGTGCCCTTTGTGGTTGGGTTCCTTTCATCCATGTTCCACATGGTCGAGACCCAGGAGATAGAGTTTTGCTACGTGGTCATCGTCGAGCGCGTAAAAGACCTGTCTCCCATCCTTGCGGCTTCGGACCAGTTTCATGTGACGCAATCCGCGCAGTTGATGTGACACCGCGGATTTGGTCATGGCCAGTTGCGCCGCGATCTGGCCCACGTTCATCTCCCCATCCAGCAGGACGGAAATGATGCGCAGACGGGTCGGGTCGCTGAGGGCACTGAACAGGTCGGCAAGGTGCGCAGAGGTTTGTTCTTCGAGTATCATATTTTATATATGAATAATTGCTCAACTATTCAGTAGTTTAGAGCAAAAAAAGAGAACTGTCAAGAGAGGATTTTGAGAGTGTTGCCATCGTTCTCTTCAAAGATACCATGGTGGATTTAGATCTCACCTTTGACAAGTGCCTTTTCGGGGAACAATCTTTTTGCGCCTTCGATCAATATGAGTCCAGCCAGAATAATGATGCCGAAGACCAGAAACATCCCGCGTCCGCCAATATTCTCGAGCATCACGCCGCCTAAAAAGCCGCCAACTGCCGCACCAAACCCAAAGGTCATCGCGCCGAAGAGTCCCTGCGCCGTGGATTTCAACCCCGCAGGCGCATTCTCGTCCGCATACGCCACACCCGCCGACCACATGGCAGGGAAGATCGCTCCGCCCAGTCCCTGCACCACAATGGCCAGAAACAGGTTGCCCGCCAGCCCAAAAAGCAGGGAACGGACGCCAAGCAGCACCAGTGAAATCACAAACAACCCATAGGCTGAAAACCGTTTGACGAGAAGATTGCCAAAGAAAAAGATGGGGATTTCGGTCACTGTTGCGACAAGAAATGCAAAACCGATCCAGTTCCCATCCGCGCCCAGTTCCTGCAAATACGGGGACAAATAGGATGCAACGGAAAACGCCCCTATGCCGCCAAGGAACGCTGAAGCAAGAAAGATGACCCAGCGGCGGTTTCTCAACAATACCCATATCGTGCCGGTTTGAGGATCATGTTCCTGACGTTCGCCGAACGAAAATTTTTGCGAGACCAAAAGATTGACCAGCATGATCCCGGCAAATACATAGAACAGGATCTCCAATCCATACAGAGCCAGTAATACCCCCGCAACCTGGGCAAAGATCCCCCAGCCGATCGTCCCACCCATGCGGATGCGCCCGTACATCGCCTTTTGCTCCCCCAGCATCGTCATCGTCGCGCTGTCGCTCAACGAAGAAACGGGTGAAATAAAAATGTTGTAAATAATGATCACGGCAAACACAACGGCAAAACTGGACAGGTTTGGAAGCAGGATGGCGACAATAACCGAGACTCCCAGTCCCAGTCCCATGATCAACTTATGACGGTGTGTCGAATTGGCAAGTCCGGTCCAGATCGGGGCGCCCAACAAAGTGATCAAGGGCGGGATGCCTGTCAACAAACCGATCTGCGCGCCGCTGAATCCCAACGATTGATAAAAGAGGACAAAGAACGGCAGCAGGGATGCCATTGCCGCAAAATACAAAAAATAGAAACTGAAGGGCCAGATCTTTCTCATTGCAATCTCCAACCGCCCATTATATGTCCAATCATTCAAATGGAGTAAAATCGGCACATGCCCAAAGTCCTTGTTGTTGGTTCGCTCAACGCCGATCTCGTTGTGCGCGCACCGCGCTTTCCCAGGCCCGGCGAAACCATCAGCGGCGAGGATCTGCAGGTCATACCCGGCGGCAAAGGGGCGAATCAGGCTGTGGCCGCGGCGAGGCTTGGGGCGCATGTATCCATGCTCGGACGGGTGGGCAGAGACAACTTTGGTGATTTCCTCCTCGACAATCTCAAATCGAACAATGTGGATTCGCAGCTTGTCCAGCGCGACGACGCGTCCACCGGCACCGCCATCATCGTCCTGGATGCGGCTGGGCAGAACAGTATCGTTCTCTCGCCAGGCGCGAATGGCAAAGTCTCTGTTTCGGATGTCGCTTCGTCTCCGCTCAGCACCGCTTCCTTCTTCGACCCTTCGACACGCTCAGGGCGGCGCTTCGACCTGCTCCTGCTCCAACTTGAAATCCCCATCCCGACAGTTCTACGCGCCGCTCAACTTGCCAGGCAGAACGGTGTCCGCGTCCTTCTCAACCCCGCGCCTGCCAAAGAACTCCCCGATGAACTGATAGCCCTTGCAGACTTCCTCATCCCCAACGAAACCGAACTAAGCCTGCTGACCGGCATGGAAGTGCGCGACGTCCCCTCGGCGGAAGCGGCGGCGAAGAAATTGCTGGAACGCGGCGCACAGAATGTGATCGTCACGCTGGGGAGCAAGGGAGCATTGATCGTAGACAAGCAAACAAGTAAACTGGTAGACACGTTCAATGTGGACGTGGTTGACACCACCGCCGCCGGAGACGCGTTCATTGGAGGATTTGCAGTTGCTTTGGACTCAGTCAGCTTGCTGGCGGACGCAGTTCGCTACGGCTGTGCCTGCGGTGCGCTGGCTTGTACAAAGTTCGGCGCACAGCCATCCCTGCCGACCAAAGAAGAAGTGGAAAAAATCATCCGCGCGCAAAATCCCGAAGGGATGAAATGATTTACGAATCATTCGAACGGTTTTCCAATCCCGAAGGGATGACACAACATATCAATCCCCATGTCACCCTTTCAGGGTTTGCAATACGTATCCCAACGGCTATAACAATCCCACCCCTTCGGGGTTTTAGGCATCACAAACAGTATCTGGACAGATTTTATTATGACAAAACGAATCCTCATTGACACCGACCCCGGTATTGACGACGCGCTTGCCATCCTGTTGGCGCTTGCCTCCCCTGAACTCTCGCTCGAGGGTTTGAGCGTGGTGCATGGAAACTGTTCTCTTGACAGAGCCGTGACCAACGGATTGTCCATCCTGGAACTGGTCAATGCAAGTCACATTCCGCTGGCGAGGGGATGCGCGTTGCCGCTCGTGCAACCGTCCCTGCTGGCGGCGGAGACACACGGGAATACAGGCTTGGGCTACGCGAAACTGCCAGAACCACGGATCCAGCCCATCGGTCAGCATGGAAGCGATTTTCTGATCGAGAAGGCGCTGTCCAGCCCGGGAGAGGTCACGCTGGTGGCGATCGGTCCGCTAACGAACGTCGCCCTGGCGGTCCGCAAAGAGCCGAAGTTTGCGAAATCGCTCAAGGAGTTGATCATCATGGGCGGGGCGATCCGCCACGAGGGCAAACCAGACCGCGCTTGCCGAGTTCAATACGTACGTTGACCCGCACGCCGCGCATATCGTTTTTCATGCTGGCATACCGACCACACTTGTGCCGCTGGATGTAACGTATCAATGCCTTCTGACCGCGCAGGACGTGGAGCGTTTGCTGAAGATCGACTCGCCCATTCCCGGGTTCATCAAGGATGCGACGGATTTTTACATGGAATATCATGCAAGTTATCAGGGCATCCAAGGCTGTATCATCAACGATCCGCTGGCGCTGGCATTGACCTTCGCCCCCGAACTGTGCGATTATGAAGAACTGCCCGTGGATGTGGATATTTCGGGCGGCGTTTCGATGGGCAAGACTTTCGCGGACTTTTATAATTACCAGAAGAAGCCCGCCAATATGCGGGTGGCGCTCGGCGTGCGCCAGCGCGACTTCATCGAGTTGTTTTTGGAGCGGATGGAGAGGCTCGCCCTTTCCATCCAAGCCTGAGGCGAGGGAAACATTGGACTTCAAGAAGGATTTCAAGCCGATCACCTGGGCACTGATCCCGATCGCCGTTCTCGTCAACGGAGCGGTCGGCTGGCTCTTCGCAAAATTGGACACACCTTTCTACCTGGACACCATCGGGACGATATTCGTCGCGGTCGTCGCCGGTCCGTTCGCAGGGGCGCTGACCGGCGTCGTTACGAACTTCATTTTGGGCTATTTTTCAGCGGGTTATGCCCCCTATTGGCCCGTTCCATTGCTGATCGGGTTGGTGACAGGGATTTGCGCGAATGCGGGTATGTTCAAAAGCTGGTGGAAGGTACTGCTGGCTGGTCTTTTGATAGCCATGACAGCCGCTGTCGCGTCGGCAGTGGTTTCTGCGAGGGTGTTCGGAGGGTTCACGTTCGATCCCGCCTATTTCCTGTTCGAAGAGCCGTTGGACAAGATCGTCACTGCCCTGATCGTATTTGTGATCGCGTCGCCTCCTGCCCGAGGCGGTCCTGTCACGCCTGCCGCGCCCTGAAAATGTGAAACCGGAATAAAGATGAAACACAACCGCACAAGCGGTGTTGTAAGAATCAAACCCTAAAAAGGAGAACAAAATGGAAGTCATCTCTCAAAACGTGGTCTATTTTGTCGTTGTGCTGGCGATCATGGCTCTGTTGTTCGTCTGGGCGTACCTCACCGGGCGCATGCAGAAGGACTTCAGCACCATGACCTGGGTGCTCATCCCGGTCGCCATTGCCATCAACCTGACCATCGGGCAGATCGTCCTTGTCCTCAAACTCCCTGTCTACCTCGACAGCATCGGCACGGTGCTGGTCGGTGTGATCTGCGGACCGTGGGCGGGCGCGCTGACCGGCGCCCTCTCGAACATCGTTGCCGGCATGATCCTTAACCCTATTGATTGGTTCCCGTGGTTTCCAGTGGCTGCAGCCATCGGTGCGACTGCGGGCGTGATGGCGAACATCGGTTATTTCAAAAGCTGGTGGAAGGTGGTCGTGACGGGCTTTGTGATCGCCATTGTCGCAACCATCGTCGGCACCCCCATCGCTATCATCATCTTTGGCGGCATCTCCGCCAGCGGTTCGTCCGTCATTACAGCCTTCCTGCTCGAAGCAGGCAGGAACCTGCTGGCGTCCGTGCTGACCACCAACTTCATCTCGGAACCGCTCGACAAGATCGCCACCAGCCTGCTGGCATTCGCGATCATAGACGGGCTTTCGACGCGCTATCTCTCCCGCTTCCCGCGCGGTGACAATGCGTCAGTTGAAAAAGGCCAGAAGCAGACAGAACTGATCATTGCGCTGGTGGTGGTCGTCCTGCTCATTCTGTTCGGCGTCTACATCCTGCCGAGCATCACCGGCGGTTGATCCGCGTACCATCCGCGGGAGGAGAGATCTCTCCTCCCGCTTTTTTATTTTCGGGTAAGATTTGTGATCATGAGTCTAAACCGTTCCTTTTTTGTCCCCCTGGATAGTCCATTGCACAGGCTCAACCCGCTGACAAAACTGACTTTTGTCTTTGCCATGATCCTGCCAGCCTTTCTTTCCCTGCCGGCAGTTGCGCCGGGTATGGCAATCCCCGTCCTGATCGCGGTGTTTGTCGGCGGCGTGCAAAGGCAATACCGAGGCTTGTTGCTCAAGCTGATCCTCCCCACCATTCTCTTCATGTTCTTCATGCAGAGCGTGTTCCTGCCCATCGGGGGGACCGTCATCTTCC
Organism: uncultured Chloroflexia bacterium; assembly: GCA_963718215.1. Lineage (GTDB taxonomy): Bacteria > Chloroflexota > Anaerolineae > Anaerolineales > Villigracilaceae > Defluviilinea. The sequence goes on from CAVQYK010000024.1 coordinate 583,270, forward strand.
AACTGGGCAGGTTTGACGTCACGCTGGAAGCGATGCAGACTGCCTTTTTGACGGTCTCGCGCGTCTTTGTCATGGTCTCGTCCTTTGCCATCCTTCTGCTGACCACCCATCCCGGCGAGTTGATGTCCGACCTGACGCGCCGCGGACTGCCGCCCCAATTCGCCTACGTGATCAATTCCACGCTTCAGATCCTCCCGCAGATGCAGGCGAAGGCGCAGACCATCATCTCCGCGCAACGCTCGCGCGGATTGGACACCGAGAGTACATTCTTGAAACGCGTAGGGGCGGTTGTCCCGCTGGTCGGTCCGTTGGTGTTTGGCTCGCTGGTGGAAGTGGAGGAACGCGCCATCGCCATCGAAGCGCGCGGATTCACCTCCACACGCGTCAAAACCTCCCTGCACAATGTCCCAGACACCAACACGGATAAAATCCTCCGATGGATGCTGGCTGCCTTCGTAGTTCTTTCACTGGCACTGAGAATATGGCTATCGTAAATCTCGAAAACGTCACCTACAAATATCCGCTCACCGAAACGCCCGCCCTGCAGAACATCGAACCTGCAGGTGAACGAGGGCGAGTTCGTGGCGGTCGTTGGTCCCAACGGCGCGGGCAAGTCCACGCTGTGTTACACGCTGGCGGGGTTCGTCCCGCATTTTTTCAAGGGCGAACTGACCGGCACCGTTGAGGTCGCGGGTGCGGAATCGAGCAAGTCCAATTTGCACGAATGGGTGCTGAACGTGGGGCTGGCGTTCCAAAACCCGTTCAACCAGATCAGCGGCGCGAAGTACACCGTCTTCGAGGAGATCGCTTTCGGCTTGGAAAATACCGGGGTCCCGCGCGACGAAATGAAGGTCCGCGTGGAGGAGGCGATGAAGCTGACCGGCATCAGCGATCTGGCGGACCGCTCTCCCTATTCCCTCTCCGGCGGACAACAACAGCGCGTCGCACTGACCTCGATCCTGGTCATGCAGCCGAAAGTCCTTGTCCTCGACGAACCGACCTCGCAGATGGACCCCATCGGCACGCGCGAAGTCTTCGGCGTGATCCGCACGATGGCTGAAAAGGGAATGACGGTTGTCCTCGCGGAACACAAGGTGGAATGGATCGCGAACTTTGCGGACCGCGTCATCGCGTTGCACGAGGGGCAGATCATTCTCGATGGCAAGCCGCGCGAGGTCTTGACCTCGGACGTCCTGGCAGACAAAGGCTTCGGCATTTCGCGGTACACGTCCGTGGCGCGCAGGGCAAAAGCAATAGGCATCTGGAAACAAGATCAATTGCCCGTAACGCTGGATGAGGCGGTGGAGGGATTTGCCCTCACCGCCAGCCACTCTCCCAAAGGGAGAGGAGAGTCAAAATGAGAATCGATATCAAGGACCTCCACTTCACCTATCCCGCCGGTGTGCAGGCGTTGTGCGGCATTTCTTTGACCATTGAACCTGGGGAGCAGGTCGCCATTGTGGGTCAGAACGGCGCAGGGAAGACGACCCTCGTGCGTCACTTCAACGGGTTGTTGCAGCCCGCTTCCGGCGAAGTGAGGATCGGGGATTGGGATACGCGCAAGTATTCGGTGGCAAAACTCGCCTCCCGCGTGGGCTATGTCTTTCAAAATCCCGATGAACAGCTCTTTTCACGGGACGTGAAGACCGAAGTCGCTTTCGGGCCGCGAAATCTCGGATATTCCAGTGAACAGGTTGGGGCGTTGGTCAAGGAAGCGCTGGCGATGACTGAGTTGTTCGATAAGACGGAGACGAACCCCTACGACCTGTCCCCCACCTGGCGCAAGATGGTTGCCATCGCTTCGATCATCGCGATGGATACGCCGATCGTCATCTTCGACGAACCCACCACCGGGCAGGATGCCACCAACATCGCACGCATCGCAAATGTGATCAGGGTATTGCGTGAGCGCGGCAGGACCGTTGTCACGATCACGCACGACATTGACTTCTGCGCCGAGAACTTCGAGCGCGTCATCGCCATGTCGCAGGGAAAGGTTCTGCTGGACGGAAAAGCAAATGACGTTCTCGGGCAGGCTGAAATCCTGGCGACAACCTATGTAGACCCACCGCAGCTGACAAGGCTGGGAAAAAGGCTTGGCTTTAGGGAAACCGTCCGCACTGAAGATGAGTTCCTGTCAGCTCTGAAAAAGTAGCCCTACCCGACCTTCGGACAGGAGGTCGGAAAAAAAGGCTTTTAGCCACGGATTTCACGAATTCTGTGGTGGTCAGTGTCATCTTGCACAGATCCACTCACCACTGAGACACGGAGTCACTGAGTTTTTATGTTTTTCTCCGTGTCTCGGTGACTCCGTGGTTCAAAAAAGTGTGCAACCTATCGTTGACCAGGACAGGATTTCACGAATTCTCACGGAAAAAACAAAGAAAAATCAGTGCAAATCTGTGTCAATCCGTGGCAAAAAAGAAAATGTCCGAACTTTCGTCCGAACATCGGCCCTACCTCTTGTACACGACCAATTCCTCGTACCCGGAATCGTCTTCGAGCAGTTCCCGCTTGTAGACGACATCGGAAAAAACAGCCAGCACGATCTCGGCAGTCGTATAAATTTTACAACCGGGGACGAGATGCCCGCCAATCGTTCGTCCATCACCGTCTGAGATGGAGATGTGCAGGTGCGAACCGTGGACCGAGACCGTCCCTGTGAGCGAGACGATTTCGAAATGACCATCGTACTCGGAGTAAAAATCACGGTTTGCAAGCCGTAAAACGGCACGGGTCAGGCTTCCAACCCCGCTCAACACACAACCCGCCTCGATTTTCCTTTCCCGCACAAATATCTCGATTGAACCGAATAGGTCATCGCCGGGCCTCAGACGGAAGGTATAATTATTCATGTTTCACTCTCCAATTGATTATAAAGCCTGTGAAATGATTCTCATTTTTGCAGGCACGAAATGTCGAGACCGGATTATTTATCTGAAAGTAAAATCGAAACGGGAACAACCATGAGCAAAATGGAAGTAAAAAAATATAACAGCATTCAGGAAATCTCCCCCGAAGCCTGGGACCAGATCGCTTCCGGGCGCGGGTTTCAAAGCCACCAATGGTATGTCTTTGGCGAACGCGTCATGGCAGACTGTCCGCCCACCTACCTTCTCACATGGGACGGCGACAAACCCATTGCAGGAGCGGCATTTTTCAGGGTAAAGAACGAGCCCCTGCCCCTGCCAAAGGTCGCGCGCGAATTCATGTCATCGGTTCTCAAACGCCGTCCCCTGCTGGTTTGCCGTTCGCCGCTGGCAGATACGTCCGCGTTGCTGTTGCCCGGCGAACCCCTGCGGGATGAGATCCTGCCGTTGCTGGCGGGCGCCGCACAGGACGAGTTCAAGCGACAACGCTGTTCATTCCTGGTGTTCGATTACCTGCTGACCGAGCAACTCAAGTACAAATCCTGGCCTCCCGGTTATGAAGCTATCACGGTTTCCGAGCCGGGCACATACATGCCCATGGAGTGGGATGGTTTCGAGGCCTACCTTGAGGCAGGCAACAAAAAGGACCGCCAGCACTATAAACGCACCCTGAAAGAGACCTCTGACAATGGCATCGTTCTCTCGCGGCATAAAACTGTCCCAGATCTGGAAGCCGCCCTCAAACTGATAGATAACGTCTCCATCTGGCACAGCTCTGCGCCCAGTCCGTGGACGCGCAGCCTGCTCGAGAACTTCTCCCTGACAGACGGCACATGGCTCGAACTTCACAAGGAAGGGCAGCTGGTCGGTTGCGGCGCCGTTCTGCGTGACAACAAGTTCCAATTGACATCCTCCCTCGGGCTGGAGGATGATGTCCCCGGCGGATACTTCCTCCTGTTGTATGCCGCCCTGCAGGAAGCCTTCGAACACAAGGTGCGCCTTGTCCGTTTTGGGAGCGGGGCATACGATGTGAAACGCAGGCTGGGGTTGCATCTCGAAGATACGAACCATGCCATGATCACGATGGCAGGCATCATGTCACGCGCCGCGAAGCGACTGGCATCCGAGGACTGAGGGGGCATGCTCACCGGAGTCCCGCAATCTGCCGCAACACTGCTTGCCATCCTCCTCTTCTACGCGATGGATTTTGTCCTTATCCGCCGGTATGACAAACAAAGGCAGGCAAACGGTTCCGGTCGCGCCTGGGATTTCACACTGTTCATTTTTCTGCTCGGTGCGGTCCTCGTCCTGCAACCCGTTTTCCTTCCATTCCTCAGTTACCGCACAGACGCAACGTGGGGCCTGATCGTTCAATCCCTTGGGGCGTTTTTGATTCTTGCCGCCCTCGTCCTGCATATATGGTCGCGCGTGCACCTGCGGCACTACTACGCCGAACGCGTGGAAATACAGCCCGGTCATCAAGTGATTGACACGGGTCCGTATAAACTCATGCGGCACCCTGTTATCACCTCCTTCTTCGGCATAGCCACCGGACTCTTCCTCATCAACCCCGCGCTGACGACCCTCGCAACATTGCTTTACACGATCTGGGACTTTACCCGCGCCGCCCGCCAGGAGGAAGACCTGCTGACCCGCACCCTGCCCGGCTATGCCGACTATGCGCTTCGGACTCCCCGATTCCTGCCACGCCTGCGGAGCAGCCGATGATTCCCTTCGAGCGTTTCCTGCAACTCCCCACGGAGGAGGTTGCCGCGCTCGTCAAAGCGACGGGACAAAAGGTGGTCGTGTTCCCTGTCAACGGCACGCGCCGCTGGTTCATGCTCGAACACAGAGACAAGATCGGCGACGACTTCTTTGCCGCCTACATGGATGCATCCATCCAGAACCACATCCATCTGTGTTCGATGTTGTTCGATCACGGCGTCCGCACCATCCTTGCCCCGGTCTTTGGCCGTGAACTGATGCGCCGCGGCGACGAATACACCCGGCGCGTCGGCATGGACGGCCTCGTCCGCACCGCCACCGACAGGAACTACCGCGAATTCTTCGAGAAATACAATGTCAAAGTCCGCTTTTATGGCGACTACCGCGACGTGTTGAAAGGCACCCAATTCGAGTCCGTGCTGGGTTTCCTCTACGAAGTGACGGAAGCCACCAAGGACAACACCGGTTTCAACCTCTTCTTTGGTGTATTTGCCGATGAAGCGACCGAAACCATCGCCCGCCTCTCGGTGGAGCACTACCTCGCCCATAGCGCGGTACCCAACAAAACCACATTGATCCGAAAATATTACGGCGAAGACCTGCCTCCCGTCAGCCTGTTCATCGGCTTCGACAAATTCAGCACCTTCGACATGCCCCTGCTGGGGACAGGCGAGGAGGACCTGTATTTTTCCGTCAGCCCTTCGCCCTATATGACCGAGCGCCAGTTGCGGGCAATCCTATACGACCATATCTACGTTCGCCGCACGCCGGAGCCTGAGTACACGAAAATGAACGCGGACGAACTCGATTGGCTGAGAAAATATTACCGAGGCAACCAGGACCAAGCCCTCGGCGTCGGCAAACTAAAATTCAATCTTTGGCTCCCCGAAATCGGAGACGGATCATGACAGACCTCATCGCACAATTCATCGAGGAGATCGGACCCGGTCACATGGCGAGCACCGCCTACGATACCGCCTGGGCGGCGCGCCTCGGCGAAATTGCCCCGGAGATCAGCAACCGGTCCCTTTCCTGGCTTGCTGAAAACCAACTGCCAGACGGTTCGTGGGGCGCGCCTGCGCCCATGTATTACCATGACCGCGTGATTTGCACCCTTGCCGCCATGATCGCCCTCACCTATCGCGGGCGCCGCGGTCACGACAAGGTACAGATCGAAAACGGCAGACTTGCGCTCGAAAGGATCGTGGGAAATGCCACACAGGGGTTACAGGCTGATCCGAACGGAGCAACCGTCGGCTTTGAAATGATCGCTCCCATCCTGGCGGGAGAGGCCGAAAAACTGGGACTCATCAAGAACCAGGCAGACCGCATCCTGGGACGTCTGTCCAAACTGCGTGAGAAAAAACTCTCCTACCTGCAGGGCAAGATGATCAACCGCTACGTGACGATGGCTTTCTCTGCCGAAATGGCTGGCAGGGACGGTCAGCACATGCTCGATATTGAGAATTTACAGGAGAGTAACGGGTCTGTGGGGTTAAGCCCATCAGCCACGGCATATTTTGCAACCTACATCAAAAAAGGCGATGCACCGTCCTTGAAATATCTGCACACCACCGTCAAACCCGATGGCGGACAGCCAAACGTCTTTCCCTTTGACGTTTTCGAGGTGGCCTGGTCGTTGTGGAACCTGAGTTTGATACCCGGCATGAAGACCAATGAAAAGCTCAAACGGCATCTCGAATTCCTTTCCAAAGCCTGGGAACCCAAACGCGGTGTGGCATTTTCAACCGCCTATTCCGTCAAAGACAGCGACGACACGGTCATCACGTACAATACCCTTCTGCGCTACGGCATTGAAAAAGACCTCGCCAGCATTCTGGCATACGAAGAAATGGAGTACTTCCGCTGCTTTGATCTCGAAGTCAACCCATCCATCAGCGCCAACATCCATATCCTCGACGCGCTTCTCAATGCCGGGCTCACCGTCAAGAATTCGTCCGTCAGAAAGATCCTCGCTTTCCTCAGAAAATCGAGAGGCGAGAATCCATTCTGGACGGATAAATGGCACATCTCCGCATATTACCCGACCGCTCATTTAGTGATTGCCTGTGCCGGTCATGAAAACGAAATTGTTGATGAGGCTGTACAATGGATTCTCAGATCCCAAAACGCCAATGGTTCCTGGGGCATGTACATCCCCACTGCCGAAGAGACCGCGTATGCCATTCAGGCACTATCGGTCTGGGATGAAAAGGTTGGCAGGATTCCCAAAGCCGCCATCAAAAACGGCGCCTGCTGGCTAAAGGAGAACCTCGACAAACCCTACCCGCCGCTGTGGATCGGTAAATGCCTGTATAGTCCACAATTGGTCGTCCGTTCCGCGATACTCAGTGCATTGGCATTGGCGCAATAAAAAAACTTATGAAACAATTCTTCGATTCCATTCTCGATGTTCCCGTCCCGGATCCCGACGATGCACGCCGGCGCAGACTGCTTAATATTCTCCTACTTGGAAATACAATTGCCGCCTTTCTGGGCTTGCTGGCAATTGCGGTTAATAGTCTTGCAAGCAACCAGCTGGCAGTCCCTGAAACAACAGCCTTACTGGCAGGCGCTTTTATTGCCACACTTGGTTTTTTGGGTTTGTACCAGATCAACCGACGATTGTCCGGGCGATGGGCTGCGTTGCTTTACCTCTTATTACTCACTCTGATATTTACATTCACTGACACCCCCGAACAACTCTCCAATGGACGTTCACTCTTTGTCTTTACAATTCCCATCGCAATCTCCAGCCTGATCCTGATCCCCGAGGCAAGTTTCCTGTTCGCGTTCATCGGAGGCGGCATTCTCTCGGGGCTGGCCTTCTCCATCGGTCAACCGGTGAACGTCTTTGCGATCATCGGTTTTTTCATGCTCGCCCTGGTCTCATGGTTGTCCGCCCGCAGTCTGGAATCGGCGCTCAGGGAACTGCGCATCATCAACGCCAACCTTGACCAGGTCGTCACCCAGCGCACACGCGCCCTGGCGGAATCCCTGTCGCGTGAACGCGTCGAAGCCGGGCGCAACCAGGCGATCCTCAATTCCATCGCAGATGGCGTGATCGTGTTCGACAGAAATTGGAACGCGATCCTGGCGAACCCGGCCATCAGGGGCATGCTCGAACTCCCCGTTGAGGTGATCGTGAACCGCAATTTCCGCAATTTGATCGAGCACCCCAAACTCTCGGCCAACGGGCGCAGACTGCTCCTTGCCATGGTCGAACACGACACACAGCCGTTCAGCTTCCGGGTCGAATGGGGAGATAAGACCCTCTCCATCAGCGCGGGGCAGATTTACGATACCCGCGAGGAAGGCAACGTCAACATCGGCACAGTGACCGTCTTCCGCGACTTCACGCGCGAAGCCGAATTGGAAAAGCTCAAAAGCACCTTCGTCGCCATCGTCTCACACGAATTGCGCACCCCGCTTAACGCCATCCTCGGATACGCGGAAATGTTCAAGGAGGCTGTCTACGGACCCATGAACGATAAACAGGTCAACATGGCTGACCGCATCATAAACAATACCCAGCGCCTGCTGGGACTGATCAATGACATGCTCGACCAGGCCCAAATGGAGGCCGGCAAACTGACCATTAACATGGGTCCCGTCAGGCCGTCGGAACTTCTTGAAAACCTGCATGGCCTGCTGGACAAAACCGCTTCAGACAAAAACCTCCGCTTGACCAGCGAAATGGACGACAGCCTGCCCGAAACCCTGATCGGCGACAGCGCACGCCTGCACCAGATCCTTGTCAACCTCGTGACCAACGCCATCAAATTCACAGACCAGGGCGAAGTCCGCGTGCGGCTGTTCCACCTCCCCGATTTCAGGAAATGGGGCATGGAGGTCGCCGATACAGGGCGCGGCATCCCGCAAAAGGAACTGCCCCACATTTTCGAAACCTTCCGCCAGGTGGAAGGCACCGCTACACGCACCCAGGGCGGCTTCGGGCTGGGACTTGCCATTGTCAAACAACTTGTCAACCTGATGAACGGAGAGATCAAAGTGGCCAGCGAACTGGAAAGTGGAACGATCTTCACCATTACCCTGCCATTGGTCATACCGTGATATAAAACAAATAAAAGGAGAAATCATGAGCGAACTGGCTTTAATAATCGAAGACGATGAAGATCTTGCCAGCATCTTTGCAGAAGCCTTGCGCGGCGTCGGCTTTGAGGTGGAACACGTTGCTGACGGCAAAAAAGCCAGGGAAAGATTGACAGTCGGGACCGCCCCCTATCTGATCCTGCTCGACATGCACCTGCCCCACATCTCGGGCGGGGAATTGTTGGCAAACATCCTCAAAAAGGACGAACGCTTTGAGAAAACCATGATCATCATCACTACAGCCGACGCACGCATGGGCGAGGCATACCGCGACCAGGTGGATTTCGTACTGGTCAAACCCATTTCATTCGTGCAGTTAAGGGACCTGACCAAAAGGTTAAAACCGCAACGCTAACCCAAAAAAGAACTCCGGGCTTCAACGATGGCCCGGAGTTCTTTGCCCTAATCTTTGTAATATCCCCAGCAGGAGAATTCATCTCCTTCCGGCGTTTCGACCATGACAGGCCAATCCTTGTCAATGATCTTGTAGGAATTCAATTCTCCATCAACCTCTGCAAACCGAATATCTGCAAAATAGCGCGAGACATGGAAGGCTTGCCAGGGTATATCGCGGGTGTCCTGCTCACGTTCATACATGTTTGCACACCAACGCCGCGCCCAACTTCGCATGCACTCCCGCGGGCAGGGATTTGTTCGAGAAAGCCTCCACCAAAACGGGGACAGCATCGTCAGACAGATCCAAGAAGTATTGGGCATCCAGTTCAGGACGTCCCTGTGTGAAGGCGTTATCCCCTGTTCCCTGGATCTCCCGCTGGACGTTCTGCCGGACAATAAAGGCGTCCACGTTCAATACACCGAGCGAGATCACAAACCCGAGCAGGGCCAGGACCATGGTCAAGCCGATGGAGCGCTCGCGGCGAAGCACCTCAAGGACGACCACCGCCACCAGCAAAAGCGCAAGCCAGATCATGAAGACATGTGTATACGTCCGCAGGCGGGAAAACCCATAGGCAAGTTCATATAGTACCAATCTCTGGAACGCGGAGACGAGCATGACAATCACCAGCCCAACCAGGGTCACGCCGAGGGCGGAGAATGTTTTCCCTTGTTGGTCAGTCTCGCGGCGCGTGATCGCGCCCAGCCCAAGCAACATCAGCAGGCTGAAGAAAGCCACCGCCACCAGTTCGCCAAATCCGCGGCGGGCGTATTCAGAGTAGGTATAACCTTCCACGGCAATATTCGCCTGCCCGCCGAAGAAATACTGGAACTGGATGATCACGAACACGGCGAACAGCACCGCCACACTCCCCAGCACGATCGCCGCTTCGGTAAACCCGAGGAACGAAGGGACCAGAGGCTTCCCATCCACCTTCTCGTCTGATTTCTGCGCGGCATGCAGGTACGTCCCTGCGAGGGCATAGGCAAAGATCAGGATATAGACGAGGCGGAAAATATACTCGGGCAGGTTCTCGATATTGAACAGCCTGACGAATTCATCGAACCGCTTTTCGAAGATGGGATCCGCCGCCGAGAGCAGGGATGCGAAGACGGCGATGACCGGCAGGGCAATGACGATGCCGCGTATCACAGGCCAGACGCGGCCGCCCCGCTTCTCACTCTGGGACGGCTGGTCCTTCCTCACCTCCGCGCTGAATCCAAGCGGACGCACGAGCATGCTCCCAAAGAGGCGCAGATATCCGAGGATGTAGTCGAGCAGGCCGAATTTCACCCACTGACCACCGAGATATGTCATGGCAAAGACGCCCATCAGGAAGAGGGTCATGGCGACGGAGAGGAACGTTGTCAAAGGCTCCTGGCGGATGAATGCCACAGCGGAGAGAAAGGCGATGGGGAGCAGAAGCAGGCTCGAGCGGGGCGCGAGGCGAAGCCCATCCGTTTTGAGCAGGTAGATGCCCGTACCGAGACACAGGCTGACGAAGAGGAAAAAATTGATGCCCACGCCGGGCTTCTTCCAAAAGAGGAAGTCGAACGCCCAGCCGAGCAGGATGACGATGAACCAGAAACGGTTCGGGTTGTTTTTCATGGATGCCTCCAAAAGGGATTTCCAATAGCATAGCCCCGGCGGGCTTGCGGAGTCTCTCAAAAAGTATCAGATTTTGGCATTGTAGGGCAAATTTCGGCTCCAAAAGCCTGTTTTTATACGTTCAAAATTACAATTTGATAAGAGCGGATTCGGGAGTATTGACATCCGATTTGAAGTGTGACATACTTCCAGCATAGCACGGGGGCAAACAAAATAAACCGCCATCCTATGAAAGGAGGAGGTGATGTCTAACATGGATAGTAGTAACAAACCCAGCGCTGTGGCATCCCTCCTCGAGCAGTAAAAAGGAAGCCACAGCGCGCCACGGAAGCCGTCCAGATTGGGCGGCTTCCTGGTTTACCCCTCCCGCCACTCACCTGCACTGCACCAAACGCAGTGCGGTGCAAGTGTCGTGGCACCCTCCCCAATTTCTACGAATTTGGGGAGGGTTGGGGCTCATTCATCACCAAATGATATTCCAGTGTTGCGGGCGGTGAGGACGGCATCGCCGTAAATGTCCACCCGCTTGGGAACAGCGATGGCTTCACCCAGAGGGATGTCTATGACATTGCCGGAGCGCAATGCGACCATGCGGTCGAAGCGCCCCTCCGCCGCCACGCGGACAGCCGCCGCGCCGTAGCGGGTCGCCAGCCAGCGGTCGAAGGCGGTCGGCGTGCCGCCGCGCTGGAGGTGACCAAGCACGGTCACGCGCGTTTCAAATCCCTGCTTCTCGATGTATTCCCCCACCACCTGACTGATCCCGCCCAGCCGCGGCACGAAGACCTCGTCCCCGCCGCGCGCGTAGACTTTTTCACCGCCTGCCGGTTTCGCACCTTCTGAGACCGCCATGATGCTGAACAGGGTCCCAACCGCGGCGCGCTGGCGTACCTTTTCCACGACCGATTCGAATTTGAAGGGGATTTCAGGGATCAAGATCACGTCCGCGCCGCCGGCCACGCCGGAGTGCAGGGCGATAAAGCCGGCGTCGCGTCCCATCAACTCCAGGACCATGACGCGGTGATGTGCCTCGGCAGTGGTGTGGAGGCGGTCAATGGCTTCGGTGGCGATGGTCAGAGCGGTGTCGAAGCCGAAGGTGACGTCTGTGCCGCCGATGTCGTTGTCAATGGTCTTGGGCACGCCAATGATCGGAACGCCTTTCCGGGACAATTCATGGGCAATGTGCAAGGTCCCGTCACCGCCGACCACAAGCAAGGCGTCCAGTTTGAGGCGCTCTATCCCCGCGACAATCTCATCCGAAACATCAACCGTCACTTCTTTGCCGTCGCGAATCACTTTCCGCGCGAATGGGTTGCCGCGATTTGCCGTGCCGAGGATCGTACCGCCGCGCGGCAGGATCCCGCGCACATCCGCCAGCCCGAGCGGCATGATGCCCTTCTCGTCAATGAAACCATCGTACCCATCCCGCACTCCGATGACTTCGCATCCATATTGGTTGATGGCGGTCTTTACCGCCGCCCGGATGACCGCGTTCAGCCCCGGTGCGTCCCCCCGCCTGTCAGGATCGCTATCCTTTTCATTGTATTCTCCTTATCATTGCAATCATACCGCAACCATGCCTGCATATCATCGTATATAATAGGTGAAATGGAACAGGCAAATAAACGACCCATCGCACACAACCTTTCCCGCTGGCTTGTCCCCCTCGCTGCACTTATTGTATTCGGTGTCTGGTTTTACATCGCGCCGCCGGGCGTGCTCGGCAAGGCGGATTCAATAGGCTATGCAGTCTGTCACCGCATTGACGAGCGTTCCTTCCAAATCTTCGACCGTCAACTCCCCTTGTGCGCGCGTTGCACGGGTGAATTCTACGCGGCGGGGATCACGCTGCTCTTCTTTGCATTCGTCAGCCCCAAGAAAAGCGGAATGCCCGGCTGGAAGCTCGGCGCACCGCTTCTCTTTTTCCTGTTCGCCTTCGGACTGGACGGCTCGAACTCCTACCTCTACCTGCTCAAACAAACCTCGGGGGGCGCCCTCGACAATATCCCCAACCTCTACATCCCCAACAACACCCTGCGCCTCTTCACCGGGAGCGGCATGGGCATCGCGCTGGCATCCATCCTCTACCCTGCCTTCAACAGCTCCGCATGGAAGACACACGATCCCTCCCCCGCCCTCGATTGGAAAAAACTTGGCATTATCATCGGCATTGTTCTGATCATTAACCTGCTCATCCTCACCGAACATCCCGCCGTACTTTACCCAATCGCCATCGTCAGCGTGCTGGGGGTGCTGTCACTGCTGGTCATTGTCTTCAGCATGGTCTGGGTATTGATGATGCGCCTCGAGAACGCCTTCGACTCCCTCACCCAGATGTGGATGCCCTTCCTCGCCGGGACGACCCTCGCTCTATTGATGATCACCGCCATTGACCTGCTCCGCTTCCGTCTCACCGGAACCTGGGGAGCCTTTCCCCTGGGCTGAGTCGTGTTTCAAGCCTTTGGAATCGCCAGTTTGCTGGCGTAGTACATCAACCAGCAAGCTGGTTGATTCCATAACAGGAGACCTATGGACCTACTTACTGGAATTTTCACTGCCTTTGGCCTCTCAGCCAGCGCAGGATTGAACGCCTATATCCCCCTGCTGGTTGTGGGTCTGTTGGCAAGGTATACCAATTTGCTCGCGCTCAGTTCACCCTGGGACACGCTCGCCAGCCCCTGGATCATCCTCATGCTCTGCGGTTTGGTCATCATCGAAATGCTGGCAGACATGACGCCGCTCGTCAACCACGTCAACGACCTGATCCAGACCTTCATCCGTCCCGTTGCGGGAGCCATCGCTTTTGCAGCCAGCGCCAACGTCGTGACCGACGTCAGCCCGGTGCTGGCCTTGGCGGCAGGTCTGCTTGTGGCAGGGACAGTTCACCTCACCAAATCCGGGGTGGTACGTCCGGCCGTCACAGCCACTACGGGCGGTACGGGCAACATCCCCGTCAGCATCGCGGAGGATGTTACCTCCACGGTGCTATCCATCGTTGCGGTCGTCCTGCCGGTCCTCATTGGGACCCTGCTGGTCGTCATTGCGTCATTTATTGTCTGGCGTATCTGGAAACGGATGAACAGGGACGCACCCTGATATATAATGCCACGGTTACAAATTGCGCTTTTGAAAAGGCGCAATTTGTAACCGTACTGGGTATAATTCAACATATCATTCAAAAGGAGAAGAAATCATGAACGAACAGTTGCCCCCCGTCGCTGAAACCCCCAAGAAGAACAATACCGTGCTCATCGTTGCCATTGTTTCGGTTGTGGTTCTGTGTTGCTGCTGTATTGGTCTGTATGCTGCCTGGACCTATGGCGATACCATTTTGCAGAGTCTCAATATCAGTTTCTAAAAACCGTCTGCATAAAAATCCTCCGCGATCATTGCGGAGGATTTTTTGTTTCGAAGTAGCGTTTCAACTCATCCAGCCCTTTTTGAGCGCCGTCTCTTACATCTTTATCCAAGCCAAGTTCTGCGAATTCATCTTCATCCAGGACGGTTTGTCTTCCGTCCACAGAAACCCACAAGTCCAGAGCCAGGTCCACGTAGGAGACAACGCCATCCTCGATCACGGCGGGCATGCCCACGTTACAATACCAACCTTTGACCCGCCCATCGTCACGGTCATGGATCTCAAAGATATTGTACCAGCGGTCGGCGTAAAACGTTTCCACAAAGCGGTCGTTCTCTTTCAACACAATATCCATGAATGGGGTATCGGGGCGGTTGAACAGAGCCTCCAGCACAACGAAATTCGGTTCACGTTGCAACACCACGCCGTCGTATTGCCACGTCACTTCGCCTGCGACGTTCTTTTTCAGCACGGTAACTTTCATGCGAGACATTCTACCTTAACCCGCACGGCGAGTTTTTCCCCGATCTTCGGCGGTTCATCCAGATAGATAAACAGACCATTATCGAACGTGACTTTATAACGATCCTGCTGGAAGATAACATCCGTGACCATACCCGAGATGATATTCGCTTCATCCTGGACCTCGAACGGGCGCGCCAGCAAATTGACCTTCTCTCCCTTTGAGTGTTCATGCCCGCAACCGACTACAAAAACTCCAAATTCACTTTCTACTTTCCACTCACCATTTTGTTTTTCCTTCACCACGCCTTCGAAAACCTTCCCCAACCCTAAAAACTCCGCCACAAACGCGGACTGTGGATTCGCCCATACATCGGCGGGAGTCCCCTCGCGGACGATTTGCCCATCGTGCAGGATCAGGACTCGGTCTGCGATGGTGAAGGCTTCCTCCTGGTCGTGAGTCACGTAGATGGCAGGGATTTGGGTTCGGTGCAGGATCATCCGCAATTCGTTGAGCAGCTCTTCCCGCAGGGAACGGTCTAAAGCGCCGAGGGGTTCGTCGAACATGAGCAGGCTCGGGTGGATGGCCAAGGCGCGTGCGAGGGCAACCCGTTGTTGTTCTCCGCCCGAGAGGTCTGTGACTCGTCGTTGCCCAAATTCTTTCATGTTCACCAATTCCAACGAACTGGCTACACGCTCGTTGGTTTCATCCTGTCCCATGCGGCGCATCTTCAATCCGAAAGCGACATTGTCGTTGACGTTGAGGTGAGGAAAAAGTGCGTAGTCCTGAAAGACCAGCCCAAAGTCCCGAAGGTGAGGCGGTGTCGAGGCGAGGTCAATGTCATTGAACAGGACACTGCCCGAGTTCGAGTCCTCCAGTCCAGCGATAATCCGCAATAAAGTGGACTTGCCACTGCCCGAGGCTCCGAGGAGGCAGATCGTCTCGCCTGAGTCGAGTTTGAAGGAGATATCGTTGAGGAGAGGCTTGCCTTCGTAGGTTTTGAAGATGTGACGGAGTTCGAGCATTAGAATTCTCCCGCATTAGGTGGACGGAATTTTTCGATGAGGAGGATGCTGGCGGTGGTGAGGAGCATGAGGATGGACGCCATCGCCATGGCTTGACCGTAGTTGAGACCGCCAGGCTGGGAGAGGAAGCGTTCGATGGCGACGGGGATGGTGGGGTATTCGGGGCGTGAGATGAGGAGGGTTGCGCCGAATTCGCCGAGGGATACGGTAAAGGCAAAGGTGGCGGCGGCAAGTGTGGCGCGACGGAGGATGGGAAGGTCAATATGTCTTCCAAACTTCGAAACGGCGAAGCGCCAAGCGAAGATGCGGCTTGACGCAGTCGTTGAGGGATGGAGGCAATGGCAGGTTGCAGTGTGCGGATGACAAAGGGCAACGCGACGAGTGTATGCGCGAATGGAACGAGGAGAGGTGATGTGAGCCACTTGCCATACGTGATGATAAATCCCAGCCCAAGCATGACAGCGGATGAACCAAGCGGTAGCATGATGAGCGGGTCGAGGATTTTTTCGAGACGGGTCGGTTTGGCGAGGGCGAAGGCGGCGGGGAAACCGAGGAGGAGCGAAAGGATTACAGTTGCGGAAGCATAAGTGAGCGAGTTGAGAGTCGCCTGGATGGGCGGGACGTAAAAGATCGAGCCACGGCGGTTGATGAAGAGTTCTTCGTAGTAGTCGGTGGTGAATCCGTATTGGACTTCGGTGCGTTGTCCACGGTCGGCTTCGAGGCGGAAGAGGGAGCGGATCGGGAGGGAGGTAAGGGGGGCAAGGAAGAAGGCGGAGAGCAGAAGGCAGAAGGCAGAGACGAATATTTTTTGTTTGAGGGAGGTGGGTTTGGTGGTGGAGGAGCGAGGGGAGAGTTGTTGCGTACTGCGGGTTGCGTATTTTGTGTAAAGGAGAGAGAAGATGAGGGTACAGATAAGTTGGATGATCGAGAGTAACGCGGCGAGGGGCAGGTTGAGAAGTTTGACGGCTTGCAGGTAGATCTCCACTTCGAGGGTGGAGAATTGGGAGCCACCAAGGAGAAGTATGACGCCAAAAGAGGTGAAGTCAAAGAGGAAGACGAGGAGCGAGGCAGCGAGGATGGAGGGACGAAGGAGAGGCAGGGTGACGTTCGTCCAGACGCGGAAGGGGTCCGCGCCGAGGGAGCGGGCGACGTGTTCGAGTTTGGGGTCGAGGCTGGAGAGTGCGTTGCCTACGATGCGGATGATAATGGTGGTGTTGTAGAAGATGTGCGCTAACAAGATAAGGGTGAAGGGTGAAGGCTGAAGGATAAAATCTTTGGAAAGAGGAAAGAGGGAAGATTGAAAAGTGGAAAGTAGACCTCTTGAACCGAGGAGGGCGTTGAAGGATGCGGCGACGACAACCGTCGGGAGCATGAAGGGGACGGCGGTGATGGCGCGCAGGAGGGATTTACCGCGGAAGTCGAAGCGGGCGAAGAGGTAGGCGGAGGGAAGTCCGAGGAGGAGGGTGAGGAGGGTGGAGAGGATGGCTTGATAAAACGTAAAAAGTAAAACTTGAGATGCGGTTCGAAAATTATCGAGTGTCAGCGTATCAAGATTGAAGGTGAGGGCGAGGATACGGGAAAGAGGAATGAAGAAGGCAATGGCGAGGAAGGTGAGAGGGAGGAGCCAGAGGAAAACTCTGCTTAACCGCAGAAGACGCGAAGAACACAAGAGAGGAATTATTTTAGAATCTCCGTGTCTTCGTGTCTCCGTGGTTAGGTGAGTGAGGCATGGTTAGAGGTGGTTTCGATTACGCTGGGCGGAGGAGCACCGCCCCTACTCAACCACCGAGTTGTGTTGAGAGTTACTTCACCACCGCGTCCGTCCATTCCTGGATCCAGCGGTCGCGGTTGGAGGCGATGAGGTCGGGGGCAAGGACGGCTGTCTGTTCGGGCGCCTGGGCGTATTTGATGAAGGCATCGGGCAATACGGCGTTCGGGTTGACGGGGTAAACGAACATCTGCAAGGGCACGTCTTCCTGGAATTGTTTACTGAGCATGAAGTCCACGAATTTTTCGGCGAGGGCGCGGTTCTCAGTCCCTTTGAGGATGCCGACAAATTCAATTTGGCGGAAGCAGGTGTCGGGTGCCGAGAATGGAGGCGGTGGGGGCGTCGTCAATGGGCGGGTCGGCGAAGATGACTTCCGCGGCGGGCGAGGTTCCATACGAAACGACCATCGGCTGCAGTCCCCTGCCCGAGGAGGCGCTGAAGTTGTTGTAGTAGGCGGTCTCCCAGCCGTCCACGACGACGACGTCATTGGCTTTGAGGGCGCGCCAGTAATCGAGGTAGCCGTCTTCGCCGAAGTGCACAACGGTTGCCAAGAGGAAGGCAAGCCCCGTGGATGAGGTGGCAGGGTTTTGGACGACAAGCAGGTTTGCGTATTCGGGTTTGGTCAGGTCTTCGAGGCTTTGCGGCACGGCGAGCGAATTATCGGCAAAATATGCCTTGTCGTAGTTGATGCAGACGTCGCCGTAGTCCACGGGCAGGGCGCGGTTGGATGGGTCGAGTGTGAAGGCGGCGGGGATGTTCGCGAGTTCGGGCGAGGCGTAGGGTTCGAAGATCTCCGCTTCGAGGGCGCGGGAGAGGAAGGTGTTGTCCACCCCGAAGAGCACGTCCGCCAGCGGCGCATCCCTGGTGAGGATGGCTTTGTTGAGCACGGAACCCGCGTCGCCGCTTTGGAGGAAGGTCATTTTGGCGTTGTTCGCTGTTTCAAACGCTGCAACAACTCCTTCACTGACAGAGAATGAGTCGTGAGTCATGATGGTGAGAGGTTGGGGAGTGGTGGGTTGAGAGGTTTCGATTGCCTGAGGAGCGCAAGCAGAAAGCAGAAGGCAGTAAGCAGTAAGTAAAAGTGTTATTTTTTTCATTTTGACCTGTCGAGTGATTTTGATTACGATTGGATTTACGATTGGCGGCGATGGACAATGAGCAGCAGACCTGATCGAATTTTTATTGTTGCCGTATCGCCCGTCATTTCGTTGCTGATGCCGCGGGTTTTATCTGGATATAGCGTTTCGTTATCAAGAGTCCATTTGAGATTTTCGGTTTGAACGCCTGTGACCACCCCGCCCCAGGGGATCAACGAGACGATGTCTCCGCTTCTTCCGTGGACTTCGACCTGGTCTCTGCAATAGAAGATTTCCTCCACCCCATCGTCCAGTCGAACGTTGAACGTCGAAAGCCGTATATCGCTGAGGAGGGCGATGTTGGCGAGGGTCTGGTCGAGGCGCCCCCCGAGGGCGGCGACGATGATGACCTCTTTGGGATCGAGTTCGATGGCACGCTGGATGGCGAGTTCAAGGTCGGTTTCATTCTTGTCACGGGGGTAAATTTCGATGGGAACATCATAAGCCTCCAGTTGCCGCAGGAAACCTTTGTCAGCAGAATCCATGTCTCCGATGACGAGGGCAGGCTTGAGGTCCAGTGAAGAGGCGTGGCGGGTTCCGCCGTCCGCGCAGATGATGTAGTCGTCATCCCGTAGAATGGCGCGGGCTTTTTCGATATCGGGCAGTTCTCCGTTGGCAAAGATGATGATACGCTGCAAAATAAAACATCCTCCGGGCGGAGGATGTTGAGTGATAAAAGGTGTTCCCTCCGCCAGTATGACCTGGATCAGGTAGTGCGGGTTGAGCGCGGCTCGCTCCTCTCAGTCCCGCATCGCGGGACACCCCGTTCGGTTGTTACAACTATCGTAATACGACTGCAAATAAATGTCAATCTAAAAATCGGGGAATTGCTTCGTCGTTGCGCCTGCTCTCCTCGCAATGCCGAGCTATCTTACCCGGCGTCTCCACTCTTCCTTCATCTGCAGTTCATTGGGACTCACACCCGAGGGAAGCGCAAGGAAGTCTGTGAGCAGGCGGTTGAATTTGACCGTTTCCTCGATCATCGGGAAGTGCCCGGAACCTTCGAGCACAACTTGATGCGTGAAAGTTGAAGTAGCGGCTTCGTAAGACGGGACGGTGATCGCCTGGTCTTTTTCCCCGTAAACCATCAGGCAGGGAACATCCATTTCGCGGAAACTGCCGAACAGATTATCCGCCTGCAAACCCACCAGGGAGGTTGCAATCGCCTTCAGGTCCGCCTTGGGTGCATCGGACAAGGCAGTGGAGGCCTCCGGCGTGCGGTTCGACAGCCAGTCGGACAATTCCTGCGGGGAGTTCGTGCGCAGGCGGGAATTGACCGCCTCATAACTTAACGGACAGTTGACCGTCATGACCCGGTCCACGCTCTGCCTGTAGCGGGTGGCAAACTTCATGCCCACGAGCGCGCCCAGCCCGTGTCCCACGATGGCGATCTTCCCGATCCCCAGTTCATTCAGGAAGGCATCCAGCAGTTTCACCTGCTCGTCCAGCGTGTATTTCAATTCGTTGTGCGCGGTATCCCCAAAGCCCCACAGGTCAAGTGCATAGGCGCGGAAGGAGGTCGAGGTGACCTGCATGGAGGCGATCCAATATTTCCATGAACCGACCCAGCCGTGCAGGAAGATGACCGGGCGTCCGCGTCCCAGCACCTCGTAATGCACAATGGAGCTTTCAAGAAGGATGGCGCTCAAATTTTACTTCCCGAATTTTGCAAGAATGGCCTTCACGCGCGTGGTCAACTGATCCGGCGCGAACGGTTTTAGCAGATACTCCTCCGCACCCGCATCCAAACCCTGCTGGATCTCGCTCTCCTGCCCCTTGGCAGAGAGGAACACCACAGGGATGGCCTTCAGGTCCGGGCTCGCTTTCAATGCCCTGCAAGCCTCGTACCCGGTCATGCGCGGCATTCGGACATCCATCAAAATAAGGTCAGGATTTACCCTGGGAGCCATCTCCACCGCCTCCTCCCCGTTGGCCGCCGCAAACACTTCATGCCCAGCGAACCGCAGGGTGAAAGCGATCAGGTCTCGTATATCTCGTTCGTCTTCCGCAATCAATATCTTTGCCATTCATGCCTCATTTTTTTTATAGACAGGCAGGGTAAAGGAAAACGTGCTCCCCTCCCCGGGAACCCCGCTGCTATTCATCCAAATACGTCCCTTGTGCATCTCCACGATCTGTTTGACGATGGAGAGACCCAGACCTGTTCCGGGAGTTGCCAATACCAGCGGATGTTCGCCGCGGTAGAAGCGTTCGAAGATCCGTTCCTGATCCTCCCGTGCAATGCCCACACCATTATCTTCCACATCCACCTGGACCTGGTCGCTGCCGTTCAACGGATGGATATGAACCGTGATCGTGCCGTTTTCCGGGGTGTAATGATAGGAATTAAAGACCATATTGCTGAGGACCTGACGCACACGTTCCACGTCACCGAACACCAGCGGCAGTTTTCGCGGGGTGTCCAGTGAAAGCGCCATGGGTTTGTTCTCCTCCTGCGAACGGCGCAACACATCCTCGATCACATCCTCCGCCAATTCGCGCAGGTCCAGCGCCTGGGGCGAAAGGGTCACACGTCCCGATTCGATGCGGGAAACATCCAAAAGGTCGTTCACGAGGATGTTCAGGCGTTCCGTGTTGCCCTTGACGATGTTCAGGAAATGCACCTGGTTTTCGTTCAACGCACCCGCCGCCCCCATGAGCAGCACATCCGTATAACCGCGGATGGACGTCATCGGTGTACGCAGTTCGTGACTGACCGTCGCAACGAACTCGGACTTGAGCCTGTCTACTTCGACCTCATGCGTGATGTCACGGAAGATGGATACCGTGCCCAAAAAGTCGTTTTGCAGGATGACCGGCGCAAGGTGCACCAAAATGATGCGGCCGTTCTGAAGGTCCAATTGTTCCGCGTATATCTCGCCTTTCTGATACCGCGAGGGGGACTCCGACCATGTGCGGATGGTCTGCATCCACGAGCCAGCCGCCTTGCCGAACAGACCGACAAACACGTCGAGGGATTGTCCCATCACGCGGCCTGCCTCCAGGTCAAGGATCTTCTCCGCCGAAGTGTTCAGGAAGGTGATGCGGTTGTTCGCGCCCGTAACAAGAACACCATCCGCCACCGCTTCAAGAATGGCTTGCGAACGGCTGGCATCCTCCTGCTCACGCCGAAGCATGGAACCAAGGCGTTCAGCCTGATCGCGGATCAATTCATAAAGATGGGCGTTATTGATCGCAACCGAGACCTGCCCGGCAATGGCTTTGACCATGCCCAGACGTTCGGCGCTGAAGAAGTTGACCTTCCGATGGAACACCATGAGAACGCCGATGACATCATCAGCCACCAACAGGGGAACAACGATGGCGCTTCGATGCTCGCGGGAGGAGGCAGCCGTGGCTACCCAGCGCGGATCTTTCAGGAGATCGCCGACCAAAACCAATTCGCAGTTTGCCACCACCCATCCGGCCAGACCCTCGCCGATCTTAAGCTTGAACCCATGTTTCTCGCTCGAGATCTTGTCGGAGAGGTAGCCATACCCCGCACGGTAATGGAGCATGTTGTCATCCACTCCGCGCAGCATGATGGTACCCTGTTCCGCGCCGATGGCATCATTGAGCAGGGCCAGTGTGCGGTTCAAGGCACGGTCCAGGTCGAGGCTGGAGGACACTTCCGTCAAAATCCGGAGCAGGGTCTCCGTATTTTGCTGTTCATGTTGCAATTCAGCAGTGCGGTCGATCACGCGCTGTTCGAGTTCCTGCGCGAGGCGCTGGGTCTCATTGAACAGGCGTCCGTTCTGGATCGCGACGATCGCCTGGTTCGCAAGCGTACTGAGGATCTGGAGGTCATCCTCGGTATACATATTCGATTGATAACTCTGCACAGAGAGCATGCCTATCGCCCTGCCACCGAGGAGCATGGGCACGGCAACAATGGACTGGGGCGCATCCGGTTTTCCATAGGTCACACCGCCCATGTCGTCCACATTGTCCGAGCCGTAGATGAACAAGGGTTCACCGGAGGCTATTACGCGGCCGCTCAGGCCCTGGTCACGCGGGATGCGGGTGACGGGGGCGCGTTTGTCACCGTCCATGAGATAGACGCCTTCGATCTCGTCCGTCGTTTCATCCAGCAGGGAGATCACAAATGATTCGACCGGCATCAATTTCTTTGCGGCGTTGTGGACGGCAACATAGACCTGCTCAGGGTCGAGATTGGCGCCGACCTGATAGCTTGCCTGGTTGAGGATCGCAAACCGCTCCGCCGTCAAAAGGGTGGACTGATACAAGCGGGCGTTCTCAAGCGCAATGGTCGCCTGATTGGTCAATGTAAGCGCCAATTCGATCTCGGAAGGACTGAAGCGGATGGAATAATTCTGATGGACGAACATCAATGCCCGCAAATTCGAACTGCTTGCAAAGGGAAGGATGAGAAGCGATTGCATTCCTTCGCCCAAAAAGTTCTTTAAAGGAGCCAGGTCCGGCTCGGCACTGACCGCGTCGGTCGTGAACACGCCAAGCAACTCCCTCAGGCGGGGGAAAATGGGCGCGTCCGGCAGGACCTGCGGAAGTTTCCTGTTGGGTTTGGGGTTCGAATATTTCCAGACCGCCTCACCGCGTTCGAAGACAACGACGGATACCCGGGGCGCATTGGTGGCATCCTGTATTTCCTGTGCAGTGAGCTGAAGGATCTTATCTTCATCGAGCAGGAAACCCAGGGAGGAAGAGAAACGGTTCAGAAGGGCCAGACGCTGTGAACGTTCATCCAGTTCGGATGCACGGCTCATGCTTTCTTCAAAGAGCCTCGCATTTTCCAATGCGATCGCCGATTGGCTTGCGAATGTCCTGCCGACCTGGACATGCTCACGAGTGTAGAAATATGCCTGCCATTTTTCCAGCGCCAATACGCCGATCACCTCGTTCTTCGATACAAGCGGCAGTCCAAGCCAGGAGAGGCGTGGCGCTTCCAGTGACGGGAAGCGGGGGTCTTGCCGTACATCACCGACCGAAATCCCCTGCCCCGTCCGGATCATTTCCTTGAAGAGGGCGCTGTCCTCCACCGCGATGGCTAAACCAAGGCGTTGTTCCAAATCCGGGAAACCACGCGCTGCGGAAACGATCAGGCGGTCCTTTTCACGGATCCACAAGGTCGCCGTGTCGAAGGGAATGACAGGTCCCAGTTGATTGAGGAGCGATTCGATCAGTTCGGTGCTTTTCAAGCTGGAGGTCAGGTTCGTTGCGGCGGAAGTGAGCGCTTCAAGTTGCTCTGCGCGTTCCTGTGTGGTCTGCACAAGGCGGACATTCTGGAGCGACAAGCCGACCTGTTGGGCAAGGGAGAGGAGCAATGTCTCATCCTCTTCACGGAAGGCAACCGGCGTATTGAAGTTGTCCAGGACGATCACACCCACCCTGTTGTCGCCCGATTGGATCGGGATCAACAGACTTGAGACCGGCAATCGCCCGCCGGTTGCCTGACGATACAGCAACTGACCTTCCGTCGAGAAGGTGTAATCGCGCGTAAATTGCACCTCGTCCACGCGCAAGGGGCGGTTCGTTTCAAAGACCCGTCCCGGCAGAGACTCGCCGGCGCGATATGTAATCCGCCTCATTGCTTCGTTGTCTGCATACCCGGAAACGGCTCTGGGCAGCAACTGGCTGGTATGTTCATCCCAGATCAGCACCACCCCCGCATGTGCCGTATTGAGCGCCTTGCGGGCGCTCTCCAACAGCGACTTGACGATATGGTCCGCGTCGAGGCCGCGCAACTGACGGCTGAAATCGAGCAGGAGGTTCACCTCCTGCAGGCGGCGGCGCGTTTCATTGAGCAGGGAGATGTTCTGCAGGATGACGGAGGTTTGCCGGGCGATCTGATGATATACCTGAAGATCCTCGTCTGTGAACGAAGGCATCGGTTCGGGGCTGATCGCCATCATCGCCGCAACCGTGCGCTTGTCGATCTTGATCGGCAGACAGACCACCGACTTCGCCCGAAGGGCGGTCAACAGCGGGGTATCGCGCCATTCGAGATTTTCATCCAGGGTTGAGATCAGAATGGCTTCGCCGTTCTGCAACGTCGCCCGCAGCGGATTCCGCTGACCGAACAGTGACTCAGGGTTGGTCGCGCGCGGGACACTCCCCAACACATGCACCAGACGTGGACCCTCGGCAGCCATCTCTGCCACGAGCGCAACCGACATGCCCAACTGGGTCAACGTTTCACGCGCCAACGCCTGCAAGGCAGACGAGGCATCCAATTGGCGGCTCACCAATTCGGTGATGGCAAGCCCGGCGCGGACACGCTGCGAACGCTGATCCAGGTTCTGGATGGCAATGGTCTGGTCGAGGTCCTTTCGGAGCAGGACTGGCAGGTCGTTTTGCGTGTTCGCAAGCAACCGTTGTTGTCGTTCGATCCCCGAATTAAGCGCCTCAACCTGCGTACGCAGTTCTGTGACACGGGAGTTTCCCATGACTACAAGCGAAGCCTGCATCGCAAATATCTCCAGCGCTTCGATGGTTGCGCGGTCCGGGCGCATGCCGTCGCGGGGCAAATCAACGCTGATGATCCCAAGCGGGCTGCCCAGGTTGTCTTCGAGTATCGTTACCAGCGTATCATCCGGGTCCCAGGAGTTCGGCGTTTTCTTCGCTTCCTCGCGGGGCTGGATCGTCACCATATGCACATCGGAGGGGATGATGGGAGATTGATCCACAGGGATAAAGTAAGAGCGGTTGATGCGGAACTGGGGCTTGAGCATCTGTTGCAGGCTCGCAAGGGGTTGTTTTCGAGCCATGAACTCCGCCATGGTGTCCGGGGTAAACCCGACGCCGGTTACGCGTCGCAACAAGCCGCTCTCCGGTTCAAGTACGCTGACAAGAACAGCCTTGAACGGCGTGGCCTCACTGATATGCGCGGCAATGCCGCGCAATGATTGTTCCAATGGTTGTTCGAAATTCAAAATACTACCGCTCTCGGACAAACGGGAAAGAATGCCTGTCCGCCTGCGCAGGAGTTCGGAACGCTGGAACTGTTCCTGATAGCGCTGGACATTGGCGATCGCGACCGCAGCCTGGGAGGCAAGGGTCTGCATGACTTCAAGGGATGACCCGTCGAAGTAGCCGGTCTGATTGGAATGCAGGTGGATCAGACCTGCGGTTCGTCCCTGACTGATGATCGGTACGACCATAACAGAGCGTACCCCCTCGTGGAACGGGTCTAATTTCGTCCTTGTCATGTCCGAGACCAGTTGCGGTTCGCCGGTGCGAATGACCTGTTGTTCGATAGGTGACAGGTTCTCGGGGAAGGGACAGCCGATCGCGAGCGAAACAGGCAGCGGGTCGGATGAGGCGTCCATGTCGAAGAGCAGGATGGTGCCGCAGTCTGCGCGGGTCGTCCGCAGGCTTTCGTTGTGCACCACCTCCAGCAGGGAACGCAGGTCCGTCATGGAGTTGAGTTCGCGGCTGACACGTGCGATGGAGGTGAGTTGTTCGACGCGCCAGCGGAGCGCCTCGTCGGTCAAATTGGCGCGGGAGGCGTCATCGATCGCCGATGCCAGTTGACCGGCAGCCGTCGAGATGAGTTGAAGATCGTAATCGTTGAAGAACTCGGCTTTTCGACTCCCCAGCATGAGTTCGCCCAGACTGTGATCACGCAGGATCAGCGGGACAACGACAGCCGATTCGACCAGCAAAGTAGTAATCAGCGGACGATAGCCGGAAAGTAAACGCCGATCAGAGCTGAGTCGTCCCGACAGGAATGGCTTCTGGCTGCCCGATACGGTGAAACGGTATTGCGCGGCATCCATGTGCAGTCGTTTCAGGGTGTTAAGCGCATCCGCCGTTACACCGAAGACCGAGCCCTCGTGCAGGCGCAGCTCATCGACCTTCTCGTCCCGTAAAAAGATGGCGGCAATATCTCCCTGAAAAAGACGCGCAAGTTCCTGGAGGGAGAAACGCAGGATCTCGTCAAGGGTAGCGGTGGATGCGGCAAGGCTGGCAATGCGGCGCAGGGCGTCAGAGCGCAGGGCGCGTTGACGGGTCTCTTCCATGGTCACCGCATTCTCGATGATGCCGGCGGCCTGCTGTGCAACCGTTTGGATCAAGCGGATCTCAGACTCAGAAAATTCAACTGAAGTACCTTCATGATTGGAGACCTGGAAGTATCCAACCAGACGGTCGCCGGAGATCATTGGGGCAAGCACGGACTCGCGCAGGCTGGCGGCTTGTGCGAGGGTCTGCAACCCCAGTTCGCGCCAATCCAGATCGCCTGCGGCGTTCCGCGTGGCGATCAACCTCTTTTCGAGAATGATCGTCTCAGCCATGCTGTTCAGCGGGATGGAGGCGCGGTAAATATCCACGATGTGTGACGGCAACCCCAGAAACGGGGCTTGAGCCTCCAGCGCCCTTTTGCCTTCGTCATAGATCAGGAAGCCGAGAACATCGACCGGAAATAGCGGTGCGACACTTTCGATCAACTTCTGGATGAGGTTGCTGTAATCCTGGGTAGACCCAATGGCCTGTGCAAGGTTGGCAAGCCCGCTCAATTCAGAAGAACGTTTTTGTTCGGCATCATAGAGCACGGAATTGCGGATGCTGTACGCGACCTGGGAGGAGATCAGCTGGATCAGATCCAGATCATCCTGCCGAAGCACCCCCGGGGTGAGGTGACCGAGCTCCAGCGTCCCGACCAGTTGACCGTCCGCAAGCAGGGGCAGCCCAAGGTAGGATTTGACCGTGGAATTCCCGTTCACGTTCTCCAGTGCGGTCGGTGGCGTGCGGGTATCGGTCACAAGTACGGGTTTGTTGTGTTGAAGGAGGTGATCTGTCAACCCGCCGAATTGAGATAGGGAGGTGAGTTGGATACCGGAGCCACCGGTGGGGTCCAGGGTGAAAGGCGTCAGTCTTTTTGTGGATGGGTCCCAGGTTTTCACCTCCAGCAGGTCGGAGGAGATCAACTGCGATACATTCAACAGGATCGCGTGCAATACATGTTCCAGCTCAAGGCTGGCGGATACATCCCTCCCAAAATCAGATAACAAGCGCAGGATGGACGATCCTTCCCCCGCCCCGGACAGGTCCTTCGAGAACTCGACCGGTTTCAAAGCCACCAGCATCTGGGCATAGCCGCCCGGCAACGGGTAGGATGTGGCTTCCACCAATTGGCTGCCTATGGAGAGGCGTTTTTTTCCGGGGGTCGCACAAAGATTGAGGAATTCCTCTGCGGGGCGGGTGCGGCGGATCAGGCGCTCGAGGTCCGGCACTTCACCAGGACTCAAGCCGAACCAATCCCTTGCCAGCTCGTTGACGTATTCGACCCGCCCACCGGCCTGGATGAGCAGGATCGCTTCAGTGCCTATCTTTGTTGAATCAGGGGGGGATAACGAAGGATCGTTTTGGGGAACGAACGAAGCATTTCTCGAAGCGCGCCGGGACGCGACAATTACCAGCACCGGCATTAACAACGCCAGCGCCAGCAATATTAGAAGAGGACCAACTCCCAGCCCGGCAAACATCCTCTTTTATCAGCCTGCTTTGCCAGCCGAAGGGACATCCTGACGGCGGGCTTCAGCCGCGAGTTCGGTGATCTCACGTATATCGGAAAAGGACTGTTCAACGGGCGAGACCACACCCAGGGACATGGTCATGAACGGCACCTTGATGGTCGTTCCGTCCGCGGCAGGAGCCTGCACAAAACCCTGCTGGCGGTCCATGAAGTTGTAGTGCGTTTGCACTTCCTCATCGAACCGCGCCCGGATGCGATCCCGTATGGCGGCCGCCTTATCTACATTCGTGATAATGATGAAGTTATCGCCGCCCGCGTGACCTATAAAGTCCGACGTCGTACCGAGTTCATCCACCACTTCGCCGATCAGCATGGCAGTGAAACGCAGGACGTCGTCGCCGGCCACAAAGCCGTATACATCCTTGAATGTCTCGAAGTGGTTGACACGCGCGTCGATCAGCGCCCAATCGTTCAGGCGGATGATGCGTCGCAGTTGTTCCTCGATCAGGCGTCCCGCAGGGAGCCCGGAGCGGGGATCTGTCAGGCTTTCGCGTTCGGCGCGTCGGATCGCGCCCTGCACGCGCAACTTGAGTTCCTCGATATCGAACGGCTTGGTGATGTAATCATCCGCGCCCAATTCCAATCCCTGCAGTTTGTCGCTGCGCTCATCCTTTTGGGTCAGGAAGATGACCGGGATATGGCTGGTGCGCATGTTCGTGCGCAGATTGCGGCACACCTCATAACCGTCGATATCCGGCAGCATGATGTCCAGCACGATCAGATGCGGAAGGACCTGTTTGGTCTTCTCCAACGCATCCGACCCGCGCACAGCGACGTCGACATCGAAATCCATGCCGCCGAAATAGATCTTCAGCATGTTCCCGATGTCAAGATCGTCTTCCACAACCAATAGTCGCGATTTTCCCATACACAACCTCCGATATTACATGTGTGCCGCTCTCGCCTTTTTTGCGTTGCGCTGCACCGCTTCAATTTGCTGGGGTGTCACTTCCCGCTCGAACGAACGAAAACCGCTCAAGCGGAAACCATGTTTCTTTGCGATCGAACCGATCTCCTCGACACGCTCCCTGGTAATGTGCTTGCCGAGCGTATAATCCTCGAAACGCCCTTCCAGAGCCAGGGCAATCGTCTCTGCCATGCAGGCATACGCCTTGCCGGGCGGGAAACCGAAGTTAAAAGTGGAAATCAACGGGGCCTGGCACGTCCACCATTCCGCCGTCAATCACTAATATATCATCTCTCACCCTCGCCACCATTGCAGAAACATCACGGGGGCGGGCTACGTCGCAGACCACACTGCCCGGTTGCAGGAATTCCGGACGGATGACATCATGGACGGCGCTCGTCACCGTCAGGATCAACTGCGCCTCCGCCAGAACGTCCATTTTCGTGCTGACAATCAGTTCGGCTCTCGCGTGGACCTTTAGCCTGTCCCGCAATTCTTCGAGCTTATCCTCTCTGCGGCCGATCAGGTACAACCGTTCCACATCGTCCGCCAGCAGGTCGGCGCAGACCTGCCCGATGGTTCCCGTGGCTCCCACCACGGCGGCCGTGGCACTCCGGAGCGGGATGTCCATCAGGCGGGCGGCCTCACGCATGGCTTCCACTGCCACGATCACCGTATATGAATCGCCGGTTGTCACAGGTACATCCAGCGCCTTTGCAATGGTGACGCCTGCGTCCCCCACCACCGAGGTAAAGGCACCCAGTCCCAAGATCTGTGCGCCGAGTTTCTCCGCCAGCCTGCCGGTTTGGATAATCTTACGATAAACCGTGCGCTCCGGCAACTCCATCATCCGTTTGGGAGTATAGGGGCAGGCGATGAACCAGCCTTTAACCTCCCTGCCCGTTGCCTCCGAACAGATGCCTTCGATCTCGGAGATATGCACCGGCGGAAAGAACGTGGAGAAAAAATCGATCTGACGCTCGTTGAGCACGCGTCCCAAAAGCGGAAACTTCCGGCTGACATCCCGTTTTGGATCGATGGGATGGATGATGAAAGCAAAAGTGTCCACGTCTTACCATGATTCCAATTCTTGCGATTCTTCACGTTTGGGCGGATATAACCGCTTGTGCAAGCCGGGAAACTTGAACTTATGGTGATCGCTGTCCTCGTACCTTACGTTCTTGTCGATCACGCGCCGTTCCTTTGACGCAGCCAGCACAACATCTGACTCAATCGTGCGCGCAGGATATACGATCAAGCCTGAACCAAGCCGGCAATTGTGTCCCACGGCGCTCCCGATCACAGGACGGTTAGCATAGCTCAGGTTGCCATGACCATCCACGGCGCGGATCGGCGCAGGGACCAGGTTGTAGTCGGTAAAGGTGGATCCCGCGCCGATGAACGTGTTACGTCCGATAACACACATCTGCAGACAGGTATTCTGTGCGATCATGCTGTTTTCCATGACAGTGGTCATGAACAAACCGGTTTTGAAAGGGAGGAACGCGCCATCTCCCACCACAGAAAGCATCAATTGAACATCCTGGGACACATTCACGTTGTTCCCGATAATGCAATTCTCGATGACCGCGCCGGCATTGATCGTCACATTATCTCCAATGGTGGTCGGTCCGTGGATGATGGCATGCGGGTCAATGATGCAATTCTTGCCTATCTTGACCAGCCGGGAACATTCAAGGATCTGGCGGCCTTCATATAAAGCCGTGCCCAAGATCCCAAGTTTAAAGGCAAGGTCCTCGTTTAAGCGTTTTTCAAACAGGGCGCCGCGCGAGAACAAGCCGAACACAACGTCGGCAATAAAAATGTGGACCCATGAGTCAATCGCCAGTAAAGACCGCAGCGGCACCTGGAAGGTTAGATCCCCGCTTTGGTCTGCCATGTAGGTCGGAACGTGATAATAGCCAAGTTCGCGCGGTTCCAGGTCGATCACCAGAGGCTCCACGTCAGCGACGGGACCCTGCGGGTAGTACCACAGATCCGCAAGATACAAGCCGCCTGCCGCAGTATAGGATGTGGACAACGGCAGGGCATGTTCCTTGAAGGCGGGGTTCTCCGAGGAAAATGCCGCCCGCACTGCCCGTTTCATCCTGCGGGCGGTTGATATAAAAGCCTTGATATACCCCTCGTCAAAGAACAAGTTGTTGCGATAAACAATCATCTCCACCCGTTCGTTCGGGAGATGCTCCTTCGGTTCAAGTTCCTTCTCACGGGTGGCATAAGGGGCAAGGACATTCCTCTGATGAAGCCAGAGAGGATTGTTCTGTATGCGCAGGTCGCGCGCAGGCTCGTTGAAAGGCGAAATCAACCGGGAGTCCGGGATGATGATCTTGTACATATCCTGCTGTATTATTCCACAAAACTCAAAAAACAGGGATTACAAGTCCCCGAAACAATACCTACATTTTTGGTGGGGAACTGTCAAAAGATCGGGGACTGGTCGATCACGATCGTGCATCTTTCATCCCCGGCTGCGATGCAGGTCTTTTCCTCCACATTGAACACTTTCCCGCCGCTCAACCAATACAGGGCTTCCTGCAATAATCCCACTGCCAGATGGCAGACCGGCTCCTGCGCGTGCCGTCCCCAGCACAGGGGACAGCGTTCGATGTGCCAGAGCAGTGTATCGCCATCCTGCTCAACGCGCACCTTTTGATCGGTAAAACGATTGAACAACTCCGCAAATGCCCTTGCGCCCGCGCTGATCTTGGCGGGAAGCGGCAGGAGGCGGAATGCCATCTCCGTGATGCCGATCTGCGCGCCGTATTGACGGACGCCATAATTGAAACAAGCCCGCCCGATACGCACCGCCAGCCCGCGTCCCCCATGCGGACCGTAGAGCTGTTCCAGCATTTCTGTCAGACTGCTGACCTGTGAAAAGGGAAAGGCGCGCTCCGCGTTGTCGGCCGGGTAATTGTCCAGCAGGGATTGCAGGGAGGCGAGTTTGAGGACGGCATGCACCCCATTCCGTCCCATCACCTCTTCCATGGAAAGGAGGATGATCCTCCCCATGCGATTCGGATAGAAAAATGACGATGAGTTGGTCATGGGGCCAGCGTGACAGATGTGGTGGTCGTCGTGTTCAATGGGGATGGCTGGGATTGCGCGGCAGATTGGACCGGCAACTCCTTGTCCAGGAAGGTCTTGAGTTTCTCGGCGAAAACCTGCGGCTCCTCCAGCATGGGGAAGTGCCCATCAAGGGGAAAACGCTCGATATGCGCATGGGGAATCCCCTTCAGCATGGGCTGCCATTGCTTTGGGTGGACAATGACGTCCCGATCCCCATACATGCCCATCGCGGGGACTTTGACCTGGTCAAGCATCGGGCGCAGATCGGTCCTTTGAAGCGAGGCAATTGAAAGCAGGAATGATTCGACGGTCGTGCGGGAGAGGTCGCGGTCCATCATGTCTGCAAAGCGCTCATCGCGGCAGATGACCGGCGAAGCGATCCGCATGCCCAGCCGGAAGGCGCCCATCATGTTGAAGAGCAGGAAGGCTATGGGACGCATCCCTGCCAGCTTGAGAGGGAACGCCAGCGACGAGCCGACAATGGGTGAACCGACCACAACAACCTTGCTCACACGTTCAGGAAAGCGGATGGCAACCGAAAGGCTGACCGTGCCTCCCATGCTGTGACCCACAAGCGGCGCCCGCACAATACCCAGTTGTTCCATGAATTGATTGACGAGGCTGACGAAATCCTGCACGGCATAGGTCTCGCGTTTCTTGCCCGATTCCCCAAAACCCCAAAAGTCCAGCGCGTAGGTACGGTAATATTTGCCCAGGAACCCCATCGTCTCCTGCCACAGACCCCAGGAACCGAGCCAGCCGTGCAGAAGAATGACGGGTTTCCCCCGCCCGTATACTTCGTAATGAACGATACCTTGATCAGTGGTGATTGATGACACGATTTCCTGCCAGACAGGTCTCCCCTATTCCATTTCAGCAAGTATGCTGTACAGCAGTTCGAGAAGGACGGATTTTACAGTGTCCTTGTCGGTGGCAACACAGGGCAGGAACTTGACCTTTTGCTCAAGCCGCAGGGCATGCCGCATGTCATCCATATCCCAGGCGTCCTCCATGTCCTGTTTGTTCGCCGCCACAACATAGGGTGTGGGTGCATAGGCGCGGAAGGTTTCGAGGATCGAACGCGCTTCTCGGAAGGTTTCGGGGCGGGTGCTGTCCACCATGACGATGAACCCGAGCATGCCTTCCGAAAGGATCTCCCACATGAAATCAAAGCGTTTCTGGCCCGGCGTGCCAAACAGGTAAAGGACCAGGTCCTCATCAACGGTGATACGGCCGAAATCCATCGCAACAGTGGTGGCTTCCTTGACCGCCGCCTCCGCCTTGTTGGAGATCCTGCGCTCGGTCGAGACAACGTCAATTTCGCTGACAGATTGAATGAACTCGGTCTTGCCGGCGCTGAACGGGCCTGTGACTACCATTTTTACCGTTTGCATGATCTCTTATCCTTCCACCTGAATACCTAAAGCGACTTGATGCGCCCGATCAATTTATTGACCAGTGATTTCTGTTCCTCTTTGACCTGCGTAGGGAACATCTTCGGGCTTTGCTGGATGACAACACCCTCAGGACGGATGATCTCCACCAGACCCGCCTGCAGCAGTCCATAGACGATCCTGCGGATCTCGAGATCGTTCATCTTGTTGGTCTGCGCGATCTGCTTCATTGTGTTTCGAGGGTTGATGAACGAGACCACCCGCCACTCCTCCACGTTCAGGTTCACATTCTTGAGCGGACGATCCGTGAACTTCAACGCCATTTCCAGGCTGGGGATCTCATCTGAGAGTTGTTCCCATTCGCGTAACTGTCGGGAACCCTCGATGATGATGTTCTCCAGGTCAATGCGCACATTGATGCGGTCCGTAGGCGGCATCATCTCCGCTTCAAAACGGAAAAATCCCTCCACCCAGGTGAACAGGCGGCGCACAACTTCCGTAAAGTAGCCCTGGAGATTGCCGAGGATCTCCTGCTGCGTCAGATACCCCGCATTGATCAACAACAGCCCAAGTTCCTTGTCCGAGATCCTCCCAGCCCGTTGCAAGATGGCGCGGTACTGGTTCGCAGTCAGGCGGTTTGCCTTGTGCAGGACGGTGGCCAGCGAACCATCCTCCTGACCGACACGCGCATAAGCCAGTTTCCCTTCGCGGAACGAGATATAAGCCTGCTCACTTGGACCGTCCACGACAAGCGTGCCGGTCTTATGAGCAAGGTTGATCAGGTTGAGCAGTTGTGTAATCGTAAAATCTCTTAAATTTCCACGAAGCGCCATGGGGGACCTCAATAAAATCTCCCGAGATGGGAGGAACGAAAAGATTATACTTGTAAGGTATACAAGCGTCAAACAAAGATACACGAATTGAAATGAGTCTGGAAGGTGACCCTGCAACGTGATAAACTCCCCCAATCTTCATAGGAGACCCCATTATGCGACGGATTCTGACCCTATTCACGCTCATTCTTACCCTTGGCCTGCTCGCCCCCCAACCTGCCTTTGCCTCCCATCAGGCAGACGTGACCGATGACCGGGCGGACATCTCATTCCCCATCGCGGTGACCTTCAGCGCCGAGATCCGCGCGGACGCGAACATCACCTCCGTTGTCCTCGAATACGGCACGGAACAATTGACCTGCGGCGAGGTGGTCGCCAAAGCCTTCCCACAATTCGATCCCGGCAGAACCGTGAACGTCGAATGGACGTGGGAAATGCGCCAGAGCGGCTCCCTCCCGCCCGGCGCGACCATCTGGTGGCGCTGGCGCTACACGGATGAGACCGGCAAAGAGGCGGTATCCACCCAGAAAACGGTCACATGGTTGGATTCTAAGCACAACTGGAAGACCCTCACAGCCGATAAACTCAACCTTCATTACTACTCCGGCACTCAGGCATTCGCGCAGGATCTGCTGAATGCCGCCAAAAGCGGGCTGGATTTCAACCGCACCCAATCTGGTCTCACCACCCAGTCCCCCATTGACCTTTACATCTATGCAAACACAACCGACCTGGGAGATGCCATCCTCTATGAACCATCATGGACAGGCGGGCTGGCCTTCCCTGATCACGACATTGTCGTCATCGGTATCTCTGAAGCCGAACTGGATTGGGGGCGAGACGCAATTGTCCATGAATTAACCCATGTTCTCGTGGGGCATCTCACGTTCTCTTGCCTGGGTGGTTTACCAACATGGCTGGTAGAAGGGCTTGCTGTTTATAGCGAAGGCTGACTCGATCCTCAGTCTCGCAAGATCAATTGGACGAAGCGATTCATAATGATACACTGCTTACTGTCCGTTCCCTGAGCGCAGGCTTCTCTGAAGATTCCGGACAAAGCTAGACTTTCGTACAGCCAGTCGTACAGCATCGTCAAATTCCTCGTCGAGACTTACGGACAGGCAAAGATGACTGCCCTGCTGACCTCCCTGCGCGACGGAGCGGCAATTGATGATGCGCTCCTGGATACCTATGGTTTCGACGTGGAAGGTCTGGAAGACGCCTGGAGGGAAGGCATCGGCGCCGCGCCGCGCACCGTTTCCTGCCCAACCGACCGCCCAACCCACCCCGACATTTGTCCCGACCATCGTTCCCATCTCCGGCGCGCCGCTGGTCCAGCAGGTTGCCACGCCTACGCCCATCCCCACCTCCACGTTCGGTGAGCCAACGTCAGAACCATCCCTGCCCGTCCGCAGTGGACCTCCCCTCATCCTGACGGTCGTCCTGCTGGGCATCTGCTGCCTGTTCATACTGATACTCTTTGTGGTGGGACTCGTCTTCTTTCTCCGCGCACAGAACCGCAAAGGAGGCAACAATGCCTAGCTTTGGAATGCGGAAGCTCGCTTCCGCCCTTACCTTATTTGTGATCGTGACTCTTGTCTTCAACCTCTCTGCGCCGGACCATGTGTCAGCCTGGCAAACCCCGCTCGTTTCGACTCACCCTCTCGTGAATCGAGCGGGGCAAAGTGATTTTCCGCTGAATCAGGCTCTGGTCCTCGAAGGAGGCGAATCCACAAATCCGCGGCAATACGACCCGCATACAACCTTCGGTTCGGGCGACAAGCGCGTCTTCAGCGGACTGGTCTCGTTCGACCCGCAGTTGAACCTGACTCCTGACCTCGCCGAAAGCTGGGACGTCAGCCCCGACGGCATGACCTACACCTTCCAACTGCGCCAGAATGCAAAATTCCATGATGGGCGTCCCGTCACGGCACAGGATGTCGTCTACTCGCTGGAACGCGCCGCCAGCCCTGAACTCGCATCCGACACCGCCCTGACCTATCTCGGCGACATCGTCGGCGCCTACGAGTATGCACTCGGGCAGGCGGACAGTATCGCAGGCATCAAGGCGCTGGATGAGCACACGGTACAGATCACGATCGACGCGCCGAAGCCTTACTTCCTTTTGAAACTCACCTATCCCACCTCGTTTATTCTCGACAGGGAAAATGTGGAAGGCGACAGCGAATGGTACCGCCGCCCGAACGGCACGGGACCGTACCGCCTGGTCGAGTGGACGTCCTTCGAGCGCATCGTCTATGAAGCCAACCAGGATTTCTATCTCGGCGCGCCGTCCATTCCATATATCGTGGTCACTTTGTACACGGGTGACAGCCAGCGGCTATACGAAGCAGGCGATGTGGATATTACAGGCGTATACTCGATCGAGCGTTTCACCGACCCCACTGAGCCGCTCTTCAACGAACTGCGCACGGGTGTTTCGCTGTGCACAGGCTATGTCGTTTTCGATTCAACCAAGCCCCCGTTTGACGATGTCAACGTCCGTAAGGCGTTCTCGATGGCGTTCAACCGTCAGCAGTATATTGACGTGGTTTTGAACGGTCACGCCCTGCCGGCGCAGGGAATCTACCCGCCGGGCCTGCCGGGTTTCAATATTGCCTTGCAGGGTCTGCCTTATGACCCCGCACAGGCGCGTGAGCTCCTGAAGCAATCCAAATACGGCATCAACCTGCCGCCCATCGTCTTCACCAACTCGGGCACCGGAAGCTACGTCAGCTCGGATGTCGCCGCGCTGGCAGATATGTGGAAGAAGAACCTCGGCGTGACGATCACCGTCGAAAACCTCGAGCCGAACTTCTACTACGACCAGATCTATGCAGACAATCACGGTCAACTCTTCACCGGCGGCTGGTGCGCCGATTATCCCGACCCTGAAAACTTCGCGGATGTGCTCTTCCACAGCGGCTCCAACCAGAACAACGGCGACTACTCCAACCCCGAACTCGATGCCCTGCTCGAAGCCGCACGCGTCGAACAGGATGTGACCAAGCGCATCGACATGTACCAGCAAGCCGAACAACTCATCGTGGACGATGCCGCGGCACTTTTCACTGTGCATTGGCTTTCGTATGAACTGGTCAAGCCGTACGTGAAGGGATATGTGCTGACCCCGATCGACGTCCCCATCGAACGTTATATGTGGCTGGAAGGGAAATAATCCTGTAGGGGCACGCATCATCCCCTAAAGGGGACATTGTCGTGCCCCTACGGCCTTGCCTCCACCGCGAACTCGACCCGCGTCATTCTTCCGCCGAGGCTTGCCACCGTCATCTCAAACGGTAAACTCCCCCCGGCTGGACTCCCCTCCCTCCCAGCGTTTGACGCCGACCACGCGTCCGCTTTCATCGTACGCCACCGCCGCGACCCAGACCTGTGTCGCGGCGTTTGATTCGACGGGCAAACGCACTTCCCCGCTGACCTGTGCGAAATGCCCCTCGGCATTGACCTGTACAAGCGTATTGTTCACGGATGCGGGCAGGTAGCGCGAGTCGCCGGGCAGTAAACGGATGGCGGTCAAAATCTGTACTTGAGGCCTGGCGTCCAGGGGGATTTCGGGAGGGAAATACACCGCCAGCGGCAGGGATGTGTTCGGCGGGAGGATATTCAAGGGCAGTAAAGCCGTCTGGGTGGCGAGAAAAACTTCATTTGCATCCACCAATGTCACCTGCGCGCTGACGTTTTCCATGAATTCGGGGAATTCATTATGGACGAGCACAAAGCACCACATCCCCCGGTTGGCGGTGGGATAACACTCGATCTGTTCCACGGCAAGCGGGGCAGGGGTAGGCGTCGATTCGCCGCTGGGGTTTTCCGGCCTGCTGGGGACCTTCAACACCGTCCCGATGGACATGGCGCTCGGGTTCACTTCCGGGTTGGCGGCGATCAGGTCGTCAATGGACACGCCAAACTTAAGCGCAATACTGCTGATGGTCTCGCCTTGTCCCACGGTGTAGGTAAAAGGTGTCGGCGAGGGAAGAGGCGTCTTGAGTGGAACCAGGCCTTCGGGAGTCAGTTGAAGCGGAGCCTGGGCGGTGGCAGTCAGGTATGGGAGGAGGTCCGCTGGCTGGGGCGTGGAGGAGACCGGTTGAGGGGCGCAAGCAGTCAAGAAAAAAAGAAGGCAGAAGGCGAAAGACAGAAAGCGGCGCATGGGAAGATTATAATGGCATCATCAAATATGAATTGGAGGCAGTAAATGAACTATCGGCATCTTGGGCGGACGGGAATTCGGGTCAGTGAGTTGTCTTTCGGGTCGTGGGTCACGTTCCACACGCAGGCGGACGTGAAACTGGCGGTGGAAATGATGGCGGCGGCGTACGACGCAGGCGTGAACTTCTTCGATAACGCGGAGGTCTACGCGGGCGGCAAGTCGGAGGCGGTGATGGGAGGCGCGCTCAAGAAGTTGAAGTGGCGGCGCGGCAGTTACCTCGTTTCGACCAAGTTCTACTGGGGCATCCATGACGGGGTGAACGAGAAGAACACGTTGAACCGCAAGCGGCTGATCGAGGGGATCAACGGTTCGCTCGGACGCCTGGGGCTGGAGTACGTGGACCTGATCTATTGCCACCGCCCGGACAAGAACACCCCCATCGAAGAGACGGTTTGGGCGATGCACAATATCATCGAGTGGGGCAAGGCGATCTATTGGGGCACGTCGGAATGGTCGGCGGCGGAGATCGTGCAAGCCATCGAGATCGCGGAGCGTCATCACCTGCATAAGCCGGTGACCGAACAGCCGGTCTACAACCTGTTCGAGCGTCATCGCCTTTCGGGCGAATACGAGCGCTTCTACCGCGACTACGGCTACGGTTCGACGACGTGGAGTCCGCTGGCTTCCGGTCTGTTGAGCGGCAAGTACAGCAGGGGCATCCCAAAGGGAAGCCGCGGCGCGCTCAAAGGCTACGGCTGGCTCAAGGAACACCTCACAGACAAGTCCAAATTGGAGAAGGTACAGGCGCTGGAAAGGATCGCAAAAGAACTGGGATGCAAGGTGTCGCAGTTGTCTCTGGCGTGGTGTTTGAAAAATCCGTTCGTGAGCACGGTCATCACGGGAGCCAGCCGCGTGGAACAGGTGCATGAGAACTTGAAGGCAAGCGAGGTCCTGCCGATGTTGACGCCTGAGATCCTCGAACGCATCGACGGGATCTTCGGGGTGAAAAAGGAAGAAGAGGAAGAGTAGGCCCGGGGGTCGAGTCAGTTACGGGGGTGCGGATGATGCGGGAGTATTTCCACGTCATTCGCACCCCGAAATCCTTCCCTGAACGCCCACATCGAAAGGCATCCTGCGGGGTTTTTTAGGATGTGATTCTCAAAAAGGACAAATTTGAGGGAAATTATGTGACATTCATCTTGACCACTTCTCAGTCACAATTAATCTCATCATGTGAAAATAATCATCAACAGTAAAAACCCGAATTAATAACATCCATGTAGGAGGCACTTCATGAAAATAAACAAATTCGTCATCGGCGGTTTTTTGATCCTGGGCGCGGTCGTCTTCCTGATCTGGTCGTCCACCGCCGCAACATCGGAGTATTTCCTGACCATTGACGAACTCAATGCCAAGGGCCCGGAAGTTGTGGACAGGAACCTGCGGGTCTCCGGCGCGGTGATCGGCGAGACGATCAGCTATGACGCGCAGACACTGACCCTCACCTTCGAGGTTGCCCATGTCCCCGGCGACCAGGCCGTCCTCGAAGATGAAGGCGGGCTGGCTGAGGCTTTGCACCAGGCAGTGATCGACCCCACCCGCTCCCGCATGAAGATCGTGTATATCGGCCCCATGCCCGACCTGCTCCGCCATGAGGCGCAGGCCATCGTCACCGGCAAACTCGGTGAAGACGGCCTGTTCCACGCCGATGAACTCCTGCTCAAGTGTCCCACCAAGTACGAAGAGGCCATCCCCGAACAGGCGGCAGTCAATTAATCCCAGTCAACCCTAAAGGTCGCAGAGACCTTTAGGGTTTTAATTCCAAGGAGTTCTCATGGTCGCAGATTTTGGTTATGGCGTTTTAGTCGTATCGTTTTTGGTGGCTCTTTACAGTGTCGTCGCCGCTGTCTATGGCGAGTTGAAGAAAAAACCCGCCCTGGTGGAAAGTGCGCGCCGCGCCATGTTGCTGACGTGGCCCCTGCTCACACTGACATCGGGCATTCTCATCTACCTGCTGGTCAACGACCATTACGAGGTCCAGTTCGTTTACGAAGTGACCAGCCGCTCGATGCCCCTATACCTCAAGGTGACAGCCTGGTGGGGTGGTCAGGCAGGTTCGCTCCTGTTCTGGTCATGGCTGATGGCGGCGTTCACATCGCTGGTCACGTTCAAAAAATGGGACCGCGACCGCGAATTCCTGCCATGGGTCATCGTGGTCGGCGGCGTGACGCTGGCGTTCTTCCTGGGGATGAACGTCTTCTTCGAGAATCCGTTCGCGCAACTCTACCAGACCTTCGACGGGAACATCACCGCCTACACCCTCCAGCCTGAGAACAGCATGCTCTTCACCCCGCAGGATGGGCAGGGACTCAATCCGCTTCTTCGCCACCCCGGCATGGTCATCCATCCCCCGATGCTTTATCTCGGCTTCGTCTCCTTCGTCATCCCGTACGCCTTTGCCATCGCGGCGCTGGTGACCG
This sequence comes from uncultured Chloroflexia bacterium, assembly GCA_963718215.1. GTDB lineage: Bacteria > Chloroflexota > Anaerolineae > Anaerolineales > Villigracilaceae > Defluviilinea. The sequence goes on from CAVQYK010000024.1 coordinate 624,113, forward strand.
GGCGCACAGACGACCGCTGGATCCGCCTCACCCGCCGCTGGACGCTGTGGGCATGGCTGTTCCTCTCCGCCGGTCTCGTCCTTGGCGGACGCTGGGCATATGATGTGCTCGGCTGGGGCGGCTACTGGGGCTGGGACCCGGTCGAGATCGCGGCCTTCATGCCGTGGTTGACCGGCACCGCCTTCCTGCACTCGGTCATGATCCAGGAAAAGCGCGGCATGTTCAAACACTGGAACATGCTGCTCATCATCCTGACCTACGACCTGGTCATCTTCGGCACCTTCCTGACGCGTTCCGGCGTACTATCCTCCGTGCATTCGTTCGCACAAAGCGCCATCGGTCCGTTATTCTTTGTGTTCATCGGGTTCACCCTCATCACTTCCATTGCGCTTATCATCTACCGCTGGGATCTGCTCAAGTCTGAGACGAAAATGACCTCCCTGCTTTCGCGTGAAGCTCTGTTTCTCTTCAACAACCTGATGTTCATGAGCATTTTGGTCGTCTGTTTCTGGGGCGTGATCTACCCATTGATATCGGAACTGTTCACAGGTCAAAAAGTGACCGTCGGTCCGCCGTTCTATGAGCGGGCCACCGGGCCTCTCTGGGCGGCGTTACTGCTCTTGATGGGAATCGCCCCCCTCTCCGCCTGGGGACATTCCACGATAAAAACCCTGGGACGTGCGATCTGGAAACCGGTTGTCGGCGCGGTCATCATCACTGTGGCTTTGTTTGTGACCTACACACAGAACGTTTACGCCATCATCGGCTTCTTCCTTGTGGCGCTGGTCATCCTTGTGACCCTCTACGAGTACGGCCGTGGCGCTATCGCACGCCAGAGAAGCCAGGGCGAGAACATCTTCACCGCCTTCTGGAATCTGACCGGGCGCAACCGCCGCCGCTATGGCGGGTACATCATCCACCTCAGCATGATGCTGATGGCGATCGGCATCCTTGGCATCGAACTTTTCCAGGTGGAAACGCAGGGGACCCTTGCCGTGGGCGATTCGCTTGAAATTTCCGGGTATACGATCAAGTACAAGGAAGTCGCTTCGTGGGACAATCCGGGCGCCGGTGTCAACTATACGCGCGCCGTGGTCGAGGTCTACGATGCGAACGGGACCCTGCTCGGCAACCTGCACCCCCGCAAGGACTTCTACTTCGACAGCCAGCAGCCCATGACCATCCCCGGGCAACTGGCATCCATGAAGGATGAGGTCTACGTCCTGTTGATCGACTGGGAACCGATCTCCCCAGTCGGCACCACGTTCAAAATTTACGTCAACCCGCTGGTCAACTGGCTGTGGCTGGGAAGCCTGCTCTTCCTGGTCGGCGTCATCATTGCGGCCTGGCCCGACAAGGACCCGGAACGCGTGACGGTCCGCGCGGGGAAACGCGCCCACCAGACCAGCGCGGCGGATTAGTTGGCAACTGGTAAATGGTAATTGGTGAGAGATGAAATGCTGAACAACCGAAAATTACGAATTACGAATTACAAATTATCACTTGCGCTCCTGCTCGCGCTTGTGGTCTCACTCCTCTTTGCATCGACCGTCTTCGCGCAGGACGACGTGCCAACTGACGACGAAGTGAACAAGATCGCCAAGGAGTTGTACTGTCCTGTGTGCGAGAGCACGCCGCTGGACGTCTGCCCGACCGAGGCCTGCCGTCAGTGGCGCGAGTTGATCCGCACCCAGTTGTCAGAGGGCAGAAGCGAGGATGAGATCAAGCAGTACTTCGTAACGCAGTACGGCGCGCGCGTGTTGAGCGAGCCGCCGAACCGTTGGGCGTCGTACCTTGTGCCGGTTGCCGCGTTCCTGCTGGGCGCGTTCCTGCTCTTCCGCGGGTTCAAGATGTGGCTCAAGCCGGTTGCCGCGGAACCAGCCTCCCCGACGGAGGAAGCGGAAGTCGTCCCGCAGGACGATTACATCCGCCGCATGGAAGAAGAATTGAAGAAAAGGAAATAGCATCGATGACGGAATCAACGAACAACGCGCCTGTACGCAAGGGCGTACCACTCTGGGCACAGGTCATCATTTGGGTGTTTTTGGCTGGGCTGCTCGTCATAGTGGCAATGGGACTGAACCGCGCGCAACAGGGGACCATCCAGCCTGGGCAGGTGGTGGACGATTTCACCCTGCCCCTGTTCAGCGGCTATGAATATGAAGGCAAAAGCGAGGTGAGCCTGGACGATTTCCGCGGGAAGGTCGTGGTGATCAACTTCTGGGCTTCGTGGTGCAAGCCGTGCGAGCAGGAAGCCGCCGACCTGCAACGCGCCTGGGAGGCATACGAACCGACCGGCGACGTGATCTTCCTGGGCGTGGACTATGTGGATACCGAGCCCGAGGCGCGCGTTTACCTCAAGAAGTTCGGCATCACCTTCCCCAACGGACCCGACCTCGCCACGCGCATCTCGCAGTATTTCCGCATCAAAGGCGTGCCGGAGACCTATTTCATCGACCGCGACGGCGTCCTGCATTATGTGCAGGTGGGGCCGTTCACATCGCTTCAGCAGATCCAGAACATCATCGACCCGATGCTGGCTGAATAGAGGGACACATGGAAATCGCCGCAATCTTGCTTACATTCGGGGTCACCATTCTTGTCGGTTTGTACCTGTACGCGCCGCTGCTCGAACGGCAGGGACGCCGCGTCACGGTGGAGGAGCACGAACTCTCCTCCCTGCTGGCCGAACGCGACCGCGTGGTCAACTCGTTACAGGAACTGGATTTCGACTTCAACCTCGGAAAGATCCCCGAAGGGGATTACCCCGCGCAACGCGCCTCACTTTTACAAAAAGGCGCGGACATCCTCAGGGGCATCAATTCATTCTCACCCAATCGCGCTGAGCCCTTCGACAGGCTCAGGGCAGGCTCCGCCAGCGGGGACGAAGCGTCTGCGCAGGACACCGAGTCCCGCATTGAGAAAGCCGTTGCCGCACGCCGCGCAGACGCCTCCGTCAAACAGGCGGAACTCACGGACGATGACCTCGAATCGATGATCGTATCGCGCCGCAAGAACCGCAAGAGCAAATCGGCGGGTTTCTGTCCAAAATGCGGCAAACCCGTGCTGACCTCGGATAAATTCTGCCCCTCGTGCGGAAAGTCGCTGAGCTAATAATAAACCGTCCCGAAGGTTTGAATACAAAGGAACGCCTTCCAGATAAAACCTTCGGGACGTTCCACTCAACGGAACCCTTACATGAAATTACGCATCGCCATTCTCATCCTTCTTGCAACCATCCTCTCTGCCTGCAACATGACCCTCGCCGAGGACATCACACCGCCGCCCGGCTACATCCCGCCGACGCCGATGCCTACGCTGGTGCTCTTCCCGCCGCAGACGCCGAACGTCGCCAACGGTGAAGCCATTTACTTCGAAAAATGCGCGGCGTGCCACGGGCCGACAGGGCTGGGCGACGGTCCGCAGGGCATTCAACTGGGAGTCACTGTCCCGGCGTTCTCCCTGCCTGAGATCGCCCGCCCCGCCTCGCCCGCCGCCTGGTACACCATCGTCACGCGCGGCAAGATCGAGCGCTTCATGCCTCCCTTCGCCAGCCTCAACGACCAGGAACGCTGGGACGTGGTCGCCTATATCACGACCCTGCACACCTCCGAAGAGCAAATCCAGAAAGGCAAAGAGATCTTCGAATCGACCTGCGCCGACTGCCCCACAGACTTCTACCGCGACCAGACCAAAATGTCCGGCTTGAGCATGGTGGCGTTGGCGCGCATCGTGCGCCTCGGCAACGAAGAGATCCCCGCCTTCGGGGAGAACCTCTCGGATGAAGAGATGTGGGCCGTGGCAGATTACCTGCGCTCCCTGACTTACGACACCACGCTTCCCGCCGCCCCGGCACCTGTCTCTGCCGCCGAAACTCCCGTCCCGGCTGGCGCGGGGACGCCGTCCGCTGAGGGAACGGCCATTGGAACGGAGCAGGCTCAAGTGATGGAGGAAGCGGCGCCCGTCGTCGAAGGGTTCGGCAGCGTCAGCGGCTCCATCGAGAACAGGACCGGCGCAGACCTCCCCGAGGATCTGTCGGTCACCCTGCGCGGCTACGAACATGATTTCGCAAATCCAAGCTCGGGCACGCAGGAAGTCCTGACGCTCGCCGGCACAGCCGCATCAGACGGCTCATTCGTATTCGAGAACGTCGAGATGCCCGAGAACCGCATCTTCCTGGCGGAGGTTGCCTACAAGGGCATCGAGGTCAGTTCGGAGTTTGCCATCGTGGAACCCGGGCAGACATCCGTGGCCGTGCCGCCGCTGGTGCTGTACGATGTGACAGACGACACGTCTGTATTGATCGTTGATGAATTGAATATTTTCCTCAGCGCGGAAAACGAGGCTGCGTATGAGATCCTTGCGCTGTACACCTTCCGCAATGCCAGCGACACGATCGTTTCGGTCTCCATGGGCACGCAACAGGAGATCCCCTTCCTGAAGTTCCCAACCGGCGCAACGGGCATGGGATATGAAGCCGTGCAGGACAGTGCGCGCTTTATCAGCACCACTGACGGGTTCGCGATGGCTCCCAACGACCTGCCGTACGGCATTCTTGCGTTCTCATCCGTTACGAGGGAAAAGGAAGTGTCGATCTCACAGCCGCTTGCCCTCGCTGTGACGCAGGTACGCATCTTCGTCCCGGATGGCATGGAAGCGGAGGGAGACCTGATCTCAAGGGATGACCAGCAGGACATCCAGGGGATGACCTACCAGGCCTATTCTGTAAGCGGCTTGAGCGCAGGCGATGTACTGAACTTCACCGTCTCCGGCTCCCCGAAGGAACTCAGCCTCCACGGATACCGCCGCTTCGAACAACACCGCCTTGTTGATCGGCGCAGGCGGCCTGGGCATTGCGCTCATCCTTGCTGGCGCGTGGATGTACCTGCGGGACCGCAAACGCACCGAAGAGGCTGAAGATGACGAGGAAGCCAACGAAGAGGATGGCGAGGAGGAGTTCGAGTCTTCCGAGGATGTCATGGACGCCATCATCGCCCTCGACGACCTGTACCGCGCGAAGAAGATCTCCGACGAGGCCTACCAAAAGCGCCGCGCAGAGTTGAAAGACATCCTGAAGGGAATGATGTAATACTTCGTCCTAGCGGGCGCAGGTCGCATCTTGCCTGCTTCCATGAGCGGCGGCTCACTCCTCTGCCGCCTACGTCGTTCGCGAATAATATGATCACCGTCAAAAAGCTCGTCAAACGATTTGGTCTCAAAACCGTCCTGCGCGGGTTGGATTTCGAAGTCCAGCCCGGGGAGTTCGTCGCGTTGCTCGGTCCCAACGGGGCGGGCAAGACGACCTTCCTGCGCATCCTCGCTTCGCTCTCCCGCCCCTCGCTGGGCAATGTGACCGTGGCTGGATACCAGTTGCCGCATGAGGCTGCGGCGGTCCGTGCGAGGCTGGGCGTTGTCTCGCACCTGCCCCTGCTCTACGGCGACCTGACCGCCGAGGAAAATCTGCGTTTCTATGGGCGCATGTACAATATTTCCGGTCTTGAGCCGCGCATCACGGAAGTCCTTGAGATGGTCGGACTCGAAAACCGCCGGCGCGACCTGGTCCGCACGTTTTCGCGCGGCATGCAGCAGCGTCTCGCCATCGGGCGGGCGGTCCTGCACGACCCGGACGTGATGCTCTTCGACGAGCCGTACACCGGTCTCGACCAGGACGCTTCGTCCATGCTGGATGAAGTGTTGAAAACCGTCGCGGCAGAAGGAAGAACTGTCGTCATGACCTCGCACGACCTCGTCCGCGCCGAAGACCTTGCCACCCGCTTCGACATCCTCTCGCGGGGCGTCATCGCAGCGTCCACAACGCGCGAAGGACTGAAAAACACCAACCTGCTCGCCTTTTATAAAGAGTCACTGGCGGACTGACATGACCGGACAAAGACCCAACTCCCAGCCGCCCAAAGGCATTTTCCTCAAAGCCGTTTCCGCCATCGTGTGGAAGGACCTGCAGGCCGAGTTCCGCTCGCGTGAGCTCTTCTCGGCGATGCTGGTCTTCTCCCTGCTCATCATCCTGATCTTCAACTTCGCCCTCGAACTGGACATCAAGACGCGTCAATCCGTGACCTCGGGCGTGCTCTGGGCGACCTTTGCCTTTGCCGGCACCCTCGGCCTCAACCGCTCGATGGCCATCGAAAAGGACCGCGGCTGCATGGACGGTCTCCTGCTGGCGCCGGTCGACCGCTCCGCCATTTACTTCGGCAAGGTCATCAGCAACCTGGCCTTCATGCTGATCGTGGAGATCATCGTCCTGCCGGTGTACAGCGTGCTGTACAACATCAATCTCTTCCAGCCGGGGCTGTTACTGGTCATCCTGCTTGGTTCGATCGGGTATGTCGGCGTCGGGACGCTGCTCTCCGCCATGTCGGTCCAGACACGGACGCGCGACATCCTGCTCCCAATCCTGCTGTTCCCGGTCGTCATCCCTGTATTGCTGTCAGCGGTCAAAGCCAGCAACGGTTTTCTGGAGGGACTTGATATTTCCGAGTTCCTGCTGCCCATTAATCTTTTGATCGCCTACGACATTATCTTCATTGCCGTCGCCTTCATGGTCTTTGACAGTGTCGTTGAAGAGTAATTTGGAATGCAGGAGCTTGCTCCTGCAAATGCAACAGCAAGCTGTTGCATTCCACAAATCTTTTAAGGAGTTTCCATGCAATCCAAACCCCTGGCACTCACAATTCTTGACGTTCTTTCCATCATTGTGTTGGGCATTTCAACCTACCTCGCCCTGTTCTTTGCCCCCACCGAACTGGTGATGGGACAGGTCCAACGCGTGTTCTACTTCCACATCGGCACGGCGTGGACGGCTCTGATGGGCTTCATCCTTGCCGCTGTCTTCAGCGTGACCTACCTCGTCACCAAGAACCTGAAATGGGACCGCTACCAGGTCGCCGCCATCGAAGTCAGCCTGGTGTTCTTCTTCCTGACCATCGTGCTCGGCTCGATCTGGGCACGCCCCGCCTGGAACACCTGGTGGACGTGGGACCCGCGCCTCACCACCGCCGCCGTCACCGAATTGATCTACATCGCCTACTTCATGCTCCGCCAGGGCATTGACGACCCCGAGCGGCGCGCCCGTTTCGGCGCGGTCTACGCGCTGATCGGCGGCTTGAGCGCCCCGATCACGTTCTTTGCCATCCGCCTGTTCCGCACCATCCACCCCGTGGTCATCGGCGGCGCGAACGCCGAGGCGGAAGGCGGTTTCAGCATGACCGCCGATATGCGCGTGGCTTTCTTCTTCGCAATCTTCGCCTTCACCATCATCTTCATTGACCTGTACTGGAACCGCATCCGCCTCGGCGAACTGCAGGACAAGGTCGAGCAGTTGAAGTTAAAAGTAAGCATGTAATCAAACCAGGAGATCTTATGTTCTTTCAAACACCCCCCCCCGATACTTCCGGCTACATGATCGCCGGGTTCGTCGTTTCTTTCCTCGTCATGGGGCTGTACGTTGCCAGCCTCTACCTCCGCAGCCGCAACCTCCACACCGACAGAGCCATGCTCGAAGAGATGGAAAAGGCGGAAGCCGCCTCGAGGAAGACCAAAACTGTAACCAAACAGCAAAGGAAATATTCCCACGAAGGGATGAGAGTCCGCTATAATGCCAGCGGACTCTTTTCTTAAATGAGACAAGACAACGGGATTCGGATCCGGTGGAGTACAAGGCTCCTGACGCTGAGCCTGCTCCTCGTCCTGGCGGGAAGCGTTTTCGCGTCTCCCTCCCGAGGGTCTGCCGCGCCGTCCCAATCCACCGCCCCGCCCGGGCCTGACCGCTATGCCGTCACCACCGTGGACTATACAAAGTATTTCTGGTGGTTGATACGCTGGGGCGAGAACGAGGTGGAATGTCATGTCGAGGTGGACCATGAAGGCCTGCCCACGCCGGGGGATATTTATGTGGATTGCGGTGAAGACATCTACGACGAATGGATCGAACAGGGACCGTGTACCGGTTTTGATGTGAACCAGTGCAAGGGCTTTTACCTTGTGTTGGTGGATCAAAAACCCGCCCAAAAACAGATCTCCACAAAACTGCAAGCGCCCATCGTGCAGGTGATGCTTGAGAATTGCAACCCTGTTTACACATCGTCCACGAGCATCTGTGAGTTGGAGCCGGTGCTGGTTTTAACCGGCGTCGAGCCTTTGCCGGGATATGAGATCACCGGCATCGAGGGGTTATACGGCGGTCAACTCTTCAACTGCGGGCAAAACTGCCGCCTGAAATTGCCGGTAACCGGCGAAGAGATTTTCACGCTTCAATTCTGGGCCTATTCGAGTTACGGCGACAGCAGTGAGGCGTTCGAAGCTCAGATCCGCGTGGCGATGGCCGACCCGGGCAACCCGGACCAGCCAACCTATTGGTTCGTGGATGTTTTGAGCAGTCAATGGACGGGTGTGCCGGTCGCGACCTGTGTGGAAGCCTGGGGAGTGCTGCCTCCCGTCGGCGGACCGCCGGAATGGCTGAGCACACCCACGCAGAGCGAAATGCTTGGCACGCAGATCCCCTATAACTATCTTGCCGCAAATCTGATCCAAAACCGTGCAGTGGACGCCAGTTCCTGCGCTGATGGCGGTTTGCTGCCGGATGGCGGCGCCTCCGCCTGCGGGCAGGAGGCTGCGCGTGAGACGGTCAATGTCTGGCAGAATCAGTTCGACGACATCATCCTGGATGTGGCAAAGGGGACGGGTGTTCCTGCAAACCTGCTTAAGAACCTGTTCGCCATCGAAAGCCAGTTCTGGCCGGGGATCGGGGGAAGGAACGATGTGGGGCTGGGTCAATTGACCGAGCAGGGGGCGGATACAGCCCTGATGTGGAACCCGCCGTTCTTCAAACAATTCTGTCCGCTGGTGATGGATTCGGAGCGTTGTAGCCAGGGATATTTGTACATGGGCGAGGAGAACCGGGCGTACCTGCGGCTGGCACTGATTCACGCGGTCAATGCGACCTGCGAAGGCTGTCCGCTGGGGATCGATCTCGAACGCGCCAAATTCAGTATCGGCGTCTTTGCCCACGCGCTCATGGCAAATTGCGAACAGGCTTCGCAGGTGGTCTGGAACTATAACGACCGTCGGACACCGGCACAGTTGGGCATCTCGTATGAGGACATGTGGAAATTCACATTGATCAACTACAATGCCGGGGGCGGGTGCCTTGCGACTGCATTTGAACTCGCCAGTGAGAATGACGAGCCACTTACCTTCGAAGGCATTTCTCCGTATCTCGAGCCAGCCTGTCAGGGAGCAATCGAGTACGTGAACCAGATCAATAACAGATAAAACAGCTGTATTTTGATACTTCTATTGGGAGACGAGTATTCGTCTCCCTTTTCGATTCAAGGGTTCATCATAAGTAATACTTACTAATAAGTAAATCGAATAGGGTCACATTATTTCCATCACTATCAATTACAGGGCAGGAACTATAAAATATTTGTGAAAAAATACACAAACAAGAGGATATGGTGAAATCAAAACTACTGAGCACCCTGGTCGTTGTCTTCTTCCTGCTTTCAGCCTGCGCGCCGGCTGAGACGCCTCCCCCTCCCCTCCCAACTGCCACAGCGGAGGAAAAGCCCGTCCCAACCGAGACAGTTGTCGCGGCGGAGCCTGAGACGGATGAATGTGTGGCTTGTCACACGGACAAGGAACGCCTGGTCGATACGGCCGCCCCAGAGGCGGATGCCGAGGGAGAATCCAAAGGCGTTGGCTGAGGGGGCGATGTGGCTCCGTTGGAGCCATGGGAGAAAGCCATTGTCGATCTCGACGCATTCTCGCAGACCACACACGGAAAGCAGACCTGCATCGATTGTCATAACGGCGTGCAATCGCCGGACAAGGACGCCGCGCACGAAGGTTTGAACGCCAGCCCGAGCGCGGACCCCGCCAAGTATTGCGGCGACTGCCACGAGGAGCAGACCGCCACCTACCCGTTCGCGCTTCATTCCACACAGGAAGGCTATTGGACCGCCCTCGATGCCCGCAGTACCCCTGAAAATCATCCCGCGCTGGAAGAGATGTTCGGGAATCACTGCGCCAGTTGTCATACCACCTGCGGCGAGTGCCACGTCAGCCAGCCGAAGAATGTGGGCGGCGGGTTGTTCACAGGTCATGTCTTCGAGAAAACCCCGCCAATGACACGTTCCTGCACGGCCTGTCACGGGAGCCGCGTGGGGAATGAATTCCTCGGCAAGAACGAGGGCTTCCCCGGCGACGTTCACTTCCGCGAGGGACGCATGAACTGCGTGAAATGCCACGAGGGCGCGGAACTGCATGGTTCAGCCACGGATGCCGCGAACGCGGAAACCCATCGGTACGCAGACGCGGAAGCGCCGAAGTGCGTGGACTGTCATCCCACAGCCGCGCCGGGCGGCGATGAAAACCCAATGCACCAGTCGCATGGCGACAACCTGTCCTGCCAGGTGTGCCACTCGATCACCTACACGAGTTGTGACGGTTGTCATGTGGCGATCAGCGATAAGAGCGGGAATCCGTTCTTTGAGACTGAGGCAACCTATTCCACGTTCCTGATCGGGCGCAATCCAAATCCGACGGAGGGGCGGCCGTACAGGTACGTTCCGGTGCGGCATGTGCCGATCTCTCCCACGAGTTACCAGTTCTACGGCGAGAACCTCCTGCCGAACTTCAACGCCCTGCCCACCTGGATGTATACGACGCCTCACAACATCCAGCGCAACACCCCGCAGAACGCCTCATGCGAGAAGTGTCATGGCGGCAACGCCGACCTGTTCCTGACGTCAGACAAGGTCAAGGCGGAGGAATTGGAGGCCAATCTCACGGTCGTGGTGGACACGCTTCCCCCATCGCTCGAGGTGATCCAATCCGCGCCGCAGATGCCCGCCACGCATACGGACTTCCAGCCTGATGCCTGTACAACCTGCCATGCCGCGCTGGAGGAGCATACGAACTACGAATACTGCCTTGGTTGCCACAAGTTACAAGAGTAGCTTGATCAATAAAAAAATCAAAGGAGAAGTCAAAATGTCCAAGAAGTTGCAAGTTTTACTGGGTCTGCTGATGATATTCAGCCTGATCCTGGGCGCGTGTGCGCCCGCCGCCGAGCCTGTCGTGGAAGAACCGCAGGCGCCGGTTGTCGAAGAGCCGCAGGCTCCCGTTGTGGAAGAGCCGGTCGTCGTCGCGCCCGATGCGCAGGCGCTCTTCACCGCCCTGATCGCCGAACTCCCCGCCGATAAAGGGTATGGCACCGTCCCTGCCGCCAAACTCAACGAAGAACTGGCGGACAAGGCGCCCTTCCTGCTCGACGTGCGCGAAGCCGCTGAATTGGAGAAAGACGGCTACATCGAAGGCGCCGTCAACATCCCGGTGCGCGAAGTGCTCGCCAACCTCGACAAACTGCCCGGCCTCGATGAACCCATCGTGATCTACTGCGCCTCCGGTCATCGCGGCGGCATGACCATGGCCGCGCTTAAACTGCTCGGCTATACCAACGTCCGCAACCTGGCAGGCGGCCTCGGCGCGTGGAAGAAAGCCAACCTCGCCGTCGCCACCGGCTCCATGCCTGCGGCTCCCGAGGCGATCAGCACCCCCATCGTCGCCGACCAGCCCCTGTTCGACATGCTCAACGGCTTCTTCACCGCGATGCCGGACGATTTCTACGCCATGAAATCCGACAAGGTTGCTGAAGAACTCACCAGCGCCACCCCGCCCACCATCGTGGACATCCGCACGGCGGAGGAATTTGGCAAGGATGGTCACATCGAAGGCGCCGTAAACGTTGCCATGCAGGAGATATTCAACAGCCTCGACAAAGTCCCCGCGAAAGACGCCCCCATCGTCATCAACTGCGTCTCCGGTCACCGCGGCTCCATCGTCATGATGGGCCTGCGCCTGATGGGCTATGAAAACGTCGTCAACCTTGCCGGCGGACTCAACGCCTGGAAAGCCGCCAAACTCCCCGTCGAAGGCTGGGTGGACTGGCCCACCGTCTGGAGCGACTACCTCACCGCCATGCCCGCGGGCTACTACACCGTCAAAGCCCCCGATCTCAACACCGCCCTCGTTGAAAAGGCGCCCTTCCTGCTCGACGTGCGCGAAGCCGCCGAACTCGAAAAAGACGGCTACATCAAGGGCGCGGTCAACATCCCCGTGCGCGAAGTCCTCAACAACCTCGACAAACTCCCCGCCAAGGACCAGCCCATCGTCATCTACTGCGCCTCCGGCCACCGCGGCGGCATGCTCATGTCCGCCCTGCAACTGCTCGGATACACCGACGTGAAGAACCTCGCCGGCGGAATCGGCGCCTGGAAGAAAGCCGAACTCCCCGTGGAGACAGGCACGCTTCCCGCCGCCCCGGTTGCTGGTACCGCTCCCGAAGTGGATGCCACCCGTCTGGCGAACCTCAACGCCTTCCTCACCGCCCTGCCTGAAGGCTTCTACACCGTCAAACCCGCCGACTTCAACGTCGAACTGACCAGCGCCACCGTCCCATTCATTATGGATGTCCGCACGGCTGACGAGTTCAAAGCCGGCTTCATTGAAGGCGCCGTCAACATCGCCATCAACGACGTGCCCGCCAACCTCGCCCAACTCCCCGCCGACAAGGCCGCCCCCATCGTGGTGCTGTGCCAGTCCGGTCACCGCGGTTCCATCGTCATGATGTACCTGCGCATGCTGGGCTACACCAACGTCCGCAACCTCGGTGGCGGCATGAATGCCTGGACCGGGGCAGAATTACCGGTCTCCACCGCAGGATAACCAAGCTTCCCAAAAACTGCCCGCGGGGCTCCCGCGGGCAGTTTTCATATGGCACGTTTCTTGTTTGACTGTCACTGGCAAGTATTGACTTTTCTCACTAGGCGCGATCATGACAACCGCTTATCCTTACACCAGAAACACATCAGCGCTTCTTATAGCGGAGAGAAAAATGATCGAACTATCCAATTTGCGTGTATTTTTTGTGGCGGCGGAGGAACTGAACTTCAGCAAAGCCGCCAAACGACTGCACATGTCACAGTCTGCGGTCAGCCAGAACATCCAGGCAATGGAACGCGCCTACGGCATGGAACTCTTCATCCGCGGCGGGCGTTCGGTCGAACTGAGCGAGGCGGGACAAACCATCCTGCCGATGGTGCGCGAGGTTTTGCTCGCCGCACGCCTGCTTGAAGACAGCCTGCAGGAAGTCAACCACCAGATTGGAGGCGAACTGTTGATCGGCTGTTCCACCTCCGCAGGACGATACCTCCTGCCGATCCTGCTGTCCAAATTCCAACGCGAATACCCGGCGGTGCATCCGAGCGTCAAAGTGCTCAGCCGTGACACGGTGGTGGAACGCCTGATCAACCGCATGATCCCGATCGGGGTCTCCAGCAAGTTGATCGAGCACCGCGACATCGTATCCATGCCCTTCTTCGAGGACCGCATTGTCCTCATTGTTCCCCCGAACCACCCCTGGGTGGAATATGGTCACGCCCTCCCCTCTGACCTGACCGACCAGCCGATCATCAAGTGCGAGGAGACGACTGGCACCTGCGAAACTGTCATGGAGGGATTGAAACAGTACCAGATCACTGTTGACAACCTCAACGTGGTCATGGAACTGGGCAGTATGGAGGCGGTGGCAATGTCGGTGGAACGCGGAGTGGGGATCGCCTTCGTCTCTGAAATGGTCGCGGCGCGCGGACTGGCTTTGGGGCTGATCAAAAAAGTGGAGGTGGATGGACTGGACCTGCGCCGCAAGATCCACATGGCGCGGCACATCGGCATCCCCTTCACGCGGGCGCAGTCCCTGTTCTGGGATTTTGTAAAATCGCAATACGAAAAGATCAACAATGAGATCTGGGAAAGCCTGGTGAATTTCGAACAAGTTGCGTGAAGTTATGCTACACTAAAGGCATGGCTTTATTGCAAACCGTATCTGCAATCAGACCACAATAACTACAACAGGCGAGGCAGGTCCCAAACAGGGTCAATGCTTCGCTTGTTTTATGGAGGAACCATGCTGTCACCGATCGAAAAAATCCTCTTTGTGCTTGCAACCCTCGCATCCCTCTATTTCACCTATAAAGGCGTTCAACGTATCATCGGTCACATCTCCAGCGGACAGGGAAAACCCAACTGGAGCCTTATCTGGAAACGGATCGGCGATCTCATTCTCAAGGTGGGATTATTCCAGCCTGTATTTCGTTTCAGGCTGTGGCCGAGTATTTTGCACGGGCTGATCGGCTGGGGATTTCTCTCCTTCCTTCTCATCAATCTTGCGGATCTGATCTACGCTTATACCAACTTTAAACTGCTTGAGCATCTTGGCCTGTTCGGGGACGCCTATCGTCTGCTTGCGGACGTGGCGAATGTGGCGATCCTCATAGGCATGATCGCAATGATCATGCGCCGCTTCCTCCTCCGACCCGCAACCCTGTCCACGCGCGAGTCGACCTTGCTTCACCCCAAAGCACGCTTCGGCATCCTGCGCGATTCAGCCATTGTTGCGGTTTTCATTCTCACCCATAACACGGCGCGGCTGTTGGGCGAATCCTTTTTCATCGCAGAAACAGGTTATGACCGTTGGCAACCGTTCATTTCGGCGGTGGCAGGCTTATGGTCAGGTGTTGACGCGAATGCCTTGCTCACCGGCGAACGCGTCATGTTCTGGCTGTCCATCGGCGCAGTGGTCGCATTCCTGCCCTATTTCCCGTATTCAAAGCACATCCACCTGTTCTTTGCCCCGTTGAACTTTGCATTGAAGCCTGAGCGCAAATCCATCGGAGAGCTGGCTTATATCAACCTCGACGACCAGTCCATTGAGCAGTTCGGTGCGTCGAAGATGAAGGACCTGGGCTGGGAACAGATCATGGACAGCTACGCCTGCATCATGTGTTTCCGATGCCAGGAGGTCTGCCCTGCCTATTACACAGGCAAGCTGCTCTCGCCAGCCGCGCTGGAGATCAACAAGCGTTATCACTTGAATGCCGGTGGCGCGACCGACGTGCCGATGAAGGAATTGATCGGCGAAGAGGCGGTTTGGGCTTGTACTTCGTGCGGCGCATGCGTGGACATCTGTCCTGTCGGCAATGAGCCAATGCGCGATATTCTCGACATCCGCCGCAATCTGTCGATGATGGAAAGTCAGTTTCCCGAAGCAATTGGAAAACGCCTTCAAAGGCATGGAGCGAAATCATGAATCCGTGGAACGTTTCGCAGGCCGACCGCATGAAATGGGCGGAAGGCTTGAAAGTACCGACCATCGAGCAGAATCCCGAACCTGATATCTTATGGTGGGTCGGTTGCGCTCCTGCGACGGATGCTCGCGCACAAAAAACCGCCCAAGCCTTTGCAAAGATATTGAATGCGGCGGGAGTCAATTACGCTGTTCTCGGAAAGAACGAAGCCTGCACGGGCGATTCCGCTCGACGTGCGGGACGGGAGGACATTTTCTTCGGCCTGGCGACACAGAACGTGGAAATATTGAATGAGGTTGCGCCGAAGCGCATCGTGACAACTTGTCCGCACTGTCTGCATACGATCAGGAATGAGTATCCTGCCTTCGGTGGGAACTATACGGTCATCCATCACACGCAGTTGATCAATGAACTGGTCGGTGCAGGGAAGATCTCGATGAATTTGGACGGCGACAATATGAAAGTTACCTTCCATGACCCGTGTTATCTGGGCAGGCACAATCAAGTCACTGACGCGCCGCGGGACACGTTGACTTCCGCCGGTGTAACCAACATTGAGATGCCGCGCAATGGGGCCAAGTCCTTCTGTTGCGGCGCGGGCGGCGCACAAATGTGGAAAGAGGAGGAGGCAGGTTCAGGCCGGGTGAATGAGGCGAGGTTCCAGGAAGCCAAAGCGACGGGGGCAAACACCATCGCAGTGGGATGTCCATTCTGTCTGACGATGATGAACGATGCAGCCAAGGCGGACGGCGGAGAAATCCAGGTGAAGGATGTGGCAGAGTTGGTCGTTGAGAGATTGAAGTAGGAGGAACCTGATGTTAGATTTCAACTCCAAATTTGGACGCGCAATCAAGAAACACCTTAAAAATCAGTACTTTGTCTGGTTGACAACAGTGGATGCAAAAGGCGCGCCTCAACCGAGGCCGGTCTGGTTCGTTTGGGACGGCAATTCGTTCTTGATCTTCAGCCAGCCGAACGCGTACAAGGTCAAACATGTGAAGAACAATCCCAAGGTGTCCCTGCATTTCAACACCACCGACAACGCCGGGGAAAAGAATGTAATCGTCTTTAACGGCCAGGCATCCATTGATCACCAGGCCTTGCCCGCTCATAAACTGCCTGCGTATATGAGAAAGTATAAAACCGGCATCCTTGGTTTGAATGCGACCCCGAAGGAATTCAGCGAGGAATATTCGGCAGCCATCAGAATCAAACCAACAGAAGTCCGCGGTTGGGTGTAAAATACCCCTGCTCACGAGGAGGAGTTCATGAAGGAAACGATTCGCACGCTTCATCCTGACAAAAAACAGGGTGTGAACATTAGCAGGGAAAAATACGACATCATTCATAAAGCGATCCTTTCCACCCTGGGACAAAACAAGGAAATGCCCTTTATGAAACTTGCCCGCGCAGTGGAAAAAGAAGTGCGAGGCATATTCGACGGCTCGGTCACTTGGTATGTGACCACCGTCAAGCTGGACATGGAAGCGCGCGGAGAGGTCAAGCGCGTTCCCAACTCAAGACCGCAACTTGTAAAACTCGTTAAGTAGTCCCGGGAACAACCAGATCGTTGATCCCCGGGACATTATATTCTCCAAAAATTTATCAACCAAACAAGGATTTACCATGGCGGATACACCGAATTTTGACATTCAGCAGGCTCATAGATATTTTTCGACCGATTGTTTCAACAAAACATGGGACAACATGGACAAGGACGGCGGTCGTTCCACCGAGGAGAGCATGGAAATGCTGCATACAGCCATTGCATCCCTCTGGCATTGGACACAGCGCGAAGATGTCACATCAAAACATCTGTCCATTGGATATTGGCAGGTCTCACGCGTGTATTGTTTAATCGGACAGCCAAACAACGCGCGAAGATATGGGCTGCTGTCCCTGCAATATGCAAAGGAGCTGTCGCCCTTTTTCAAAGGCTATGCCTACGAGACCCTGGCACGCGCAGAGATGATCGCGAAAAACAGGGTGATCATGAAGGTGTATCTTGAGAACGCGCGTGAAATGCTGGCGCAAATCCAGGATGGGGACGACAGACAGATCCTTGCAAAGGACCTGGGAACGATCCGCTAGGCAGAAGCCTGCCTGACGGGGATGGGAACCGTTTCAGACCGGACCTGAACCGGGCGCGACCGCCAAAGACCCTTCCAGCCCGCGTTATCACCCTGCCAAGGAAGCAACCAACCATGGAATCGATCCTTTCCAACATTCTCTCGCCAATGGTATTGTGCTATGCGCTCGGCCTGACAGCCGGGCGCCTCGGCTCCGACCTGCGCGTGCCGAAAGCATTGTACGAGTCCATGACGATCTACCTGCTATTCACCATCGGATTCAAAGGCGGGGTGGAGATCGCCCGCACAGGGCTCGGCGAACTGATCCTGCCGGGGCTGGTCAGCATAGCGCTGGGGGTGCTGATCCCGTTGTATTGTTATCCGGTTATGAGGAGGTTCGGCCGACTGTCTCGCGATGACTCCGCTTCGATCGCGGCACACTATGGGTCGGTCAGCGCTGTGACCTTCGCGGCGGCAGTGACCATGCTGGATACCCTGCAGATCACCCATGACGGCTTCATGAACACCCTGCTGGCATTGATGGAGTCGCCAGCCATCATTGTGGGGGTCATCCTGGCGGGACGCGCACGGAGGCTGGCAGACACAAATGGGGCAGGCACTCCCATCAACTGGCGGTTCTTTCTCCACGAAGCACTATTGAGCAAGAGCGTGGTCCTGCTGGTCGGTGGCCTGCTGATTGGCGCGCTCTCAGGCGAAAACGGATTGAAAGCCACCGAGGCCTTCTTCGTGGCACCGTTCAAAGGCGTGCTCAGTTTCTTTCTTCTGGAATTGGGAGTGGTCACAGCCGAACGGTTGGCGGATGTCAAGAAGGTTGGCTTGTTCCTGGCTTCGGCAGGGATCGTATTGCCCATTCTCAATGGAATGATCGGGGTGACCGCCGGCTGGTTGACCGGTCTGAGCCTGGGTGGGGCAACCCTGCTGGGGGTGCTGACTGCGAGCGCTTCCTATATCGCCGCGCCTGCCGCCATGAAGGTGGCGGTCCCGAACGCCAATCCTTCCCTTTCCTTGACCGCCGTTCTGGGGATCACATTTCCGTTCAACATCACCCTCGGCATACCACTGTATCTCGGCATGGCACGCTGGCTGTTCGGATGACGCAGACACCAGTTCGTGCAAGCCTCAATCCGTCTTCTTTTTTGGGAAACGTACCCATGCCAGCACGGGGACGTACACGCGGAAGTGATAGACAAGGTAGGATGCGACCGCCGCAAGGATGATCGCAAAGACCAGCGGCAGGTGTGTTTTGACGTATTCGCTGATCAACATCCACTCGTGACCGAGGACGTAACCCGCGCCGATCAACACCGTGCACCAAACGTAAGCGCCTGCAAATGTGGCGAGAAAGAACTTGGGAAAGGGAACCTTGACCAACCCGGCCGGAATGCTGACGAGCGTGCGCGCCGCTGGTAAAAAACGACCCACCAGCACAATGCCTGCGCCCCACTGGCGGACCTGGTCCTCGATGCGCTCGATGTAGACCATGTTGATGCGGAAGAATTTTGCAGACCGTTCGATCCACGGGCGACCGCCGATGCGCGCCACCCAGTAGGTGATGGAAGCGCCGATGGCGCTACCCAGCCCGGCATACACTCCCGCAAGTGGGATGAAGGTCGGCGGGATGCCGTGCCGCTCTATCAGCATCCAGCCTGCAAAGGCAAGGATGATCTCGGCAGGCGTAATGCCGGTAGCGTTCTCGAAGATCATCAAGGCGAAGACGCCGGCCCAGCCAAACTGGTCGAAGATGACCTGTAGCGCGGAAAGTATCGTTTGTTCCAGTGAGTCGAGCATTTTGATCACCTTAAGTTCATAAAGCCGCAGTTCCGCCCGGGCTCGCATTACAAAAAAGGACCAGCGCCGCGAAACACTTTCGGCGATGGTCCTGCCTTTTCATGCTCCGCTATAATCAGGGCAGACTTGACGACCATGCATCCAATTCTGGACGGCAGATCCCTTCGGGAGAATTCAGATTATACAGTGGTTTCAAACGTGCCCAATTTCAATTAAGAATCTTCTTATCACATCGATTGCGGCAGGCTGGTGGTGGCGGTCTTCAAAGCGGAACGGATCATCAGGTATTCCGTCACATTTTCCGCCGTGATGACACCTACCAACTGCCCGCCGTGTGTAACAGGCAGGGTCTTTGCGCCGACCTCCTGCAGGCGCATGAGCGCCATTTCGAGCATTTCGTAGGAGTCCACTTCCGGCAGGTCGCGACGGACAAAATCCATGACCGGAGCGGACTGTCCATGCTGGGTGAGCGCCCGCATGAACGCGTCACGCTCAAGGACGCCTGCCACTCGACCCGCGGCATCCACCACGGGGAAATCGTGCTGCGATCCTGCCAGGATCAGTCCAACCACGCGAGCCAGCGAATCGGACGGGTTGAGCGTGCGGAAATCGGTCTGCATCGCGCGTGTCACGGGAATGCCGCTGATGGAGTTCTTCATCTGCACCATGCTGGCTTCCTGCGAAGCGCCGATATACACGAAGAAGGCGATGAAGAGCAGGAAGGGATTGCTGAACAATCCAATGAACCCGAACAGGAACGCCATGCCCTGACCGATGTTTGCGGCGATCTGCGTCGCGCGGACATAGTCCATGCGCATGGCAAGCAATGCCCGCAGCACGCGTCCGCCGTCCATGGGGAAGGCAGGCAGAAGATTGAACAGCACCAGCGAAACGTTGACCACCAGCAGTCGTTCGAGGAAAGAGCCCGAGGCGACGGTCAGGTCGGTGAGCGGGACCAGGCTTCCCGTCAGGAATAGAACCGTAAAGATGGTCGCGGCGATGACGACGTTGACGGCAGGTCCCATCAGGGCAACCCACAGCTCCTCGATCGGCTTATCCGGCATGCGTTCCAAACGGGCCACACCGCCGATGGGATACAACGTGATGTCGCGGGTCTTGATGCCGTACTTGCGGGCGGTCAGCGCGTGACCGTATTCATGCAGGACCACACAAGCGAACAATGCGAGGATGAACAGAACGCCGTTCAAGACCTCCCCCCAATTCTGATGCTCGACCCAGTGGCTGTACCCGACCCAGCCGATGAGCAGGAGGAAGGTGGCGTGCACGAACACGTCTATCCCTGCAAAACGTCCAAGTTTCCATTGCCATTTCATAGTCTCAACTCCGTTATCTTATGAGACCTTAAAGGTCTCAATGACCTTTAAGGTCTTTAATGTTTATTTGTTACCCGTATTCTAAAAAACATATATTAGAAATCTGTTTTAAAATTCTCTCAAGGACTATCAGAATTAAATAAAAGACCCGTATATCGCTCGATATACGGGTCTAAAGAAAAAACGCTTATCTCTATTTAATGATACCCAGCTTCTTCCCCGCCTCGCCGATGACATCCATGGCGCGTTCGATCTCGCTCGGTTCATGCGCGGCAGTGACAGTGGCGCGCAGGCGGGCAAGCCCTTCCGGCACGGCAGGCGATACAACGGGCAGGACGAACACATCATTGTGTTGCGCTTCGCGCGTCATCGCAAAGGCGGTATCGTCGTCGCCGCACAATACTGGGACAATGGCGGTCTCGGTCAGCATGGTGTCGAAGCCCATGCTCTTCAGCCCGTGGATGAACTGTTTCGTATTCTCATTGAGACGCTGGATGCGCCACGGTTCGTCGAGGATGACCTTGAAGGCTTCATTCGCGGCGGCGGCTTGTGCGGGCGGCAACGCGGCAGAGAAGATATAGGCGCGGCTGGCATGGCGCAGGTAGGTAATGATGTCTTTATTTGCCGCAACATACCCGCCCACCGAAGGGATGGTCTTGCTTAACGTCCCCATTTTGATGTCAATGGAGCCGTACATGTTGAAGTACTCTTCGATGCCTGTGCCTTTTTCGCCCAACACACCCACAGAATGAGCCTCATCGATCATCAGCCAGGCTTTGTATTGATTGCATAATTCCACCATCTTCGGCAGGTCGATGATGTCACCGTCCATGCTGAAGACGGAATCGGCGATGACCAGTTTGGCAACATCGACCGGTGCGTTCTTGAGCAGGCCTTCGAGGTGCTCCATGTCATTGTGGCGGAAGCGGCGGAATTCCGCGCCGGACATCAGGCACCCGTCCACGATGGAGGCGTGGTTCAGCTTGTCCGAGAAGACGTAATCGCCGCGTCCCATCAGGGTGGAAACAACGGTCAAATTGGTGGCATAACCAGATGAATACGTAATGGCGGCTTCGGTATGCTTAAAGTTTGCAATGGTCTCTTCGAGTTCCGTGTGGATCGTCAACGTGCCTGCCAGGGAACGGACACCGTTTGTACCTGTACCGAATTTATCCACAGCCTTCTTCGCGGCTTCATTGATGCGGGGATGATTGATCAAGCCCAGGTAACTATACGACGCGTACATGCCCATTTCGCGGCCGCGCACACGGACACGCATACCGGGCAGGATCTCATCAATGGGTTGGTTGTAAAAATAAAGGTCATTCGCCTTCACATAGGAGACGCGATCCGTCAAAGCCTTGATACGGCGTGTTACTGCATCATCAGTGGTGTGTACATCCATGCCAATCCTCCAGGAAATTAATGGCGAAAGTGTAGCAGAGGGACGAAGTTCTGTCTAGTTATGGGGTTTTACCGGGATACCGTTGCGCGCCGATTCAAGAAAAGCCGAGATCACAGCGACATTTGCACGCGAATCATCCAGAGACACGCGCGGGTCCTTACCCAGCAGGATCGCATCCGCCATATCCTCGACCTCGCCAATATACAATTCCTGCCCTTTGACAGTGAGCGTCTCGGTCTTCTCGCCGCGCGTCAGGTAGATCTTCTCGTTGACACCGGGCTTGAACGGGCGCGGGATGTTCAACGTCCCTTCGCTCCCGACGATCTCCATGAAGGAATGGAACGGGATGACGAAACTGGAATCGAATTGAGCCAGGACATCATCCTTGAATTTCATCTGACCGACAAACGTATCATCGATCCCTGTTGGACCTGTAACCTGCCAGCCAAACACCTCAAGCGGTTCCTCCCCGACAACTGTCCGCGCGTAACTAATGGGATAGCAGCCCACATCCCAGATGCTGCCGCCCCCCCATTCGGGATTCAAGCGCACATCCCCATTCTGGGATATGACAAAGGTAAAAGAGCCGCGGATCAGTTTCAAAGTCCCAAGCGAACCGCTTTTGACAAGTTCATGCACCTTCAGCGTTTGCGGATGATGGCGGTACATGAACGCCTCCGCAACGACGCGTCCGTGTTTATGCGCGGCAGATTTAATCGCATCCACTTCATACACAGTCAGTGCAAGCGGCTTTTCACACAAGACATGCTTGCCCGCCTCCACGGCTTTGATCGTCCATTCGGCGTGCAGGTGATTCGGAAGCGGGTTGTAGATCACGTCGATTTCAGGGTCGGCGAGCAGAGCTTCGTATGAACCATGGGCACGCTTGATCTTTTTCTCTTTGGCATACGCTTCTGCAATCGCCTGTGAACGCGAACCAACCGCCAGTAGATGATTCCGTTTTGAAACTTGAAGCGGAGGGATCAACGCGCGGTTAATACGCGCCGTGGAGAGCAATCCCCAGTTGAGAATTTTGGTCATGATGATTTCCTTTTCTCCTCAAAGTGACTGTCACCTATCTTATCACTCCTGCGGACAAAACTTACATCCCCGCTTCTCCGCCTCGACGATGGCCTGGTCGCTGGACCAGAAGAAGTTCTTCTCGCTGATGGTTTCCAGCAACCCGCCGCGCTTCATCATGTTGTACGCGTTGTCGTGGACTCCCGCGAACATGAGCGTGCCGCCCTGCTTGTGGAGCCGTTCATACAAACGGTGGATCGCTTCAATGCCAGCCGTGTCAATGAGCGATACCCCGCGCATCGAAAGGATCAAGGCATGTGTATCCTTGAGGTTTTGGAACGCTTCATTGAACTGCCCCGTCGCCGCAAAGAACAGCGGACCCGTGAGGAATGCCACGCGCACATGCTGGCATTTGCCCGCGGTCTCGATTCCCTTTTGCCTGAGGCGGTCAACGTCTATTTCCTGGACTTCGATGTCAATGCTGGCGATCTTATTCAGGAAGACCGCTCCTGCAAGGAAGGAACCGATCAGAATGGCTTGAGTCAGGTCAAGGACAATTGTGGCAAGCATCGTGACCGAGAAAGCGATCATGTCGGTCTTGAAGCGCTTGCCGAAGATGAATTTGATCGCGTCCCATTCATTCATGCGGACGGCGGTCACCATCAAGACACCCGCCAATGCTGCCAGGGGAATTCGGCTCATGAACGGAGCAAGCAGGAACATCGAGAGCAACAATCCCACCGCGTGGACGATGCTCACGAGGCGGGTCTGCCCGCCGGATTTGATCCCCACACTGGAGCGGGCGATCGCCGCCGTGGCAGGGACTCCGCCGAAGAACGGGATGAGCATGTTGCCTACACCCTGCGCGATCAGCTCCTGATTCGCCTGCATGCGGATGCCGGTCATGTTGGAACCGACTGCGCCAGCCAGCAACGATTCCACTGCTCCGAGCGCGGTGATCGTCAGGATGGGAGCGATGAACTCGGGGAGATTCGTCCACGGGATGTTGGCAAGGCTGAGGCGGTCGTTGAGGAGAAGCGTTTGCGGGATGGCTCCGATCATTGGGGCGGACCAATTTAGGGTCCAGTTGAGAAGCGTGGCAAGGATCAGTCCAAGGAGCGAGGCGGGGAAACGCGCCGTCCATTTTTTCGGCATGAACAGCATCGTCGCAATGACGACAAGGCCGAGAATCAGGGATTGGTAGTCGGGCGAGAATCCGCCACTGGAAATATCCGAGGAATTTTTGCGCGGCGGTCTCAGTGGCGGGGGTTTTGACGCCGAGGAAGTTGTCAATTTGACCGATGAAGATGATGAGCGCGATGCCCGAGGTGAAGCCGCTGATGACGGGCGCGGGGATGAAGGCGATGAAGCGGCCGAGGCGCAGGAGGCCGATGAGGAGCAGGAGCGCGCCCGAGAACAGACCCGCGACCCAGATGCCTTCGAGACCGTAGCGTTGCACGAGCACGATCAGCACCGCGGACATCGCGCCTGTGGGTCCGCTGATCTGGAACGGCGCGCCTGTGAGAGCACCCATGATGAAACCCGCGAGGATGGCGGTGACCAATCCCGCCGCGGCGGATGCGCCCGAGGCGACCCCGAACGCCAGTGCCAGCGGAAGCGCAACCGCAGCAACGGTCAGACCTGCGAGCAGGTCCTGTTGAAATTTGGGGAGCGAATAACCTGAGAACTCGTCCTGGTACAGGCGAGTCAATGAACGACGCGGCATGGTTTTCTCCGAAATAGATAAATTCACAAAGGCATCATGCTCCCCCAAGGCGTCCTTTGTGTCAAAACGGGTTGGATTTTATCATAAGGTATTCGTGGTTCGGCAACTTTGTAACAAAGATCGATTCAGAACAGGTTCAGTGAGCACCAGAAAAAACTCGTTTGCCTACACGCCAAATTTTACACAATCCATTCGAACAAATATTTCACATCATGCTCGATCTCGAACCGCTTTAGAAACTCCAGGTATTCGTCTTTGAATGTCTGTTTGGCGTGATGCTTCTCCTGATTCAAAATATAGTTGTATACATCCCCGATTTGCGAATGGCTGTATGAAAACGCTCCATAACCATCCTGCCAGTTGAACCTGCCCTTGATCCACGCGTGATCGTTGATGAAATTGGATGTGTTGTTCTTGATGTCCCGCACCAGATTGGATAACGCCATCGAAGGTTTCAATCCAACGAAAACATGAACATGGTCTTCCACGCCGTTGACAATGATCGGTTTTTGTCCCTTATTCTTGATGATCCCTGCCATGTACTTGAACACTTCATCCCTCCATTCTTTTTGCAGGAGGTTTTGGCGTCCCTGCACAGCAAAGACGATTTGGATGTAGATTTGGGAAAATGTGCCAGCCATGCTTCACCTCCAATTTTGAACCATGTCATCCCTTCGGGATTATGTTTCTTCGTCAATCAATCCCGAAGTATTTTTGTGGGGGGGATGAGAAATCCATTAATCGAAATCCAACGGGGTGTCATCTTGGGTGGTACATGAATTATGTCATCCCTACGGGATTTATTTCACTTTGCCTTCGCTTTTACAATCCTATCATCCCTTCGGGATTATCCTCACCGATCAACCAATCCCGAAGGGATGAAATTACTCTAGAACCCGGATCGTCGTATTTCAAAAACCCCGAAGGGGTGATACAGGTCCCCAATTCAAGACTATCCGCCAGCCAAAATCTTCAATTCCTCTTCGCCAATGATCTTGACCCCCAGCGCCTTCGCCTTCTCGAACTTGGAACCGGGATTCTCGCCCAATACCAGATAACCCGTCTTCTTGCTGACGCCATCCGTCACCTTGCCGCCGTGTGACTCGATGAACGCTTTCGCATCGTCGCGCGAGAACGTGGGCAACGTCCCTGTGACAACGAACGTCAGCCCTGCAAACGCATCTGACTTTGGACCTTCGACATTCGACGTCCCTCCTTTTGGCCACATCCCCACCGACTTCAACTTCTTCAACACCTTTTGATTGATGGGACGTGAAAACCAATCCACTATGGATTCGGCGATATTGGGACCCACTCCTTCGATCTGCATCAGATCATCCGCTTTGGCTTTCGAGAGCGCATCCAGATCTTCGAATTTGCGTGAGAGGTCGCCCGCCATCACTTCGCCCACACCATGGATACCCAACGCGGCAATGAACCTTGCCAAAGATTGTCCCTTTGAATTTTCAATGGCGGTCAATAAGTTATCGGCTTTCTTGTCCTTGAAGCCTTCCAACTCAAGCAGCTGCTCTTTCGTAAGCGTGTATAGGTCCGCCACATCCTTGACCAGACCTTCCGCGATCAACTGCTCCACGATCTTGATGCCCAACCCGACAATATCCATTGCGCCGCGTGAGACATAATGTTCGATATTCCGCACCAACTGCGCCGGGCAGGCGGCATTGACGCAATACCATGCCACCTCGCCCTCGAAATGTTCCACGGGCTGTCCACAGGCGGGACAAGTCTGCGGCGGCTTGAACTTTTTCTCCCTGCCCGAACGCGCGTCCACCACGGGACCGATGACATACGGAATCACCTCGCCCGCGCGTTTGACCAACACGCGGTCACCGACGCGAATATCCTTCTCCGCGATGTAATCGAAGTTATGCAGTGTGGCGCGTTCCACGATCACGCCGCCAATCTCCACCGCTTCGAGCACGGCATACGGGGTCAACACGCCCGTGCGTCCCACCGCCACACCGATGTCGTTCAGGGTTGTTGTCACCTCGCGGGCTGGGAACTTGAACGCGATCGCGCCGCGCGGGTCCTTGCCCACGAAACCCAACTCGCCCGCAAGCGTCAGGTCGTCGATCTTGATGACCATGCCGTCCGCTTCGTAGGGCAGGCTGTCGCGGCCCTCGTTCCATGTTTCGGTGTAGGCAATCGCATCTTCCAGATTGTTGAACCGCTTCGCCACATCCGTCACAGGAAAACCCAGCGCCTTGAGATACTCCAAAATCTCCCATTGGGAGGTCGGCACCTTTCCGCCCTCCGAATGGATGATCTGATACACCAACATCGTGATCGGGCGCGAGGCCGTCAACTTTGGGTCAAGCTGACGCAACGATCCCGCCGCCGTATTGCGCGGATTGAGATACGTCTTCTCGCCCGCCTCCTCGAGTTTGCGGTTCAATTCCTCGAATTCCTTGATCGGGATGAACGCCTCGCCTCTCACGACCAGACGGCTGGGTACTGACACTTTAGCATTTGCCTCCACTGGTATCTTGAGCGGGATCGCCCGCACCGTCCGCAAATTGGACGTGATGTCCTCGCCCACTTCCCCATCTCCACGTGTTGCGCCTTGCACGAACAAACCATCACGATACTGCAAAACAACAGACAATCCGTCTATCTTTGGCTCGACGATGAACCTTGCCTTCTCCACGCGGTCATCAATTTTGGAGACTCGTTCCAGCCACGCACGTGCATCGTCCGCGCCGAAAGCGTTCGCCAGCGAGAGGATGGGTGCGGGGTGGCGAACCTTCTCGAAACGGTCGGCAGGCTTGGCTCCCGCGCGTTGCGTCGGCGAATCGGAAGTGATCCAATCAGGATGCTCGGCTTCGATCTGCTTGAGATCGTTCAGCAGTCTGTCGAATTCCAAGTCGCTGATGACCGGCGCGTCTTTGACGTGATACAGATAATTGTGTTTGCCGATCTCTGCCTTAAGTTCCTCGTAACGGGCTTTTGTACTCATAAAACGCCTTCTCCAAACACTACTTCCAGATATCGCCATACGAATGTTCGCCGTGCAGCAACTCGCCGCGCGCAAAACGCTCCAGAGTGAGCGAGGAAATATCCACCAGTTTCGCGCGTCCATCCAGGATCAACTCGCTCATGCAAACACCGACCGCAGGCGACAACTTGAAACCTGTGCCGCTGAAACCGCAGGCAACATAAAATCCATCAGGCCCCGCCTTGCCCATGACGGCGCGCTGGTCGGGTGTCAAACCGTCGCGCCCCACATGCGTCGAATGCAGCGCGCCCTCCTCCATACCGTCCACGCGCTGGCAGATGCGGTCAATCGCGCGCATCACAAATCCTGGATCTACGCGCCCCAACTCCGCTTCAGGCGCCTCGCCCATGCGGTTGCCGTCCTCCAGAGCCACCAGCGTCAACTCACCCTCGGGGCGGAAATACATCGACAGCGCGTCATCGATCACGGTCGGATGCAACCCAACCTGCGGCGGACGCTTCACGAACGCCACATCATGCGTCCACGTATCGAGCGGGATCTCTACCCCGACCATCTTCCCGATCCGACTGCAAACGTCCCCGCGCAATTGACGACGACCGGCGCGTCAAACGACCCCTTGCTCGAATCCACACCCTGAACCTTTCCCCCGCTGACGCGTATCCCGGTCACCTCGCAATCCTGCTTCAAGACCGTTCCATTCGCTTTGGCATTCTCGATGAAGGAATTGGTCGTCAACACTGGGTCAGCGTAGCCAGACTCGGGTTCGTACGCCGCGAGTTCGAAATCGTCCGTTTTGATCATCGGAGCGATCTTATTCACATCATCAGCCGTGATTACATCTGTAAGTATGCCCAGCCGCTTGTGCATTGCAACGTTGGCACGCAACTGTTCGTTCTTGTCAGGCGCAACAATTTGCAAAAATCCCGTTTTATGAAAACCACAGCTTGTACTGAGCGAAGACGAAGTGTCCCCGCCGATGCGCTCGCGCCAGTTCCTGAAAAAATGAAAACTCTCCCACGCCAGCGCCGAATCGACCTCGATATCGTAGTGCATGCGGACCAGTCCGCTCGAGGCGCCGGTCGCCCCCGCGCCGACGGTCTGCCGCTCGAGGATCAAAACCTTCAACCCGCGTTGGGAGAGATTGTACGCAACACTCGCCCCGATCACCCCCGCGCCGATCACAATGGCATCATAAGTCTGGTTCATATGTTACCTTTTTATAGATAATCATCCAACACAACCACCTCAATCAGTGATTGCAGGATTGATAACCGACGGTCATTTGTTAAGTACAATTTCGCCCCCGCCACAAGGCTGGCGGCGACTTGCAAAGCATCAGGCGGGCGAACGCCAAATCTTGCCCGCAGTTGGGACGCGATCCGTGCCACATCACGGTCAACGCTAACAATGCTTAGATTGGGGAAATTCACCAAAAGAGCCTCGTACTTTCGAGCCACATCTTCCCGCCCAACCTGCCAGGGATGGACATTGATCTCCATAAGCGTGATCGCCGAGGTGATGCCTGTCCATTTCCCATTTTCCATGCTTGAAAATATCTCATGGGTCATGGACGAATACAGCGGATGCGCCTCAAGATGGTAAATGAAAACAGGCGTGTCAATACCCACAACACCTGCCTTCGCTAGCTTTTGGATGAGTTGGTCCACGCGTTTCGCTCCCCAATAATATATTCAGCGGATTTCTCCCATATCTCGCGGTGCAAACCCGCCAGTGACTGGGTATAGCTCTGCGGCTCGGGAAGAAGAACAATCATCCCGTCCTGAACATCAACCAGCAGGCGGTCGCCGCTTTTGATCTTCAGCCGTTTACGCGCCTGTTGCGGGACAGCGATCTGGTATCTGTTGCTCACCTTTACAGAGGGAATTACCATGGTTTCTCCTTGCTTAGCAAAAACTTGATTCTGCTAAGCATTTTACACTCGAATGGATTTTGTTACAAGTCCCGGCAAAAAGAACGCGTTATACTCTGAGCATGCCTCGCCCCCAAATCGGACTCTTCGGCGGCACCTTCGACCCGCCGCATCTCGGTCATCTCATCCTTGCCTCTGAAGCCTTCTCGCAACTCGACCTTGACCGCCTGTTGTGGATTCTCACCCCCGAACCGCCTCACAAACAGGACCAACGTATCACGTCCGTTGAGCATCGGCTGGCGATGGTGCAACTTGCCATTCAGGACAACCCTACCTTCGAACTCTCGCGCATCGAACTGGACCGCCCCGGTCCGCACTACACAATGGACACGGTTGAATTGATCGCGCAGCAATACCCAGACGCGGACATCACCCCCATCATCGGCGGGGACTCCCTGCGCGACTTGCCCACATGGAACCGTCCGCAGGAACTCCTCCAAGCCTGTCACTGGGTGGGTGTGATGCAGCGTCCCGGCGAGCAGGAAGATCTCGAAGCGTTGGAACAGCAATTACCGGGCATCAGTTCCAAGGTCCATTATGTGGACGCGCCGCTTCTCGAGATCGCCTCTCGCGAGATCCGCAGTCGCATTGCGGACGGGAAGCCTTTCCGTTATTACCTCCATCCTGACGTGTACGAATACATCCTCGAACATCATCTCTATTTCCAATCTGAAATCAAAAATCAAAAATCCGAAATCGTAAATCCCAAATCGTAAAATCGCCATGCCCCTACTCTTCGACTCGCTCTTCTCATCCGTCGCAATGAGCCATTTCATGGTGGACGTGTTCAACGCCAGCCGTCCAGTCCTGCTCACCTACCTCGGCTTGACCGAAACGCAGATCGCGCTCTATTCAGCCATCTACGTCTG
Organism: uncultured Chloroflexia bacterium; assembly: GCA_963718215.1. Lineage (GTDB taxonomy): Bacteria > Chloroflexota > Anaerolineae > Anaerolineales > Villigracilaceae > Defluviilinea. The sequence continues at coordinate 654,416 of CAVQYK010000024.1, forward strand.
GGTCTCCGCGCTGACACAACCCTTCTTTGGCTGGATCTCGGACCGCGTAGGACCGCGCTGGCTGGCGGCTGGCGGCGTGCTCTGGATGACCGTGTTCTACACCGGCGCGGTCTACATCCCGGGGACCTGGGGACTGCTCAGCCTGATCGTCGCCGCGCTCGGTTCATCCTCCTTTCATCCTGTCGGCGCCGTCCAAGCCACTCTGCAGGGACGCCACCGCCTTAAAGGACGCGAGACGACCGCCGCGTCGCTGTTCTTCATGGCCGGTCAACTGGGACATTTCATCGGGCCGGTCATCACCGGTTTGATCCTGGCATGGAAGGGACTGCCCGCCATGATCATCCTGCCCATCGTCTCGATCCCGATCGGTTTTGCGATCGCATATCAATTGAGGCACAACCATCCGCACCCCAAAGCAAAAGGCGAGGACGGGAAAATCCGCGTGCAAGCCGCCTGGAGTTTCATCATCCTGCTGGCGCTCGTGGCAACGCTTCAGTCGTGGTCGCAGGCAAACATGATCAATTTCTTCCCGAAATATCTCAAGGACATGGGCTTGAGCGCCATCACCTACGGAAATATCGCGGGCTTGTTCATGGGCGGCTCGGCGCTGGGCAATGTGATCGGCGGTTATTTCGGGGACAGAATCGCAAAACGCAAGGTCGCGGCGACGGCGCTTCTGCTTGCCGCCGTTCCCATCTTCATCATGAGCCGCATCGGATGGTCGCCATGGCTGTACGTGCTGGTTCCCCTGGCGGGCGCGTGTACCGGCTCCGTGCACAGCATCATGGTCGTTTTGGCACAGCGTATCATCTCCGGCGGCATGGCGCTGGCATCCGGGTCTGATCCTCGGCTTCATCTTCTCGTCCGGCGTGCTTGGCATGTTGCTAACCGGTCCGCTGGCGGAGAATTACGGCTTCCCGACCGTGCTTGTGATGACATCCGGACTGGTCCTGCTGGCTTCGCCGCTGGCATGGATGCTGAGGGAAAAGAAGGCGGAGGCTGTATAATTGGTATAGAGGTGTACCATGGTCACAATTACTGTTACGCTTTCGGAAGACCGCCTGCAAAAGTTACAGGAACTTGCAAAACAGTTTCGTATTGCCCCCGAGGAACTCCTGCGCGTGAGCGTGGAAGAACTCATCGCGCGCCCACAGGCGGATTTTCAAAAGGCGCTTGGTTATGTTTTGGAGAAAAATAAAGAACTGTACCGGCGGCTGGCATAATGCGCTACCTCACCATCGCTGAAGTCCTTGAAACCTATCAGCGCATGATGCAGCAAACCGGCGGGCTGGTGGGGATTCGCGACCTCGGCGCACTCGAATCAGCTGTTGCACAGCCTTATATGACATTTGACGGGAAGGAACTGTATCCCAGCCTGGTGGATAAAGCCGCAGCGCTGGGATTTTCTTTGATCCAAAATCACCCTTTCGCGGACGGCAACAAACGCACAGGTCACGCCGCAATGGAGGGATTTCTCGCCTTGAATGGCCGCGAAATTAACGCCAGCACGGATGAACAAGTGGAGATCATCCTGTCGGTTGCATCGGGAAAACTTGACCGCAAGTGGCTTTACAGAATGGCTTTCAGTTCACATTCGAGAGCTAAACTGACCGCCAATCACATCAACCTCACAAAAATTAGTGACACACGTCACTATCCATTTTCCTCCCCTAAAAATTATATATAATTTATAATGGTCGTCAGTTCCCACGAGGTGCTGATGACCATTCCCTCCCCCACCAAAGAAGAAAACGAAAACGCCAAAAGGCCTCTCAAGGAGGACATTTTCGACGCCCTGCTCGAGAAGATCATCTCCGGGACGTACAAGCCCGGGACCTGGCTGCGGCAGGAGGACATCGCCTCACAACTCGGCGTGAGCATGACTCCCGTCCGAGAGGCTTTGGACCTTCTCGATGCGGCTGGTCTGGCCGAACGCGTCCCGTATCGGGGGGTGCGCGTCCCTGAGCCGACACACGAGGAGATCGCCGAGTCCTACGCGGCGCGCCTGTTGCTGGAAAAAGCTGTCAGCCGGGCGGCGGCTCTGAACCGGGAGCAGGCTCACGTCGAGGCGTTGAAGCGGATCGTCAGTCAATCGCAAAAATTGATCCGCCTCGACGACATGTCCACCTCCCGCAAATTGAGCGTGGACTTCCACTCGACGGTGGCGCAGGCGACGCGGAATTCCACGTTGATACGCGTGTACAAAATGGCGGTGAACTCGTTCCCCGACTGGATGCTGTACCAGGCGATGTTCGAGCACCCCGAGACGCTGGAGGCGAGCATCAAGGATGAGTATCAGGAACACCTTGCGCTTGCGGACGCGATAGCCGCGCGCGATGCCGACCTTGCCGAACGGCGCGCCGAGGAGCACATCCAGGATATCGGCAGGCAGATCGTCTCGTTTCTGGGGGTGCCGCAGGAATTGCTGGATCGGAAGACGGTCCAATTGGGTTTGTAAATTAAATTATGGAATCAGGGAGCTTGCTCCCGCAATATCGCCAGCAAGCTGGCTGAATCCAAATAGGAGAAATCATGTCGGAAGAACTCTTCAAACAAATGGCACAAAGCATCATCGAAGGCGAGAAGGAAATGGCGGAGGAACTTGCGAAGAAGGCAATCGAGGTGGGCATCCCGCCGCTGGACGCCATCACCAAGGGATTTGTGGTCGGCGTCAATTACATCGGCGACCTGTTCGGGAAGGGCGAGGCGTTCCTGCCTGAACTGGTGATGGCGGGCGAGGCGATGAAAGCCGCGGTGTCTGTGCTGGAACCCGAGCTGAAGAAACTCGGCAAGGCGCGCGAGATGATGGGGCGCGTCGTCCTGGCAACGGTCGAGGGCGACATCCACGAGATCGGGAAGACGCTGGTCGGCACGATGCTTTCGGCTTCGGGTTTCGAGGTCGTTGACCTGGGCGTGGACCAGCCTGCCGAGAAGATCATCGGCAAGGCGCTCGAGATCGACGCCAACCTCATCGGCATGAGCGCCCTGCTCACCACGACGATGGTCCGCCAGCGCGAGGTGATCGAGGAACTGGACAAGGAAGGTTTGCGTCCGCGCATCAAGGTCATGGTGGGCGGCGCGCCGATCACGAAGGACTGGGCGGAAAAGATCAGGGCGGACGGCACATCGGAAGACGCGATCGGCGCGGTGCAATTGGCGAAGCGACTGGTTGGAAAAGGATAGCGTTCTGGTGGTCGAGTGCCGCGAAGCGGTGTATCGAGACCACCATATAAGTATGAACATCTTGGTTAGCGGTGGTCTCGATACGTCCTTCGGCTTCGCTCAGGACTACTCGACCACCGAGCTTGACTATAAAAAGCCTCGGGAGGGCACATGTCTAAAAAAATCAAGTCCATCAGCAATCCAAAACTGAAACTGGAAATCTTGACAAAGGAAGAAGTGCAGAAGATCCACGATGCCACGTTATGGATCATCGAGAAGGTCGGCGTGCGGTTCCCGTCCAAACGTTCGCTGGAGATCTGGGAAGCCAACGGCGCGACCGTGGACCATGAAAAGAAGATCGTCCGCGCCAAGCCAAACCTCATCGAAGACGCGCTGAAGAAATGTCCGCCCGCCTACACGCTCGCGGCTCGTGATGCAGAGCAGGATTGTCCGCTGGACGGCAACCACGTCTTCCTCGGGACGGACGGCTGCGGCGTGGAAGTGATCGACATCGAAACCGGTCAAAAACGGACCTCGGTCCTGAGCGATGTGCGAGACATCTCCCGCGTCGCTGACGCCACGGAGGAGGTCGGCTTCCACTGGGTGCCGGTCTCCGCGCAGGACAAACCCGCCGAAACGCGCGGTCTGCACGAGATCAAGACCATCTGGGAGAACTCCACCAAACACGTCCAGACCGAGTCGATCTATTCCATCCACGAAGCGGAAGCCGCAATGGAAATGGCGGCGTTGCTCGTCGGCGGCAAGGAGGAGTTGCGCAAACGCCCCGTCCTTTCGCTGATGCAGTGCACCGCTCCCCCGCTCGGACACGATGGCGGCAGTATCGATGCGGCATTGATCGCGGCGGAGCATGGCATTCCCACCGGCTTCATGACGATGGCTTCCTGCCTGACGACCGGTCCTGCCACGATGGCAGGCAACCTCGCCGTCGGCAATGCGGAAGTCATCGCAGGGACAGCGTTATTGCAACTCGCCTATCCCGGCGCCCCGGTCTTCTACGCCGCCGCACAAACCGCCGCGGACATCCAATCCGGCTCCTACACCGGCGGCGGACCGGAGGACTTCCTCTTCGGCGCGGCGACCAACGTACTGGCAGACTTTTACAACATCCCGCTCTCGATGGGCGCATTCGCCACCGGCGCCAAGGAACCCAACTGGCAGGCGGGACTCGAAGGTGTCATGTCCAGTTTCATGGCGAGCGTGGTCATGTCCGATATGCTGCTCGGCTGCGGATTCCTGCACGGGAGCCGCATCTGGTCCTATGCCGAGATGATGATGGACTGCGAGATCTTCTCGATCGTCCACAAGATGATGCAGGGCATCGAGGTCAACGAAGAAACGCTGGCTCTCGAAACCATTGCCAATGTGGGTCCCGGCGGTCACTACCTCGCGCAGAAACATACCCGCAAACATGCCCGCGAACTCTTCCGCCCCGAGTTCATGGACCGTCGTCCGTACAGCGAATGGGAAACGAAGAAAGATGATGCGCGGGACTGGGCGCTCGCCAAGGCAAGGCGCATTTTGCAGGAGCATCAACCCGATCCGCTCGACCCGAAACTCAGCGCGGAAATGGCAAGAATTATCGAGTCGGTTGAGAAGTAAAAGCCTACCGCGGAGACACGGAGACGCAGAGAAAATTTAATTCTCTCGTGCTCTCCGTGCCTCTGTGGCAAACCAAAGAAAGGAATTAAAGGTATGCAACCCAAGCTCACTTTACTTTCCGATGAAGTCCTCCCGCGTATCATCGAAGAGGCGTATCAATTGATGCTCAAACCGGGCATCAAGGTCCAGAACGCGGAGGCGCGTCAACTTCTCGCTGAGGCAGGCGCACAGGTCGATGAAGAGACGTTCGTTGTCCGCATCCCGGAGCAGATCGTCCACAAGGCGCTGGAAACCGTTCCCCGCCAGTTCCATCTTTACGATTACGAAGGCAACCCCAGGGTCCAGTATGGAGGCGATGCCGTCCATTTCGACCCGGGTTCGTCCGGCGTCACCATCCTCGACCCCGACACCTTCGAGCACAAGACCACCGAAACACAGGACCTGATCAAACTTATCAAGGTTGCCGAGCAGATTCCCCAGTACGACGCGCAATCCACTGCGGTGGTCTGCGACGACGTCCCCAAGGATATCCACGACCTGTACCGCCTGTACCTGGTCATGTTGTACTCGAGGAAGCCGATCGTGACCGGCGCGTTCACCAACTCCACCGTGAGCCACATGATGGACATGCTCGCCATCTTCGCGGGCGGGCACGACAAATTGCGCGAGAAACCGCGCGCCATCTTTGACGTCTGCCCGTCGCCGCCGTTGATCTGGTCGAACTTTGGCGCGGGTCAGTTGATCGCATTGGCGCGCGCGGGCATGCCCGCCGAGATCGTCTCCATGCCGCTGGCAGGCGCGGCGGCACCGGTCACCTTGCTCGGCGCGGTCACACAGCACGCCGCGGAATGTCTCTCCGGCATCACCATCCATCAACTCGCCAAACCCGGCTCCCCCATCGTCTGGGGCGGTGCGCCCGCCATCTTCGACATGCGCAAGGGCGGTACGCCGATGGGCGCGGTCGAAACCGCCATGATCGACTCCTCCTACGCGCAGGTCGGCAAATCCCTCGGTCTGCCCACGCACGCCTACCTCGGCACGACCGAGTCGAAGGTCCTCGACATGCAAGCCGGTCTGGAAAGCGGCATGGGCGCGTTGATCGGCGCGCTGAGCGGCATCAACATGATCTCCGGTTCGGGCATGCTGGATTCGCTCCTCTGCCAAAGCCCCGAAAAACTCGTCATCGACGCGGAAGGCATCGCCATGGCAAAGCGCATGCTGGGCGGCATGATCGTCCATACCGACACGCTCGCCACCGGGTTCTACGACCACGACATCAACTTCAAAGGCGGCGATTTCCTCAAGCAAAAGATCACGATGCAGCTCTTCAGGAAAGAACAGCACATGCCCGGTACGGTCATTGACCGCGACTCGATGCGCGGATGGAAGGAAGGCGGGTCGTTGGACACTCTTGAACGCGCCAAGGTCCGCGTGAAGGAATTGCTCGCCTCTTACACCAAGCCGGAGCTTGATCCTGCCAAAGTGGAGCGGCTCCACGCCTTTGTACTTGACCTCGCCAAACGTGCCGGCATGGACAAATTGCCCGAACACGATCTTTCGCCCGTAACAGCCTAAAACAAGTGACAGTCACCTTAAAGGTGACTGTCACTTTATTAACACACCCCCATGCTCGACCTCGCCCAACTCCTCCGCGTCCCGCACGTTGACCATCTCTTCGACATCTCACCGGATGGCTCCAAACTCGCCTTTGCGTGGAACAAAACCGGCGAATGGCAGATTTATGAGATGGACATTGTCCCTCTCTCCCAGAGATCACAGAGCGAGAGCGACCGTTCGAGGCGGTGGGGGTCAGAGAATGTGCACGCCAACTCACATCCGGTCCCGGCGGCAAATTCAACCCTCGCTACTCCCCCGATGGCTCACGCTTCGCCTATGTTTTGGACATGGACGGCAGTGAGAGTTATCACCTCGTCATCTACGATCCCTCCACCAATACCCACACAGACTTAACCCCGAATATCCCCTACGCCCTGCAACCCAACTTCTGCTGGTCGCCGGATGGACGTCAACTGGCGTTCCTCAGCGATGAGCAGGGACATTTCAGCGCGTACATTATCTCTGTCAATGGCGGCGAACCGCAGCTCGTGCTGAATACTGGTCACCCCGCCTGGCAGGTGGAGTGGTCACCGGACGGCAGGCATCTGGCAGTCTCTTGCGAGATGCACGGACAGGATTATGGGATATTTATCGTCAATCTCGAAAACAAAAAAGTCACCATGTTGTGTCACCCTGAGCGACAGCGAAGGGTCTCTGACAACAGCAAGGAAATTCTTCGCCCCTACATGGCTCAGAATGACATGATTAATGCCCACGAACCCAGATGGTCCCCTGATGGGAGAAAACTAGCTTTCCATTCTGATGAACATGGATGGTTTGACATCGGGATGTATGACCTTTCCACAAAAGAGATTAAGTGGGTAACTCAAAGCGAGGGTGACTCTCAAACGCCAGTTTTTATTTCAAACGGTTCATCGGACAAATTAAATCACCAACTTGCCTACACGCAAAGCATGAGGGCGGTGAATTGGATTGAGTGTGTAGGTCAGGCTTTCAGCCTGACAACGACTGGCGGGTTGGAAACCCGCCCTACAGGTGTGAAAAAGTATCAGATTGGACAAGGCATCCATAACGGGATCAGGCTCACAGTCCGACGCGAAGCGGATGGTGACGACGTTCAGCAGTCCGAGACCAGCCGGCGGACTTGTGGATGATCGACCTCGAGTCGGGCAAATCCATCCAGTTGACGAAGTCATTGCCGGAAGAATTGTCGAAGGCGGAATTCGTCATGCCGGAGGAAATCGAGTATCCGGGCATGGACGGTGTGTCAATCCCCGCGTTGTTGTTTCGCCCAAAACAGCTCCCCGCACCGGCGGTGGTGATGATCCACGGCGGACCGAACTGGCATTATTCGGCAGAGTGGAACCCGATCATGGCGCATCTGGCGAGCCGGGGATATGTGGTGCTCGCGCCCAATTATCGCGGCTCGACCGGTTATGGGCGCGAGTGGCAATATGCGGCGCAGTTTGACATGGGCGGCGTGGACACGCGCGACGTTGCGGCGGGAGCGAGGTATCTTTTGCGAGAAGGGCTTGCCAGCAAAATTGCGGTGACGGGCAGAAGCCACGGCGGCTACTTGACCATGACCTGCCTGACGCAATTTCCTGAACTGTGGAGTGCGGGTTCGGCGGTTGTGCCGTTCACCAATTGGTTCAAGTCGCATGATGATTCGCGCGAGGACCTGCAACACTGGAACATCGAGAACATGGGCGATCCGCAGGAGAATTACGAGCGTTGGTATAACGCCTCGCCATATTTCTTTCTGGACAGGATCCAGGCGCCCGTGCAGATGATCTGCGGAGGGGTTGATCCGCGCTGTCCGGCGTCGGATTCGATCGATACCCGTGATAAACTTGTCACACTGGGCAAGAGCGTGGACTTTTTGCTGTATGAAGACGAAGGTCATGCCTTCTTGAAGATCGAGAACATCATCGATTCAGAAACAAAGCGGGTTGAGTTTTTGGCAGGGCATCTCGATGGTTGAGTAGCGACGAACGAAGTGAGGAGCGTATCGAAACCATCGAGTGTGAATGCAAAGAGGAGTGACATGCCGCCACTGAAGTTTTTATCTGACGAAGATTTAAAAGCCATGCACGAAGCCACGCTTCAGGTCCTGAACGAAGCGGGCGTTTTTTGGACTCACAAACCCAGCCTGGACATCCTGACCGACGCGGGATGCACAGTGAAAGACAACCGCGTCTTCTTTCCGCCCGACCTGGTCATGGACTCGATTGGCAAGGCGGGGAAACGTCCCGTCATTCGCGGACGCAACGGACAGGTCAACGAACTGGGCGGCGGCAACCTGTATTTCCACAACCTCGGCGGCGCGCGTGACGTGTTTGACGCAAAAACCGGGGCACGCCGCATCGCCACCGAACAGGATGTGATCGACTCAGCCCGCCTGCTGGACGCGCTCCCGAACGCACACACGGTCACGCCGTTCTTCACGCCGCAGGATGTGCCCGGCGAGTTGATGTCGCTGTTCATGTATCGCCATTGTGCGCCGCACACAACCAAGCCTGTCCAGGGACCCGGCATCCAATTCGCGGAGGAGGTCAAGTACGCGGTCGAGATGGCGCAGGTGCTTGGCACGCCTGCCCACGAACTGACGCTGTCGCTTTCGCCGGTCAGCCCGCTCACGGTCCATGACCATGCCGCAGCCGCGGTCATCGAGATGGCGAAGGCGGGCGTCATTTCCTCGAACCTGCCCTGCCCCACCGGCGGCGCCACCTCGCCCATGACCATCACCGGCAGCATCGTGCAACAAAGCGCGGAGACGCTCTGCCTGCTCGTCCTGGCGCAGATCGTCAACCCGGGTTGCAGTTTCGTCTATTGCGGGAGATTGGGGATGCTGGAGCCGCGCACGGGATTGATCTGGGGCGGCGTGGAACTCGGCTTATCCTCCGCCGCCACGGTTCAACTCGGACATTATTACGGATTCAGCGTCAATGTCTATGGGTTTTCAACGAACGCCCATACCCTCGACGCCCAGAACGCCTTCGAACGCGGACTCAACGCCGCCATCCCCGCCCTGGCCGGCGCAGACGAACTCTCCGGCATCGGTGATATGGAGGCGGGCGTCATGGGTTCCTACGCCCAGATGGTTCTGGATAACGAACTGGCGGGGAGCGTCCTGCGCCTGCGCAAGGGCTTGTCCGCGGATGCGGAACATCTCGCCGTGAACATCATCCTGGAAGTCATGAACGGGACGCGCAACTTCCTCGGTCAAAAACATACGATGAAGCACCTCCGCGCGGGCGAACTGGCGCTGACAAAATTGGCCGAGCGCAATTCCTGGGAAACCTGGAACGAGAAGCTCGAGCGCAAACAAATGGCGGATTACGCTGTCGCCGAGGCGGAACGCATCCTGAAGGAGCACGTTGTCCCGCCGCTGGAGCCGCATCAGGAAAAGGAATTGGATAGAATCATGGCGGCGGCTGAAGCAGAGATGGTGAAGAAGAAGTAAGGAGAATCAATGCTCAAACAATCACATGCAATCTCGGAAGAACTGATCGAATGGCGGCGCGATTTTCACATGCACCCGGAGATCGGATTTGAACTACACCGCACTTCGAAAATTGTTGCGGATGAGTTGGAAAAGATGGGGTACAGGGTCAGGCGCGGGGTCGGAAAGACCGGCGTTGTCGCGGAGATCGGCGAAGGCGGCAGGGTGATAGCCATCCGCGCGGACATGGACGCGCTCCCCATTCTCGAGCAGAACGAGTACGAGTATGTTTCACAGACCCCGGGTGCCATGCACGCCTGCGGACATGACTCTCATACAGCGATGGCGCTGGGGGCGGCATTGTTGTTATCAAAGGAAAAATTGCCGGGGCGCGTGAGATTCCTGTTCCAGCCCTGCGAAGAAACCACAGACGAGGAGAACAAAAGCGGCGCGCAGCGCATGGCGGCGGAAGGCGCCATGGACGGCGTGGATTATGTCATCGCGCAACATGTGGACCCGGCGATGCCCGTCGGTACGATCGGCATCAGCGCCGGTCCCTGCTCGGGCGGGGTGGATAACTGGTACGGCGTGATCAAAGGCAAAGGAGGGCACGGGGCGCACCCGGACCAGACGATCGACCCGTTCCATCTTTTGGCGCAAGTCATTTTGGGGCTGAACGGGATCGTTTCGCGCAGGATCAATCCTTTTGAACCGGCGGTAGTCAGCATTGGGATGATCAACGGCGGCTTTACCGAAAATGTGATCCCCGATCATGTAAAACTAAGCGGCACACTGCGATTTGCCAACCCGGACATTCACGAACCTTTACGCACGGAGATCAGACGCGCCTTCGAGATCGCCAAAACGATGGGCGGGGATTACGAACTTCGCTTTGAGTACGGCGGTCCGCCGATGGTGAATGACAAATTGGTCTCACAGATGATCGAAACGACCGGGAAGGAAATGCTGGGTGAGGAGAAAGTGCAGGAGATCGGGAAAACGCTCGGCGCGGAGGATTTCAGCGTCTTCCTTGAAATGGCTCCCGGCGCAATGTTCACACTTGGGACCCAGAAGAAGGGACACGAGGAATACAAACTGCACCATCCCAAATTCGACCTGGACGAGCGCGCCCTTCCCATCGGTACCGCCATGCTTGCAGAGACAGCCAGGCGGTTTCTAAAAGGCGAGTGAAACATTTCGGCATCCCGTGTGTCATGTAACACACGGGACGTTTGTTACTTGCATGAAAGGTACAAAAATTGCTATAAACTAACCATAGGGAAATCCCGCCGGGGTATCTCATGATTTATTATTTCTTGAGAGTCTTCTTTCTCTGGTTTTACACCCCAGTGACGCTGGTTATTTTTGTATTCATGGGATATGCATACCGCGTCAATGCCAGACGGACGGCGGATGACCCGCAAAAAAGGGATTATCATCCGCTGGCTGTCTTTCTGTTTCCCGTCTGGCCACTTTGGCTGGCAGCATTGATTTCCCTGTTCATACTCAGGGCGCTGGCCTATGGGGTGTTCCTGGCATTGTTCACGGTCGCCCTTCTCATCTTCCGCAAGCCGTTCCTGCTCATATGGCTTGAAAAGGTGGCTATGAGCATCGGGAACCGGCTGTTGAGGGCAAATATGCTTGTCTTGCGGATGTTTTTCTCGCGCCCAGCCAGCCAGACAACATAAAAAATCCCGCATAACCTGCGGGATCCATCAATAACGAAGCCTTCGAATGTACAAATGATAGGGGATCATCATCAGGAAGCCAATGGCGATCACCACCTGCCCGATCAACACCCCCCCGGACTGCCACGGTCCGAAATACGGCCTCATCGGCAACAAATGCGACCCCATTCCAAAGACATCTGCCATGCCGGTAAAGACCGAGACGACAAACCCCGTGCCGACCAGTCTCATCCCTATGTCCGCAATGATGCTGCGCGGGTCCCTGCCCCACAAGGCGATCAGACCGGTATAGCCGCCAATGCAGATCATCGCCAGTCCGACCAGGAACACGGCGATCTGAACGAAACCGACCACGGGACTGCGGTCCCAGCCGTACCAGCCCGGTTTTGCGCCAACCGTAAATACAAAGAAGCCAAACAGCACCATGACCAGGCTGAAACGGATCCGCAGGTATGAGATTCGGATATCAGGTCCGCCGTTCATGAGGGCAAATTCCTTCCCAGGAACCGCAACCAATTCCCGCCAAGGATGTTCGCCGCGTCCGCCTCGCTGTAGCCGCGTTCCATTAGTTTTTTGGCAATGAGCGGAAGGTCGGCGATTGAATCAAGTTCGGGCGGGATGGATTGTAAGCCGAAGCCCCCGTCGAAATCCGAGCCGATGGCGGCATGGTTGGAATTTCCTGCCAGTTGACAGATGTGGTCAATGTGGGCGATCAGCGCGTCCAACGGGACCTCTTCGCGGCGGCTGCCGTTCTTCCTCAGCCACCCCACCTTGAGAAATGTGTTGAGAGGGATGACGCCGATCACGCCCTCGCGTTCAATGAGACCGCGGATCACATCGTCAGGCAGATGACGGTTCGTATCTGACCCGCGCATGAGCGCCGCGCAATTGGCATGGGTCGCCATGACGGGTCCTTCGTAGCGGTCAAGCGACTCGTACGCGGCGGCTTCGTCCATGTGGCTGAGGTCGAGGATGAAGTTGTAATCCGCCATGGCGGAGATGAGTTGGCGGCCCTCGTCGGTGAGGGGACCCGGCTCGCCGGTCCCGCCACAATAGCGCGTGCCCGCCCATGCCAGACCGATCATGCGCAACCCCAGGTCCCACCATTCGGAGAGTTCGTGCGGCGAGCGGATGCCGTCCGCGCCTTCCATGAGGTAGATCAAGCCGACGGGGTGCCCGTCAGGATCAAGTTCAGGCTTGGACCAGTGTTCGATAACGGAATCCAGTTCAGGGGTCGAAGAGATGAGGCGGAATTTGTCGGGATGAGAATCAGCCAGTTTGCGGTAGACATCGATCTGGTTCCGATAGAGGCGGTGTGCGGTCTCAGAATCCTTGTAAAAAATGGTGTCCCCGGCTTCCCTTTTCCTGGCGGGGGTCGCGTACAGGGTCGAAAATACGACCGCCACCCTGCCTTGCTGGTATTCCGGCCAACCGACAATGGAATCGCCGTTGCGCGCCGGAATATCGGTTCCAGCCTCCAACAGGCGTGTTTCCCTGACAGAACGCGTGTAATCCCGCCCGTAGGTGAGAATGTTCCAGGCAAGGTCTTGATGTGAGTTTATGATCAGCATGGCATGAAAGAACGTCCCGCTTTCGGCGGGACGCTCTCGTTTTATTCGGTTTCGGGAGTTCCTGCGGCTGGTTCCCCCGTTGAAGTGTCGGAAGCTTCCGGCCCGTCTTCGGTGGGTTCGGGTGCTTCCTCCTCGGTGACTTCATCATGTTCTATCACACCGAACTCGGCGGTCATCAGTTTGAAGTCTTTGTCGGCAAACGCGGCAGAGTCGACCTTGCGCAGGCTCAGGCCAATGCGGTGCTGGTCCGGGTCGATGCGGATGACGCGCAGGCTCTTGACATCGCCTTCCTTGAGGACTTCCTTCGGATGCTCGATGCGGTTCTCCGAGATCTCGGAGATGTGAATGAGACCTTCGATATCGCCTTCCAGGCGGGCGAACGCGCCGAATTTGGTCAGGCGCGTGATGACGCCTTCGACCAACTGGCCGACGCTGTATTTCTCGAGGCGGGACTTCCAGGGATCATCCAGCAATGTACGGATGGAAAGACCGATGCGCTTCTTTTCACGGTCGATGTTGATGACTTTGACCTTGACCTCCTGCCCCACTTCCAGCGCCTCGCGCGGATGTTCGATGTGGTCCCAGGAGATCTCTGAGAGGTGAACGAGGCCGTCAGCACCATTGACGTTGATGAACGCGCCGAAGTTGGCAATGCTGGTGACGCGCCCGGTGTAGACTTCGCCTTCCTTCAATTCTTCGAGCACGCGTTCCTTGATGGACTGGCGTGACTCAGTGCTTGCGGCTTTTTCGGAAAGGATGAGGCGGCGGCGTTCGCGGTCCACTTCGATCACACGGACGGAGATCGGTTCACCGATCATTTTCTGCCAGCGCTGTTCGGGGGTCTCGCCTGTGGACTGCATGCGGCGCAGCGCGCTGACCTGGGAGGATGGGATGAACCCACGCAGCCCTTCCACAGCGGCGATCAAACCGCCCTTGTTGAAGCCGATGATCTTGCTGTCGATCACACTGTTCTCTTCGAGATGCTTATCAACGTTGTCCCACGAGATCTGTTCCTGCGCGCGTTTCAACGAAAGGACGACATTACCGTTGGAATCCTCGGGGCTGAGCACATACACATATACTTCCTGCCCGACCGCCAACGCTTCGCGTTCCTCTGAAGTCAACTGCTCCAATTCCTTGCCGGAGACCAATCCCTCGGACTTTGCACCGATGCTGACAAGCACCTGTGACGGGCTGACGCTCGCAATATGACCCTTGCGGATCTCACCTGCCTGGGGCAGGTCGATATTAAGTTCCTGCTCATTGAGCAGGGACTCCATGGTTTGATTGTTATTGAGGCCAGGTTGTTCTCCCTGCTTTTTGGGATCGCTCCCCTGAGCGGGCAGGGCTTGATTCTGATCTGTCACTTGAATTACTCCGATTAACAAAATGTAGACGGGATTATACAGGTGAAACAGGAACTTTGCAACCCTGACACAAAGAAATCTTCCGATTTTCACTTTTTTGCATATAAACTGCCCCGGCTTATTGGATTTCATCAGTATTTTGATTCACGCGTTATAATCACGGTTTGGAGTTGATAAATGCCACCTATCTTTCCCTTTACAGCCATCGTAGGACAGGAGCGCATGCGACGCGCTCTCATTTTAAACGCCGTTGACACCCGCATCGGCGGCGTGTTGATCCGCGGCGAACGCGGCACCGCAAAATCCACCGCGGCGCGCGCGCTTGCCGCATTGCTTCCAAAAGTTAAAGTTGTGGACGACTGCCGTTTCGGCTGTGATCCCGACAAGCCCAACACATGGTGCACCGAATGCAAGGAACGCTTCGAGGGGAAACAGAAGGTCCCGCATCACGTACGCACAACCTCCTTCATGAACCTGCCCGTCTCCGCCACGGAAGACCGCGTGGTGGGAACGCTTGATATCGAACAGGCGATCCAGAAAGGCGAGCGTCACTTTGAGCCGGGCGTCCTGGCTGGCGCGAACCGCGGACTGCTCTACATCGACGAAGTCAACCTGCTCGACGACCATGTGGTGGACGTCCTGCTGGACTCTGCCGCGATGGGCGTGAACATGGTCGAACGCGAAGGAATTTCCTTCACCCATCCCGCCCGCTTCATCCTCGTTGGGACGATGAATCCTGAGGAAGGAGAGTTACGCCCCCAGTTGCTTGACCGCTTCGCCCTCTCCGTGGACATCGTGGGTATCCGCGACGCGCGCGAGCGCGTGATGATCATGGAACGCAACATCGCCTTCGAACAGGATTCGGAAGCCTTCCGACAACAGTGGCTGCCGAAAGAAGACGAACTCTCACACCAGATCGAAAAGGGACGCGAACTGGTCGGCGCAGGTGAAACACACCAGCCGCGACCTGCTCTCCATCGCCGCGTTGACCTCCTCCCTGAATGTGGACGGTCACCGCGCGGACCTGGTGATCCTCAAAGCCGCCCGCGCCCAAGCCGCCTTCGAAGGGCGGACAAAGATCAACGACCACGACATCGCTCTTGCGGCTGAGTTGGCGCTCCCCCACCGCATCAAGCGGACTCCCTTCCAGCAGGCTGAGATGACGACCGAGCAACTGCAAGAGCGCATCGAACAGCTGGCAGGCCAATCGGTCCCGAGCGAAGCGGAAGTCGGACGAGTCCGAATCCCAGCAAGGCAAATCCGAGGAAAAAAAAACTTAAAACTGGAAGATGAGCGCGAGGAGGGTCCGCAGGAGGGCAAGCCCGAGCCGATGCCGCAGGATGTGTTCGCGAACACGTCTGCGAATTGGTGGGAAGGCGGACAGAAGGTCAAGGCTGGCGAGAAGTTCCAGCCGCGCAAGTTGAACACGCCGCTCGATAAACTGGCGCGCAAACATGCGGGCAGGCGGTCGCTCACCAAGACCGAGCGCAAACACGGACGCTACATCAAGGCGCGCCCCGCAGGTGAGAAGAAGGACGACATCGCCTTCGATGCCACTTTCCGCGCCGCGGCTCCATTCCAAAAACAACGCGTGGAAAAACGCAAACGACTGGCCTTCGCCATCGAGTCATCGGACCTGCAACGCAAGGTCCGCGTGAAGCGCGTGGCGAATCTGGTTTTATTCCTGGTGGATGCTTCGTGGTCCATGGCAGTGGCAGAGCGGATGAACGCCACCAAAGGCGCGATCCTGTCCCTGCTCACGGATGCGTATCAGCGCCGCGACCGCGTCGGGCTGATCGTCTTCCAAAAAGACCGCGCCACGCTTGTCCTCTCCCCCACAAACTCCATTCAACTCGCCCAACGCGCCCTGATGGACATCCCCGTCGGCGGGAAGACCCCGCTTTCGGCGGGCTTATTCCTCGCCGCGGATGTGTTACGGCAGGAGAAACTGCATCATCCCGATATCGAACCGCTTCTCATCGTGTTGACCGATGGCGCAGGGAATGTCTCCATCGGCGCGTTGCCCCCGCAGGAAGAATCCTATCGATTCGCGGAACTGATCGCGCACGAGAAGATCAAAAGCGTGGTCATCAACATGGAACACGCCGCCTTCGACCAGGGACTTGCCCAGCAACTGGCAAACCACCTCAAAGCGCCGTGCTACGCGCTGAGCGAGTTGAAAGCGGAGAATTTGTATCACGCCGTGAAAGATGAGATGGCGAGACCGATGAAGAAGTGAGAGACAACAGGCTTCTACAGATTATCCACATAGATTTACCATCCACCCATAAACGTGTACATCATCGACTAATACAAACACATGTATCCAAATCACGCCGTTCACCGTTTGTGTTTCATTTGGAATAACAGTAACCACTGTACCATTTAAGACGGTAGCTAATATTTTGCCGTTTGGTGCTTCGCGAATATTTGCACCTCCCCCTCCTGCAAAAGCATTGACCACACAAAAAATAGGTGTTGGTTCTACAGTGATTGAAGATTTAGTGGTTGGAGAAACGAATGTTCGATTTAACGGGGGAGTATTAGTAATTGCTGACTGAGGTCTTTGAGTTTTAGTAGCTTGAGAAGCTTGCAATGCAATTGATTGAGAAGTCTGCGTTGGTGCGGAAGCGGCAGTGGGCAAGTTATTAAAAATACTCATTCCTCCCCAAACACTTAGAATAATCAATCCCAAAACACCAATAATCCCACCAACTAATCGCCAAGGCATATTGATCTGCAATATGCGGCTTGCAGCAGATTGTGATTTAACTGGTTTTGGTAATTCTGTTTGGAGTTCAGGTTCTTTTTCCAATTGCTTGACCGGTTGTTCTATCTCTCCCTTATACTTTAGCGCCTCATCTGCGGCGAATTGTTCTTCTTTGACCACCTTTTGCACTTCGTTAGAAACCGGATGCAAAACTGTATTCAAAGGTTTACTCAAAAACTGTACACGAACCCGCTGCATGGCTTCGTCGAAATAGTCCTCATGCACATTCAGCCCGTTATAACGGCTAAGATTTTTCAATTTGCCAGTCAGTTTTTCCGAGACGGAGGGAGTTCCCAAACCGAAATTCCTTGAAGAACAAGGGTACGATATTGCGTTTTTCATCGATGGCGATTTCGATCTCGCGCCGCAACCAATCCCCCGGTTCGTTTAATCGGTCCAATGCGGTTGGTGTGAGTATGATCAGAAAGTGGGCGCGTGCCCGGATGTTGCTGGTGATGATCTGCTCGAAATCCCCGCTGGAGATGCTTCGGTAATCGAAGAAAACGTCATAACCCTGGTTTTTCAGGTTTTCATAGACCGCCAGGGCAGTGTAAACGTCCGTACGGCGGTAGCTGATGAAGATGGTTTTCTCAATACGTGCCATGTAGTATTACCATTGTGCCCGGATTATAAGTCAAAAACCTGTTCCATTCAAAAATCGGGCGGCAAGCCGTCCAATTCGAAAATTACTTTCCTGCCTTCAACAACTCCTCCACCAGCGACTCGGGCACCTGCACGGCGACCACCTCCCCGCGCACGGTGATGACGCCGTTCGCGAGGATCCATTCTTCGATGACGACCTTGCGTCCCTTGTGTTCCTTGACCCTGCCGCGCACTTCGAGTTGAACCCCGAGCGGGGTCGGTTTGAGGTAGTCCACGTGGAGGGAGGCGGTCAGGGTGCGGGTGTTGGGTTCGGCGTTCGGGTCCTCGGCTTTGGCGGCGCGGTACAGCGCCGCGGCGGCTGTTCCTGTGCCGTGACAGTCGATCAGCGAAGCGAGCAGTCCGCCGTAGACGTAGCCGGGGATGGCGATGTGATACGGCTTGGGCACGAAGTGACAGACGGATTCGTCCCCGTCCCAGTAGGATTTGATCTGGTGTCCGTGGTCGTTGAGGCGTCCGCAGCCGTAGCAGTGGGCGAGGGCGTCGGGGTAGTGGTCCTGGAATGATCTTTGGGTCATGGATTTTCCTCTGTCAGTGTAGATTGGGGATTGCTTCCCGAAGGTCGCAATGACGAATCAGCCGTCCGTTAAGGAGGAGGCGGGGTCTCAGTGACGGTCGCGGTTGGGGAGCGGGTGACAGTCGGGGTGCGGGTCACAGTTGGGGAGGGCGTCAAGGTCGGGGTGCGAGTCACGGTTGGGGAAAGTGTCGGGGTTGGGGTCAGGGTGGGAGCCGCCGTGGGGGCATCCCCCTGCAGGAGGAATTGACCGACAACCTTCCATTCGAGCCCTACGAAGATCTGCACTTCGTAGGTGCCGGGCAGGAACTCGGAGGCGGTCGCCTCCCATTCGGTGAAACCGTAGCCGCCCACCTGCCCATCCCAGGGGAGGGTTTCGTAGTGCACCAGCCTGCCGTCGCGGTACCAGAGCGCCGTCCACTGCGATTGGGGAGCCATCTGGTCGTACGTGAACACGGCGCACATGTAGGAGACGGGGTTCTCGAAGACGGTGGCGGCGACGAACTCGTTGAAGTTCGAACAGTCGCGCGTGAACTGGAGCGGGCTGAACACGGCCGCGGGATTCGGCGTCACCTCGCTGACGAACAGCGCCTCGATCACAGGCGGGATGAACGGCGTGGGCGTGATGGTGGGCGTGTCGGACACCGACGGTGTGAGGGTGATGGTCGGGGAGAGCGTGATGGTGGGCGACAGGGTAATGGTGGGGGAAAGCGTGATGGTGGGGACGAGCGACGGCGTCGGCGAGACCTGGAAATAGCGGTAGGCGACCGGCTCCCCAAAAAGATAGATCAGGACGGCCATACCAAACAGGGCTACTGCAACCAGCATGGTGTACATCCCGCCTCGCTGGCGCTGACGTTTGATCCTGAAAAAGGTCATTTTTCTGGCTGACAGCCAGGCGCGGTAGCCGGTTCGGAAAATGATCAGTGACCCAATGACCGACAAAACAATCGCGGCGATGATCCCAGCGCGGATATCCATGAGAGGAAATTATAGCATCCCGGCGAAAGTGGTGTGTTAACCGTCTCATGTACGAGGATCAGGCGTCAGACTGGGAGGGAGGCGATGCCCATCAGGTATAATCCCGATGGTTGAGCTGGTCCTATCCCATTTCTGGAGGTGTTGTAGTGGATCTCTCGAAGCATGCGTTTTTTGAGGGGAAGATCGTGCCTCTTTCGGAGGCAAAAATCAGCATAGCCACACACGGCTTCTTGTATGGCACAGCCGTATTCGGCGGCGTACGAGGCTACTGGAACGAAGAGACGCGGCGTCTCTTCGTTTTTCGTCCCTATGACCATTTCCGGCGCCTGTTGAATTCGGCAAAGATGCTCGCCATGCGGATCGACTACGACGAGGAGAGCTTGATCCAGCTCACGCTCGATCTTCTCCGCACCGACAACTGGCAATGCGACATCTACCTGCGCCCCACCTTTTACAAAGCCGACCTGGGCATCGGCGTAAAACTGCACGGGCTGAAGGACGAGTTCAGCATGTTCGTGATGGCTTACGAAAAATATGTCAAGAACGACACCGACGCGCATGTGACCGTCTCCTCCTGGCGGCGCATCGACGACAACGTCATCCCGGCGCGCGGGAAGGTCGCCGGCGCCTACGTCAACTCGGCGCTGATCAAGACCGACGCCGCGCGTTCGGGCTTCGATGAGGCGCTGGTGCTCGACCAAAACGGGCACGTCTCCGAGGGTTCGGCGATGAACGTCTTCATGCTGCGCGACGGCGTACTGGTCACGCCGCCGGTGACGGACAATATCCTCGAGGGCATCACGCGCAGATCCGTGATCGAACTGGCGCGGAACGAACTGGGACTCGAAGTCCGCGAACGCTCCATCGACCGCACCGAGGTCTTCATCGCCGAGGAAATGTTCATGACCGGCACCGCCGCCCAGATCATCGCCGTGACCAAAGTGGACCACCGCCCGGTGGGCGCGGGCGTGATGGGACCGGTCACCACAAAACTGCGGGAGATGTATGAAAATATATTACGGGGGAGGAACAAAAAGTACGAACACTGGAATGTAGCGGTTTAAAACAAAAAGGTGACTGCCACTTTTGAAGTGACAGTCACCTACATTTGCTTTACCGGTTCTTCTTGAACCGCACGAGCACCAGGTTCTTGGTGCAATCAGTGGAGGTGGTGATCTCCACCTTGTCTGAAAGCGGAGTGCCGCTCAGATCCACAAGTTGAACATACAGGGTCTTGTTCGAGGCGATGGGCGCGTTCCCGATCACAAACTCAAATCCCGAAGGACCATATTCCTTGTTGATGCCGGTCACGGTCGTCAGGTCGACCGTGTTGCCGTTCAAAAAGCCGCGCAGGACGACCACCGTCCCGATCACATGACTGTTGTTCGCGTCCACCACCGTCCCGCCGATGCCCGCCCAGTTACAGGCAAAGTCCGGGTGGATGATGGTACTTTCCACCTGTTGGATCGAGATGGCGGAAAAAGGCGCCCTGGGCGTGGCGGTCGGTTTCGGGGTGCGGGTCGGCGGCACGAGCGAGAAGGGCGTATTCGTGGGGATCGGCGTGCAGGTGGGGACGGCGTGTTCGTCGGGGTCATTTCCAGCGTGGGGCTGGCAGTCCATGTGGGTTCGAGTTGCATCGGCGCGGGTGTAAAGGTCGGGGTATTGGCGAACCTGCCGGTCGGCGGCAAAACGTTCAGGGAAGAATTCGGGTCGAAGAAGATCAACACAAAATACCCGACGAGGCAGGCGGTCAGGAACAGTACTGCGATCGAAAGGATATCCCACACCTGCATGGATGATCGTGATTTTCTCATCGAAAAAACTCCGTTGGCAAATCTATTGCGGCGGAAGCGCCACGTCTGCGAATTGTTTTTGTTCTTCGACCCATTTCTTCAACGTCCGTTCCTGCAAGGCAAGGTACGCATCCGGCGAAAGCGGGCGGTTCGGATCACGCGCCAGCACCTTCACGATATGGAACCCCACATCCGTTGCGATCACATCGCTGTACTGCCCCACCTCCAGACGGAAGGCGGCCTCTTCGATCTGTGCATTGAGCAGGTAACCGCGCGGCACCCAGCCCAGATCGCCGCGCGTCAGCGGGTCGGCGCGCAAAGCCAGTTCATCGAAATCGGCTCCGCCGTTCAATTGCAGTAAAAAGTTCTGAGCCGTGTCTTGATTATAGAGCAGAATTTGCTGGACGTGTACCTGCTCGGCAGTACTGGGGATGGATGTGATGATCCTGTCACGCATCCATGCCGCTTCTGCCGCACGCCTCAAAGCGGACCGAAAAGCCTGCTCGCTGTACCCATGACTCTGCTGCCACGCCGACAGCGCCTCCGCCCCGCCGACCTGCGCGGCAAGCGAGTCGATACGCGCCTGCAACGCGGCGTCATCGAGCGTGAATCCGTTCGTGCGCGCGCCCTGTGCAAGGAGCAATTGTGCGATGAAATCTTCGGTCACTGCGCTGGTGGCAACGGACGGGTCAACGGGTTTGCCCAATGCGGTCTGCGCGGCGATATAACGCTGGGCTTCTGCGGCAAATTCAGCGACCGTGATGCCCTCCCCGTTCACCGTCAAAGCCATGGGTTCAGAGGTGGGAGCGGGAGGCGCGGGCGTGAATGTCGGTTCGGGGGTGGAAGGGCAGGTTCAGGCGTGGAAACAGAAGCGCACGCGGAGAGTCCGAGTGCGGCCAGTGAGAGTCAGAAATATCCAGATGATTTTTTTGTTGTGAGGAAACATCGCCCCGAATTATACGTTAAAAAACGTAGGGACACGGTATGCTCGTGTCCCTACAAAATTCTTGGGCTGGATCTTAGTAATCCATACCGCCCATGCCGCCAGGAGGCATGGCAGGAGCCTTGTCCTTTTCGGGCATGTCGGTGATGAGCACGTCGGTGGTGAGGATCATGGCGGCGATGGAGGCGGCATTTTCGAGCGCGCCGCGCACCACTTTGACCGGGTCGATGACGCCAGCCTGGATCATGTCCACATACTTGCTGGTGAGCACGTTGTAGCCGATGTTCTTGTTCTTCTTCTCGGTGGCGGTGCGGCGGACGGTGTCGATGATGACGGAACCATCCTGGCCGGCATTGGCAGCGAGTTTGCGGATCGGGGCTTCGAGCGCCTTCTTGACGATGTTGATGCCGACGCGGATCTCTTCGTTCTCTTCGGCATTAGCCTTGCAGTTTATCGAGCTTGCTGGAGGCGTTGATGAGGGAGATC
The DNA here is from genome assembly GCA_963718215.1 of uncultured Chloroflexia bacterium. Taxonomy (GTDB): domain Bacteria; phylum Chloroflexota; class Anaerolineae; order Anaerolineales; family Villigracilaceae; genus Defluviilinea. The sequence goes on from CAVQYK010000024.1 coordinate 676,994, forward strand.
TCGCCGCCGGGGACGATGCCTTCTTCCACTGCGGCGCGGGCGGCAGAGAGGGCATCTTCCACGCGGTGTTTCTTTTCCTTCATTTCGGTTTCGGTCGCGGCGCCAACACGGATGATGGCAACTCCGCCGCTCAACTTGGCAAGGCGTTCCTGAAGTTTTTCCTTGTCATAGTCGCTGGTGCTCTTGTCGATCTCGGCGCGGATTTCCTTGATGCGGCCTTCGATCTCGCTCTTCTTGCCTTTGCCGCCGATGATGGTGGTGTTCTCTTTGTCAGAGACAACCTTCTCGGCGCGGCCGAGGTCCTGCAGGGTGGCGGTCTCGAGCTTGCGGCCGACTTCTTCAGAGATCACGGTACCGCCGGTGAGGATGGCAATATCCTGCAACATGGCCTTGCGGCGATCGCCAAAGCCGGGGGCTTTGACGGCGAGCACGTTCAACATGCCGCGCAGTTTGTTCAGCACGAGGGTGGCGAGGGCTTCGCCGTCAACATCTTCCGCGATGATGACGAGTTCGCGCTTGCCGATCTGGACGAGTTTCTCGAGCAGAGGCACGATATCCTGTGCGGCGGAGATCTTCTTCTCGTTGATCAGAACGTACGGCATCGGAGATGACGGCTTCCATCTTGTCCGCGCTGGTGATGAAATAGGGGGAGAGGTAACCGCGGTCGAACTGCATGCCTTCGACAAATTCCTGCTCGAACTGCATGGACTTGGATTCTTCGACGGTGATGACGCCGTCTTTACCGACCTTGTCCATCACATCGGCGATCAAATCGCCGATCTCTTCATCCGCCGCGGAGTTGGTCGCGACGAGAGGCGATCTCTTCCTTGGTGTCGATCTTGACCGACATCTTGCGGAGTTCTTCCACAACGGTGTCGGTCGCCAGCTCAATGCCATGCTTGATGAACATCGGGTTGAAACCGGCTTCGAGCGCCTTGAGGCCTTCGTTCACGATGGCGTGAGCCAGAACGGTGGAGGTGGTCGTACCGTCACCGGCGATGTCATTGGTCTTCTGGGCGGCTTCCTTGAGGAGCTGGGCGCCCATGTTCTCGAACGGATCTTCGAGTTCGATTTCCTTCGCGACGGAAACGCCGTCGTGCGTGATGGTGGGGGAACCGAACTTGCGGTCGATCGCCACGTTACGACCCTTGGGGCCAAGGGTTGCGCTCACCGCGTTCGCAACGATATTCATACCGTTCTTGAGTTTGCGGCGGGCGTCTTCTGAAAAGACAAGTTGTTTAGCAGCCATTTTTCATTCCTCCAGAATTAGCCTTCGACCACGGCTAGAATGTCGCTTTCGCGCAGGATGAGCAGTTTCTTGCCATCCAGTTTCACTTCGGTGCCGGAATACTTTGCATACAGCACCTTGTCGCCAACTTTCACTTCCATGGCGATGCGCTTGCCATCTTCATCGCGCTCGCCCGGACCTGCCGCCAGGATCTTGCCTTCCTGCGGTTTTTCTTTTGCGGTTTCGGGAAGGATGATACCGCCGGCAGTCATTTCATCCTGCTCGATCGGCTCCACGATCACACGTCCGCCAAGGGGTTTCAGTTTCAATTTACTTGCCATCTTTCTGCCTCCTGATAGGATTTGGTTTTTTGCAAATTTTGCATAATCACGAAATTAGCACTCGAACCTCCAGAGTGCTAATTACAATCTTACCTATTTCAGGAGTGCAAGTCAAGGGGATTGTAAAAATTCTTACAATGCTCTGACACGGAATCACGGGAGTTGCGAGCAGGTGTGGGGGTCCCATCTTCCATCACATCCCCCTCCTCCGCGCCCGGGACCGAGGAGGCTGGCGCGCCGCCGCCTGCCAGCGACTCACAGATCGCCTCGCCTGCTTCAACAATGCTCATGATGGTCTGATAACCGTCCGCATAGATATCCGGGTTGGACGTGAGTTCGGTCCGCACTTCGCTCATAACCTGCATCGCCTCCCCGCATTTGTTATCCCGCGGACGGCTCAACGCCGCCAGCACCGAACCATAGGTGTAGTAATACACGATCGTGTTCGGGTCGATCGGCAATCCTATGATTTCCTGGGGATTTTCGCCGAGGTCAGGGTAACACTGATCCAGTCCCCGCCCCAGGCAGGAATCCTCGCCGGAACATCCATACGGTCGCACATTTCAGGGAGAAGATCGAACCTTCGTAGTTTCGCGAACGGAAGAACACGATCCCAGCTGTCCATAAATATCGGCATTGGTCGGCTCGAATTCCAATGCCTTTTGGACATTGCGCGCCGCGGCAAAGAATTCACCCAACTGCGAATATGTGCTGGAGATCGAAAGATAAGGCTGCGGATCCTTCACGTCGATCAGTTCGTTGATACGCGCCGCTTTGTCGAAATACTCCAGGGACTTTTCATAGACCGGTCGCGCCGCATTCCGGGTTGGGGATTTCGAACGCGAGGCGGCGGTAGTTCGCGCCCGCCCGCAGGTAAAGGAACGTAAAGTTCGGCTCGATCGCGATCGCTTTGTCATATTCGGTGATCGCAAGGTTATATTGACCCAGCGTCTCGAGCAGGTAGGCATTGACGCGATGCACATCCATGATCTGGTCTGCATCTTCGCGTTGCAGCGCCTGGTCGATATACTGTTCCGCCTGGTTCCACTTCTGCTGATCCAGCAGGACTTCTGCATAGAAGGCCAGTGCCAGCGTGTTCGTGCTGTCCAATTGCAGGGCGCGTACGGCCTCCTGCTCGGCTTCGATCAGGAATTTTTGCACCTGCTGCGGGTCGTCCTTGTAGATGACCGAGTTGGCGTTCCAGTCCAATGTGAACGCAAGGATGGCGTGTGCCGTGCTGTCGTCCGGCGCGAGTTCCACCGCCTTGCTCGCCGATTCGAGGGCGCGAGCAAACGCTCCTTCTTTAGTTCGTTGGTGATCACGAATGCGGAGGAATAGGTTTGGATGCGCGCCAGCTTTGCCCAGGTGGCGGCGTTGTTCGGGTCCACGCGCAAAGCCTCCTGGTAGGCGAGAATCGCCGCATCCAGATTGCCGGCGGTAAAGTTGGCGTCCCCCTCCATGGCATAGGAATCCGCCGCGCGTGTAGGGGTCGGGGTTGCCTGGAACAAGGGCTGGATCTCGCCCTTGTTCATCTGTTGCAACATCCAGACGACGACAAGGATCATGATCACCCACAGGAACATGCGATAAATATTCGACTGGGGTCTGCGGGTAAAAAGCGGACGGCGGGGATAAACGTTCATTAGTCCTGCCCGGTCAGGTTCTCGGTGCAGATGCGGTTGATCTCGCTCGCGGCGAATTGCGCGTTCTCATCCGCCGGGACACGCGACTGGATCATTTGGGCGATCTGCAAACCCTCCCCGCATTGATTTGTCGCGCCAAAGCCAGTCCATAGATGTAATAGTATTCAGCCACCCGGAAGTCGTTGACAAGCGGTATGCCCTCGATCTCCACACCGTCTTCCGTCATGCCGCCGTAGATCGTGTACCCCAACTGCTGGATGGCTTCAGGCCAAAAAAAATTGCGGTAATACATCACGCCCAAATTGCCGCGCAGGCTGGCGTCGTCGGGACTGTCCTGTACAGCCGTCTCTGCATATTGCAGTGATTTGGCATATTCACCATGGTGGCATACGTGCGGGAGATGTACAGGTCGGGGAACGGGTCGGCCGGGTTCAGAGCGTTGGCACGCGTGAATGCCGTGATCGCCTGGTCGTATACCTGCAGGACGCGGTAATTGAGTCCCAATCCGATATAAAGGGCCGGGATATTCGGATTGAGCTTGATCGCCGCCTGGTATTCGGCGATGGCTTCCTCGTAGTTCGCCGTCGCCTCCAGAAGCAGGGCGCGTGCCCGGCGTGTCTCGACAATATTCGGGTCAAGCGCCAGAGCCACTCGCGATTCTTCGGTGGCTTTTTCGAAACCATCGAAACCGGAACCGATCAGGATTTCAACATAATAGGCATGGATCAAGGCATTGTTCGGGTCCAGCCGCAACGCCTCCTGGATCGAAGCCTGCGCCTCGCCGTTCTTTCCTTCCTGAAAATTCAAAGCCCAGGCATGCACCCCATGCGCCAGCGCATTATTCGTGTTCAACAACAGGGCGTTCTTGGCGTTCTTTTCCGCTTCCTCATACTGACCGGCGAACACCTGCACCCGCGCAAGCGCCACATACAAGGGGGGTCCTGGGGCGAGGCGCTCACCGCGGCTTGATACGCGTCGATGGCGTGCAGAAATTTGCCCTCGGCGTAAAGCGTTCCGCCTCGGTCACAAACGACTCAGGCGAACGTGTGGGCGTGGGGGTTGGCTCGAACGGGTTGGGTTGCGTGGGCAGGTACACCTGGTCGAAATAATATCCAAAGAGCAAAACCAGCCCCAAAATCATCAAACTGAAGTAGTTTGGGCGCTTTTTGCGGCGGTTCATGCTCCATTTACTGCTTTTCGGTAAATACATGAATTCATATTACCATTCCGGCTAACCAGCGTCAAGAAAACGCCACCTACTCTAACCCGCCTCTTATGCTACAATCCACCCATGCAGTTCGAGGTATTTACCTTCTGCCCGAAGTTTTCCCTCCTTACCTTGAATCCAGCATTCTCAAGCGTGCCGCCCAGCGGGGACTGATCGACGTACGCGTTCACAACATCCGCGACTACACGCACGACAAACACCACACCACCGACGACACCCCCTACGGAGGCGGGGGCGGCATGGTGATGAAACCCGAGCCGGTCTTCGAAGCCGTCGAATCCGTTTTGGGACACTTAACTCCGCCTCTTTCCCCGCCCGAACCCTTCATCAAACTCAGGGCAGCCTGATCAAGAATCCCGATCATCCTCCTCACCCCGCAGGGACGCGTCTTCAACCAGCGCATCGCCGAGGAATTGTCCCGCACGAACGCATCGCCCTGCTCTGCGGCCGCTACGAAGGCGTGGACGAACGCATCCGCGAGCACCTCGTCACCGATGAGATTTCCATCGGCGATTATGTGCTGACCGGCGGCGAACTTCCCGCCCTGATCATCATCGACGCCGTTGCGCGTCTCATCCCCGGCGTGCTCGGCGACCCACCGGCGCGGAAGACGACTCCCATTCGATGGGCTTGCTGGAATATCCGCACTACACCAAGCCAGCCGAATTCCGCGGCTGGAAGGTGCCCGATATTCTGCTTTCCGGCGATCATGCCAAGATCGAAAAATGGCGCAGGGAACAGGCCTTGTCACGCACCCTCAACAAACGACCTGATATGCTCGAAAACGCAGAGCTGAGCAAGACAGATAAGAAGTTCATCGAAGATCTCAAAGGTGACAGCCACTTATAAAGTGACGGTCACCTTACTTTTTGGAGGAAACCATGCGAACAATTCAACTACGGCAAGATCTTTCTGCTCGGTTTTGGCTTCTTTGGTGTAAGCGTGATCTGGGGTGTATACAACGCCTTTGTGCCCGTCTTCCTTGCGGAAAATTCAACTTGCCCCGGCTCTCATCGGCTCTTTCATGACGCTGGATAACATCGCGGCTTTGTTCATCCAGCCGCCCGTCGGGGCATGGTCTGACGTCCGCACATCAAGTCGGGCGGCGCATGCCATTCATCCTTGATCGGCGCGCCGGTCGGCGCGTTGGCGTTCGGTCTGATCCCGCTTGCGGCTGTACTCCCCCTGTTCGTCGCATGCACCAGCACCCTGTTACTGAGCGCCTGGCGTTGTGGCGTACGCCAGTCGTTGCCTTCATGCCGGATATCACCCCATCCGTATTCCGTTCACAGGCGAACGGCGTCATCAACTTCATGGGCGGCGTCGGCACCATCGTGGCATTGCAGACCGGCGGCATGCTATACAAATTAAGCCCGAATTTCCCGTTCTGGCTCGGCTCCGCGCTTGTAATTCTCGCCGCGCTGATTGTCTATCTCTTCATTGAGGAGCCTAAAGACTACGAAGCAATAGAGACCAATCAACTCAACGCCAATAGTATTTCAGGCTTTCTTGAGTTCATGAGAGATACCATCGTTGTGCCTATAACAGCTCTTTTGATTGCGGTAGTATTAGGTTCTTTGTTACCGTTTCTATTTCCGTCAGTAATTTCACTGGGAAGTGAATTGGGGCTGCTACCTTACACTGGTTTAGTATCCATGCTCACATTTACAGTGTTTATTTTTCTATATGTCATCTACATGGCGCGTGAAGTTATATTTGATCCTGATAAAAACGGATTAAAATTTTACTTGCCATTTTCTTCTGGTTCGTTGGTTTTTCGGCTATTGAAACCTTCTTCACCCTCTACGCCAAGAACCACCTCGGTCTGGAGGTTGGCGATGGCGCAACCCTGCTCTCCGTCCTGCCGTTGTTCTTCGTCCTCTTCGCCATCCCGTCAGGATTCATCGCCGGCAAGATCGGGCGGCGGACCACCATCTCCATCGGGCTGATCATACTCATCATCATGACGATCCTGCTGTACATCACCCCGGCGGACGCGTTATTGATCGGGATCGCCCCCCTGCCCCTGGTCGGCATCCCGCTTGTGGAAGGCAGCGCGCGTATGTTGACACTGGCGGGCGTCCTGCTCATCATTGGCGGCATCGGCTGGGCGTTCATCAATATCAACTCCCTGCCAATGATCGTTGACCTGACCAGTGCGGCGAGAATCGGCACATACACAGGGTTGTATTACCTGTTCTCCACCCTCTCTGCCATTATCGGTCCGAACGTGAACGGCTGGGCGATCCAACTGACCGGTAACAACTACAACATCATCATGATCCTTGCGCCGGTCTTCTTTGCCATAGCCTTTGTCATGATGCTCGGCGTCCGCCGCGGGGAGGCGACTGCCTGAGCTGGGGGATCAGGCGTCGGCTGGGAAGGAGGCGTTTTGTCCCTCCTTATCACGACAAGGATGGACATTTGTCATGTTCCTTAAAGCGTGGCTTGCCGGAAGATTGAACTAAATGTATACTAAAGTCGAAAAGGGTTTGTATGAACCCTAAAAATTTCAATCCTTACATAAAAAGAGGAGAAGAACGTATGAAGAAGTTGTACACTTTACTAGCGGTGCTGTTGGTGGCCGCGATGCTTCTGCCTGCCTGCGCCCCGGCAGAAGCCAACTGCGCAGACGAAGAGACCTTTTGCGTGGGCTTGGTAACGGACGTCGGCAAGATCAACGACAAGTCCTTCAACCAGTCCGCATATGAAGGCGTTCAACTGGCTGAGAAGGAATTGGGCGCGACCATGCAATACATCGAGACCGCAGATGCCAAGGATTACGCCAAGAACATTGCAACCTTTGGTGACGCCGGCTACGATGTGGTTGTGACCGTCGGTTTCAACCTCGGTGAAGCGACCATTGCCGCCGCCGCCGCCTACCCGAACACCAAGTTCATCGGTGTGGATCAGTTCCAGGCCGCTGATACCCCCGGCGTGGTCGGTTTGAACTTCCCTGAGGATAACGCGGGCTTCCTCGTCGGCGCGCTCGCCGCGATGATGAGCGAATCCGGCAAGATCGGCGCCGTCTGCGGTACCGATGCAGTTCCGCCCGTCTGGCGCTTTGGTGAAGGCTACAAGGCTGGCGCCGCTTATGCTGATGGCATGAAGGGCTCCGCCACCGAAGTGTTCGTTGTGTATCACAGCGATGTCGGTTTCGACAAGACCTTCACCGACCCCGAGTGGGGCGCCTCAACCGCCAAATCCATGATGGACCAGGGCGCTGACGCGATCTTCGGTTGTGGTGGCATCACCGGCAACGGTGCGATCACCGCCGCCGCCCAGGCTGGCGCCTACGCCATCGGCGTGGACACCGACCAGTACCTGACCCTGCCGGAAGCCGCTCCGCGCATGCTCTCCAGCGCGATGAAGCTCATCACCCCGGGCGTTTTCGAACTGATCCAGATGGCGAAGGATGGCGAATTCCCGGTTGGCAACTACCTGGGTGATGCAAGCTATGCCCCCTTCCACGATCTCGACAGCGAAGTTCCCGCTGATGTGAAAGCGGAAATGGAAAAGATCAACACCGGTCTGCTCGACGGCTCGATCAAGACCAATGTCCCCCGGTCAAGCCCTAGCATCTGACCCGGACCTGTAAGAAAAGGGAAAGAGGCTGTTGTCTCTTTCCCTTTTTTCGTTAATAAGGCTCCCGCGAAATATCAGCCTTGGACCTCAAGGGTATTCACCCATCCGTGGCAAGCCAGCGAACCTTTCCCTTATTGACCAATGAGAGACGGCTACTCATGAGTTTTCCATATTTAACTTCCGCGATGGAAACAATGCGTAAGTGATATAATTTCCAAAACATTACGGCTCGACCGGAGACCTCATGCAGGCAGACACAACTTCAGACTTGCCCATCCAAGGGTTTTCTACGTTCGGCACTGGATGCCATGCTCATACCGTTTTTGGCTATCCTGACCGCGGTCGTTTTAGGCGGAATTATTATTGCCATCGTAAGAGGAAATCCCTTCCTGGCTTACTACGGCTTGGTGGATGGTTCATTTGGTTCAGCAAAAGCATTAAGTGAAACAGCAGTTTGGGCAACGCCATACATTTTTGCGGGGTTGGCTGTAGCACTTGCCTTTAAGGGCGGGTTGTTCAATATCGGCGCTGAAGGACAACTCGCGTTAGGCGCTACCGTCTCTGCCTTGTTCGGTTATGCCCTTCCCGGCTGGCTTGGCTTCGAGCTTCCAGCCATTATTCACCTGCCATTGACGATCCTTGTCGGTATGGCCGGCGGCGCCTTCTGGGCGGCGATCGTGGGCTTTCTCAAGGCCTACACCGGGGGACATGAAGTCATCAATACCATCATGATGAACTACATTGCCTTGAACACGATCTCGTTCCTGTTGAACGGACCCATGAAGGATAATGCCCCCAATAATGTATCCGCCCGCACACCGCTCATCGCTGACAGTGCGCGCATGCCTGTAATCTTCGAAGGGCTTCGCATCCATTGGGGCTTCGTCCTGGCACTGTTTGTTGCCTTCCTGGTCTGGTGGATACTCAACAAGACCACACTTGGATTCGAGATCCGCACCGTTGGCGCAAACCCGGACGCGGCCAAGTACGCGGGCATCAACGTCAAACGGACGCTCATCATCACCATGGCCCTTTCCGGAATGCTGGCTGGCATGGCAGGCGCATTGGAAGTGACCGGCTTGAACTTCCGTCACGAACTCGGCTTCTCGATCGGCTACGGCTTTGATGCGATCGCCATCGCGCTTCTAGGAAAATCCCACCCCCTGGGTGTTGTGCTTGCAGCCATCCTGTTCGCTGCAATGAGGAATGGAGCTACGCGCATGCAATTCCTCACGCAACTGCCAGTTGACCTGATCTCAGTACTTCAGGCTCTCATCCTTTTGTTCGTTGCGGCCGATGCCATCATCCGTTACATCTATCGGATCAAGGCGAAGGGTGAGCGCGTGGTGCTTACACGCGGCTGGGGCGGTTAAGGAGTATATATGGACTGGAGACGCTTCGGTTTTATCTTTCTAATCATCATCATTCTATTTGGCGTGGTCGTCATGATCGGGCAGGTGAAGTCGCCTCCCATTGTGATCATCACCAGCATGATGGCAACCACCATCGCGGTTGCAACGCCGTTGACGCTCGGTGCGCTGGCTGGCGTGTTCTGTGAACGGGCGGGAGTTGTCAACATCGGCATTGAAGGGATGATGCTTTCCTCCGCCTTCTTTGGCTGGCTGGGCGCCATCTACATGTTCCATGTATTTGGGTTCCCGGTTGGCGTCAGCATCTGGGCCGGTGTGTTGTTTGCGATACTTTCCGGCATGGTGATGGGTCTTCTGCTTGCAGTCTTATCGATCACCTACAAAGTGGACCAGATCATCGGCGGGACCGTGATCAACATCCTGGCTGTCGGCATGACGGGCTTCCTGAACCGCCAGTTGTTCTTTGGACGGGGCAGTGTCTTCGAAGGCACCGTTCCCAACTCACCAGGCGTGCTCCCGACCATTCACGTCCCCATCACGGAGATATTTTCGCCGCTCTGCAGCTCCGCTGAGTGCCTGCAGGTGGTGACATCCATCAACAAGGTCTTCGATCAAAAGCCGGTCGCCATAAGCGCCATCCTGCTTGTATTCATTGCACATTACGTGCTCTTCTATACACGCTGGGGTTTGCGCACTCGTGCGGTCGGCGAACACCCGAAAGCTGCGGATACGGTCGGCATCAACGTCATCAAAATGCGCTATGCTAGTGTGGTTATCGGCGGTGCGCTGGCGGGTCTGGCAGGCGCATATTTCACCATCGAATCAGTTCCATCCTTCGAGCCGTTGCTGACCAATGGGCGGGGATTCATTTCACTTGCCGCCATGATCTTCGGCAACTGGACCCCCATCGGCGCATGGACAGCCGCGCTTGTTTTCGGCGCCTCGCAGGCATTGAACATCAACATTCAATTGTTCCGCGATGTCATCCCGCCTCAATTGGCGATCCTGCAACAATCCTATGTGGTTGGTTTGATCCCCTATATCCTGACCATGTTCATCCTGACCGGCATCATAGGCCGCACCACCCCCCCCGCCGCCGACGGCGTACCCTACGAGAAATAATATGGCAAAACAACCAGTTGCCCCTTCGGGGGATGTCATTCTTGAAGCAAAAGGCATCACCAAAAAATTCCCTGGCGTTCTTGCAAACGACAACGTGAATTTTGACCTGCACAAGGGGGAGATCCATGCCCTGCTGGGTGAGAACGGCGCCGGAAAATCCACGTTGATGAACGTCCTCTACGGGCTTTACAAAGCAGACTCGGGTGAGGTGCGCGTGGATGGAAACATCATGGTGCTCCATTCACCGAAGGACGCCATCCACCACGGCATCGGCATGGTGCACCAGCACTTCATGCTCATTCCCGTTTTCACTGTGACCGAGAACATCATGCTCGGCGCGGAAACCGACCACCGGGCAAAACCGAACGAACAACCGCTCGCCAAACTGGACCGCAGGGAAGTGGCGCAAAAAGTGCGGGATCTCTCGCATCAATACGGACTGGATGTTGATCCTGATGCGACGGTCGGTGACCTGCCCGTGGGCATTCAACAGCGCGTCGAGATCGTCAAAGCCCTGTACCGCAAGGCAAACATCCTCATCCTTGACGAACCCACCGCGGTGCTGACGCCGCAGGAGGCGGAGGACCTTTTCCGCATCATGCACGAGTTGACAGCCCAGGGCGTTTCGATCATCTTCATCACCCACAAACTCAAGGAAGTACTGGCGGTCGCGGACCGTATCACCGTTATGCGGGGGGACGCGTGGTTGGAACAGCGATCCCAAAAGAAAGCACCGAACAAAGCCTGGCAGAGATGATGGTGGGCCGCGAGGTCATCCTGACCGTTCAAAAGAAACCTGCCCAACCCGGCGAGGAAGTGCTCAAAGTGACAGATCTGCACGTGAAGGACGTGCGCGGGCTTGAGTCTGTGCGCGGCGTCTCGTTCGATGTGCGCGCCGGTGAAGTGCTCGGCATTGCAGGGGTGCAGGGCAACGGGCAGACCGAACTGGCCGAGGCGCTCACAGGCCTGCGCCCCATCGAAAGCGGACATTTCACCCTCTCCGGCAAAGACCTGACCGGCAAACCGCCGCGGGTCATTACAGAGACCGGGTTGGCGAACATCCCGGAGGACCGCCAGCGCCACGGTCTGGTGCTTTCGTACAGCGTGGCCGACAACATGATGCTGTGCGATTATTACCAGCCGCGTTTTTCGAAAGGTGTGGTCATCCAGCAAAACCAGGTGGACGCCAATGCCCGGGAACTGATCGAGGAATATGATGTACGTACGCCTTCCGCCTTTGTGAATGCCGGGAAACTATCCGGCGGGAACCAGCAAAAGGTGATCGTGGCACGCGAACTGAGCCGCCCCGTCAAACTGGTGGTCGCCTCCCAACCGACCCGCGGCCTGGATGTCGGTTCCATTGAATATATCCATAAAGAGATCATCATAATGCGCGACCGCGGCGTGGGCGTTCTGCTCATCTCCGCCGAATTGGATGAGATCCTGTCGCTTTCGGACCGCATCGTCGTGATGTACCGCGGTCAGATCGTGGCGACCGTGGACCGCAAGGATGCCACCCGCGAACAATTAGGCTTGTGGATGGCCGGGTCCACGAAACAGCTTGAGGTACTGAAAAGAAGCGCAGCGGGAGCCAATCCACCGGCTCCCGCTTTTTGTTCCGGGTGGGATATCCATAGGAACAAAGGCCAATACAAGTACGTCCTCAATGATGTAAAATTGATGCATCATTTCGAGGAGAAGACCATGTTCAAATTTGCACGTCACATTTTCATCCTGAGCATTTTGCTCGCTCTTGTTCTCTCGTCATGCAACCTGCCATCCCGCGCGCCGGCGACGGATGAACCCAACGCCATCTTCACGCAGGCCGCGCTGACCGTGCAGGCGCAATTGAACCAGACGGCAACCCCCTCCCTTTTCAACACACCGACCCTGCCGCCTCCGCAACCGACGAATACGGCGGTCACTCTGCCGACCCTGCCGCCTGTCACAAACACACCGGTTGCGTCTCCCACGCCGCTTTGTGACCTGGGACAATTCGTCAGGGATGTGACCATTCCGGATGGGACATCCTTTACCCCGGGCGCAACATTCACGAAAACATGGCGCATAAGGAACTCGGGCACCTGCAACTGGTCCGGTTATTCGCTGGTATTCGATAGCGGCGATGCCATGAACGGCACCTCCCCCATTGCCATTGGGACAGTGGGACCGGGCAGGAAGTCGACCTCTCGGTCAACCTGACCGCGCCCGCAACGAACGGTTCCTACCGCGGCTATTGGCGCATCCGCAACCCCTCGGGCGTGTTGATCCCGATCCAGGGCGGCCACCAGGGCAGGTCCTTCTTTGTGGATATCAAGGTCGGCGTGATCAGTTCCGGCTACGATTTCTACACAAAGGCTTCGAACGCGGTCTGGATCAGCGGCGCCGGCAACCTGACCTTCGGCGGTCCCGACGACAACGCCAACGGTTTCGCCATGTACAGGGATAACCAGAAACTCGAAGATGGCGTGATCGCCACAAAAGTCCTGGAAACCCACCCGCAGTTCATAGACAATGGCGTCATCTCGGGGCGATACCCCGCATATACCGTCGTCCAGGGCGAACGCTTCACCGCCAAGATCGGGTTCCTTCCCCTGGCGGACGGCACCTGCGGCGCGGGCAACGTCAAATTCCAATTGAACTACCGGGAGGGCGGCGGTTCGGTCACCCCCCTCGGCGAATGGACGGAAACCTGCGACGGCACGCTGCGGTCCGTCGACGTGGATCTGACGCCGCTCAAAGGCAAAACGGTCGAATTCATACTGGCAATCCTGGCAAACGGGCCAGCCACCCAGGACTGGGCGGTATGGGTCAAGCCACAGATAGCACTCCCCTAAATGTACCAAACGCCCGACCCGCCCGTCGGGCGTTTTTTCAAAGGTATAATATTCTCCCCCACAAGAAAGGAAAATGAATGCGTTTTAGAAGATATAACATCCTTCTCCTACTGACTTGTATTGCACTGCTCGCCTCTTCGTGCGGTTCCCCCGCAAAAAGCAACTCGGAGATCGCCACCGCCGTGGCACAGACCGTGCAGGCACAGGACTCGTTGACCGAGGTCCCGGCTCTTCCCACGTTCACGCCTGCCCCGGCACTGCAAGCCACATCCACCCCCGGGCCTGGTCCCACCAGCACGCCCGGACAGGTATCTTCAAACCCGGGCTGCACCGTCTCGGCAGTTCTGGTCGGCGAAAACCCGCCCGATGACACGGCGTTCCTGCCCGGGGAGTATTTCTGGAAGACGTGGACCTTCGTCAATACAGGCACATGCGTCTGGGACACATCCTACAGCCTGGTCTTCTGGAGCGGCGAAGGCATGGGAGGTTTGGCCTCCTATCCGTTTTCCGAGCTCGTCCAACCGAATGAAACCATGGACATCTCGATCTACCTGCAGGCGCCCGCCACAGAAGGGACGAAGACCGGCTACTGGCGTTTCCGGTCCCCCTGGGGCGCTGATTTTGGCGCCGGGCCGCTAAGCGCCTCCTTCTACGTGCAGATCGAGGTATCGGCAGAACCGCAATATGGGGTCACATCCGTGAACTATCAACTGGTCCGCGATCCTGCAGAAGGATGTCCGGCCAATGTCAGATACACGGTATATGCCACGATCACCTCGAACGGACCGCTCGAATTCGAATATTACTGGGATCAAAGCGACGGTAACGAAAGCGGCGTCAAGGAACTTGAATTAACCAACGCGGGAAGCACGACCATCAGCCGCGAATGGATGATCGGCAGGGGCGCCACCCCGAACCCGCGCTGGATACAACTCATCATCACCGCGCCGAAATATCAGGAATACGAAAAGGTGACAATCCTGAACAAATGCCCGTATGGCGAACAGGCAGGGTAAATTACCCTGCAACTGCATGAAAAACGTCCCGCAGGAATCGTTGTGATTCCTGCGGGACATGGCATAATACCCAAAACCTGCGCCTTAGCGTTACGAGAGGAGAACCATAAGCCATGACCGAATTTCAATCGAACACCCCTCGCCCGCGGACGGACCGCCGATGTTCAGAATGGGATGAGGTCACATCCTCAAACTCTTCCACAACTGGTTCGAGTTTGAAAACATCGAATACGAACAAAGGATCGCGCGCGCCGTCCATGCCAGCGGGGTGAAAACTCCCGCAGTCGGCGACCTGGTCCAGGTCGAGGGACGAAACGGGCTGGTTTACGAGCGCGTGGAGGGCGTGTCCATGCTGGAAATGTTCCAGCAAAAGCCGTGGCGGGTGATCCAACTCGGCGGACTGCTTGCCGAACTCCACGCGCAGATGCACGAATGCGTCTTCGAAGCGGATGTCCCTCATCAGCGCAAAAAACTGGAATTCAAAGATACGAAATGCGCAGACGCGCTTCCGACCCCGCTGAAAACCGCCCTGACCGCCCTGCTCCTTTCCCTCCCCGACGGCGACCGCGTCTGCCACGGCGACTTTCACCCCGCCAACGTGCTGATCACGGCGAGCGACGTCCACCATCATTGACTGGATCGACGCTTCTCGCGGCAACCCGCTGGCGGATGTGGCACGGACAACGATCATCACTCTTGGCGCGGTGGCAAGTTCGCAGATTCCCCATCCTGTGTTGAAGGTTTTTGTGCGGGTCTTTCACTCCGCCTATTTGAAGCATTACTTCCGCCTGCGCCCCGGCGGAAAAGAGGAATACCGCCGCTGGCTCCCCGTCGTCGCGGGCGCGCGCTTGAATGAGAATATCCCCGAATTGGAGAAGTGGCTGGTGGGAATGGCAAAGAAAGTGGGAAAATCTTAACAAAAAGGGCGGAGCGATGCTCCGCCCCTACAAAAAAATCTCCGCGCTCTCTGTGTCTCTGTGGCTAAACTCGCTCCCTATTAAACTGCGTTTCGTAAAGTTGCGAATACAACCCTCCCAACGCAAGCAATTCCTCGTGCGTGCCTCGTTCGACAATCTTCCCTCGATCCATCACCAAAATCAAATCCGCCGCAAGTATCGTGGACAAGCGATGCGCGATCACAATACTCGTCCGTCCAGCCATGACGCGCTTCAACGCGTCCTGGATCAGCGCTTCGGATTCGCTGTCGAGCGAACTCGTGGCTTCATCGAGCACGAGAATGCGCGGGTTTTTCAAGATCACTCTTGCCAGCGCGATGCGTTGTTTTTCGCCGCCGCTCAAGCGATAGCCGCGCTCGCCGACGATCGTGTCGTAGCTTTCGGGCAGGTCCACGATGAATTGTGGATGTTGGCGGCGCGCGCCGCGGCTTCGATCTCCGCCTGGGTCGCGTCAGGTTTGGCATACGTCAGGTTCGTGCGGATGGTGTCGTGGAAGAGATACGTCTCCTGCGTCACCATGCCGATGGCTTGCGACAGCGAATTCAAGTGTCACGTCCTTCAGATCATGCCCGTCAATGCGGATGACTCCGTCGGTGGGGTCGTACAGGCGCGGGATGAGGTAGGTCATTGTCGTTTTTCCCGCACCCGAGGGACCGACCAACGCGATCAACCCTCCAGGGCGCGCGGTAAAGGAGACTCCCTCCAAAGCGACCTCGCGGGCTTGGGAGGTCGCGTCAGACTCCCCGTAAGTCTGATGCGGCGCTCTTCATCTTCTTCTCCCCGTTGCTTTTATCCGCCAACGACAAGACCGCATTCACGTCTTCATGTCTTCCGTAGCGTTTGACCTGTTTGAGGAGAATCGATTCGTCCACTTTGTAGTTGAAGGTGACGTTATCGAATTCGAGTTCGCCTCGCACATCGCGCAGTTCAATGGCATTTTCTTTTTCAACGATGTCCTGCGGCAGGTCAATGACCTCGAACACACGCTCGAACGAAACCATGCTGGTCGAAAACTCGACGGGCGCGCCAGCCAGCCCCTGCAACGCGCCATACAGTTGACCGAGATACGAGCCGAACGCCACGATGGTTCCGACAGTGAAGACATCGGTGATGACGAAGTAGCCGCCGAGACCATAGACCAGCGCCGTGCCCACCGCGCTGACGAGACCGAAGATGACGAAGAACGTGGAACCGACCACCGCGCGTCGGATGCCGATATCGCGCACGTTGGCGGCGCGTTCACGGAAACGCTTTTCCTCTTCGCGCGAACGACCGAAGAGTTTGACCAACAGTGCGCCGCCGATGTTGAGGGTCTCGTTCATGTGCGCGTTCATCTTGGCGTTGTGATCCATGGCTTCGCGGGCAATGTCACGCAGGACAGTGCCAAGTCGTTGCGCGGCGATGATGAAGAGCGGGAGAATGAGCACACTGACGATAGTCAGCCGCCATTCGAGCGTGAGCATGACCGCCAGCAGGGCGATCGCTTCGATGAGGTTGGTCACGATGTTGACGATGGTATTGCTGATGGCGTTCTGCGCGCCGACCACGTCGTTGTTGAGGCGCGACATCAACTCGCCTGTTTTGGTATTGGTGAAAAAGCGCAGGGACATGCGCTGCAGGCGAGCAAAGAGCGACGAGCGCAGATCGTAGATGACGCCTTCGCCGACGGTCGAGTTCAACCGCCGCTGAATGACGTTGATCCCGCCGTTGAGCGCAGGGATGAGCAGCAACGCCACACCGAGCAGGATGAGCCGATTCGTATCCTTGGCGGGGATCACCACGTCGATCATGTTGCGGAAGATGAGCGGCGTGAGCAGGGACAAGCCCGTGCCAAGCAGGATGGTCACCAGCATGCCCGCGATATGCCACCAATATTCGCGCGCGTAGGAAAGGACGCGCAGTAAAAGCTCTCTTGTCACTTTGGGCTTTTCGTCGCCCTGACGCATTGACATCCACCAGCCGTATCCGTGCATGTAGTCTCCTGGTCTAAATAGTCTGATAGTCTCTGGTCGAATAAAGGTTCGATCATTTGACTATCAGACTATAAGGCTAAAAGACTAATTCGGTCAACTGGACGAAGTGGGGAGGTTAATGAAAGTCTGATGTGGGGAGGAAAGGTATAATCGCAGTGGGTAAAAACATCATCGCGGAGCAGACATGGCAATAATTGTTGGAACTAGTGATGCATGGAAATCAGTCTGTTTTGAGCTTAATCGTATAAACCTGAAGCCAGACAAGCCTTCAGATATTCACAAATTCCTGGAGACTGCCCAAGAGGAATATGCACAGGCAAAAGCCAAAGCAACCCAAGACATTCAAAACAGAATTGAGACAATAAAACAAGATATAGAACGACGTGAAAAGAATTTCGATGCTGATATTCAAAGAGGAAAAAATGAGTTGGTTGAAAACATTGAAGCAGGTAATCTAAAGCTGCATTCCCTTCAGGTAGTTTCATCCAAAAGTTATGTAACTATTTCAAAATAAGGAAACAAAGAGAGAAACTTCGGCGATGGCAACTTAAACATGATAATTATCCAATGTTGGTTCAAAGAAAAATAGGCCAACTAAAAAGCATTTTGGAAAAATTGCAAAAGATTTTGACATTATCATTGACAAGGAAACACAAACTATTACCCAAAAAGTCAGATTAATTGAGAAGTTTCTGAAATCGCCAGAACTTGCGGGAGGAATTGCAGAATTAGAATTGATTGAAAACTTAAAGTCGTTGCCAGAGAATTGTTTTGTTATCAGTGATGTCCTAATAGAATTAGAAGGGCTATTCACTTTGACGGTGATTGGCTAAAATCAGCTCAGATTGATCATATTGTTGTTACACCGTATGGCCTTTTTGTTATTGAAGTCAAAAACTGGAGCGCAAAATTTGCTCAAGAAGGTGATTATTTTGATCCATACCAACAGGTTAAACGATCATCATACTTGTGCTATAAACTCATTGGAGAAAGATACAATTTACACACAAAGAGCATTATTGCTTATAAAGGATCGATTCCCGAAAAACCATCATATAGCAACGCAAAAGTTCTTAAGTATAAATGAAGTGAAGGGTTACATTTCATGGTTTAAAGAACCAACTGTTTCTGACCAAGTTGTGGAAAAAATAGCAAATTGGTTCGTCGACTAACAATTTCAGTTGAAAATCCATTGTTGTTATACTTGAAATAGTTTGAGACAAATGAAATGTTCAAAACAAACCCCTCATGGAAATCCGCTTTCCCTAGCGCGCACGCGGGCGTTTTGGTGATGCGAAATGTTTCCAATCCCGCGCATCACGATGGGTTGGAGAAACGCAAAACAGAGATCGAAGAACAGCTACGCGCACAATTCGCGGGGCAGGATCGCGCCGCGATTGCGAGCCACCCTGTTTTGAAAGTCTACGGGGAGTATTACAAGCGTTTCAAGAAGACCTATCACGTGCAACTGCAATTGGAGTCCATCGTCTTGAAAGGGAAATCCATTCCAACTGTGGCGTCGCTGGTGGAGTGCATGTTCATGGCGGAGGTGAAGAACATGCTGCTGACGGCGGGTCACGATCTGGATAAACTGCAACTTGCCTCTCACATTGGATGTCACAAAAGGCGATGGAAAGTTATGTGCTGTTACGCGGCGAGACGCAAACCGTCAAGGCGGGCGATATGATGATCAGCGATGGGCTGGGGATCATCTCGAACATCATCTACGGTCCCGACCAGCGGACGCAGATCACGGCTGAGACGTGTAATGTGGTATTTACGGTCTATGCGCCAGCAGGGATCGACGAGCAGGCAATCGTCGGACATTTACAGGATATGCGCGATTATGTACATGGTCATTACTCCAGAGGCGGAAGTGGAATTGCTTGAGGTATTTGGAACTAATTGAAACATCCCATCGTCTACCCTGCACAATACAACTTGCACGGAGATGACCGATGAAACTTGAATTCAAACACATGAGCGAAATCGACCGCGCGGAATATATCGCTCTGAACACCAATCCGCTGGTCATGAAGCAGATGCCGTTGAGCAGCAGCGACTTTGACGATGCCGCCTGCAAGGACTGGATCGCAGGCAAGGAAAGACTCTGGGAGGAGCATGGCTACGGTCCGTGGGCGTTTGTGGTAGACGGTAAATTCGCAGGCTGGGGCGGCTTGCAACCCGAGGAAGGCGATGCCGACCTCGGGTTGGTCCTGCACCCGGATTATTGGGGCTACGGGAAGGTCATTTACGAGGAGATCATCCGCCGCGCCTTCGGGGAAATGGGATTGAAATCGGTCACGATCCTATTCCCACCTTCGCGGACACGCATCAAAGGGATTTGCGTCTCGGCTTCAAGCCCGATGGAGAAGTGGAAATCGCAGGGGAACGGTTTATCCGGTACAGGTTATACGCGCCCAGTCAGGAATAGCCCGTGGGGTAAAATGTGCCCGTCAGGGTATCCACGGACGGTGAATTTAGGTGACTGTCACTTTCGATAGTGACAGTCACCTTTTGGTTATGAAACTGAATCACGGGGCGACAAAACATCAACTCACATGGCAGTATAATAAATTGAAAGTACAAACATATCACTTGTTTATCATCCCTGTTGTGATCCAAGTGAGTCGCAGCGGGGAGGATGACAAAGGAGAATGCACATGGGCAAACAAGACATCGAAGCACAACGCCGTCGTAAAGCCGCGCCGCCGACAGGGCGGGCAGAGGCTCCTCGCCGCGAAACAGGCGGAAGTCAGGGGGGAGGCGGGTTTTCCTCATCCGGCGGCGGATTCCAGCGCCCGACCGGGGGAGGGTTTCCCACGCGCGGCAAACAGATCGGCGGATGCGGCACCATCCTGATCATCATCCTGTTCGTCGCCTTCCAACTGCTCTCCAACGGGGGACTGGGCGGAGGGGACGATACGACCTTCGAGCAGGATCCGTTCGTGGAACAACCGCAGGGACAGGACTCCCTCCCTGCACCGGTCTCCAACTTCACGCCGCCTGTGGCCGCCTCGGGCGCGGGTCAAACATGGACCATCATGCTGTACCAGAATGCCGACGACAAGATCCTCGAAAAGGATATTTTCGTGGACCTGAACGAAGCCGAGCGCGTCGGCTCCAGCGACCGCGTGCAGATCGTCGCACAGATCGACCGTTATGAGGGAGCGTTCTCGGGCGATGGCAACTGGACGGAAACGCGCCGTTACTACGTGACCCAGGACAACGACCTCAACACGGTCAACTCACAACTCGTGCAGAACCTCGGCGAAGTCAACATGGGCGACGGGCAGGCGCTGGTGGAGTTTGTCCAGTGGTCGGTGCAGAAATTCCCCGCCGACAAATACGTACTGATCCTTTCGGACCACGGCATGGGCTGGCCCGGCGGCTGGAGCGACCCGTCGCACCAGGGCAATGATTCCTCGCGCGCGCCAATGGTCTCGCGCCTCGGCAACAACATCTACCTGATGGAACTCGACGAGGCGCTCCGCAGGAGCCGGGAGGCGGCAGGCATCGACAAGTTTGAGATGGTCGGCATGGACGCCTGTCTCATGGCGCAACTGGAGGTCATGGCGGCGCTTCAGCCTCACGCCCGCTACGCCGTCGCCTCCGAGGAAACCGAACCTTCCCTCGGCTGGGCATACGCCTCCTTCCTCGGCGACCTGGTGCAGAACCCCGACATGGACGGCGCACGTCTGAGTGAATTGATCGTCAGCAGCTACATCAACGACGACCAGCGCATCACCGACCCCGCTGCCCGCGCCGATTTCCTCCAGGGCGGCTCGCCGCTCGGCGGTTTGTTCGGTTCCAACACTTCCTCCGCCGCGCAGGTCATCGCGCAAATGGAAAAGAACATCACCATCTCCTCGATCGACCTCCAAAAGCTCCCCGCCCTCATGCAAAGCATGAACGATTTCTCCTTTGCCCTGCAGGACGAGGACCAGCGTCTGGTCGCTGAGGCGCGTAACTACGCCCAGTCCTACACCAGCATCTTTGGGCGCGAAGTCCCGCCCTCCTACATCGACCTCGGTCACTTCGCGGTCCTGCTGGCGAACAACACCTCCAACACGCGCGTCAAGCAGACTGCCACGCAACTGGTCGGGAGTCTGCAGGAGGCGGTCATCGCGGAGAGACACGGCTCGGGGAAAAAGGGATCGACGGGACTCGCCATCTACTTCCCCAACTCGACGCTTTATTCCTCGCCTCTCACTGGACCTCAGTCCTACACCGCCATCGCAAACCGCTTCGCCTCCGAATCCTTGTGGGACGACTTCCTCGCCTTCCATTACATTGACCGCGGCTTCGAATCGCAGACCCGCGAGCCTGTCGTTCCAAGCGAAGGTTTCGCCGTCCGCGCGCCGGGGCAGGGAAATATCTCCGTTTCGCAGATCACAGCCTCCAGCAGCGTCGCCGCACCGAACCAGCCGGTCCGCCTGAGCGTGGATGTAACCGGGGAGAACGTTGGTTATGTCTACCTCTTTGTCGGGTATTATGACGCGGCATCCAATTCCATCGCCGTGCTCGATACTGATTTCCTCGAAAGCCCCGACACGCGCGATGTGAACGGCGTCTTTTACCCCGTCTGGGGGAACGACTTCACCCTGTCCTTCAACTGGGACCCGACTGTCTTTGCCATCAACAATGGACAGCAAAGCGCCACCGCCCTCTTCACGCCTCAGTCCTATGGTGCCACCTTCGAAGAAGCCACCTACACCGTGGACGGCCTCTACACCTTTGTCGAGTCGGGCGATTCCGTCAACGCGCAGTTGTACTTCCAGAACGGTAGCCTGGTGCAGATCTTTGGCATCACCGGCGCCAATGACACCGGCGCGCCGCGCGAGATCACACCCCAGCAAGGCGACACCTTCACCCTGCTTGAAAAATGGATCGAGGACCCCGGCGGCACACCCCAGGTCGTTTACGAGAACGGTGAGACCTTCACCTTCGGCGCCCAGCCGTTCCAATGGGAGCAGCTCTTTGCCGCCGCGGGAGAGTACGTGGTCGGCTTCATCATCGAAGACCTGGACGGGAACCAGTTCCCAGTCTACACACAGATCACGGTGCAATAAAATTGCATTCCCCGTAAAGTTAAGGTGACAGTCGCGCGACTGTCACCTTTTTATTCTCACGATATCCTTTGCTTCAACCCTTTCGGGTCTAAATACATTTCCACATAGCCGCAGTTCAGGCAGGCGTATGCCCGGCTGAGCTTTGTAACGGTCCGCAGCATGCCTGTCTGCTTGCGGGAGACGTACCCGGGCGCATCGCTTGAGGTCAGCGAACCTTCGTCCATCGGCTCATTGCATTTGGGGCAAAGATGTATTTCCATTTGTTCTCCTTTGATGGCAATTCAGATAAAATTGGACAACCACATTATATGGTTTTCGAGCACAAAAGCGATGACTTCTTCGTCCTTCTCCCGTCGTTTCTACCATGCGATGCAAAACAGGTATCCTGGCGTCTTATTTCACGGGGATACATCCTGCCCTGAGATCGCGCTGACCTTTGACGACGGTCCGCATCTGCGCGACACGCCTCAAGTGCTGGATGTACTGGCGAAGCACGACATCCGCGCGACGTTCTTTCTGATTGGACATGGTATTGAGAAACATTCACACCTTGTGAAGCAGATCCATCAAAGCGGACATCAACTCGCGTTGCACTGCTATCGTCATCTCCCCTTCCCGATGGAAAGCGCCTCGAACTCTCAAGCGGCAGTTGGACCAGTCTCGAAGGGCCATTGCCCACGCCTGTGACATTTCCCCCGAAACCATCCGCCACGTCCGCCCGCCGTATGGATTCTTCACAGCCAGGACCCTCTCACTGCTGGATGAATGGGGCTATCGCCTCGTCCTTTGGGACAACATGCCCCTGCATTTCATCCAGCCCCTCCAGCGGACGATTGCCCAGATTCTCGAGCGTACGGTCCCAGGCTCGGTCATCGTCCTGCACGACGGCAAGGGACACGGGTTCAAGGTCGCCGAGATCGTGGATGTCATCGTTCCGCGCCTCAAAGCGAAGGGGTTCGAGTTTGTTACAATTGAACAAATGCAAACTTTGGCCTCAGCCAGCGTCGCCGTGGCGCCGTGACGACACTCGCTGGCGAATTCGCAGTAGCAAGCTCCTGCATTCCAAAATCATTACAGGTGAAACAAAATGAAATTACTCAGCATCAACATCGGCACGGAACGACAGCAACAACGAAACGATTACGTCGAAACGACAGGCATCTACAAAATGCCCGTGGACCGACCCGTCGAGATCAAGTCCCTCGGCATCGAAGGTGATGCCATCTGCGATAAAAAAAACCACGGCGGACCCGATCAGGCGCTCTACATCTACGGCGGCGCGGACTATCGCATGGTGGGAGCAGGAGATCGGCAGAGAACTCGCCCCCGGCACCTTTGGTGACAACCTGACCATCAGCGAACTCGAAAGCGGACAATTCAACGTTGGCGATTACTCCACATCGGCGAAGTGACCCTGCAAGTGACCTCACCCCGCATCCCATGCGGGACGTTTGCCACACGCATGGACGATCCACAGTGGGTGAAGAAGTTCCGCGCGGCGGAGCGACCTGGTCTGTATGTCCGCGTGGTCAGGGAAGGCGTAATAAAAGCAGGCGATCCCGTCACTGTTGAGAAATTCACAGGCGAGACGATCTCCATTGTAGAGATGTACCGCGAGTCATTACGCGAAGGACAAAACCGAAGAGTCCTTGCGAAAGCACCTCAACGCACCCATCGACATTCGGTCGCGCAGGGATCTGGAAGAGGAACTGAACAAGTTGCTGGTACAGGAATAACCACAACCTGAACGACCTTTAGCCGTAAACATAATTGACACAAAATCTCTTCGGGAAGGGAAGCATGCCAAAAAATCAATTATGGTCACGCTGGACGCTGGCGAACGCGCTCAGTGAAATGGTCGGGTTGGGGCTGACGTTCCTCATTACTGGTCTTGCTTTCTCAATGCTGGATGGCTTGGGAACAATGACCAGTATTTTGTTATCATTCGTCATCGCTGTCGCAAGCGGCGTCGTTGAAGCCACACTTGTCGGACTGGCTCAATGGTGGGCGATGCATCCGTGGTTCCCGACCATCGAACGCTTTGCCTGGTGGCGCGGGACGTTCATCGGCGCGTTGATCGCCTACGTGTTGGGATACCTTCCATCGACGATCATGACATGGGCGAAGCGGCCGCTTCCTCCGCCCCCGTAGCTGAACCTCCGCAATGGGTCGTCCTCCTGCTCGCGGCTGGGATGGGTTTCGTCGGCGGCGCGGTGTTATCGTTCGCGCAGTGGCTGGTCATGCGCGGTAAGGTGCGGCAAGCAGGCATATGGATTCCCGCCAACATGCTGGCATGGACGTTCGGCATGCCCGTCATCTTTTGGGGCATCGACATGGCGTTCAAGATGTCCGCAATTTGGCAATCAGTTTTGTTGATGGCAGGGACTCTCTTTGTCGCAGGTGCAATCGTCGGCGGCATCCATGGTCTGTTCCTCGTGAGGCTGGCAGAGCAGGAGTAAAACATGCTCCCCATTCATCAGGTCGAAACCTTTCTGAAATACACCCCTGCGCCTTTGCAGGACATCGTTCTGGAGCTTCGCAATATCATTGCGGGGGTGGCTCCAGACGCGGTGGAGGTCGTTCGTTGGGGAGGACTCAGCTATTTTCACGAAGGACGCGGGGGTGTTATCAGCGCGGGGATCTGTCAGATCGGTCTGCACGAGGGCTATATCCGTTTGGATTTCATCCACGGGGCATTCCTTTCCGACCCAAAACACATGCTCGAGGGGCATCAAAAAGCAAAAAGGTTCGTCAGGATCAAGTCCTATGACGATGCGCCGTGGGACGACTTGAAGCAGTTGATCGAAGAGTCGTCCCGCTTTGACCCGCGCTCGCTCCAATTCAAAGATTGATTTTTTAGAAAAATTGTTCTATAATCAAGACCATCGTTATCCAAATTAGCCAAAGGAGTTGATACGATGAGTTCCCTCGATAAAGCTGTCCAAACCCAGATCGATAACATCCAGAAGAAAACGGGGAAATCGCTCGATGAACTGGCCGCCATGGTGAAGAAGAGCGGCTTGACCAAACACGGCGAGATCCGCGACATGTTCAAGGAAAAACTTGGGCTGGGTCATGGCGATGCCAACACGCTCGTGCACGTGGTGCTCAGATCAGACGGCACGCGCGCCGCGGAAGGCAAACCAGTGGATGCCGTGCTGGATGAAATTTACACGGGGGCAAAGGCAGGTTTCCGCCCCATTCACGAGAAATTGATGAGCGAGATCAACAAGTTCGGCGAGTTCGAGGTTGTGCCGAAGAAGGGCTACGTCAGTTTGCGGTGCAAGAAACAATTCGCGATGATCGGACCCAAGACCAACACACGCTTTGAGGTGGGCATCAATGCAAAGGACTTCAAAAAGAGCGCCCGCCTGCTCGAACAGCCCAAAGGCAGCATGTGCAACTACATCGTCAACCTGACCGATGCGAAGGAAGTGGACGCTGAACTGGTCGCATGGTTGAAGTCCGCTTTTGAGCAGGCTGGCTGAAATGACGACCCTCAGGATTTTGCCCACAATCCATTCCTGTTGATGGAAGAGACTTTCGAGTCTAAACATCACGGCATTTATCTGGACAAAGGCACATCGCTTCTCGAGACGCTGGAAACTGTCTCTGCACAAGAGGCTTCGATCCCCGTTGGAGGCAAATGCGCCTCCCTCGCCGCCCAGGTCGCCCATGTGACATTTTTCATCGAGTCGTTCGAACGGTTCGCGCTCCAAGGTGACAACAGCCCGCGCGATTGGGGCTACATCTGGCGCACCGTGGAAAAGGTCACGCCCGAGGAATGGGATGAGTACAAACGCAAATTGAAGGAGGCCTATCTGCGCATGGACAAACTCTTCCACGAGAATCCCACATGGAACGAAGACACCATCGGCGGAGCGCTGTCCATTGTGGTGCACACTGCCTATCACCTCGGTGAGATCCGCCAGGCGTTGTGTACGTTGAAGGGGTGAATCATGCCTCCCCGCCCCCGACATGAAATGCCAATTTTTATCCGTGATGCTCTCACCAAGAACGACTTGATGGACGCATACCAGTCGCGTCCGCTGTACCAGCAAAACGATTACATCGGCTGGATTCAACGTGCCAAACTTGAATCCACAAAGCAAAAGCGATTGAATCAAATGCTGGACGAATTGAAAAAGGGGAATGTGTATATGCGGATGAAATGGAGTCCGAGGTAGATATAAGTGACGGTCACCTTGAAGGTGACCGTCACTTTTTTATTCAGCAGGAATCAATCCTCATCCGCCTCCTGCGTGGACTGGGAGTTGGCGCGTCTGATAAAGAACAGCGCAGGCATCAGAAGCAGACCCGATGTCACGAGCGAAGCGACAGCAGAACTGACCGACGCAATCACCGCAACAATCGGGCCTCCTACAACCTGCCCGATGGCATCCACCTGCCCGAACATCGAGTGAACGGTGGCGCGGACTTTGGAATCCAGTTTCTGGTTGACCCATGCGGATTGCAGAGGTCCCGCAATGTCGCGCAAAATGGAGATGGATAGATACAAGCCCAGGCTGAGGAGAAGAAGCGGCGAGAGGGCAAACCCGATCAGGGAGGCGGAAATGAGTCCCGTCACGAGGAGCATCGCGCGTCCGATCGCGATCGGACTGCCCGTGTCCACGCGTTTTTCCACAAAGCGGACAGCGAGAATGGTGAGGACCGTCGCAACGATCCGCAGGACGGCGAAGAACGCCACCTGGTTGCCGCCAAAGATGACGGGCAATTCGAATGTGTCGAGCAGGTGCTTGACCCAAAGACGGTCAAAGCCCTCGCTGTAGATGCCGTAGAACAGGCCGACGCCGACCACACTCATCAGCCGCGGCTTCGAACGGACGACATCCACTCCCTGCTTGAAAGTGTGCCACATGTGTCCCCAGGTTGTTCGGTCTTCGTGCGGTGTGGGATGAAAACCCGTTTCGGGCATGATGACCGCAAGCGTGACCCCGATCAGGATCACGCCAATCCCGCCGACCTGGAGCGGCAATGCGACATTGTTCGCACCAACAAGAGTTGCGAGTCCCATCCCAATGAGCGCAGCGAACAAACCGACCTGCGTGGCGCGCAGGAACAATTTGTTGGCATCCTGCTCGCCGACCTCATCTGTGATCCATGCCTGGGTTGCGCCAGAGGTGAAGGTGTAGCCCAATCCCCAGACGACCTGCGCCAGCAGGATCGCGGCAGGAAGGATGGGAAAAAGCCCTCAACCAGGAAACCAAGTCCCATCAGGATGTAGCCGATGACGATGGACAGCCTGCGTGAATATACGTCTGCAACGATGCCTGTCGGAACTTCGAACACGAACGCCGAGATCTCAAGCGTCGTGCCGACGAGGATGAGCTGGACAGGCGTCAGCCCTGCGACAGTGGCTTCGTATAATGATGTAACTGTGAACATCATGGCGAAGAAGATGGACGCGCTGAATTCGATGAACAGATAAACGGTTCTTGCGTTTAACTTTAAATTGGAAAACATCTGTACCTTTTTAACTCGTCCGTCATTGCGAGCGGCGCTTCAGCGCTGCGAAACAATCCTCACCATAAGGTTGGAGACATCGTCCTCGTCGAGGATTGCTTCGTCGTCGCTCCACTCATCCTCGCAATGACGGGATGCTATGAGGCAGGAATTTCTCCTTTATGCCAGAGTTCAATGGTTGGAAATGGAATTTTCATTTTGATCTCCGCTTTATATCAATGATTTTCCTCTGTTCGTTTTCTCAGGCAACTGGGAAAACATCCGATAGTTTTTTGGGAAACAGAATACCCATCAGGATACGCACCTCTTCACGATCGCACCAGCAATCGGCAAAGGCGGTATGCAGTTCTTCGTAACTGCGATAGCCGAACAGCATTTGCAGGAACGTGCGGTCCGGGAAGGCAATATCACCTTCCTCTTTCGGGGAGGGCATCCACTTTTCGATGGAGGTGAGCTTGCCCTTCTCGATCACGATCCGCAAGCCATCGCGGTAAAAACTGACCTTGATCTCGCGGCTGTGACCGGCCGCAATCGACTCAGCCAGCCTTTTTTCGAGTGCGGGCTTGACATGAATTACAAAGCCCGGCAGGTCTGGCACACGGACCTGGTACGCATACGGCTCCCGAACGGACGGCAAATCCCTGCCAAGCGCCTTATAGACGGGATGGTCCGCGCCACCCATAAAACCAAATGAGGTGCACATCTTTCCATCGCGCCTGCCGTATTCCTGTCCCCTGTTCCAAAGATAGCGGACGACGCTCGGGGTTACGTCCAGCCAGGAGACGCCTGGTTTGAGTTCGTACCAGACCACGGTCACACCTGTCAGCCCAAGATAGTTCGAATGTTGAATGTATCCCACAGGTTCGCCGGCTTCATCCTCGATGATTCTCGTTTCGTAATAATGCGGACTATCCACGCTCTGAATGGTCAACTCATATTCGAAGATCTCCGGTGTCCGCACGCAACTGACCATGTGGCGTTGAACGGCGTACTCATAGACGCTTGCTATGAGAGGCAGATCGGCCTTAACGGCAGGGCGAATGACATATTTTTCCTTTTCACCGTCCTTCAATTTGGGAACCTGCGCTTCGTATCCAAACCTCCGCCCGACAAAATCCAGCGCCATCTCGTAACCGAACTGACGATAGAAATAAGGGATGCCCGTGATGATCTGCACAGGCATTCCGCGTTCGAGACACCACTTGTGTATCTCATCGAATTGCATACGGACGAGTCCCTTGCCGCGGTATTCGGGTAGTGTGCCGACCAGTTCGGGTCGCCCCACGCCGAACTCGATCCCCTCGTAACTCCAGGTTTGGGGTATCAAATTCAACGACGAGACGATCCGTCCAGTGGAGGATTCTTCGAAGATGGTGAAATCGCCAGTGTTGAAAGAGGGATGGGGACGTGTGAGCAGGTCACGGGTCCACGCGCCAACGCGTTTGCTGTCCGCTTCATCCTCGCCGTGGATTCTTCCGTTGAACTCTGAAAGCGCATCTGCATCTTGCGGCGTGGAACGGCGCATGATGAGGCCGTTCCCCAAGTCACGTAATATTGTTTTTTGTCCGGTGAACATTTTGTATCCTGGCAGGCGAATGTCCGCGGTAGTGCCGGCGCAGGACAATCGCTTATAACATCTTCTTGAGTTGTTGAATCGCCGAGCGTGAGTCCTTGAAATGGATTCCCTGCATGCCCACCTGTTGACAGGCTTCGATGTTCTCGAGGACATCGTCGACGAAGACCGCCTCTTTTGCCTTGACCTGCAACTGCTCAAGCGCAATATGGAAGATCTTCGGGTCGGGCTTTGCCACGCCCACCTCCGCCGAGATGACCATCTGGTGGAAGGCGTCGTCGAACTTCTCGCGCACGATGTAATCGCGCAGTCCGCTCCAGGCGTTGCTGATGAGACCGGTCTTGTACCTCGGCTTGATCGAACGCAGGAAGTTCAGGATCTCGTGATCGATCACATCGCCCGCAAAGAATTCATCTCGCATCCGCTCGTATTCGCTGGCTGGCAGTTTGAGCGTCTTCATCACGTTCCGCCAGTGTTCCTGCTCGTCGATCTCGCCGACCGAGGCGCGGACGGCTGTGCCGCTGCCAAACACGATCTTGTCAATGTCCTCATAATCCATGCCGAAACGCTCGGCGAGGTGCTGGCGCGGCGCCTGATATTCCGTGCGGACGATGACTCCGCCCAGGTCGAAGAAGACAGCCCGGATGGTCATTTGCTCTTCTTGGCGGTTGCCTTCGGCTGTTTGGCGGGTTTCTCTTTGGCAGGCTTGTCTTTGGCGGGCTTGTCCTCGGCGGGAGCCTGCACAGCCTTCCCGGCGCGGGTCCGATGCTCGGATTTGCGCTCAGGCTCGGGAGCAGATTCAGCTTCCGGCGCGGGAAGAGGCGCTTCCGGCTGCGGATTTGCCTTCATTTCCGCCTCCAATTCCTTGAGCGCTTCGCGCCAGTTGGGGAAAGTCATCTCCAGTTTCTGTCGCAGGATGGGCGTGGCACGCCGACAGCGCGGACAATGCGTATCGTAGTGGGTCAGGTTGTTCGCATCCATATATTGCAAGGCGTCGAGTTTTTCGATGCGACCGATTGTGAATGGGGTCTGGCAAAAAGAACAGCGAAGGTTCATATGGGTCTCCTTGTTGTATAGCGTCCCGAAGGCTTGTCCTGAGGCGAAGCCGAAGGATCGCAACAGCCTTCGGGACGTTTCATTCATCAAAGCGATTGTACACTGATTTCTTTGCCGGGTCTGATCTCCTTTTCGAACAGGTCAAACACACTATGGACGTGCATACCGGCGTTTTCATAGAGACGCAGGGCGCCGGTCAGGTTTTCCGCGTCCACGCCGAGACCTGCCATGCGCTTCCCGCGTCGACACAACTCGTCGAATGAGTGGCGGAGCAGGGCAAGCCCCAGGCCGCGCTTGCGCCACGGGCGGCGGACTCCCAACGTACTCACCCACCCGACATCCGGATTGTCATGTGCGCGTTCGCGGCACAGGCTGATGCCAGCGATCTCGTCCCCATCCATAGCAAGGAACCAGAGTGAGGGATCGAAACCTTCGTACCCGGTCATGAAATGCTTGAAGCGTTTGAACCCTTCTTCGAAGGGTGTGTCCACATGGCCGTAGTGGTCGCTGAACGATTCATCCACGGCGCGGTAGACGGCTTCGAGGTCCGTTTCGGGGTTGCAGGCGCGCAGGGTGATGCCATCGGGCCATTGAGGCGGGGCAGGCGGCATGTCCATGTTGATGCGCATGGTGTACGAACTGCGAATGCGGAGGTACCCAACGTCTTCGAATAACTTGCGGGCGGCATCCGCCTCCCGGAATGTTCCCACACGCGGGGCAAAACGCAAGCCGTCAGGGATCTCGTCCAAGGCTTTCATGGCACGTTCCTCAGCCCATGCGAGCAGGTAGGTGCCCAGGCCAAGGCCTTCATAGCGCGGATCGACGCGTCCCCACATCCACGGGTGGACAGGCGGTTTGACGGTCGTCCACACTTCGACGTACCCGACCATTTCACCGTTCGGCGCAAAGACCAGGCGGATGTCCTCGGCAGGGTCGAAATTCGGGGAGACCCATTCGGTACGGATCGCAACCGCGTCGGTGATCTCATCCTCATGGATGACCGACTGCGACCAGCGGTTGAACAACTTCAATGCATCGTCTACATCATCCAGAACTGCCCCACGGACAGTGAAGCCCTCAGGCAGGACAACTTCCAGACGTTCCTGAAGATTTGCTTTCATTTCATTCTCCTTCTTGCTCTTCGGGGTCACGCCCGGGGCGCAACTCCTTTTCGTAAATGACATATTCGGCGGCGATCTTCATGCCAGCCTTTTGATATAAACGCGTTGCCCCGGTGGGATTTGCCGCATCCACGCCCAGGCCGATGACCTTCATGTCGCGTTTGTAAAATTCAGCGAACGAGTGAAGTAACAGCGCTTCACCCAATCCGCGTTTGCGCCATGCGCGGCGGACCCCCAGCGTGCCGACCCAGCCGATTCCCATGCGGAAACGGCAGAGCGAATATCCCGCGATCTGCGTCGCCATCCCAGGCGATGAACCAGAGCGAACGGTCATGCTCGGCGAAACGATGCGTCCATGCCTCATAGGGATGGGGGACGTGACCCCAATGGTCGCTGAACGCCTCCTCGTGCGCTTCATACACCGCCCGGTCCTGCTCCATGCTGAACGGACGCAGTTCAATTCCCTCCGGGAACTTCGGCGCGGGGGGCGCGCCCTCGAGCGTGATCTCCATCCGCCATGAAAAACGGATCGCTTTATAGCCTTCGGCCTCGTGCATCTCACGCGAGACTGTATCGCCTATTGCCATGCCGTTGCGGATGAACACACGCAAATCCGGGTCGGCGAGTTCCATTTCCTTGCGGGCGCGTGTTTCGAGGGCGCGCAGGAGGGTTGTGCCGATGCCGCGTCCCAGGAAATCCGGGTGGACGTAGCCGTCGCCTCCCAAAACTGCGTGCCCATGATTGTCTTCAAATTCCTCGTACCCCACGATCCGCCCGTCGGAGGTTTCCACAACGAAGGCGTCCGTTTCGAGGACGAAGCCGGGGCTTCTCCAAAAACGCGCCAGTTCCTGCGGCGTGACCGCCACAGTTGCATCGCCGTCGTGCGTGCAGACATCGAGGATGAGTCCTGCCACAGCGTCCACGTCCGCCCATTGTGCGGGACGCAGGCTGAGGCCTGGGTCGAGAAGCGTAGTCTCAGTTTGTAGTTTTGTAGCCATTTTGTTCCATCCATTCCTCGCGCAGGATTCCCATTACGAGAATATCCCAGCGCCTTCCTTCCTTGTTTAGCGCCCCGCGCATCCGTCCTTCGTGGCGGAATCCCGCCTTCTCGTACGAGCGAATGGCGCGCGGGTTGTACTCGAACACGGTCAATGTGACGCGCTTCAGGTTGACTTCGGTAAAGCCGTAACGCAGGATGACGCGCATCACGTCCGTGCCGTAACCTTTGCCCCAGAACTCGCGCTCGCCGATGCCCAGTCCGACGAAAGCGTCGCGGCTGGGCCAGTGATAAACATACAGGTCAATGTCGCCAAGCAGTTTGTCGTCATCCAGTTTGCGGATGCTGAACCAGTGCTGGTTGACGGACTGTTCCTCCAGTTCCTTTTCCAGCCATTTTTGCGCGCCTTTTGCAGAAGCGAGCTGTGAAACACCGCTATCCAGCAGGCGGCGGAACTCGGAGTCGCGCCCCCAGCGTGCAAACGCCTTGCTGATCTCCTCGGCGTTCATTGCGCTCAGGCGCACGAGTTCGCCTTTGTAAATATCCTTCATTGTTTTTCTCCATTCTGCATCTGGAACCATTCGTCGCGCAGGATGCCCATCCACAAAGAGTCATTGCGTTTGCCTTCGCGCATCATATCCTTGCGCGAGCGCCCTTCGAGGCGGAATCCAACTTTTTCATACGACCTCAACGCGCGCGGATTGTAATCGTGCAAACCCAACGACACGCGATGCACGTTCAACTCGGTAAAAGCGTATTGAAGGCACAGCTTCATCGCTTCGGTGCCATAGCCCCTGCCCCAGAATTCGCGCTCGCCGATGCCGATCCCAACCCAGGCTTCGTTGTGGATCAAGTCCACCCACAGGCCGAAGAAACCAATAAACTTATCCTCCGCCAGGGCACGGATGGAGAAGGAGTATCGTTTCGAACTCGAAACCGTTCTCGATCTGCTTTTCGACCCAATCCTTCAACTTCTTTTCCGAAACCATCAGGATCGGGTCTGCATCCGCAAGACGGACAAATTCTGAATCCCTCTGCCAGCGGACTTCCGTTTTGGCACGGGACTCGGGTTCCTCCATCGTCAAGCGGACAAGTTCTCCGCGAAATAGATCTCTCATCGCTTCCTCCTACGCCTGAGCCTGATTCTGCCATTCTTCGTTCAACAAGCCGAATACGAGCATATCCCAACGCCTGCCATCCCGGTCCAGCGCCTGCCGCCTGCGCACCTCTTCGACAAAGCCGAACTTCTTCAGCAGGGCGATCCCCGCCTCGTTATATTCCTGCACGCGCGCGGTCACACGGAACAGGTTCAACTCCGCAAAGGCGAACCTCAACAGCATTTGAACGGCTTGTGTACCGTATCCTTTGCGGCGGTCCTCCACCGAACCGATGCCGAATTGGATCCAGCCGTTGCCGTTCGACCACTCGATGCGGTTGATCACGGCTTTGCCGATCAGCCGGTCATCCTCGCGGGCGCGGATGGCAAAGTAATAGATGTTTTTGTCCTCCTCGATCTCTTTCTCGAGTTTCTCATATTTCTTCTTCACCATCGCCGCTGACATGGGACGCGCCGGGTCGATCTCATACAAGCGCATGAAATCGGAATCGTGCGTCCACCTGGATTCGATCTCCGCGTCCTTCTCGTGGTCAATCGGACCGAAGCGGATGTCGCGTCCTTCGAATAATTGGGCTTGAATATCGAACATGGTTATCTCCTCTCAAAATAAAAACAGCCGCTGATTTTCCCGCGGCTGACAGGGATCAAAAAAAACAGCCACGGGCGAGTGCACCGCGGCTGTCAAATTACATCATTGCGTGTAAATTAACGGTGAGCAGGCGCACTACGACAAGGAACGAAACCAGAACCGCCGGTTTGAATGCGGAAGGACTTCGTAAACTTCACTGCGATGTTCATTGCCATGGGTCGTGCGCCTCCTTTCATTGGATTTTCATTACGAATGCGAGTGTAACATGCAGATTTATTTTCCGTCAAGTAATTGGACACAGAAAGGTTTATTCGTATGGCTACCTGGAAAACAGACATAGACACGATCCCCCTCCACACGGTGCTGATCGCTTCCGACCACCCGGAGAACGTCTCTGCATTGGAGACCCTCTTCCAGCAGAGGAATTGCATCGTTCTCTCCGAAACGAACGTTGCCAACACCCTGCAAACCGCGCGCCTGGTCGGTCCCTCCCTGATGATCGTGGATATGAAACTGCCCAGGCACAAACTGAACGCCCTGCTCAAGGAATTACGCGCCGCCAGCCGCGGTCCGATACTGCTGATGGCTTCCGCCAACACTGTTGACGAGGTGCTCGAAGCCAACCAGGCAGGCGCAGATGAATGTCTCGTCAAACCCGTCAACCCGGCAGTGCTGATCGTCAAGGCGATGGCATGGCTGGGCCACGGTCAACGCAGGAAGTACATGACCAGCCCATTAAGTACAAGGCCGGCTGTTTAGACTTCAGGTTCCTCCTCCTTTTGATATGAGAACTCCCGCTTTTGCGGGAGTTCTCACGTTTCAGGGGGCTATCAGACCGGCCTGCAATTTGTCCAGGGTCGCCTGCACATCGAGTTGTTTTCCCGGGGAGAGAAGGCTTGGGTCAATGTCGCTCAAGCCAAGGGGAGATTGAACCGTGATCCCCCCCTGCCCCGCAAGCAGTTGGGGCCAGGCGGTCTGGATCGCCTTGATGGTATCCGGCTGGATGGTCATGACCCACCCGGCGGGGCGCTGTTCAGGGGTGACCGTCCCGATCATGTACACACCTGTCGTGCCGATGTAATTCACAAGGTCCTGGGTGTAAATATCCGGGTGGATGAGGATCGTCCCCACCTTGAATTGCAGGATCAAAATATCAGCATAGGCATCGTAGTTGTTCTTATCCTCTTCCGCGGAGATCTCAAGGTACTGCGGGAACGACCAAGGCAGGTTATATTTAGGGCGGCATAAGCCGCAAAAATAGGTTCTGCCGTTGCTGAAGGCATTGTACATGCGGATGGCATCGTTGTTGCCCTTGGGCATCAACATACCTGTGCGGTAATCGTCCGCGACCATGGCGGCGGTATAACCTGCCAGGAACCCGACGATCTCTGCCTGCGAGTTATCCCCCAAAACACTGACATTCCCGCCGGCAATGAGGCCAGGGATGCCGATGGCAAGGAACTGCACCTGCGGTGCGGCGGGCGCCAGCGCCGAGATGCCGGGGTCCGTGAGCAGTGCAACGACGATCTTCAGTCCCGGTTCAAGATCAACGGACGTCAGGCTGTTGCGCACCTGAAAGCGCATCCCGGTTACCTGCGTGAGGTCATAGACCGTTTTCTGATACAGGTTCGAAGTCTCCGCATCCATATCCGCGGGCAGGACAAGGATCGCAAGCGGGACAGCCGGCGCGGCGGTAGACGTTGGAAGTACCACCGGGGTTTCGGTTGGGATGGCGGTCGGCGGAACAGCGGTTTCGGCGCCTGCTCCGCAGGCGGTCAGTACCACACCGATCAGGATCAAAAAAATAAACAATCTGGAACGCACAGGAACTCTCCAAAGTCAGGAATGGACGAATTATACACGTGACGCCCCGGGATTAAACAAGAGGACCGCGCTGTTGCGCGGTCTCATCTTGACTGATCTTCGCTTCCTACCTGGAATTGATCTTGATCTTCTTCGGGCGGGCAGATTCTGCCTTGGGCAGGGTCAGCGTCAATACACCGTCCGCGATCTTCGCTTCGACCGAATCGGCATCGATGGCGGCGGGCAGGCGCAAGGTCCGCGTGAAGGAGCCGTGAGGGAGTTCCTGCATCAGGTACTCGTTCTCATCCTGCCTGTACTCGCCCTCGATTCGGACGATATCGTCCAAAACCTGGATGTTCAGGTCTTCGGCGCTGAGCCCCGGCACGAGTGCCGAGAGCACATAGGACTCGTCCGCTTCGCGGATGTTCACGCCCAGGGTCTGCTGGTCATTGCCAGCCCAGCGGCGGATCACGCGGCGAGCGGGTCTCTGATACGGGTAAGTCTGCAAATAGAGGGTCATGGTTTATCTCCTTGTATTGTAATGAATTGTGCATATGTTAGCGAAGTGATATAAACAACATAAATGAGAAAAATTTGGGTTTAGTTTATTTTGGGTGTATTGGAAAAATGACAATGAAGGATGATTTTTTGTTAGAAGCACGGTTCTCCGCTGTGCAAAGACTTACGGCTCGTTGCCGGGAATCGACACCAGCACGGGATCTTGGCGTCGGCAAGTATATTCATGTATGCCTTTCTGAAATTGTGCGCGGCGCCTGCATAATCCTTGTCAGCATGATCCTGAAACCAATGACCCCGTCCCATGAAAGACATTAAAATTACAGGGGAAAGGTAACAAATATAATGATGTCCCAAAGAACCGCATATCCTGCCTGTCCGAAATCGAACTCAGAGAACACATGGCGGGCTCTTGTTCATCCTGATCGGAAGTCTGCTCCTGTTTGCCTGCGCTTCCCTCCCCGCCCCAACGTCTGATTCCGAACAACCCAACATTTGCCTCACCTAAAACCGACGAATTACAACCGCTTCCCACTCTCACGCAAGAGGACCTCACATCCATGACCCCTCCCACCCAGCCCACACCCTCCATTACCAGCTTGCTGTACCTGGTCCAAAAAGCAAGGGATGATCTCAGCCATCGATTGTCCATACCCGTGGAACAAATTACCCTGACTGACGCCCGCTCCGTTATATGGTCCGATTCAGCCTGGGATGCCCGCAACCGGGGATGGCTTACATGGATATGCTCATACCGGGATATTTGATCCTGTTGAACGTGGACGACCGCGAGTATGAATATCATGCCGGGAAAGGCGCGGAGGTCTTCTTATGCAAAAACCCCATCCCACCACTCCCTGGCGAGCCTTTGGATACTCAACACCTTGCGCAGTGTAAGCTCCTCGCACGGCAATTCGTTCGGAGATGGTCTTCGAGAAGGAGCGTTTCAAGGGGTTGATTAAAACGAACAGGCTGGCGGACTTAGTCCGCCAGCCTGTTTTTCTAACTGTATCGAACATACACGAACTACTTACGGAACATCCACACGTACAATGGTCGGATTGGGCATGCTCAGCCGCGACCGCCATAGACGATCGAGCCGAGGTACCGTGTACCAGCAGCCAGGCCGGAGAACGTCAGGTTGACGTTGCCCGACCGCCAATAGCGGCTGTGGCAGGGGCGCTGATCGCCATGTTACCGGCGTTCGCCGTGCCCAGATACCAGGCGTGCAGTTTGAAGGGCGAACTGCCAACCACACCCCATCCCTGGACAACAACCGTCAAGGCGGTCGGGGAAGCCGATGGGGAGGAGAAGCTGAAGTTCACTTCCTCCGCAGAAGTCCCGGAGCCGCTGGTACCAACCAGGGTCGTCCCTTGGAACACACACATATCGATGTCCGAGCCGGGGTTGACATCGGCATCGAACAGCGAGAAGCGTGCATAGGTGGTGCCGGCCGGGATCGTCGCCGGGATCAACACCGCGTTCGGGGAGCTCAGCGAGCAGGTGCTATCGGTCGGGTCGTCGGCCACGGTGCCGGGCGTGACGGCGGCGGGGATCAATCCGCGCGCGGTGGCCGTGAAGGCGCCGTTATAGCCGAATTTCACAGTGAAGTTGCCAGACACCTGGGCGGGAGCCGCAAGAGCCACCGGGCGAATCACGATCGGACTACGGACACTATAACCGCCGCCGGTCCAGGTGAGTTGACCACCGGTGTAGGCGTTCAACGCCGCGGTGGTTGTTGTGAAGGTCACTGTGAAGGACTTGGACTCACCCGGATTCAACGTCAGGGATGAGGGGCTTACCACGACATTGACGCCTAACACGCCGGTGATCGCGGCATTGACCGTCAGTTTCTTGCCGCTGACGTTCGTCACGGTGCGTTTGATGGTCTCAACGCCAGCCAAGTCGCCAATTGCAATGGAGGCAGCGTTAAAGTCACTGGCATTCTTGGAATAGCCAGCCGCCCACAGCGGAGCGCAGAGCGTGGTTTCGAGGCCCGGGCTGGGTGGCGCAAATGAAGGCGTACCAGTCGTTGACATTGGAGTCGTACACCAGCCCGGGGTCGGCCGCGGAGTTCGGGCGGACATGACCGGCGCCCTGGCGGAAAATTACGAGCGGATTAGTGTTCGGCCCATCAAGAACGTCATAGGCAGAGGTCATCAGGGCGGATTTGATTGCCATGGGTGACCAGTCCGGATGCAGGTCCTTGAGCAGAGCCGCGAGGCCGGCCACGTGGGGGCTGGACATGGAGGTACCGCTGTACAGGTCGAAATCGCGTCCCGCATTGTTGGGCGGGGCGACCGCGGCGAGGATATCCTGTCCCGGGGCGATGACGTCAGGCTTGAGCAGGTCGCCGCCGCCAGCCAGCAGGGGTCCGCGAGACGAGAAACTGGCAGTGAACGGAGCGGGCGCGTTGAAGACGATGGTCGCCTGGTTGATCGTTGCAGTCGCGCCAGGGGTCGCTGCATACGCCTTCACAGCCGCGCGGTCAGTATTCTGCAGGTGAACGGTCGGAACGAAGTGGAAGTCCGCATTGAGCGAGTTGGCGCTGGTGTTCACGAGGATCATGCCCACGCCGCCAGCCTGCTGGACAGCCAGACTCTTGTTTACGCGGGCGGTAACGCCGCGGTCACAGACCACGATCTTGCCCGCCACCTTGGCGGGATCCAGAACAACCGCGCCGTCGGCCGCGCCATAGCACAAGGCCAGTTGGGCGGGATCAGCACCGGGCAAGCCGGCCGCGGTCGAGTCGATCAAGGGGGCGGTGACAGGGGTCGCCACGGAGGCGCCGCTGTAGGTGACGCCATTACCAAGGGTGACAGAGCCGGCGCCATTGCGGTTATGGGTGCCGGCCGCAACCGTGGTAATCCACGGGCTCGGGTGGGCGACTGTGGAAACGGTCGGGCCGCTGTTGCCGGCCGAAGCCGCAACGAAAACTCCCGCAGCAGCCGCATTGAGGAAAGCGATCTCGACCGGGTCACGGAAGTTGGTGCGCGTGCCGCTGATCGAGTAGTTGATCACATCCACACCGTCAGCCACAGCCTGGTCGATGGCGGCGAGCAGGTCTACGCCCTGGCAGGAACCGGCGGTTCCGGGCACGGACCAGCAGGCCTTGTACATGGCGATGCGGGCGCGCGGGGCGATGCCGCTGATCGGTCCAAACACGGATGCCGCACCGGTGGTCGGCACATTGTAATTGCCGCCTGCGGTGGAGGAGGTGTGTGTGCCGTGACCGTTATAGTCGCGGGGCGAGTTGTATTCGAAGGGCAGGGTCGCATCGATACCGTCATTGCCGCCCCAGCCCTCGTTGTAGTAGCGGGCGCCAATCAGTTTCTGGTTGCACATCGAGGCGTTGAATTCCTCGCCGGGGGTGCATTTGCCATTCCAGCCGGGGATCTGCTGGTAGCTCAGTTTGCCATCCTTGGTGCCGTTGCCGTTCAGGCCGGTGCGGTCCGAATAGCTCAGGCTCTCGGGCCAGACGCCGCTGTCGACGATACCGATGATGACATCTTCACCGGCGCTTCCAACACCGCCGAGCTTGCTCCCACAGACCACCGGGATCGGTCAGGCCGAGGAAGGTGGGCGTGGAGGAAGTATCGACATAGGACACCTCGTTCGGGGTCACAGAGATGACACCCGCCTGGGCGGACATCTTGTTCGCCTGCTCGAGGGTCATTGCGGCTGCAAAACCGTTGAAGGTGTAATAGTAGCCGTACACCTTGCGGCCGCCAGCCCGGTTCCAGCGCTTCGTCGTGCTTGGAGCTGAGGTAGCCCACGTAGTTGACGACAGCCGAAGCATTGGGGTCGATCTTCTGACCTTTCTTCGGGGCTGTTGCCTTGTAGCCACTGACGTCGCCGCTGTATGACAGCACGGGTGTGCCGACCAGTTGAACGATGTATATGCCATTGGAACTTTCTGTTACAGGTCCACCCTTGTCAGCCTTGCCACTGGGCTGTGCGAATGCCGGGGATACCGCCGACAGAGCCACCGCCAGCACCAGAACGAGCGAAAGCATACCAAATATCTTTCGAGCCATGATCTTATCTCCTCTTCAAGAATATTTTCTTTCAAATCGCATTCGGGAAAATTTCAAGGTTCTATATGTTCACCTTCGCCTGCCTCCTTCATAAAGAACGACCGCCGAAAATAGAAAATTTCGGCGGCCTGGCGGTCCCACTCCTCCGCGGGATCCATGGCTTTGCGTCCCCGCCTTACGACGGGTTTGCCTTTTCTGGTGAATTTATAGTGTAAAAGTCTGAAAAAGGCAAGTAAATAGGGTAATCGCATTTCAACTTTTGAGGATGGTGAGCAGGTAATCATTGTTCCAACCAGCTTGCAAACGTTTGGCATGAATCCCACCTTTGGCAGTTTTCTCCTGTTTCAACAGGTTGAGAGCCATATGGCGAAGAACCGCCAGATTTTCAGCCGAATGATCTTTCCGAACCCGACTTTCATCTTCTCGGAAAGCGATGTCCAAAACCCAATGCACCTGATTCTCGATTTTCCAATGACTTCGTTTTGCTTTCAAGATCGTTTTTGCATCGGCGGGCAGACTGGAAATGAAATAACGAGTTTGCTTTTCGACTTTTTCACCGATTTGTCGTTGTGACACAATCCGTACAATGCTTCTCAAGCCTTTCCAATTCTGACGCTTGCGCACCAAGGCGAGATACTCTTCTTTTTCAGTAACCCAACATTCTCGAATTTCAATCCGTCCATGTCCTTTATTGACAGTTTGGGCATAGCTGTGTTGAGCTTTCTCCATGCCGTGCGCAACATCGACTTCAAACAGGCAATGGATGTCTTCAAATAAGTGGCCTTGATTCTCCTTGACCGCCAGCAGATAGTCACCGCCACCAGTCACAATCGTCTCTGCAATCTCGGTCTGGGTGCCGATCGCATCAATTGTGACAATACAGCCTGTGATGTCCAGTAGCCGTAACAATTCAGGGATGGCTGTGATTTCGTTGGACTTGTCAGCCACTTTGGTTTGTCCTAAAATAAGTTGGTTTTGGGTCGCCCAAGCACTCACCATGTAAATCGCCTCTTTGCCAGCCTCCTGATCGTGTGAACGGCGTAATTTCTTGCCATCTACCGCTATTACTTGTCCTGCCGTCAACTTTTCAATCGCTCGTACCCATTCAATGAAGCGCTTTTGAAACTCTTCTGGCTTGATTTTCGCAAATACACGCCCAAACGTGTCGTGCGACGGAATACCCTTGGGTAGCTTCAAAAACGTTTTCAGCCAGTCTTTCTTGTTTTTGCCAAACAACTCTACATCACTCCAGCCATCCGCTCCACAAATCACCGCCAATATGGCAATGATCAGGATTTCCAGAAAAATGTGTGCCTTGGCGTTTCCCGTACGTGGATCTTGCAATTCTCCAAAGTGTTTGCTAATACTTCCGGCTGGTTGTTTTTCCATCGCAGTGAGCCTCCTATTTGCTCTCTGCGATTCTCTCATATTTCAAATGCGATTACCCTAGGCAAGTAAACAATAAATTAAAAAGTTACACTACATCATGCTGAAGTAAGGGAATGGAGGCCAATTCATTGAACCTCGTGGAACTTTCTATATCCTAGAGCGTCCTAAAATAAATTGTGCAGATGAAAATATCTTTGTTTAAGGAGGTTTTTATGAAAACCCGCTGGATTTCGTTGATAGTGTTGTTGGCGCTGGTTTTGGCAGGCT
Organism: uncultured Chloroflexia bacterium; assembly: GCA_963718215.1. Lineage (GTDB taxonomy): Bacteria > Chloroflexota > Anaerolineae > Anaerolineales > Villigracilaceae > Defluviilinea. The sequence continues at coordinate 719,314 of CAVQYK010000024.1, forward strand.
GCGGGCAGGGAGGCGATGGGTCACCTCTGGAGCCACAAGTTCCATCGTCTCTTGATACAGAAGTACCCTCGAAAGCCACTTCCAGTGAAAATGGCACGCCCACTCCTGATTCCTCCAGCCAGGAAGTCGCAACACCTGATAGAATCAATGGCATGTCAAATACTCCTGAACGTGTCCCACCGACCGAAATGCTTCCCTCCGTGACCGGGGAAGTTCCTGACGAACTGCTCGGTACAATCGCGGCAGATCTCATGAAACGAACAGGGGTAGCACCAGACAGAATTCTTGTTATCCAAGCGCAGGCGATAACATATAACGATGGCTCATTAGGATGTCCTCAGCCCGGCATTCTCTACACCCAAGCATTGGTGAATGGATATTGGGTGGTTCTCGAAGTGGATGGTGTGAAATATGATTATCGCGCTTCGGGTTCCGGGTATTTTCCTCTGCGAAAATGGACTTCCTCCCATCTCTCCCCCAGCCACCCCAAGTTCTGACAACCGGATATAAATTGGCGGAGCCCCAACTGGGGCTCCGCCAATTTTTATATTGCCTATACTATTTCCCAGATCACAAACCGATCGGAACGCGGGAAACAGTTGAACCATGATCGCTACGGGGCAAGGAAGAGCAATGCCTCGGTGTCCTGGGTCGCGCCACCGCGATTGCCAGCACCGCGATCACCATTGGTGACCAACATCAGGCCCAGTTCAGGCGTGTTGCCCGGGAAGGCGCTGAAGTCGTACACCGACAGGCCGGCGTCATTGTAGCTGTTACCAGCCACGTCGACAGGCTCGCCATAGAAGCGTTCGCCCAACGGGGTAACGGTTAGTCCTTCGATCAGATCACCCGGTCCGCCGTAGTAGAAGTCCTGGGCAATCACATCCATGTCAACGTTGGTAGCCAGTATGTCTGTACCAGTCAAGCCGATTTGCTCGCCACAGATGGTCAGCGCGGTATTGCCGGTATTGGTCGAGTGCTCGGCATAGAAGAATGCTGAGGCAGAACCTGTGGCCAGGTTCAAAACCCAAGCCAACTGGCGACCATCAGTAATTGTGCCCAGTCCGGATTGGTCGCGGTTGAGCACTACATAATCATCGGTACCATCCCTGTTTGTATCCAGGTACACCTGGTGACTGACGGGCAGGAGATGCTGTTGCGTTTCCCAGGTGTTGATGGCAAAGACCCACAGGAAGGACGGGTTAGCAGAGCAGAAACCCGCCGGGACCGGGAAGGTGTTAATACCCACCGCGCGGATATCGGGTGTCGGGGATTGTGCGCCCCAGCCACCCTCAGGTTGGTCATCACTGACCGCCAGCAAGGCATAGGCATCATTCTGGGCAGTGCCCACGCCGGTGTTATTCAGGCCAATCACCTGCGGGAAGGAACCGGGAACGATGTTCGGTCGTATCCGGCACTAAACGTGCATCTTTGCGAGGCAGCACGTGCCAGGGGATGTGGAATTGTGTTGGGCCGTCTTTCATCACCAGGTAGCCATCGAATTCGTTGAGGGTCAGGGCTGCCGGGTCGGCGCCACCGCTGCCTGAGTTCATGTAGTTTGCCGGCAGGAGCGCGCCGTTGATGGTTATTTTAACATTGAAGAGCGTGATTCATCATGAAGCCAGGCTTGACCACCACCTTCGCAGGCGCGCTCACGGTGACAGCGCCGGTGGCTGTATCTCAGCAAAGCGGAAAGTGGGGGTGATGCTATAAGTGATCTGTTTGTTGTCGAGTAATTGCGGATGCGAACGACTTTGGTGATGGTGACCTGTTGGTCCGCCACATCCACAAAGCCAAAGCTCAAGGCTCCTGAAGAGCACAAGACATCCCAGGCCACAACCGGGGCGGAAATTGCCCGATCAACCCGCACTTCGCCGCCACCAATCCGGGTGATGGGAGCCAAGGCGCCGGTCAAGGGATCGTTAACAATATTGTTTCGGCATTATTCATCAGCAGGGCTTTGACTTCGAGTAGGCGCAAGGCCATGGCCAATCGCCTGTCCGGAGTGTGCCCTGCGGGTAGCCTTGTACCGCCATACTTCTGGAGCAGCAGGGCAGCGGAGCCGGAAACCATTGGCGCCGCGCCAGACGTGCCACCAAAGGGGCCCTCATCTGTCCCGTGCCATAGATGGCTGAGACAGAAGCGCCAGGCGCGCCAATTTCAGGCTTGATCAACGTGAATAACTTCATGTTGCGGCCCACGTGCTGAACTGCCGACAATACTGCCAGCCAGCGGGAATTCCGACATTCGGGTCGAAGGTAACGGCTGTATTCGGCAATCCGCTCTTCAACTTATTGGCGTTGGCCTGACTGATCATGAAGCCGGGGATGAGGGCGTCACCGCCGCTGTAGCCACCTTCAAACGGGTCGCCGGGGGCCACCAGGCCGATGATACCAATCAAGCCGCCGCCAACAGCAATATTGGAAATTTTGATACTGAAGCCGCAACTACCACGGTCGACCAGGACGATTTTGCCTGCCAGAGAGCCAGACGGGAAGGCCGCGCAGCCATTTAGGTTGCCACCCGCGCCGTCGCCATACTGAACAGGCGCAGAAATAGCCGTCGTCAACGGCGCCGACCAGGGCTGGAAGATGGCCAGATAATCGCCCGCAATCATAGCCGGGGCCGTTATCCGCATAAACTGCAGGAAGGCGCTCGGAACGCTTGTCTGCGCGACCGAGAGAGCCGTCGCTGCGGCAGACGGCGTGCCATTGGCATAGGGTTTGTCGCCTGAGTTTACCGGCGGAAGCCACCGTCAGAATACCCAACCGGGTGGCATTGTCCACTGCCGCGGATAGATCATCATCGAAGGGTTGGCCATAGGGAGAGCCAAGCGACATGTTGATGATGTCAACCCGGTCTCTGGTTTTGCCGTCGCCATTGGGGTCGGCCGCGAATTCCATGCCCTGGATCAGGGCGATGCCGGAGCAGGCGGTGGAAACCGATGAGCAAACCTTGACCGCATATAGTTTGACACCAGGGGCGACGCCACCCGCGCCGCCAATGATGTGCGCCACATGCGTGCCATGACCGCCGCCCGGACCTGCATCGAGCGGGTCAGGGTCGGGCGCTTCAGGCGGGCTGCCAGTGCCTCCGGCCAAGCCGAGCCGTGAAATCGTAACCGCCCACCACTTTGGCGGTGGGGAAGGTTCCAGGTTCGATGATGTTGGGATTGTTTGCTGCATGGTCAGCCGGGTTGCCGGAACCACCAAAAGCGGCATGGAGATAATCGATGCCGCTGTCCAGCACGGCCACTTTAATTCCCTTGCCAGTGAAACCCTTGGCCTGCGCGGCTGAAGCGCCGATATAAGGAACCGTCTCAGACAGGTCGATCTCATAATTTCCCACGGGTGCAATGCGAACAACTCGTCGAGTCTATGCGCCAGTTGCGGAAGGACGGAAGCGTCTACTTCAACAAAGACAGCATTCAGCACCAGTCTGAACCTGGGCGATCGACCTTGCGCTGGGATCGAGCGCCCGTACGAATTTCAAGAAGGCATCTTGTTGGGCTTTTGCTGCAGACTTGGCTTTGCCTTGTCCGCGCCTTTTCAAAGGCAACCGCGCCCGAATTCACTGGAAACGTGATAATCACCCTGTTTCGCCAGTAGCGCAATTAACCAGAACTGTATCAAGAAGGCTCAATGGCAGGTTTTCCATCTACAACCAAGGGATCATCCAGTTTGAGAGATAACACGTTCTCTGGTAACCTCGCGGTTGGCCCAGCGGTCTGGCCCGCCATCCTGGGCGAAAGCGGCAGACACATTCGAGAACACCAACGAATGCCATCAAAGCATAAAAAAAGTTGCTTTCATAAACTATTTCTCCTCTATATAGTTTGATTTACGCTCACGTGGATACATCTGTTGTGTTCTTATTTATTTTGCCTATGCACCTCCTTAAAAGAGCAACCGCCGAAAAACAACAATTTCGGCGGTCTGGCGGTCCCGCGCTGGCGGGATCCATGACTTTGCGTCCCCGCCTCGCGACGGGTTTGCCCTTTCGATATATTAATTATAGCCCACCCGCCGAAAAATACAAGCATGGTGTAACCTTTTAATCCTTGACATCTTCTGTACAAAATATACCCAAACTCAACGGTATAATCCTGCCCTACACACAGTGTCCGCTTCGCCTATGCCAAGACGTTTCCTCATGCTCTCCATCGTATTTGTTGCGATCCTCGCCGCCATCGGGACCGCGATCTATCTGTATCGCCCCAACGCGGCGCGTCTTGTTTCCTTCCGCCAATGGATTCGGAATCCCGCCTCCCGCCCGGACTGGAAACTGGCTGCCGGTTCCCAATGCGGATCCGCCCCCTTTCTCATTCCCACCGACGGATTTGTCGGCTTCCTGTGGGGAGATTCCTTCCGCCCCGGCCACACCCATCAAGGTATAGACATCTTCGGCGGGACGGATGTCGGGCATTACACAGGTCGTTGCCGCCTACCCCGGCTATCTCACCCGCCTGCCGGATTGGAAATCCATCCGTCATTGTGCGCGTTCCCAGCGACCCGCTCAATCCCGGTGAGCAGATCTGGCTGTACTATACCCACATGGCAGACCAATTCGGCAACTCGTTCATCTCGGAAGAATTCCCTGCCGGGACTATCGAAAAATACATCGAGGCAGGGACCTTCCTCGGTTATCAGGGAGATTACTCCGGCGACCCGAACAACCCCACCGGCATCCATTTGCACTTCTCCATCGTCGAAGATGACGGGAGCGGGCAGTTCAAGAACGAACTGGAGATCGAAAATACCCTTGACCCATCCCCCTACCTGGGATTACCTTTGAACGCATATGAAAACCGCGACCAGATCCCTCTATGCAATCCATTGGATGGGTAGCAAAAGCATGTCGAAACCATGAAAAATCTCAAAGACAAGGTCATTCTCATTACCGGCGCCGGCAAGGGGAGCGGAAAAGCGCTTGCCAGGGCATTCGCCGAACGCGGCGCTTTCGTCGCGGCGAATGATATTTCCCCGATCAATGTCGAGGAGGTTGTGGATGAGATCAACGGGCAGGGCGGACGCGCCAAAGCCTATATCGAAGATGTCGCCAAGAAATTGGGCGCGCAGAATCTCATCAAGCAGGTGGAGGACGATTTTGGCAGGATCGACATCCTCGTCAACCACGCCTCCGTTCAGCCGCATGCCCCATTGCTGGATATGGACGAGTGGGACTGGCACCGCGTGCTGGATGTCAATTTGACCGGCGCGTTCCTGATGACCCAGTCCGCGGGACGCGTGATGCGGAGTCAAGGCTCGGGGGTGATCATCAATCTTGTTACGCTGAATCAGGAGCCAGCGAAGGATGAAGCGGCGTTCGTCGCAACCATGCAGGGATTGGTCGGATTCACCAGACAGGCCGCGCGCGAGTTGAATCCACACGGAGTCCGAGTCCACGCGGTGGAGACGGGGGAGGATGTGGTCGAAAAAGTGTTTACGCTATTGGAGGAAAAATGAAGGAATTGGATGAATATCGTGCCAATTTGATCGAAAGGCTTGTCTCAGCAGCGGGTGAATTTCGCGATGCCTGCCTGGCTGTGCAGGATCCGTTCGCGCCTTTGGAGGACGGCTGGAATGTCCATCAGATCGCCGTGCACACGCGCGACGTGAACCTGTTGGTGTATGGTCTGCGCGCCCGCCGAACAGCGGAGGAGGATGACCCCGAATTCCAGAACTTCGACGGCGACTCGTATATGATGGAACAGTACGACGCCGATGAACCGCTGCCTCAACTGCTGGATGGATTTGCCGCAAACGTGGAGACGCTGGCGGCAATATTGAAGGGTTTGCCCGCGGAGGCGTGGTCGCGTGAATCGCGCCACAGCACCCTGGGGAGCGGTTTCACATTGCAGACCTGGGTCGAGCGCAACCTCGCACACATCGAGGAGCATCTGCAAACCGTAAAAAAGGGAATATAACGAAGCGACGGTCACCGTAATTGGCGACCGTCGTTCCTTTTACCAAAGCGGGAAACCGATCCGATTTGCGATCCAACTGAAAAGCGGTTCGTAGATCTGCAAGCCGATCAAGGCCACGACAATTCCGAACACGGCGCCGGCAACGACGTCAGAAACGTAATGCACCCCCATTGCCACCCGTGCCAATGCGACCAGCGGCGCCCAAATCCAAAGCAGGACTCCCAGCCAGGCTGGACCCAAAGCCGCGCCGATCACCGCGATCAAAAAAGCCCGGGCCGCATGACCGGACGGAAAGGAATGCGGATCTGTCTGGCGATAGATGCCCCCCCACTCACCCTCGGGACGCTTCCTCCGCACGAGGAACTTGACACCCATGACCAAAACTGCCAGCACGCTGATGCCGACAAACTCCACCACTTCCCATTCCTTCCAAAAGGAACTACTAAAGAACCACAGCAGGACCAATGCCGCGCCCCAAAACCACGAATCGCCGGAATGGGCAAAAAAGACCGCAATGGAACGTAATGCGCCTGGCTTTTCAGCCACGCGCATTTTATCGGAAACACGTGCATCCAGTTCAAGAATGGAACGCAGGTTCATTGCTTCTTCGATTTCGCTTTCACTGTGGATTTCGGCTGGGCGGTTTTAGGATTTGTGGTTTTCGCCTTGATGGCCTTCACTGTTTTTGTCTCGGCACTTTTTGCAACGATCTTTTTTCTCGAACCTGTTTTTGCTGCAGACATGCGCTGCTGTTTGGCAAGGTCTGCACGCAATAATTCAAGCTGATGGGGTTTGTCCACATCCATGCAGGCTTCGGCATGGGGCCAGAGGACCACGCGTCCCTTGATGCCGATGCGCTTGCAGACCTTCTCGACCAGATTTTCCAGCGTGATCGTGCGCGTGAGCACCTGGAACAATATCCCCAACCCGATGATGCCCGCCTGCTTGAGCGGACTCTTGCGCGTGCCGATCAGGGACTCCCACAGGTCCAGATGCTCGGTCGCCATGCGCACATGGGTGAGATTGATATCCGCCCCGCACAGTTCGACACCCTTCAGTTTGGTATAGGTCCGTTTGGAATCGGGGAATCGTCCTTCCATCACCTCGCGCGTGCAGACGCCGTAATAAATGTCATCTTTTGTCTGCATGCAGGTTTCAACCAGCCAGTCCACCATTTCAGGCTTGAGGGTGGGGATATCGGAGGAAACAACCAGGACATATTTGGTCTTTTTATCCAATTCCAGTGATTTGCTCACCCCCGCAACGATATTGGCAAGCATGCGCCCCTGGTTGGAAACAAAGTGCATGGGCTTTTTGCAGGTGACGCCGCTCCTGGGTGAAAGACCGATCACGATCACATTGTCCACGCTTTTCGCGTCGCTCAACGCGTCCAGCACCCACTGGACCATGGGTTTGCCGGCAACATCGATCAGGGCTTTGGAGTTGCCGTTCGAATAGGCGTATAACGGGTCATCAGGTTGTGGGATACCGCCAGCAGTTACGATTGCATCCATAAATTCTCCTCCGGTGTACGATTTCAGATTTTCGATTTCAGATTTACGATCTTGGATTGTCCAATCAACTGAATCGTGAAAAGTCAGTCGAAAATCGTAATATTTATTGAATTAATTCAATTCCTGTAATTGCGGTTCGAAGCCGAGTTTGTCGAGCAAGTCACTGTATTCCGCCCAGGTGAGCGGACGTCCCTTGCCGGAGACAGCCACCAGCGCGGCTTCCATCATATTGGTACCGAAGGAACGTCCATCCAGCACAGGGGTGGTCGTTACAAGATATTTGACACCGCACTTCGTGAAAAGTTCCACGTCTTCGGGTGTGGTGGTATTGGTCACAACGACCTTGCCCTGCATATTATCGGGCATATGGCGTTTGACATAGTGACAATCCCCGGCGATCACGGTTGCCCAGTCATAGTAATTTCTCATATTTGGGGATGCGCTCATCCTGCTTTTCACCGGTCGGGTAGAGCCATTCGAAGGGGAAGCGCGTGACAATGGGGATCATCAACTTCGCCAATACGCGCAATCCGTTCATGCTTCGGATGGGGATGGGTATCCCCAAAGCAAACATCAGGTCGCCGAAAACGACTTCATAGCCCGCTTCGACAAAGGATTTGGAAAGCCCCCAGCGGTCCACGCCGAGGGTGACAAAGACCTTGCGTCCGCGCTGTTTGATATATTCGCCGATCTTTTTATCGAGAAAGGCGGGCGCCTTGTTCTCCAGAGTGTTCTTCAAGCCGCCGCCGTCCACAAGCGGGGTCTTCTGCACGAAGCGCACCATCGGCTGGACGGAATGAAAAGGATAGAACTTGCCATCTATAAGAGCGCCCAGGTCTGCGCCGCCAACACCGAAGGCATCCACTGTGCCGTCGAGTTCCTTGTATTTCAACGCGGCGGCTTCCATGTCGCCGTCCGTACCGATACGTTCGATGCTGACCTTCTCGCCGAGCAATGTCACTTCCACAGCCTTGTTTCGTTTGGACGATCCAATGCTGATACTGACGGCTCTTTTCATGGATATTCTCCTCAGACAGGATAAAGATATTATATAACGGAATCAGAATGAAGGTCGCGGTGGAAGCGTGAAGAGGAAGGTGGAGCCATTCCCCGCCTCCCCCTCGACCCAGATCCTGCCTCCGTGGAATTCGATGATGCGCTTCACGAGAGCCAGTCCAACACCTGTCCCCTCGCTTTGGGCGTCCAGTTTGTTGAAGAGTCCGAAGATGCGTTCGTGGTGTTCGGGCGCGACTCCCATGCCGTTGTCTTTGACGTAAAGGACAAGCTTGCCATTCTCCTCGCCGCGCTGGCCGATCTCGATGTGGGGTTTGGGCTGGTCGCCCATGTATTTCGCCGCGTTGTCGATCAGGTTTTGCAGGACTTCGACCAGGCGCGGACGATCTCCGTAAATGGCGGGCAGGTTTGGCTGGACATAAACCGTAACGCCGCCCACTTCGAGCCGTCCGTGGACAAGTTCGAGCGCCTCCCGCACCAGACTTTCGAACGGGATGTCCTTCGGAGGATTCATCAGCCGTCCAATGCGTGAAAGGTCGAGCAGGTCGAGCAGGAGCTGTTCCATTTTTTGCGCCGCATTGCTGATCCGTTCGAGATCGCTGTTGAACCGTTCCATGTTGCCCGAGTCGATGTCCTGTCTGAGGAAGCCCAGGAAGCCTTTGATGGTGACCAGCGGGGACTTCAGGTCATGCGAAACTGTGTAAGTGAACCGCTCCAACTCAGCGTTCTTTGCCTCCAGGTCGGCAATCAGTCTTTCACGATCCCGCTCGGCTTGCTTGCGGGTTGTGATGTCAATAATCGATACAATGATTTTCGAGAGGCTGTTTTCATAACCAGGAACGACCTGCCAACTCAAGCCTACGTCGATGAGTTCCCCAGTAAGGGTGGCATCAATATTTTCCCGATACATGACAGTTTCTCCATTTGCAAGCCCTGTGAGTTCTCCGCGAAAAACAGCAAGAGATTTACTGCTTTCGAGGATTTCCTTCAGGCTTTTGAGCAAATCCTCCTTTTTCTCAGCATGATATATTTTCAGTGCAGCTTTGTTTACATCCACAACCTTTACCAGCGCAGCGCATTCTGCCACCTCTTCCGGGTGGGAATCAAAATATCTCTGGAAATCTTTTACCCCCTGTACACGCAATGTTTCAATGCGCTGTTTGACCAAAGAGAAATCCTCCTCCCAGATCGAGATCGGGGACTCTTCAAAAAGGGCACGATAGCGTTGTTCACTTTCACGCAAAGCCTGCTCATTGCGTAGGCGGGTGATGAGGTGGCCGATCACATTGCCATACATCGATAACAATTCTTCCACAAAAGGCTGTGGCGGACGTTGGGTCAGAAAGTTATCAATAACAACCATGCCAATTGCCTGGCTCCCATCCCATACGATGGCAAACACATTCGAACCTCTTCGATCCAGGTCCCGACCAGCGCCATGGAGTGTGACATTTTTCAAGTGAATTGAACGTGTTCGGCTCAGCAGCCAGTCCAGAATAAACTTGTTCCTCGTATCATTGATCTCCTCCCTGACGTGATGTTCGGTACGAATGGAGCCTTCCTCATCCGTGCCATAGGTACCAACCAGATATTTGCCATCCTCTTCGATGAGGAATAACGCAAACCTTTCAAACCCCAGCTTCTTTAATCCAGCTTCCACAGCAGCGTGATATAACTCGTCCAGGGATTCGATCCCAGACAGTTCAAAATTGACCTCGTGCAAGGTCCGCATTTTTTCCTGGAATTCCATTGCGGTCTCTTCGCTGTGCTTGAGCGCTTCATCCGCCCGCTTGCGCTCCGTGACGTCGGTGGCCAGGACCAGTTCAGCCTCCCTGCCCTCAAAAAGAAAAGTGTGAGAGGTAATTTCAACATCAATAACCTCCTCATTTTTCTTGGTGTGACGCCAGTAACCAGCGTGGTCCAGCCCGCCAGGCAGGTGGGAAATGTTATCCATAAGCCTTGGCAGGTCATCAGCGGGGCGAATATCCTTGATCGTCATCCCCAGGAATTCATCTCTGGAGTATCCATATGCGTTGATTGCGGCTTCATTGACAGCCAAAAACGCCAGGGTGGTCGTATCATAGACCCACATCGGCTGAGGGTTATTCTCAAAAAGCAACCTGTACCGCTCCTCACTGGAGCGTAACGCCTGCTCGGTCGTTTTGCGCTCTGTAATATCGCGGATAACGCCAAGGATGTACTTGCCATCCGCCAATTCGATGATCTCGCCGGAGAGCAATGCCTGCCGGATCTCGCCGGATTTGATGCGAAAGCCCACTTCCAGGTCGCGCACCCGGCCGTCCCGTTGAAGGACGGTTATGTACCGCTCTCGGTCGGCAGGACTTGCCCAAAATTGCAGTTCAGCCGTCGTTTTGCCGACAACTTCATCGCGTGAATAACCACTCAGGAACGACAAACTATCATTAGCATCAAGGATCCGACCATCTGCCAGGGAGGTCAGCACAATGACATCGGGACTGGCGCGAAACGCCTTGGAAAATTTTTCCTCTGATAAGCGCAGGGATCTTTCCATAAACCTGCTCTCGGTGATATCCTCTCCGATGCTGGCTGAGCCAATTATGTCGCCATTCGTGTCAAATAATGTTGTGTTGTTCCATCGAACCAAGCGGCGACCTCCATGCCGGGAGATGATTTCGTTTTCATAATGCGGGACAACCTCGTTGTCGATCAGCATTTTGCCAAAAGCCATTCGAACATCCTCTCGAATGTCGGGTGGCAGGAATTGATCGAACCAGTCTTTGCCGAGCGCATCCTCCCAAGACCAGCCTGTGATCCGCAGAAGATATTCGTTGATGAAAGTGATCCGGCCTGTCCTATCCAGCATGACCCCGGCCAAATTCACCCCCTGGAGCACTTCACGGAAGCGCCGTTCAGACTCCTGAAGGGACCTCTCAGCCATCTTCTGCTCGGTAATGTCCCGTCCCACCGACTGCAGTTCGACAACATCCCCCGCCTCACTCAGGATTGTGCTGTCTGTCCACTGCTGCCAGCGGATTTCACCCTGCGGGGTGATAACCTCGTGTGAATACGTGACAGGCTCTCTGTTCCGGATGACCGAGGCGATATGCTCCTGAACGGCCGCCCAATCGGTTTCGGGGATCAAGTTCAGGAAGCGGGTGCCGACAAGCCGGTCGCGGCTCTGACCAAAATAACGGCAATAAGTTTCGTTCACGAAGGTCAGGGTCGTATCCGGCAGAAAACGGCAGATCAAATCCGTGGTACTTTCCACAATAGCGCGATATCGGAGTTCGCTTTTCTGCAGAGCGGCCTCTATTCGTTTGCGTTCGGTAATGTCCCGGGCAATTCCTGCTGTCCCAATCAGTTCGCTACGCGAATCAAAGATCGGGGTTTTGACAGTTTCGATCCAGCGTTCCTGGCCCGCACTATCCATCAAACGTTCCTCAACATGTTTGCTTTTTCCGGATTGCATAACCTCATAATCATCTTTTCTGTACCCCTGCGCCAATTCTTCGGGCCAGATATCCAGGTCTGTTTTTCCAACCAACTCGGCAGGGATAAATCCGCATGCCTGACCAAACGGTTCGTTAACAGCGATGAAGCGGCTTTTCTCATCTTTCAGCCAGGCAAGGTCGGGAATGTTGTCCAAGATGGCGGTCTGTCGAAGCAGGCTGGTATTTAACGCCACTTTGGTCTGGTCAAGTTGATCGATGCGCCGCTCGAGAGACAAAATGAGATCCCGCATGCGGGCCGTCATGTCATTGAAAGCAACAGCCAATGTGCCGACTTCATCCCGGTTTTCCACTTGCACAACCCGCTCAAGATCTCCACCCGCGATAGCCAGGGCAGTATTGGTCAACGCTTCAATTGGATTTAAAGCCCGGCGGATGGCCCATGCCGCAAACACTAGGAGCAGGAGAATTCCAGCCAGAGAAAACGCCCAGCTTGTAAACTGGAAATAGCGCAAGGCCCCGAGCAGTTCGGCTTCCTGCTGTTGAACGACGATCCCCCATCCATTGTCCAGCCGACTGACATTTGCAACCCAACGTACCCCCTTCTCGTCTGTAAAATTCATCGCCCCCTGGGAACCTGCCTGCAGGAACATCACCGGCGGGGAACTACTTAGATCATACAGTCCATCGGAAAAGGTTGGGTCGGGGTGAGCAATGACACGGCCAAGCTCATCCACAACATAGGCATATCCTGTTTCCCCCACTTTACTGGCATGAACTGAATCAGCAACGTCATCAAGTTCGCTCACGATGGAGATGACACCCACGATCGTCCCGTTGGCATCCCTTATCGGCATGGAAAGGTTCAAAGCCGGATTACCAGTGGTGCGGCTGATCAGCGCTTCTGTTGTTATCGGATTGCCCGCCCTGGCGCCAAGATACCACTTCCTGTCGCTGTAATCTCTCAAAGCTGAGTCATCATTGCGCGCCACATTGATTCCATTTAGACCGACGGTTTGCACAAGAAACAGTTTCGGATCGGCAGAGGCGGTAACCAGAAGGATCGGTTTTTGTCGTTCTGGCTCCATGGAAATGATGTCCGGCAATGCAGCCAACTGCCTTAAGAGCACCGTGTATGAATCCAACCAACGGGAGACGGAAGAGCCGAGGGACTGATTGGTTCCATGCAATTCTTCCAAGGCATTCCTTTCAAGCAATGTTCCCGCCCGGGCACTGACAAAAACAATGACAGCAGAAAAAATGGGAATGGCAATCGTCAGGATGAGTATAGTCAGGCGCGTACGCAACTTTAATGGTCTCATTTATCGATTCCCTTTCTCGGCGCTTCCCGGCAGTGTAAAGTAGAACGTGGAGCCCTTTCCCGCTTCGCTCTGGACCCAGATCCTGCCTCCGTGGACCTCGACGATTCTCTTCACAAGAGCCAGCCCGATCCCCGTGCCTTCCGCCTTTACGTCCAGTTTATTGAACAGGCCAAAAATACGCTCATGATGTTCGCGGGGAATGCCGATCCCATTATCACGCACATAGAAGACCGGTTTGCCGCCCTCCTCCCCGTTCCATCCGATCTCGATGCGCGGGTTCGGCTGGCCGCCCATGAACTTGGCGGCATTATCCACCAGGTTCTGCACCACTTCAAGCAGGCGGGGCTTGTCGCCGTACACGACGGGCATGTTAGAGTCAATATGGACCGCCACCCCGCGCTCCATGATGCGCCCATGTACGAGTTCGACCGCCTCACGCGCCAAGGCATCGAACGGGATATGCTCCGGTTCGTTCCGCAGGCGGCCGACACGCGAGAGTTCGAGCAGGTCGTTCAGCAATTGCTGCATTTTTTCTGTGGCATCCGTGATGCGTTGCATATCCGATTTCATGCGGGCATGGTTGCCCGCCAGCGCGTCCTGCTCGAGGTAGCCGAGGAAGCCGCGGATGGTGAAGAGAGGCGATTTCAGGTCATGGGAAACGGTGTAGGTGAACCGTTCCAGTTCGGAGTTCTTGGCTTCGAGCTCCGAGATGAGATTCTGCCGGATGGCAAGATCAGATTGCAGTTCAGCATAGAGGCGGGCGTTTTCCAGCGCGGCGGCGAGCACATTCGCAGCAACCTTCAAGGCATCCACTTCGGCGCTTGTCCATTCGCGCGCGTCTATTTCATCGTCAAACCCAATGACCCCCCACCATTCCCCGTTGACAAACACAGGGACTTCGATGACGGCTTTCATACCGCGTTGATTCAGGAGTTCCATTTCGGCGGCGGTGGATTTGACCCTGTCGCCAATATAGGGCTGGTTTTGCATCATGGATTCCGGCCAGCGCTCCAGGCCCGGCTCGATCAACGGCATTTCATGGTAACGCGGGTCACGCAGATCGCTGAGCATGGATGAACTTGTCCACTCAAAACGAATGGACAGGACCGCTTCACCCTCCTGATTGGCATGTTTCTCGAACAAATATGCATGACTGGCATTGATCGTTCTGCCGATCCTTTCCAGGATGCCATCCATGACCGTCTTCCAATCGGGCGCCTTGAACAACATCTCGGCAGAAGCGGCAATTGCCTCCAGTATCACTTCACGTTGCCGCAATTCGACCTCGGCCTTTTGGCGTTCCACCAGTTCCATCTGCAAATCCTTGTAAAGGCGGGCATTTTCCAGGGTCACCGCCACCTGATTGGCGAAGGTCGAGGCAAAGCGCGCATGCGCCTCGGTGAATTTATTGACGGCAAATCCGTCCAGGGTGAACATCCCGATCAATCTGCCTCTTGCATGGAGCGGTATTGCCATCCAACTCCGGATATGGTCATGCAGAAATCCCTTGAACCGTTCGTTGGTGGACTGGATATCCGGGTGAAGGACATAAGGCAGGCCATCCCGCAGGATCGGGTAGGCAGGGTCAGCTTCATTCAGGACAAAACGCATGCCAATGGCGTCTTTAGCTTCGGGAAAGCCGCTCCCGCCGATGATCTCCAACTCATCCCCTGCCAATAATTGAACGGAGGCGCTGTCGTAGGGAACAACCTGTTGCAGTTGATCCAGGATATGCGCAACCGTTTCATCAAAATCCAGGGAGAGCGCGACCGCCGCTGCAGTTTTACGCAAGGTTTCAGATTCGGCGTTTTTCGCCTCCAGTTCCTGGATGAGCATTTTCCGCTGTTCTTCGACAAATTCCCGCTCGCGAAGTTCCCCCTGCAGGCGCAGACTGTTCTGGAACAATGCTCCCGTCAACAAGCGTGCCATGAACGCAGTGAAAACCAGGACAACCGCCACCACCCAAAACTCACCCGGCGTGACATTCGACGGAATTTGCGGGGCGTAGAGACCCCAGATTTCGCCGAAGACCAGCCAGGCGGCACACGCGATACTATACAGGGTCAGGAACACCATGACCCGCCTCTGAATCACAAGACTGGCCACCACAAGGATCACCGGATATGCAATGACACCGATCTGGCGGATGCCCCGTCCGCTGGTTGCCACCACTGTGATCAGACTGATGATGACAACCGCCAGAAACGCGGCGACCCATTCGATCCTCCTGAGATGCACAAAATATAAAGAGGCCAGGACCGGCAACAGGGCAACCCCCAGCCACCTTGCGGCAAAAATATTCCGAATGTAAAGTTCGTACACAACCCCAATGGCGAGTCCCATAAGAATGGCTACGATGAGCCAATTAAAGACCTTTACGATCTGATGCGTTTCCCCATAGAATTCATGCAAAGGAGGGCTTTTCTTGGTTTTGTTTGTAACGGAGTCCATCAATATTCTTCCTAAGAATAGCGGGATTGAAAATCCATTCGGCTTAACCTGGGTGTTTCACAAAGTGCCATCCCCGGCAGGGAAGGTATTGCCGGGCGCATAACCTGTGCGCCGATCAGGGTTGCTTTATTGAATTGGGAAAGCAGGGTGCCTTTACCATGGATTATAAAACAGGTCACCTTCAGGCAGGCCTGCATGTCGTTAACAAAAACGGCGGTCGAAAACCGCCGCGCACACCTCATGGGGTGCAGGTGACCTTGAAATATGCCCCCCCGCTCCTGTCATTCGGCGACAAAACGTGCAGATTGACCCAGTAATCGTTCACGCCCCACACGGTCACAACCCCGCGGACCTCCCTGGTGCCTTCAGATTCGAACAACAGGGTCTCCCCGGTGGAAACATACCCGTTGCTTGCCTCCCACCGCCATGTGACAATGGTTGGACCGTTGGCAGTGATCTGACCGATCACAATGAAAGTTTGGGGAAACGCGCTGCACCCCACGTTCATCGCCACCGGGTCAACCTGGACCCGGATATTGTTCACGCCAATCTCAGGCGGACCCACCACTGGAAGTGCGTCCGTATTCCCCGCCACGACGACAAAATCTGATGAGAGCCAGCAGTTGTTGGAGGGGTCGTTGGGATTTTTGACGTACCACCACGTCGCGTCAATGCTTTTGCCGATCACCTCCGCCTGCCTGCCCACGATCAGCGCGCCGACAATGGCATAGGAAACTTCCGGTCCGAAGCGGCAGTTGACCGGCTGGTCTTTTGGTGCGGCAAGGATGATGCGCGGTGTGGCGGTCGGCACGGGAGTGGGTGATTCCACTGCCAGCAGGGTCTCGATGGGGACAATGGTCGGTGTGGATACATTCGGTGTGGGTGAAGCAGGCAGCGGCGTGGAAGGAGGCGCAGGCGTGGCGGTTGGGTCCAGCGCGGTCAGGTTGCAGGATGTCAGGATCAAGGCGGAGATAACGATCCAGGTACGGTTATTCATCTTTCCTCCTTGGTCACATCTTATCCATGTCGGTGGTATTTCGCAATAGTCCCGATGGGGCAATTGGTTGAAGCAGGAAATGTGATAAAATCATTAGAACATTTATTCTACCTTAATGAGAGGAGCCTGTGATGAGCAAAAGAGTGATGGTATTCGTTGGCACAAGCAAGGGCGGCTTTATCTTCGAGAGCGATGAGAAGCGCAGGGACTGGCAAAGAAGCGACATCGAGTTCAAGAGTTGGAACGTGATGCACATGAACCTCGACCCGCGCGATAACCGTCTGCATGCGGCGACGGCGCATTTTGTGTACGGTCCAACCACCCACTATTCGGATGACTTCGGGAAGACATGGACGCAGGCAAAGGTTTCACCCGCGCTTTCGCGTCCGTCCAAGTCTGGCAGACCTGCCAGCACAGTGGATGAGGCATTCCGCTCCGAGGGCGGCGAGGATATTAAAGATAACCCCGAGAAGATGATCAAGGTTTGGAATATCACGCCTGGGCGGAAGGAGGAACCGAACGTCCTCTACGCCGGGGCACAGCCTGCCTCGTTCTTCATTTCGCGCGATCGCGGCGAGACCTGGGAACTGAACGAGTCGTTGTACAACCATCCCCAACGCGGACAGTGGAACCCCGGCGCCGGGGGATTGACCCTGCACACCATCCTGCTCGACCCGAGGGATTTGAACCGCATATACATTGCGGTCTCTGCCGCAGGCTGTTACCGCACGGACGACGGCGGCAAGACCTGGGCGCCTTACAACAAGAACGTCCGCGCGGACTTCATGCCGAACGTGTTCCCGGAGTTCGGTCAGTGTGTGCATAAGATGGCAATGCACCCCTCGGACCCAAATGTGATCTATCAGCAGAATCACTGCGGCGTGTATCGAAGCGACAACATGGGCGAGGACTGGATCGACATTGGCGAAGGGAAACTGCCTACGCGATTCGGTTTTTCCATTGCGGTGCATCCCACAGACCCGCGCACGATCTACGTCGTGCCAGTGGAAAGCCAGGAGTATCACATGAGCATGGACGGACGTCTGGCGGTCTGGCGGAGCCGCAACGCGGGCAACTCGTGGGAACAACTCACGAACGGCTTACCCGAACACGCCCACGTGGACGTCCTGCGCGAGGCAATGGGAACGGATTCATTCGAGGACGCGGGCATTTACTTCGGGACGAATACCGGTCAGTTGTTTTATTCGCGCAATTCGGGGGACAGTTGGGAGATGCTGGCGGATTACCTGCCGCCCATCCAGTCGGTGGAAGCGGCGGTGGTGGAATAATCGAGTAGGAGGCGGGGGCTAACCGCCGCCTCTCACACAACCGGACATGCGGGTCCGCATCCGGCGGTTCAACGAGAATAACGTAGCCTTCCTTTGGGTTCGTGTTCCTCAAGTCAAAGGCGTCGCCGTGGCAATATTTGCTTCCGGCCTCCTTCAGACCCCACCTTACGATGACGCCCTTGCCTTCCACTAATGATTGGTGCAACCAACCCTCATTCGGGTCTTTCACCCTTTAGCCAACGCCCATGCCGGGCGCACAGCAAAGGGCGGACGTTGAGTTCAACGCCCGCCCAAATTCACCCGATCATCTATCTTATCACTACTTTCCTTCGCGTCCCATCACATCCATCACCGCCACAGAGGCGATCTGCACAATGTCATTGACATCGTCGCCCGTCTGCAACACGTGCACCGGCGCGCCCATGCCCAGCAAGATGGGACCGATCGCCTTTGCATTCCCCAGGCGGGCCAGAAGCTTGTAAGCAATGTTCGCTGATTCAAGTGACGGGAAGACCAGCACATTTGCATCCTTTACATTGCTGAACGGATAGCGGCTCTCGATGATGTCGGCGACCACAGCTGTATCCGCCTGCATCTCGCCGTCTACAACGAGGTCCGGGCGGCGAGACTTGGTCAGTTCGACGGCTTTGCGCACCTTGTCCGAGAGAGGATGCGGGGTGGAGCCAAAGTTCGAGAATGACAGGAACGCAACCCGCGGGTCCAGTTCGAGGCGTTTGGCGAAATCCGCCGCCAGGCATGCAATGTCCACCAGGTCCTCAGCGCTCGGGTCAATGTTAACCGTCGCATCGGTGAAGAGATAGACGCGGTCATCCACGATCATGAGATACACACCTGCCGCGCGCGTCGCGCCTTTGGCAGTGTGGTGAATTTGCAGGGACGGACGGATGACATCGGGATAATCATAGGTCAGGCCGGAGATGAACGCATCCGCATCACCCACGCTGACCATCATGGAGCCAAACACATTCGGTTCGCTCACCTTCTTTGCCGCGTCATGGATCGTCACGCCCTTGCGGTTGCGGAGTTCGTAATACGCCTTCGCATATTTATCCAGTTCTTTGAACGTTCTGGGGTCAATGATCTCAGGCTTGAACTCATGGCCTAATATCTTGCAATTCTCCTGGATGACATCCTCGCGCCCGATCAATATGGGAGTGGCAATGCCCTCCTCCCTGAACTCGATACGCGGCACGGATGATCTTCTGCTCCTCGCCTTCCGCAAAAGCGATACGCTTCTTTCCGCCCGAAGTACGTGCCTTGTTCTGGAAGAAATACCTCACCTGTTCACCCTTGCCCTGACGGAATGCAAGTTGTTCGCGATATTCATCAATGTCGATGGGCTTGCGTGCAACGCCGGTTTTCATTGCCATCTCAGCAACAGCGGGGGCCTCCCACAGCAATACGCGCGGATCAAGCGGCGTGGGGATGATGTATTCACGCCCGAACTTGATGGGTTCGCCGCCATATGCGCGGATGACCGAATCCGGCACATCCTCTTTTGCCAGGGCAGCAAGCGCCTGTGAAGCCGCGAACTTCATTTCCTCATTGATCGCACTCGCCCGCACATCCAGCGCGCCGCGGAAGATGAACGGGAAGCCCAATACATTGTTGACCTGGTTTGCATAATCCGAACGGCCGGTCGCAATGATCACATCCTTGCGTGCCTCGCGCGCCAGTTCGGGTTTGATCTCCGGGTCGGGGTTCGCCATGGCGAAGATGATCGGGTCGCCTGCCATGCTCTTGACCATCTCCGGCGTCAGTACGTTCGCCACGGAAAGACCGTAGAACACGTCCGCGTCCTTTACGGCGTCCGCCAGCGTGCGGTGACCTTTGTCATCCACCGCTAGTTGCTCCTTGTACTTGTTCATGCCCTCCTTGCGTCCCTTGTAAACAACGCCGCGCGTATCCACAAGCATGATGTTCTCACGCTTCACCCCCCAGCGAATTGCCAGTTCCGCACACGAGATCGCCGAAGCGCCAGCACCTGAAATGACCAGGCGGATTTCCTCATGTTTCTTGCCCACAATTTCCAGCGCATTCGCCAAACCAGCAGACGAAATGATCGCGGTGCCATGCTGGTCATCGTGAAAAACGGGAATATCCAGCATTTTCTTCAATTCTTCTTCGATATAAAAGCATTCGGGGGCTTTGATATCTTCAAGGTTGATGCCGCCAAAGGTCGGTGAGATCGCCGCCACCACCTTGATGATCTCGTCCGGATCATGTGAGTTCACTTCGATGTCGAACACGTCAATATCGGCGAACTTCTTGAAAAGCACACCTTTCCCTTCCATCACCGGCTTACTGGCAAGCGCGCCGCGGTCGCCAAGTCCCAGGATCGCCGTGCCGTTCGAGATCACAGCCACCAGGTTCCCCTTGGATGTATACTCATAAGCATCCGAAGGGTTCTTCTCGATTTCCAGGACCGGTTCCGCCACACCGGGCGAATACGCCAGACTCAGGTCACGTTGTGTGTCCATCGGCTTGGTCGGCACGATCGCAATCTTGCCCGGTTTTCCCTTCAAACGATGGTATTCAAGTGCGTCTTCACGAGTGAATTTTGCCATGAAGGCCTCCTAAAGGTTGTATATTCAATCCCAAACATCGAAATTATTGCATACTTTATGCGAATTACCTAGTTCCATTTGTCACGATTTTAAGTATATAACCCGCACTCCCCAGAATGCTACGAAAAATCATGCCACCCTGCTTTTTACCAAGCGGCAAAGTCGAGTATCAACACATCCCTGCTCAAATCCGATACTCACCTACAGTGAAACACACTCACAAGTTCAAAGTTTCAAACCAGGCTTTATTTGCGGATACTGCTTTTTTGTCCTCTGCACATTTATCTTAACATGACACATTTCAAAAACACAACAGGCGACGAAAGGCTGAATTGGCATCCGTCGCCTGTTGCGCGCGATATGTTCTATGGCACGCCGAACCTCAACTGTGAATTTAGCGGAGCCCAGGTATTGTTGTAAGTCGGGAAGTAGTAAATATCCGACAAATACTCCGACGGAATGCCCATCGTCTCAGAGAAACTGTACAGGGTACCCGAGACAGGATCCGAGGACTGGAGCCTGATCGCCGCCACGATCTTCTTCGTCGGATCCAGGCTCTCGATGACGACCGGACCACCGCTGACGTTGAAGTACAAACGCCTCTCCGCCAGCCCCGGCACATCCTCCTCCCAGACATTCACCCCGCCGATGGTCACCCTGATCCTCGTCTGTGCGGCATCCAGGTTGCCGAAGCGGACCTGGGAGTTGAGCGGAGCCCAGGTGTTGTTGTAGGTCGGGAAGACATACTTGTGCGAGAGCAGCCCGCCCGGCACGCCCATCGTCTCGACGAAGCTGTACAGGGTGTTCATTGGTAAAGGACTGCAAGCGGATGGCAGCCACGATCTTCTTGGTCGGGTCCAGGCTCTCCACTTTCACCGGTCCGCCGCTGACGTTGAAGTTCAGGCGCCTCTCTGCCAGCCCCGGCACATCCTCTTCCCAGACGTTCACCCCGCCAATAGTCACCCTGATCCTGGTCTGGGCGGCATCCAGGTTGCCGAAGCGGACCTGTGAGTTGAGGGGAGCCCAGGTGTTATTGTAGGTCGGGAAGTAGTACTCATGCGACAGGACCTGGTCCGGGATACCCATCGTCTCGGAGAAGCTGTACAGGGTGTTCGAAGGGATATCAAAGGACTGCAGGCGGATGGCCGCCACGATCTTTTTGGCAGGATCCAGGCTCTCGATGACGACCGGCCCGCCGCTGACGTTGAAGGTCAGGCGTCGTCTCCGCCAGCCCCGGCACATCCTGCTCCCAGACATTCACCCCGCCGATGGTGACCCTGATCCTCGTCTGTGCGGCATCCAGGTTGCCGAAGCGGACCTGGGAGTTGAGGGGAGCCCAGGTGTTGTTGTAGGTGGGGAAGTAGTACTTGTGCGAGAGCAATCCGCTGGGCACACCCATGGTCTCGACGAAGCTGTACAGGGTGTTGTTCGCAAACGACTGCAGGCGGATGGCGGAGACGATGTCGATGGCATTGGTGCTCTCCACCTTGACCGGCCCGCCGCTGACAGGATAGTCCTCGCGCTTTTCTGCCCCGCTCGCCAGCGTGTAACTTCCCATCGGACTGCCGCCGATCGAGACATTGATCTTGGCCAGTGATGTCACGATCAGGGTAAAGTTCTGTGTTGCATCTGTTCCAACACCATTACTTGCAGTAAAAACGATGTTGTAAGTGCCATTTGTTCCA
Organism: uncultured Chloroflexia bacterium; assembly: GCA_963718215.1. Taxonomy (GTDB): domain Bacteria; phylum Chloroflexota; class Anaerolineae; order Anaerolineales; family Villigracilaceae; genus Defluviilinea. The sequence continues at coordinate 741,531 of CAVQYK010000024.1, forward strand.
AGACTAGGAGTGCCGCCAAGTAAGCCCGTGACAGGATTGAAAGTGACGCCAGTTGGCAAAAGACCGGTAAGGGATAGAGAAGGTGTTGGGTTTCCAAAGCTGGTGACTGTGAAAGCGCCCAGTTCTCCCACGTTGAAAGTGGTGTTGTCCGCGCTGGTTATGGCAGGGGCTTCTGTAGCGATAATATTCTCTGTCAATTCCGGCGCAGGCAGGTAGTTGGCATTACCAGCCTGATTGTATTGAACCGTGCAGGTTCCGGTCCCGCTGATCATGGTAAACGCGGCGCCGATATTGGTACAAATTCCAGGCGTGGCACTGCTGTAGGTGACCGACAAACCTGATGTTGCGGTTGCAGCCACGGTGAAATTTGAACCATTGACTGCTGAGGATGGAGCATTTGTAGTGATGGTAATCGTCTGACCTGCCGGCGTAATGTTGGCCGTTGTATTTGCCGAAGTGTTACCAAGCAAATAATTACCATCATCCGTGCCACCACTTATACTAATGCCACTCACGTTGACTGTTTTTCCGTCGCCAACATTCGGATCCAGAAAAGCAGCCGTGTTGTAGGTTATGGTTAATATGTCACCTACGATGCGATCGTCAAGGAGTCCTATGGTTGCTGTAACCGTACCGTCATACACCTTGTCAACCCCGGTTACAGTAACAGTAAGCGAACGTCGCGTGATGTTTGCGGTGGCTGTGGGCGTGGCAAGGGAGTAGTTACCCGAATCGGTTCCACCAAGCGTCAAACCTGAAACAGTCACGGTCTTGCCTATTCCAACATTCCTGCTGTCGAACGCACCCGCGGCATTGCCCGTGTTCAACGTAACGTTTTCCGTTCCCACCACACCGTTGAGTACAGCACCCGCCACATTTAGCGTGGCGGTCGTGTTTCCATTGTACGTCTTGTTGCCTGCAGTGATTCCGCTCACTGTCAATCCCCTGGCCGTGATGCTGCCGGTAACATTTACAAAAGCAACATCGTAGTTATTTCCCCCATTTCCATCAGATACCGAACCTGTCGGCGTCAGAGTTTTACCCACTCCAACAGTTTTCATATCAAAGGATTGTGTCCATGTGGCAGTATCACTTCCCGCCAGGGAGCCTGATGTGATGGTGGGAACTTTTGTGGAGGTGGTCGTGCCATCATATTCTTTTGTATCATTGATAGCCGTTACAGTGATCGGCCGTTTATTGATCGTCAATGTATCAGTATCGCTGCCCGCAAGAAATATTGAATCGCCTGCGAAACTTGCACCTACTCCACTACCTGCACCACCGGGATATGTTCCTACGTTCATCCCAACAAGGCTGATCGAATTCAGAGTCGCCATCCCGCTCCCATTTGTGACGGCGCTCCCAACATTGGAGCCGTTCAACGTAAAATTGACGGTTTTTCCGCTGAGCCCGGTTCCGTTGGATATAAGGGTAGCTGTCAAATTAACGGTATTGCCATATGTGTCTGTGACGGGAGACACGGTCAGTGTGGTGACCCCGTCAAACTCATATGCACCGATATCGCACACCGTTCCCTGTGGGCGCGTCACTCCGCGCTGGTCACTGGTCGCACATGAAGCATTATTTCCTGCATTGATGGCGGAACTATCGGCACCCAATGCCATGGTCTGGGTGAACCCGCCATTATTTGCCAATGTTTTCAGTTTCGGATCGGTTGTGACAATATTCGACCCGCCCGCAAAACCTCCCTGCACAACACTGTAAGAGATGGTCGTGGTACCGGTCCCGTCGCTGTTGATCTCATCGTTCGTGTCACCCCAGAATATGCTGTTTGTAATCACAGGACTGCTGTTCACGGCATTCCGGATCGCGTCGCCGCCGACATTGACACTATTGTTGCCGCTGAAGGTCACATGGTTTAATATCGGATTGCTGGTCACATTCATCATGCCGCCGCCGCCCCAGGGTACCCCACCCACGCTTTCATTGGATACGTTCCCAAAGAAGGTCACATTCGTCAGAGTTGGATTGGAAACCTCGTTCAGCATCCCGCCGCCGCGGCGGTTGGCCGTGTTCCCACTGAAGGTCACGTTCCTCAACACCGTATGGCTGTTCGAGTTGATCATTCCACCACCGCCTGTAGCCGTGTTACCGCTAAAGGTGACGTTCGTCAGGACCGGGTAGGCTGGCGCATCCTCTGCTAACGCCGTCTGGGTGCTCATGCCTCCCCCGGCGCCGTTGGTCGCCTGGTTATTGCTGAAGGTCACATTGGTCAGGACCGGGTTGCTGTTCTGGCTCAACAAGCCGCCGCCCTTTTCCGCTATATTCAAATTGAAGGTCACGTTGGTCAGCAATGGACTGCTGGCGGTGTGCCCCGGGTTAGTGGATAGAAATATGCCGCCGCCGCTTCCCACTGGGGAATGATTGTCGATAATGAGTAGGTTGGCCAGGGTAGGACTGCTATTAACCATGAAGAAGCCGCCGCCAAATGTCTCTACTCCAGTGGCATAGCCTTTTGTGATGGTGAATCCATCCAAAACTGTCGGACGCACAATGGTGGTCGCTGTAACGACATGGTAGGCGTTGTCCGAATAGACCCCCAGGGTACCAATATCACCGCTCAGGACCGTCCCATTTGTGGATGGGTTTTCATCGCGATCCTCCAAAAGTGCTTCATTGCCATTAAATCCCCCATAAATGGATATGCCATCCAACAACCGGAATGTGCTGTTACGACTATTATTCGTTTGTCCAGTGCCCTCGTCAGGATAATAGATGCCTTCGGCCACCCAGATTTGATCATCACTCTCCAATAAGGGATCATTCAGAGCATCTTGTAAAGTTGTATAGGCAAAAGCCCAACTACAACCCGTAGGACTGACCGCTGTCGAATCGGCATCCACATAAATGATACCGTCACATGCAGCCCGGGCAGGCTGTGGGCTGGCAAATTGAACAAAGACAATCGCAAACAGGACAAAAATTGAAATTCCCAAGTTGTTACTAGATTTCATGTTATCTCCTTCAACATAGACGGCCAAAGTCAGACCATAACCGTGTGTGCCGCCTTTACATGACGGTTTTTTTCAAAATAAGGTACCATGGAATTATTGCAAGAAAGTTAGCTGCTCGACCAACAAACTTCAGCCTGGCAGATCTTTTACAATTCCGGGCAATCGTTGCAACAGATTGGAGCCCTACTTTTTCCGTTATGCAACAGTAGATGGAGATTTTACGGTAACAAACAGGGGAAACCATTGCAATTTCGTGGTAGAGAAGTTAACAAATCTTAAAAAAACATGTATAATCAAGAAAATCCGCAAGGATACGAACTCGCTTACTTCTGCCGCCCCTGCGGCCTGGCTGTACGAACCCTGGATATGAGAGCAAGAACCTCCCCCGGTTTGGGAGTTAATCTGTACTCTGAAGAGTACGATGTGAAGTCGCATTAGGACATAATTGAAGAAAAATCGGACTTCCGCCCCCCTTAACCTGTTCACAAGGCATGAATTGGACAACTGTCTTGTGATTTAACCTTCCCCCAAGGAACGCCTCCCGCGTGACTTGGGGTCTGCTCCCCTCATCCAGACATTTTCCCCGCTGAGGCGGGATTCTCGACAGCCGAAGCCGCAGGACGGTCCTTCGGCTGTGTGTGTTTAATGAGAAAAATTACCGCCATCGAAGCGCAAAAACGAAATTCCAATCGGGTGAACATCCACCTCGACGGGGAATTTGCCTTCGGGCTGGAACGCATCACCGCCGCGTGGCTGAGAGTCGGCCAGGAGTTGGACGAAAAGAAGATCGAGCAGTTGCAGGCTGAGGATACGCGAGAACGGGCGCTCCAACAGGCGCTGCTCTTCCTGAGTTACCGTGTCCGCTCCGAATCCGAGATCCGCAGGAATCTCCAAAAACACGAGATTCCCGAAGTCATGATCGAGGAGACGCTCGAACGCCTGCGCAGGGACGGGCTCGCCAATGATGGTCAATTTGCCCGTGCATGGGTCGAGAACAGGAGCACGTTCCGCCCGCGCAGCCGCCGCCTGATGGCGCTGGAACTCCGCCAAAAAGGGCTCGATGACGAGGCAGCGAAGTCTGCGCTCGAAAGTGTGGACGATGATGCTCTCGCTTACGAAGCCGCCCAGAAACGGGCAACCCAATTCAAGGGTCTGGAGTGGAGCGAGTTCAGAACAAAACTTTCCGGGTTCCTCGCCCGCCGCGGTTTTTCCTATTCGGTGATCGCCCCTGTGGTCACAAGGATCTGGAACGAAATGCACGCAGAGGAACAACATTTTGAAGAAGAGGAGACAACATGAACCCAACTGTCATCATAATCATGGACTTACTTTTCCTGATCGTGGGGTTGGTCGCCGGGTACCTTTTTCACAGATACCAGGCAGACCAAAAAACAAAACAGCAACAGGATAAGGCTGACACCATCCTGAAAGGTGCCAACGAACAGGCACGCCTGATCGAAAGCCAGGCGCGCGAGAACGCTGTCAAGATCATCCAGGCCGCCGAATCTGAGATCAAGGAACGCCGCATCGAACTCAACAAGGAAACCGAACGGCTCGACAAACGCCGCACCGAACTCGACAGCCGTGTGGACCGTCTCGAACAGCGCGAGCAGACAATAAACAAGCGTCAGTCGCAGGTGGACAAGCGCGCCAACGAAATCGACAAATTGTACGAGGAACAGGTCAAGAAGCTCGAGTTCATCGCGCAGATGACCCCGGATGACGCCAAAAAGGACCTTTTTGCCGCCGTCGAGAAGGAAGCCCGCGGTGACATGGCGCGCATCATGCGTCAGATCGAGGCCGAGGCACGCGAGGAAGGCGAAAAACGCGCCCGCAAGTTGATCGCAGACGCCATCCAGCGCGTGGCGTCGGAGCATGTTGCCGAAGTCACCCGCGCCGTGGTCACCCTGCCCAGCGAGGAAATGAAGGGACGCATCGTGGGCCGCAACGGACGCAACATCAAAGCCTTCGAGCAGGCTGCCGGCGTGGACGTGATCGTGGACGACACGCCCAACTCTGTCACCGTCTCCTGCTTCGAACTCGGTTCGCCGCGAGATCGGTCGCCGCGCCTTGGAAAAACTGATCCTCGACGGACGCATCCATCCCGCCCATATCGAAAAAGTCGTGCACGATGAAACCAAGGCTGTCGAAAGGATCATCAATGAAGCCGGCGAACAAGCCGCATTCGACGCCAATATCTCAGGCATCCATCCTGAAGTCCTGCGCATGATGGGGCGCCTAAAATTCCGCACATCCTATGGGCAGAACCAACTCGCCCATGCGGTTGAGGTCTCCAAACTGGCGGGCATCCTTGCCGCAGAGATCGGCGCCAATGTGGAACTGTCCAAGCAGGGCGGCTTCCTGCATGACGTTGGCAAAGCCATGGACCATAACCAGGAAGGCACACATGCCATGCTGGGCGCGGAGTTCTGCAAACGTTATGGTGTCAACCCCAAGGTTGTGAATGCCATCGCTTCCCACCATCATGAGGTCGAACAGGAAACCATCGAAGCGATCATCGCCGAGGCCGCAGACGCCATCTCGGGTGCGCGTCCCGGTGCCCGCCGTGAGGACCTCGAAGCCTACATCAAGCGCATCCGCACGCTCGAGGAACTGTCCGTCTCCTTCGACGGCGTGGAACAAGCCTTCGCCATCCAGGCTGGTCGCGAGGTGCGCGTCATCGTGAAACCTGAGAAGATCGACGACCTGACCTCCGCCCGCCTCGCGCGCGACATCGCCAAGAAGATCGAAGAGACCATGCAATACCCCGGTCAGATCAAGGTGACCGTCATCCGCGAGACCCGGTCAACGGAATTTGCGAAGTGACTGAAGAACTCCCGCTCTTTGGAGCGGGAGTTCTTATCTCAGGCATCAGAACTTGATGACCACTTCCGGGTCATTTTGATATTTCAGCAATCGCAGGCCTTCCAGCCGCAACGCTTCGGGGAAGAGAGCCTTGTAAATATTACAGTTGGGTGACTTAACATCATTATCGCCCCGTGGCCCGATAGGTCTCCAGTGGACAGCCACCCGCGCACCAGTGCTTCCAATCACAGGTTTTGCAACCTTCCTTTTCATCAACCGATATATTCTGAATACCGGTCTGATCAGCCCGGATTACTGTCAGTGGGTCAACAACACTTTACACTGGTGAGCGGTTTACGAATGTGCATCTGGCATTTGGCAACCTGTCCGTTTTGGTCGAAGACCAGGTAATTCTGTCCTACGCCACAAGTATGCGTATGTGACGCAGACAGGTTCGCGCGGTCAATGATTTCGCCAAGAAAGGGACGGCGCGGCAGGTTTTCTTCGATTACCTTGAAAGCCGCCAGCATCCCATCAATGATCTTCTTGCTCATCCAGCCTCATATCTTCGTGAGATTTAGAAAGTTCGTTCTCGCGATAAAAATTCAGGCTGAACGGCAGGTCACGTTCCAGTATCCAAGCCATGACCTCTGGCAATCCATCTGCCGTACGGCCGCTGATCGTGACCGAAATGTTGGGTGCAAGTCCATTTGCGAGGGCAGAGATTCAACCGCTTCTGTTACATCTTAAAACGATCCGCGTCACCGCGTACGGACGGTGAGCATCGTGATAGCTACCAAGCCCATCAAGCGAGATCATCAATTGCAAACCAAGGGATTTCAAAGTCTCTACCATCTTCGCAGTGAGCAGGGTGCCGTTACTTAGCACAACACCTTCAAGATCAATGCCACATTTTTCGGCAAGAGCCTGAGCATAGCTGTGTAATTCCACAATCAAGGGGAAGCGCAACAACGGCTCGCCACCCGCGTATTTCAACTTCACCTGCTTGAAACCATTCGCCAATGCCGAACGGATAGTCGCGTAAACCGCGGCACCCCCCGTTTCAGATGGCATATCCTCACGGACATGAGAAAGGTAACAATATTTACAACGTAAATTACAACGGTCAGTGAGATGGAGCCAGGATGTGAGAGGAGTGCACTCAACCATCTCATATGCGCAATCACACCTCTTTTGCAAAGTACAGGCACATTCATTTTTGATTACAGATTTAATCGACCCCAAGGAAATAAGATATTGTGCGATTTGTTCAATTCCTTCTCGGCAAAATTCCTTGAAGGCATTGGACTGCCTCTCTCCAGCGAAATCGGTTCGGCAAAAGCATCAAGCACCTTTCTCGCATATTGACTCAAAACAGATAGAATCGATTGGTTTGGAATTTATAAGATTAATTTATACTCCGGAGATAAATATTTGGAAAACGAAATTGATGTTCTTTGCCAAAGTGCAAAATCCGATATTTCAGTCATACTAGAAGAAACACTAATAGCACAAGCACAATCGCAATTACAGTCACATTGCCCATATTGCAAACTTTGAGGCGGATAATTGCTATTTTCGCAAGAGGCGGAATGCAAAATATTAAATTCCATTACGCTTCACTTTCTGAACTCGATAAATCTAAAATCTGCTCGCACAAATTTACTAATGCAACCAACTTTGGATAGTTTTGAAAATCTAATTCATAAATCCGTTCACGCATACCCGCAGCAACTGCCTTACCATTATCACCACTGAAGCCTTGGGACAATAGAACGTTTTGCAATCTCGTGTATGTATTGTTCGCTTCATAGCCATTACGTTCTGCGAGGTAATACGCTGCTTCGCCCAAATCCTTTCCCGCATCGTAGTAACGTCCTTGATGCAGCTTCATGTTTGAGCGATTCTCACACACATAACATTTCAGTAATCCATCTTCAAAATCAATGGCCGTTTGCCACACATGATCAAGGTACTCACCCAGCTCTGCATCATCATACTTTTCCTGACGGAGGCATTTTAATAAGCACAATCTCAATATAAGAGCGTGCAACCTCCCAACGGTTTCCTGCTCTTTCAGCAAGGATTATACTTTGCAACAAGGCGGCAATTGCATCACGATATAAGTTCCGGAAATATCTGCGCCTTGCACACTTTCATCATCCATTTTTTTACCTTGAAGATATGTCGCATAATGGCGGTATGTACGTCCATACAATTGATACAAACTTGCAAGTAACAAGTGGGCATTCTTGTTTTGGTTTTCAACCAACAATGTTCCCCTATTTATATATTTCAGAGCGAGCTCAAAATCATACAACTGACGGGATATATTTGCCAAAGTTTTGTAAGCTTGTGCACTCCCATCATAATCTTCTGGCTTATCAAACAACTCCTGTGCTTGTTCTGCCATCGTTCTTGCTGCCAGCAACTCCCTTCTATACCTGTATATATTCGCCATTGTTAAGAAAGCAAAGGCTAAGAGCCTTTGTTGACCCTGCTTACGATGCTCTGCAATGGAAAGACTACACATAGCATATGCTTCATCAAGATCTCCATTTAAGCAACGTACCCAAGCTAAGTTGTTTCTAATTGACCCTGCATTAGCATCGCGAGAAATTCGCGCTAACGAGAGCGCCTTCTCATATTGATCAATAGCTTTTGCAAATTGGCCAGTTCTCCTGAACAGTTGTCCAAGATTATTATGTATTCTAATCTGGACGCGTGCATCACCTACCTGCTTTGTTAATTCCAAAGCTTTGAGATAATTTGCAGCAGCATTTGCCAGGGTCATGGTCAGCATCAAGGGATCCATATGTGTTGTAGGCATGAATACGATCTACAACATCAAGACTATCCTCTTCTAGGATGGCTTTACAAATCTCTATTGCCTCATCAATTTTTCCACGCCGGCCTAAGCTATCCACATAACGCAAAGAGATTTTATTCTTATTAAGCCAGCCCTCTGTTAATTCATCAAAAAGAATTTGATCACGAATATAGTTGACTTCATCATCGTAGAAGAAACGGTCAAAAGAAACAAATGCATCAAACTCACTTAACTTAGAATAATAGTAGACAATCTCGGCCTCCAAATACCAGCGTTCCTGATCTCGGCTTTTTGCTAATGTTTCTTGGAAGAGGTTTTTCTGAGATTTTCCTATCAGGCTTTGATTTTGTTAAATCAAAGAAATGATTTTCGGCTGATAGTATTCATTAATTACTTTTCGAAGTCAATCGCTTTCTTTCTTCACCGCTAATATCTAAGTACTGCCATGCATGTTTATTCACTAGTTCTCGCATTTCATCATGCAAAACACACTTAGGCGGATCAACCCCAACAAAATTCTTTACAAAGGAGAATTCAATAAGCAATCTTAAAATCTCGCCGCCTTGGCCTTCATCGACACCTAATAGCAAAGACAATAGCTCTTTATCCATACGACGATCTATGTGTGCCATATATAGTGTAGCAACATCAAAGGGGGATATCAAATTACGAACTTGTGATACAAGCTCAAACTCAAAACTATTTAATAAGTTCTTACGAGCATCTTCCATCTGAATGAGTTCTTCTAATTCCGACAAATCCTTCTCGGTCATAACAGGAAGAGGCATATTTTTACGAAGCCATTCAACAGCAAGTGAAAGAAGAATCGGTCGTCCACCTGTTAGTAATTTTAATTTGTTGCGCATTTCCTGTGGTATCGTTCGATGCTTATCGCATTCCGCAAAGAATTCTCCCATTTCCATTTCGTCAAGTTCGGATAGTTGAATGTGCAACACATTTTCTTGTCCAAACAGTACAACCAGTTTCTGCTTAATTTCCTCAAGAATGTCCTTGTTATCGAAAATGTCTCTCCCGGCAATAATGAAGTTTGCGCCTGGAATATCCTTCAGTTTTGCGTTTATTCCTCCTATCCAATCATCCCCATAGACGCTATATCTGGAAGCAACTTCATAAGTATCCATTACGCGAAGTAGTTTCAACTCTTTTGACTGAATATATGTCTTAGCTTCTTCTATCCAATACTTTATTGTTTCTTCTTCTATATCTTCGGGAAAAGAGTTATCCAAGATTGTATTTAATTGAGATGACATTTTCATAAACTCTGGGTTTTTCTCAGGCCACAGTGAATTCACCAGATGAACAATTTGATTAATCAATGTAAACGGTTGTTCCGCAATATCAAAATAATCAATAATAAAACTAGCATCAGCCGAATACTCTTCTCGGATTTTTTGTAAGAGCGATGATTTGCCTATACCACCTGAACCAGTAATCAAGATTAGTCCAACAGCTGGTCGTTGCAACCAATGATTAATGAGATTAAGTTGTTCACTTCTTCCAACAAACACTTTCTCAGACATAAATACACTCCATCACTATTCAAATAATTTCAAAAAATCCTCCGAGCTAAAACGTTCGCGGTAGAAATGTTTTATTTCAATATCTGTATTCACACTTTCTATAATTGCTTTCTTTAAATCGTCAACAAGACTCCGTTGAGGGTTGAAACTGAAAATTATTGACTTCCAATCCGAGATCAATTCATTGTTAGAGATATTCTTTAGTTGTAGAGCGTGAAATAACCACTCAACATAATTACTACTCTTCTCCTCACCTTTCTCTACAATTAGATTACGGTAAAAGTCCACTGCACATTTGTGAATCTCTTGAATATGTTCAACATATTCTCCTCCGCCAAAAGAGAAATCTAAGTATATAATCCTTCGAAGAACATCATCATGATAGCACGTTAATTCTTTATCATAATGCAGAAACTGTTTATCACGCAAAAATGCCAATAAAGGTACGTTTCCATTTTTGATAAAATTAGATTATTATTGCGAAGTCTCTCAAGTATATCCAATGTCATTAATCTAAAGACACAAATCGACTTAATATCTTGTTGTTATGAGGGAGAATATTCTTCAAAAATCTCTCTAGAAACTTCAGCTATATAATTTCTAATAATGGTGACAAGGTTCGTTTCAAGATAGCCATCCAATTGCCGAAACCCCCTAGACGTCAAGTCGTTTAAAGTCCATTAAGCACTCCTGGATGACCACCGCTTAGGTACAATAATTTCTCTGCAAGCCGCGGAATGAGATCTCGAAAATTGGGAATTTCCATATCCAATGTTCTGCGATCTATTAATTCCTCAACATGTATCCGTTTAAACGGGGATAACTTCAATACCTCCACGGGCCCTAGACGATACTTACACCCGGATTTTTTTTCCCAATTTATATAACGATCCCAATACTTTTCAATATTTCTGCCAGCCAAAATTATTCTCAATATAAAGGAGGGACGTCTGTTGTCATAATCGACATAAGAACCTGTAACCACCTCATTGATAATAAATGACAATAACTCGAACTCATCTTGTGCGAGATTTTCGAGAGTATCAAAGATTAGTAAGACGCTACAAGGGGTTCCAAAATCAGGATGAAACCGCATTTTTTGCAGAATATAATTGCAGAGATATTTTATCGCTTCGTAGGTACTTTCATAATCATTAGATCTGGCACCGCGAATTTTCCCTCCAAAAAATCAATAAATTTATCCGGGTATTTTCTTTCCTCCATATTAATATAACAACAATTCCATTTGTCGTTATATAGTTTATTATCATGGATATTTTTTATTAATTTCGTCAACAAGTAAGTCTTTCCGTATTTAGCAGGCGCACTAACCAAAGCACATTGCCAATAAGAATTCGATGAGTTTGGAAGGGGAAAGTGTTCCTATCTCAATATCTCGATTAACAAATTCAAATGAGGCAGGACCAATGGGTCGACGTTTTTTGGGATACTTGAAATACTTCGTTTAATAAATCCTCGTAGTTCTGTTCGTCATATGGGTTATCCCGTAGATCAATATAATATTTACCTAAAAGCCAAGAAGGTGCAGCCTTTTCCCACTCTGCTGTTCGCAGAATGGGAATAAATTTGCGGTGGTTTTGGTCGACAAATACTTCACCCGTCATAACATCTCCCTCGTAGCCAACGCCCCCACCTCGTTTATCAGATTTCTCTTTATATTTAGGAGTGCATATACACAAAACAAAATCACTCTCTCTGACGGCTCTTTCCATAAATGATGTTAATTGATCACCTGGCACTACATCCCACTGATCTAAGGTGACATCAACACCATCCTCTTGTAACTGAGTTGCAAAGTCATGCACCCATTGTTTATGGATACCACTGTCCCACGAATAGGAAATGAAAACCCTCGGCCTATCCTTTCTTTTATTTAAATAGTCCATTAAATTCCGCTCCATGTGGATCTCTAGCTAAATTTCACCAGCCGAATACCTTCTACAGGTTTTTCTTTTCCTGCTATACGTCGTTCTAACAGACAATACATCAAGTATAGATTTGCAATATCCCTGCTAAACGATGGGTGTTTTGTTTTCCCAGAAAAAGCCATTGCTAACAGGCTAATTCGAGCCATGGACCGAACAAAAGTATAGACTTCTCCTCGATCCTCTGAATCTAATACTAAGCGATACCATGATCTATCCAACAACATCTTAGTTATAAACTCATAAACATGTACAACGGTTTCCAAACTCCTCCCTAACATGGACCGAATCTGTGTTTCGGGATATTCGGCATCAAACTTGAGAAATCTCTTTTTCTATATCAAATCCATATTCTGGGGGATACGGGATTGCAGGCATCCAGTCAAAGTTTTGGACCTGTTCTTTGCTTTTAATATTTAACCACGTTAATCACTTCCAGAAATTGATCAAAAATCAAATCTAGCCGGGTAGAGTATTTGCGAAATTTCTGTAGCAAATTCCATTCCCTCAATCTATCCATCTGTCCCTTTTGAACTTCAAATGCCCTGATTTCACCGGTAATATCAAAACAGGAACGAAGGGTACGACTTTCAACTGGCCGTGCGCCTGCCAATAATTCACTAGTTGGTTTAGCTGTCTTCTCGCGTTGGTTTGCGGGACAGAATGGAATTAAAAACTTCAGAGTCATCTAGCATTTGCTAAATCACAAGCTCCTTATAGCGAGTAGAAATATCAGATTTGGCGTCGTTAAGCCTGTAACTCTCACCACTAGACAACCAGTATTGATTACCCTCTGTATCGCATCTAAATATAGTGACCTCCCTCTCTTCTGGTACACGAAATTGATATCGCCAAATATCTTGAGGCACTAACCACTTGGTAAATCTTAGTATATCCGAAATACGAACCCCCGTTACCGGATCTAATGCTTTTCCAATGGGGAATCTGTTATCTATCCAATGGTCCGGACAAAAATTCCCTTTATCGGATTCGTGATCCAAGAAGATCTGATATTCCACATTTGTCACCAAGCTGTTATCGATCAATCGGCGAGCATCTATTCTGTCCATGAAGCGTAGACGTTTGTATAAGAGAGCTGAGGCAATTACATTTCTCCATTTAGGATCAGGGTTATCAACACCCTGACGTATAATGTCGTTCAATCTTGCGCGCACACCTACTTCAACTCGCAAGGCCTCCTCAAGGCAACTAATTGCCAACTCCAATTGATTTCAACTGGATCGGCTCATCAGCCAAGCAAGCCCTCGATAATTTGAGTTCCATCTGATTGAGCACAAAAAAGTCGGATCGTCTCCCACCACCAATCTTTTTGTATTTCCCTGACTAAATTCTCCACATCCTGCTTTTCGGAATAATAAGCAGAAGCAAGATATTCCTGAAAAGTAAGAGATGCAAAGGAATACAGACCCTGAGCCACCTCAAGCAATAAACCACTTTGCTCCTGAATGGAACGAAGGAATTCAAACGGTTGAATAGTTTCACCAATAACTTCTGCCAAATCTTTTTGGATGATACCATCTGCTTCTTTCAGACTAATTTCGCGTAACTCCTTCCTCATCATATAACTGGCAAGCGGCATCAACACACTTTTGCTCTGTTCAGGAGTAAGAAGGTTTGCTCCCAACAAGTCCCGCCTTCTGAAGAACACTTGAAATATCTGTTCATACAATTCTACCCGGCGCCCAGGCAATTGGGCATCAAAACGATGTAGGGTAGCAATCATTGTCAACAACAGACCATTCTGCGCCAGTGGCTGCAACAACTCTGTATTTTGGATACAACTCAATAAATCTTGGGCACCTTCCTTGGCAACCATCCTTACACCAATATCATCAGACTGGGACAATCTTCTTTCAGTAACAAAGTACCAATTATTAATGAAACTTTCGATTTGGTCTACGTCTAACGGTAACATCTGAAGAATTTCTGCTCCGTCAATGGTAGTGCTTACAATTCCATGCGGTCTCGAAGTAACGATAAAATGGTTTTTGGAGTATTGGTCAAAGGATTTCTCAATCCAAGAAACAACTTTTTTTCTGTAATTGAGGTCTCCAATTTCGTCCAATCCATCAAGAAGGATGACACAGTTTCCTCGCCTTAATTGTAGTTCAAACCATTGTTCTTTGTACTTAAACTCCCCTTTTGACAAGCTATCTTGAATTAGCCTGGTCAAACCAACATTAGGATTGTCAACGATTTCGGGCACATAACTCCGAAGATACAATAGTATGGGAACCTTGCCAGGAAGATTGTACTTTGTACGAAATCTACAGAACGCTAAAGCTATTTGTTTAAGAACGGTAGTCTTACCACTCCCTGGACTTCCCACTAATATTAGTTTATTACTGGTTTTGGCTTCCTTATCAATATATTGCCAAATAAGACGAATGTTCTCTTTATCAGAAGAAACGCCATTTGTTTTTGGTTGCGGTACAACCCCCACGTTTAATTCATCTGGGGCTGCTGATGTTAACCATACATCCACATATACTTCCGGTTGTTCCAAGTTGAATGCCCCATGACTGGCAATCCCCTTCATAGAAACATACCGGTAAAGGTAGTAGATGTAATCAAAGTATTCCCTTTGATAACCTCGGAGATAAGAAATAACCCTTTGCCAAATAGTTTTAATTCGGTCTCGCATAATCTTGTCTCCTCTTTGCGAAAGTTCTGATAACTTATATCAGTGTTCTACATTCCTACCTATCTTTCCAGAGAAAAACGCAAAACATTACATATGATGATTAAAAATTAGATGACATTGGAAAGTATACATTGGTGTTGTACTCGCAAAGCAAGTGAAATACCTTCAGTATCTACTTGTACCTTCCCGCACAATCTTCAAAGAGCAGTATAGAATACTTTTTTCAAAAATGCAATAGCTTTACTGGTTTTTCTTAGAAGTTAAAAATTCATATCAACCAACAAAGCCGCAAAACTTGAATGACATTTGGAATATTCAAACTGTAATCATGACGAAAAGGTAACTGCCATGTTACACAAATAAAAGATAAATAAGAGTATAAATCTCCTCAAACATATTTAACATTCCGCCACGCTCGGCTTCAAGCCCAACTCATCATTCAACCCATTCAACTCATCATCGGTCAAACGCCTCCCCTTCCCGGCGAAGGCGGTGAGGGCGGCTTCGAGCATGTTCGTTCCGAACGAGCGACCATCATAACGCGGTGTGGTGGTGATGACAGTCTTCACGCCGCGCTATTTAAGCAGTTCGAATGTTTTCTTCGGTGGTGGTGTTCGTCACCACCGTCTTGCCCGACAAATCCTTCGGCATGTACTTGCGCATGAACAGGAAATCGCCCGCGATCAGGTCAGACCCTTCAAAGTATTTGACATACTTCGGCTCATGCTCCGCGCCGCCGCTGCCGTAAAAGATCATGCTCATCGGGAAGTGACTGACCACCGGCAGCAGGATCCTCAGCACGCGCTTGAAAGCAGGAATTCCATGAACGGGGATCGGGACTCCCAAAGCGACCATCGGGTCCCCGAACACGGTTCTCTCAGCGACCTCGGAAATTGCCTGCGCCAGCCCAAGCCGGTCCACACCGAGAAGGACAAATGCCTGTTTGAAGCGGACCTCTCCCAACTGTGGTTTTGCCAGTTCGAAGACACGTCGCTCGAGGGTGTGTTTGAGTCCACGGCCATCACAGAGTGGAGACTGTGTCACACCAGAGACAAGCCTCAAGGCGGCGCGAAGCGGATATTCCTTCTGATCGAGACGCAGATACAGATCCACACCGCCAACGCCAAAGGCATCCACCTTGCTGTCAAAGTCCAGTTACATTTGTCGGGCTTTGGCAACATCGCCGTCCGTGCCGACACGCTCGACCTGAATTTTCTCGCCTTTGAAATTGACCACACCTTTTTGTCACGCTTCGAACTCCCCAGACTGATGTTGACTGCGCGTTTCATGTGCCAATCCATGGGCAGGTTGGCAACCTGCCCTACATTCCTACAAACGGATTGTTCAGCTTCTCCTCGCCGACCGTTGTGATCGGACCATGCCCCGAAAGCAGGCGTGTGTCATCGGGCAGGGTAAAGATCTGCTCCTTGATGCTCTTCACCAGGGTATCCCAATCCCCGCCGGGCAGGTCAGTGCGGCCGACAGAGCCGTTGAAGATCAGGTCGCCGCAGAAACAGACGTTTCACTGGTTCGCCTGTCGCTCACTCCGCTCAGCGCGAGTGTCGGCTACATAGAACACACAATGCCCCGTGGTATGCCCCGGTGTGAAGCGGACCTCAAACTCGTTCGAGCCGAGTTTCATCTTCATGCCATGGACGAAGTCAATGGTCGGTTCGGGGCCGGGATCGATGTCGAAGCCGAAGAGCGCGCCGCCGCCGCCCGCCCGCCACAGGACATGGTCGTTGGGATGCAGTGCCACCAACGGCAGGGGATTCAACGCGTCCGCAATGGCGCCTGCGCCGCCGATGTGGTCGAAGTGGGCGTGCGTGTACCACAAGTGACCGATCCGCCAGCCGCGTTTTTGCGCCTCTTTCAGGATGACGTGACCGTCCCACGACGGGTCGATGACGGCGGCTTCTTTTGTCTCAGGGTCGGCGACGAGATAGGCGTTGGTCTGGGCGGGACCGAGGGTGAAGGAAACGATCTCAAGCATGGACAAGCCTCCTCGGGACGAACAGGCTGATTAAGATCGAAGCAGCCAGCAGTCCAAGAGCGGACGGGTAGATGGTCACAGGGTCGATCTTGTACATGAATCCAGCCAGGGGCGGGGTCAGGATGAAGATCACCGCGCTGACCGTCTCCATGACGCCGTAGGTCAGTCCCATTTGCGATTCGTGGACGAGTTCGCGCGCCTGCGCCAACGCCAGCGGACGCGCCGCGCGGAAACCGCCGAGCAGGAAGTATCCGAGCGCGAGGAGCGGCAGGTTCGTCCCGCGCCAGATGAGGAACGCAAAGGCAGCGACCATGACCTGACCTGCAATATAGCCGAGGTATGGATTGAAACGGCTGAGAAGAACCGCGAGCAGGGCATTGCCCAGCGCACCCATCGTGAACATGATGCCCACGCTGCCGAGCGAAAAACCGCGCACGTCATTGACGAAATTAGGCGTGAGCGGTTGCGGCAGGTACATGGCGAATACGGCGAATGCCACTACGCCCAGGTACGCGATGAAACGATGGTTCCTCCACAGGACGGTCGGCGGCGCTTCGGGGTCGTGATGGTCAATGGGCTGGTTTTGAATGAAGAGGATGCACAATGTTGACAGCACAAATATTCCAGCGGCAACAGAATAAACCGTCCGCAAACCGTAGGTTTCGCCGATCCAGCCACCGGTGACGGGTCCCAGCACCATGCCCGTGCTGAACGTGGCGGTGGTCAACGAGAGCGCCGTGCCGACGCGCCACTTGCCGCGCGCCGCGGTCACATAACTGCTCAACGGCGACGAAACGAAGGCGGTCAGCCCGTAGCCCAGCATCCCCACCACAAACAGCGGCAGTTCCCGCGCCAGCGCCATGACCACCGTGGAGACCAGCCCCATGACCCAAGCCGCAATAAGCAGCGGTCGGCGCCCGATGCGGTCCGCGAGCCGCCCGGCAGGGATGTGCGTGATCGCCATCGCCGCGCCGAACGCACCCAGGATCAACCCGATCTGCTGTTCGTCGCTCCCCAGCGACTTCAGGTAGATGGGCTGAAAATTGAAGAACATCCCTTCGCCAAATCCCCACAGCAGGAGGGCGATTGCGATGAAGACGAGGTTACGATTCAATGCGGTTCTCCACCCTTTGGATGAATTCCAGCGCAGCTTCAAAGACCTGACGACGAGCCGCGTCACGCGTGACGACGTGGCCTGATCCAGTCACGAAAAGCTTCCTCTTGTCTGACGTTTTCAGGTCGGCGAAGATCAGTTCCATGCTTTCAGGCGGGACGTACTTGTCATCCTTCGAGTGGATCAACAGCACCGGCATGTCGATCTTCGGCAATACGGCGCGCATCTCGCCGAGCAACTGATTCAACTGCCCGATCGAACGGACAGGATTCATCGGATACGAAATATGCTCCCTGAACGCTTCCTTGTCGAACCAACCGGCGCCCGGCTCCTCGTCACTTTTCGGCATGTACGAGACTATCCGGGCGATCCAATCGATCTTTCTTAGGCGCGGGTCGTCGGGCAGTTTATACGGCGTGGACATGGCAACCACGCCCTGCACCGTCAGCCGCGTGGACATAAGCAGGGAGAGAACCCCGCCCATCGAAAGCCCGACGAGGAAGATCCGGTCGGTCAGACCTCGGAGCAGGGAAAAGGCATCTTCGACGGAGGCAGTCCAATCGGTCCAGTTGGAACGGATCATGTCTTCGGGGTCAGTGGCGTGACCGGTGAGTTGGACGCCGAGGCAGGTGTATCCCTTTTCGTTGAGGTAGTCCCCCATCCAACGCATTTCCTTGGGCGTGCCGGTGAATCCGTGGATGAGCAGGCACGCAGGCTTCGAGCGGTCACCCAACAGGAGAAAGGGCTCCGCGGTCGGTATGAGTTGTGACATGCTGGAATTATATTACTTTCGCATCCAGGCAGGGCGGAGCGAGGCAACCTTTTTGTAGACCGGGCAATCCTCGTCGTGCGCGCCGGGCAAATACCCCGTGGACATGAGGAATTCGTTGACGATCTCGCCGCCGGTGAAGACAAATGTCTTTCGGAAGAGTTTCGTCCATTCGTCCTTTGTCAGCGGATGATGCGCGTCCAGCCAGCCTTTGAAGGAGCCGAATTCCTTGCGCAGTTCCCGAATCTGTCTTTGCATTCTCGATCGCGGCATTGACCTTCAGCCTGTTGCGGATGATCCCCGCGTCGGCAAGCAGGCGGGTGCGGTCCTTTTCGGTGAACCTCGCCACCTTGTCAATGTCGAAGCCGCGATAGGCTTTGCGGAAGTTATCCGCCTTTTTCAGGATGGTGATCCACGAAAGCCCCGCCTGGTTGATCTCGAGGATGAGGCGCTCGAAGAGCAGGTTGTCATCCTGGAGCGGAAATCCGTACTGGGTATCGTGGTAGTCGTGATTGAAGGTGTCTTCCGGGTGGGAGTTGCAGTAGTCGCAGTAGGAGATCATGGGGAATATATCTCAAAGGTCAATTCGGCTGATAAAACAGATGCAAGTCGTTTATCCCGGGTCAGGACTGTCAGCCCGGCAACCTTTCCGGTGGCAGAAATCAAGGCGTCCATCCAGCCAAGCCCGGAGGCGGAATATTTTTGCATCCATGAGCCAGCCAGACGAGCCGCATCTGAATCGAGCGGCAGGGATATGAACCGTTCCATCAGCAGTTCGTGTTTTTCGGTTTCGTCCGCATGCAAACCGCGCCACAGTTCCGCCTCTGTCAGTACCGAGACATACGGCAGCAATGTTTCGTCCAGAATCGCGTCAAAGTAGGGTTTGATCGAGTTCTTTCCGCGGTAAATGTCGATCAACGCGTTGGTGTCGAACAGCAATTCAGCCTGGTTAGCCATTTTCCCAGTCGCTTTCCCATTTGGCGCGTCCTTCCTTCAGCCAGTCGTCGTTAATGTCATTCCGGCTGGTCCACAGACCAAACGCACTGCGCGTCAGTTCAGCCTTTTTAGGGGACAATTTCACACGACGAGTGCGTTCATATTCGCGCACGCTCAAGATGACCGCAACGGATTTCCCGTCGCGTTCGATGTAAATGGGACCGCCTGATTTGGCAACTTCGCGCAGGACTCGTCCAAAACGGTTTTTTACCTCAGTGGCGGGAAGATATTTGATCGGCATGGCATGCTCCTGTTAGCCATTTAAAATGGCTAATCAATTCTACCGCACCATTTCAGGGAAATCAAGCAACTTATTTGAACTGTCTGACCTGCTTGAAGATGTCGTCGAAGTGTAACTGGTCATGATAGATGCCGATGCGGAGCGTGACGATCAGATTGCACCAGCCGAAGACCGGGTCGTAGAGGTATAGGTTGCCCAGCACATCCTCGTCCTTGCCTTCGTAAAAGGAACGGATCCTTCCATGCAGGTCACGCAGTTCCGATTTCAACGCCTCCAGCGGGACCGGTTTGCGCGTGTTGTAGCGCGGCGTCCACAGGAAGCCGACCCATTGCGGGAATTTCGGGTCTTGGTACACATCCTCGATCCGGGTCTGATATGGACGATTCCGCCGCAGACGACCGTACCAGCCATTCCAATTCCAGATCCACTTCACAAGCGGATACGAGGATGCCATCAACAGGTAGTTGTGGTCGAGGATTTCACCCAGACTCCATTCTTTGGGAGCAGGCCTCTGCCAAAGCTGTGAATCGGTGATTCCATCCAGGGCTGAAAACGCCGCTTCGCGCTGGTTGTCCATGAGGTTGAGATAATTCCGAACGATGTCTGACATGTGTCACGCTCGAGCCGGCGTGGGCTTTGCTTTTCCGAACAATTTCTGCAAATCCTGTCGGAGCCAGTCCGGGAAGGAGGCAGCCAGGAGATAAGAAAATCCCATCAGGAGAAGCCAGTTGATCAGTTCGTCGAAGATAACGATCCTATCCATTTCATTTTCAAAGGGAATGAACGGAACGTCGATCAGGAACACAAAATGCCAGCAGGAGAGAATCACTGCAACCATGACGCCAATCGCAATATAACGATGTCGCTTATTTTCCAGGTAAAACCACTGGGAAAGTTGAGGGATCACAAAAATCAGAAAAGCAAGGCGGTAATCCCAGTTGTTCCCCAGTAGAAAAGTACCTGCATAGGTAGATGCGCCCATGCGGAACGCCGCCAGATTCCGCTCGTGGGATCCCTGCAGAGGCTGCCCATTGCGGACCGCGGAAAACACTGCAAAGAAAATCAAGACAAGGGCAAGCGTCTCGAACATGACCATCCATTGGTCAAATGAAAAAAGATCGGGAAAATAGAATTGGGCATAACCGTAGAACCGTGTAATTAAAATGAATGCGCCATAGGAGATACCATCTCCGCGCATGGTGGTATTCCATGCCGCGCTTTGACTTTGGAAGGTCACCAGTCCGTACACAAGCATAAAGAGAATACTTCCGAGTAGCAGGATGTAAAATTTTCGTTTCGGCTCCCTCAACAGGACCGTAATCCCAAAGAGGGGAAACATTTTCACGATCGCTCCGAATACGATCAAGCCAGCCGTCAGGTTTGCAGAATATCCCGATGCCAGGATAATCAGCGCACATATAAAAAACACGATCAGGTCAACATTCCCTCTCTCATACAGGAGCATGGAGGCGGGTGA
Source organism: uncultured Chloroflexia bacterium (assembly GCA_963718215.1). Classification (GTDB taxonomy): domain Bacteria; phylum Chloroflexota; class Anaerolineae; order Anaerolineales; family Villigracilaceae; genus Defluviilinea. The sequence goes on from CAVQYK010000024.1 coordinate 762,883, forward strand.
AAATACGATCAACAAAGTCCAAAAAGCGCCAGAAGCGGAAAGTTTCTGATGGAATAAGATAACGCCTAGAAAGAACAGGACAATCATAAAAACGGATATCCAAACCGTATCGTCCTGTGTGATGTTCGTATAAAAGAACAGCCGCCAGAACGCCGGATAATTGAATATCCTTCCGTTAGGGTCACCCGGGTTGGTTATCGAAGGTTCGAATCCGTTGCGAAAGGATTCCGCACTGCCCGGGATCAGGCGGAAGTCCTTGAAGGGCGGCATTTCAGTAGGGACGCCCCACCACTGCCATGTTTCCTCATATCCGTGATACTTGAACGCCACAAGGAGAAACACCCACATCAAAACAATCCCCGCAATGAGCAGGGATTTGCCTTTGTTCTCGCGGATGGTTTTCAACAGCATCAACCCACCACGCGTATCTCACGCGGCATATCGGAAAGCACATCCGCGCCGGTGCCGGTGATGACCACGTTGTCCTCGATGCGGACGCCGTTCCTGCCGGGCAGGTAAATGCCCGGTTCAACCGTGAACGCCATGCCGGGCTTCAAGGATCTGCATATTGTCGCCGCGCATGTACGGGTCTTCGTGTCCCTCCATGCCGATGCCGTGACCGGTGCGGTGCGTGAAATACTTCCCGTAGCCCGATTTCTCGATCACCTCGCGCGCAGCGTTATCCACGTTCGCGCACGGGGCGCCGGGCTTGGCGGCGGCGCGTCCCGCCGCGTTCGACTCCTGCACGATCTTGTGGATCCTTTGATATTCCTCGTCCACCTCACCCACTGCAAAGGTGCGCGTCAGGTCGGAGATGTAGCCGTCGTACGCCGCGCCCCAATCCACCACAAGCAGGTCGCCAACCTGAAGTTTTCGTTCGCTGGGCGAGGCATGCGGGTTGGCCGAGTTCGGTCCGCCGGAGACGATCGGGGCAAATGGCATTTCGGGTTCGGAGCCGTGCTTGAGCAGCTGCATCACCAACTCGGACGACAATTCCTTTTCAGTCATGCCGATCTTGATCAACGGGATGGTCGCCTCGAGCGCGGACTGGGCGATCCTGACCGCTTTGCGCATCGCTTCGACCTCAGCCTGCTCCTTCCTCAATCGCAAACCGGACAAGACATCGCTTGCATCGGGAAAGCCCGCTTCAGGCGCGGCGCCTTTGACAAAACGGAATTCCAGCAAACGCAGTTGACGCGGCTCGACGCCAATCCGCTTCCCATCCAGCCCGAGAGCCTGCGCCGCCTTGCGAAAAACCTCCCCCCACACTGACGGATTCTCGCCATACGCGAAGACCTGAAGTTTGTAAGGCAACGACGCAACCTTCTGCAACTCCAATTCAGGCAGGACGATGGCAGGATCCTGGTCCTTTGCGAAGAACAGGACGACCGGGCGCTCCATCAGGTGGAAACTCAGGCCGGTCAAATATTTCAGCGTGGGACCGGGATTCAGGATAACCGCATCCAGGTCCGAGGCGCCGCCCTGAGCCGGTCGAAGGGTCCGAAGTGAGGCGTTGAGCTTGTCAAAGCGGGATTGAGTCATGTGTGTCTCCTAATCCAAGTGATGGTTTCTTCTGCTGAAGATGTAAAGAATCCAATCAACGATAACGGGGAACAGGGTGTCGAAGCCGGTAATGATGCGAAACCACCACGGTATGACGAGACTGCGCACCGGACGCTTCGCCACACCCACCACCCGGCTGGCAACATATTCGGATGTGAGGCGGGGGTAGCGTAGTTTTTTAATGGTTTCGCGCGATCTTGTACGTTTTATTTTTTGACCAAACTCGGTGACCGCGGGTCCCGGATAAATGCCCGAAACCTTGATGCCGAACGGACGGACTTCGCGGCGAAGCCCGTCGGTAAAAGCACGCACGCCGTATTTCCCCGCAGAATAGGTTGTAATGAGCGGCGGAGCGATGAGTCCCGCAACCGACGACATGTTGATGATATGACCTTTTCGCCGTTTGAGCATGTGAGGAAGGATCTCGCGCGTGACCAGCATCGTGCCGATCAGGTTGACTTTGATGATCGTTTCGATATTGCGTTCGGGGTCGAGCTTTTCGAACCAGTCCACACAGCCATAACCTGCATTGTTGAAAAGGATGTCTATCTTTCCATAAAGATCGAGGGCGGTCTGCACCATCACTTTGATCTCGGCGGGTTCGTTCAAGTCCACAGGAATGGCAAGCGCTTCACCGCCGGCGTTTTGGATCTCAGCGGCCAATGCCTGCAAACGGTCCAGGCGACGCGCCGCAAGAACGACCCTGCACCCTTCCCGGGCGAACTGGCGGGCGGCATCCTCCCCGAACCCCGAGGACGCCCCGGTGATGAGAACAACTTTGTCTTTGAGGTCAATCGTCATGGACAGCCAGATCCACCTGTTCGATCACGCATTACGGATCACGAAATCCGCAATCTCATTCGACTTCTTCCTGTGCTTCCTCTTTATTCTGCTTCCTCGGTCGCGGCGGCTCGACGACCACATCCGGCGAAAGGGCAATCTTCAAGACGTCATCCAGGTGTTTGACCGGGATGATCTTCAACTCCGCCCTGGCGGTCTTCGGCAGTTCCACCAGGTCCTTCAAATTTTTCTCCGGCAGGATGACAACCTTGAGCCCCGCGCGGTGCGCCGCCAGCACCTTCTCGCGCACACCGCCGATGGGTAACACACGCCCGCGCAAGGTGATCTCGCCGGTCATGCCGACATGCCGGTAGACCGGCCGCCCCGTCAACGCGGAGATGACCGCCGTCGCCATGGTAATTCCCGCAGACGGTCCATCCTTCGGGATGGCGCCCTCCGGCATGTGGACATGGATGTCCATGCGTTCGAAGACTTCAAGGTCAATGTTCAACTGTGCAGCGCGCGATTTGATATACGTCAGCGCAGCATGACCGGATTCCTGCATCACTTCGCCCATTTGCCCGGTCATTTGCAGTCCGCCCTTGCCTTCCAGGATCGCCACCTCCACCGGCATGATCTCGCCGCCATTCTCCGTCCACGCCAGCGAGGTCACAACACCGACTTCATCGGTACTTTCGGCCTCGGGTTGGAAGAACTGCTGCGGGCCGAGAAGTTTTTCCACCGCCTCAGCCGAGATCATGGTGGGGAACTTCTTCCCCTCCGCTTTCAGACGTGCAACCTTGCGGCAGACCCTTCCGATCTCGCGCTCCAAATTACGGACGCCCGCTTCGTAGGTATATTCCCGGATGATGCGGCGCTCCGCTCCAACATCAAACTGGAGGTTGGTCCCCTCCAATCCGTTTTCTTCAATCTGACGCGGGATCAAATAACGGTTCGCGATCTCGAGTTTTTCCTCTTCGATATAACCCGGGAATTCGATCACTTCCATGCGGTCGAGCAGAGCAGGCGGGATACTGCCAAGATAGTTGGCAGTCGTCACAAACATGACCTTCGAAAGGTCGAATGGCATTTCAAGGTAATGGTCGCTGAAGGCGTAATTCTGCTCCGGGTCAAGGACCTCCAGCATGGCAGAGGCCGGATCGCCGCGGAAGTCGGAATACAACTTGTCGATCTCATCCAGCATGAACAGCGGATTGGACGTCCCTGCCCGTTTCATGGTCTGGATGATACGCCCGGGTAACGCGCCAATGTACGTGCGGCGGTGTCCGCGGATCTCAGCTTCATCACGCACACCACCCAGCGACACGCGCACGAACTTCTTGCCAAGCGCCTCGGCAATCGAACGTCCCAGCGAGGTCTTGCCGGTACCAGGAGGTCCGACAAAGCACAGGATCGGTTGTCGTTCCTTCTTCGGCTTCAACGAACGGACGGCAATATATTCAAGGATGCGCTCCTTGGCTTTCTTGAGTCCGTAATGATCACGTTCGAGGATCTTTGCCGCGTTCTTCACGTCGAGGTTGTCCGGTGTGAAATTCGTCCACGGCAGTTCGACGATCCAATCAATGTACGTGCGGATGATCCCTACTTCGGGAGCCATCGGCGGCATCTGGTTTAGGCGGTCCAATTCCTTGAGCGCCACAGCCTTCGGCTCCGCGGGCAGGTTCGCGGCTTCCAGTTTCTTCTTTAGTTCGGAAGCATCCTTGGTGAAAATATCGCCTTCGCCCAATTCATTTTGGATCTGACGCATCTGCTCGCGCAGATAGAACTCACGTTGACTCTTATCCACCTCGTCCTGCACGCGCGAATGGATCTCATCTTCCAACTCGAGCACGTCCACTTCCTGCGCAAGGATCTTGTTCAACGCCTGCAAACGTCCGCGCACGTCGAGCAGCATCAACAGGCTTTGCTTCGCTTCGTAGTTCAACGCCAGCGACGTGGCGACCATGTCCGCCAGCCAGCCGGGCTCGGAGATGTTCATCGCGAACAGGTGCGCTTCATCGGGTATGGTGCGATCCAATTGCACGCAACGATCGAACAGGTCAAGGACCGAGCGCATGAGGGCCTGCGTTTGTCGGTCCGCAGTTTGAGGTTCAGGCACGACGCGGGCTCGCACCACAAGGTAAGGCGTCGTGCGGACGAATTCCACCACTTCCACGCGGCGGCGTCCCTGCACGAGGGCGGAGTGCGAGCCGTCCGGCATCGCCAGCAACCGTCCCACTGCCATCTCCACGCCGATCGGAAGGAAATCGTTCACGCCGGGTTTATCCTGGTCGGGATCGGTCTGCGTGAGCCCAATGACGGTCAAACCCTTGCGCTGGGCTTCCTCCACCGCAAGCAGCGACGCTTCGCGCCCCACGAAGATCGGCGAGACCATGCGCGGAAAAATGATCAGATCGCGCAACGGCAACACCGCGGCTTCGATCATGCCATTGGCGTCAGGCTCGCGGTTGGGAATGCGATACAACTCCTCTGTGCGCTGCGAGAGGGTCAGGTCAAAATTATCTTCTTCTTCGTTCCATTCTTTTGGGTGACTCATGTTTATCCTCACCCTTGCGAAGGTTTGGGAACCTTCGCAAGGGTATTCCATGCCTGCATTACCTCCGCCGTCACGAACATACTGCCGGCGGACAGGACAATGCTACCATCATTTTTTGATAACTCCAACGCCCGCGCCAAAGCGGCCTCAACAGGACTGACCGCTTCAGACTCCACCCCGGCCTGGTCCGCCAACTCGATGATTTTCTCCGCTTCCAGCGCCCGCGGATGATCGGCGCGTGTGACAATGAGTTTTTTGATCTTCGGTTTCATCTCAGCGAACATGCCGGGGATGTTCTTGTCCTCCGAGGCGCCAAAGATGAGATAAACCTGTCGGCCGGGAAAATATTCATCGAGCGTTTGCCGCAGCTTGACGAACGAGTCCTGGTTGTGCGCCGAGTCAAAAATGACAGGCGGATCACGCCGGGCGACCTCAAAGCGGGCTCGCCATTTTACCTGAGAAAACCCCTTTTGGATGGATTCGTGTGGGATTTCCAAACCACAAGCATCCAGCGCGGCATAGGCAGTGACAGCATTTTCAATTTGATGCTGTCCCAAAAGGGGGATAGCGAGCCTATAAACAAGCGGTCTTGTAGAACCCCGCGAGGCTTTTTGTTCAAACCATAGTTGGAAAGCCTGTCCATCCAATGATGACTTCGATAATTCAAACTTTACATCTGTACCGATCAACGTGAAGCTTGAATTGTTTAATTTGGCTACACGCTCCAAAACCTCGAGCGCCTCGTCCTTTTGCGGGGAGGAGACAACCGGCACGCCTTGTTTGATAATGCCAGCCTTCTCCCCTGCGATCTTCGCCAGCGTGTCGCCCAATACAGCCATATGATCATAGGACAGTGAAGTAATCACCGAAACCTTCGGCGTGACAATATTCGTCGCGTCCAGCCGCCCGCCCAAACCGACCTCGATCACAGCAGCATTGCACCCCTGCCTTGCAAAGGCGAGAAAAGCGAGAGCAGTCGTGATCTCGAACGTCGTCAAAAACGGGACACGCGCCACAGCCGGTTTGATCTCTTCCACCAGCTCGACCATCAACTCATGCGGAGATCGGCTCACCGTTGACCTGGATCCGCTCGCAGTAATCCAATAAATGAGGGGACGTGTACAAACCGACCTTGTACCCCCCTGCCCTCAACGCGGCCGCGCACAATGCGCTGACCGAGCCTTTGCCTTTCGTCCCTGCCACGTGGATGATGGGATAGGTGTTCTGTGGATTGCCAAGTTCCTCCATCAACGCGAACATGCGGTCAAGGTTGAATTCCGCCTTGGCAAGTTCGGAGGAGTGTTTCAGGCTATAATCCACGAAAGAATATAGGTAATCCAGGGCTTTGTTGTATTCGAATTCGATGTCCATGCGAAGGATTGTAAATCGCAAACTTGTGCTGGGCAAGGTCGAAGTATCGAAAATTGCAAACTCTTGCACCTGCATGCAAGTGCAGGTGTCGCAAAATTCCCATGCTTGCCACCCTCACCATCCATCTCCACCTGCCTGCCTGTACCTCGCTCAAGGAAAAACGCGGACGGATCAAACCGCTCATTTCCCGTTTGCACCGCGAATTCAACGTCTCCGTCGCAGAGATGGATTTGCAGGATAAATGGGACGAGGCGATCATCGGTTGTGCAATGATCGGCAATGATCATGCCTTTTTGCAATCCGCTTTGCAGAATGTGGCAAAATGGGTGGAAGGAAATTGGTCGGACGGGGATGTCTGGGATACCAGGATAGAGGTTGTTGCGTAGGGGCGAGGTCCTCTCGCCCCGTTTGTTGGAATACGAATATGGGCGGGGAGACCCCGCCCCTACATTCTGGAGGAATAAATGGATCTAGGCTTGAAAAACAAACGCGCGCTCGTCACCGGCTCATCACGCGGGCTGGGATATGCCGCTGCGTCCCTTCTGGCGAAGGAGGGATGCAAGGTTGCCATTAACGGGCGCGATGGCGAGAAGATCAAGGCAACAGCTGAGAAATTGGCTCAGGAATCAGGCACACAGGTCATCGGTCTGGCAGGAGACGTGAGCGACGCGTCTGTGCCGGCGAAATTGGTCCAGCAGACTGTCGAATCCCTTGGCGGGCTGGACATCCTGATCACCAACGCCAGCGGACCAGTATCCGGCTCCATCGAAGCGCTGGACGAGGCCGCCTGGCAAAAAGGGATCGACCTGTCGCTGATGGCGCATGTCCGTTTGATCAAGGCCGCGTTGCCGCATTTACACAAATCGGATTCGGCCAGCATATTGACCGTCACATCGTACTCGGTCAAACAACCGATCCCCAACCTGCTCATCTCGAACAGTGTCCGCGCCGCGACTGCCGGGCTGACCAAGACTTTGGCGCTGGAACTCGGGAAGGAGAATATTCGTCTTAACTCCATTCTGCCGGGCTGGACGATGACCGAACGCGTGTATGAATTGATGGAGGCGCGCGCGAAGAACAACAACACGACCGTCGAAGAGGAATTTGCCAAACAGACCGCTGAGATCCCGCTCGGGCGCATGGCTCAACCGCAGGAATTCGCCAATGCGGCCGCGTTCCTCGTCTCGCCTGCCGCGTCGTATATTACCGGCGTTCTGTTGAACGTGGACGGCGGCGTCATCAAGGGAACATTTTAGGACCAGAGACCATGTCGATATTCACCTGTCTTAACTGCGGCGTCACCGAAGAAGAGAGACCTTTGCTCTCGATGAACTTCCAGAAAAAGGAATTTCACATCTGTCCGCAATGCCTGCCCATCCTGATCCATAAACCGTATCAACTGGCGGATAAGCTCCCCGACTTTAAACCTTCAGCGAATCCTCCAGCGGACGATCATTAAATTTATACATGAACAAACTTACGCCCCTTGCCCGCAACTCACTGATTGTGGCGTTCTTCTTTTTTATCAACAAGATCTTCGCCTTTGCCCATACGATCATCATCTCGCGCATCTATGCCGATGAAATTCATCTGCTGGATACGTTCAACGCTGCCAACAACCTGCCCGATTTGTTGTTCGCGTTGATCTCCGGCGGAGCGCTGGCGATGGCGTTCATCCCTTTGCTGACCGAGTACCTGACCACCAAGGACCGCGCCGCCACCTGGGATTTGTTCTCGCGCGTGGCGAATTTTGGTTTTGTGCTGACAGCCTCGATTGCGATCCTGGTCGCCATCTTTGCCGATCAGATCGTGAGCGCGGAGATAGGGATCGCGCCGGGCTTCGGCGAGGAACAGCGTCAACTGCTTGCCGGGTTGATGCGATTGAATCTGATTGGCACGGTCATCTTCTCGATCAGCGGCCTGGTGATGGCGTCGCTTCAGGCAAACCAGCACTTCATCCTGCCCGCCATTGCGCCCAGCGTGTATAACATCGGGCAGATCTTCGGGGCGATCTTTCTCGTGCCCTTGTTCGGCATCCAAGGATTGGTGTACGGCGTTATCATCGGCGCGGCAATGCATTTGCTCGTTCAGGTCCCTGCGCTGATCAAATTCGGCTTCCGCTGGACGCCTTCGCTGGACATCCGCAATACGGGTTTGCTGGAAGCCTTGAAACTGATGACACCGCGTCTGTTCACGATGGTGGGTATTCAGTTCATCTTCATCGCGCGGGATAACCTTGCCTCGCGGCTGGACCAAGTCGGCTCGGTTACATCGCTGACATTTGGCTGGATGATCATGCAGGTGCCTGAGACGATCCTGGGAACGGCGATCGCGACCGCCATGCTCCCAACCCTCTCTGCGTACGCTTCGCGCCACGAGTGGACGGAATTCCGTGCGACGATCGAGCGTGCCCTGAGGTTTTTGATCGCACTCAGCATCCCTGTTGCGGCGGTAATGGCGGCAGGGATCAATCCGCTTGTGCGCGTCGTCTTCGGTTTTGACGAGACCACCTCCGCTCTCCTCACATGGACGACCCGCGCGTACCTGCTCACACTGACAGGTTATGTCATTCACGAGGTGGCTGTGCGTTCATTCTATGCTCGCAAGGAACCGATGGTTCCGTTATATGCGGTCCTTTTACGGCTGGTATTGTTCCTAGGGATCGGTATTGCCGGTGTCAGGCTCTTCAGAGAGATCGGTGCGCCCATCATTGCCTTTGCGGAGATCGCACTGCTGGTCGAAGCCATTGTCCTGTTCACCCTTCTGAGCAGGCGGATGCACGAACCGCTCGGCGTCTGGGGCGCGGTCGGCAAAGGCGTAGCCGCTGCTGTGGTCGGAGGCGCGACAGCCTACAGCCTGGCGGTGATCGTGCCTGGGTCCGCCGTATTGACCGCGTTGCTGGGGATGGTCGTCGGCGGGCTGGTCTGCCTGCCCATCATCTGGTCGGAGATTAAATTGCTCTTAAAACTGTAAAAATAAGGACTGATATAATTCCACTTATGATTCAAAATAGTAATGGCTCTGAAAGCACACAACCAAATCAACCCGTCGTGAAACGCAAACGCGGGCGCATCTTCCTGTTCAGCGCGCTCGGATTGATCGTCCTGCTCGGGTTGGGGATTTTTGGTGGCTACCAATCAGGGATCTCGATCCGCAAGAATGCGGAATCATCCTCTTTGATGGAGCGACTCGGCGAACAATTCCAGTACGCGCTTGTTGATTTTGAGTTCGGGCGTTATGAAAATGCCAAACAGCGCCTTGAGTTCGTCATAGAGAAGAACCCCTCCTTCCCCGGTGCGCAGGAAAAATTGACCGAAGTGCTGGTGCAGATCAACCTGCAGGCAAATTATGTCGCGCCCACAGCCACTCCATCGTTGACCTCTACGCCGGATTTCAGCGGAGCCGAACAGGCATTCTCCCGCGCGCAGCAACTGATCGCCGCGCAGGATTGGTCCGGCGCCCTGGGCGCACTGGACCAATTGCGCAGACTTGACCCCAACTACAACACTTCGCAAGTGGACGGCATGTATTACTTCGCCCTGCGCAACAACGGGTATGATCTGATCACAAGACAGGGCAATCTTGAGGGCGGCATCTATTACCTCACACTCGCCGAACGGTTCGGCCCGCTGGACAACAATGCCAATGGCACCCGCGAGGGCGCGCGCGTGTATCTCATCGGGGCATCCTTCTGGGAGATCAATTGGGAACAGACAGTCTTCTACTTCACGCAGGCCCGAAACTGGGGCAACCTGTGGGATGGCACCATGACCGCCTCCGAGCGGTACTGGTTCGCATCCATGCGGTATGGCGATGAGTTATTCACCGCGGGTAAGATCTGCGAGGAAAACGAAGCCATTGTCCAGTATAACAATGCTCAACTGGTGGCCGTACTGGACAAGACCGCCCAGGACAATTTTGACCAGGCCATCCTGATCTGCTTCCCGCCGACAGGCACACCCGACCTCTCCACGCCAACCCCGACCCCCACAGGGATCGTGCCAACCGTGGAAACCATCCCGCCCACATCTTACCCATGACCCCTCCTCCCTCTTGGGCGTTGGCGATCACCTACTGGCTGCACCTGCTCGCCACCGTCGCGTGGATCGGCTCGATCATTGCCACCTCCATCCTGTTCCTGCCCGCCGCAAGCAGGGTGCTCAAACCCGTCGATCACCTCGCCCTCATCGAGGCCATGCAAAAACGGCTCGAACCCATTGCATGGTTTTGCATGAGCCTCCTGCTCCTGACAGGCATGTTCCAGATGAGCGTCAATCCGAACTATGACAGTTTCGTTTCCACGAGCACGCAATGGTCGCTGGCAATTCTCGTCAAGCACATTCTGGGCATTTTCATGGTCGTTGCCAGTGCCATCCAGACCTGGGAGATCATCCCCTCGATCCGCAGGCTGCTGATGAAAAAAGAAGCGGCGAACCAGGACCGGGTCATTCAATTGCAGAAACGCGAGACGCGGCTTTTACGGATCAACTTCGGACTCTCCATCCTGATCCTGCTGGCGACAGCATTTGCCCGCGCTTCATAGACCAGAAGATGGTCGAGTAGCGAAGTGTAGAAAGACCAAAACAGCCCGCCTCCCTCTCAGGGACGGGCTGTTCCTGTTTAAAAGGCCTTCTCCGGGCTGAAAGTTTTACGGCACGGTCACTTCAAAGGGGAATACCTGTCCAACCACAACACCGCCCTTGAAACGCACACCGACGACCACGGCCATCACATCCTTCCCGCCCGGCATTTTGGAGGTATCGGACTTGGCCGTAAAAGCCACCTCAACCGTCGCGGACGTGCCGGCACCGGCATGGTCCCCGCCTTTGACCGGCACCACACCCTTGCCAGGGTATTGCGGGTCAGGCATGGCTTGCACCGCGTTAAAAGGCACATCGCTGGTAATTTCCACGATAACCGTATATGTTTCACCGACTTGCATTGTGGAAGGCAGTCCCTGCACGAGATCGAACGTGACATTCGGCGCAGGAGCCGCCGCCGTCAGCACCCCGGTCATCAAGACCATCATCAGTGCCAGACCAACATAGGAAAATAGTTTTTTCATGGGAACCTCGGGGTAAAGTATGCCCGAGAATCCATCGAAAGGCAGTTCATACTTGCAAAAGAGCAAGCTTTAAAATTACAGATTTATTAGGGATGGAGCCGGCACACCGCTCAGGTCATATGCCATCGCCCCCGTGATCCTGACCGGAACGATATCCCCGATCTTTGCATTCCCTTCGATGAAAACAAGACCATCTATCTCCGGCGCATCGCGATAGGAACGCCCAATGGCAATTCCCTTATCGCGGCCTTCGACCAGGACATCCAGCGTCTTCCCCACATAGGACTGATTGACCTGCATGGAAATGCCCTGCTGCAGTTCCATCAGGCGCTCGAAGCGTTCCTGTTTCACCTCCGCAGGGACCGGATCGCCGAGCGGTTCGCTTGTCGTCCCGGGTTCGAAGGAGAATTGGAACGCCCCCACACGGTCAAAACGCGTCTCTTTTACAAAATCGTACAAAGCCTGGTATTCCTCTTCCGTTTCGCCGGGATAGCCAACGATGAAAGTCGTACGGATCGCCAGATTGTCAATTTTCGAGCGCATCTTGCCTAGGGTCTTGTGAACCCAGTCAATATTGGAAGGGCGTTTCATGCGGTATAAGGTTTTGGGATGGGCATGTTGAAGGGGCATGTCGAGATACGGCAGGACCTGTTTGGTGGATGCCATCACGTCAATGAGACGGTCCGTCACATAGCCGGGATAAGCATACATGACGCGGATCCAATCCATGTCAGGCACGGAGGCGGTCAACTGCTCCAGCAGGATCGCCAGCCCATCCTTCATCCCCAGATCGTGACCGTAATCGGTCGTATCCTGTGCGATCAGAATCAACTCGCGCACGCCCATGTCCCGCAAGCGACGCGCTTCGCCCAGGATCGACTCAACCGGACGAGAAACTGCCGTGCCTTTGATGAGCGGGATCGCACAGAACGCGCACGGGCGGCGGCAACCGTCCGCCACTTTGAGATAGGCGCTGGCACCTGCCACCGAGACGCGCATCGCTTCATGCTCGTCCGTACCGACGGTCTTCGCTTCGTCCGGCAGGTGATACAAAGGCTCGGGGTGTGGACCTTTACGGAGTTCACCAACCACCTGCACAATATCCATCCAGCGGCGCGTGCCGAGCACCCCGTCCACGCCGGGAACTTTTACAGCAACTTCCAAACCATAGCGCTGGGTCAGGCATCCCGCCGCGATCAGGATCTGGTTATGCTTTTTCCCCTGCGCCAGTTCGCGCAGGACGTTGATAGACTCTTCCTTGGCGGGTCCGATAAAGCCGCAGGTGTTCACGATCAGCACATTCGCGCGTGACGGGTCCTCCACAGCGCGGTAACCGTCACGGATGAGCAGCTGCGCCATCGAATCCGAGTCAACAGTGTTCTTGGCACAGCCGAGTGAAACAAGGTGAAAGGTGTTTTTTGTCAAAGGAATTACCTCTAAAATGAAAAGTTATGGCGAGGGTGTGTTGGACGGAACCGGCGTGTTCGATGGCACTGGCGTATTCGACGGAGCCACAGTGGATGTCGGCGGCACGGTGACCGTCGGCGTCGGCGAAGGAAGCGCGGTCGGCGTGATGATCTCATTCGCACGGTAAATGTTATTTACGATCTGCCCGAACGTACCCATCAGGCCAAGGTCGCGTCCATTGTAAGCGATACGGATGGCGCCGCCGCTTCCCACCAGGACCTCGATCTGTTCCTCCGCCTCGAACAGGTACGCGTTCCCCGGAATGACCCTGCCTTCAAAGACAACCCTGCCGTCCGCAATGACACGCAAATACGTACGCTCGACCGCAACCAGGTTGACCTGCACACTGACGTTGATATTCACCGTCGGGATGATGATGGTCGGGGTTGCCTCCTCGGAAAACGATTCGAGCGGCAGCAGGGTGGGTGTCGCCGTGAACTGGGACGGGTCCGGCGATGCCAGCAGAACGTCCGAAATGGATGGTGCGGTCGGCTCGATCTCCTCCAGGCTCTGGAGTGTCATCACACGGTTGATGCCCCAGATGACAAACCCCACCAGCAATATTGCCATGCCGACGCCAAAGATCATGTCACCCGCAATGAAATTGCGCAGGGCAGGCATGTTCGCCAGGATCGGCTGACCGGTTTTCCGGGCGGGCTTTTGCGGATTTCTCTCCCGGTGACGCGCCTGTAACGCGTCTGCAAAACGGAGCAGGAGGGCATCCACGTCCATATCCAGGAAGGATGCGTAATTCGACAACATGCCGCGCGTCTGCACTGTGGACGGGAGCCTGTCCAGGGCGCCCAGCTCAAGCGCCTCGAGATAATGTGCCTTGACGCGCGTGTTGCGCTCCACTTCCTCAAGGTGCAGGCTCAACATCTCGCGGCGGGTGCGGAGTTCGACGCCGATCTCTTTGAAGATTTCGTCGGAAGGTTGAAGGTTTGCAGGTTGTGAGGGTTCAGGGGCGGGTGTTTCCTGCTGAGGTTGGAGTACTCCAGGCGGCGCATCCGCTGGTGAGGATGCCTGCACCTCTTCTTTTCGCTTGCCGCGGGCAGAGATCGCCGAACCGACCCGGTTCAGCCACGTCTGCCAGAGACTTTCGCTGACATCCGGCTGGGGAGTCTGCTCCGGTACGGGCAGTGGTAAAGGCCTGGTGACGGGTTCCGGCTGCGGATGCGGCTCTTCCTTGACCACAGGCTGGGATTCGAGGACCTGAACAGGTTCTGCTCTCGGCACGGTCTTCTTTCGACCCTGTCGTTTGGTGGGGGTCGGTTCCTCTACAGCGATTTCGGCAGGGGGCTCCAGCTTTTTTCGACCGCGGCGTTTGGGTTGAGCGGGAAGCGGCTGGGGCTTGTCCTGAGTGGCGCTGTCAGCGCCATCGAAGGGCTGAGACTCGGCTTCCTGGGCAGGTCCAACTGTCGGCGGGGCCGGAGGCGGGGCATGCTGCGGCGGGAGCACTTCGGGAGTTTGGATCGCCAGTTGGGGTGTTAAGTCCGCCGGGCTGATGATCCCCCCGGCATTTTGCTGGGAGGCGCGCACCTCTTCGAGCAGTTGGTCAAGATCGAGCCCAAGATATTCGGCGTAGTTGTGAAGATAGCCGCGTGCCTGCACAGGCGAAGGCATGACCGACAGGTCGTCGTCCTCCAGCGCCTGCAGGTAATTGACGCGGATGCGGATGGCTTGAAAAACCTTTTCAAGCGTGAGTTTTTGCTCTTCGCGGGCGGCTTTGAGTTTTTGACCGAGGGTCTGCATCAGGATAAACGAAACATCACCAGCCCCCCATCGAACGGGAATGAACTGGTGATGTCATGGTTGGAGGGGTATGAACTAGGCTTCGGGGGCGGGTTCTGCAGGCGCTTCAGCTTCAGGTTTTGCATCAACAGCAGGTGCCTTGGCTTTAGCGGGCTCTTCCACGGCTGCTTCCTGCGCTTCGCCTTCGCGGTGGACGATGATCTTCACTTCGGGAACCAGGTCCATCGTGAGGCGGACATGCGCCGTGAACTCGCCGAGGTTGCGAATGGGTTGCATGTCAACCTGTTGTTTCTTGACCTCGAAGCGGGTCTGCTCGGAGATGGCGGTCGCCACGTCCTGGGTGGTGATGGAGCCGTAGAGTTTGCCCGTTTCACCAGCCTTGGCGGCAAAGGTCACGGTGACGCCCTTGATCTGGTCAGCCAACCCCTTGAGTTCAGAGTTCTGTTCGGCGCGGCGGATCTCAGCCTGCTTGCGGACTTTTTCCGCCTGTTTGAGCGCGCCCGCGGTGGCGAGCACGGCAAATCCCTGCGGGATGAGGAAGTTGCGGCCGTAGCCGTCCGCGACCTTTTTGATATCGCCCGCACGCCCCAGTTTGTAAACGTCCTTGACTAGCATTACTTTCATGGTTCAAGCCCTTTCGTGCTTTTTGGAGTGGTTTGCCGCAAAAAACTGCGGCACTTCGGTCTCACGTTATGATGACCGCAGCGAGCGAAGGGTACTACGCTCGGCGGGGTATTTTACCACGATTCTTTACGCCAAAAGTCAAAGGCCCAACGCCGGCGACTTTTGACCTTTGACGTTCGAACTCTAGACGTTTTTTTCCAGCAGATCCATGTACGCCCCCTCAAGCAGGTCGCTTCTTTCCACGCCCAGGCTTGCCATCAGACCCTCGGCGATCCCCTGCCCCTCGGCATCTCCCTGCCCCTCCCGCAGGACGACCTCCAACTCCATGAACTGCCCCAATCCCTCGACATCGTCCAGGTGCACGCGCGTCTGCCCGACGAGGTAGAGGTAGCGGGTCTTTTTGACCACGCCGCGGATGCCATAGGCAAGTTCCAGCACGCGCTTGAGGTTTTCAGGGTCAGTTGTATAGGCAATGTGATAATCCGAACGCTTGGGTCCACCCTGGTCGGGACGGGTGTAGTAGATGAGTTGACCGCGGTCCGGGGCGAGGACGCGCAATTTCAGGCGTCCTTGAGAGACGTTGAAGAAGGTGTCCTCCTGCGGAATGACCTCCACAGGCGCATCGCTGAGTTTTTCGGCGCGTGAACGTATATTCGCAAAATCGCGGGCGCGGGCTTTGATCTCGATGTTGGCTGGCATGTCCCCTAGTTTACACCCATAAACCCGAACAGGCGCCACATGCCGCGCATCATCTTGTGACCAAAATCGGGCTTCAGGAACTGATTGGGGCACGCCCCCGGGATGACCGTGATGCCGTTGGCTTTGCACAACTCCACCGCCTCCTGCGAGACGCTGGTCATGCCCGCCGCCAGACCGGGCTTGGTGCCCATCATGCAGTGCATCCACACGTGTTTGACGCCCAGATCCACGCATTGCTGGACGATCTGGTCGGTCACCTTGGGACTGGCAAGGATAAATACCGCCTCCGGCTTATCGGGGATGGATTTCAAATCCGGGTAGCATGTTGCTCCGTTGAACGTGGAAATGCGCGGGTTGACCGGGAAGACCTGGTACCCGTTCTCTTTGAACTTGTTATACGCCAGGTTGCATCCCGTCTCGCGCTTGTCTGATACTCCCACCACCGCGATTTTCTTCTGGGCAAGGAAATCCTGCACCATTGTGTCCAGTTTTGCCATGAGTCTCTCCTTCGTGGATGGTCGAATTTGCCTCCGAACACCCGCACAGTAATTTTGACAATAGAAAAATTATAGACAAATCGACCATCGCCACAAAGTGACGAATATCACCACATCATCCCGTATTCCGCAGTCCCGCCGCAATCCCGTTGACCGTCAGGCCGATCACTTCGCGGATGGATTGCGCCTCGTCGCCTTCAGGGATCGGTCAGAGCGCGGATTCGGCGGAGCATCTCCACTTGCAGGTAGTTCAGCGGGTCCACGTATGGGTTGCGCAGGTGGACCGAGTTCTGGGTGACGGGCTCGGCGTCCAGCAGGTTGGCGTGACCGCTGATCGTCAGGACGGCGTGGCGGGTGCGTTCGTACTCCGCCAGGATGAGGTCGAAGATGCGTTTTGCCAGGGCTTTGTCAGGCACCAGGTCCACGTAGAGCGAGGCGATCTCCATATCCGCCTTGATGAGGGACATCTCGGTATTGTCGAGCATGGACTGGAAAAATGCCCAGTCCCGGTACATTTCGCGGAGCAGGTCGCTGTCAGGCGCAGAGTCAAGCGCGGAGCCGAGACCAAACCAACCCGGCAGGTTGAAGCGGCTCTGCATCCACGAAAAAACCCAGGGGATGGCGCGGATCTTGGTCACCTCACTGCTCGGCGTGCGCGCGGCGGGACGCGACCCGATGTGCATGCGCTTGATCTCGTCGAGGGGTGTCGCCGCCTGCCAGAATTCGATGAAGCCGGGCGTCTCGTAGACCAGCCTGCGGTAGGTCTGACGCGCAACCGCGGACATGGAGTCCATTGCCGCGCGCCAGCGGGCTGGGACCTCGGTCCTGGTTTGGGCGGGCGAGGAAGCCATCAGCACCGCATGGACGATCTGCTCGAGGTGGCGGTGCGCCAGTTCGGGGTTGGAATAGCGCGCCGCGATGGTCTCGCCCTGCTCGGTCAGGCGGAAACGGCCATTGATACTGCCCTGCGGCTGGGCGCGGATGGCGCGGTTGGCGGGTCCCCCGCCGCGCGCGATCGTCCCGCCGCGGCCGTGGAAGATGGTCAGGGTGACGTTGTGTTCCCTTGCGACTTTTGCGATGTTCTCCTGTCCCTGGTACAACGCCCAATTGGCGGTCAAATAGCCGCCGTCCTTGTTGCTGTCGGAGTAGCCGATCATGACGATCTGCTCGTCGTTGCAGGTCGCCAGGTGTTCGCGGTAGAGCGGCAGGGAGAACATCTCATCCAGCACGGCAGGCGCGGACTGCAAATCGTCTATCGTTTCGAAGAGCGGGACGATCTGCATGGACTTTGTCGCAGCCGGTCCAGCGGGCAAGCAGGAGCACGCTCAACACGTCGGCGGCGGACTTGCACATGGAGATGACGACCGGTCCCAGCAGTTCGAGGCCGTAGATGTCGCGGACGCGTGTGACCAGCTGGAACAGGGCGAAGGTCTCGGCGGAGGCGGGCGTGACGCCCGGATGCGCCGACAGGTCCGGCAGAGGCTCGGAGAGCAGCCTGACCAGCAAAGCGAGCCGCTCCCCGGCGGACATCCCCAGGAAGTCGTTCGTGATGTTGAGGGCGCGCAGGGTCTCATCCACGACGGAGTTGAACCGCCCCGAACTCCTCGCGGATGTCCAGCCGCATGGCTTGCAAGCCGAAGATGTTCAACTGGCGGCGGACCTGTTCGAGGGCGTTCCTTTTCAGCGAGTCGGGCAGGGTGGCAGAGATCAGCTCAACAGGTTCGAGCAAATCCTTCAGATGGATGCGCGCCTGGTGCGGGGTGCGCCCCAGCAGGCGGGCGGTCATGTCGTCGCTGGAGGCTTCCGCCAGGTCCGCGGCGAGCAGGGACAGCACGAGGCGGTACGGCTCGGCACTGTACCGCTCTTCGATGAATTTCACGTGCGGCGGGAGCGGACGGCGCGATTCGATCCAGGCGGTGAGGGCGGGCGAGGCGGGCAGTCGTTCACTGCTCATGCTCAGGCGCCGCGCCAGGTCCTGCAACGTCCGCCGGTGACTTTCCACGGCAAGTCCGCGGTGCAGGCGGAGCGTTTCGGCGGTCACTTCGTGGGTCACGTTCGGGTTGCCGTCGCGGTCGCCGCCCATCCATGAGGCGAGGCGGAACCAGTTCGGAGGCGAAGCAACGCCCGGATAGTGCGAAGCGAGCGCCTGGTCGAGGTCCGCGTAGAGTTCGGGGAGCGCGTCCCAAAACACGGACTCGACAAAGTACAGCCCGGTCTTCACCTCGTCGGTGACGGTCATCTTCACCGTGCGCGTGCGGTCGGTCAGCCACAATCCGACCACCTCGGCGTGCATCTCCGCGGTGAGCCTTTCGCGTTCGCGCGGCGTGAGTGGATCGTCGGCGAGGGTTTCGAGCTGCTGCGCGATGCGCTGTAATTTCGAGACCACCGTCCTGCGCCGCGACTCGGTCGGGTGCGCCGTGAGCACCAGTTCCAGTGAAAGCCCGTGGAGCAGGGACCGCATTTGCGCGGAGGTCACGCCGTCCTTTTTGAGCGCGGCAACCGCGTCGCCGACGAACTCGGGGAGCGGCTCGGGATGCTGCTTCAACTCGCGTTCGCGCAGCTGACGGACGCGGTGATATTCCTCGGCAAGGTTGATGAGGTCGAAATAGGTGGTGAACGCGGCGGAGACGGCGCGCGCCTGATCGAGACTCAGCGCTTCGACCTCCGCCTCGAGCTGCTTCGCCGCCTCAGCCGTCCCTCCCCGACGATCCTTCGCGGCGGCGCGGATGCGCTCCTCGGTCGCGAACAACTCGCGCGACTCGAGTTCCGTGATCACATCCCCCAGAATGTTGCCCAACAGATGGATGGCTGACGAAAGGTCCATGGGATTTCCTCGAAGTTACAACATGCTCAAAAACGATTTCCAACTCATTATAATGGCGGTATGGACATCCAAAACGCCTACAACGAATGGTCGGACATCTACGACACGAACGCCAACCTGACCCGCGATCTCAATTCAAGAGTGACCCGCAGCCTGCTCGCCAGCCGACGATTTGACTCCATCCTCGAACTGGGATGCGGCACCGGCAAGAACACGGTTTTCTTCGCGGAGATCGGCAGGCGCGTCCACACGCTGGATTTTTCGCAGGGGATGATCGAGAAAGCCAGGGAAAAGGTCAAGGCGGGGAATGTCCGCTTTGAGGCGGCGGATTTGACCAAGCGCTGGAATTGCCTGAGACGAACGCCTACGACCTCATCGCCTGCAACCTCGTCCTGGAACACATCGAAGACCTGTTCCACATCTTCTCCGAAGCCGCGCGGACGTTGAAACCGGGCGGGATATTCCTCGTCAACGAACTGCATCCGTTCAAACAATACGGCGGGACAAAAGCCCGCTTCGAACGAGGCAGGCAAAACGGTCGAGGTGGAGGCGTTCGTCCATCATATTTCCGATTTCATCGGCGCGGCATCCGTCAACGACTTGAGGCTGGCGGTCATTCAACGAATTCTGGCACGAAGAGGATGCAGACAAGCCGCCGCGCCTGGTCTCATTTATGTTCGAAAAAAGTTGAAACAACCTGTTTGATTTTATTGCAGGAGTCCGTTACACTACGCACGTGGACAGGAGACACGCATGACAGACCAGCGCAAAACCGAACGCGTAAAAGCCATGACCTTCACAGCCGTGTACGAACGAAACGGTCACGTCCTGCTGGGTTTTCTGGGCGACCTCACCCTGCAGGGAGCGATGGTCGTGGGCGAAAAACCGGTCGAAACCGGCAGGGACACCACCCTGGAGATCGAAATTCCCGGCGCAGTTGAGGTGCCCGGCGGGCGGTTGACCCTCCCTGCGCATGTGGCGTGGAGCAGGCAGGAGGCGGGGACCACCTACTTCCACACCGGGTTCGAGTTCCTCGGGATGACCGAACAGAACAGGCAGGTCATCGAAGCGCTCGTGGCAAGGTATAAATTCAGCAGTCAACCACCCGAATAACATGGACACACAATCGGAACTAAAACTGGCAAATCTCATCCGCAATACGCGCATCGCCGCGTTGGGCACCCTCCATGACGGGGAACCAAACCTCGCCATGGTCGCGATCGCCGTGGAAAGCGACTTCTCGGCGTTCTACATCCACGTCAGTACATTGGGGAAACATACGCGGGACATGCAAGCCGATCCGCGCGTGAGCCTGCTCCTCACGGAGACCGACGATCACCGTCCCGACCCGCAGACTTTGGCACGCCTCTCCCTCAACGGGACGGCTGAGATGCTCCCGAGGACAAATCCGCACTACCCCCAGGTCAGGCATGCCTACCTCGCGCGCTTCCCGGAAGCCGAACAACTCTTCAGCCTGGGGGATTTCAATCTCTGGCGGATCAGCCCAAAGGGAGGACAATTCGTGGCGGGGTTTGCTCAGGCGTTCAACGTCGTGCCTGAGGTGTTGGTCAAGGTCTCGGCGCTCTAGATCTCTAGGGCGTGCCCGCCATCCCAA
Source organism: uncultured Chloroflexia bacterium (assembly GCA_963718215.1). Lineage (GTDB taxonomy): Bacteria > Chloroflexota > Anaerolineae > Anaerolineales > Villigracilaceae > Defluviilinea. The sequence continues at coordinate 783,697 of CAVQYK010000024.1, forward strand.
ACAACATCGGGCTGAAATACGGGATCAACCAGACCAGCCAGACAAAAACACTGAACTTGTGGAAGTTCACGATCATCTTTTCGTCCTTCTTCCAAAGGACGTAAGTCGCCCAGACCGCATGGACGAGCATCAGGGCAATGGCAAGCACGCCGGAGATGCCGTGGATGTCGAAGGTCAAGCCGCCAGCCATCTCCATCATCAAGCCTGTCCCCCACGTATCGCAAATGAGCCCAAGCCAAAAGAAAACGGTATGCCAGATTTTGAGCCTGCCCTGGATACGCTCGCTCCAGACGCCGATGGAGTAAAACAGCAACGCAAGATTGATGATGATGACCGCAGTGGGCATGGTGAGACTCCTCTACTTGTTCAAGATTTTCAGAGATTATACGCCTCAACGCAGGATAAACCCTTCGGACGGAAGCAGGCTCAAAGTCCGATGGGAAGCGGGGAAAAGGCTTTAACAATGCCCGGGCCACGCCAAATCCCCGAAAAATCAAATATTTATGTGATAAACCAAAATATTTTGTTTTTCATCAAAACTATTGACTTAAATCAAAATATTTGTTAAACTGGCGGCATTGGAGTACCCCAAATGCCACTTATCCCGCAATCCTGCCCCAGTTGCTCTTCCCCACTGATCGTCACCCAACTCACATGCACCTCGTGCGGCACGGGCGTGGTCGGCAAGTTCGAGCTTTCGCCTTTCCACCGCCTGTCGCCCGAGCGCCTGAAATTCCTTGAGGTCTTCGTCCGCAACCGCGGCAACGTCAAGGACGTGGAGCGCGAGACCGGCGAGTCCTACTGGGCGATCCGCCGCCAACTCGATGAAGTCATCACCGAAATGGGCATGGAACCGCCAAAAGAGGACGACATTTCAACCCGCAGGCAGGAGATCCTTGCCCGCCTCAGCCGGGGCGAGATCAACGTGCAGGAAGCCACCAAACTACTCTCTCAACTCAAAGGAGACCTCTCATGAACGGACAAAAAGAACGCTTAATGGTGCTGGACATGCTCGCCGAAGGGAAGATCACCGCCGAGGAGGCGGAGCAGCTCTTCAAGGCGATGGAGGAAGTGAAGGAAGAACCGGTTCTTGCCGGACCTGAGCTTGTCCCGCCCCTCTCGCATTTATCCCATCTGGCATCTTTGTCTTCCATCCCTCCCGTCCCCCCAGTTCCGCCGCTGCCTGGAAATTCAGCCTCCGCCAGGGATCTGGTCGCCGCCCTCAAAGAAGCGGACATCGACCACGTCACCCTGAGCGACCTGCAGGAGATACAGGCGCACAAACTGACCGCCGAATATATCCGCGAAATGCTCGCCCTCGGCGTGTCACCCGACGGGCTGGGCGAATGGATCCACCTGCGCATCCACGACATCACCCCGCGCTACGTCCGCGAACTGCGCGATATGGGTGTCAGCGGTCTCGACGCGGACGAACTGGTCGAGATGAAGTTGAACGGCGTTTCGGCGAAATTCCTCTCCGAAATGCAGGAACTGGGCATCAAGAACCTCGACACTGACGAGATCGTCGAACTGGTCAACAATGACATCTCCCCCAGGTACATCGCAGAACTGCGTCAGGCAGGCTTGAAAGACCTCGATGTGGACGATATCGTTGAATTAGGCAATCATGACGTCTCCCCCAAGTACATTGCGGAGTTGAAGAAACTCGGTTTCAAGGACCTGGACGTGGACGAACTCGTGGAACTTGCCAATCACGACGTCTCGCCCGAGTTCATCGCTGAAATGGCAGACCTTGGGCTCAAAGACCTGGATATTGACGAGCTGGTCGAACTTGCCAACCACGATGTCGCGCCATCGTTCGTTGCAGAACTGCGCGCCATGGGCTTCAAGGACCTTGATGTGGACGAACTCGTCGAACTCAGAAACCACGACGTTTCAGCCAGTTTCATCAAGTCCCTGATCGAACTGGGACTCACAGACCTGGACGTGGACGAGATCGTGGAACTCCGCAACCATAATGTGACCCCAAAATTCATGCGTGAACTGATCGAACTGGGACTTGACAAGGATATCGCCGTGGACGACCTCGTCGAGTTGAGCATCCACCACGTCACCCCGCGCTTTATCCGTGAGACGCGCAGTAAATATGGCGATGCCCTCACCCTCGACCAACTTCTCGACATGCGCCTGCACGGCGTGGACCAGGACCTGCTCGAAGAACTCCGCGCCGCAGGGGTGAAGGTCAAGGTGAAGTAGGAGTGTTGCAAAAAGTAACAGTCTCGAAGACTTTTACGGTCTTCGAGACTGTTTTTGTTTAAAGCTGGTACGCCCCCTCTCCTGTAGGACGTATGCCCCGAAGGGGTAGAGGGGTTGGGGGTGAGGCGCCGCGCTGACGACCAAAGGGAGGATCGAAGTGTCAATTCACCCTCGCTCCCGCAATTCCAGCCGCGGTCATGCAGATAAAAAGGCTGGTTGGAACAGGACTACTCTACTTCAACAATATAATCGCTGAACTCGTAGCCTTCAACAGTTTCATTGCGGGAAATTTTTGGCTGCTGAACAACGCGCAAGCCTTTCAGCGCCATCAATTTGCGGATGAAGATATCCGTTTCACTAATGGCAAGATGCTCTCCCGCGCAACGATGCGGACCCGAGCCGAAGCCAATAAGCGAGCGATAAGTCCCCTTCTCGAGATTGCGATGAGGATGAAGGCGTTCCGGTTCATCTCCCACAGATTTTGCATCCGCATTGACATCGTAAACATGAAATTCAATCTTTGCATGCGCGGGAATGGTATGTGTTTCGCCACTGCTGGTCACAGTGACAGGGTTAAGCGTTTTGCGTTTAATTTTTCCAATGACAGGTTCGAGGCGCAAAATTTCATGCAGGGCTTCATAACGCACATCAGTATCATCAGAAGCGAGCGCCTCGCGAATTTTTGAATTTTCCATGGCGTGCATTAATGTAACGCAAATAAATTCCTGGGTGGTCGCCATTCCCGCCGCGCCGTAAACAATACATTCGACAAAGATGGCAAGCTCATTTTTGCCTTTTGAGAGCATAAATGAGATGACATCATCCTGCGGATTACGCCTACGCTCGCGAATGGCAGGGCGCACATCTAATAACAGGAAGCTGATGCGCAGCAAATTTCTACGAACAGGTTCAAACATTTTCAAAAATGGATTTTTAATGACATTGTCATCGGCATGAAGCATCGCATCCAGGCGTTTGATCAAACCATTCGTGGGGTTTAAGCCCACCACGGCAGCTGCCACCACGGTTGCCATGCGTGTGGTGAAAAAACGCAGGTCTGCCCGTTTGGCTTTGACCAGATCGGCGATGATCTCATCCGCGGCGCGTTCCATCATGACGGTGTGTTTTTGAGAAACGGTGGCGGGACTGAAATACTTCGCGATCGCCGCGCGTTGTTTACGGTGCACTTCGCCGTGTTGATAAAGAACTGGATCCATTCCAGTTTTATTGATATCCTCCGCATTGAAACCGTCTTGCAGTAAATCTTCTTTGAGCAGATCTTTGGCTTCGGCATATCCTCGGATATGCCAGACGCCAGCAGCATCTTCCTCAACGCGCGGGGTGCTTTTATACGGTTGTGTTGCGGTTTTTAAATCGGTGTTAAGTATTGTCATGAAATGGTTTCCTTTGGGCGACGATTGTAACTGAATATACTTACCATCCTTAAATACTCATGATTGTCTAACAGAACAAATTACTCGACAAACCAGATGATTTACGAAAAGCAACAGTCCCGAAGAGCCAAAGTCTTCGAGACTGTTTTTGTTTCAACCCAAAACCTGAGGCTGGTTCCCCTAAAACCCCTCCGCCACGTACTCACCCCACACGCCTCTCAGCGTATTGCAAATCTCACCGATCGTGATGTCATTCTCCCTCATTACCAAACTACCTCAACGTCATATTTCCGAATTTCGCCATCTACAGAAATCAAAGGCATGGATTCGATCTGGCTTTGAACGATAAGCAATCTATCGAATGGGTCAGCATGATACATCGGCAGTTTATAAACCTGCACGGCATGATGAATTTGCACAGGCAATGCTTGAAATCCATGTAAATTCATGCGACTGGAAACATAACGCGTGGGGTCTTCTGGCAACTCAAGACGCCCACGCGCTGTTTTTATCGCAATTTCCCATGCCGTAGCCGCACTCAGAAAAATTTCGTTTGCACCATCTGCGATGATTTCTTTCGCCAACGATGACAACTGGGCGTCATCCATATTCCACCAAAGGAAGGTATGTGTATCGAGCAAATACTTCATACTGCAAATTCCTCAAGCGGATCGTCGAAATTGGGCAGGATCGTGATCTTACCTTTATCGATCCCTGGCGTACGCAAGGTCACATTCGCCACCACAGGCAGAATGCGTGCCACAGGCTTTCCTGCCTTGGCGATGATTACTTCTTCACCTTTCAAAACGCGCTCAAGCAATTTTGAAAAGTGAGTCTTGGCTTCGTGAACGTTGAAAGTTGTCATATCACACCTCCAAGAAGCATTGTAGACTAACCAGTGGACTAAGTCAAGCCCTAAAACCCTTCCGCCACGTACTCTCCCTCACGCCCATTCTGGGGGCAGGCACACCTCTCAGATTGGCGCAAATTAGAAACCTTCAGCAACATACTCACCCCATACGCCTCTCAGCGTATTACAGATCTCGCCGAGCGTGATGTCGTTCTCGACACACTCAATGAATAATGGCATCAAATACCCATTGACCCACGACTAGTCCAACCCCAACAAATCCTTCATCTCTTGATTCACTTTTTCGATCAAATCATCTTCGAGATGACCGATCTTCCTCGTGACTCTTTGCTTGTCAATGGCACGCAATTGAAAGACAAGCAAAACGGATTGAACGGTCAAGCCGTTCTCTTTTGTGGGCTGAACCAAAATCGTGTGCGAATATCTCTGCGCCTTGAGATTGCTCGTGAACGGTACGATCATAACCACCGACAGAGTGTCACTCGTCGAGTCGTCATGAACAACAAGCGCTGGCCGCGTTCCCACCTGTTCGTGACCAACGCCATTTGCCGCTTGCGGCAGATTGACAAGCACAATATCACCACGCTTCATAAATCTCCCAATCCTTTTTCAAAGTTTTCCAGCGCTTCATCGCTGGCAGCATCCCAGGCATTGAACTCGGCGATAATTTGCATTTCAACCATTTCAGGTTCAAGCATGGAAGGTTCAGTCGCATAAACTGCATTGGTCCCCTCAGCCACACTGTTCTTTTCACGGTCAGAGATATAGGTGGTCAACGCGGCTGTATATAACTCGCTCAAAGAAATGCCAAGTTCTTTTGCGAGTTTTTCAGCGGCTTGATAAATAGAGTTAGGGATGGTGATATTAGATTTCATGGTTCACCTTTTGAGATTATTCAACACGAAAATCTTCACCTGATTTTACCTCCAAACTAAAACCCCTCCGCTACATACTCGCCCCAAACGCCCCTCAACGTATTACAAATCTCGCCCAGCGTGATGTCGTTCTCCACGCACTCGATGAACAGCGGCATCAGGTTCTCGGTGCCGCGTGCCGCAGTTTCGAGCCGCGCAAGCAACTCACCCACTCTTTCCTTCTTTCTTCTCGCCCTTAGCTCTTTCAACCTCTCCCTCTGCCCGATCTCGATCGACAGGGTCAACCTTCAAGGCGTTCCAGTGTCATCTCTTCCTTCACCTGGAACTGATTGACTCCCACCACCACCTGCTCCCCGTGCTCGATGGCTTTTTGCGCGGCATAGGCGGCGTTCTGGATCTCGTTCTGCATGAATCCCTTTTCAATGGACTGCAACGCGCCGCCCATCTCGTCAATTTTGGCGATGTACTCCTGCGCGCCCTTTTCGATCTCGTCCGTGAGATATTCGATCAGGTACGAACCAGCCAATGGGTCAATGGAATCCGCCACCCCCAACTCATACGCGATGATCTGCTGCGTGCGGAGCGCCACGCGCACAGACTTTTCCGTCGGCAGCCAGAGCGCCTCATCCATGGAGTTGGTGTGCAAGGCTTTGCGTCCCGCCGAGAACGGCGGAAAGAGCCTGAACCGTCACACGCACCACGTTGTTCTCTGGCTGTTGCGCGGTCAGGGTCGAGCCTGCGGTCTGCGTGTGGAAGCGTAACTGCCACGAGGTCGGCTTTTGCGCCTTGAACCGTTCGCGCATGATCTTTGCCCACAGCCGTCTCGCCGCGCGGAACTTCGCCACCTCTTCCAAAAAGTTGTTGTGCGCGTTGAAGAAGAACGAGAGTTGACCCGCGAAATCGTCCACGTTCAAGCCCGCTTTCAAGGCGGCTTCCACGTACGCCATGCCGTTCGCCAGCGTGAACGCCACTTCCTGCACGGCGGTCGAGCCTGCCTCACGGATGTGATAGCCCGAGATCGAGATCGTGTTCCAATACGGCACTTCCTTCGCACAGAACGAGAAGATGTCCGTGATGAGCCGCATCGAAGGCGTGGGCGGGAAGATATACGTGCCGCGCGCCACATACTCCTTGAGAATGTCGTTCTGGATCGTGCCGCGCAGTTTGCCCACGTCCGCGCCCTGGCGTTTCGCCACCGCGATATACATCGCCAGCAGAACACCCGCAGGCGCGTTGATCGTCATCGAAGTCGAAACCTTCTCCAGCGGGAATCTGATCGTACAACTGCTCCATGTCCCTGATGGACGAGATCGAGACTCCCACCTTCCCCACCTCCCCCTGCGCGATCGGATCGTCCGCATCGTACCCGATCTGGGTTGGGAGGTCGAACGCGACGCTCAGCCCCGTTTGACCTTGTCCTAATAAATATCGATACCGCTTATTGGACTCCTCCGCTGTCGAAAAGCCCGCATACTGCCTCATCGTCCAAAACCGTGACCGATACATCGTCGGCTGGACTCCGCGCGTGTAGGGATATTCTCCGGGGAAACCTAGTTTTTCTAAATAGGATTTCTCCGTAGGGGCGAGGTCCTCTCGCCCAACTTCGGAGGCACCCGCAACCAAATCGCCGTCCGCAGGCATCGCCACCCGCGGGACTTCAATGCCTGCCGAGGTCTCGAACCGTTCTTTCCTCTCCCTGAACTTCTCCAATGATTTCTTGAGTGTGGATTCTTTCCATTTGTTGTATTGATCTTGAAGTGTCACAGTTCACCACCAAATGTCACAAAGGGTCACGAAGGAAAGGGTTTAAATCTTTGTGTTCCTTTGTGCTCTTTGTGGTTAATAGATTTTCCTCAAGTATAAATCCAACCCCAAATAATCTGTAGGACAAGCGACACGCCAAAAGACGAGAAACTTCCCATTTTCCTGTAGAAATTAACAGGTGGAAATTCATCCCTCCCGTTGTACAATGGAATCAATGTCCAACTCGAACGAGCCAAAAGCCAGGCTGATGGAAAGGTTTTGGGCGATAAAATCCAAAAAGTGGGACGGGAATCAGCCCGTCCCACCTTTTCGTTGCCAAACTGGAATCGGATAAACATAGGATGATTTCACGACAAATGTCAGTTGTCCCCGCACAACGAAGATGCTAGACTACCCGTATATAAATAGAGGAGATTCGATATGGCAAGTAAAACCCTTCTTTATATCGGTGCGGGGATCTTATTTCTGATCGGCGTATGCTTATTCGGCTACGGCGTACTTAGCGTCATTGGTTCCACATCCGCGCAGGGCAGTTCCAATTGGATGACCTACGGTCTCGGCTTTGGCTGTGTCGGGGTGTTATTCCTTGCCGGCGGCGCGGGATTGATCTATGCCGCACAACGCGGCACCAAGACGGAAGTCATCCAGCAGGTGACGATGAAAGTGGATCTGCCCGGTGAGACCAAGATCGAGCAGATGAAATGCCGGTCCTGCGGCGGATCGTTGAAGGCGGACAATGTCAAAATGATCGCGGGCGCGCCGACCGTGGATTGTCCCTACTGCGGAACAACTTACCAGTTGACTGAAGAACCCAAATGGTAGCCCACTTTATGATTTCAGATCTGCAATTTGCGATTGGAGGGTCGTTATGAAGAAAAGACTTCTGACGATTTTGCTGGTGATCGTTCTTGCGCTAAGCAATACGACAAATGTATATGCGCAGGACTACTTTTTCAGCATGGACAGGATGGTCGTGGATGTCTACTGGAATTCCGACGGGACCATGTCGCTGGATTACCTGCTCACTTTCACCAACCAGCCCGGCGGACATCCCATCGAGTTTGTGGATGTGGGCATGCCGGTCACTTCCTTCGACTTCAACAGCATCCAGGCCAGCATCAATGGAAATCCGCTTTCGGTTTCTGGGGATTTCCAGGGACCGGGCGGTTATGGTTTCGCGGTGGAAATGGGTCAGTACACGATCCCGCCCGGGCAGACCGGGACAATCCGGGTCTACGTCGGACGCGTGACGGATGTCCTGTACAACGATGACGAAGACTCCGAATACGCCAGCGCGGTCTTCGCTCCGCTCTATTACCAGAGTTCGGTCATCACCGGGACGACTGACATCACAGTGACCTATCACCTGCCGCCGGGCGTCCAGCCTGAGGAGCCCCGCTGGCATTCCGCCCCATCCGGCTTCCCTTCCGAGCCGCAGGCCGGTTTCGATGCAGATGGGCGCATCACCTACACCTGGCAGAATGCCAATGCAAGCGGCGACACATCCTATCTGTTCGGCGCTTCGTTCCCGAAAAGTTATGTACCTGCGGAGAGCATCGTCACTGTCCAGGCGCCTTCAGTTTCCTCTGATGCTTCTGGCACAGTGTTTACCCTGCTGTGTTTGGGATTCTTCGGGTTCTTATTCCTGGGCATCCCTGTCCTGTCCGCCGTGGCAGGCAACCGCCGCAAACTGCAATACCTGCCGCCGCGCATCTCCATTGAGGGTCACGGCATCAAACGCGGACTGACCGCCGTCGAAGCCGCCATCCTGATGGGCGAGTCACTCGACAAGGTGATGACCATGATCCTGTTCGGCACGATAAAAAAGGAGGCGGCAAAAGTGGTGAAACGCGATCCGCTTGAGATCGAGCGCTCCAACCCGCTTCCCGAAGGACTTCACGAATACGAGAAACAATTCCTGACAGCCTTTGAATACAAGGAACCGCGCGAACGGCGCAAGGCGCTTGAGAACATGGTGGTCGCTCTCGTGAAAAGCGTTTCGGAAAAAATGAAGGGGTTCAGCCGCCGCGAGACGATTGACTACTACAAGAACATCATGGAAAAAGCCTGGCAACAGGTCGAACAGGGCGACACCCCCGAAGTACAGGGACAACTCTTCGACAAGAACCTCGAATGGACCATGCTGGACAAGGATTACGACGACCGCACGCGACGCGTATTCCAAGGTCCCGTGATCGTGCCGATGTGGTGGGGACGCTATGACCCGGTCTGGCGCGGCGGCTCAACAGCTACGCCGACGTCTGCTCCCGTTTCGAGTTCGAGGCTCCTCCGCCCTGCCCGGCGCGGACTTTGCCGCATCGGTCGTCACGGGCGTGCAGACCTTCTCACAAAAGGTCATCGGCAACGTCGGTGACTTCACCAGCCGCGTCACCAACGTGACCAACCCGCCTCCCAAGCCATCCTCGACCGGCGGTTCGCGCGGCGGCCGCAGCGGCGGTGGTGGCGGGCGTTCCTGCGCCTGCGCATGCGCCTGTGCCGGTTGCGCCTGTGCCTGTGCCGGTGGAGGGCGCTAGCTCTTGGCTAAGAGCTAACAGCTGTCAGCTTTTATAGGTGAAGCATGAGTCTCTTTACTGATCTCTTCAATCGTAAATCATCAATCGTAAATCTGAAATCGGGTCTGTATCACTACACCCGCGAGACGGAGCACGAGAAATCGCGCATCCACCTGCGCGTGGACGCGGACGGTCACGGCACACTCATCGTCAACGCCAACAGTGTCATGCACCTCAACCCGACGGCAACCTTCATGGCATGGCTGACCCTGGAGGGAAAGACGGAAGAGGAAAGCGTTCGCGCCCTTCGTTCGCAGTATTCGGTAAGCAAGCAACAAGCCGAGACCGATCTTTCTTCTTTCCTCTTTCAATTCGAAGAGTTGATCCGCCCCGACGGCGCCTGCCCCGTCCATGAACTGGAACTCGAGCCGCTCATGCCGTTCAGTGCGCGACCGTCCGCCCCCTACCGCATGGACCTGGCGGTCACCTATCGCTGTAACAACGACTGCGCTCACTGCTACAATGCCCGCGAACGGAACTTCCCTGAACTGGGCACGGAACAGTGGTTCAAGATCCTCGATCAACTCTGGGCGTTGGGCGTACCGCATATCGTCTTCACCGGTGGCGAAGCGACTCTTCGGGATGATCTGCCAGAGTTGATACGTCATGCAGAATCGAACGGGCAGATCACAGGTCTGAACACGAACGCCCGCCGCTTATCCGATGAAAAATATGTGCAGAAACTCGTCGATGCGGGTCTGGACCATGTCCAGGTCACGGTCGAGTCGTGCAATGAACAGGTCCACGACGAGATGATGCGCGCCAAAGGCGCTTTCAAGCAGACCATCGCCGGGCTAGAGAATGCCCTGGGTGCCAATCTCTACGTGATGACCAACACCACCATGCTCCGCACGAACGTCCATACCATTCCTGATACGCTGGACTTCCTCGCAGACATCGGCGTGCCGACCATTGGCTTGAACGCGCTCATTTACTCAGGGAACGGTCTGACCGTGGGAACGGGTCTGCGTGAAAGCGAACTGCAACCCATCCTTGACATCGCCACACAGAAAACCGCCGCACGCGGACAGCGACTTATCTGGTACACGCCCACGCAATATTGCGAGTTCGATCCCACCGCCAGCAATCTTGGCGTAAAAGGCTGTACCGCCGCGTTGTACAGCATGTGCATCGAGTCGAACGGTGACGTCCTTCCCTGCCAATCGTATTACCATTCGCTCGGAAACATCCTCACCGACACATGGGATTCGATCTGGAATCACAAACTATCGGTACAGTTGCGCGAAAGGCAAAACCTGCCCGCCAAATGCGAAACCTGTTCCCTCGTCGCGGAATGCGGCGGCGGATGTCCGCTCAAATTTGAACAATTGACATCAGTTCCATTGGAGATGACTGCATGAAAGAAAACGAGTGGATCAGGGAATTTCCTGCCGCCATCACGGTTTGCGATGCAGAGGGTATCCTCCTCGAAATGAACGACAGGGCGGCAAAGACCTACGAAAAGGACGGCGGCCGCAAGTTGATCGGCTCGAACATGCTCGATTGCCATCCCGAACCTGCCCGGACCAAGACCGAACGTTTGCTCGCCACGCGCGAGAAAAATGTGTACACCATCGAAAAGAATGGTGTCAAGAAATTGATCTATCAATCGCCCTGGTACCGCAACGGCGAGTACACGGGGTTCGTGGAACTCTCACTTGAAATTCCATTTGAAGAGCTTCCGCATTTCATCCGCTCCTGAAACTGGAGGACCGCCATGACAATCTTCGACCGCCTTTTCTCGAAAATACAACCGCTCCCTGCCGGCACACATCACCTGCAAGCCACACAGGATGAACGTCCCTACCGCATGCACCTGCGTTTGCAACAAGACGGGTCGGGCATATTGATCATCAATGCATCAACGATCCTGCAACTCAATCCCACTGCCGCCGAATACGCCTTCCACTTCATCAAAGGGACGGATGCCAGCGAAGCCGCAAAACAGGTCGCTGCGCGCTATCGTATCAGTAAAGCGACAGCGCTTGCAGACTTCAACGATTTCGTGGACCGCATCCAGACCCTGATCTCGACCCCCGACCTCGACCCCGTTTCTTTTCTGGACTTTGAACTGGCCCAGCCCCATTCAGCCGATCTCAACACCCCGCTTCGCCTCGACTGCGCGTTGACCTACCGCCTGCCGGAAGATACCCAGGTTGAATATGCTCCCACCAAACGCGTCGACCGCGAGTTGACCACCGATGAATGGAAAATGATTCTTGATAAAGCCTGGATGGCAGGCGTCCCTCACATCACATTCACAGGCGGTGAGGCCACCCTGCGCGACGACCTGCCTGACCTGATCGCCCACGCTGAAAAGAATGGTCAGGTTTGCGGGCTTCTCACTGACGGCTTGAAGCTTGCGGACAAGGAATACTTCCAAACCCTGCTGCAAACAGGCCTCGATCATATTCTCTTCATGCTCCAGCCCGAATCCCCAAAATCATGGTCAGCCCTTGAGATCATCATGCCGCAGGATATCTTCGTAACCGTCCATCTCACGCTGAACAAGGACAATATCAGAACTACAGAAGAGGCTTTGGAACGGCTCGCGCACCTCGAAGTAAGGAGTCTATCGCTCACCGTCTCGGACAAGTCCCTGCAGGAAGAATACGAAACGCTCCACAACAAAGCCGCAGAACTGGGCCTCACACTCCGCTTCGACCTGCCCGTCCCCTATTCTGCTTACAATTCTGTTGCGCTTGAAACGCAGGATGACGATGTTCCGGACGGAGCGGGCAATGTATGGATGTACGTCGAGCCTGACGGCGACCTGCTCCCTGCGCAAGGCATGGCAGAGGAGGTGCTCGGCAATCTCCTGCGCGATGAATGGAAGACGATCCTGCCCGCCAAATGAACTGGCATACGCGCTACTCCCAGCAAGCCAAATGGACTCGCAACCTGCGAGCCTACATCTTCGACAAGATCAAATTGGATGATGCAACCCGTGTGCTCGAGGTGGGATGCGGCACAGGCGCGATCTTATCCGAACTCCCGCCTCACATCCGGCTTCACGGTCTGGACATTGATCCTGCCGCGCTCCTCCAATGCAGAATCCACGCTTCAACCGCCTTATTGACGCTAGGTGACGCATTATCACTCCCCTATTCCGATAAATCCTTCGATGTGGTGTATTGCCATTTTCTTCTATTGTGGGTGCGTGACCCATCACAGGCGCTGTTGGAAATAAAACGTGTAGCAAAAGAAGGCGGTCACATCATTGCATTTGCCGAACCGGATTATTCAAATCGAATTGACAAGCCCGATGAACTCGCCCAATTGGGAAAGTGGCAGACAGATGCATTGAAAAAACAAGGCGCAGACCCGGGCTTTGGGGCACGCCTGGCGGAGTCCTTTTTTCAGGCGGGGATCCAGATCATTGAGGCAGGGACAATTCAAAGCGTGGAGAATGAAGCGTCGCCTGAGGAGTGGGAACTGGAATGGGCGGTGATCGAATCCGATCTGGCAGGACTCGTTCCGGGGGAAGACATCCAAAAAATGAAACTGCTGGACAAAGCCGCGCGGGAACGCGGTGAACGCATCCTGCACGTGCCCACCCATTTTGCATGGGGTCACACATAAGGATTTTGGAGCAGTGATATACTGCTCCCATGCCACCCGCAAAAAAAGCAGAGATTTGTTACATCCTTGCCTTCCCGGATTCTGCAGTCAAGTCCACTGAGCCGAAGGAACAGATCCGCGGGTTGAAGGACGCCCCGTACTTCCAGCCCGTGGATATCGATGTCAGGACGCTTGGGCAGGTCGAGCTCCAGGCGGGAGGCGTGCAGGTCTCGGCGGTGCGTCAGCGCTATGATGGCCGCATCCAGGTGGTGGACTGCCGCTTCCAAATGGAGGACTTCCTGAGCATGTCCGCCATTCAACAGCGGGAGGTCGTCGAGCGGAACCTGCGCGAGCGTTTCATCCCCATCGAAGATCTCGCCAACGGCATGTATGAGGAATACGTCATACTCCTGCTCACAAAAACACATCCAACGCCTGAAAAATATCTGGAAAAGAACTCGGCACAGATCGGACGATTCATCCGGTCGCAACGCGAAGTGCTCGACCAGGTTGAAGTCGGGCAGATATTGAATTCGCGCGTCCGTTATTCCACACAGGATCTGACGCTTGTCGACTGGGAGGGCGCGCTCATCATCGCCGCAAACGGCGATTTCCAATCGGATATCGAACTGCTCAAGATCGGCAATTACCAGCTGCTCCGTTATCGCATGCTCGATCATCTGGTGGAGAAGATGCTCGACAAGATCAACGAATCGTTCTTCATCAACCGCAGGCGTCCCCGCGCCACGCGCGGCGCCATCCGCGACATTGTGCAGCACCGCCTCGAGGTAATGCTCGATTTCGAACGCACCGAACAAAACCTGCTGTTGATCGGCGACTGGTATACCGCCAAACTCTATACTGTCATCCGCGACGAGTTCTATCTGGAGGAATGGAAGAATACGATACGTTCCAAGCTCGACAACCTTGAAGGCATCGTGGAAACCATCCAGGAACACTTTGCACTATCCTTCGAGACCTTGATGGACCGCCTGCAATTGATCGGCTGGGTGCTCCTGCTGATCGGTTACCTGTATCTTTACGTGCTCGATGCCGGCTGGATCGACCTTGCCAAGTAAAGGCTGCCTGACAGATCATGAAAGATGACCTGGAACGCCCCATCTCGGAATCCTACTGGGTGGAACCGGGCAGACTGCTGGCAGGCGAATACCCGGGACGCTACACCAGCGAGTCCACGCGTCAGCGCATCGACGCACTGCTGGAAGCAGGCTTCGATACCTTCATCGACCTGACCAGACCCAACGAAACCGTGCCGTACTTCAGAACACTTTTGGACAAGTCAAAGGTCTATGACGTCCGGGTGGAACGTCACAACTTCCCCATTGGCGACTTCGGCCTGCCCACGCCCGAGGTCATGACGTCCATCCTTGATACGATCGACACGGCGCTCAAAAACGGGAAAAAAATTTACCTCCATTGCTGGGGCGGCATTGGGCGTACAGGCACGACTGTCGGTTGTTATCTTGTAAGACGCGGCAGGAGCGGGGAGGAGGCGTTGCGGCAACTGGCGGAGTGGTGGCAGACCGTACCAAAGAGCCACATCCATCTTCACTCACCCGAAACCTTCGAACAGGTACAATTCGTCCGCAATTGGGCACAATACGAGAGCAATCGCCAGGGGAAAGATGAATAACTGACAAACATGTTAAGTCAATTGTGGCGAACAGGTTAATTGCAAAAAGCAGTATAATTTTTACGGAGTATTTACAAATTGGAAACCACACCGCCTGAAGTACAGGTCCCGATCGAAACACAGCCTTCACAAACGGACAACTGGAAACGTTTCATACTTGACATCCTTGAAACGGTCATCCTGGCCGTTATATTGTATTTCGGCATCAATGCCATCTCCGCCCGCGTGCGCGTGGACGGTTTGAGCATGAACCCGACGTTGCAACACGGCGAATATGTGCTGGTCAGCCGTCTCACATACAGGACCGGTGAACCCGAGCGCGGCGACATCATCGTATTCAGTTTTCCGGTTGACCAAAAACAGGACCTGATCAAACGCGTCATTGGATTGCCCGGCGAAACCGTCAGCATTCGGAATGGCGAAGTCCTCATCAATGGCGTGAAACTGGAGGAACCCTATATTGCCCAGTCTCCCGTCTACAACGGCACATGGACGGTCAGCGCCGGGGAACTCTTCGTGCTGGGCGACAACCGCAACAACTCGAAGGACTCGCATCAATGGGGACTGCTCCCCATCGAGAACATCATCGGCAAGGCATTGTTGATCTACTGGCCTCCGCCCGAATGGAAACTCATCAACCACACCGAGGAAGTATTTGTCCCTTAAACAGGATACAGCCAGATGAACGAAACCAATTCAACACCAGCGCACCGATCCATACCGTGCAATGATTGCCCGGCAGGCATCATGTACCAGCGCCCGATCACCTACTTCACATGGCTGGGTAATGAGCTCATTACCGTCCCCAATTTCCCTGCCTGGGTATGTGACCTGTGCGGGAAGCGTGAATATGACGAACGCGCGGTCGCGATGCTTGCAATGCTCCTCAACCCGGAAGCGGGGAAGCCCACCCGCCGCGTCAAACGCGCCCCCCAGCCTGATCCCCGTAAACGGAACCTTTCCCACCCCCGCTCGAGTGACGGGTAACCCTCAACCCAAAGAAAAGACATGGATTCATCCCAGCGCACCTACCGTTTCCTCCCCGCCGACGTCTACACCGCCGGCTTCCGCGTTGTTGGAAAGGTCATGGTTTCCACCAATGGCGTCATAGGCGTCCTGAATGACCCGACCAAATCGCACGTCGAAATCCACGATGCACGGATCGCACGCATCCACATGCCCACAAAACTGGTGGACCATTACGAAATCGTCCGCCTTGTCAAATCCCAGATCAACGTGGTCTGTGCTGCGCGGCGCGAGGACCTCGGTCCCACTGGCATCGTGCGCGGCGGCTATTCCAACGTCACCGAAATTCAAGCCCGCATCGCCACCAGTGTCTTCGAGGTTGAAGGCAAATTGCAGGTCGCAGGACGATTCGACTTCGTCACGCTGATCTCCGACAAGACCCGCAACTTCATCCCCATGTTCGATGCCACATTGACAGCCATCCTGCTCCCCAATCTCAAAGTTGAAAGCCCCGGCATCCTCTTCAACCGCGAAAAAGTGGACATGCTCGCCTTCCTCAACCAGCGCGCCAAAGAGGATAAATAACCGCCGCAAATGCTTGACCGTTACACAGCGGAATGATAAAATCCGCCCGCTTAAGAAATGCCCCCATCGTCTAGTGGACTAGGACGCAGCCCTTTCAAGGCTACGACCGGGGTTCGAATCCCCGTGGGGGCACTTTACAGGAAGACATGCCGTGAGGTGTGTTTTTGTTTTTTACGACCGTGGTCCCCATTCAAGGGATGGTATTCGAATCCCCGTGGGGGCACTTTACAGGAAGACACGCCGTGAGGTGTGTTTTTGTTTTTTACGACCGTGGTCCCCATTCAGGGGATGGTATTCGAAATCCCTGTGGGGCACCTACAAAGACCCATCCCGAACCACATACCTTAGCCCTGTCAGAAATCCGGCAAGTCAGTTTTGTTTTATACTGTACTCATGCCTTCGCTCACCCCTGAACTCATTGCCAACTTTCCCCTCTCCCATTATGCCGACCCGGGTTCCATCCAGCGCGGACGCGCCTACTACAAGGATGGCCGCGCCTGGAATGTGGAACTGGTCAACGCCGGAAAAGCCGTCATCCTTGTGGATGGCAATTCAGGCGAGTACACGGTCGAGATCGAAGTCAACAAGAAGACAGGGGAACTGCTCTTCGAGTGCGACTGTCCATACGCAGACGATGGTAACTTCTGCAAGCACATGGTCGCTGCTGCGTTGGAATTGAAGGATTACCTGGAAGGTGAAAATGAGTTCGATGATGATTATGAAGACGAGGATGATGAAGAGTACATTGTAAGAAAGTCCGTTCCTCCGCCCGCACCAGCTCGGAACTGGGAGAAACGACTGGGCGAAACGCTTGCGCTCACTCCGCGCCGTTCCACATCGCCGAACCTGATGCGCTATGCGGCAGTCGTGTTATTAACCCGCACGCAAATGGGTTACTACGGCTATGGAAGCAACGCCCGCACCGATTACTACTACTCCCTCGAACCGCTCATACTCAAAGTCAGTGACTGGGCTCCACTGGCGAACGATTGGAGAAAATCGCCGCAGGAGATCAATGAACTCCTGGAATCGGATAAACACTGGATCAAATCCGCCAACCGCATGTTCCAGCAGATCAACCCTGCGGGCTGCCTGAACATCGAGCCCAGTTCTGCATCATTCCTGAACGCCCTCTCCGACAACATGCGCTACGGGATTGGCACCAGCAACCTGCCCGCATTCCTCTCCCTGCTCGCCAAACTCGAAATCCCCATTTTTCTTGGGAGGCGTTACCCAGACAAAATTGACCGCCGCGTTCACATTCTGCCCGACCCTGTGGATATCAATATCAATCTCCAACAAGATCAACAAAAACTTATCCTGCGGACAGGCTATGAGCAGAACGGGCAGTTCATCCACATCCAAAACCCGATCGAAACGATTACACATAATCCCGTCTGGCTCATGCTGGACGACAATATTGCCCAACTCCACAACACCAGCGCCCTCTCCATCCTTTCATCCTTCCCCATCGAAATCCCCAATGCCCAGGTTGAGATCTTCCGCGAGCAATACTTTGCCCGCATCGCGCAGCTGCTCCCCATCAAAAGCGACATCGTCCAATGGCAGGATGTTCACGCCGAACCCATCCCGCGCCTCTACCTGCACGACAACGACAAGGATAAGATCCTGCGTGCCGACCTGCGTTTCGGCTACGGTAACCATGAACTGCCCGTCACCAAAACGGATGAACCTTACACCGTCGAAACGGTGCCAGACACCTGGAACCTGATCCGCGTTTTTCGCAATCACCCCCGTGAACAGGATGTCATCCACCTGCTCACCGACTCTACCTATCGCCTCAAACGCGCCACCAGTCGCTATCCCGCGGGTTCCTACGAACTGCGTGCCCGCGCCCATCCCTTCGATTTCCTCATGTACTCGATCCCGCTCCTCACGCGGGCGGGCTTTGAAATTTACGGCGAGGAGAACCTCAAGGCGGGACGTATCAACCGCAACACGCCAACCATGCGCGTCCACATCACCTCGGGCATCGACTGGTTCGACCTCAAGACCTTCATCGAATACGGCGACCAGCAGGTCTCCCTGCACGATGTGCGCAAAGCCCTCAAGCGCGGCGAACATTACATCAAACTCGCCGACGGCTCCATCGGGCAGATCCCTGCTGAGTGGCTCGAAAAATACAAACATCTGTGGGGATTGGCGGAGGAGACCGAAGACGGATTCCGCCTCAGCGACGTTCACCTGCCCCTGTTGGATTCCCTGCTCGAAGAGGACGCCTCGCTTCAGATATTATCCCCGCAGGGGGCTCCCCCCGACCTGATCCAGCGCCGGGAACGCCTCCGCCACTTCGAGCGGATCGAGCCGCAACCGCTCCCCAAAGGCCTTCACCGGTGAACTGCGTCCCTACCAGAAACACGGCTTCGACTGGCTGCACTTCCTCAAGGAATACCGATTCGGCGGCATCCTCGCCGACGACATGGGGCTGGGGAAAACGGTTCAGGTGCTGGCATATCTTCAATCGAAACGGGAGCAGGCTTCGGCGGAGTCTGAAGCGGCGACTTTGCTCGTCGTCCCCAAGAGTCTCATCGTCAACTGGCAGCGCGAATCCGAAAAGTTCACGCCGGGTCTGCGCTTCCTGGAATACATGGGCAACTTCCGCAGCAAGGACACCTCCACGTTCAACGACTATGATGTGATCCTGACCACCTACGGCACAATGCTGCGCGACATAGAACTCCTGCGAAAATACAACTTCGCTCACATCATTCTCGACAAATCGCAAGCCATCAAAAATCCGCTGGCAAAGAGCGCCAAGGCGGCGCGGCTGTTGCATGGCAACCAACGCATCGTGCTGACAGGCACACCCGTGGAAAACAACACCTTCGAACTGTGGTCGCAGTTTGCGTTTCTCAACCCCGGCTTGCTCGGCAACATGGATTATTTCAAACGCGAGTTCGCCAACCCCATTGAAAGCGGCGGCGACGAAGAGTCCGCCGCCTTGCTGCGGAAACTCGTCTATCCGTTCATCCTGCGCCGCACGAAGGAACAGGTTGCGCCCGAACTGCCGCCGCGCACCGAACGCGTCGTGTACACCGATATGATCCCTGCGCAAAAAAAGTTATACACGCAGACCCGCGAGCGTTACCGCGCCGAACTCTTGGGCTTGATCGAAAGCGATGGCATCCAGGATGTGCGTTTCAAGATCCTGGAAGGCTTGCTGCGCCTGCGGCAGATCGCCATCCACCCTGCGCTCGTGGATAAAAAGTATACGGGTGAAGCGCCCAAGTTCGAGGTCCTGTTGGAAACGCTGGAAACACTGCAAGCCGAGAACCACAAGGCGCTCATCTTTTCGCAATTCGTCGAAACGCTCAAACTCGTCAAAAAAGAACTGGATGCACGCAAGATGAAATACGTCTATCTTGACGGGCAAACGCCAAATCGCCAGTCACGAGTGGACCAGTTCCAGAACGATCCCTCTTATCCTTTTTTCCTCATCAGCCTGAAAGCGGGCGGTGTGGGCTTGAACCTGACC
Organism: uncultured Chloroflexia bacterium; assembly: GCA_963718215.1. GTDB lineage: Bacteria > Chloroflexota > Anaerolineae > Anaerolineales > Villigracilaceae > Defluviilinea. The sequence goes on from CAVQYK010000024.1 coordinate 803,653, forward strand.
GCCGCCGATTATGTCATCCATCTCGATCCGTGGTGGAATCCCGCCGTCGAAATGCAAGCCTCCGACCGCGCCCACCGCATCGGGCAGGAGAAACCCGTCTTCATCTACAAGATCATCGCCCGCGATACGGTGGAGGAAAAGATCCTGCAACTGCAGGAGAAGAAACGCGCGCTGGTCAAAAGTCTCATCGCCACCGAGGCGAGCTTCTTCAAGTCGTTGACGCAGGACGATGTAAAGAATTTATTCAGTTAATTCTATGCCCTCCTCCGCCTCCATCCTCAAAGAGACCTTCGGCTACGACGACTTTCGCCCGCTCCAACGCGAGGTGATCGAGAATGTGCTGGCGCGACGCGACACACTGGCGGTGATGCCCACGGGCGGCGGCAAGTCGCTGTGCTACCAGATCCCCTCGCTGATCTTCGAAGGGCTGACCGTCGTCGTCTCGCCGCTGATCGCACTGATGAAGGATCAAGTGGAGCAGTTGCGCGCGTACGGAGTCCCCGCGCTGTTCTTGAACAGTTCGCTCAGCCCGCAGGAATATCAGGAAAATATGGACTACGTGAAGCGCGGCGAGGTGAGACTGCTCTATGTCGCGCCCGAGACGTTGCTCACCCAGCGCATCCTCTCGCTTCTTTCCGGACTGAAAGTGGACTGCCTGACCATTGACGAGGCTCACTGCATCTCGGAGTGGGGTCACGACTTCCGCCCCGAGTATCGTCAACTTGTGCAGGTACGCAAGCAATTCCCCAAGGCCGTCTGCCTCGCGCTGACCGCCACCGCCACCGCCCGCGTGCGGCAGGACATCCGCTCCACGCTTCAATTTTCGACCAGCAACGAATACGTCGCCAGTTTCAACCGCGAGAATCTCTTCATCGAGGCCACGCCCAAACGTGATCCCATCCAACAAACGCTGGACATGCTTGAACGCTACAAGGATCAATCGGGCATCATCTACTGCTTCTCGCGCAAGCAGGTGGACGAACTTGCATCGTACCTGATCTCACGCGGCTATGCGGCGCGTCCGTACCACGCGGGGTTGGAAGACGCGGAACGCAAAAAGAATCAAGAAGCCTTCATTCGCGACGACGCGCAGATCATCGTGGCGACCATCGCGTTTGGGATGGGCATCAATAAGCCCAATGTGCGCTTCGTCATCCACTTCGATTTACCCAGGAGCATTGAAGGCTACTATCAGGAGATCGGCCGCGCGGGACGTGACGGCCTGCCCGCGCACTGTCTCCTGCTTTACAGTTACGCGGACGTTGCCAAGATCAACTACTTCATTGACCAGAAGGAAGGTGAGGAGCGACGAGTCGCCATCCAACATTTGAACGCCATCGTTGCCTATGCCGAAGACGAACGGACGTGTCGTCGCAAACCGCTCCTCAACTACTTTGGCGAACCGTACTCCGCCCAAACCTGCTCCAACTGCGACAACTGCAACTCCACCCCCACCCCGCTGACCGACGTCACCATCCCAGCGCAGAAGTTCCTGTCCTGCGTCAAGCGCACTGACGAGAAGTTCGGCGCGGGCCACATCGTGGATATTTTGCTCGGCTCGAAGAACGAGAAGGTGCTGCGCTGGGAACACGACAAACTGTCCACGTATGGGATCGGGACGGAGTTCACCCAAAAACAGTGGATGCATCTGGCACGTCAACTGGTGAGCATGGGGTATCTCAAACAGGACGGCGAGTATCGGACGCTCAGTCTCACACCACAGGCGTTGGAAGCGCTCAGGAAACGCGCGCCCATTTTCGGTTCCATGCCGGAGGCGGAACGGGTGAAGAAAAAAGATGGGAGGCAGGAAGAGGTCGAATACAATCACGCGCTGTTCGCCATCCTTCGTCAAAAGCGCAAGGATATGGCCGACGAGGCGGGCGTTCCTCCGTATGTCATCTTCTCGGACAAAACGCTGGTGGAGATGGCCGCGTATTATCCACAATCGCACTCCGGCCTGTTGGCCATGTCTGGCGTGGGACGGGTAAAATCAAATCAATATGGCGACGTGTTTTTGGAGATCATAAAAAGTTATGCCGAAAAGCATGGCTTGAAGGAAAAACAAAAGGAAGCGCCGCGCGAGAAGAGTGATTCGAACCGCCGCTATGTGATGGTGGCGGAGGCGTTCAACAAAGGGCAGGCAGTGGAAGAATTGATGCGCAAATATGGTGTGACCGTGGGAACGATCCTCGACCACCTGGCGCGCTATCTTGCCGCGGGGAACACGCTACGAAAAGACCCCGGCCTGCAATCGCTCTCCTCTGCTCCGCCCGATTTACAAAGAGCGGTCTTCGCCGCGTTCGATGAACTCAGCCCGACATATCTCAAACCCGTTTACGATAAATTAAATGGCGCATTGAATTACGACGAATTGAAAATTTTGCGGTTGGTGTATTTGATCGCCGGGCAGGAATAGCCATGCCCACCTACCCCGATTACGTCTACCAAACTCTTGTCCGTGCGCGCGACGAAGGTCAGTGGTACTGCGGACAAGCCGACGCTGCCGAGTTGTGCTTCGACATTCTCGCGCTCTTCCCAGATTGCACCGAGGCGAGCGACCTCGTGTACGATTTGTTCTGCGATGAGTGGACGATATATGCCAACCGTGTCGCGCTCCAGCAGAACATTGACGAGTGGGATGACCGTCCGTGGCAGCAGCGGCGCAGATTGGCGCTTTCGTTTCGGTTCATGAGCCGCCGGGACGGGAAGTACGAAGCGATGATGGAGCGCGGCGGACCAAAAGACGTGCGCCCGATCCTCCATGAAGGCAAGATGGAATTACTCGGCGCGTATTGTCTCGGTGATGAAGAATGTACCGATTACGCCTGGTCGATATTTGCAAATGCCATCGAGAAAGCCAAAGACCTGCAAGCAACCCTGCATTGGATCGGCTGGCAATACGCTGATCTGGGTTTCTTTGCTGACGCAGCAGAGGCATTGGGCGAATTGTGTTCGCGTTTCGACGACGCGAAAGCGCGGCGTCTGTTGGCTGAAGTCATCTGGTGGCGTGACAATGCTCATCGCATTCCGTGGATTCCGCCCTCGGGCAACGGCTCACGCTATGACCGTATGATGGAATTTATTGACCCCACCGCGCCGAAAACGAAAGCGGAAGTACAACGCGTCCGCGGCGAGAATCAGAAGGAACGCATAGCGCCCTATCGTCCGAGCATTGATCCGCAAATGGCAAAGCTGTTCGAGACCTCCCTGCCAACCGAAACAGAAAAGCCCATCACCAATATTGCGGACTGGAGTTTTCTCGACAAGGATGACGGTCAGCCTGGTGAGCCTGCCGATTGGGTGAAGAAGAACATCCAGCGTCTCGAATGCTGGGGCGAGGACGATGAATTTCATCAGGAAATGATCGCTGACATGAAGAATCGTCACCGCTGGACGCGTAACATCCCGCCTCCCACCACCCCCAAGCGCTATGACCCCAACGAGCCACCCTTCATCCCTCCGCCTGAATATTTTGATGATGTGGACGATGCTAGTGAAGATGACTTGTAATTGGATCTCATATCTGGATGAATAAAATTCCTGCGCGGCATATATCATGTATACAGGTATAACTTTAGGCCGGCAGTTGCGTAATATCCTATTACCAATCCATATTGCCCTGTCAGATTTCTGGCAGGGCATTTTTTATGGTTTAACCAATCAAAATAACTTTGTCTTCCAATGTGCTGAAACTTCATCAATCAACAATGCACTTCGTCGCGTGCATTCCAGCGTTCCATCCCCTGCGATAACAATTCATCGTATTCCGTCTCAACGTGACGGATGTGGGCAATAACCGCCATCAAAATGGATTTTTCATCCAGCGTTTTGGCTGCTGCGGAACGTCCGACACGTCCGCTATATTTTTGGCAGGCTTGCTCAGCAATGACCTGCTCACGTCCAGCGGGGCAACCAGGAAACAGTTCGCGCACGCGCGCCGCGAAAAGTTGTATGTATTCGTAATCCAGTTCGGCACGGCGTTCGGCTTCGCGTTCGCGCCTGCGGGCGCGGAAATCTTCGCAAGACATTCCTGCTCGGCGCGTTGGAGCGCGGACTCCTCTAGCAATAATCCCTGCCGTTCGTAACGTTTGCGGGTGCGGCTCCATTTGAGAACAACAGCAGAAAGTGTGGAATATTTTCCCGCGCGTCGGGTCAATGCCGCATCCCCCGCGGGGAGGAAGATGAGATGGTCCATGTCTGCGCAGGAGAGACAGAAGGCTTTGTTTTCGGCGGGCGTAATCCAGGCGTGATGTCCCAGTTGCTCGCCGCACTCGTCGCACACGGATTCGTGTGTGGAGATAAATACTTTAAGATCCATGCTACAGGGTTTCCAGCAGTCCTTTTCCAATTTTTGTCAGGCGGAATTGAGCAAGGTATTTTGATTTGTACCCATCGCTTGTTTTTTCTTTCATTTCGTATTCCAATATGCCAAAATGACTCAGGGGATATATCACCATGCGCGCAACAGCGGAACGCAGGGTACTCTGCGCAAAAGTTTGATCGATGCTGGGCCAGGTGAAGCGGGTTTCCTTAATCAATTGATCGGCGAACGGTTCATAGGAGATTGATTCGCCGACGGGCAATTCCAGCAGGCGTTTCAGGCTGATTGAGGCAAATCCGTTTGGCAGCCCGCGATCCAGCCCTGAGAAAGGAAAGGCAATTCGCCAATCTGTCTGATACCACCAGAGAGCAAGCATAAAGCCAAGTTGGATCGAGGCAGGAGCGTTCAAGAATTGATAGCCTTCCTCAGTCAACTTCCAGGTGCGGGCTTGTCCCCCATTACAAATCCGCCCGTACTGGCAAGTGTCCTGAAATTCATCCACGAGGATGGCGCGCAGTTCGGATTGGAGTTGGACGCAGATTTCGGGATGTCCCAGAGGCAGACGCCCAATGCCCAAACCACGTTTTGCGGTGGTCAAAAAGACTTCGACGGCAGCAAAAACGGCTTGATTGTCGATTGGTACGGTTCCGAACAACACCCCGACCGTTGTCGGATTTCTTATGTTTGTCTAAACTCGAGATTGAAATAAGAATCAGATAATAATTGTATAAAATATCACAAAGTAGATATATAATGTCCGTATTGGTTTTGTTCAGAAAGGCAAAAATATGGATACTCTCTGGAAATCTCGAAAAGTTGTTATTGTTGGAGCGGGTGCAGTTGGCTCGACCTTTGCTTATGCCCTGGCACAGAAAGGACTGGCTGAGCAAATCTGTTTGATCGATGCCAACCCCGATTTCGCCGAAGGACAGGCTCTGGATCTGGCTCATGGATTGCCTTTTTACCCATCCGTACAGATCCGCGCGGGTGACAGCCGCGATTACTCTGATGCGCAGGTGATCGTCATTACCGCTGGGGCAAAGCAGGCTCCGGGCGAATCACGTTTGAACCTATTGCAGAAAAATGCTGCAATCATTGAAGGGATTGTCGATGAAATCGTCGCTCAAAAATCCCAGGCTGTTTTGTTAGTAGCCACCAATCCCGTGGATATTCTCACCCAGGTCGCTCTAAAACGCTCCGGTTGGACTAAGAACCGTGTCATCGGTTCGGGCACAGTTCTCGACAGCGCCCGCTTCCGGTATCTCATCAGCCAGCATTGCAATGTGGATGTAGGCAATGTCCATGCCTATATTTTGGGAGAGCACGGCGACAGCGAAGTGGCTGCCTGGTCAATGACGCATGTGGCGGGTGTGCCGATGGACAATTATTGCCCGCAATGCGGCAACTGCCGCGACTGGCACGGCGAACGCGAGCGAATTGTCCGCGAGGTAAAGGATTCGGCGTATCACATCATCAATTACAAAGGTTCCACTTATTTTGGGATCGGCATGTCACTGACGCGCATCGTAGGAACAATTTTACAGGACCAGAACAGCGTACTGACCGTTTCCACTTATCTGGAAGGCGAATATGGCCTGCATGACGTATGCCTGAGCATTCCATGTGTCGTCGGGCAGGGCGGAGTCAAACGGATTGTGCAGACAGAACTATACCCCGAGGAACAGTCTGCGTTGGAACGTTCAGCGCAGGTACTGAAAGATGGCATTGCTGGCCTGAAGCAAGTTGAAACAGCCTAAATAAGGGCATTTTATTAATTATCATAATCTTTGACTGAATAGCGATAAAACATACCTGGGCAAGTTAAGCCCAGAGGAGCATCCGAATGTCTACTGAAATTTCCCTCAATCAACATCACATACCAAATAGTTTTTCTGATCGAGTTGCGCTTGCCTTCACCAAGTCTGCGCGCTTCTTCGCTGATACTTTTTTTGCCCGCCGCTACGGTCACCGCGCGGTTGTCCTGGAAACGGTTGCCGCGGTCCCGGGCATGGTTGGAGGCGCTTTGCAACATCTGCGCGCCCTGCGACGCATGGAAAGCGACAATGGCTGGATTAGCACTTTGTTGGAGGAAGCCGAAAACGAGCGCATGCACTTGATGACGTTCATTAATATCGCCCAACCGACGTGGCTGGAGCGCCTGATCATTCTGCTGGCGCAGGGCGTTTTCTTCAACGGCTTCTTTCTGCTCTATCTTTTATCGCCAGGAACCGCTCACCGCGTTGTGGGTTACTTCGAAGAGGAGGCAGTCCACAGCTACACAGAGTATCTCAATGATGTAGACCGTGGAATCACAGCCAATGTCCCTGCGCCCCAAATCGCCATTGACTATTGGAAACTGGCTTCGGATGCGCGGTTGCGAGACGTGATCATTGTGGTTCGTGAAGATGAGCAACATCACCGCGATGTTAATCACGGATTCGCTGACGAGCTGGCTTGAAACTAAAAACACACGGAAATTACCAGGCAGTTTTAATGGAATTTAGAAGGAAGAGTTGATCATGACACAAAAAATATTGATCTATGGCGGTTCTGGCGGCATTGGGTCAGCCATAGGTCGCGTACTCCATGCGCGTGGGTATGATCTCCACCTGGTTGGACGGGATGAAGAGAGGTTAGCCGCCATTGCGAAAGAGCTTGGCGCAACTTCTACGCTGGGCGATGTCAATGACAGCAGTCTATTTGCCCGGGCGGTGGAAGAGTCCGGAGCAGCATTGGATGGTTTGGTCTATGCAATTGGCACAATCAATCTGCGCAGTCTTGGACGCCTGACAGAAGCGGATTTCTTGACCGACTTCCGTGTAAATGCAATGGGCGCCGCACTTGCCATCCAGGCAGCCCTGCCAGCCCTGAAGAGAAGCGAGGGCAGGGCTGCGGTGGTGCTCTTTTCGAGCGTGGCGGCCCTGCAAGGCTTCAGCTTTCATGCGTCGATCAGCATGGCCAAGGGAGCTGTGGATGGTTTAACCCTCTCACTCGCGGCTGAACTTGCGCCTAAAATTCGCGTCAATTCCATTGCCCCATCCCTGACTCGCACACGACTTGGCGAGAGTCTCCTATCGAACGAACAGACAACCAAAGCCATTGCTGAAATGCATGCATTACAACGGCTCGGCACGCCCGAGGATGTTGCGGCACTCGCCGCCTTTTTACTTTCTCCTGAAGCGGACTGGATCACCGGGCAGATCATCAGCGTTGACGGTGGACGTTCTACCCTTCGCACCAAAAGCTGAGAAAACTCGGACCCCATTTACACAGCGTGGTGGATCTGCTTTGGGGAACATTCTTGAGCGTTTCCGTCGGCGCTATCGGCTTTATTGCGGGCAAACGGATCAGTTGAGACTATAATAAATAATTCACTATACCTTGCAGCGACTACAAATGCTCAGGCGAATGCTTGCGATTGACCCGTTCATTCGCGCCAAAGGAGATCATGAAATGACAGCCAATTCCAATCGGCTCCACGTTATGGGCATCTCCGGAAGTCTGAGCCAAGGCTCGTATAACTCGGCCTTCTTACGAACGGCCACTGAGCTAATGCCTCCGGGAATGACACTCGAAATCTTTGATCTCTCGCCTCTGCCAATCTTCAACGCGGATCATGAGAAGCAATTTCCTGAAGCAGTGGTTGAGTTCCGTACCCGGCTGGCGCAGGCCAATGCCCCGCTAGTCGCCACGCCTGAGAATAACAGTTCGATCAGCGGCGCGCTGAAGAACGCCATAGACTGGGCCTCGCGCTCGCCCCAGCAGCCTTTGAACGGCAAGCCAGTTGCCATGATTGGCGCCAGTACAGGCAACTTTGGCACGCTGAGAGCCCAATTGCATCTGCGCCAGATTTTGACCCATGTGGGCGTATTACCGCTCGGCAAGCCGGAGGTACTGGTGGCGCGCGCCGAGCAAGTTTTCGACGCTGAACGGAACCTGGTAGACGAAGCGGCGCGTGGCTTCCTGCGAGATTTACTCACCGCGCTGGCCGGATGGATACAGCGAGTATCCCTGGCCTGACGTTTAGGAGCACAATATGGAGGCTATCGAACATCTGCGGATTCAATTTACGGATGACCTGAGAATCCCGCGCCTGTTGAATGGAATGTGGCAGGTTTCGGGTGCGCATGGCCCCATTGACCGCCGCACAGCGCTTCAGGCGATGCTTGCGCTTCACAACGCAGGTTTCACGACCTGGGACCTGGCTGACCACTATGGCCCGGCAGAAGATTTCATCGGCGAGTTCAGGCGACAACTTAAAACGGCGCAAGGCGCAGCGGCGCTGGCTGATGTTCAAGCCTTTACCAAGTGGGTGCCACGCCCCATGCCGATGACACTGCGCATTGTGGAAGAAGCGATTGGCGTGTCGTTGCGCCGGATGGAAGTTGAATCGCTCGATCTGCTGCAGTTCCATTGGTGGGATTATGGCAACGACCAATACATGGCTGCGTTGGATTTCCTTGCTCAATTGCAGCAGACGGGCAAAATCAAGCACCTGGCCTTGACCAACTTTGACACGGAGCACTTGCAGCGCATCCTCACACATGGGATTAAGATCGTCTCCAATCAGGTGCAGTATTCATTGATTGACCGCCGTCCTGAAATACGAATGGCATCCCTATGTCAGGAACGGCAGGTCTGGCTGTTGACCTACGGCACGTTGTGTGGCGGTTTCCTGTCAGACAGGTATCTGGGCCAGCCAGAACCCGGCCGGCGTGACCTGAATACGGCCAGCCTGCAAAAGTATAAGCAGATGATCGATGCCTGGGGTGGCTGGGGGCTGTTTCAAGAACTGCTCAAGACCCTCAAGCGCATTGCTGATCAGCATACCGTTTCAATTGCGAACGTAGCCACACGCTATATCCTGGACAAACCCAAAGTGGCCGGGGTGATCATCGGTGTCCGACTGGGTCTGAACGACCATCACAAGGAAAATGCCGGCGTATCCGGTTTGCAGTTGGATGCACAAGACCTGGCGCAGATCGAGAATGTTCTGGTCAGGTCAAACGATCTCTATCGCCTCATCGGCGATTGCGGCGATGAGTACCGTTCGAGGTAACCGCATGGGATATATGAAATGGGTCGAAACGAATCGAATTCCCGATTGGCTGATTCGCCTGGGTATCCGCGCCAGTCTTGAAGCTGGTGTGAGACGAAGGCTCCGGGTCGGCCAGGATGAGCGAGAGGCCGGGCGTTTGGCGTTAATCGCCAGGCTCAGGCAAAGCCCAATTGCAATCGAGGTTGACCAGGCGAACCGGCAGCACTACGAAGTATCCGCCGAGTTCTTTAATCTTGTGCTGGGCAAACGGCGCAAGTACAGTTGCTGTTACTGGCCGCCAGGCGTCAACTCGCTCGATCAGGCCGAAGACGCCATGTTTCAGTTGACTTGCGAGCGCGCCCAACTGGAAGACGGCATGGACATCCTCGATCTGGGTTGTGGGTGGGGCTCGTTTTGCCTGTGGGTGGCCGAACACTATCCGAACAGCCGCGTGGTGGCAGTGTCGAATTCGCACTCGCAGAAGGAATACATTGACGCGCAATGCCGCCGCCAGAACATCCAGACAATTCAAACCATCACGGCCGATGTGAACCATCTACAGTTTGAGCGCCGCTTTGATCGCATTGTCTCCATCGAGATGTTCGAGCACATGAAGAATTATGAGCGCTTGATGTCTAACCTGGCGGCTTGCCTCAAACCGGATGGAAAATTGTTTGTGCATATCTTTTCGCACCGCGAGTTTGCCTACGAGTTCGATGCAAACGATCCCGGCAACTGGATGGCGCAGACGTTCTTTACCGGCGGCCTGATGCCATCGGACGACTTGTTACTGCACTTTCAGCGCGACCTGGTCTTGAGCGGTCACTGGCGGGTCAGCGGCCTGCATTACGCCCGAACGCTGCGTGCCTGGCTGGAAAAGCTTGACAAGCACAAAGCCGAGGTGCGCAAGGTCATTGCCGGTATCTACGGGGCGGACCAGGAGACACTCTGGCTGGTCAATTGGCGCTTGTTTTTCATGGCATGTGAGGAAACCTGGAAACTGCGCCGGGGAACTGAATACCTGGTGTCGCACTACTTGTTCGACAAACGCTAACCATTTTGCTGATCGAAAAGGAACTCCTTCCATGCAGAAAATCGATCGTACTTCGTTACTTATTTTCCCGGTTTTGCTCATTGTTGTCCTTCCATTCGCCTGGAACGGCAGCCAGGGAAGCCGCACTCCGTTCGGGATAACTCAAACGCTTCGAAATTGGCGCGTTTTCCGTAAAAAACTGCGACAGGCGGGACTGAACCACCCCGGAGTCGCAGGCAGTGCGAGCCACAAAGATTGACCCACAGCTGGGTAAAACATGCAAACGAGAAAAGTTGACATAGTGGTGATCGGCGCCGGCATTGCTGGCTTGAGCTTCGCGCGGACCATGAAACAGCACGGGCGCGAGGTCTTGATCCTGGAACGCAGTCGCGCCGTCGGCGGACGCTGCGCCACCTGGCGGCACGCGGACATGCCCATGGATTATGGCACACCTTTTTTACATGCCCGCTCGCCGCTCTTCTGGCAGACCGTTGACCAGCTGCTGGGGGCGGACGTTTTGTCTGGTTGGCCCCAGCGCGTGCAGGGCAACGGTCTCACCTGCCAGCCGCGTGCATTGGACCCGGGTGTGCGCCATGCCGCATTGCGCGGCGGGCTCAACACGTTGGCCAAGAAGCTGGCTGAGGGCATTGAGATTTTGCGCGAGTCAGAAGTGGCCAGCCTCAAAACTCTGCATGGCAGTCTTCAGATGAGCGGCGCGAATTTCTCGCTCAGCACACAGACGCTCGTACTGGCCGGGGCAAACGCTGAAAGCCTGCGCCTGTTAAGAGATTCGGATTTCGGCCCGTCCACAGCTGGAGCCATGGCCCTCTTCGGCCTGGCCCCGACCCTTCCAGCGCTGTCCCTGCTCGTCTGCTACGATACCCCTCCGGCACAGCCGGACTGGCATCTGCTTTTGCCAGAAACTTCAGCCTCCATTCAACTGATCAGCAATGAAAGCAGTAAGAACGCAGCTGGGCAAAAACTCGGTTTGTGCATTCAGGCGCAGCCCGCCTGGAGTCGTCAGCGCCTCAATTCACCCGTCGAGGAATGGACTCGTGACATCCTACGCGAAGCAGCGCTGCTTCTCGGTGACTGGGTGATGAAGCCAGACTGGCAGCGGCCGCACCGCTGGCTTGAGTTGCGCCTCGATAGCGCCAGTCGCCTGCGCGGACCGCTCTTACAAAACATCGCTGGTTGCAAACTGGGAATTATCGGCGAATATTTTAACCCCGCCGGCGGACTGGAAGGAGCCTTCCTTTCGGGCCGCCATCTGGCTGACTTGCTCAAGGAGACAAAATGAAAAAACAAGTTTCACAAAAATTGCTCGACCTGGTCGAAAACGACAAAGAACATAGCTGTGCGGGCTACGGCCCTGACCACGTCTGTGTCCGCGCGGCCGGCGTTGCAGACCTGCCAACCGAGTTCGGCCACTTCAACATCGTCGCTTTTTGGAACAATCGTGACGAGAAAGATCATATTGCGGTTGTGCATGGCGAAGTGGTCGGTATGGAAAACGTTCCCGTACGTCTGCATTCTGAATGCCTGACCGGCGATGCGCTCGGCTCACTGCGCTGTGACTGCCGTGACCAACTGAAGGTCTCGCTGGAACGCATTGCCGAGGAACCCTTGGGAATTGTGCTCTATCTGCGTCAGGAGGGACGCGGTATCGGACTGCTCAATAAAATTCGCGCCTACCAATTGCAAGATGGCGGCCTCGACACGGTCGAGGCCAATCTCGCGCTTGGCTTTCGTGACGACGAACGCGACTTCGCCGTGGCCGCACACATGTTGCACACATTGGGCATTAAGAGCGTGCGCCTGATGACCAATAACCCCAAGAAAGTGGACGAACTCCGCCGTTACCAGATCAATGTGGTCGACCGTCTGCCGCACATCATTCCGCCCAACGAGCATAACCGTTTCTATCTCGAGACCAAATCGCGCCGCTCAGGCCATTGGATTGATTTCGAGGGCTATCCGCACCTGCCGGAACAGTCCGACGCCGTACAAGTGTCCGGGATGGACTCTACAGACGCTGAATAATTCTCATGCGCTTTCCCTGCGCATGGATTGATTTACGCTGAAACTTCTTTCCAACAATTTCTATCGCCTCTCGGGCGGATCTGTGCCGCGGCCATCGCTGGAACGGCTTGGCACGCCCGAGGATGTTGCGGCACTCGCTGTCTTTCTACTTTCTCCAGAAGCGGACTCGATCACCGGACAGACGATCAGCTTTGACGGTTGACGTTCCACACTTCGGACCAAAGGCTGAGAAAACTTAACGCTGGAGTTCCTTCAACACCTCTGCCGCCGCCCAACCAGAAAGCGCCGCTCCTTCCACGCGCGGACCGCCAAAGGCATCCCCCGCCATCAGCAATGCAGGCGATTGATTCAAGATCAGGCAGGGATGGTCTGGCGCATGCACTGGTCGCGCATACCGCCAGGCATGGACTTGAAACTCGGCGACTTCAGAACCGAGCCAGGGGGCGGCGGCTGCCAGTAGATCCCGGCCGATTTCCTGGCGGTCATCATCCCAATGTGTTGAACTATAGACGGGCGTGGCATGGATGGTCACTGCCGAAACTGCTGAGATGCCCTTGGCTTGATTATCGGCGATCCAGCCAATGGGACCCGCATCAAAGCGCAGCAAACCAGGCTGGGGGATGTTCGACTGACCGTTCAGCACTGCCATGACAGCCATGCACGGTTCATATTCCACCGCCTCAAGCTGCTCCCGCATCGACGCTTCAAGCGCCACCCCGCCGGCATCCAGCAAAGCCAGTGACTGCGGGACAGGCGCAGTGAGCAGGACAGCGTTCGCGGCAATCGTTTCACCATTTTCAAAGACTGCCAGCCAATGGGAACTTTCCTGTTTGATGGCAGCCATTTTCATTTCAAGCCGTACATTCAAGGATTTAGCCAGATGTTTGGGGATCGCCGTCATGGACGGCATGCCCCGCCAGTGGATGTGTTCCTCGTTCGTACCGCGATACCATTCTGTGACAAGACCCATCCCCTGCCATTCACTCAACAAGGCAGCAAAGCGCGGGGTGCGGGCAGTAATGAACTGAGCGCCGTGATCGAAGGTGGCAGAACCGATGCGGCGTGCTGGCGAGGCGTCCGCCCACGCCGCGCCCCTTGTCCACCACGAGGGGATTGAAATCCGCTGGATTGTAGATCAGCAGCGGCAAGCAGTCCTGCCATGCCTGCGCCAACGATGAGAATATCGGTGTTAAGCTGAGAAACGTTGGACATGGAATTAACCTTTCTTTTGAGGGGCGCGGCGGCATTTTTCAGAACAATAAATGACGTGATCCCAATCCTTACGCCACTTTTTTCGCCACACAAAAGGACGTTTACAGACAGGGCAGGTTTTGACGGGCAAGTCAGACTTTTTTCGCATCGTCGGCATGGGTCACTCTCCGCGCAGGGCTTCGGCGGTTTGCATACGGCTCAGTCGCCAGGCAGGGTAAACTGCCGCAAGCGGGCTGCCCGTGCCGACCAAAACGATTGTGATCCGGCCGGTGCGCTGCAGTTCAGATGCCGTTTCACTGTCCTGTTCGAGGTTGTTGATGATCGTGCGGCGGAGGGCTCCCTCAGCGCCGTTGCTCTGCAGAAAGAGCAGACCCGATGGCAAGAACGGCAACGAGGACAACTGTACCGCCAACAATGATGTTTCGTCCGGTCATGATATTTTCCTTATCGAGGTTCCTAGGGTGCTGCCCGATCAACCCGCATCGGGTCGTCCAACGCAATGATCACCGGTTCCAGATCGGGCGGGCCGGGGGCGGTGTAACGGACACCTTCAAATGGCTCCGGTCCAGGTCCACCGGGATTGTAAAAAGCACTGTAGCCACCTTCCAGTGAGGGGATTTCCACAAAAGTGATGTTACGGGCCGCTTCTTCATCACCCACCAGGATGATGTCGATGTAGTTGTCGCGGTCTTCGGCATAACAGCCATCGTAGTAGATGCCTTCATCCGGGTTCTCGCGTTGTCCGAGCTCAGACAAACCAACGACGCGCAACGTCCCCCCTGCGACCGCATATTCGACCCCAACCTCTTCGAGAAGGACAGTTTCTCCATCTTCCCCGTTGACATGGACACGGAAGAAATCTTCATACCTATCGGGGTGTATGCCTGTCACACCATCGGGGGAAAAGCCACCCGTTGTGAGCACACGGATGCGGAAATCACCTTCCTCATAGAGGGCAAATTCATCATTGGGAAGCAGACCAATCACTTGCGCTATGCTCAGCCCCCCTTCGCCAAGTGCCTCATTCCCAACGAAATTGAGTTTGGCGCCCACCAGCTTGGGACCCGAATCGTAAGGGGACGAATTGGTTTCCCAGCTTAACCCTACCGCGTTGAACTCCTGACCCACCGGCCCGATCAGCAAGAGTGGGGTGTCATCTTCCACAATGTCCAACCGGACGGGAAAGACCGCGTCAGCCTCGCTGCTCAAGCCGCGGTTGCCAAAATCGCCAAAGGCGACGACGGTGTTGCGCTCATTAAGTTCCCAGTTCGGCCACATCCCAATGCTATTGGGGAAAACGACCTCGCCAGTGTTCAGCGTGAACCGGAAATCAGTGAGATCCACCGTTTCAGTTGCAACCGGCCAGCTAAAGACAATGGGCAACCCATCATCATATTCAGAGAAGCCTTTGAAGAACAGCGCAACCCCATCTGATGCGGACGTGCTCGTATAAGCAGCTGTTCCTGGCTCTTCACCATTGGTACAAGAGACCGAACCATACCAACTGCCGCCAGCTTCTCGCACAGTTTCTTCGGTCACCTCAGGCAAACCGACGATGTTGTCAAAACCGAGTCCGGCCGACAGAATCAGCGGCTCCTCGGACCAGTAATCGGCCGCGACCAACCGGCCATCGTGGAGTTGGTTGAGCGGGGCGATGGGGAGAGTCCCCTGCTCACCGACAAGGGTGATCAAGAGAATGCCTACGGCCGTGGCACCGATTGCAGCCCACCAGCGCAGGTAGGCCGGATTTCCCCCACCTGCATTTGCTTCCCGGTACAGGTTTTGTGCCCCAAGCAGCAGCAAGATCAGGCTGATTCCGATGAAAACAAACGATGCCGTGAGCCAGCCATGTAGGATAGAGTGGATCACATTGAGTACAACCACGACGACGGCCGTACCGCTCAAAATCTGCCACGCATAGGATTTGGCCATACCGAAGAACACGATCAATGCGGCAACGATGCCAACGATGTTCCCGGCGATTTGCCACGGCTCGGCCATGTTGAGGCCTACGTGAACCGCGATGTCGATGATGTTCCATAAAATGATCAGGGTCGGTAACCATTGAAATCTTTCTGTTTTCCATTTTCGTTTTTTCTCCATGGTTTCTTCCATTGAGCAGGTAAATGTTGCTCTGTTTCTGAGTTTCAGTCTTGCGACGTAACCTCAATGAACTCGTTGACACGGCGGGCAATTTCTATGTTACGATTTGTATCATAACTAACAGTTGCAAACATGGCAACAGGCAATTTTCAAGCACTGAAACTTAAGTAACAGGTGTAACATTATGAGCATTGATCAAAATGATTTGCGGGTGATCAAAACAAAACGCGGACTGCGGGAAGCATTCATCCGCTTGTTATTGGAAAAAGGGTATGATGCGATTTCAATCCAGGATATTGCCACGGAAGCCGAAGCAGCCCGGGTGACCTTTTACAGACATTACAAAAATAAAGAAGAATTACTGATCGATTGTATCGATGTGATTTATGAAAATCATGCCAGACTTACCGGACAGGCATCGAATGAAGAATTCCGACAAGGGTATTCACCGATGCTGGCTGTTTATAAACAACTTAAGGAAGATGGAAAGATATTTCGGGTCTTATCCAATAGTCATGCTGGACAGTTATTGACAAAGCGATTAATCCAATTATTTGCGGAAAGATTTCAAGTACAGATAGAAGAACGCTTTCCGAAAGAACAGCTATTGGCTCCGGTAGAAATTATCGCCTATCATGTCGCCAGTGCTCAAATTGGATTGGTGAACTGGTGGATTGAGAACGATCAGCCCTACCCCCCGGAATATATGGCACAAATTTCTTTTTGGCTGAGTATGGCAGGCAGTGTACGCGGATTTGGGCTTGAGAATCTATCTGTATTGCCGCCGAAATATCCCACTCGGTTTCAGAATTAGTGTATTGTTATTCTAATTGCCAGCCAACCCAAGCTGCACTTGACCGGGGCGATGCCCCGCGGGGAAGGGACGCGATTTTCTCCAAATTGGTTCAGAGCAAAGTCGCGTCAGGGTCAAAACCGCAGGTCTTTATCCTGCCGAGTGGAAGATCCAACTCAATGAACCGAAATGCGATACGAACTGAGCTTTTAGTTTCCATATTTCTCTCCAATTGATTGCAGGATTAGCGATATCAGTATCCGATACATATCTTTGATAATGGCAAACGCCTTTAGGAGGCAGGCTCCGGTCACTCACTCTCCGCGCAGGGCTTCGGCAGTTTGCATGCGGCTCAGGCGGAACGCAGGGTAGACGGCGGCAAGCAGGGCGGCGCTGACCGCCAGGGCAAAGGCTTGCACGAAGGGCAGCGCTTCGACCTGCATTTGAAGCGTCCAGCCGAAGGAACGCTGGTTGATGATGAAGATGAGGATCCAGGCAAGGATGTAGCCGGTGGGCAAAGCAAGCAATCCCGCCGATATGCCCAGCAGACCCGTCTCCCAGAAGGTCAGGCGGCGCATTTCGGCAAGGGTTAAGCCGAGGGCGCGCAAAATGCCCATTTCGCGGGCTTTTTCCAACTGCAACGACAGGAGAGAACTCAGCACCCCAATGAACGCCACCAATGTTGTGACCAACTGCATGGCGGTGGTGATGGCAAAGGTGCGGTCGAAGATGGCGAGCGCGTCATTTCTCAGCGCGCCGCTGGGGTTGACCTGCACCCGTTCGAAACCCGCCATCTGTGTGCGCAGATCGGCGGTGACCGCGTCCACATCCGCGGCGGGGGCGAGGGTGAGCGAAACACCGTTGAGAGTGTTGTCCTTCCAAAGTGAGCGATACACGTCAATGTCCATGCGGATGGTGCCGCGCGTCGAGGCGTAGTCGGCGTAGATTCCGGCGATGGGAAACGGAACCCAGCCCTCGGGAGTCAGAAGCGGGAGCGTCCCGCCGGCGGAGGTGATGCCGAGACGCACGGCAAGCGGCTCGGAGAGCAGGATCGCCCCTTCCTTCATCTCCCTGACAACGTCTTCGGGATTCCCATCCAGCAGGATGCGCGCATCGAGCAGCGGATCGGGCGTCGCCGCAACCAGATCCACAGACCCAGACTCGGTCTCCACGCTGACAACGCGCACGACCGCGCTGGACTGCACGAGCGGATTTGAGCGAGCAATGGCGACCACTTCAGGGTCGAGCGGGGTGTCGAGACGGGTGGCACTCAAGCCTTGCGCGGCGACGTAGATGTCACCTTGCAGGGTTTGGTCGAGCCAGAGCGTGACGGTGGTGCGGAAACTGGTGATCATGACCTGCACGCCAATGGTAACCGAGACGGCGATCATCAGCGCAGCGACGGCAACGGCAGTGCGGCTTTGCGAGCGGATGACGTTGCGCGGGGCGAGCCGTCCCAGCAAGCCAAAGAGTGCGGCAAGCGGGTCGTTGAGCAGGCGCATGAGTGTCACCGTGACGAACGGGGTCAGCGCCGCCATGCCGATGACCACGGCAAACGTGCCCGTGAAACTGACAACCAGGTCGCGGGTGGGAATGGTGAGAATCAATCCGCCAACGAGGGCGGCAAGGATGCCGAGAACGGCGGCGAGATTGACGGCAGCGCCCGCTTTGCTCTCCAGCCCTGCGCGCGAGAGGGCAAGGCGCGGCGGGACGGAGGCGGCTTCCCAGGCGGGCGGGGCGGCAGCCAGCAGGCTGGCAAGCAAACCCGCCAAACCGCCCTTGAGCAAACTGGATGCAGGGATTTGCACGCCGCGCACGCTGACCACGAAGAACAGGTCGTTGATGGTCTGCGTGACCATCTGCACTGCGCCCTGACCGAGCAGGATGCCCAAACCCAGTCCGATGCCGGCGCCGAGCGCTCCGACCAGGGCGGCTTCGCCCAGCACCATGCCAAAGACCTGCTCGCGGGTGTAGCCGAGACTGCGGAGCGTGCCAAACAGGGCGCGGCGCTGGACGATGGAAAAGGTCATGGTGTTGTAGATGAGGAAGATGCCAACGACGAGCGCCAGCAGGCTGAGCGCGGTCAGGTTGACGCGGAAGGCGGCGGTCATGATGTTGACCTGGTCGTTGCGCGTGGCGGAGGCGACGAGCAGATTGCCTGCCGGGAGCGCGGCGGCGAGGCTGGCGGTGTCGTAGCCTTCGGGCAGGATCAGGTCAATCTGGGTGAGTTTGCCTCCTGTACCGGTCAGGCTTTGGGCGGTGGCAATGTCGGCCAGGATCAGGGTGTCGAGCGCGCGGCGGGTGAAGTCATCGGAGGGTTCGAGCAGACCAGCGAGGTAGGCAGGGCGCGTCTCACCGTTGATGGAGAGGTCGAGGCGGCAGGAGTCGTTCAGTTCGTTCGTGCAGGGCGTCAAGCCGTAGCGTGCGGCTGTCGACGCGGAGAGCAGGACCGCGCCAGGCTGGGTGAGAAGCGGGGCGATGGATTGAAAGTCGAAGCCCTGTCCCCCGCCGAGATAACTGCGGAAGGGCGCTTCGGCGAACGGGTCTATGCCAAGCAGGGTGAATGGAATCTCCCCCAATTGCGGGCTGACGACAAAAGCCCGGACAGTCGGTGCGCTCTCGAATTGACTGCGCCACTGCGGGTCGGTACGCAGACGGACGTAGAGCGCCTCGTCCACCCCGCCGCCGCTGGCGACAATGGCATGGGTGGCGCGTCCCGTCACGGCGCTGGCGCTCAGGTCGAAGGCGCGTTCGGCGCTGGCATTGGCGAGGTCGATCCCAACCATGACTGCCACACCGAGCGCGATGCCCAGCGTCATCAGCGCAAATTGGATGGGATGCCGAAGCAGGGTGCGCAGCGAAAGCATTGGCTTTAGCGCTCCGCCACCAGTTGACCGTGCGAGAGGCGCAGGACCCTGTCCGCGTGGGAGGCGGCTTCGACGCTGTGCGTCACCATGAGCAGGGTACGGTTCTGTTCGCGGGTTAGTTTTGCCAGCAGGGACATGACCTGCGCGCCAGTTTCCTCATCGAGGTTGCCGGTCGGTTCGTCGGCGAGGATCAGCAGCGGGTCGTGGACCAGCGCCCGGGCAAGTGCGACGCGCTGTTGTTCGCCGCCGGAGAGTTTCTCGGGAAACGTCGCCCAACGGTCGGCCAGTCCGACCGAGTCCAGAAAATCCTTGGCTTTCTTCTGTGCCTGCGCGCGTGGGACCCGGTTAAGTTCCAGCGGCAGGCTGATGTTCTCGCCGACGGTCAGCGTGGGGATCAAATTGAAGAACTGGAAAATGAACCCGATTTGTGCGCGGCGGAAGAGAGTCCGTTCGCGCTCGGGCAGGGCGGCGAGGTCGCGCCCGTCCACCCAGATCTGCCCGCTGTCGGGCGCGTCGATGCCGCTGATCAGGTTGAGCAGGGTGCTTTTGCCGCTGCCGCTCTTGCCGAGGATGGCGGTCATCTCGCCAGGCTGGAACTCGGCGTGCGCGTTCTGCAGGACGACGCGTTGCACGTCGCCCTCGTAATAGGATTTGGTCAGGTCTTGGAAACGAAGAAAGGCTGTCATCAGGTAGGACTTTCGCAGAATATGTTGTCTAATCTTTCACAAACCCACAGACGTATCATACTCCAATGAACTTTCTCAGAGCCCCGATCTTTCATGTTATTCTCATATCAGCCGCGCTCCTCCTGAACGCCTGCGCGCCGCAAGTCACGCCTGCTGCCGAACTGCACGCCGTGGATTTCTCCCCTGAAATCCCGCAGGGCTTCACCTACGCGGATGGATCGCGTCCCCTGACCTTTCCCGACGATTTTGGCGGGCATCCAGACTTTCGGACGGAGTGGTGGTACTACACCGGAAACCTGACCACGCCCGACGGTCGTCCCTTCGGCTTCGAGTTGACCGTGTTTCGAGTGAGCCTGGTGCCCCCGACAGTTGACCTGCCCGACAACTCGACCTGGTACAGCGAAAGTCTGTATTTTGCCCACTTCGCCCTCAGCGACATCGAGGCAAATGAGTTCCATGCCTACGAACGCTACGCCCGCCCGGGTCCCGGCCTGGCAGGCGCGCAGGGAAGTCCCTACCGCGTCTGGCTCGAAGATTGGAGCATTGTCGAAACGGGCAAAGACTCCTATCGCCTGCAAGCCGCACAGGACGGAATCGCCATTGACCTGAACCTGACCGATGAAATGGGCGTCATCCTGCATGGCGAGAACGGGTACAGCCGCAAGGGCAGAGAAGTTACAAACGCCTCATACTATTACAGCCAGCCGCGCCTGCGCGCCGAAGGGACAGTACGGGTGCAAGGCGAAACCTATCCAGTCAGCGGGTTGGCATGGAAGGATCACGAGTTCAGCACCGGCGTTCTGGATGAAGGACAGATCGGCTGGGACTGGTTCTCCCTGCAATTCAACGATGGTTCAGCGTTGATGCTGTTCCAGTTGCGCGAATCAGGCGGCGGGACGTCTGATTCGTCGAGCGGGACCTTTATCCATGCTGACGGCTCGACCCGCTCCCTGCAAAACGACGATTTCAGCATCACCGTCCTCGACCAATGGCGCAGTCCGCACACGGGTGGGGTGTATCCGTCTGCGTGGCAGATTCAACTGGAAGAACCGAACTGCCTGCTCGACATCCGCCCATGGATGCCCGACCAGGAAGTCAATTTCCCTGCATTTACGTACTGGGAGGGAGCCGTCCGCTTTGAAGGGACGTGCGCTGGCAAATCTGTCAATGGGAATGGCTACATCGAGTTGACGGGGTATGCCGGGAACCTGCCTTTGCCGTAGTTCATCCTGTCATGCTTTTGGTACAGCCCGTCACAGGCACTGATCCGCTGATGGCGGTATGGAATTTGTGTTTTTCGCCAAGATTGGCAAAGAAAGGTTTCTGAATGGCTAAAATACTGATGAAAACGAGGATACGAACGATGTGGATTTTTCTATTGACCATCGTGATAGTCGTTGGCGCTGGTTTGATGGCCTGGCGACTCCTGGTTGGGCGCAGCCAATTGGTTGTCACCTCAGACAAATTGCATTTCCCCACCGTTTCGGGTTTCAATCTCGACCGGCAGGAACTCCAATTCCCGCGTGACTTTGCCGGGGAACTCAACCTGATTTTCATCGCCTTCCTGCAACAGCAGCAATTGGTCATCAACACCTGGCTTCCGTACGCGCAGGAAGTGGAAGGCACGTTTCCCGGTGTGGTTTACTATGAATTTCCAACCATCGAGGAACTGCCGGCGGTCTCGCGTACCTTTATCAACGAGGGAATGCGGGCGGGCATTCCCGACCCGAAGGCTCGTCAACGCACCATTACCCTCTATATTGACCTGAAAAAATTCATGCAGGCCACCGGTATCCCGGATAAGAGCGAGGTTCATATCCTGCTGGTCAATCGGGCGGGTGAAATTCTGTGGCGCACGACCGGCAATTTCGAGCAGGTCAAAGGGGATGAACT